>JBGCFI010000070.1:0-3229 GCA_045106855.1 Granulosicoccus sp.
ACTTGATACAGCCTCGCTTCTCGAAACTTACGCTCAACATCGTATTCTTCAGCAAAGCCGAAACCACCAAACGTTTGTACGCAAGCTTCAGCAGACGCCCAGGATGCATCTGCTGCAAGAAGTTTTGATAGGTTAGCTTCCTCCCCCGGGTTTTCGCCCGACTCATATAGTCGGATAGCTTCTTTAAGCATCAATTCCGCTGCGCGCATTTGGCTATATGCGCGTGAAAGTGGAAATTGGATACCTTGGTTTTGACCGATTGGTCGGTCAAATATACTGCGCTCGCTTGCATAGTTTGATGCTTTGTTAATAAACCATTTTGCATCGCCGATGCATTCGGATGCGATAAGGATTCGCTCCGCGTTCATGCCAGACAGAATATAACGAAAGCCTTTACCTTCTTCACCAATTAGCGCATCTGCCGGAATTCTCATATCGTCAAAAAAGAGTTCAGTGGTGGCGTGGTTCATCATGGTGCGAATCGGACGGATGGTCAGCGATTTATCTAGCACCGTTCGCATGTCCACTAGAAACACCGAGAGCCCATCTGTTTTTTTCTGCACCTTATCGCGTGGTGTTGTGCGGGCCAATAGCAATAACAGGTCGGAATGTTCGGCACGTGACGTCCAGATCTTTTGACCATTAACAATGTAGTCATCGCCGTCACGTTTCGCTGTGGTACGCAATGACGTCGTGTCGGTGCCTGATGAGGGTTCTGTTACGCCGAATGCCTGTAGTCGTAAACTACCATCAGCTACACTGGGCAGGTATTTCGCCTTCTGCGCTTCGCTACCGTGTCGCAGGACGGTGCCCATGGTGTACATCTGCGCATGGCACGCCGCTGCGTTGCAGCCAGCGCGATGAATTTCTTCTAGTATTGCGGCGCCAGCCGATAGAGGCAAGCTCAGGCCCCCAAACTCTTCAGGGATCAAAGCACCAAGGTACCCAGCCTCGGTGAGTGCCTGTACAAAGTCAGTCGGATAAGCCAGGTCACGATCACATTGGCGCCAGTAGTCTCCCGGGAAGTCTTCGCAAAGTCGTGTTACCGCATCACGAATATCTATGTGGTCAAGTTCATAAGTCATGTGTGCTTAAACAATTCCCTTATTTTTTAGTTCGGTAATTTCGTTACTTGAATAGTGTAGCTCTGTGAGTATTTCATCTGTGTGCTCTCCTGCGTCAGGGGAGGCGCAAATCATTCTCGACGGTGTCCGCGAGAAGTTTAACGGCTGTCCAACGACACTAATTTCCCCTCGTACGTGGTGGTTAACAGTGGGAGCCATGTTCAGATGTTTAACTTGCGGATCATCGAACACTTCATCCATGGTATAGATAGGCCCAGCGGGCACACCAAATTGTTCTAGTTTCTCTACCCAATAACTCGAACTCTTTTTGCAAAATTCAGCGTTGAGCAATTCCCATAACTGATTGCGATGCTTCAAGCGATCAGCGCCACTGAGGTATTCAGCTTGCTCGATCCATTCCTCATGTTGCAATGCCTTGCACAGGTTCGCCCACTGTTGGTCTCCTGCGGTCGCAACGTTAATATATCCATCAGCGGTTTTTGCAACTCCACAGGGCGTGGAGTAGGGGTGGTTATTGCCAGATTGCCCGGGCACATCCTTGTCGACTAAATAGCGCGCTGCCTGAAAATCCATTAAAGCGATTTGCGCCTCTAATAACGAGGTATGCAACCATTGCCCTTTTCCGGATTGTTGTCGTTCCTGCAGTGCAATCAGTATCCCGACGGCCGCGTATAAACCAGCTGTAGAATCAGCAACTGCTGCACCGGCACGCATGGGTCCGTCGGCGGGATCGCCCGTTACCCCCATTAGCCCGCCCATACCCTGCGCTATCTGATCAAAGCCTGCGCGCTTTTCGTATGGACCATCCTGACCAAAACCGGATACGGAGGCCAGTATGATGCGTGGGTTAACAGCAGCAAGCGAATCGTAATCAATACCTAACCTGTTTTTAACATCGGGGCGAAAATTTTCTACCACGACATCAGCGCTATCTACCATGTTTTTGAACAGCTCAAGGCCCTCTGGCTTTTTTAGGTTGAGTGTGAGCGAACGTTTGTTGCGGTGCAGGTTTAGCATATCGTAGCCGTGTCTATCGCCGCTCATGCCTTCATTTGGGTCTACACCGGGGGGCGCTTCTATCTTGATAACGTCAGCACCAAAGTCAGCGAGAACCCGACAACAGGTGGGGCCAGCTCGTACTCGTGTTAGATCAAGCACGCGCAGTTTACTTAGCGCCGTGTTGTCGGCTGGCTTATCCATTGCGTATATCCATTGCAACCTTTTCTGAAGGTGGCCCGTCATTGTAGGTAGCTAGATTGGCACCTGCTGTACCATCGGCCTCAACAAACCAGTCCCCCATGATGCTGGACGTTACGAACACCGTGTCGTTACGATTAACAAGCAGATCCAGTGCTTGCTCAAAGTAGTGGGCAATATGCGGCACGCCAATAATGTGGGGATGCAAGCCAAAGGTAATAATGCGTGTCTGACTTTTCAATTCTTGTTCAAATACAGCTAATGTGGCTTTTACGCGCTTTAGTATTTCATCGCTGGAGCAGTTTTGTACGGCATAGATGGGCACATCGTTTAGTTCAAATGTGTAAGGTAGGCCAACCATTGGGCCACCGGTAGTACGCATCCATACAGGTAAATCGTCCAATGCCCAGTCATGCAAAAATTCAATACCTTCTTGCTTTAGGATATCGACTGTATGTTCGGTCTCACCAAGCCCTGGGCCGAGCCATGCACGTGGACGTACACCATTAACCTTCTCCAATCTATCCAAGCTTTGTCTAATAACCGCCCGCTCGTCATCGGCTTGTTTCAGTGATTGCTGAAACCAGCCATGGCCTACTAGTTCTGCACCGTGTTCTATCACGGCTTCGACTAAGCTGGGATAAACATCGGCGACTTGTGCGTTAATGAACGCTGAGGCCGTAAGTTTACGATCAGCGAGCATTTTCAAAAGTCTAGGCATCCCTGAACGCATACCGTATTCCACCCAACTATAGTTGGGGATATCAGGCGGTGGTGGTTGGGCGCCGTGTGGAGCAGGGATGATACCGCGTGGCATTGGTCTATCGAATGGCCAGTATTCAATATTTATGGCCAGATGCACTATTAACCTCTTGCCGTTGAGTGGTGTCAAAGGCGCACGATCGCTAGCCAGTTGGTAGGGTACACGCGGATTAGGCCACATAGTT
>JBGCFI010000071.1:0-7371 GCA_045106855.1 Granulosicoccus sp.
GATTTGGCCCGATGAAGCGGCTGCCGACGAGGGTCTCTCACAATGTATTCGGGACATTCGAAAAACGATCCAGGATGACGACAAAACTGTTGTCCAAACCGAGTACAAACGTGGTTACAGATTAGTACCGATGACCGACCAAAATCATTTCCCGCCACCCAAACTTGATTTTGGTGAAGGGGTGCCATTCCAAGAGCATCCCGATTTCAAGCAGAAAACTGGCTTTACTCGCTCTGCAGACGGTGTGGGTATCGCCTATGCATCGAGTGGTAGTGGTCCGGTTGTTCTAAGGGCCCCCCACTGGCTTAGTCATCTTGATTGGGATTGGAAGTGTGAAATTTGCGGACCAAGAATTAGAGCACTTTCAAAGCAATTGCACCACGTTCGCTTCGATGCCAGAGGCACAGGTCGGTCAGATCGCCATGTAGATCCCGGCGGATTAGATGAATGGGCGCATGATTTGGACACAGTAGCTAATGTAACAGGCCATGAACGCTTTGCATTGATGGGTATCTCAGGTGGAGCACCAACCATTGCCAAGTATGCAGCTAACAATCCCGGACGGGTTAGTTGTCTGGTGTTTCTAGGGGGCTTCGCTCGAGGTGCTTTACGAAGAGGCATATCAGAAGATCAGGTTTACGCATTGGCAAAGCTTATAGAGAGTGGTTGGGGAGAAGACAATCAGTCAATCAGACAAATCATGTCGACACAGTTGTGGCCAGCAGCGACTAATGATCAGATAGCTTCCTTCAACCACTTACAACAGGTCTCATGTGATGGAAAAACAGCAGCGAATATCATTCTCAATATCGCGGATGTTGATATCACTGAATTACTACCAACTATCTACCATCCCGTGTTAATCGTTCACAGTAGATACGATTTTAGACAACCCTTATGTGAAGCTGAATTGATGGCCTCAAGACTACCCAACGCGAACCTGTGCATACTGGACACTAAAAACCACACACCAATGTCACATGAACCGGAATTCGATCGGATGATCGATACCATCACCCAATTTATAACAGAGCACTCATCCTAGTCCTGTTGTGTTATGGAAATAGACTATATAACGATATGTGTCGAAAAGAAGTAAACGACCATATCAAAGCAGAATGCACTAGAAAATTGCCGGACTGAGTTGTGCGAACACTTGGGCTATATTAATCGCCATTCGAATTTTCCTGTCTAAATGAAGGGCTTATTGCTCATTAAAGGGCGAAAAAGCGTTGAACCCATGGCGGCTCTGTACTTGATCCAGCCAATACCCGCTCGAAACATCAGGCACTGCACCATTTTACCGCAGATTCTCCGTGGTCAGATCAAAGAGTTCTAGACAAGACGTGGCAATGGGTAAACGCCCATATTCCAGCAAAGAAACAGCGCTATTTGATAGAGGATGACACTGGTATTCCCAAAAAGGGACTCATTCGGTCGGTGTATCGCATCAATACTTTGGACAATTAAGTAATCTGCGACCAACCACGTTGCCCCAAGCGGCTGGTGTAAAAAAAACCGCGCATAGAACTATTTTTATAACAATAGTTATAATAACTCGATTCACATCACTGGGGTGGTAGACGCAGACTACTTCATACTTACCGGAGATTAATTTACCTATATTGAACGTAGACTTGATCGATTTTCCAAGAGCCAGCATTGTCATGATTCACTAGTACTTCTGTGATGCTGTTTTCACCGCCTTGAATGACAAAGTCGATGCATTGAAACGCTCCATTGTGATGCTTGTACGATGCTCGGCTGGTAAAGCCAGTTTGACCCGCCACCAGACCGTCTGCAATCTTGTCTACCCCAGCCCAGCCCGTTGGTACCCCATTCAGTTCAAGCGAAAGTGGGCGGTTACCACTTAAGACTTCGGCTTCAAACACTTCGATTGGCCCGCCCGTGTTCTGAAAACAGAAACGAACCTCCTCTGCTGAAACACCACCAAACTGCCCACTGAAAATGGTTTGGCTTCCGGTCGTGCCCACTGGCAGAGCGGCGGAGCCCCAAAGATCATTCCATCGATCACTTACCGGGGGTTGTTCATCCCCTGGGGTCGCCTCGTCGTTCACGCTGAAAAGATCAATCTGGTGAATTGACCACCAATTGCTCTCGCTCGAACCGGTCTGCTCGATCTTCACAAATCTTACAGGCTCACTCAGATTCAGATTTATCTCAGTTGTTCCACTGCTATCACCCTCGCCCGTTGCCACCATGGCTCCCGGGTTTAACGGATCGTCCGATGCGTATACCTCGTATACGATGGGATGGTCGCCTTGACCTCCAGAGTCGTCTTGTGTGGTCAGTATAATTCGGGAAACAATCCTGTTCTCTTGCATATCGATACTAAACCATTGACCCATGCGTTGAGTCTGCCGAGTCGTCCACCTTGTCGCGTCGATTGAATCAATGGCATTCGCTGTATCAACTGTGTTGTGTGACGCATCAAGTGTCCAATTTGTAGAACTTATGCGATTGGGGTCAGATGTATCATCAGGTGTCTCATCAGGCGCCTCAGCCATAAGACGCTCTAAGGGATCAGGAGCACCTTCACAGGTTGGTTGCCAGGGATCTTGTGAATCGAAAACAGTGGAAAGATATAAACTCTCCGTGGGGAACATAGCTTCTCTTGACGGTTGAACACCAGAATAGCGTAAGTCCGCGTTGAACCAACTACCCACTCGCCATGGAAAATATTCTCGTTGCAAAGTTTTTGCCGCAAATACCAGGTCCGACGCCGACAGCAAGTCCAGTGCGAACTCAATCGAATGCCCAAACTCATGAATGGGTGTGTCCCAGCCTCTCCAAACGGGATCATGATTTGGCCTGATTGTGTCTACTGCAGACGCGCAAATGAGCGTTTGATTGACCACTGTGTATCGCGAATTACCCGTATTTTTGTGCCCTGGAATTGTAGCGAAGGGAACATCTGGATCGTCATCTGTAATAACAAAAATATGGTGGTTGTCGAACTTCGCTCTTTGATTCTCTTGGCGTATGCTGCTGACGATCCCTCTGGCCATCTCCTCTGTTTGTTGCATCATCCAGGAATGCACATTACCAGTACCATAAATATGTATGGTTAAATTTGGATCACTGAGTACCAACTGCCTGTGCTTCTCTACCGAATAAAAGCCGTTTATAACGCTTGGTTGCCGGAACTCTTGAGCGTGTATACCACTGGCGATAGTATTGAGCAGAATAAGAGAAAGACCTGCCCGGACAGGATGTTTAACTATCCGTTTTAAAAAATGTTTAAGTTTCATGTGTTTGTATTTCCATTAGGTAACTGCATTCCATTAAAAGAGACATGTACTTCATAGCCCCCGGGTATAGTCCGGAATTCCGGACTGATCATTGTTCATTATCATCACTATCCGATCGTCGTTTTGAACGGACCTTAAATTCTGTGTCAGCACTTGCCCCGATTGCTCCTTTGTCTGTGTAGTTCAACGAAAAATTAAATGAATATCGATCATAAACACAGAATCACCACCGCTGGAAAACCGTACAGATTATTTGCCACGATCAAGTTCAGATGATTCTACCGCTACAAATAGCGGTATGGAGAGTATGGCAAAGGAGTCCAACAGCATTGTTTTAATGTCTTTTTCGCATGATAAGCTTATGAAAACGTTTCGAAGTGAACGCTTACGTATCTGCTGTCATCATGCTTATCATTTCTTGTGCCGAGACAACCCCTGTCTGAGGCAAATGAAAACTGAAGGTTTCAAATTCATGTTAATTACATGGTGCTTCATAGGCAGAACTTGAATCAAACTATACAAAGCTTTCGGCAATGTATCTATGGCAATGGATTTGAATGAAGTGTTCAACTTTTTTGACTAGTTTTCATTTAGCAGTGACACTACTCGAGCATGCAACGTAATTTCACCGATCCCGCCCAACTAATCGTTGCCATCCTTATCCTCTCAGCAAGCGTAAATTCGTTTTCAACGGGTCTGCGTACTTTGTTAAAACTTAACGCCCTACCCGAGCCCCATCGCTATCTGAAACGTAATCAATTGGCCAAAGCACTTACGCCACTAATTGGCTCAGCGGTATCTTCTCGGGCTTCTACCGCACATAGACAGGCGTAGAACCAGACATCTTGTCCGGCTCAGAGAGTGCCATCAAATTCATCCTAGCGTTAGTTGATTGCCTCCAATTCACTAGCAGCCTGCTTCCAGTTATTGAATCTTATCGTTGGCTTTTGCGTGTCGCGGTCAATCGAATATCAGGGTAGACTTTTCGTATGCAGGATTTCTGGTTAACTGAAGCAGTCTTCAACAACGCAGCTTGGTGCAATACAATTGCCATCTCGCATGGCGTACCAACAAACTGGAGTGAATCAGCCTGGTTCAGCGAGCACCCGATGCCGCGCCACTACCCTAACGTAGTTACCTTAATCAACGGTGCTCTAATAGACAATCAACTACATACTATCGACCCACGTCTATCTCCCGGCTGGGGCATCAAAGATAGCTATGGTGAGTTTGAATTGGAGGACAAAGGGTTCACCCTTGCCTTCGAAGCCAAGTGGTATTGCCGCCTGCCAAATCAATATTTAACAAAAGTGGAATGCCAGGGTTTTCAGCTTAAGGCAGTACAGACCCCATCCGATCTGAATCGCTGGGTCGCTGCCTGGGGTGAAGGGGATGGGGTATTTAATGTCACGTTGCTTGAAAACAAAACAGTTGAACTGATCTATATCGAACGCGACGGCGAAATAGTGGCTGGCTTAGCTACTAATCAGAGCGGCGATACAGTAGGTATTTCCAATACGTTCGGCCCACGAGAAGATATCCTATACTGTGTTGCCTCAGTTGCCAGAAGCTACCCAACGAAAGGAATTGTTGGATACGATAGCAAGGATGAGGTCGTCGCTTTGTCGAAACTCGGGTTCAGTGAAATTTGAGAATTACGTGTTTGGTTGCGCAACTGACCACCTGAATTTGGATGAATATGGCTAAACGTACACCGCTGCATTGCAGTATGGTGATTCATAGGTCGGTCTCCAGAGCTGTCATTGCCCGCGATTGACGAGAACCGTATGTGAAACGTCCAATTTTGTTATTCCACATCCCCTGGTGTTAGTAGTACTTCTTCTCAGATTGGATAAGTTTCATAGCCTGGGCTGCTTTTTTCTCTGCTGTAGTACCACCGCCCTTACGGATATCAATTGAGAGTAACTTACAAACTAAAACTGTTCTCCAGACACGGTATTAAAATTTCGCCAATACCACATGGCAAGTACGATACCTCAGGCGGAGCGGCATCAACGTTAACGGCTCTAGTCACCCATTTCTGAGTCACTAATATTTTTAACGTTTGTGAAAGCGCACGATCTGTGACCGGTTTTAGCTCTGATCGCAATTTCCCGAATCTAGGTGCTGAGCTGGTTAATCGCATAACAGGCAGAGACCAGGTTCTCGCAGCGATGCTCCAGCTCTCCGGTGCGAGAATCTCATCTAACTCCATTGCCCATTCAGCGACATTCTGTCCTTTTTTTGTTAGTTCAAATGCAGGCCGAAGCGGATGACCGTGCCCCTTGGTTCTCTTTACATATCCAAGCTCAATTAAATATCCCATTGATGAAGTTATGGCAGTTCGACCCGTAGAGAATTCATACGCCAAGGGAGTAATACGCGCGTCACGTCCCTGCCCTAGATAGGACAGAATGCGCAGCGCCCAAGCCCTTGAGCAGAGTTGAATGAACTCATCGTTGACCATTTTATATATTTACTATAATATTCTTTCAAACATTATGGAGAATACCATGGCAACAGTAAAACTCAATGATCAATTAACCATTTCTATTTCGGTCACAAACCGTAGTCAATCAGCTGCCTGGTACAGCACCCACTTGGGTTTTGAAGAAATCATGTCGATTGATGAGGCTGGCTGGACAGAACTAAAAACCACAGTACCGGGTGTCACCCTTGGATTAGGAGACACCGACAAGGCTTCCCCCGGAAACTGCGTTCCTGTTTTCGGTGTATCCGATATTGATGAAGCAAGATCATCGCTTGAAAAAGAATCGGTCAAATTCGATGGAGATACAATAACCATCGAAGGAATGGTAAGCATTGCGACATTCTACGACCCTGATGGGAACGCGATGATGCTGGCTGAAGATCTAAGCACTTCTCATTAATCGTTTATAGTCATCAGAGTGTGCCCACTTAGCTTTTCTCCAATCGTCGCCAAGTGTGAAAAGCTTGAAGTAGGCGGGGATGACCTTCGACACTTTGCGCTGTGGCAGTGCGTGGCTACAGTCTATTTCCCACCCTTACCTCTGAGTCGATTCTAGTCTGCACAACATGGACTACAAACAAAAACGGAACAACGCTTCCAAGTGGAATTTTACAATACGATGTTATAAATACCACAATTTGCTTTCAGACCAGACGCTTCCGTATTTAGCTGAACGTTTTTTCCATTTCCCGCCAGAACAAATTCTCGAGTCCACCGCGGTGTTTGAGTTGATGAAGCTGACAAAGCTGCTTGCATTTAAGCCGGGTAATCTGGTTAGCCGCCACCAGCGATTTCGCCAACTGATCCATATCGCGCCGGGCGAATGATAGCGTACTAACTGCAGACGGCTTTACCTTCAGGCCAAATAACAAAGCAAAAGGTGCAATAGCCAATATTCCCTGAAGTAGCTTGCCAGTCTCTAACACATGTTTGATATCGTCCAGAGTCTTCTGACAACACGCTTGCGGTTTAATGGTGACAACAATTTTATTTGGATTCGACATTAATAATTCCTCAGTCTGTCTTTGGGTCAGGTAGCTGCAGTTTGAGTAAACGCGTAGTCAGTGACTACCTGACGCTGCATGCATACTCTCGTTTGGCATGAGCACAGTATTGGGGTTCACAGACTGGATCGCCATTCATCATTACCCTGAACAAAGGTAATATTCACCCGGGCGCAGACATGAAGCGCTGAACACGTATCGCCACCAGACAACCACGATAGCAAAGCAAGCTGCTTGGAATCAGGACGCGATCATGGTACCGGGCATTCCACAAAAGGCAGCTTCATTCTCGCCAAAGGCCTTTCCAGGCAACTGAAGGCAATACGTGATACAAAGGGCGAAGAAACATCGATACACGCCACTAACATCATCTACTGATTTTGCTGCCCCATTGAATAAGAAAAATCTTACAGTATTTAATATCAATTTCGGATTCTTTGGATACACAGCGGCAGTTTGTTGAACGCACCAATTGAGCATTCTCTGATTGATATCGAAGCCTTGTGAATATCGGCGTGTTTTGACAGTGTTTTCCAGATGAACGTAGCGCTTATCGGTCAGTAGTCGAAAATCCTTCTCCGACTACTCGTCGTGCCACTGGTAA
>JBGCFI010000072.1:0-17490 GCA_045106855.1 Granulosicoccus sp.
GACTTGTTCTATAAACCACGCGAATATTCACAGTTTTTTCTCGAACTTGAAAGACGCTTTGATGAACGAACTACTGGTGTTGCGGGAGACGAATCTGAAAGCACAGAGCTTCTTCGCGGGCAGCTGGAATGGGATTACGATTACTCGGATCGTTTGTCACATACGGCAACAGTGTTCATACAAAACAAGGACCGTCAATGCGACGGTATAGGCGAGACCCTTGTTGGCGGAGGCTTTGATCTTGATTGGCAATTGCGACGCTGGATAAAAATTGGCGCTGGTGTAGAAACCCGCGCACGCACTATCGATAGTTGCTCATTTGATGATATTGATGTTGAGGCTCTTGAGTATGATGCCCAGCAGTTCAACATCCATGCAGTATTTACACTATGACCATGATATCGGGATACACCACGATGAACGTAACTTCTGAGGATTACCGCTTATGAAGGCTGTAATTCTAGCCGGAGGCCTTGGCACCCGTATCAGCGAAGAGACGGCGGTAAAACCCAAGCCCATGGTGGAGATTGGCAATATGCCTATCCTCTGGCACATCATGAAAACCTATTCGGCCCATGGTGTTAATGATTTCGTGGTGCTGTGTGGCTACAAGGGCCATGTCATCAAGGATTTTTTTCAGTCCTATCACATGCGCCAATCTACCGTGCGTTTCGATCTGGCTGCAGGCAGTATGCAATTGATGGACGCCAGCAGCGAACCCTGGACGGTCACACTGGTGGATACGGGCGAGAAGACCATGACAGGCGGCCGCATCAAACGTGCCCGGAAATACCTGGATGATGATGAGCCGTTTTTTCTTACCTATGGCGATGGTGTGTGTGATGTGGACATCACAGCGCTTGCCGCCTTCCATGCTACCCAGAAAAGTCTGGTAACCCTAACGGCTGTGCAGCCGGAAGGCCGATTTGGCGCATTAACGCTATCGCGGGACCAGGAAAAAATCACCGACTTTGTCGAAAAGCCTAACGGTGACAAGGCCTGGATAAACGGCGGCTATTTTGTGGTTGATCCTGCCGCTATCGACTATATCGCAGATGATGAAACGTCCTGGGAGCAGGAACCTCTGCGACGGATTGCCACCGACGGCGCCCTGAGTGCGTTCAGGCATTCCGGATTCTGGCACCCCATGGATACCCTTCGCGACAAAAATCACCTGGAATCTCTGTGGGCGTCAGGCTCGGCTCCATGGAAGGTCTGGTAAACACGCAAGCGCCTGGTCATCGCTAAACGGTAAAAGCACTGCTGCGTGCTGGCTTATTTTCCCGAGCCGCCTGCACCCGGCAGGTATTGCCAGATTAACCTCCGGTAAGGAGCAAGCCAGTATATTGGCCACAGCAGACGGCCACCATGCTGTTTGCAATAGTGTTTCCACTCGGAAAACGAGGTGAGATCGGTGTCGCCTATGGCCAGGCCTTTGGGGGTGTCCAGGGCTGCGATGTTTTGTTTAATGGTGGCTTTATCCTGTTTGGCCCGCAGTGGCTTGCTGACTTCGCAAACGCCGTAGTAGCCAGGCGCAATCCATACTGATCCGCCGGCCTGTCTGTTTCTCAATCCGTAGTCGTGATCACTCAAGTAGTGTGTATAGACGGGGTCAAGCCCGTTGATGAGCTGAGTTACGGCCTTTGGTATCAATACACAGTTACCGTTCATGGTGTCGCATTCGATAGCGCTATCGCCGGGCTCCTGCAGAACGTATTTCAGGGGCCACCAGCGATACTGACTGTTTACGCCGCCGTAGGTTGTTTCTTTTCCAAGCGGGTCAGAGGTAGAACCGACGACAATGGCAGCCTTGTGCCCGTTGTCTGCGAGGCTCTGGTGGGTGGATAGCAAACGCGCCAGGGCATCAGCAGCCAGTTGGGTGTCATCATTCAACCAGAGATAGAAGTCGTAGTTGTCGCCTAATGCGGTATTGAAGGCCAGGCTCATCCCGCCGTTCCAGAACAGCTGCCCGTCGCCTTTGAGGATGCGGGTTGACGGGAAGTTTACCGCAACTTGTTCGGCCGTACCGTCGGTGCTGCCGTCGTCGACAAGGACGACGTCAATATCGATGGCACCTTGTATATCTTGCTGATCAGCTAGCGAGCGCAGGCAAGCCAGGGTGTCTTCGCATCGATTGAAACAGGTTAAAAGGACCGCCAGACGCGGGGCGGGAGTCTCAGCGTTTATGTGCATTTGTGAGGCGTTCTATCGCGTGATGTCAATGACTGCGAACACTGCGCTGTGAAAGTTTTGCCAGCAAACGCGGTGTAAAAAAATGATGTGTGATGGTCATCGCTACAAACCCCCAGAAGAAGAGGGCATCGGGGAGTTGAGTGAGATGGGCAACAATACCAACGATAACCATGCTGGAATGCACGGCGACCAATACCAGTACTGCCATTTCCTGTGTTAAGCCAAAATCTATCAGCTCGTGATGAAAATGATCGCGTCCGCCAGTGAGAGGTGACTGGCCTTTGGTTATGCGGCGAACGATAACGGACATGGTATCCAGCAAAGGCAGGCCAACTAGCCAACCTGCAACCACAGGGTCAAACGCTGCATTAGGACCTTGCGTAACAGTGACCAGCAAGAAGGCGATGCTGTAGCCGAGAAAAATAGAGCCACCATCACCCATGAACACCTGCCGTTTCAAGCCGAAAACGCGCAAGTTAAACAGCAGAAAAGCGAACAAGGCGCCGGCCATCGATAGGCAAAGTGTTAATTGAGTCTCAAAATTTTCGTGACCCGCTATGAGGGCCGCAATGGCGCAAACGCTAACCAGGGAAACTGAACCGAGCAGGCCATCCGCACCATCGACCATATTAACGGCGTTGATGACACCGATGATGGCAAACGTGGTGAAAACCATTGCCACGATACCCGTTAGCAAAATGACCTGAGAACCCAGTACACGCCCCAAGTCGGTTACGTAGATATCCAGATTCCACACAACCAGCGCAATAACAATAACCTCCACCAGTGCCCGGATAGCAGGGCTGATGCTGAAGCGATCGTCCAGCATGCCGGTAATGACAAGTATGGAACCGAACCCCAGTAGCCCTAGTGTGTAAACACTCGGCGCAAAAATGAGACTGTACAAAAGGATAGCCAGATAGAGTGCGATGCCGCCGACAACTGGCACGCTGCCCGCGTGTCGTTTTCTCTCGGAGGGCGAGTCAACCAGTTGGACGCGAATGGCCAGCTTCCTGACGAACGGCAGGATAAGCAGTGCAATGAGCAGGGTAATGGTCAACGTGCTCATGATGTATGCAGCGAAGTGGGGATTGTCTGGCAGACTGGCTGCTTAATATATCTCATCGGGCACATCCATTATGCGAACTAAGTTGCATCGTGCACTTAGTGTTTAAGTAAAATCACCAGATCACGAACGACGATGACTGCATGATCTGCGAGCTCGCACGGGTTGCTCCAGAGGTCCAGCTCACATTTAACGTGTCATTTTGTTGTTATTATAGCTGGACAGAGTGAAAGCTGCCTCTGTCATATGACCGCTTCTATGTTTGTTCGCTTCTTTGTTTTTCTATCCCAATCTGTAAATTATGTTAAGTGCGCATGGCCAGAGTCCCCTTACACCGCCGGTAACCATAGGTATCCCAACCTATAACAGGGCAGATGGGTACCTGCGCACATGTCTTGAGGCAGCCCTTGCCCAGGATTATGCACAGCTTGAGATCATCGTCTCCGATAATTGCTCCTCTGATGGTACACAGGAGCTCATGTCCGGATACACCGATCCTCGTCTGCGCTACATTCGGCATAAAGAGAACATCGGTGCGAACCCCAATTTCAACTATTGTCTAGACCAGGCGAAGGGTCAGTATTTTCTGCTTTTGCATGATGACGACCTTATCGATCCGGACTTTGTCAGCTCATGCATATCGGCTATTCCACCGGGCACAACGGCGGGTATCGTCCGGACCGGTACCCGCATCATCGATACACACGGCAGTGTGGTATACGAAGCGGAAAATCTGACGGCCACCGATAAGTTCACATCGTTCTGGGGCGATTGGTGCACCGGCCAGACCTCCTACTACTTATGCAGCACCTTGTTTAATACCGAGAGTGTGCGACGTCTGGGTGGTTTTGGTTCACCGACCAACCTGTTGCTGGATCTGGTGGCGGCGGTTCGGATTACCGGCTCTGAAAGCTGGGTGGATGTCCGGCAGGTCAAAGCCTCTTTTCGCAAGCATGCCGGCGAGATGACCGTTGCCGCGGGTATCGAAGACTGGTGTATTGATTCGCACCATTTTCTGTCGTGTTTTGAAGAAATCGCAGGTGACGATGAGCAATTCATGGCCTTGGCCAAAGAGGCAGTGTGCCGAATGGCCTACAAGCGTTGCGAGTCTGTTCATCCCCTAAGGGCACGCCTGCGTGCTTATGCAGATGTGGACGCGCACTTTCAATCGGTTATTCCCTGGAAACAGCATTTATTGTCCCGGCAGGTATCGCGTGTTGCCGGCAAATCGAGAGCTTTGTTCTCTGCAGCCAGTTAAGAGCTTGCACCATGGCTTGCTTTTCTCTATTTTGCATTGCTGCACGGAAAATTTGTTTCGTCATGTTCAGAATTGCATCGGATGCATACGCAAATGGCAACGTCGCCCGATTCCCCAGTGTCGGCTTACAGTCCGGACGTCACGAATATTTACTGGCATCAGCGCCCGTTGTTTGCGCAGTGACTGGATTGGATGCGAGGTTGTAAGCCATGGAAAACCACCGAACAGTCGACCGATGCCCGTATTCTGCCAATGAGCTGAAGCGTAAAAGTGTGCGATTAACTTTACGCAACAGGGATTATTCCTGCAGTAAAAGATACCCCGGCAGCTGTCCGGCAGTGCACAAATACCGCCCGGTGCACCGATGGGGCTGAAAACTCAGACGGTTAACTCCACGGCCTGGGTGACGGGTGGGCTCATTGCCAATCAGGGCATAAATCTGTTACGACTGGCTGTTTTTGCCCGGATACTGACGCCCGAAGATTTCGGTATCTACGCCATGGTTATGGTGTTGTTCATGTTTCTGACCACCGCCGGCGACCTGGGAAGTTCAGCGGCGATTGTTCAGCGAGAAAAAGTATCGCAGTCTTTGCTGAGCACTATTTTCTACTCAAACCTGATTTTCGGTGCTGTTCTGGCCTTGTTGCTGTACAGCGTATCGCCATTTGCAGCGGCGGTTTATGGTGAGCCGAAAGTTGCCGCCATGCTGGCACTCATGTCCATCATCTTCGTTATCAGTTCCGGGGGGTTTGTTCATGCGGCACTGCTTAGAAAGGAGATGGAGTTCAGGAAACTGACCATCAGTAATATTACCGCGAATCTTCTGTCCTCTATTCTGTCCATTTATTTGGCGGTAAAGGGATTCGGCTACTTGAGCTTTGCCATACAGGTATTGAGTCACGCCGTACTTTTTACCGGTTTTCTTTTTATTGCTCGTCGATGGAGGCCTGGTCTGACATTCTCAATCACTGACCTGAAATCGGTTCTGGGTTTCAGTGCCAACCTGACAGCGTTTAATTTCATCGACTATGCGGCGTCCAATGCCGATAAATTTCTGGTGGGTAAGTTTCTGGGCAGTAGCGCTCTGGGTGCTTATTACCTGGGCTTCCGATTGATTCTCATGCCGGTAAAGCAGGCTGTTGCGTCAGCCTCCAGCGTCATATTCTCGGTATTGTCCAAGCTTCAAAACCAGCCCGTGCAGTTCACCGAAGTGTTTCTCAAGGTAGTCAGTGCTGTCAGTTTTCTGGTCGCGCCGTTGGTATTTTTCGTCTTTGTAACCTCCGATCTTCTTACGGTTGTACTGTTCGGTGATAACTGGAGTGATGCATCCAGTGTCATTGCCTTATTAGCCCCTGCGGCACTGATTCAATCCATTCTGTCACCCTGTGGCCTGATTTGCCTGGTCAAGGATCGTACCGACATACTTCTCAAACTCAGTTTGCTGGTTCTTGCGGTGATTCCGGCAGGCGTGCTTATTGGTCTGCAGTGGGGCGCAGATGGTGCAGCGCTGGCCTACACACTGTGCAGCTTCCTGTTGGCAGTTCCCTCTGCCTATTACTCACTTCGGTTGGCGGGCATCACTGTTCGCCAGCTTCTACAGTCTATTAATATTCCAGTTTTTGCCGCAGCACTGGTAGCCTTGGTGGTTGGTTTGTGCCGCGAGCATCTGGTCCCCATGATGGGTCTTAACGAAGTCTTCGAGCTGGCGTTTTCGCTCTTGCTTGGCGCTTCTCTGTATCTTCTGGCAATGGGTAAAACGATACGTGAAGAAATTATTTTTCTTAGAGAACGTAAAGCATGAACAGCTCATTCCACGTAAAAAGAATTGCGGTTAATTGAATCGCCGTTATTTGATGATAGTTATTGTGTCTAGAAGGGTTCTTAACTGATGTACTTTACCAGCCTTAAAAACGATGCCGTCTTCTACGCGCGCGCGTTCATGGTTTGTGAGTGTCTGCTGGTTTACATCGGGTACCTGATGAGTCACGTCTGGCATTACGGCTCACTGGAGATGCAGCCAGAAGTCCTGTTGCTGACACTCATTACGGTGGGGTTTTTCTACCTGGCGTATTCCATGGCCGGTATGTATAAAACCTGGCGCGGCATCCGCATACGTCAAGAGCTTAAACACGCAGTCGTGTGTTGGCTGGTTATCGTGGCGTGTGCCGGTTTACTGGCCTTTCTAACCAAATTCGGCCTGGTGGTATCCCGGCTCTGGTTTGGCTGGGGTACGCTGCTGGCCTTCTCGCTGGTTTGCGTGTTTAGAGTGTCGGTGAGGGCGGGGCTTGCCCATGCCCGTAACAAGGGTCTCAATTTTCGTTCAATCGTCTTTGTAGGCGTGGATAACAGTACTCGGGATGCTATTCGCCGGTTAAACACAAACCGCTGGGTGGGCCTTAATCCGGTGGCGATATTTGACGATCAACTCGAGCCTTTTGGCACGCCGGTGCATGGAGTGCCCGTTAAAGGCGGGGTGGACAGTTTGATGGATTACATCGAGACGTGTCGTAAACAGAGATCGCCCGTCGATCAGGTGTGGATTTCGATAAGTCACCACACCGAAGAGTCGCTGTTGGTGTTGCTCGATAAACTGGAAAACACCTCAGTCGACGTCAGGCTCGTGCCCAATATGCTGGGATTTCATTTCACCTCCGGCATGATCGATATCGTTGCTGATATTCCGGTCATGAATCCTTCAGAAGTCCGTAAGGACGCTGTCAGTGGCATGTCAAAGCGGATCTTCGATGTTGTATTCGCATCCGTGGCCGTGGTGTTGTTGAGCCCCGTTTACCTTGTAGTTGCCGCCTTGATAAAGCTGGATTCCGCTGGCCCCGTGGTGTTCCGGCAGCCCAGGTTCGGTATTGATGGTACCGAAATCATGGTGTTGAAATTCCGCACAATGACTGCGCAGGATGCTACCGGCCCAGTCGTCCAGGCAACCCGCAACGACCAGCGCATAACACGCATCGGCAAGTTTCTGCGCCGAACGTCTCTGGATGAAATTCCCCAGTTTTTCAATGTGCTACGGGGTGAGATGTCCGTTGTAGGTCCCAGACCCCACGCCATTGTGCACAATGAAGAATATCGGGAAAAGATTCATGGCTACATGGGTCGCCACAAGATTAAACCGGGTATAACCGGCTGGGCACAGGTTAATGGCTGGCGCGGAGAAACCGATACGCTCGAAAAAATGGAAATGCGGGTAAAATATGACATTGAGTACATCCGCAGCTGGTCAGTGCTTTTAGATGTCAAAATAGTGGTACTGACGGTTTTTCGTGGTTTTATCAGTAAAAATGCCTATTAATGGTTATTCAGTGGTTTCAACCTTGATTTGCGGTCTATAGATTGGCGACTAGAATAAGGGGAACTAACATGGCCAGGGAAGTCAATATAGTGGCGAAGGATTAGTAGCCTCGTTAGCTGGAACGAGGTAAAAAGGGATAATTTAGAGATACCCGTAGCAAACAGATATCAATCTCTAACAGTGTGCTCCATGGCACATACGCAATGTGCGCCAGTTACCCCAGTGGACCGGTCGCACACAGTAGAATAGCCACATACTGAATCATTAAGGTAAGTAATATTATGCTTGGTAGTATATTTTCGTCGCTCAGACTTGCGGCAGTTTTCTCACTTTTTGTCTCCTTTGCGGTAAACGCACAGTCGACTGAGTCAAATTCAGATTACCTTCTCGGCCCCGGTGATGAAATAGCCATTCAGGTTTTTGACGAGCCGGATCTCACCATGGACGCCAAAATTGGCTCAAATGGCATTATCAGTTACTCCTACCTTGGTGACGTCAAGGTTGACGGCAAATCCGCTCCTGAGCTGGAGCGTCACATTGCCGACCTCCTGAGAAACGGCTATCTGGTAAATCCTTCTGTCAACATTACCATCCGGGAGTACCGGCCGTTCTTTATCAGTGGAGAAGTACGCAACCCGGGCCGGTATTCTTACCAGCCAGGATTAACACTCGATATGGCGATTACACTGGCAGGCGGCTTGACTGACAGAGCGTCTACACGAAAAATGTTTGTTTTACGGGCTGATGAGACGGGCAGTGGTAAGTCTGAAAAAGCCAAAATGTCGACCCGGATATTTGCTGGCGACGTCGTTTCAATTAAAGAAGGCTTCTTTTAAATAAAACTTATGAATACTGAGAGCAACGCCGTACGCGACGATTTCGCAGACTACGGGCCAAACGAAGGAAGCAGCCGGGGTTTCAGTGAACAGCTGGATCTTCAGCATTATCTGCGGATACTGCGCAAGCACAAGTGGCCCATTGTTCTGTTTACCGCCGGTATCACGGCGTTGGCAGGTTTCTACGCCTATACCGCTACCCCTATTTATCAGGCAACCTCAACGCTGCTTATCGAGCAACAGAAAGCCAATGTTGTCTCTATAGAAGAGCTGTACGGCGTAGATTCCGACAACACGGATTATTACCAGACCCAGTTCGAACTTCTCAAGTCCAGGAGTCTGGCAGAGAAAGTGGTCGAGGAAATGAATCTGTGGAACGACCCTGAGCTATCGCCAGCAGCCAGTGCGGCAGCAGCGGCGGCAGCGCAGGCCAGTGGCTCGGCTTCCAACTCAGAGTCTGGCTTTCTGGATAGCATTCTGCAAATGTTCGACACACCTGCGCCAGGTGCTGTTAATGCAGGCGCCGAAGCCCTGTCCGATCGAGGCCTGGTCAGCAGCAGCCAGTCCGGTGGTCTGCAAATGCCAATTGATAACGGCAGTCCCAGCGCCTATGTCGACCCCACATCCGACCTCACACAGGATCAGATGGCGGTGGTTGGTAATTTCATGGCAAGGCTCAGTGTCGATCCCGTGCGCAAAACCAAGCTGGTCAAGCTCAGCTTCGAATCCCGTGATCCAGCCAAGGCTGCGCGCATCGCCAACTATATCGGTGAGGCTTATATCAATGATTATCTCGAGTCAAAAATGGAGCTCACCACCAAAGCCTCCTTGTGGCTTAACGAGCGTCTGACAAGCCTGCGAATTACACTGGATGAGTCCGCTAATGAACTCATCAGGTTCAAGCAGGAAAATGGTCTTGTTGACGTTGACGGCAGTGTAGGACGCCTCAACGAGCAAGAGCTCCTGTTATTGACATCCGAACTGGCAGATGCCAGAAGTGAACTGTCTGATGCGTCTGATGTTTTTCGTGAGGTGCAGTCGCTGCGCGCTGAGCCAGAGCTTCTGGTAACAGTTCCCGGTGTACAGAGTGATGCCCTGATCCAGCGTCTGCAGATTGAGCAAGGCCAGGCACAACGTCAACTTGATGAGTTACTGAATCGCTACGGTGAGTTGCATCCGCGTGTTGTTGATGCAAAATCGCAGCTGACCACCATCGATTCGTCCGTGCAGAAGGCGGCAGCCCGAGTTGTTGCGGCCATCGAGCAGGATTACCGCTTGTTACAACAGAGAGTTGCCTCGATTGAAGCGAAACTCTCTGCCGGTAAAACCGAGATTCAGGCTATCGGTACCAAGAAATTCGAACTGGACGCCCTCGAAAGAGTGGTTGACACCAACCAGAATATCTATGACACCTTCTTTAACCGGATGTCAGAAGCTCGCTCGGCAGATGGTCTTGAAACTGCCAATGCGCGGATTTCCGATCTGGCCTCAGTACCCACTTTTGCGGTAAAGCCCAAGAAGCAGCTGATTATTGCACTTGCAGCACTTGCCTCACTCGTACTCTCGGCACTAATGGCTTTCCTGTACGAGCAGATGGACAACACCATCAAAAGTACTGACGACATCCAGAAAAAACTGGGCATGACGTTGCTGGGTATTCTGCCTTTGCTCAAGACAGGCATCCTCAATCGGAAGCAGGAGCTACCGCTTAATCCGATGGATATTGTCGATAAGAAAAATACCTTCCATGAGGCTGTCAATACCGCTCGTACAGCGCTGAGCATCGGCGACGTGCTAAGTCCTAAAAAGGTCATCATGGTGACATCGTCAGTACCGGGTGAAGGTAAGTCGACGGCGGCTATCAACCTTGCGTATTCATTCGGTCAGTTAGAGCGCGTACTGCTTATCGATTGCGATTTACGTCGTCCCACCATTGCCAAGGCGGCAGGGCTGGACAAGAACGTTGCCGGGCTTGCCAACCTCATTACCAAGACGGCACCTGCCAGTGAATGTATCAAGCGTGGTGCCATTGGCGAAAACGTAGACATACTGCCATCGGGTCCAATCCCGCATCAGCCGCTGGAACTGCTGTCATCGATGAGATTTGAAAAACTGATCGAGCAGCTGCGTAAGCACTATGACCGGATCATTATTGATAGTGCTCCGACTCAGGCAGTATCTGATGCGCTGGTTCTCAGCCGAATTGCTGACAGCCTGGTGTATGCCGTCAAGTCACACGACACCTCTTTTGAGCTTGTCAAACGCGGACTGCAACGACTGGAACAGGCAGGTGCACCTATCGCTGGTGTCTTGATGACACAGGTAGATGTTGACCGTCTGGCATCCTACGGTGGTGACTACTACTACCAGGGCTACTACGATTACTACGGATACAAGGACAACAGCGAATCGTCGCAGAAAAACAAGCTCAGGCTCACGCAGGAAGACTTGCGCGATCTCAAGCGTGATGACAGCGACTTCGAAATCGATCTGGGCTTCTCCAGACCCGATTTGTCGGTAGAACATAACGACTTCGACATGACCATGGAAATTACGCCTGATCGTGGCAATCGCCGCGGCCGTCCGACGGTTAAACACGAAACGTTCTAGCGTCCAGCAGACGTTGTAAAGTAAGTAAATATCCCGCCCTCGCATTTTCTGGAGGGCGGGATTTTCAGGTTATAGACGGTCGCCTGACACAGCTGCCTGTAGCGGGACTATCGGTTGAATGTCACGGTTTGGAATAATCGATAGAGTGAACAGCACGATGCAAGATTTCTGGAAGGGCCGGCGAGTGTTCATCACCGGGCACACCGGTTTCAAGGGAGCCTGGCTTGCATTCTGGCTAAGTGAACTCGGAGCGGATGTTACAGGCTATGCCCTGGCTCCGGAAACCGAGCCCAATCTGTATACGCTGCTGGACCTGCAACAGCGCGTAAATTCCATTATCGACGATATCCGTGACGAGGCAAAGCTGGCCTCAGCGCTGGCAGCTGCACAACCTGATATCGTC
Source organism: Granulosicoccus sp. (assembly GCA_045106855.1). Taxonomy (GTDB): domain Bacteria; phylum Pseudomonadota; class Gammaproteobacteria; order Granulosicoccales; family Granulosicoccaceae; genus Granulosicoccus. Next base: position 11,674 of record JBGCFI010000072.1, read on the forward strand.
TTTCACCTGGCCGCTCAGCCGCTTGTTCGCAAATCCTACCGTGAGCCGGTGAGTACCTTCCAGACCAATGTCATGGGCAGTATCCATCTGCTGGAAGCGTGTCGGCAATGCGACAGCGTCAAAAGCATTGTCGTGGTCACCAGCGACAAGTGCTATGAAAATCAGGAGTGGGCCTGGGGTTATCGTGAATCGGAAAAACTGGGCGGACACGACCCGTACAGTGCCAGTAAAGCCTGTACAGAATTACTCGCCCAGTCCTGGCGACTCTCGTTCTTTAACGAGGCCAACAAGGATTCATTGCAGGCCTGCAATCTGGCAACCGTAAGAGCCGGTAATGTCATCGGTGGCGGCGACTGGTCGGAAGACAGACTCATCCCCGACATCCTGCGCGCGCTGGGTGAGGGAGAGGATGTAGACATCCGCAATCCTCACGCTATCCGTCCCTGGCAACATGTGTTGGAGCCACTGGCGGGCTACCTGCTGTTGGCCGAGAAGCTCTTTGCGCAAGATGGAGAACAGTGGGCACAAGCCTGGAATTTTGGTCCTGCCGATGAAGATGCCCGACCGGTTTCCTGGATCGTGGAAAATCTGACCTCCCAGTGGCCTACGCCTGCCAGCTGGAAAATGATGGAGGGCGATCACCCGCATGAAGCTCACTATCTGAAGCTGGACTGCTCTCTGGCCAGAGACCGCCTTGGCTGGAAACCGGCCTGGAATCTTGAGCAATGCCTGCAGCACATTGTCAGCTGGCAAAGCCGGTTTCTGGCGGGAGATGACATGCAGGCTGCCTCCATCGATTTGCTCAACCATTACATGCGTGAATCCAGATTGTTCGAGGTTTCCTGATACCGGGCCACGTTCGCCTCTTAAACCCCTATAGCCGTAAAGAGAACACACCGTGAAATTCCAGAAAACCCCGATAGAAGGCGTTTATGTTGTTGACCTGAATCGTCTTGAAGATGAGCGGGGATTCTTTGCACGCGCGTTTTGCCAGGCTGAGTTCGAGGAGCACGGACTCAATAGCAACATCGTCCAGGCGAATACCTCGTTTAACCGTTATGCCGGAACGCTACGCGGTATGCATTATCAAGTGGCTCCTGCATTGGAGACGAAATTTGTCCGATGTATTCGCGGAGCCATACACGATGTCATTGTGGATCTTCGGCCGGACTCTCCCACGTACAGAGAACATTTTGGCATCGACCTGACGGCGGATAACCGGACAGCGTTGTTTGTACCTGCCAATTTTGCCCATGGCTTCCAGACACTGGAAGATGACTCAGAAGTGTTTTATCTGGTGTCTGGTGCCTACACGCCCGAATGCGAGCGAGGTCTTCGGCATGATGATCCCATGCTGTCCATCCAATGGCCAAGAGCGGTGAGTAGTCAGTCAGAAAAAGATGCAAACTGGCCCTTGTTGACGTAGGCAATAAGTCACCTGACGCTTGTTGGGCGTCACCGAGTCAGATGATCGTGGGTTCAACCACCAACGCCACATCGTATAGCTTGCGAACGTGTTGTTGAATCTGACTTGCCAGTGACATCAGTTGCTGTCCCGTCCCGTGGCCTTGATTGACCAGTACCAGCGCTTGTTTGTCATAAACACCCACACCTTCATGGCGTACACCCTTGAAGCCTGCGTTGTCGATCATCCAGGCGGCTGATAACTTGCTGTGATGCTGCCCGCTGGGAAACACCGGTAAGTCAGGAAAGCGCGTTTGCAAATCGCTGGCTTGATCGTTTTCCACTACCGGGTTATGAAAGAAGCTACCTGCATTACCTATTTTTGCAGGGTCTGGTAAGCGCGATGAGCGGATAGATTCCACTGCATTGCTTATCTCTATGGCATCGGGTGTGGATAGCTGCTGCGCTTCCAGGTATGCGGCAAGGCTTGCGTATGAACACTGGGTAGGATTGCAATCGCCAAGGCGAAAATCAACCTGCGTAATGATGTACTGTCCGGGGTGCTGTTTAAAGAAGCTGCTTCGGTAGCTGAACTGACATTGCTGTGGTGTAAATTCCTGCCACTGCCTGCTGGCAATATGAAACGCCCTGACGCTGACGATGCGCTCGCCTACCTCAACGCCATAGGCACCAATATTCTGGACAGGCGCAGCGCCCACGGAACCGGGTATCAAAGTGAGATTCTCCAGACCTCGCAGTTTGTTTTTTAGTGTCTGTCTCACCAGCTCATCCCAGACAACGCCTGCGCCAACCTGTACCACGGTGGCATCAGTCTGCTGTGTGGGTACTGAGCTCAGTTGATGGTAAGCGGGGTGTATCACCATGCCGGGGATATCCCTGGTCAGGACAATATTGCTGCCACCACCGAGTATGGTGATGGGTAATTCATGCTGTTGCGCATGGGCCACGGCCGCTTCCAGTTCTGCATCAGATGCGACTTTGCAGAAGTGTTCGGCTTTCTGGTCAAAGCCGAACGTATTGAATTGTTTAAGCGATACCTCGCTTTGGATATCAAGCGTCATGAGTGTTCTATTTCAGCGTCCCTGACGTCGCAGGCTGTACATGCGTGGCATTGACAATGCGTGGCCAGGCTAATCCTAATGTGACTGTTCTGGCTATCATCAACATCATATAGGCTAACCATATGCCGGTGTTCCCCAGCGCTGGCACTGCGACCCAAGCCGTGGTCATGAATACGGCTAACGATGCCAGCATGCCATTACGCATACTGCTGGTCTCTGTAGCGCCGATAAAGATACCGTCCAGCAGAAAACTCCAGATGCTGAACAGGGGAGCCGCCACTACCCACGGAAGCCACAGCGCGGCAGCCTGGCGAGTGGTCTCGTCGGTGGTGAGCAAGGCAATGAAAAAGTGTCCAAACACAGTGAAAGTAAGCGCGAACAAGCAGGCGGTAACAGCGCCCAGTACCAGGGCTGCATTAACAGACTTGCGTAGTATTGCTGTGCTTCGCCGACCCACTGCGAATCCGGTCAGCGATTCGCAGGCATCGGAAAAACCATCCATGCAATGGGATGCAAAATGCACCAGATGCAGCAATACCGCGTTTGCTGCGAGTATGACCACACCCTGGCGACTACTCAATACACTCATCCAGTAAAGCGCAAAGGTAAGGCACAGTGTGCGAATGAATAAATCGCGGCTGATGCGGAAATAACGTAGCAGGTCGTTTTTGCTGAGCAGCCAGTCACTGATGGCACCTTCTTTTAGTGCAGCAATAATGAGATGCCGTAATACCCAGATGCCGGCAAACAGGGCAAGGTATTCGCTGATAACCGTGGCCAGTGCCACGCCACTGATATCCATCGAGGTATAGTGGAAAAAGCCGATGTTGAGTACGACGTTCAGTAGGTTGAGCAGCACTTGTAGAGCAAGCACCACACGCATTTTCTGCAAGCCTATCAGCGTGCCGAGAATGGCGTAGTTGAGCAAGGTTGCAGGTGCCGAGTAAATGCGTACATAAAAGTAGCGCGCCGTGAGTTCCTGCCACTGCGCATTGTCTTGCATGGCAGACAAGCCCAGAGAGAGCAGGGGCACTTGAAACAGCAGTAGTATGATACTGAACACACAGGCCAGCAGCAGCGCACGAATGGATATCCTGCCAATATTGACCGGGTTGTTCGCGCCATGTGCCTGTGCAACCAGGCCGCCGGTTGCCATGCGTAGAAAACCGAACACCCAATAGATACTGCTGAATATGATGGCACCAACGGCCGTGGCTGCGACCCACTCCGGTGAGCCCATACGGCCCATGACGGCGGTATCGACAATGCCTACAAGGGGGACGGTGCTGTTGGAGATCATGACAGGCACCGCCAGTGCCAGCACATGACGTTGCCACAGTTTTGCAGATGCGTTCTCGTCAAGCACGGGCGTCATCATACGGCCATAACAGACAGTCGTGGGCCTGACACCAATAAAAAACGCCGTGGATCCTCACGAAGCTACGTGAGGGTCCACAGCGTTGGAGATAACTGCTTGTTGGCAGAGACAGACTATGCCGATTGCACAGCCTTCAGGGAGACCGCTGACGAATGTTTGCCCGGACGACCAATGCAGTCATAGGTAAACCCGTGTTCGTGCATCTGCTGCGGATCGTAGAGGTTGCGTCCATCTATCACCAGGGGATTGTTCAGGCCTTTTTTCAGGACTTCAATATTGGGGCTTCTGAATTCGCGCCACTCGGTATTGATCAGTAGTGCATCACAGCCCTCGACGGTGTCATTGGCGGTGCCGACAAGTTCAAGACGTTTTTCGTCGGGGTAGAAGTGACGCATCTCATTCATGGCAACCGGATCGTATGCCCGGACAGTACCGCCGTGTTCGAAAATGGATTCGATAAGTACGCGACTGGGTGCTTCTCTTAGATCGTCGGTGTTCGGCTTGAAGGATAAACCCCAGACCGCAAATTTCCGGCCTTCGATGTTGTTATCGAAGTGCTTCATGAGTTTTTCGAACAGGACATGCTTCTGGCGATCATTAACGCTGTCTACCGATTGCAGCAGTTGTGCCTCGTAATCGTTTTCACGCGCCGTGGCAATCAGGGCTTTGACATCTTTTGGAAAGCAAGACCCACCATAACCGCAGCCGGGGTAGATGAAGTGATAGCCAATGCGTGGATCAGAACCAATACCAACGCGTACATCTTCGATATCAGCGCCTAGTCGATCTGCGATGTTGGACAGCTCGTTCATGAAGCTGATCTTGGTGGCGAGCAGGGAGTTGGCTGCGTATTTGGTCAGCTCCGATGATTTGCGACTCATGAATACCAGTCGATCACGGCGGTTACGGCAGAACGGTGCGTAGAGCTCGCGCATAACTTCAGCGGCATGATCATCATCGGTGCCGATAACGATGCGGTCAGGCTTCATGAAATCTTCGATGGCTGCGCCTTCTTTCAGAAATTCAGGGTTTGATATAACCGCATACGGGATAGTCATTTTGCGGGCCGACAGACCCTCGGCGATTACGCTTTCAACCATATCGCCGGTGCCTACGGGCACAGTGGATTTGTTGACGACCAGCTTGCGTTCGGTCATGCGATCGGCAATGGTCTTGGCAACGGCTGCGACGTACTGCATGTCGGCTGAGCCATCTTCGCCCGGAGGTGTGCCGACAGCAATGAACTGAACTTCGCTGTGGGCGACCGCTTCATCCATGTTAGTGGTGAAGTCCAGACGCTCGGCTTCCACATTACGCTTGATGACATCGTCCAGACCCGGCTCGAAGATAGGAATGATGCCTTTCTTCAGGTTGGCAACTTTGGTCTCATCGACGTCTACGCAAAGCACTTCATTTCCCACATCAGCGATAAGCGCACCGGTCACCAGTCCGACGTAGCCAGATCCATAGATGGTAATTTTCATGTTATATCCTGTATTAAAGTGCCGTTTATTGTCAGGCAGCGGGACAAGTTATGCTTGGAGGACGGCGCACTTGCGCCGAGTATGAAATTAATCACAAGTTTACCGTGCCCGGTAAGGCGGCATCAGTGATGATATTGAAATAGTGAGCGTAAATCGTGCCACAGAGTCCATCCGTAGGCGAAAGTGGGGCTGAAAAGTGGGGCTGATTTGGCGAATGCCAAGAGCGAACGGAAGTATAGGCTCCGATGAGGCATTTATTATGGATTGCTTGGCAAAGCGCTCGTGTAAACCCCGCTGTTTAACACTTATTTACCCCAATTGATGTCCTACCAGCATTTCCCGCTTGCCGGGAGGGCCGGGATGCTTGCTGACATGCAGACCCGCCGCCAGCATGGCACGGCGTACTGATCCTTTCGCAGAGTAGGTACTCAACTTACCCCCTTCAGCCAGAACCGCGGCAAGCGCGCCA
>JBGCFI010000073.1:0-54193 GCA_045106855.1 Granulosicoccus sp.
GCTAGGTCCGCCACAACACTCTGAATAAGATCAGGGTTTTTCTCTTCCAATAAACCTAATCGATCAGAATTCCGCCCGATAGCAATTACCTTACGATTGCGTTGAGCGAGCGCAAGTGCAGTCGCCCTGCCGATCCCCGAAGATGCTCCAGTAACTATAAACAAGTCAGATCGCTCCTAGGTTGATACATATCACCAGATAGAATAACGCTCCAAAAGATTTTTTGCATCGCAAATCGGCTCATTACGAAGGAAGAGCTGTTCGCTTTGCGTAAACCAGTGAAAGCTGCAACCTATTCCAATTGCCTGCTGCAGGTGTGCATCGCCATCAATACACCGGGCGTAACACCATGACCTGCCTCATTACCCATCATATCCATCATATCCATCATATCCATCATATCCATCATATCCATCAGCGTACTGCGCACTACATCGAAGAAGGTTGCGGTGAACCACTTCTGATTGTATTGCCACAGGACCCGGTACTCTTGAGGTAGCGTGAATACACAGTGGAAATGCGGACAATCCAATAGTCGTCTCTTTTGTTGTTCCAGCCAGTGAATCCGGCTTCGATCTGCGCACACTGAGCAGCTGCGATGCCGACACGAATGCGCTATCAGACTGATATGCCTTTTCTCGTGACTACACACATACGCACTGACGCCACGCTCTTCACTACGACAGCTCACCATCGCTTCGATAGCCTTGATATGTTTCAAAGGCTGCGGCCTTGACAACAACTGGTTTTTATAGCAGCGGATGATGTTCTGCACGCTATATCGACTCGATCGTTCCATGTATCCTGGTCCCATCCTTGGGTTGATACATCAAACATCATACGTACACGACTTGTCAAGACACACTTAGCTCCGGCGACAGCCGGCATGTTCAACAAGTATTAGGTGGACACGCCCGTATTCAAAAATCCAACAGTCTTCCGTATCCACTAATTCACGACTCCTATCAAACCCAATACGATACACAACTGTATATCCCAATAGTAAAGAGTCTGATATGGAAAATCATCTTCTTGTACGATTGCAATTCAGGGTGCTAGGCTTCGTCTGGATGAAACTAATTATTGGCTTCAAGGACGAACGTCATGTCAGCCCCTCCCGACAACAAGCTACTATTTTCAGAACAGGGTCGAAAAGCCTATGTGAAACATCTTACGCGCGAGGGCATTCCGGCCAAACTACACAGCTATTATCTACTCAGGGCAAATCAATTCATACAGAGTGCACACGGCCGACATCCCGGCGATCTCATGCCTGAAGACATCACTGGCATTCTTGAAATATTCGGTCGCGACGGAAATTTGGCAGATTGGCAGTTCGTTCAACTGGTCGACGCCATCCGCATTCTTCTGTCAGTGCACTTGATGTCACCAGCCGCAGCAAAGGTCGACTGGGCTTATTGGAAAGCCTCATCAAGGAGTGTGTCAGGCGATCACGCTACCACGGCGCGTGAGCACTCCCCTGAACAGCTGGCTTATCTGAAGATAAAAAGAGGTAATGGCGTCAAGGCAGAAATACGCAATCAACATCGCCAGTTGATCGTTCGCCTGGTCACAGAGATTCGTGCTCGGGGCTATGCCTACCGAACCGAGGAGGCCTATGAGCAATGGGTAGTCAGGTACATTGTATTCTGTAAAGGTGCATCGCCTGAAAATACCGGTGCGGATCACGTGGCGAAGTACCTGAATGATCTGGTGGTTACCGGCAATGTCAGCGCAAGCACTCAAAATCAGGCATTGAATGCGTTAATTTTCCTCTATAAACGGGTTCTGCGGGCACCTCTCGGGGAACTGGAGAGTTTCGCGCGTTCCAAACACAAAAAACGTATCCCGGTCGTTATGTCTCGTAGCGAAGTAAAAACGCTACTGGAAGAACTCGAAGGCTGGCAGCGTGAGGTGGGTTCTTTGCTCTACGGAACAGGAATGCGAGTGATGGAGGCCCTCACGCTAAGGGTCAAGGATATCGACTTCGACTATGGTCGAATTCATGTTCATCAGGCCAAGGGCAAGAAGGATCGCTTTGTGCCGCTTCCCAAGAGTTTATCGAAGGAACTACAGGAACAGATAAGAAAGGTCACTGCGCTGCATACACACGATCTGGAGGAAGGCCATGGTGAAACTGTCCTTCCAGAAGCTTTGGCCAGAAAATACCCAAACGCACTGAAAGAGCTTCGCTGGCAATTTCTCTATCCTTCAGGCCGTCTTTCAGTCGACTCAAGATCAGGAGTGATACGCCGACATCACATGCATGAAAGCGGACTTCAACGAGCCGTGAAAAAAGCAGCAGAGCGCAGCGGGTTAAAAAAAAGAATTGGCTGCCATACATTCAGACACAGTTTTGCAACTCACCTTCTGGAATCCAATCATGATATCCGAACAGTACAAGAGCTACTGGGTCACGCCGATGTATCAACCACCATGATCTACACTCATGTACTGAATCGTCCCGGCATCAGCGTGACAAGCCCGTTAGATCTGTAACAACGGGTGCATGTAAGAGCTGTCGTTGCCTCAACAGTAGCTATTGCGTCTCTTCAAGACTAACCGACTTTCAAAGCGGCGCGTTGGCGACAATACTAGCCACTCCGTAGTGATAGCCGTATCAAACGCAAGAGACACCTCGACCAGGTCTACATCCGCACGCCCGATATCAACATCACCAACTTGCGGATGATCCAGTGGCACATACGGCAGGCGTATCAAGATTGGTAGACCTGCGAATCGTGGCAGATCGAAGCCTGAGGCAAGGGCAACATCCATGGAAGACGTCTTACAGTTACAGTATCTGTTGTATTCCAGAAGAACCTGGCACACTGGTCATACTTGGGTCATTGGCCTCTTGGGTTTACGTGCAGTCTGGACAAGTCAGCTCATGTACTGATATCGACTACCACAATGCTTACACAGGATTATTTTTTGCCTGTTCTTCATAAACAAACTCGAAAATATCTCCAGGCTGGCAATCCAGAGCACGACATATACGATCCAGGGTTTCCAGCCTGACCGCTCTTGCTCTACCGCTTTTTAAAACCGATAGATTTTGTGGTGTGATACCAATGATGTCGGCCAACTGGTTTGATCGCATCTTGCGTCTGGCAAGCTGTACATCCAGATTAATGATGATAGCCATTGCTTACTCCGGATGTGTTATGAGCGTACAAATCGCGCCCCATCAGAAACGATGATATCTTTTTTATCCGATTTTCGGCGTTAACGGTTTGAAAGCCTTGCCAGGGTAAAGAGATACTAGTCATGGGTTTATCTATCAGTTATCACGCAGCGTAAAATCGCCGTTGACTGTTGGTTATGGGTTCTGCTGAGTCGACGCACGTTGCCTACGTTGAGACTGATTTTTATTTAAAGGTAGAAATGGTTCTTTCTCAAAGAATGATAAAAAAGCGAGCCATACATTTACCGACTGCTTTCTTACAGGTTTCAAATTTATGCGTTGGGATTTGTTGCTCATTGCGTAGTGTGTGACTGACTGATTTCCAAAAAGTTGCTTAAATATAATCTATGAGAATCGAATAATAGTTTCATGGATAGAGCAAGACACAATGCAAGCTATGACACATCTTGCATGATGGTAGATGTGACCCATTCAATATCTCGTACCACACTAAAATATTCGATGACATCCACCATGTCTTTTGGTTATAGACACTATTGAAGAAGTGGATGACAGCCAACCTCCTTCATAGCGTTGGCTGATAAAAAAACTCCATACAAGTACATAGAAAACCAATTCATCACAAAACCACCGAGAACGTTTATTAATCATATTCATTTTAGAAAAAGAAGCATCGTATTAATTCAATACCGTATGAACATCATCAGCTAGCATCATGTGTGAGTAAATTGACAATCATCAAACAAGAGGCTTTCTGGATAAGCGGAAGAGCGTCACAGTTTCTAAGCGAGTTCAACCAAATGCATATACCGGCAGCACAACGGATCTAACAGAAGTAAATTTCGGTATCTCATCGACAACTGATAAATCAGAAGCCAGACATCCGGAGTTTACGGACCAGAGTCAGTGCCCGGGGTCAGTCAGCTTGATGTACATAAATTCAGCACCGAGCTGGCGAAGGAAAGACACCATGCAAACAACCGCACAGACACTATTCAAGCCCTGGGGATGCACAGCTAGTCTGAGACCGAGACGTGATTGGCAATCCCCCCCGGTTTCTTTCTATCACCGTTGGCATTAGTCTCTGTGCCGCTCCAGCAAAGTCTAGTTATGTTAAGTTGAGAAACAGCGTCTTGCACCCTTCCACAGGTGTGAATTCCAGCAATTTTCAGGGCACCTTTCTCACATGAATCGCTCGTTTCTGAAGTCAGCCGCTCTTGGGATGATTTTATCTGGCGTGCACTGCCTGTCAGGCTGCGATGGCGGTTCCAACGCATCGGCAGGCCCTGAAAGCGGCATCGCCAATGATGACGGTTCAGTGGTACAGAACAGGGCTTTGCAAATATCACAGGGCGCTGCACTGTTAGTGGGCATGGACGATTCAATTCAACTGAGCGCTACTTTCGCCAATGGCAATGGTGCCGAGTTCGCAGCCAACGGGGTCGAATGGTCATCGTCGCACCCGGAAATTATATCGGTTGATGCGTCTGGCAAGGTAGAAGCCCGTGCGCCGTTAGGCTCGGCTTTGATAACCGCCGCCACAGATTCGCAAATCTCGGATCCAATGCTGGTTGCTGCCGTGATCCCTACCGACAATGTGCAGTTACTGCCTGATCACCTCTTTTTGGAAGACCCTGAGTTTCTTGACGTCTCCCTGTTGGATATTCAGGGCAGCGAAGACAACGCTGTCGCGCTAAAAAGCGTTCTTTCGATAGCCTCTCCCACCATTGGCTCATTAATGATGTCTACTGGCGATACCCAATTCGCTGGGCGTGTTATCGCCGAACAACCCTTGGCCTCAGGGGTGGAGGTGATGGTGGAGCCGGTGTTGCCACAAGCGCTCTTTCGACAGCTGAGAATCGAAGAATCCATTAGTCTGGAAAGGCGCACAGCAACAGATTTCTCTGTACCCAATTCTGCCACCGAAGCTTTTGATACCAGCGGAATGCTATTAAGTAATAGCGACCTTATCTGCAGCGATACCTTCGGCCTTGCGCCTGAGGGATTACAGGTCAATATGGACATACACCGGGATTTGACCCAGCTTGACGGAAGTCTCATCTGGAATATCACTGACCAGGCCACCGACCAGTTTGAACTTGCCGTGCAGGGCAATTTGCGCGTGGGAGTCAGTGGGCAAGTTGAACGATCTGCCACTTTACAAGGCTTGATCAATTGCCAGCTTGAACTAGCCAACGCATCCCTGTTGCCAGCGCATGGCACGTTGGGACTACTCCAATTGCAAGCGTTTTTAAGCGTTAATCTGCAATTTGACGCTGAGGGTGAACCCGTCGGTACTACCACCACGATTGATAGCTTTTATAATAGCGATATTCAAATACAGTCAACCTATGCCCCTTCGAGCAACAGTATTATTTATCAGGCCAGCGGGACGGCAATCGATGACTCCACGTTCGCAGTAGAACTGACTAACGACTTAACAGACACATCGACTATAGGGCTCACCTCATCCATTCAGCTGGATGTCGGCACTAGACTCACGCGGTGGCCAGCCATTGCACCAATCACGGAAGTCGTTTCGCGTTGGTCAATGCTATCCAGCGATATCGTCTCATTCGCCACTACCGAAAAACAGATCAGTGACCCAACGTATTCTGCGTCGCTTAATCAGTCAACTGACTTGCAGTACACCGTATTTAAAGATCCATCGGTATTGTTGACAGATAGCCTGGTAAACGAAGCTACTGCCACTCAAGTACGCCGCTACCTCGACGCCATCGACAATGACCCATCAGTGGATCTATACAACGACACTACCCGCAGTCAATCATTACCCACCGGAAGCTTGTCTGCCCCGCCACTCATATACGTTGACGAGAGCGCTGAACTCACCGTAAGCCTGAGCGATGCGCTTACCGCCGACAACCCTGATGTCGTTAATCACATTCAAATTTACAGACAGGCTGTTGGCGACGGGATAGCTGATAGGCCCGAACGGGTTGCCACACTTACTCCGGAATCCGATGTCCAGACAACTTACCGGTGGAGATTTCAGCCAACAGAAGATGAACTTGGCGAAAACCGGTTTTCAGCGTTCGTGGCGAACAGTAACTATCCGTCCATGCCGTTCGAAATCGCAGCAAATTCCACAGCAACCGTCAACGTACTAGACATCGCACCACGTATGACTCAGCCCGCCACGGCATCGACCCCCGACGGTGCCAGAGTGGTTCTCCTGAATGGTCAATCTAATGCCAATCCCCAGTTTTTTAAGGCTATTAACGATATCTTGGAGGAATCAGGAGCGAAGTACGACACAGGCCACTACTATTCCGGCGGTGCACCTATTTCCAACTGGATCGACGAGCAGGGCCAACCTCAATTTCGATGGCAGCAGATGCTTGATGTGTTCGATGGCGTGACCCAGGGCTGCAGCTCTGAAGACAGCGACATTACATCCATTACCTTAGTGTATTTCCAGGGTGAGGCAGACGTGGGCGCCTTAGCCAGCTATCAAGCGGTGGCTAACGGCACTGTGTCTCCTTTCAAACGCTCGCTGGATGCATTTGTTCGTGCAGTGTCAGATCACTTTATTTCAACATGTGGCATCGTGCCCGGCATCTCACTGGCCTTGGTTGGATACGATGTTCAACACCCGTCTTTTCCGGCGACACTTGCTGGAAATCTTGACCTGATACGCGCTGAAATCCAGTCCGTGGCTGACAGGCATGCAAACGTAGCCGCGTTCGAAACCATCGACCTACCTCGTGCCGACCACGTTCATCTGGAGCTGTACCCCGGAAGCGATTCGCAAAAAACAGCAGCACAGCGAGCACTTAACTTACATTGACCGGGCAAATCATTCGAAATTCGCCACTGCGTTTTGCCAGTAAGTCTTATAGCAGATGCCTTCCTTTACTACAGTCATGCAGCACAATTTGAGTGCCAGTCATTATCTGGATCATCAGGGGAGTGGTTAAAAGGATTCATACACCAGATTCGAACAACGGTAATACAACTGCAACCGCATGCTGCGCGGCAGAGACCAGCCTCATGATGAGAACTGCTTCTTGGGTTGAAAAGCGGATCTACTTAACATCGTGTGGACAAAATTGGCGGCAAAAACCCGTCACTCTAATTCTTGCAGGCCCAAACTGTTGTTTTTTGGAAACCCGGCAAATAGACGCTTAATGTGGCGTCAGCTCGCCGTTAAACCCTTATAACAACAAGGATTTTGGCGCAAGACTCCTGAAGAATTTCGCCCTACAAGCGAGAGAAAAGCCATCGTTGATTAATATCAGTGAATTCACTATTCAATTTATGTGACGAATGCTGCGTGGCATTTGGAGTATCTTTTCGATCTTGAAATCATCTCTTTGACCGTTATAGACATGCACATCAAAAAGCTGGATCACATAACAATTCAAACCACCCAAATGGACTCAATGGTCGATTGGTATACAGAGGTTCTGGGTTTGAGGAACGGTGATCGGCCCAAATTCGAATCTCCTGGTGCATGGCTATACGCAGGGGATACGGTTGTGGTCCATCTGGTTGAAATCAGCGGAAAACCTGCCGTTGGTTCAGAGCAGACTCTCAAGCTTGAACACTTCGCTTTCACAGCCGATGGTGCACGTGAATTCGAAAAGCGGCTTAAGGATTTAAAACAGGATTACCGACGCGTTGCGCCCAAGGCACTCGACACCGTACTGTTTAACATCTGGGATCCGGACGGGAATCATATTCATGTTGATTTCCCTGCTGATGAACTTCTGGATGACTCAATGCCTGAATCCGGCAAATTGATGGCTGGATAACGCGTTTTATTTACCCGACGTTTTTTCGCCGTTATTTTCTTAGTCTTAATAGACTGATACCCAAAGCGCAAGTACAAGTAAAAGTCATCGAACGTTCTGAAGTTCGTCGTGCTCGTAGTGCCCGCTGAGCGCGTCGTACCCGCCAGGCTCGTTGTGCCCGCTAAGCCCGCGTTGCACCCTTTGAGCTAGTCATTCCCTTTGCCCTAGTCATTCCCGCGAAAGCGGGAATCTCATGCTGGACTAACAACAGATACCCCAACAGCACCAGATCTCCGCCTCCGCGGAGATGACTCCCTACACGTAAATGACTCCCTACACGTAAATGACTCCCTACACGTAGATGACTTCCTACAAACGCGTCATTCCCGCGAAAGCGGGAATCTCATGCTGGACTAACAATCGCTACCCCATCGGTACTGGATCTCCGCCTCCGCGGAGATGACCATCTACACGTAGATGACTATCTACATGTATCTAACTTGCATGATATAGATAGCTTCCTACCTCCCCCAACAAACTCCAGAAACAAAAAAGGCCGCTGTTATCCTTAACTATGGATAACGCGGCCTGTATAACCATTTGTTTCAAAAGGCATGTCGATCATCCCTGACCAACATCAACGGGAGAACTTCAATCTAGAACTTCCAGGTGGGTCCTATGTTGTTACAACCTAATCGTCTTTCTTCATCAGTGCCTTCAACGTTGATCTGTCCCGGGCAGAACGCTTCATCTTCTGTACCGTTTACTGGACCGTTACCGCACTGTACGTCGTTGTATCTCGGTGTTACACCTTCAATAATGCCAGGCCCCTCTCCGGCTAATAGACAAGCCTCCTCGACATCGATAACGCCTACGGGGGTTTCGACTAATTTGGTGCCGATGTCGTGATCAAAGGTTGTGTCGCAATAACATTGTCCATTGGCTGAGTAGCTGTCACCCCACCATTGAGCGTCGGGTCCGTAAGGGATTTCGCTAAGCGGTCTGTCCAGCACCGTGACAATGTCCGGGTGAGTTTCGGCTGATCCTACGGCGACCTGCTCGTCTTCGTCGGCTTCAATTTTCCACTTCGGTCCGATGTTGTTACAACCCAGTCGACGTTCTTCATCAGTACCTTCAACATTGATCTGTCCCGGGCAGAACGCTTCGTCAACAGTACCGTTTGCTGGACCGTTACCACACTGTACATCGTTGTACTTGGGCCGACCGTCACTACCTGGTCCTTCGCCAGCGAGAGCACAAGCCTGCTGAACTGTCTTGGGGCCTTGAGGAGTATCAACCATCACGCCCCCTATTTCGTGATCGAACGTTGTTTCACAAAAACACTGATCACCGACTGAATAACTGTCTCCCCACCACTGGGCATCGGGCGCGTAGGGAATCTCGCTAAGCGGTCTGTCCAGCACATCGACAATGTCGGGATGATTAACCGGCTCCCCAGTCGATGGCGGATCAATCTTATCGAAGTTCCACTTTGGCCCAACGTTATTACAAGCCAGTCGCCTTTGACCAGTGGTGCCTACCGCATTGACCTGTCCTGGGCAGAAATCTTCATCAACTTGACCGTTTACAGGTCCATTACCGCACTGGACATCGTTGTACTTTGGACGGCCGATACTACCTGGCCCTGGGCCTATTAAGTTGCAGACTTCCCTGACATTCATGGTGCCAAACGGGGTGTCAACTTCTACAAGGTCGATGTCATGATCAAAACTGGTTTCACAAAAACACTGATCACCCACCGAATAGCTATCGCCCCACCAGTCCGGATCCGGCCCATAAGGAATATTGCTGACTCGGATGTTAAGCATGTTGACGATATCCGGGTGTCTAATCCCGGCAATGATTTCCGATTCGCTAACAACGAATGAGGACGTAATAGTGGTTACTGCGCCAAGGTTATCTGTCACCTCTGCTCGCAGATCATAGCTACCCTGTGCAAGGTCACCCAGAAGAGCATTTGCTTCAGAGTCCCAGGAATAAGGAGGCAAAGCAGCGTCGCCAACCAGCTGATTGTTGAGAAACAAACTGGCATTCTCGATGAATCCATCACTGTCGTCCGCAACTACCGTAATCCTTATGTCAGAGTTCAAAGCAAGCAGCTCGTTATCTGGAGGCGTTGGAAGAGAGAATCGTGCGTCAGGTGCGGCGTTAGCCACGTGGGCGTTGTCGTTATCGTTACCAAACACTTTCAGATCATAGATAGACCACCAGTAAAACGCATCGCTACCCGTTTGCGTAATTCGAATGAATCGAGCCGGCTGCTTGGTAAACGTGATATCTGTGATGGCGGATTCAGGAGAGCCTGCAACAGGAACTGATCCTGCACCAGTCGCCACTGGGTCTCCCCAGGTAACACCATCAGCAGAAAGCTGCACTTCATAACCCCTCGGGTAATCCAGAACAGTGAGACTTCCGTCATCACCTGCCATCTGGATACGATCCACTAGCATGCTGTCTTTCATGTCGATAGTGAATGTCTGTCCGGGCTGCTGCGGCTGCGATGTTGTCCAGCGAGTCTGACCCCAGATATCGATAGCGTTTCCAACACCGGTCGTGTTGTTGGATGCCGATAAGTGCCAGCCCGACGAATCCAGCACGACAGATTGTTGTGCTGCTTCTGTACTGAGCGAGGTGCCATTTTCCGACGCCAGAGCGCCTTGATCGTCAACGGATGCTGCCAGAGCAGTCATCGGGTTCAGAGAATAGCTTGCCAGTAAAATTGCCGCCACCGTGCATCGCTCTGCACTGAGCCGCAGACGCTTGCTTACCGGTACTGATTGGTTTTTCCTTGTTTTGCCGTTCATTTTGGTTTCGTTCTCCATGTATAACGGGGTGTCTGTACGCACCCTGCAAATTAGTTAATTTCATGTCACGAAATAAATATACAGACTAAGGAAAATAATAACTACGGCAGTTTCGGTGAAAAGACTGTTAATAAATATTGAATAGTGCCCGCTTCAACAGGGCGCAGTGGACACATCGGAAAGGCCGAACACAGGCCTGACAGTCATGAATAGATACTTTATTCTTTTATTTTCAATTATTTATGTTCAAAAAAATACTGAAAATCCCCTTAGCTGGTTGCCGTTTGAACAACGAATTTTCGCACCTATGACTTCCTGGTGAAAACCCAGCTTCTCTACAAAAATTGGATGATCTATATATTTCACACCATAATTATATAAAAATAAACGCCCATATAATCAAATTTTTCATGCTCCATTTAAAAATTGAACAGTCTTGAAGAATTACCCATTTTTGGAGAATATAACTATATAAATCTTATACTTATGTCTTGAAGTAATTTCTAATCGAAACACAGCGCTAAATTATCGTTAAACGGAAATTTCTCCGGTTGAACTCGCACTTGCGGCAACGATTTTGTTGATGGACTTGACCGGAAAAGCAGTCAGCGTCCTGTACCCACCGAACTTGGTAGCCCACCGACAACCAAGGATTTCAAGGCTGTCCCTGCCAATAGCAACAGGAAACTATACAAAAAATATTCATCATTGATAGATATACTGAACTTACTATTGAGTATTATTGAACAGTATGAATATATTAAAAGACATGGAGCTTTTCGTTCGCATCGTGCACTGCGACGGGCTCGCCTCGGCAGGCCGAGAGCTGGGTATGACCCCATCGAGCGTGTCGATGAGAATAAAAAAGCTGGAAAAGCACTATCAGGTCAAACTGCTCGCAAGGACCACGAGAAGTATCAATTTGACCGAAAGCGGACGCGAGTTCTACCTGGACAGCCTGAAAATGCTCGAAGATTTAGGCCAGGTGGAATCCAAGCTGACGTCGTCAAACGAGAAAATCACCGGGCCTCTACGAATAACCGCTCCTTCAGACCTGGGTAGGCAACACATAGCGCCACTGATTAATACCTTCAAAGCTCAGCACCCGAATGTCATACCGTTCCTGAATCTCAGTGATTCCGTCGCAGATCTCACGGAAAACAACATCGATGTTGCCATTCGATATGGGATAGATCCAAACAGTCAGTTAATTGCTCACAAGATTGCACAGAGCCGCAGGGTTCTGTGCGCATCACAGGAATACCTTGACCGACATGGTGTTCCGCAAACCCCACAAGATCTGTCCGAGCACCTTTGCCTGACGATGGTTCAGCTAAGAACACCTATGTCAAAATGGTTTTTCACCACACCTGAAGATGAAATATTCATCACCATCAATCCCTCCCGATCATGCGACGACGGCGCACAAGTAAGGAACTGGGCTGTAGAAGGTGCAGGGATTGCATTAAAATCTTACTGGGACGTTGCACTGGACTTGAAGGCCGAACGTTTAGTCACTGTTCTGGATGACTTCAATCCAGACTATCAAAGTAAGAAATTATCAATAGGCACAGATTTATACGTCGCTTATCAAGACCGCAAGTACTTACCCAACCGTATCCGGGAATTCACGCAATTGCTCCGAACCTACTTTCAGGATATGTGAACCCAAAGCGCTGCCAAGACAAGCGCCACTGCTTCACTGCTTGAGTTTATTTTGTTCGTGAAGCAGGTTTTCGTCTGGCAGTTTTCTTTTTACTACGTTTTCTACCTTTCTTTTTACGGTTGGTTTGTGTGGACACCACCCCGCGCAATGAATCTACCGAGCCTGAGCGGCTATTGGCTATAAGAGTGTGAAGTTGCGATTGCAAGGGACTCATGAAGTCTGCATAGGCGGCCTCGCGACGGCTGATAGCATCGAGTGTCGCCTCCCAGTTCGCTGTCATATCCGGAAGTGTAGCCTCTTGTGGCAAGGCCCGGATCAATCCGCAGCCAGCATCCGTTGCGTGAATCTGTTTGCCCTGGCGTTCAAGAAATCCTCGTCTGAACAACAATTCAATGATGCCAGCACGGGTAGCCTCAGTTCCCAGGCCGTCTGTCTCCTTCAGGATTTTTCTTATCTCAGCCGATGACACAAAACGGGAGATGCCAGTCATGGCAGCCAACAAAGTAGCGTCAGTAAAGTATGGCGGAGGCGTCGTGTGCTTTTCCAGTAACTCACCGCGCTCGCACTGAAGCGATTGCCCTACTTTCAATAACGGTAGCGTTTTTTCGGTATCGTTGGCCTTTGTGCTTTTAAACAGCACTTGCCAGCCTTCTTTTATCAACGTTTTGGCCGTAGCAACAAACAACCCACCGGCAATAACAACGTCAACACGAGTATCAGCATATTCGTACGCAGGATAAAACTGTGCCACATACTGTCTGGCAATTAAACCGTAGACCTGTTGTTCAGCTCTGGACAGGGATGCCGTTTTTACACTGCGCCTGGTCGGGATGATGGCATGGTGGGCGGTGACTTTTTTATCGTTCCATGCAAAGGACTTGATTGTCGTATCGGCGTTGGTTACGAATTTTGACAGCTCAGGTTCATTAGCCGCGATGGAATCGAGTATGCCTCGGGCTTCGTTAAAATGCTCTTTGGGTAGATAGCGGCAATCAGAACGCGGATACGTGATCAGCTTGTGTCGCTCGTACAACGCCTGGCACGTTGAAAGCACAATTTGCGCACTTAATCCAAACTGGCGTGCAGCCTCTATTTGTAGACTACTCAAGCTGAACGGAAGTGGCTGCGCCTGCTTTTTATTTTTCTTTTCGTACCGTGCAATGCTGGCCGGCTGATGGGTAATACTGTTTACTACCTTCTCCGCCAGCTTTTTAACCAGCACGCGGCGCGAATCATCCATATAAGGCTCACACGCTTCGCTGGGTCGCCACTTTGCAGTGAAGCGTTCTTCGTTCTTTGTCACAAGATGTGCTAGCACTTCGTAAAACGGCTTTGACACAAAATTATCTATCTCTTCTGCGCGACGAACCACCAAACCCAGCACCGGGGTTTGAACCCTGCCCACCGACAAGACACCCTCATAACCTACAGCACGCCCCTGTAGTGTGTAGGCGCGCGTCATGTTGATACCGTAAAGCCAGTCGGCACGTGAACGCGCCAGGGCGGAAGCCGACAGCGGTGCAAAGTTCTTATTGAGCTCAAGTTGCGTCAGTGCCCGCTGGACAGCCGCCAGATTTAGGTCGCTGATCAGTAAGCGCTGGATGGTCATGCGTTTTTTCGCGCTGACTTTCAGGTAATCGATTAACTGATCTACCAGCAACTGCCCTTCGCGGTCGGGGTCGCCTGCATGAACAATCTCATCGGACTCCTTCACCAGTTTTCTAAGTACCGCCAGCTGACTTTTCGTTTCTTTCTTCGGCTTGAGTTTCCACACATCCGGCACAATGGGCAAATGCTGCATCCGCCATGCCTTGTACTCGGGATCATAGGTATGCGGCTCTGCCTGCTCCAGCAAATGACCAATACACCAGCTGACACAATCACCATTTGCCAATCTGATAAAACCGTCACCGCGTTGTTCCCTGCCCCTTGCGTTGTTGGACAGTGCGCTGGCGATAGCGCGGCCGAGGCTCGGTTTCTCGGCGATATACAACTTCATTGATGAAAAGTCACTGGGGACAACACGTTTACCTGATGAGCTACGGTTGAAGTCATCGAACTGCCAATCTCTAGATAGGTGAATTGTACCTCAGCGATACTCACGAATTGAATATCTGGAATAAATTTACTGTAAATTCATTCAGTTTTATAAATCAGGCATCCAGAGTACCGGATAACCTTCATTGGCCTGGTTGCAGTACTTGCCATGACCTGGCTTGAGTACGCGTACCGTCAAACAATAACCTAAGAGCATTTGACCCCGTAACACAGCACTATCAAGACGGCAGTTTCAAATAACGTTGCCAGGCATCTGACTCTCTCTGCCAACAAGCTCTCAGATCAGGCACCACGCCGTCTATGCGGACAGCTGCCCAAAGTGACGTCGACGGTACTCTCACAGCATTCTGCAAACCAGGCACTAAGCACAAACCATTGTATTGGTAAGCATTTTCAGCCAAATGGGAACCACGCCACAAAAAAATTCCTGCCGCTAAGTTTCCACTAATTTTCGATCCTTACACTGATCACATCAGTCACAAACACTGATCAAACAACAACTAATAAGGATACTGATGATGAAAAATACAAACCTGACAACACAGGCCAGTTCCGGCATCGTCTTGTTCGCGCTGCTGTCTGCAATGGTACAGGCCGACTCGGTGCGGCATAGCGAGCTGCACCCTTTTGAACTGGACGGGGCTAACGCCAGCATTACAGCTTCCGAAGCTCTGGTTCAAGGCATGATCGAAGCCGAGCTGGATGCAGCCGAAGACCAAGCCATCTGGGAGATCGACATAGTCAATGAAGCCAACCAGGTCATAACGGTCGAAGTGGATGCCCGGTCCGGTCAAATTATTTCCACCAGACAGGATGACAACACGGAGCTTACTGCTGCCGACGTCGTCCAACTGGCAAAAGCGATTGATGCGGTCATGGCGGTAGAGAAAGGCGCACTGGTTGAAGCCGATCAAGAGCACGAACATGGAAACGTGATTTGGGAAGTTGCTACAAAGGGAGAATCAAACCGCAATTCCAGAATTCGCATAGACCCTGAAACCGGTGAAATTCTGGTTTAAGGCTTACCAAAGCGCACAACGTTAATCCAGCCATCTTTATCATGGCCACACGTAACTATTCAGGAAAAAAAATGATTAATAGCACGAGCTCTGTCAACATCGATGGAACCGTCTTTAACAGCGAAGACTTCATCAAGACATTCACGTTCAACAAGAAGAGTGACAAATTCAGCCAATGGGTGGTGCGTCCACTCGCCGCGCTAACGGCCATCGGATTCGGTGTGGCAGCATTCTTTGCCAGCGCATTTCTGGTTGTACTATCACTGGCACTGATCCCGTTACTGGCTTTATCCTTCTGGGCATTCAAAACAAAAGTTGAACGCGATATCGCCAGCTGCAATCCGGTCGTCGATACGCAGACTGAAGCCTGAAGAATGCCATCAACAGATAAGCATTCGCTCATTTAACGCGTATTATTAGCGCTATGCGAATACTGCTTGTTGAAGACGACCCGGATATCGGCACAGCCATTGCCAGCGCGCTGGAAGATGCTGGCATGGCGGCCGACTGGGTAAAGGATGGCAACAGCGCGCTGGCAAGTGTTGAAGCAGGTGCATTTGAACTGATGCTTCTGGATATCGGCCTGCCCAAAAAGGACGGCTTAAGCGTACTGAAACAAATCAGAAAAAAAAGCAACGGCATTCCAGTTATCATTATCACCGCCCGGGACGCGGTTGAAGATCGAATAACCGGGCTTGATCTGGGCGCAGACGATTATCTTGTCAAGCCCTTCCTCATTGATGAACTAATGGCCAGGATCAGGGCCGTGGCACGCCGTCAATCAGGCAGTTCTCAACCACTGCTGTCGAGCGGCGGCATCACCATAGACCCAGCCAGTAAAGCGGCCACCTTCCAGGATGAAAATCTGGATTTAACCGGCATGGAATACAAGCTTCTGCATTCGCTGTTAATGTCACCTGGTCGTATCTTCTCCAGGGAGGAGCTGGAAGAGAAAGTTTATGGCTGGGACGATGAAGTGAAAAGTAATGCCATTGAATTCCTGATTCACAACCTTCGCAAAAAAACCGATAAAACTGCCATCAAGAACGTTCGAGGCCTTGGCTGGATGGTTCCCAAAGCGTGAGGGATAGTCACCCGGTCAATCCCAAACTCAGCAGCAGGCTCAAGCGCGCACTGCTAGCCACTTTGTTAGCGGTACTGGTACTGGCTACCCTGTCGGCAGCCGTCAGCGCCTATCTGGAAGCAAGCGACATCCAGGATGAAATGCTGTTGTCCGTTGCCAAGTTAGTGGAAACTGATCAAATGGGCACCACCGATCCGGCCAATTGGCTCGATGATGACGACCTGGATGACAGCGCCGTGAGCGTCTGGGAAATTGGCAGATCTAATCGTAAAGGTATGTCGATCAAAAAGAACCTGAAGACAGGTTTTCATACCTTGCTGGAAAATGATGATATCTGGCGCGTCTATGTCACACAGCAAAATCGTTCCAAGAAGCGCTACGTGGTGGCACAGAAATTTAGTGTGAGCACTGAAATAGCCCTGAAAAGTGCGCGCAATACAGCGATCCCACTGCTGCTGCTGTTCCTGCTGATACCTTTATTAATCACTCTCATCGTCAGGCATAGCTTCAAGCCGCTCAACAGGCTATCCGATAAAATGGCGGACAGTGATTCGCTAACACTGGATCTGGCATCCGAAACTGAAATACCGGTTGAGGTACTACCTTTTGTATCGGCAATAGATTCGCTGCTGGAGAAAAACCAGGCCTACAACAGCCGGCAACGACGCTTCATCGCTGACGCCGCCCACGAGTTACGCACACCGATAACTGCGCTGACGCTTGAAATAGAGAATGTCCAATCCGCAAAAAGTGCCACCATAAAAAACGAGCGTCAGGCTGCTCTGGTCAAGAGCGTATCTCGCTTGCAGCGTCTGGTTAACCAGCTACTGGATCTTGCGCGCGCGCAGTCCATAATGGAAGACAAGCAATCAGTCGTTAGCTTGAACGAGCTGGTCAAATTGCAAATTGCCGACCTTTACCCGTTGGTTGAAGAGAAGAGTATCGATATCAGCGTTAACCGCAACGAGCCCGTACAGGTGGCCGATATCAACAATCAACTGCAACATCTGATTCGTAATGCATTATCCAATGCCATAAAATTCACGCCCGATGCCGGTACGATAGATATCGACCTTTACCGGGAAAATGACGAAGCGGTGTTTCGCGTCACTGACAGTGGCCCCGGGGTAGTAACGGATGATTTAAGCAAATTGCATGAACCGTTTTACCGCGCAGATGGCCAGGCCAGCGGTAAGGGTGCAGGCTTGGGTTTAGCCATATGTCATGAGGTCGCCACTCTCTTGCAAGGGCAACTCACACTCGACAATATCTGTCCCAACGGCTTCAGCTTTTGCTACAAGCAACCCCTTGTGTAATACCCGGGTTTGTCGCAACCACAACAGCATCTGACGGCCTTCACGGTGTTACTGAGCAATCTCATCAACGGGCAGACTGTTAATATATTCATCAACATTGGTAAGGCGCTCTGTCAGCCATTGTTCGATGTACACCGCATCACCCACCTCGAACTGGCCACTCGACAAGTTGCCCGTCCCCGGCCAGCGTTGTAAGTTGCGATTTCTAGGTGACTCGGTCAAACCGGTCTGGTCTATACCCATCTGCTCAAAGTAGCTGGAAAACCTGCCTGCCAACGAAGCTGGGGTAATAAGCTCTGCGCGCAACGACTGCCACCTCTCTTTTACCAGAGAAGTAAAACTGCTTACCCCAAGTTCGATCAGCCGCCCGGTAATCTGGTTAGTCTCAGGTTTTATGTAGTCGACAGATCCTGGGTATTGCTCACCGGTCCAGCGCAAACCGAACGTTGCATCAAAATCCCACGGTACAAAGAACCATTTTTGCGATTCGTTACGAGCGATGTAGTAGTTTTTCTTGAATGTGTCGCGGTTGGCGGTGACTAACCTGAGAATCCAGAAATCTGCCAAAGATGCAAGGTCAACACGATTGCCAATGTCTGCAACAAAACTGGCATCGTCACTGTAGTGGACGAAACTCACCAGCTCAATCAATGGCTCGAAACGGGGAATATCATCCGGATCCGGATACTTCAACTCAAAATCATCGGCAACGGTCTCCGGGCTATAAAATCCGGCATTGTTGGAAGATGCCTTGTATAGAAGCGAGCCGTTACCGGGATTGGAAAAATCTACCTGCTCCCAGAGCTCGTTGCCGAATTCGTCTTCGGCCACATCTATCTTCGATAATCCAAGCAGCTTTCGATCAACGCGTTCAGACACCACATACAACCCTTGGTACCCGCCGTTAAGAATCATTTCGGCAATGCCACCCGCGATGGTTGACTGGCCTTGCGCAGCACCCTCGGTGTCTATGTACGCAAAATCCCTCATGTCCCGGTAAATATCGTGGCTGACAATGTTTCTTACTAGGGCCAGATCCCTGAACGCGGCATCCGCAATCCAGTCGTCATCTTTGCGCAAGTCTAAAAACCGGACATTATCACTCTCATCTGGTGCGTCGAGTTCGCGTGTTTCAAATCCGAACGATTTCTTTTCAAATTCCTGCGAGCTACCACCTCGAATTTCGATACCCAGATTCTGTATATCGGAATCGACGCCGGTCTGCCCGTTAGCCCAACGCCAGGCACCGGGTAACTTGGGTTCATCAACAATCGAGAAAGCCCATATTTCGAACAAGGGCAGATTCGTGACCACCAGCTCATAGACTTGATTAACCAGACCATCACTGAGAACGAGCACAGGCAGTTTGTCACCATGCTGTACCACGGCGCTAAGCTCATCACCTGAATTGATCGTTATTCCATTAATCTGGAGAGTATAGCCATCTCGTAGTTCTGCAAAGCTGACGATGCCTCCGAGGGTTGAGGGACTGGCATAACTATCACCCAAAGAGATAAACAGCCGGTTGCCGACGTCATCCGCAATGAGTGGGTAGCCTGACCAGATAATATTTAAATCCGTCAACTCAAGCTCTTCTCCGGGTTGCGAATCAAACGTGATAGTGACAGTGGCTACGTTTGACAGTGTGCCCTCATTATCCTGAACACGATAAGTAAACGTATCGCTTACGACGGCGTTACCTGTGTAGGTATAAACAATAGTTCCGTCAGCCAGAGACTCGGCGATACCGCTGAGCGGTTGCGTAACAACTTCCAGGGTCTCGGGGACGATGAACCCATCGATATCCTGATCGTTGTCCAGAACCGAGAGCGTAACTTGCGCAAGCGCGTTCAACGTAACAGCATCGTCCGTTGCAACCGGCACTTCGTTGGGAACAGGCGGCGCATAGACGAACCGGTTTCTATCAGCCCATGCAGGCCAACTGCCCCACCCTCCCGAGTTGCGACCTCGGACCCGGAAGTACAGGTCACTGTTTTCCGGCAATACCAGATCTACCGGACTGACTGAACAAATGCCGGCATTGCAGTTATCGATCGCCTGATAGGTAACTGCATGCAATGTGGTCCGAGCGGTGCGATCTGCTATAAACAGCCGATAGCTGCTTGAACCCGGTTCCTCTTGCCAGGTAAAGACAGGGGATGCTGTTTCGATAGTTCCGAGCGGCGCAAATGCAGTTACCACACCTGGTACGGGTTCGACGTATGAGAAATACAAACGCGAATAACTGCTGGACCCCTCATCATCGAAAGCCCTGACGCGCCATTGGTGCTTACTACTGAAACCTAAGCTGATATCCGGCGTAATCCTGCAAAATGTACCGTCACATACCTCAGCACGATTGTAATCTTGCTGATGGATTCTGGTGCGGGTGGATCGGTCATAGACAAACATCCGGAATCCGTCTGCATCCTCCTGATCGTTCCAGACAAACTCTGGTGAGGGTGTCAGAACGGCAGCGTCTGGTGAGACCATGACTGGATTAGCTGGCGCAGCAAATGCAGAACTACAGAAGAAAATCGTCGCGGCTAACACGGTGGCTATCTGGCTGGATCGCCCGAAAATCCTGGTTTTCAAATCTCTTCCCTCAGACATGTTTTTCGCCCCAAAAAATGCACTGCCATGGCAGCACGAATCCACGGAGCTGTTAACTCAATTGTGAAATTGGAATGTCATGCTTTGCAGAGCTGTTAACTTTCGACGCGGGATTCTGCGCTTCGCGGGATTTGCACCCAACCGGGACACAACTCAAAGGGAAACAGCTCAAACCTTTCTTGCATTACGTAACGGAACTGTAATGATACCGTCATTACCATGAACACAATAAAAAAAACTGTTTCGAACAGAGGCAATGAACGCTGAAAGAAAGGTAAACCGTTGATTTTTTTTGTGATAACTCACTCAAAATCGCTCTGCTTGAACTTTGCTGGGTGACGATTGGCGCGTGAAAGCACTTAATTTATGTTATCGACAAACTGGGGAAACATCCTGTGCCCCCTCCGATTCACCAGTACCAGCCAAGAGGGTGCCGCCGGGCAACAGTCAGTTGTAGGCAGACAAGTAATTTCGAGCCACTGACTGCTCTGCCCGGCTCGCAACATCCACTAAGGCGTTGAAGAGCACGGAAAGAGAACCCTGATAGGAGAACCGAGGGAAGAAAACCAGAACGCTAAATCAGGTTAACGTCGCTTGTTAACGTCGCTTAACGAATTAGCTTCCCGTATCCGCTCAGATATCGCCCGCCCTCTCGCGCAGGCGGCAACGGCTGCAGCTCATTGTTCACGCGCATGCTACCTTCGCATGATCAGAAACGTACCACGCGTTACAGGCAGCAGACTTCACCGTCCGTGGCAATCGGTTCATCATCAAGAGCTGTGACACGGGCGATGGGGCTGAGGCCTGATTCGCAGCGATACTCAGGTTTAAAAATAGCACCGTTGCCAATATCGCCAATAACGATCCCCCCCATACTGGTACATTCCTCCCTACTCATTTCCAGTGACAAGGTGGGCAGTGCTTGTGGAAGTTCGATGCTATCTGCCGGATCATCTTCGAGTTCCGGACCGGCAATATCAACATCCTCTGTCGAACCAGAATCAGTACCACCATCCGTTGCTGCGTCAATTGAATCAGTTTCGGGGTTGGGTGTTTGCTGCCCGACAACTGTCGAATCGCCAGCGTTTTCGGGGACTGTTGCACAAGGGTTCAAGTCTTCCAGCACGGGCGTTGTGAGTAACTGCCAACTTAACGTAGGCGTCTCGGTAACATCACCGTCGCCATCGACATCATTTTTATCCGGATCTATAAACGTGATGGTCAATGTCTGATCGTTGCGTACCGCAGTGACAGCGACATTGAATATGGAATACGTATCGCCCTCTTCCGGCGAGAGTGTTATCGGGTCATCAACAAGATAGCAATTGTCACCCATGGCACCGGTAATGCCGTCTTGCTGATAATCATAGCGCCTCAGTACGCCATCGGCAGCCAGATTCCAGTAAACCACGTCGCTCTGTCCATCCACCAGCGTGGTGGCATCCCATAGCCCGGCAATGGCAGAGGTATCACCGCCAGGTTCACCCGTGTTTATGTTCTCAGGGGCTTGTTCGTTGAATTCACTCTGATCGTCACCTTCAGGATTATCGTCGTTGCTGCTGCAAGCTGCCAAAGAGACGCATAGCGTTAAGGTAAGAAGCAGCAGAGGCGAGGATATTTTCATGTCTACATTCTCTTGGGATATATTTCCCAATCAATATTGCATAAATTGCGCCTGATGTATAGTCTTGAAACACATTGTTTTCGTCGCCGAGTTTCGCTTCGGCGCTCTTGCTGCCCCGCATGTCCCGATTTGCTGCCGCTCATCAGGGGTACCAGGTGGTAAAGCCAAATACACCGTCTCGCCACCCCATAGAGTGAGTCAATCTCTGTTATGTACTTCGAAGGGTATTCCCTATGCGTATAGGATTCATACCCGCTACATCATTGTCACTCAGAGTTGATGCTTCCTATACTCGCCACATATGAACAGCTTTGTAGCGATGGCTGTGTAAATTGACTTACCGGGGCTGTAGCTGATGAAAGACTTCAATCTTGAGAAAGAGCCGAATGGTGGCCACTTGACCGTAGACATAAGCGGAACAGAGCTTTTGCGTTGCCCTCTATATAACAAAGGATCAGCGTTCAGCATTGAAGAAAGGCGCCGCCTCGGCATCGAAGGCTTGTTACCCGCTGAGTTTAACGATATCGACACGCAGGTGACACGAATATACGCTTCGTTGTTTTCAGGCCGTAGTCCGATTGATACTCATATCGGTCTTGCCGTACTACAGGATCGCAATGAAGTGCTCTACTACAAATTACTGGAAAAACACCTGGATGAAGCAATGCCAATCGTATACACCCCAACGGTAGGCCTTGCATCCCAGTATTATTCCAAGGTTTTTCGTCGTGGTAGAGGGATTTTTATCACACCGGACTACCAAGGTCGTATCGAACAGGTCTTGCGCCGGGCTGCCCCCTATAGCGATGTTCGTTTAGTCGTTGTCACCGACAACGAAGCCATACTGGGCATTGGCGATCAAGGCGCTGGTGGCATGGCCATCAGTGTTGGCAAACTTGCGCTGTATTGTGCTGGTGCAGGGATTCACCCTTCACAGACATTGCCAATTAGTCTGGATGTCGGAACAGACAACAAAGCACTGACCGACGATCCCTTGTATCTGGGATATCGTCAACCTCGATTACGAGGCGCAGAGTACGAGTCCCTGGTTGAAGAATTTGTATTAGCGGTTCGCGCTGTCTTTCCTCGCGTGGTTTTGCAGTGGGAAGACTTTCGCAAGAACAATGCACTATCCACACTTGATAAATTCAAGCAGACAATAGCGTCATTTAATGATGATATTCAGGGTACTGGTGCAGTGGCCACAGCTTGTGTCACGGCCGGAAGTCATATTGCAGGGCATGCACTGACGGATAACCGCATTCTCATTTATGGTGCAGGCGCTGCCGGGCTTGGTATAGCTCGACAGTTAAAGGCTCAAATGGTGGTAGCCGGCTTGTCCGACGATGAAGTTCAGAAAGCGGTACTTGTCATGGATAGCCGAGGTGTCATCAGCGCTGACCGTGAAAACCTCGATAGCTATAAAAAAGAGATGTCCTGGTCAACCGCCAACATCAGCACACTCAACCTGAGCGACGACGAACTGCAACAACTGGTTCATGTCGTAGCAGCGTACAAACCAACCGTATTAATCGGCGCGTCGGGACAGGCAGGTGCATTTAGCGAACAGGTGGTGAGCACAATGGCATCGCACGTATCGCAACCCATCATACTGCCCATGTCAAATCCAACGGCTATCAGCGAAGTTACGCCCGGCGAAGTTCTCAACTGGACAAAAAGCAAAGCATTGATTGCCACAGGCAGTCCCTTCGATGACGTTACGCTTGACGATCGAATACAACCAGTCAGTCAGGCAAACAATGTATTCGTGTTTCCGGGTATTGGCCTGGGTGTCATGGCCTGCGAAGCCCGTATGATTACCGATTCGATGATTGCCGCTGCTGGTATGGCACTGGGAAACAGCCTTACCGACAATGAACTCGCCGAGCATCGGCTCGTCCCCGATGTTTCCCGACTGTGGGATGTATGCGGTGAGGTTGCGATAGCTGTCGCTGAACAAGCCGTTGCCGATGGTGTTGCCCACCTGACTGACAAGCTGGCTGAACGCATCGAGGATCTACGCTGGAAGCCTGCGTATCCGGAAATTCACAGTACGGTAGTCATTGACTGATGAAAATGCAGCGCATCGTTATCATTGGAGGTGGTTTTGGCGGTGTTTTTACGGCGCGTCATTTAAAACGCCTCGTACCCGCTAATGTGGAAGTCGTCATAGTAAACACCACAAACTACTTCGTCTTCCAACCGCTACTACCCGAAGTCGCCTCTGGAAATATCAGTGCACCGGATGCGGTGACACCACTCAGGCAGTTGCTACCCGGTGTCAAGGTTCGTATGGGAACGGTCATCGGTATCAACAGACAAGCGAAGTGCGTCGACCTGTTGCAGGGCAGCTACCGCACGCCACAAAAACTGTCATACGATCACCTTGTGATAGCGGCAGGACAGGAAACCAATCTCGACATCGCAGCCGGATTCCGTGAGCATGCATTGTCACTGCGCAACCTTGCCGATGCACACGAGTTGCGCAACAAGATCATTCGCCGCCTTGAACACGCAGACATAACAGAAGACGCCCTTATCAAGGAACGCCTCTTGACCTTCGTTGTCGGTGGTGGTGGTTTCTCAGGTGTCGAAACTGTTGGCGAGATCAGCGAAATGGTTCGCCGCACGTTACGGTTCTACCCCAACGTAGAACAATCCGACATCCGTACCATCATCGTGCAGTCCGGTGATCGTCTACTACCGGAATTACCAGAGAAACTCGGCCTGTATGCCGAACGCATACTGCGTAAGCGTGGCGTTGAGGTTATCGTCGGAAAGCGCGTTAATTCAGCGTCAACCAACGCCGTTATTCTCAACGATGGACGTCGTATTGAAACCTGTCTGTTTGTTTCAACCGTCGGTAACGGGCCCACCAAATTTTGCAATTCACTGGGCCTGCCATTGGAGCGCGGTAAGCTGCCCGTTGACCGGTCGTTGAAAGTCAAAGGTGAAGACAACATTTGGGCTCTTGGCGACACCGCTTTAATTCCGATGGATGACACAGGGGAAAACTATGCGCCGCCTACTGCACAGTTCGCTGTACGTGAAGCAAAAAGCCTTGCGCGCAACATCACAGCAACCCTCGCAGGACACGAGACCCAGGTGTTCGCTTTCAAACCCAAAGGCGCACTGGCCTCCATTGGTAACTACAAGGGTGTCGCACAGGTATTCGGAATCAATTTTTCAGGGCTGCTCGCCTGGATGGCCTGGCGATTTCTCTACATCGGCATGTTGCCCAACTTCTCGACACGCCTGCGTGTTGCGTTGAACTGGGCCTTTGATTTCGTCATGCCGCGCAGCATCGTACAAATAGCCATTCAGAATACCTCGAGTACGATAAAACGACGCTATGCGCAAGGCGATATCGTCTCCATGCCCGGCCAGTTTGTTGATGGATTCTATGCCGTGCTGGAAGGCAGTCTCGAATCACGGGTCCCACAGGGCGATGGGCAAGAGGACTTTGTCCGGATTCTGGCACCAGGTGACCACTGGGGAGAAATGCAAGCGACATTAGGCGAACAGACGGTGGGCACCCTCACAGCGCTTGAAGACGCCCGCGTTATTGTCCTTAAAGCAGAAGACTTTCGAAACCTGCGTGCTGCGATACCCGCTTTTGATGTGTATTTTGAACAGATCGACCAGAACCTCTACCCACCCGAATTGCGAAAAACGAATGGCGAGAAAAGTACCGCTTGAAGCTACTTGCGGCATCAGTGTGTAAGCACTAACGCCGTCTGATTTTCCCGCATGGCGATACGGGCAGTCACTTGGGGGAGTGTGCTGCCCGTTGACGTTGGCGGGATACATTAGCTTTTAAAGAATGAGTCCGGGATAAACCCCGGCAAAAGCGCGATCAGACAACGGGCACACGCATGCTTCCCAACCCTTCGACACTAACCTCCATCACGTCGCCTTTGACAATGGGACCCACACCTGAAGGCGTACCAGACAGAATGACATCACCTGCTGCCATTTCAAAATAATCAGACAAATACGAAATCATTTCCGGCACCTTCCAGATCATCTGGTTAAGGTCACCTTCCTGTTTTATTTCACCGTTCACTTTCAACTCAACGCGCCCCTGATCCAGGTGCCCGACAGCATCAACGGTATGAATGATTCCAACAGGGGCGGAACGCTCAAACGCCTTACCAATCTCCCAGGGCCGACCCATTTTCTTTTGTTCGCCCTGTAAATCACGGCGCGTCATGTCCAGCGACAACGCGTATCCGAAAACATGGTCCAGCGCACTTGCCACCGGGATATTAGTTCCTCCCGATTTAAGCATCACGGCCATCTCGATTTCATGATGCACATCAGATGTTTTTGGCGGATAGGGAAACTCGCCGGAGGTATCCAGGTTGTCCGGATTTTTCTGGAAGAAAAACGGCGGTTCACGATCAGGATCGTGGCCCATCTCAATGGCATGAGCAGCGTAGTTGCGACCGATACAATAGACACGACGTACGGGAAAGAGATCAGAGCTTCCAGCCACCGGTAGAGCGATGGTCGGCGGCGCCGGGATGGCAAATGTAGTCATGTAAACATCATCTCCGAGACGGCTTCAAGTTTGTAACCATTTTGAACCAATTTAGCATTAACCGCAACAGGGCTTGCATATCAACATTGATTGTGATTAATATGACTGATTAGGCCATATTGATCAACCAATTTGGAGCAACGGTGGAACTTGGATCAAACCTAAGTGCACGTAGTGACGCTCAGCTGTTATTAAAAACGTTCATCGATAACGGCGGCTATGCGCCAGGCGACAGATTGCCGGCAGAGCGCGAACTGATCGAAAACCTCGGCATAACACGCTCCAACCTGCGCAAAGGTCTGGACGCTCTGGAAAGAGAAGGCACCATTTGGCGCCACGTTGGCAAGGGTACCTTCATTGCCACGCAGGAGAGAGACGGCGGATTTGCGAATGTGGAAAGGCTCAGTCAGGAAATCACCCCTGTACAGATGATGAGAGCACGACTCTCACTTGAACCTGCGCTAGCCCGTGAAGCAGCAGCAAACGCATCCTCTGACGCCGTCAATAAAATAGTTGATGCGCGTGATCGCGCCGTATTGGCTACGTCCTGGGCTGCCTATGAAGCAAACGATGATCAATTCCACCGCTGCATAGCAGAGGCAACTGGCAATGTGCTACTGCTATCACTTTACGATCATCTAAACCAGGTTCACCGCACCGTGGCGTGGCGTCAGGTAATACGAAAAGTATCCGCCCCACCTCGGGATCATTCCAGCTTTACCGAACACGACCAAATTCTTGAAGCCATTAATGCGCGTGATCCGGTCGCAGCTCAAAACTGCATGCGTAACCATTTGAATTCAGTATCCACACGCCTTTTTGGTGATGAGTAAACCCGTTTTTTAAGTAAATTCAACAACGAAGATTCTTAATCAAACACGATAAAGCCAACTTATAAAAATAAGGCTCAATCATGAGCCAATCAACTTCCCGCATCGGGAAAACACACCACGTTAAATGTCGCACGACAAGAGGAGGAGTACTTATGCAAAGACTCGTTAAAAAACTGGCCACCAGCCTGTTGGCAGTCCCGCTCGCTTTCGGTTTGTTCGCATCGAGCGCTAACGCCGATACTATTCGCATTGCACTCGCAGAAACACCATCCGATGAATTAGCTGCGTTTTTCGTTGCGCTCGAGAGAGCGAAAGCCAATGGGCTTGATTATGAATGGACTGCGTTCTCCGATGAAGAACTAGCCATCCAGGCTGTACTCAGCGGTCAGATGGACATTGGTTTCGGGACACCGTACGCAGCAATGCAACGCTCCAAGGCACCTCTACGCATTGTCTTTCAACTATCCAAGCTGAAATTTTTCCCGGTCACTAATAAAAAATTCGAAAAGCTGGAAGACCTTGACGGGCAACCTATTCTACTGCATTCGCGTGGTGGCGGCACAGACTCTATTGCTAACGTCATTGAAGACAAAATGAATATAAAGTTTGGCAAGCGCTCTTATGTTCCCGGCTCGTCAAACCGTGTGGTTGCTCTGGTTGCCGGTCAGGCTGATGCCACCATCATTGACTTGTCAAACAAGAACAAAATCATGCGCCAGCACAGCGACAAATTCAATGTACTGCCGATGTTCGATGTCGAAGCCAGTGATGAGGCCTTGTTTGCCAATCTGGACTGGATCAAGGCAAACGAAAATGCGGTACAGATTTTCGTTGACGCACTTGCCAGCACCTGGCGTGACATGAACGAAGATCCAACCATCATCAGTCGTGAAACCAATCCTGATGGACCGATCGGCCAGCTCCCTAAAGAGATTCTTGATGAACTGGATGGCTTCTACACTGATGCAATCGCTGGTGGCCTCTACGACCCGGCAGGAGGCGGACGCAAAGGGGCTGCTGCAGATATGGAATGGTATAGCTCGGCAGGTCAGCTCGAAGGCGATCCATCGACGCTGAACATCGATGATTTCTGGTACATGGCGCCACTGGATAGCGCTTCGGCCAAGTAGTCAAGATCACCTGTTGATCGATAAATGTCTGCCCGTAACCACGGGCAGACATATTCTGGCCTCAACGATAGAAATCAGCGAGTATGCATAATCGCCCGTTAATTCTGAAACTATTATCCGCCTTCATTGTATTCGGTGCCTGGGAAATAGCTGGCCGAATCCCGGTCAGCTATGCCTTCCCGACTTTCATTGACTCAATGAAAGCACTAATCGATATGACGCTGGACGGCAGACTGTTCACAGCTTACGCAGAAACACTGAAACCCTTAGCAATTGGCGTCCTCATTTCTGCAGTGCTAGGGATCTCAATAGGGCTATGGACAGGTCTGAATCATTGGTTTGACTGGTTGTTCTCGCCCATATTCATTGTCATGCAGGCAGCTCCACTGGCAGCGCTCATTCCTTTGCTGGTCATGATTTACGGTATTGGCCTGACCTCCAAGGTATTCGTCGTATGCATCATGGCCATGCCGGTCATTGTACTCAACACTGCGGGTGCCGTTCGTAATACGCCCTCCTCGCTGGTCGAAATGGGGCATTCGTTTATGGCCAATCGCTGGGAAGTCATTACCAAAATCATTATTCCCGCAGCATCTCCAGTCATTTTTTCCGGCTTACGGCTGGGAGTCTCCGCTGGTTTTATCGGGGCAATCCTGTCCGAGTTAAAAATCACGCCAACAGGTGTAGGAGACATCATTACATTCAGTCGCTCTATTGCAGACTACGCCAGTATGTATGCGGCTATTTTCTCAATCATTGCGCTGGCCGTTCTGTTTCTTAACTTGCTGGAAAAAGTCGAAACCTACCTCTTTGAAGGAAATGTGCGTGGATATGCATCAGACTAGCCCCACTGCCGAACCCATACCAGCTGACATGTCACCAGAGATTGCGGTCTCGGTGAGTAATGTGTCCAAAAACTACGGAGAAGTAGAAGCTCTCAAGGATCTCTCTCTGGAGTTTCCTCGCGGGCAACTCACCTCATTACTGGGCCCATCCGGATGTGGCAAGACGACATTGCTCAAAATCATTGCTGGATTACTTGATCCCAGCAGTGGCGACATTCAGGTAGATGGCAAACCAGTAAACGGACCGGGGCCTGATCGCGCATTCGTCTTCCAGGATTTTGCTTTGTTACCCTGGGCTTCGGTTATCCGCAATGTTGCCTTTGGACTGGAACTACGAGGCGTTCCCACCTCTGAACGTGAATCGATTGCAGAAAAATACATCAAGGATGTGGGTTTGTCAGGTTTCGAAAAAAGTTATCCTCACGAACTCTCAGGTGGCATGCGTCAACGGGTCGGACTTGCCCGTGCTCTATCGGTTGATGCCGATGTGTTGTTAATGGATGAGCCTTTCTCCGCAGTTGATGAGCAGACGCGACGAAAATTTCAGGAAGATTTACTGTCGCTGGTAGCCAATGAGAACAAGACATTCATCTTTGTCACTCACTCTATCGAAGAAGCAGTTTATGTTTCTGATCAAATCGCGATACTGCTTCCTCGCCCAAGCAGGGTATCCGACATTATTCGCCCAACAGGTTTACGTGAAAAGGACATGCTTACCATTCGACGTGATCCGGAGTATCTGGATATCGTTGATGAGATATGGGAATCCTTGCG
Organism: Granulosicoccus sp.; assembly: GCA_045106855.1. Classification (GTDB taxonomy): domain Bacteria; phylum Pseudomonadota; class Gammaproteobacteria; order Granulosicoccales; family Granulosicoccaceae; genus Granulosicoccus. The sequence goes on from JBGCFI010000073.1 coordinate 30,236, forward strand.
TGGTTATGTGGAGTAACCCATGACAGTATTCGGTATCAGACTGCCGGCCATGTCCTCGCTCCTCATATGGGGCCTGCTATGGGAAATTATCGGGCGAGCAGAGATTTCGTTTTTCGTTCCACCGCTATCCAAGGTGATAGCCACGCTATTCGAAATTTTTGGTACGACGGCTTTTCAAAATGCGCTGTATGACACCGGACATGCATTCTTCTCAGGGATCTTCTTTGCCATAAGCATCGGTATTCCCACCGGCATTCTCATGGGAAAAAATCGTTTACTGGATGAACTGCTACTACCCTGGGTAAACATCTTTCTCAGCGCACCACTAACAGCTTTGGTACCTGTACTCATGGTGCTATTCGGATTCGGCCTGAAATCTATCATCATCACCACCACTCTGTTTGCTATCTGGATAATCATCCTCAATGCGCGTGCTGGCGTCATGCAGATAAATCGTTCCCTGGTTGAAATGGCAACCTGTTTCGGCGCATCACCTTGGGATGCATTTTCAAAAATCTATTTCTGGGCTGCGCTGCCTGAGATTCTTGGAGGTGTTCGTATCGGTGTAATACGAGGCGTGAAAGGCGTAATTATTGGTCAACTATTGATATCCATCGCAGGCTTTGGTGCCTTGTTTGAATTGTATTCTGCCAATTTCCTGATGAGCCACTTCTGGGCTGTACTACTGGTGCTTTTCGCAATGGCATTTACCATCTCTGAATTTCTAGCCTATCTTGAAAGGCGAGTATCCTACTATGCTGCCAAGCGGTGACAGGGGAAAAGTAAGTCCGTTAGACAAGCAAACGGAGCACTTCCATGTACTCTCGACAGTAAGGTAACGCAAATCGCGTTTGAAACGCTAGATAGGATTACTGACGTTACGCAACTTTTTAATTAAACCAGCAGTAATTATAAGTTTCAAAAGACGTCATTACATGAAAGTTATTATTTGATAAAGAAAAACGTCACGATATAAAAATTATCCTTTTTAAAAAAAGGCGTCACTCAGTAAAAAGTTATCGTTCAATCAAGAAACATCTTTGAATAAAGTAATTGTAGATAAAGCGGTAACGCGTGCCCAGCGTTCTAGCCTTTTAACTCAATGACCAAGCTCGCGCTGAACCATGTCCAGAAATTCCTTCACTGCACTCGCCCTGAGTTTATTGGGGGGGCATACCGCATACACCCCCCCTGTGCGTAACGACCAGTCAGGAAACAGGTTTACTAATTTTCCTTTCTCGATATCATCAGCGACGACATAATCTGGCAAGATAGCAAAACAGTCACCAATGATGGTCGCGTTGAGAACGGCAAGCGTGAAGTTTGCCGTCATTGCGGCTTTTAGTTCAACCGTTCTGATAACCTGATTTCTCCTGAATTCCCCTTTTTTGGGTGCTGCAAAGGCCCGACTGGCAATGTGAGGAATCTTTACCAGCTCTTCAGGGTTACGAACGTTGTAGAGTTCCAGAGTTCGTGGAGAACAGACCGCCAGTTCACGAAAATCCTGAAGCTTGCGTGCAATATTGTTTGAATCGGTAAGCCAGCCAACGCGAAATGCCACGTCAATGCGTTGCTCGACGATATCCAGGGGTTGATCGTTCAAAATCAGATCAATATTGACACGCGGAAAACGCTCACGGAATCGGGCAGCTAGCGGCGCTACATGCGATACGCCATATCCCACCGGTGCGGTTATTCTGATCTTTCCACTGGGAACCTGACCACGCTCCAACGCCGCTTCAAAGGCATCGTTGGCTTGCTGCAGAACTGCCTGACCCTGGTGGAAGAATGTGTTTCCCGCTTCTGTGGGTTGCAGCTGCCGCGTACTTCTCTGCAACAAGGCAACGCCCACTTCTTCTTCCAGTAGCTGCAATTGTTTACTGACGACCGCTTTGCTTAAACCCAACCGATTCGCTGCCGCAGTAATTGTTCCCTCTTCCACAGTTGCTACAAAGTAGACCAACCGGTTGAGGTTGTAGCGGGTATACAAATAAATTGTTCTCTTTTAATTGATTAAGTGTAAATAATATCACCATTTATCTGACAATGTTTCTACTGTATCTTCTCGTTAGCGGATGTTGCGTGCCGATTTGGGAAATCAACTCCCGATGCTGTACTTGAATCTGTGTGTCGCTAATACGTCGAGGATTAAGGAGTTATTGTGCACATTCTTCTCATTGGCTCCAGGGCCTTAGTGGGACGCAGAATTTTGTCGGAGGCCCTTTCGCGGAAGCACCATGTGGTCACCGGATCAGATAAACCACCAAGAATCCGCACACGAGCTGACGCAGGCGTTGTGTCTCTCAACGAATGCGACATCAACGAAATTGTCGGGCTGGCGGAAAATGTCGATGTCATTGTCTGCGCTGTTACACCCTGCAATAGCGGCAATGTCATTAAGGATGCTGAGAATTTTTCCAGGGCCCTGATAGACATCTCAATGCGCACTAACAAGCGAATTGTGTTGGCGGGTTGCGGCAGTTCGGAACTCAAACCTGAGGGCACTTACCAACCAAATAAATCATCAGCGAGCATGATGCCCGAAGCCACAGCGATGCTTAACGCCTGTGCAATGCTATCCAGTGCAAATATCGATTTTACTGTTGTGGCACCGGGCGGCGCAAAATCCATAGGAAACAGGGTAAGCACTTTTCGCATTGGAGCTTATACCGTCATGGCAGGAGCAGAAAGCACCGAAGGCATGATTAGCCTTGAAGATTTTGCCATTGCCATGCTCCATGAAGTGGAAGAACCAACACAGATTCAATCCGCCGCTATTATCTAATTTTAGGTTACTACGAGGTTGCTACTGGCTATTTGAGGCTTATGCCAAGCCCGGAGCACCAAAATGGCAGAATTGCCGATCAGCGATTTCCCGGCTTACAATACGTACTGGGTAACAGCGAAGCCAGAGTTGTCATCCCGCTTAACCCACTTCCTGGTAAAGCGATTTATCCACCTTAAGGTAGGCGACTCCCTCATCCACCTTTATAACGACTTCCTCAACACCAGGGATAGCGGATAGCTCTTGCATGACGCCCTCGGTGCGAAGCTGTTCCTCGGCACTCAAGGCGCGGCGATGAGTGGTCATTTTTCGTGGAGGTTGAAAATTTACCAGCATGGCAGCCCAGCCGATACAAAGAATACCCATAACGGTGTACAACCCGGTGAAGCCCGTCTGCCCGTATAGCCAACCGGCTCCGGCCCCCCCTGTAAACGCGCCCAGAAACTGACTACTCGAATAGATACCCATAGCGCTGCCCTTGGCTGCTGCCGGCGCAAGTCGCGACACCAGCGATGGCAGCAAGGCTTCCAGCGTATTCAGAAAACTGAAAAAGGCCGTCACCCCGACAAACAGAACCACAGCGTTTGCCGGCAAGGACAAATACCCCGGACCCGCGAATATGAGCTGCGTAAGGCCAATGCCACCAATACAGAACAGCAACACACCGCGCATGGCTCTTTTTTCGCCGTGAATGATCAACGGGATCATTACACCAATAGACAGGATAACCGCAGGTAGGTAGATCATCCACTGCTTGTCTGCAACAACGCCTGCCTCACGCAGACTCATGGGAACAGCAAAAAACACAGCCGTTATCAACAGATGAAGCATGAAAATACTGCCATCCAGCCGCAACAGCTGACGATTGCGCAGCAGGTGCTTCATTGTCTGAACGTTAGCCCCGGTATCAGCACTGTACTGGCAACGATCCGGCGTAGGCACCGTTGTATGCAACAGAACAATGCCAACCATAGCGGTTGCAGCCGTCAGCCAGAACAAGCCGTCTATGGAGAACCAGCCGATTAACAAAGGACCGAGAATTAGTGCAAGTACAAAGGCAAAGCCAATGCTGGCACCCAGACTTGCCATGACCTTAGTACGTTGCTCGTCACGCGTCAGGTCGGCCGCTAATGCCATCAGGGCTGCCGATATCGCCCCGGCTCCCTGCAGCGCACGTCCTGCAATGACCCCATGGATAGACTCGGCGGTTGCTGCCACGACGCTGCCCAGCACCAGCAATAGTAATCCAAGCGTAATGACGTTTTTACGTCCGATACGGTCACTGAGCATGCCAAAAGGCACCTGAAAACAGGCTTGCAACAAGCCGTATATACCAATCGCGAGGCCAACCAGAAACGGGGTGCTGTCGGTGTAATGCTCACCGAAAAGACTGAACACCGGTAGGACGATAAACAGCCCTACCATACGTACAACGTAGATAAGCGATAAAGACCAGGTAGCGCGGCGTTCGGAGGGCAGGAGCGCGCTGGATGTTGAGGACTGACTCATAGGTTAGTGTGTGGTTAACTGGACGCGACACCGTCTTGAGGTCAGATACCCGGCCGCTCCACTGTATAGTATCAGGCTGGCCCTACCATGGGCAGGCGCCGGGCTCCATCTGAGTCCCAGTGCCGGAAAACCAACCGACGGCACAAACTGTTCACTGAAGGGCCAAAAGAGAGATGGACACCATCCGCATCAGGGGTGCGCGTACACACAACCTGAAAAATATTGATGCCGATCTACCACGTGACTCCCTGATAGTGATCACGGGATTGTCCGGCTGTGGAAAATCGTCATTCGCGTTTGATACCCTGTTTGCCGAAGGTCAGCGCCGTTACGTGGAATCTCTCTCAGCCTATGCGCGGCAATTTCTATCGGTTATGGATAAACCCGATGTCGACATGATCGACGGCCTGTCTCCAGCCATCGCGATAGAACAGAAATCGACATCGCATAATCCACGCTCCACAGTTGGCACAATCACCGAGGTATACGATTACCTGCGTCTTTTATTTGCGCGAGCCGGCACACCCACCTGCCCTACTCACGGAGAAGTACTGGAAGCCCAGACGCTGAGCCAGATGGTCGACCAGGTACTGCAGATGCCTTCAGGCCAAGCGCTTGCGCTAATGGCCCCTGTGGTAAAAGATCGTAAAGGGGATCACGCGACCCTGCTTGAACGGCTTCGTGCGCAGGGCTACTTGCGTGCCCGTATCGACGGTGTCATCACAGAACTGGAAGGGGACATCACGCTGGCGGCCAGAAAAAAACACAGCATTGATGTTGTTGTTGATCGCTTCAAGGTCAGAGAAGATCAACGACTACGGCTGGCGGAGTCCTTCGAAACTGCGACGAACCTGGGAGAGGGAAACGCCATCATTACCGCGTTGGATGGCAGCAGTGAGGATATCGTTTTCTCGACTCGGTTTGCATGTAGCCAATGTGGTTATTCACTGGTTGAGCTGGAACCACGCGCTTTTTCTTTCAATAGTCCACACGGTGCTTGCTCACATTGCGACGGTCTGGGAGTTAGCCAGTATTTCGACGAAAGCCTGATCATAACCAATGCAGCAGTGAGCCTTGCCGGTGGCGCTGTACGTGGCTGGGATAAACAAAATCCCTACTATTTCCAGATGATTAAATCACTGGCAGCCCACTATAAGTTCGATGTAACCACCGTCTTTGACGAGCTACCGGAAAATGTAAAAAAAGTGGTGCTGTATGGCTCGCAAGGCGAAGAAATCAAATTTACCTATCAGAGCGAAAAAGGCAGTGCCTCGCGCGAATCAGTTCGATCCTTCGAAGGTGTGATCCCCAACTTGCAACGCCGCTATCGAGAAACTGAATCCAGCACCGTGCGCGAGGAACTGACGAAGCTGCTCTCCAGCGAAACCTGCCCTGAATGCAAGGGCGCACGATTAAACACTGCTGCGCGACATGTGCTGATCGATGGGCACAATCTGCCATACATAGTCAGTCTATCCATAGGTGAAAGTATTGATCTGATAACAAACCTTCGCCTATGTGGCGGACGTGCCGAAGTTGCGAGCAAAATAACACGCGAGATTGAGCAGCGTTTAAGTTTTCTCGTAAACGTCGGCCTAGATTATCTCTCGCTGGACAGAAGTGCCGATACCTTATCCGGCGGTGAAGCCCAGCGAATTCGCCTTGCCAGCCAGATCGGGGCCGGCCTGCAGGGTGTCATGTATGTGCTTGATGAACCCTCGATCGGCTTGCACCAGCGCGATAACGATAAATTACTAGGCACCCTTGCCTACCTTCGGGATCTTGGCAACACAGTGATAGTCGTCGAACACGACGAAGATGCCATACGCACAGCTGATCACGTCATTGATATCGGACCCGGTGCAGGTGTCCATGGAGGCCGGATAGTCGCCGAAGGTCCACCACAAAGCATTATCGACAACCCCGCCTCCATAACCGGTCAGTACCTGTCGGGCAAACGCAGCATTGAGATACCCCCGCGCAAGTCACCCGGCAAGCAGTTCATATCCATCAAGAAGGCACAGGGCAATAATCTGAAGCAGCTCGACGTGAAAATACCCGTCGGCTTGTGTACGGTTGTCACAGGGGTGTCAGGTTCCGGCAAGTCAACTCTGGTAAACGATACGCTCTACCACACGGCAGCCAATGTCATCAACAAGGCTCGCCATAAAAGTGCCAAGGTTGGTAGCGTCACAGGCCTGAACGTATTCGACAAAATTGTTGCTATCGATCAAAGCCCTATTGGTCGTACACCACGCAGCAACCCGGCAACCTACTCCGGCCTGTTCTCACCCATTAGAGAGCTGTTTGCAGGAACGCACGAAGCTCGCTCACGAGGCTACAAAGCAGGAAGGTTCAGCTTTAATGTTAAAGGGGGACGTTGCGAAGCCTGTCAGGGTGACGGGCTCATCAAGGTAGAGATGCATTTTTTACCCGACGTTTATGTACATTGCGATATTTGCGAAGGCAAACGCTACGGACGCGAAACTTTAGACATACGCTACAAGGGTAAGAACATTCATCAGATATTGTCAATGACAGTAGAAGAAGCTAACGAATTTTTTGCGGCGGTGCCTGTTTTGCATCGCAAACTGCAAACCATGATGGATGTCGGCTTGTCATATATCACGTTGGGACAGAATGCCACCACGCTATCCGGCGGGGAAGCTCAGCGAATCAAGCTGGCACGAGAGCTGTCCAAGCGTGATACCGGCGATACCCTCTATATTCTTGATGAGCCAACAACCGGTTTACACTTCGAAGATGTCAAAGCGTTGCTGGCAGTGCTGCAACGACTTCGAGACGCTGGCAATACCGTAGTCATTATTGAACACAACCTTGACGTGATAAAAACCGCAGACTGGATTATCGATATGGGTCCCGAAGGAGGTCAAGGTGGAGGGACAGTTGTGGCCATCGGCCCGCCGGAAAAAATCATCGCCTGCAAGGAATCTTATACGGGGCAGTATTTACAGCGACTTCTGATGAACAAACCTGTCAAGAAGAAAGCATCACGTAGTAAAGCCGGCACCCGAACAAAAGCGTAAACGCATCCATCAGTATCAACCAGACAGGCGTATCGCCGCCTTCACCCACGTCGTGAGAACACCCTGAATCCTCTCAATGCTGCGCTCTCTTATTTCACGTATAGGCAACCGGACGCAATCCTCAGGATGGGGGATTGGCTACATGACGGCAGGCATGATCATCGTACCCATTATGGATGCGATAGCCAAGATACTGGGCAATTCATTATCCCCCATGCAAATTACGTGGGGACGCTTCGTATTTCAATTGTTGTTCATGGCAGTGGCCATATTGCTAACCCTTGACGCCTCTGCGCTGAAATCGTCACGTCCCGTTGTCCACACAGTTCGCGGCATCCTGCTTGCCACCGCGACGAGCTTCTTTTTCTTTTCGTTGCTATACCTGCCTCTGGCCAACGCGATCGCGATATTTTTCGTACAACCTATGCTTCTGACACTATTGTCAGCCATGGTGTTAGGTGAAAGTATCGGATGGCATAGACGCATAGCTGTAACAACCGGTTTCCTGGGCGCACTGATCATCATTCGACCCGGCAGCGACTCATTTACACTCGCATCGTTATTGCCAGTAGCGGCCGCTTTTTTCTTTGCATCCTACCTGGCAATGACACGCTCTGTTGCCAATGTAGACCATCCATTAACCATGCAGTTCAGCTCGGCCATTGGAGCTGCAATATTCATGACACTTGCCCTATGGATTGGAAGCTACAGCGAGGTAATCATGTTCCAACCCCGAGTACCTGACCTTGAACAATGGGCACTACTCGCAGCGGTTGGACTCATAGCCGCTGTAGGTCATTTGCTGGTGGTTATTGCGCTCAATCGGGCGCCCACATCGTTGTTAGCACCCTTTGGCTATATCGAAATTATATCCGCTACAGCATTAGGCTGGTGGATCTTTGACGAATGGCCTGACAGCATGACGTGGCTGGGCATTGCAGTTATCGTCGCCAGCGGCATGTACGTCATATTCAGGGAAAACCAGTTGAAGCAAAGCGCAGTCATTCAACGCAACTAGAATTGCGCTGATGCTTCAGGCGTCAATCTCGATGGCGCAATTGCAACAGCTTCTCAATGCTCTGCGCCAGCATTCATTTCACGTCGCAACAAAGCTTCAACCGCATCATGCGGACTCACGCCTTCTGCCACCACGCGGTAGATTTGCTCGATTATAGGCATACGTACGCCCAGACGTTGTGCCTGTTCGTACACCGCCCGGGCAGCACCGATGCCTTCGACAACCTGACCAATCTCAGCTGCCGCGGCATCGATGGACTGACCAGCCGCCAGAGCCAATCCCATCCGCCGATTACGAGACTGATTGTCCGTACACGTCAACACAAGGTCTCCCATACCGGCCAATCCCACAAAGGTCTCTTCCCTGGCGCCCATGGCCAAGCCCAATCGGGATAACTCTCGCAGGCCGCGATTGATTAACGCAATTCGTGCATTGGAACCAAAACCAAGACCGTCGGAGAGTCCTGCACCAATGGCCAGAGCATTCTTGACGGCTCCCCCGATCTCGACGCCCACAATATCAGTGGAGGTATAGGCGATAAAGTTTCTGGTGCGCAAACAATCGGCCATTGTTGATGACCAGGCATCATCGGAACCCGCAACAGTGATAGCCGTGGGCAGGCCTGCGCCAACTTCCAGCGCAAATGTAGGTCCGGATACCACAGCATAATGTTTACATTCAGGTAGCACTTGCCTGACCACCTGATGCGGTAATAATCCGGTATCCAGCTCAAACCCTTTCGTAGCCCAGGCCAGTTCCAGTGCATCAAGAGATGCCGCCTTAGTTTCACGCAGGTTCTGTAAAACCTGTCGAAAGGCATGACTGGGAACAGACACCAATAATCGTTGTTGCTCCTGCACGGCCTCATTCCAGTCTACACACACGGTCAGATTGTCGGGAAACGCAGATCCAGGTAAGTAACGATCATTGCAGCGCATCTGGAACAGACGCTTCATTTGTTCAACATCACGTCCCCAGAGGCGCACCTCATTTCCGGCACGGGCCAGTTGAATAGCCAACGCCGTACCCCACGATCCGGCGCCGATGACGGCGATGGGAACATCATTGTGCTTGTGATTGCTCATATGACCCGTAACTCCTGCTGCAACGCGCCAGTCTGCACAGCCCACTGCCTGGCGTAGTGCCCGTCTTTTATACTCAGAAGCTGAGTGTGAGCACCGCGTTCGACAATATGCCCCTGCTCCAGCACGACAATCTCATCCGCTGCAACAATCGTGCTGAGTCGATGCGCTACCACCAGTACCGTACGCTGCTGCGAAATGACAGCCAATGAACGTTGTATGGCAGCCTCGGTTTCGTTATCAACCGCACTGGTGGCTTCATCAAGAATAAGAATGGGCGGGTTTTTAAGGATGGCTCTGGCCAGTGACAATCGTTGCCGCTGGCCACCGGACAACTTGATACCGCGTTCTCCAACCAGGGTTTGAAATCCGTTTGGCAGCGCATTAACAAAGTCCATGGCCTCGGCGGCGACAGCTGCAGCACGCACCGCATCATCGGATGCCTTAGGGTTGCCATAAGCAATGTTGTCCCAGATACTGCCTTCAAATAGAAACACATCCTGACTGACCAGACCAATACCTTCGCGCAAACTGCGTAGTGAAAGCTCATCAACCGGAATATTGCCGATTAAAATTCGACCAGAGTTTACTGGATAAAAACGCAGTAACAGCTTGATCAATGTTGACTTGCCCGAACCTGTGGTACCGACCAGCGCAACCGTTGTACCTGCCCTGATCTGCAAGTCGATGGAGTTAACGCCTGACTGGGTGTCCGGATAATGAAAGGTCGCAGCGTCAAACAAAATAGACTCAGGCTCACCCACAGGCAAAAGCGTATGCCCCGTATCGCGGACCTGCGTCTGAGTGTCGATAAGTTTGAGAATTCGGCGGGTACTTGCCATCGCCCGTTCATAGAGATCAACGGTTTGCGCAAGCCGAGTAAGAGGCCACAATAAACGCTGTGTGAGAAACACCAGCATGCCATAGGCGCCGACATTCAAAGTGCCATCAAGGGCCTTTAATCCTCCCAGGATAAAAGTAGCCATAAACCCTGCAAGGATCGCCATTCTTATCAACGGCACAAAAGCCGAGCTGATCTTGATCGCCTTTCTGTTTGCCTGCACGTACTCATCGCTTGCGCGCGCAAGACGAGCGCTTTCGCGCTGTTCGGAGGTAAAGGATTTGATGGTTGCCATCCCGCCGATATTGTTGCCCAGGCGACTGGACAAGTCACCCACCCTGGCCCGGACATCGGCATACAGAGGCGTTGCCCGCCGCATAAAGAAAAATGCTCCCCAGATAATGACGGGGATAGGTGTGATGGCAAGCAAGGCGATACTGGGCGATATGTAGAAGAATACGCCGCCAATTAGCGTGACACTGACAAATACCTGCAGAATGTCGTTGGCACCGCCATCAAGAAATCGCTCCAGCTGATTCACATCATCATTGAGAATTGAGGTGAGTTCGCCTGTACTGCGTGATTCAAAGAACCCCATATCCTGACGCTGCACTTGATCGTAGGCATCCTGTCTGAGGTCGGCTTGCAGATCTTGTGCAAGATTACGCCACAGAATCAGGTACAAGTACTCGAAGAGCGACTCACCAGCCCAGATCATCAGCGTTAAAAAAGCCAGCATTAAAATCTGGCCTTGTGGCGTTTCGAATCCGAACCCTGCCAGAAAACTCTCTTCCCGATTGACAACGACATCGATGGCAACCCCGATGAGAATCTCGGGCATGATGTCAAAGAGTGTATTCAGGGCTGAGCAGGTGCTTGCCAGAATAATGCGGCGGCGATAGCCCTTCGCATAGCGTAGCAACTCTAACAACGCGCCGAAACTGGTGGCGGCTTCACTCATTGATCAGTAATTTCAGTTAGCAAAAAAAGGCAGACCGGAGAAATCCGGCCTGCCTTCATACTTTAGCAGCAAGTGAGCTTGGACGAGTGCTATGCGTTTAATGCACAGGTTTCAGGCTCACGTGGTGATGCGTCAAGACATCTTGCTATTTCAGCGAATCCCAGCTCTTCTGGATATCACTGGCAACCTTTTCGGCATCTGCACCACCGGCATAGTCAACCATACCTGTCCAGAAAGTACCTGCACCAACGCCACCAGGCATCAGGTCAGACGCATCGAAACGAAACGTTGTTGCATTGAGCAGGATATCGTTCATCTTGGCGATGGTAGGATCGCCGAACAACTCAGTGTTAACACCGGTATGCGGCGTCAGGAAACCTGACTGCGCCATCCAGACCTCATGAGCAACAGGCGTCTCTAGCCATTGCATGAATACCTGGGCAGCCTTGTTGTCGTTTGTAATACCCCAGACTGTACCTGCACCCAAAACCGGCTTGCCAAGATCCTTTTCCGCATAAGCAGGAAAGTAAAAGAAATCAGCATCAGCGCCTACTTCTGTGCCTTCCGGGAAGAAGCTGGGAATGAAAGATGCCTGTCTGTGCAAGTAGCACTGAGGTGGCGAGCTGAACAAGCCTTTGGGGCTATCGCGGAAGTCAGTTGTAGCAACCGCTCCGGCGCCACCAGCAACATAGTCATCATTGCGAGCGAAGTATCCGAACTCGTTGATTGCACCGATAACCTTAGGATCGTTAAAAGGTATTTCGTTGCTAACCCAGGCGTCGTAGACATCAGGAGCTTGTGTACGCAGCATCAGGTCTTCTACCCAATCGGTAGCTGGCCAGCCCGTTGCACCACCGGAACCCAGACCGATACACCAGGGTGTTTCGCCATCGGCAACAATCTGGTCTGTCAGTGCTTTGAGTTCTTCCATGCTTTGCGGCACTTCGTAGCCTGCGTCTTCGAAGTTCTCGGGGCTGTACCAGACCATGGATTTCAGATCTACCTTGTAGAAGAAGCCATAGAGACTTTCTTCGCCATCAGCGCCTTTGTAGGTACCCAGATCGATCCACGACTGTCCGGCTGCATAGTTATCGAGAAGAAACTCGCCTGCCGAATCTGGCAGCGGTGTCAGAAAACCGCGTGCAGCGAGGTTAGCGGCAAGACCCGGTTGTGGGAATACGGCGATGTTGGGTGCAGAACCTGCTTCAGCATCGATCATAATTTGCTGTTCGAAGTTATCTGATCCCACGTAACTGACGTCAGCACCTGTGGCGGACTCGAAATAGGCAATCATGTTCTCAACCAGTTCCTGGTCAGGCCCGAGCCATGGACCAAAAACTGTCAGGCTCTCGCCACTGAGATCGTTGCTGTCGGCAAATGCGTTATAGCTATCCCAGTTAAAGGCACCCTCGCCGACAGGAAAAAGTAAGCTATCCTGAGCCTGCACAGTGCCGACAGATAACGCGATTAAGGCAGCTACTGCCGTGCTTTTAAAAGCTGCAGAGCGTTTGTTCAACTTCATGGTTTTCTCCAAATGGTTTCAATTGATACTTCGACTACTTACATTTAGCCCGGCGCATTATGAAACGCCGGATTCTTCAGTACATCTTTCGGTAACGATCAACTACTACATCAGAATACAAGCCGTGAGCCGGGGCTTATCACATCATGACACTCCAAGCTTGTATTATAATTCCTTAGGCTGTCAATTCACATCGGAACGGTTAAGTCAGGCATGAGAGCCGGTAGACGAACCCACTATCAGGCGTGCTTCAAGAAGATGCGACAAAGGCGCACTATCGGGTTTATCGATAATATCCAGAAGCATTTGTGAGGCGCGAAAACCTGCTTCACGTACCGACGAACGTGTAGCGGTAAACTGTGGTACCTCCCCCTGATTGTCAAAAAACGAGAGTTCATCATCGTGTGTTACCACTGACACATCCCTACCCATTACAAGACCTGCACCGGTTATCGCACGCTGAACGCCGATGGCTACAATATACGAAGACACGACAAAAGCACTGGGTGGACTCTTGGCAGACAAAAGCCGTTGTGCAGTTTGAAAGCCATAAGTCTCAGTCAGATCGCCGGAGCTCATAAGTTCGCTTTCAGGTTCGATATTAGCGTTGCGCAATGCATCGTCATAACCCTGGCAACGAAGCCACGCGAAATTCAGCGTTTCACGGCCATTAACCAGCGCGATACGTTTATGCCCCATATCCAGCAATAACTGGGTGGCTTGTTGAAAAGCCCGACGATTATTGACATCGACCCACGAGTACGCCTCACCGCATTTGCTGGCCCGCCCGTGAACAACAAATGGCAAACCGATCTCTTGCAGTAAGCTGATGCGAGAGTCTGACGTGGTGGGAGAGTGCACAATAACGCCGTCGACAGTGCCTTTCCCGACAAAATTCCTATAGGTCTCCTCTTCCCGATCCCGTTGGGCAACGGTGAGCAATAGCTCGTATCCGTTTTTACTGTAAGTGCGGCTTGCGCCAGCGATGAATTCTCCGAATACCGGATTAACGACATCATTACTGCTGGCTACGGGAATCACATGGCCGATGGTCATCGAACGCCCGGTTGCGAGTCCCGTAGCGCGTGCATTGGGCAAGTAGTTGTGCTCCAAAGCGGCTTCAGTAACGCGTTTTCGAGTTCGTTCGCTAACCTCAGGATATCCATTTAACGCACGACTGACTGTCGTCTGTGATAGCCCTATTGATTCAGCAAGCTCTTTGAGATTCATGGATCCGGTCGTTATTGACGTGCTTTCATGCTATTGAATTTGAAAGCGCTTTGATTCGAGATGTTAAGGCTTGCATCCACTATTGTCAAAAGAATATCCGACTATTGACACAAAGACTTTTGGCATTGATACTCCGCCAACCAATGCGCTTTGAAAAAATCACCATGCGTTGGATAACAATTAAACAATTGTGACTCGTCATCGTTGTATTCTGTGATGAGTCGCGCAAATTGACAGGCAAAAGGAGGGAGCGATGAATCCAGCTTTACAGGCCATACTGACCATCATCATTGGAGTGGGTGGATGTGTCGGGTACTTTTACTTCTCCAATCAGTTTCTGGACAAGGTCATCTTTCCAGGAACTGGCCCCCAGGCAGGACGCAATATCACCCGGGCCAATATGGTAAGACCATGGCTTTTTCTGCTTCCAGCCCTTGCCGCACTGGGACTTTATCTCGCTTATCCAGTGGTAGAAACACTCCGGTTATCGCTCACTGAGCGCCTTCCCGGCAATCAATCCCAATTCGTCGGGTTGGACAATTACCATCAGATGTTCAGCGAACCGAAATTCTGGGAAGCCATGCGCAACAACATGCTCTGGCTCATTGTGGTACCCGCGCTTTCAACGGTCTTCGGACTGATCGCAGCCCAGCTCTCGGACCGTGTCAGATGGGGCAACGTTGCAAAATCTCTCATATTCATGCCCATGGCCATCTCGTTTGTCGGCGCTGCTGTCATTTTCAAACTGGTTTACGACACGCGCCCTGTCGATCAGGAACAGATTGGTGTACTCAATGCGATCTATCTGTTTTTCGGTGGTCAGGATCCGGTCACTTGGCTGACACAGATTCCGTGGAACAGTTTTCTCCTGATGATAGTGCTTATCTGGATCCAGACAGGCTTTGCCATGGTTATCCTGTCGGCCGCACTGCGCGGCATACCTGAAGAAACCGTCGAAGCAGCAATAGTTGACGGGGCCAACCCTTTTCAGGTGTTTTTTAAAATCAAAGTGCCACAGATCATGAGCACTATTGTTGTAGTGTGGACCACTATAACCATCGTCGTACTGAAGGTATTCGATATCGTATTCGCAATGACCAACGGACAATGGGAAACGCAGGTCCTTGCAAACTACATGTATGACAAATTATTCCGGGCAAGTGACTGGGGCGTAGGTTCCGCAAGCGCGATGATCATCATGCTTCTCGTGTCCCCCATACTCGTATGGAATGTGTACAACGCGCGCAAGGAGATGCAGTAATGTCTGGAATCGCTGGTACCAAATCAACACTCACGTGGGCAGTACATCTATCGCTTGCAGCCATGGTGCTGTTGTGGTTGTTTCCCACCGTCGGGCTTTTCGTCTCCTCATTCAGAACGGCCGATCAGATATCAACGGGTGGCTGGTGGAACGCCTTGTCAACATCCGAGCAGAATCTCACCCTGAGAACCGCCAACCCTGACACGCAGGTCGAGAAAGACGGGATGTTCGTCATCGAAGGCAACCTTTTCGGAGAAAGCTCCGAAGCCGTCATTTCCATATGGGGAACCTCCTCAAGAAGCATCGATGACTATGAAGCGGGAGACACAGCCGAGCTTAAAAACGGTGCAACCATTATCGTGGAAGGCAACGGCGACTACATCATGCAGAGCAGCGAGGAGATGTCAGGACGTCGCGGCCAACGAGTTTTTGTTACAGCCCTGACCCCGCCCGAGTTCACGCTCGATAACTATAAGGGTGTTCTGTTCGATGAAAACAACCGTGAAGGTATGGCTAAGGCTTTCTTCAACACCTTGACGGTCACAATACCCGCAACGATAATACCCATTCTGGTAGCTGCCTTCGCAGCTTATGCGCTGGCATGGATGGATTTTCCCGGCAGAGCCTTACTCATTGCAGCCGTTGTCGGGCTTCTTGTCGTACCTTTACAACTTGCGCTCATTCCGTTACTGAAATTGCACAATGAGATTGGTATCGGTAAAGGCTATCTTGGGGCCTGGCTTGCACATACCGGGTTCGGCTTGCCTCTGGCGATTTACCTTCTGCGCAATTACATGGTGGGCCTGCCTCGCGACATTATCGAAAACGCGAAGGTCGATGGCGCAACGGACTTCCAGATCTTCGTTAAGATCATCTTGCCACTATCGTTCCCTGCCCTGGCCTCTTTCGCCATCTTCCAATTCCTGTGGACATGGAACGATCTACTCGTAGCGCTGGTGTTTCTCATCGATTCCAGCGGCGAAACCACTGTAATGACCAAGCAGATCGTCGAGCTTTTAGGCACACGAGGCGGTAACTGGGAAATTCTGGCGACATCTGCCTTTGTATCAATCGCTGTGCCGCTTGTCGTGTTCTTTGCCATGCAAAAATATCTGGTTCGCGGCCTGCTGGCCGGATCGGTCAAATAAGAGATAGGAGAGCTAACAATGACCAACCTTAAACTGACCGATGTTGAAAAAACCTACTCCGGTAATATCAATGTTCTCAAGAACATCAATCTTGATATCAAAACCGGCGAGCTGATCGTCTTCGTTGGACCTTCCGGCTGCGGCAAGTCAACCCTGCTTCGAATGATTGCAGGTCTTGAAACCATCACTGCAGGCGAATTCACGATAGACGGTGAACGGATGAACGAGATGCCACCGGCTCAGCGTGGCATCGCCATGGTGTTTCAGTCATACGCTCTCTACCCGCATATGACTGTACGCGACAACATGGCATTCGCATTGAAACTGGCTAAAAAATCACCAGAGGAAATCGATGCGGCGATTACCAGAGTTGCCGCTACTCTACAGCTCACTGAATACCTGGACAGGCTGCCCAAAGCTTTGTCGGGTGGCCAGCGCCAGCGTGTCGCTATCGGCAGGTCACTGGTTCGTGATCCGAAGGTCTATCTGTTTGATGAACCTCTGTCTAACCTTGATGCAGCACTTCGTGTAGCCACTCGTATCGAAATCGCGCAACTCAAGGAGAGCATGCCTGAATCCACCATGGTTTATGTAACCCATGACCAGGTCGAGGCAATGACACTGGCATCACGCATTGTGGTGTTAGCCAACAAGGGAATTGCCCAGGTGGGTACGCCGCTAGAGTTGTACGAAACGCCTGAAAACGAGTTTGTCGCCCAGTTTATTGGATCACCGGCCATGAATCTGTTACCCGGTAAAATTGTTGAAACAGGCCAAACCACGAAAGTCACTCTGACTCATGGTGGTGGTGTTATCTCCTCCAACGTCGCAACCAAAGAGGATATGAAAGGGGCGACGATCAATGTCGGAATCAGACCGGAAGACATGCACCCGGTTACCGGTGAGAATTACGCTTTTGAAAACAAGGTGGAAATCGCCGAGGCTTTGGGCGAGGTCACCCAAGTTTATTTTGAACGCGAGAATGCACAAAGCAATCCGGTAATTGCCAAACTGCAGGGCATACATCGTGATGTACGCAATAGCAGTATGCGTATGTCCGCAGACCCGGGCAAAGTCCACCTTTTTGCAGACGGTCAGTCATTGCACTACCGACAGTAAGCAGAACTTAAAAACTCTTAATTAGCCAGACGACACATCCGACAGCGTCGTCCGGCCAGATACGTGCATGAGCTACGCACTTAAGAAAGGGCAAATGGTGAGTTAAACTCGATCGCCTTTAGATTCAGCGATGGGTCTGTGCGACGGGTGAGGCAACGACTTCCAACAATGCAGTATCAAACTGAGGGGCTTAACCCCCTCAGTCAAGAGCTTAAGTGGACTCTGGTCCGAACATGAGCATTACGATAAATAGAAGCGGGACAAAGCGCAGTGAAAATAACTGCTGACTGAAGTCCCGCTTCTACAGTTATAGGATTCATTTCTCATGATTTTTTCATCTATCAGCATCGTCGAACCAGACGTCGTTGTAGACAGTGACTGGTGGCGCGGCGCAGTCGTTTACCAGATATATCCCCGCTCTTTTCAGGACTCCAATAACGACGGAATCGGAGACCTTGCCGGCATTAAGGATCGATTGCAACACATCGCCGATCTTGGAGCCGACGCAATCTGGATATCACCATTCTTTAAGTCCCCGATGAAAGACTTCGGCTACGACGTATCCGGTTACAAAGACATTGATCCGATGTTCGGCGATTTGCATGCATTTGATGAACTTATCGAGACAGCACATTCGCTCGAACTGAAGGTCATTATCGATCTGGTTCTATCGCATACATCCGATCAGCATGCCTGGTTTTCGCAATCATGCTCTAGTCGCGACAATGACCGACATGACTGGTATGTCTGGTCTGACGGGAAACCGGACGGAAGCCCGCCTAACAACTGGCTTTCCATATTCGGAGGACCCGGATGGTCATGGAATGCAACCCGCTGCCAGTATTATCAGCACAATTTTCTAGCCTCTCAGCCAGACCTGAACTTTCACAATCCGGACGTGCAGGATGCGATGCTGGATGTAGCACGCTACTGGCTGGATCGTGGTGTCGATGGTTTTCGACTGGATACTATCAACTTCTATTTTTGCGATGAGCAGTTGCGTGATAATCCAGCCCTGGCGCCAGAGTTGCGCAACGCAGATATTGCACCCGGTGTAAATCCGTATAACTACCAGGATCATCTTTACGACAAGAGTCGACCGGAAAACCTCCGGTTCCTTGAGCGCTTTCGAGAAGTGCTTGATGAATACCCGGCCGCAACTTGTGTTGGTGAAATCGGTGACGCTCAGAATGGCATGAGTCTGCTACGGGACTATACGAGTGGCACACAGCGTGTGCATATGTGCTACACCTTTGATTTTCTTTCGGCAGAAGTGCCAACGGTAAAAAAAATCGCATCCGTTCTTACACGGTTTGAGGAAGAAGCCCCTGACAGTTGGATATGCTGGGCGTTTTCCAACCACGATGTAGTGCGTCACGTTACGCGCTGGAACCTACCGAAAAAGAACAGGGCACAACACATTAACGTGCTGGCCTCGCTCCTGATGTCCATACGTGGATCAATTTGCTTGTACCAGGGTGAAGAATTAGGCTTACCCGAGGCCAATATACCGTTTGAGAAATTACAGGATCCCTATGGCATCACGTTCTGGCCTGAATTCAAAGGCCGGGATGGTTGTCGCACACCAATGGTCTGGAACAGCTGTGAGGAGAATGCCGGATTCTCTGCGGCAGAACCCTGGCTACCCGTGCCAGAAGCTCACAAACGACTCGCGGTATCCACACAACAAGGCGTTGAACAGAGTACGCTTGAACATTACCGTAAGTTTCTTGCTTTCAGAAAAGCCAATCAAGCCCTGGTCAAAGGCGCTTTAGATAATATTACGGTTATCGGGGAGATTCTGTCGTTCGTCCGCACGCTGGGTGATGAGACGATCTACTGCGCGTTCAATCTGGGCAGCGAACGAGTACGCTGTGAAATTGGTACCCAGCGCGAACTGACATTGCTAGACCAGCATGGCTTTAACCCGGAGCTTATTGATGGTGCTCTGGAGATACCCGGCTACAGTGCAGCCTATGTAAGGCTGCTATAAGGCTTTCAGGTAGACAATAATTTCCGGGTGACGCACTGCATTGGCATGAAGTTGTTGTCACCCGGTCTCTGGAAGAGCATCTTGGGTAGTCGACGCTGCGCAAGATGCCACCGTTACGTCAGGATTCAGATTAAGCCTTTTTCGTTTTAGCGTTAGCAGTCGCTTTTTTAGCCGTTGTTTTTTTTGCAGCTGGTTTTTTAGCGGTTGCCTTTTTTGCCAAGGCCTTTTTTGCCGCCACTTTATCGGCTTTGACTTTGGCAACCGAAACCGCTGCAGGACGCCGGCTTGCCGCAGCCTTACTGCCTTTTTTCCCTATCGGCTTTTGTACCTGCCCATAGGATTTGAACTTCTCCAGAACGCGAGCCATCTCATCGTCGGGAAGGATAATCATATTGCCTGCCAGCTTTGCGTAATAGTACTGCCTGGATAACGTTTCCAGCTCCACGGCCGCCCACATCGCATTGTCCAGGTTTTTCCCCCCGGCAACCATGCCATGATTGGCCAACAGGCAGGCACTGCGCCCTTCCATCGCTTTGAGCATACTGCGCGATAGCTCTGCAGTTCCAAACGTTTCGTACTCCGCACAGCGAACCGTATTTCCACCGAATGCAGCAATCATATAATGACATGCCGGTATGTCGTCACGGGCAATGGAAACCACCGTTGAGAACGTGGAATGCGTATGCACAATGGCGTTGATATCCGGTTTTTCCTTGAGAATTGCGCGATGAAAATGCCATTCCGACGACGGCTTCGATGGTCCTTTCCAGGCGAAGTCTTCGCCCTCAATTTTCATCTTTGCAATATCGGCAGGCTTTAAATCCTCATACGGAATACCGCTGGGAGTAATCAGCATGAAGTCTTTAAAACGCGCGCTGATATTGCCTGAGGTTCCCTGGTTCAGACCCGTGGCATTCATTTGCAGACAAAGCGCGATGATTTTTTTGCGAATCTGATTTTCTGTCATGACCATATTCAGTTAATTGATGAAGTAAAAGTAAGTGACAAGGAGGGCTATCCAAATTTTTCAGCCCAGCACTCAGCATTATTTGAGTAATGCCTTTGCGGTATCCTGGTCAGTCACAAAATCGGTAACGTAGCCTTGAGATAATACAGCTTTCAGTGCGCCAACTTTGTTCTTGCCAGCAGATATCATCAGGCGTTTTGGCAAACGTTTGAACACGCCACCGGGGATACCAATGATTTGCTCGTTTATAGGGTGTTGCACCAGCTCGCCCTCACTATCAATATAGAACCCGAGAAAGTTTCCTATGGCACCGGCTTTTCTGACGCTATTGTACTCGCGCGAATTCACCAGACCCACCTGGCGAATAGTGGCGCTGTCCATTCCACCGATACTGACAATGGCAAGATCTGCCTTCAAGGCACGGCGATGAATATCCTTGAACAGAGGTTGTTCCTCAAGTAGCTGCCGGGTATTGGCACTGTCGCAGACAATCGGTGCAGGTAAATACAGGCATTCGGCGTCCAGTCGCGATGCCAGCTGCGTGGTTGCCTCAAAACGCGCAATACTAGATCGACGTGTCAGGGAACCCAGCAAAGCCACAACCGAGACATTTTCTCTTGGTGAGTACTCCAGCTGGGCGACCATTTCCTTTAGCGTCACTCCCCAACCAAGCCCTATCGTGATGTCATCAGTGATGTGTCTGAGCACTACCTCTCCAGCGGCACGCCCCACTTGCTGTGCCAACTGGATTTCATCACTGGCATTACTAAGGCACACATCAGCAGCCTTGAGTTGATATCGCTCTGCCAACGCATCAGCCAGTTCCAGATTCTCCAGTAACGGGCTGTTGATGCTTATCGTGACGATACCTTTTTCACGACACTGCGATAACAAGCGGATTACCCGCGCGCGGCTGATTTGCAGGGACTGCGCAATCTGCTGCTGCGTCATGCCCAGATCGTAGTAACACCGGGCCACGCGCACGGCAAGCTGCTCCGGAAAATCATCATGCCGGGCAACAGCTGAATCCGCAGGGTGCGCTTTATTCATTTGAAAAAACCTGACAATGCCATGATGAGAAGGCGGGCACGACAGCTGTGTCGTGTCATGCTTCCAGCACTCAGGATACATATGTCCGAGACGATAGACAAATGTCTTGCACAAACACAGGCTCATGTGGCACCCTCAATGGTGTGTGTTTTCTAACGGATCAGTCTGAGTTGAAGCAACACCATGAGATACAGGCTTAAGCGTGCGCTCTAAAGAAGAGTCAACAACGCGCTCTGCCAGCAGCGCTGCACCAACGGTAGCCAGCACAACACCTGCCGCGCTCAAAGCACCGCGATTCATGCTGTCAGACCACGCTTTACCGTGGCTTGCCCCCCTACTCGCCCTGCTCATTGTGTTTGCGGTTTTTCCTTTCTTCTATAACGTGTGGCTCAGCTTCCATGAGTTCGTGCCGCGTAAGCGCGCGCTGGAATTTGCCGGTACTGCCAACTGGGAGAAACTGTTTACCGATTCACGTATGTGGGGAGCCTTGCTGATCACGCTGATGTACACCGCATTCTGCCTTTTCGTGCAATTGGTTCTCGGACTGGGTATTGCCCTGCTACTGGACTCTGATGATCCCGGCTTCGGATTTCTCCGGGGTGTACTGACACTGACTCTTGTAATCCCGCCTGCCATAACCGGCATGATGTTCCTGTTGCTGGAGGATGCTCAATTCGGTGTGTTTACCTATGCCTTGCAACAACTGGGGATACTGGGAACTGCGCCTATTCTGGGCACCTCATCGACAGCGCTGATGGGTGTAATGATTGCCGACATCTGGCAATGGACACCGTTCATGGTACTGATATTCCTCGCAGGTTTACGAGCGATGCCAACCGAGCCATTCGAATCCGCTTTGATTGATGGCGCCTCTAACTGGCAGATTTTTCGAAGACTCACTTTACCCATGCTCGGCAAGGTCATCGCCATAGCAGTACTGATTCGCGGTATTGACCTGTTTCGTACCTTTGATTATGTATACGTGATGACCTCGGGCGGCCCTGGCACATCCACCTATACGCTGAGTCTTTACGCCTGGCAGCAGACGTTCAGCTTCCTTAACTGGGGCTACGGTGCAACCATCAGCCTGTTTTCACTTTTCGTAATTCTTATTGTTGCCAACGTATTCGTGGCGCTAACCAAACTTCGCTGGTAGGGCTGAACCCCATGATTCAGGCAAGTCCGTCAAAACGCATTCTACGAGCACTACTGGCCTGGACGGTCGTCGGTATTTTTGCGTTTCCGATCTACTACTGGTTCACCATTGCATTTCGAATAGAACGTGAAATTTTCGAATTGCCACCACTGATTTTTGATTGGACATTCAGCGGTAAATCGTTCCAGGAAGTATTCGGCATATCATTTGGATATGACGGCGGCTCGACCCAATTGGCTGGGGGCGGTAACTTCTACATGATGCCACGGCTTCTGGATAGCATCATCGTGGCAGTGGGCTCAACCATACTCACCATCATTGTTGCCACGTTCGCCTCTTATGCCTTATCGCGTATGCGATTCGCCGGACAGCATCATTTTGTCTTCTGGATATTATCAACTCGCATGATGCCACCCGTGGCCATCGCCATACCCATGTTCTTCATCTACAAGGAGTTTGGTTTGCTGGACACTTATACCGGCATCATTCTGGTTCACGCACTAATGAACCTACCACTGGCAGTATTGCTTTTAAAAAGCTTTTTTGATGATATTCCCAGCGAAATAGATGAGGCCGCCTTGATCGACGGCGCATCACGCTGGTTGATTTTCAGAAAAATTGTTGCACCGATGGCTATCGGCGGTGTGGCGGCAACAGCGGTACTGTGCTTCATATTCAGCTGGACCGAATTTCTGTTTGTACTGACGCTAACGCAAACAGGCCTTAAAACGGTTCCGGTTGTAGCATCAACGTTCGTAACATCCACAGGCACCGCATGGGGCAATATGGCAGCTTTGGGTGTTGGCGCAATGGTACCAGCGTTCATTTTCATTCTAATGGTACAAAAGAATCTTGTTAGAGGTTTGACCATGGGGTCGTTAAAGCAATAGCCCAGTGTCATGCCACATAAAACAAAAGCGACCACATACGGCTACGAGTCGCTTCACCCCACACTTGCCAACATCATGGCGAGCAATTTGAACAGGAGAATGCGACAACAATGAGATTCAACCATAACAACCAGAAGCGGTATCTGGCGTCGGTGACTGATCAGTTTGTGAAGGGCAAGATCGACCGACGTACGTTCATGCGCACAGCGGCCAAACTGGGTCTTGGCGTTGGCGCACTAGGAGCCAGCAGCATGATGCCAAGCGGACCACGCGGCGGCTTCATATCACAAGCCCATGCTCAGGACATTGTCCAGGACCCTGAGATGATGAAGTGGCTGGCCGATGTCGGCAAGCAATTTGCCGGGCAGACTATCCGCCT
>JBGCFI010000074.1:0-162619 GCA_045106855.1 Granulosicoccus sp.
CTCTATCGGGAATGTAAAATGGCCATTGAAGTTGATGTATCGATGATGAATTGGCGCAATCTTGCTCAAGTGTTCAATGGATATGTCGCTGGTGCCTTGCAGTGATCGGTTGAAGTAACTCTGCAGATTGATCGTGTTCCAGGCCATCACGATATTGGTCAACAATGTTAACGAGCCAGAAATCGCTGCCATCTCCTCTGATCGACGCCCTAGCTTTGCTCCCATGCCGCCTTGGTAAATCTTCCTTTGCAAGGAGTGAACGGCTTCGCCATGAGATAGATCACGATGCAGTTCTCGTCTGAAGTCATTGCTGTTCAACACATCGCATAGAAAGATACTTCGCTCCAGCCGTCCCAGTGTCCTACCAGCCCGATACAGCGGATCACCCGACGCCACTGAACCAAACCGTTTGAGTACAGCCGTTGCGGTGACCTCCCTGCCTTGATCGAAGCGGTCAGTCGCACCAGCTCATCCCACTGAGGTTCCATGTCCGACAGATTCAAACCTGGTCTCATGATCGATGCAATGTTTAGTGAAAATGGAAAGTCAACGGGAACGTGCAGCAGGCGATCGTTCAAACTCTTCAGCCGCGGGCACAGATCAAACCCCAACAACCTCGCCAGACCCATCGCGAAATCGGTATAGCCGTGCGTATCAACAGCGATTCGTTCAATGGTGTTAACCACCTGCTGCCGCACCGCACCTTCGATGGCTGCACCGGCCTGCCGCGTACCCAGCACAATGGGTTGATTATAGATAATGCCCCATCGATCCAGCACATGTTGATACTGTCCCATACCATAGGTACGCCGCTTTGGATCGACGCGGGCGTTCCACAAGTGGCGTGACGCGTCCAGGCTCATGCCATCGGACGACACGGTTTGGGTGAAGATAACCTACTACTAGTAGGTATAGGTGGCTGGCAGCTTGCCAAGCGGCTCGGTTTGTTTGGTGCTTCCGTGATTGGTCCACTTCTAATAGGAATACCGTTAAGCCTTACAGGCATTCTTAGTGAACGACCGTCTCAGGAGCTTATAATGGTTGCGCAGTATTTTATCGGCATTGGCATCGGCGTAAACTATAAAGGTCTGACAGTCCGGGAAGTTCGTCGTGATATTCTTGCCACCAGCGGTTTTGTTCTCCTCTTAGTGGCATTGGCTACCGCGTGCATCGCTTTATCGACACTGGTTAGCAACGTATCGGCAGTTCAACGGTTTCTGTCATTCTGGCCTACGGGACAAGCAGAAATTGCCATTTTGAGTCTTGCCGCCGGGGCTAATGTAGGGGTGGTTGTCATTCATCACCTTGTCCGAATGGTATTCATTATTCTTGGTGCACCATTAACGGCACGGTTTTTTATGTCTACCGACGCTCAAGACACCAGTTAGGTGACGTGGAGTACATAGAAGACATCTACGTCATGGGCTTGGACTCATCGAAACCAATTTCGTGAGTACCAACTATGAGATAGACAACAAGCTTTTGTAGATTTTCAGGCAATGTTCATGTGCCGGGAGATGAGAAAATTGCCGAGCGGCATATGCGCCTTTAAATCTGATCAATACCGGCTTTGTTATCAAAAAATGCAGTCAGTCTGGTGGCCTGAATTATCTCGATATTATGTTGACTGGCATAGCTTCGTGCGGCCTCCGACACTTCACCAAGGGTAACGTACAGGTAGCCTGTTGCCTCAACACGTTCTCCGGCTGCTACTAATTGTTTCAGGGGGTCAATACCGGTGTTGGCTGCTTTGAATCGTTTACTGCACAACAATAGCTTTAAATGACCACGGGAAAGTTCCAGCTCTGCTGCACTCCCCTTGAACGCTACAGAGTCGAAGCGTGCTTCACGATAACTGGATGCGACTTTTTCAGCTATTTGAGTTGCAGGCATTTTTCTCGCTTGTTCAGCGACTTCCAGAATGCGCTTTTTGCCTGGTTGTTTCGCTTGTTTATAGCCTGCGAAACCTGCAATACCCAAAAATGGCAGCGATGTAAAAACGCCGAGCGCTACATATTTTCCATCGAAAATAACAGCGCTCATTGCAATGACGGCGACACCAATAAGTACGCTGTACCACCATGGTGAACGCAATAACACGGCAAATAACGAACTCTGAGACATCTTGAACGCCATACAAGAAATACCTGGTAAATCGTAAATTGAACCTGTCTGCTGTGAATCCAAACCTGCACGGCACGACGACCGTTTAAAAGCGGCAGCCTTGCTGCGGTCGGTTTTGAAAACCCGTCAGAGTTGATCGGCATAAGGACGGAGAAGATCTGCCGTCTGGATGAATCCCTGAGACTCAAAACGCAATATTAGCGTATCTGAAGATAACGCTGGATTCTGGAATCGCATGCGCATTCTGGCTAAAGCACGAACCGCAAGCAAGGGATCCAGATCGACTGTATCGGCAATAAAATCGTCAGCGGTCTTTGACTCGATTCCGTATGGACTCAACACCGATTCCGGAAAGTGTCGGGTGTTTTCAGTGACCAGTATGGATGCCCGACATCGACATGCTGCTGCAATTACGTGGGCGTCACCCGCGTCAGGTAATGCACTGTCATCGAGCCTGGATTTCTCATAGCCGTCCACGAGTGCATCCGGGAAAGCCTTGCGAATGGCTGCGACCTGCCGTTTCGCCATAGACTCAGGCGCACTGACATTGCGGGAATTAAACATTCCACTGAGCGCTCGTTCCGTCTCGACAAGAATCTCTTCTGACCAGCGAACGCGAAACAATTCAGCTTCAGCCAAGGAAAGGATCGTGTTCCTGCCCAGTGCATTAACCAGAGAACAGGCATCCACCAGTGCAGTAAATCGATTGGCGAACACCCGTTAGATAAACGCCGAATCGGTTGCTGCGAGCTCGGAAAGCGCCTCTGCACGCTCAGCAGCCATTTTTTCCTTGTAAGAGAAAACATCGCGTGCACGTATGCGTCGGTGTCGCCCAACTTTGTGATGATCCATAATACCTTCGTCAAGCAATTTGATCAGATAGGGCCTTGATACGTTAAGGATATCTGCAGCTTGCTGAGTGGTCAGTTGCTGATGCACTGGAACCAGTGTCACAGCATCACCGGAGCCGACAACGCGAAGTAACTCAAGCAGTAGTTCGGATAGGGAGCGATGCAACGCGATTGTTGTCGGTTTGTTATCCACGAGAATCTGCAGGTTCACTTCGTCGGTGCCCTCGCTCATTTGGGAAGCCAGAATCTGGCGTAGCTGGTTTGCGCTCCCCTGCTCGCCCTCATCGGGAAGCCGATGGCCAAGCAATTCACTATTTGTGGATGAAATGGTCATAGCATTGTCTCTGGTAGACGGTAGTCTATGCGTAAATTGAGCCAAACGCAATATTCGAAACGAACTATCTGATATCGCAACCAACCTGCTGTCAGTGAAGCATGCTTCTCCAATTTGAGGAGTGAATCACATTTTCATGTCCGATTAGCGGCAACTGCCAGGCGATTCAGACACGGCGAATGTCAAAAACTTAATTGGTGTTCGTTGTTGAATATTGAACCCAACTTCATAGGAAAGGCCGGCATGAGGATATTCAACAAGATTTCAATATGCTGTTTTGCCATCGGCACTGCCATCAGCGGCTGCACAGCAAATCCGGTTGCGAGTCTCGATATGACAGTCGGGGTTGACCTCGCATCAGCGATTGAGAGAGCAAAAAATACAGGTAACAATGAGGGGCTGATTGCACTGGATCTGGTTAGTGCGCTAGTTCAATTCAAAGAAGTGGATCCCTCTCGGGTTAATCTCCAATTGGCGGAGCGAACCAGCTCTTTTGCCTTGCAGGTTGAAGACGCACTGAACTACGCAGGCTATAACCAGCGACCCGCCGCAGACTCAATGAAGACATTAATCGTCGTAACCACTGTCGGCCCTGATAGTGACCTCATGTCGGTTTCTTCGGTAGAGCCTGCCAGAACTTATCAAATCAAAGTCGCTAACATCATTGTAAAACGTGATTATCATATTCACGAAGGACAGCTTGAACCCAAGTCACGCATACATTTAAGTGGTGCCGATGCTATTAGAGTTAATCGTGACAACGGAGTTTTCGACGGCATGCCAAATGACATCGCTCCTGCCGGATTTATAGATGCCGACAATGCGCTTACTAAACAACCACGCACAGCATTAAACTTGGGTGCACATACGCTACAAGAAACGAGCCTTTCGTCCTACCCGGGGTTAGGCGCTGAAGTACTGGAGAAAAATGACACAGTAAGTTCCGCTGAGTCGTGGTCGAATATCAACAAGTCATCACAGTTGAATTTGTTGGCGCACACACAGAACGGTTTACGGATATCAGAGGGTGATCTGATACAACTATCCGTTAATGCCGGAAAAGACTCTCAACTACACTGCTATTATCAGGATGGTGACGGGCAGGTTGCCAGAATCTTTCCCAATCGATACACATCAGACCCGGTGGTGCGAGCCAGCGAATCACTGACATTGCCCCAGTCGGAATCATGGCAGCTTTTAGCGACCGTTTCGGGGAAATCTGAAAATTTCATGTGCATTGCCATTGACCCTCAATGGTCTGAACGCCTTCATGTCATAACTTTGTTACCTGATCTGCAGCCTTTGGCCGTAACTGATTTAAGCGAAATCTACGACCGATACAAGGACGCTATTGGCTATGATTTAGTCAATGAGAGTGTCAGTGTTGTTGTGTACTAACTAAACATCATGTTTTTATCAATCTAAATAATGGAAGGATGCCTTATGAGTACCAATCAAAACAGCTTGTTCTCTTTGTCCGTTGGAATCGCCGGAACGATGGCGCTGATATTGATGATGCCTTTTCACGTGGCACATGCTGCGGACGATATTAAATCGATGCCTCGTGATACCGTTTTCTATAGCACACCACCCTCCGCTGACGATATTGGACAGCATCTTTTCCCGGCCCCTGCAAACAAAGGATTGTCCCGATCCATAACGCTAAACGAATCACGCGAAGAAATCCTGCCCGGTAGATCCGTAAGCATGCCAGTGCTCTTTCATTTTGGAAAAACAACCATTGTCGAACAATCACGCCCCTTCCTCGACAGTGTTGGACAAATGTTGTTACAAGCGGAATATGCAACACGAACACTTATCGTGGAGGGGCATACAGATGCTGTAGGCTCGGAATCCAGCAATCAACGTCTGTCTGAATTGCGTGCCCTGGCGATAAAGGACTATCTCGTAACCCGCTACGGTATTGATCCCTATCGTCTGTTTCCAACAGGTAAAGGAGAAAGCATGTTGTCTAAACCTTCCGCACCAAACGATGGCTCCAATCGACGCGTGGAATTTCTCCCCTATCAAAGCCACCAGTGAGCTGAACAAGGCCCGATTCAGGGTAACTGTCGTAGTAAAGTGTTCGTTGCAATAGCGCTTAAAATCATCACGATCAGCTTGGTTTGGAGGGTACTGATTGGCCAACAGCGATGAAAGAAAACCTGTGGAGTAGTACACTGGAACAGTAGGAGGGAAAACGCAGACGCGCCCGGAATGACATCTGGACTGGTTCGTACCTTCCCCAGCCTCTATCAACAGTCACATACAATTAAAAAACACAATGACAAAACCTGCCATTCTGAGCTTCGAGACATATGACGACTGGGACAGTCAACCGATGAACGAGCTGTTCGATGTTCACTCTCTTCCACCCAGTGGAAACTCAGACGATTTACCGCTGGAAATCAGAGAAAAGATTCGTGCGTTTGCATTTAAAGGTCACAGCACACTGGATCACGTACTCATGGATAAGTTTCCCAATCTGGGACTAGTCGCCAACTATGGCGTCGGATACGACTCCATAGATGTTAAGTATGCCGCCAGCAAAGGGATCAAGGTAACGAATACACCGGATGTGCTCACAAACGATGTCGCAGATCTAGCGGTCGGAATGCTGATAACCCTGTCCAGAGATATTATCGGAGCTTCACAATGGATTCGTTCCGGGCAATGGGCTTCCTCAGGTGCCTACCCTATACAAAGAACGCTCTCAGGTGCTTCAGTCGGTATTGTTGGCATGGGGCGCATAGGTCGTGCTATCGCTGACAGGCTGCAAAATTTCGATATGAAGCTTCACTATTTTTCACGTACGGAAAAACAAACACCGGACTGGCACTACCATAGCGATGTGCTATCGCTTGCATCAGCCGTCAACATTATGATAATCGCAGTTTCCGGAGGGCCTGACACGACGAAAATCATATCAAGAGATGTATTGCTCGCATTAGGAGGCGATGGCCTGGTCGTCAATAGCGCACGCGGTACAACTGTGGATGAAGAGGCATTGATTGACTTATTGCAAAACAGAAAACTACGCGGTGCCGCATTAGACGTGTTTGAGAACGAACCCGACATTGATCCGCGATTCATGGCACTCGATAACGTGCTGTTACAACCTCACCACTCGTCAGGTACTATTGAAACACGCCAAGCCATGGGTGTGTTACAACGCGAGAACCTCAAGGCTTTTTTTGCCGGAACACCATTGCTCACGCCAGTAACCTGATAGTTGTGTTGCGGGTTTAACCATCGTCATTCCCGCAAATATCAGACTGGCAAGTGTCATTCCCGCAAATGTCAGACTGGCAAGTGTCATTCCCGCAAATGTCAGACTGGCAAGTGTCATTCCCGCAAATGTCAGACCGGCAAGTGTCATTCCCGCAAATGTCAGACCGGCAAATGTCATTCCCGCGAAAGCGGGAATCTTGTAAGCCATAAATTAGTTACCCCACGCGCACCAGATCTCCGCCTTCGCGGAGATGACGTAGGGTTCGCGGAGATGACGTAGGGTTCGCGGAGATGACCTAGGGTTCGCGGAGATGACTTAGGGTTCGCGGAGATGACCTAGGGTTCGCGGAGATGACAAACGGTTCGCTGTTAAGACATAATTTTGCAAAAATTACCTAGTTTGCCATTCATACAACACCTACTCACCCCTTGCATCAGCAATGCACTGTCCAGTCTCGGCACAGTATTGCAGTAACGGGCTGATCTTCCAGGCTACTGCATCTTCTTTCGCGTACCGTTCAAGTTGAGCAACGATTGACTTTGCACCCAGTGAATCGGCGTAATGCATCAGGCCGCCTCGCCAGCGTGGAAATCCGTATCCGAAGATGGTTACAAGATCGATGTCGCTCGCGCTTTGGGCAATTCCCTCTTGCAAGAGCTCGGCAGCTTCGTTGATCATGGCAAGCAATAAGCGTTGACGAATCTCGTCGGCGTCGTAGTCAACACGTTTGATTTTCGCGAAGTGTGCTTCTTCAATCGCAAGATCTGCCACGATGGGATCTTCGACCGGGCCACCGCCACCGGGATAACGATACCAGCCAGCTCCGGTCTTCTTACCCAGCTTACCCAGTTCGATCATCCGATCGGCAATCGGGATGTAACGCCTTTCAGGGTCCCGAGTTGCATCCTGACGACGCCGGTTAGCCGCTGCGATGTCCAGCCCGGACAAGTCCTGCGCCATATAAGGGCCCATGGCGTAACCGAATTCGACCATCGCTTCGTCAATCTCCCACGGACTGGAACCGTCCATCATCACGGTATCAGCAGCTTCACGATAGCGAGCAAGTATTCGGTTGCCAACAAACCCATCGCACACCCCGACCACGACAGGTACTTTACGTAATCGTTTTGCTAACTCGAAAGCGGTTGCCAATGCAATATCAGAGGTGTGTTCACCACGAACTACCTCAAGCAATTTCATGATGTGCGCCGGTGCGAAGAAATGCAGACCCAGCACACGGGAAGATTCCGGCACGGCGCTGGCAATCTCGTTGACATCAAGATACGACGTATTGCTCGCAAGAATTGCATGATCTGGGAGCACCTTTTCCAGTTTCATGAATATCTCGCGTTTAACTTCAATGCTCTCGAAAGCC
This sequence comes from Granulosicoccus sp., assembly GCA_045106855.1. GTDB lineage: Bacteria > Pseudomonadota > Gammaproteobacteria > Granulosicoccales > Granulosicoccaceae > Granulosicoccus. Next base: position 7,917 of record JBGCFI010000074.1, read on the forward strand.
GCTTCAATGGCAAGCGATGCATCGGACACCTTTGAGTAGTCAGTTGTTACTGTCAGTCGTCCACGTCTCTCACTAACACCCGGTTCATCGATTAACCCGCGTTTGAGACTTGCCTCGATAATTGACGATACATTTGTTACCGCACGATCGACGCCCGATTTATCGTTCTCTAAGAGAGTGACTCGCAAGCCTGCATTAAGTAGCGCGTACGCGATACCAGAACCCATGGTCCCCCCACCGACCACAGCAACATGATCAGGAATAACAGCTTTTGCAGTGAGCCATGAAGGCGTTTTCGCCCCCCTCTCAGCGAAGAAAATATGCCGTAGTGCCTTTGCCTGTGCACTTCCACGAAGCTCCAGAAAAGCACTGCGCTCGACGCTAAGCCCTTCCAAAAATGGCAATCCAAGGCCTGTTTCAATGACATCGATGGCACATAATGGCGCTATTTGTCCGGGACTTTTTTTCCGTACCTGAACTCGCATGGCCTCGATAAGTTTGTTTTCAATGTCAGGGTTAGGTAATTCCTGTGCGGGTACAATACAGCCAAGCTCTTCACTATTGACCATAAAAGCGGCTTCACGAGGCTCTTCTTCGATCGCGTGAACCAACCCTGCCTCCATCGCGTCCCTTGCGTTCAATGGTTTACCGCTGGTAATCATGTTGAGTGTAACTGCAAGCCCTGCCAGTTTAGGAAGGCGCTGCGTACCACCAGCACCGGGAGTAACACCAAGCGTGACTTCTGGAAAACCGATTCGCGCCTTGGATGTCATGATCCGCATCCGACAGGCCAACGCAATTTCAGCACCGCCACCGAGAGCTACCCCATCAATGGCAGCAATCCAGGGTACAAAGCTTTCTTCAATTGCATTGAGCACATCCGGCAAATGCGGCTCTGAAGGCGCACTATCGAACTCACGTGCATCAGCACCCGCAGCAAATATCCCCCCTTTACCAGAGACAATGACTCGATCCAGCCGCTCTTTTTCAGCCCAGCGAACGGCATCCAATAGTCCCTGGCGAACCGATAATCCGATTGCATTGACAGGTGGGTTATCAATCTCGGCATAGCCGACATTATCTTCGCGGCTCGTGGTGACGCTCATAGGTTTACTCTTTGTCTGCTACAGGCGAATACGATGTGACCGCTGTGTTGCTAGTCATCAAATGGTGCGATGAAACAAGTTTGCACAACTCCGCAAGCGACGCATCCACGCTCTTGCCGCTGGTATCCAGGTGAATATCAGCCTGTTTATAACGAGATTCACGAGCCAGAAGAATCTCACGTAATTGCGTCATTGCACGTGGATTTCCCGCCATAGGTCTTAGATCTCCCTGCGCACGTACGCGTTCCATGTGCTCGCTGGGATCGGCTTTCAGCCAGACCGTGTGGCAGTATCTCAGCAAATTGGCGAAGGTATTCGAATTTTCAACCAGTCCACCCGCTACCGCCAGCACCATGCGCTGGTGGTCAGCAATTATGCCTCTCAACGTTTCCGCTTCGAGTGTGCGATAACCCTCCTCTCCATATAAAGCGATGATTTCACCGAGAGGGATTCCAGCACTTCGTTCAATTTCTGCATTGAGCTCGATGAACGGAACATCATACGTTTCGGATAACAGGGCACCAAGCGTAGACTTGCCCGCGCCTCGCAAACCTATAAGGCATATGCGCTCGGCCTTGTTTTCGCGCATACCTTCAGGGTCAAGTACACGCATCACATGTGCACGAGTGGAAGCATCTGCCCGTCTATATTGTGAAATCATGTGGGTTACATCATCAGACGTTGTATCGTCCTTGCCTACCAGGCTATCAATGGACAACTCAAGCGCAATGGCCAGACGTTGCAACAGGCCGATGGAAATGTTTCCCTCGCCACCCTCCAGCTGCACAAGATATCTCGTGGATACCCCTGAGCGTTCGGATAACTCGCGCCTCGAATAACGTTTCGCTTTACGAGCAGCCAGTACACGAGAACCCACTCGCGTGATTAACTCGCTGACAGATGACTCCATTGCCAGTGAATGCACGTCTGTACTATCTGCAGCGTTACGCATCAGTCGATGATTGATTATCGACGAGTGCTGACATATTGGCAGCGCCCCCGTCAGGTAATGCCAGATGGCTTTCGACAATGCGTCTGAGTTCCTGCGGCGGTACCTGTTTTTTGAACGTGTCTGCAACAGTGAACACGTTAACCGAACGTGAAGAAAAGCAAATGTTGTTGTTCTGTTCGCCGTCAACCCGGAAAGTAATTGATGTCTTTCCCAGATGCACCGGCCACACGTGGCAAATCAAGTCGTGGCGCGGCGTTACCGGGTGACGAAAATCCATTTCCAATCGCACAAATGGAGTTCCGACATTGCGGTCGACTTCCATCTGGAACCAGCCGTCCCCATCGAGTTGTTTTTCCCACCAGCCATTGATGGCATCTAGCGCAAACACGGGAAGTCTTCCGGTATAAACTATTCTCGCCGGATCACAATCACCCCAGGTGACTCGTATATTGTGTTGGTGTGTAATACCTGGTCTGGATTCCAAGTCAATAGGTCTCCACATGGTAGCGACCACCGTCACGCATCACATTGCGCAACTCCTGCCAGGGTTGGCCGATGGATTCTGCGATATGAGTGAACGCCTCTTCAACGCCTTGTTCCATCGATTTCAATCCACAGATGTAAATGTAGGTATTAGGATCCTGAAGTAGACCGGCCACGATATCCGCTTCTGAGCGCATCCTGTCTTGCACGTATTCCTTAGCCTGCCCAGGTTGCCGGCTGAAAACCAGATATTTTTGCAGAAGCTTGTCTGGCATCTTTTTAAGCGGACCAAAATATGGAAGACTCTCTGGCGTTCTCGCACCAAAGAACATCACCATACCGCCTTCCCGTGCGCCTACCGTGCGTTGTCGCGCCATGGTAAATGCTCTCATGGGAGCAGAACCAGTACCGGTGCAAATCATCAAAAGGCGCGCTTCCGGATCTGATGGCATCAGGAAAGTTGATCCGAACGGACCGGTCACATGCAACTTGTCGCCCTTGTTCAGATCACAGATATGATTAGAGCAAATCCCATTCTCTTCACGTTTCACGGTTAACGAGACATTGTGATAACCGGGCCGCTCACCATCGCGCGGACTGGAAACAGAGTACAACCGTGGCAGGTGAGGCTTACCTTCGGCATCAGTACCCGGCGCGATAACTCCTAGAGACTGACCTTCGAGTACAGGAAACGGACTCCCCTTGAAGTCGAGAATAATATGTCGCACATCTGTATCCGCACCATCTTCTGTCAACCGATAGTTGCCTTGAACCTCTGCCTCCACAGCATGACTCAGATTGTAAAGATTGATGGTGGGATTGGATGCAGAGACAGGAGCACAAGCTTTACCGCCAGCACCTTTATGAGCTTCAGCGAGCAAAACGGCAATGGGATCGACATCATTGTCATCCTGCTGATCGGCGTCACTGGCTTCGCCGGGCAGAGTGATCTCACCTTGCTCCGGTAGTTCATCCCACTCGTACTGCTCATCCAGAGAGTATGGGCTGTCGACAACACGCCATTCATCTATTGAACCCGTCGGACACACGGGAATGCAGTCCAGGCAATTGTTGCATTTGGACGCATCAACAACGACATTGTCGTCATTATGCTCGATGGCTTGTACAGGACAAGTCATTTCGCAGGTGTAGCAACGGATACAGATTTCCGGATCGATCAAATGCTGTTTAAGCGGATGATTCATATCAACTAGCTCTGGTAATCCACGTTACGCCATGTGCAACTTGACGTATTCAAAATCGCCAGGCTTGTTGTCAATACCGATCTTCGGCGGTGCAATCCAGCTGGCATATTCACCTGCCGCATAGTTTGGTTTCATCAACGATTGGATAAACGTTCCATCGTCTAGTGAAGGCAACCAGTTGCTGTGATTGCTTTCCCAATCAGCTTCAGAAATGATGTTGCCGGCAGGATCTGCCTTTATTGCTGCGAACACGCCTATCTGGCGATGAAACGCTTCATGCGGCAGTTTTAGTTGAAAATCGATACCTGCCTTCTTGATGGCTTTGTTCCATCGCCCAACGCCACCCGCCGCGTCACGCACATAGTCGTCACGTAACCGCATATTGATAGCAGTCAGCGCGGGAGCATCCTGTTCAACAATTTTTCCATCGACAATACTACTGACTTTGTAGGTATCGTTTTGCAAACGATGATCATCCTCGATGCGATGCTCCATGTACCGCCCCTTGATGCCGGCATTGAAAGCATTCGCGGCATTGGTAGATACTTCTTGTCCAAACAGATCAAGGGACAACGTATAGTGAAGGTTAAGCTTCTTTTGAATGGTCGGTAAATCAATAACACCGAGATCGCGTACGTTTCCGATATCGTCTGGATCGGAAATACCTGCCTTATTCATCGCATCACATGTTGCCTGGATAGTGCGACCAACGCCAGTCTCGCCAACAAACATATGATGCGCTTCTTCGGTAAGCATGAAACGGCAGGTTCTGCTTAGTGGATCAAAACCTGACTGAGCGAGTGATTCCAGCTGCATCTTTCCATCACGGTCTGTAAAGTAAGTAAACATGAAGAATGACAGCCAGTCCGGTGTTTCTTCGTTGAAAGCACCCAGCATTCGCGGTGCTTCGTCGGAGCCAGAAGAACGGCGCAGCAGATCATCAGCCTCTTCTCTTCCATCCTTTCCGAAATACTTTTGCAGCAGATAGACCATCGCCCATAAATGGCGGCCTTCCTCGACATTAACCTGAAACAGGTTACGCAAGTCATAGAGTGACGGAGCAGTGAGCCCCAGGAAGCGCTGTTGCTCGACCGAGCCGGGTTCCGTGTCTCCCTGTATAACGATCAGCCGCTTGACCATGTTGCGGTACTCGCCTGGCACTTCCTGCCAGGCTGGCTTACCCTGATGTTCACCGCAGGGAATCAATCTATCCTGTACCTGTGGCGCAAGCAATACACCCCAGCGATACTCCGGCATTTTTACATAATCAAACTTGGCCCAGCCCTTTGGATCGACACTGACCGCTGTGCGCAGGTACACCATCGACTCCTGGAAATTCTGTGGAATCAGTTTGTTCCACCAGTTAATGTATCCCGGATGCCACTTCTCCAGTGCTTTGAGAACTTTTCGGTCCTGGCCCAGGCCGACATTATTGGGAATACGTGTGTCGTAACTGACGTCTAGGGTATCGGCCATGGTTATCTCCGTAGTAAGTTTAGATTCGGCTGGATTTTCAGGCTATACGCGTTCAAGATCAAACTCTCCGCGCACACCCGTTCCATATCGTTGTAGCGCACCATTTTCTCCTACGGCATTGGGCCGAATAAAGATCCAGTTCTGCCACGCAGTTAACCGTCCGAAGATGCGTGTCTCCATGGTTTCGGGTCCGGCAAAACGCAGGTTTGCTTCCATGCCAGTCATGGCATCCGGGCTGAAAGAGGCACGCTCTTCGACAAATATACGAACCTCGTCATCCCAGTCTATGTCGTCGAGAATTATGGTAACCAACCCCATATCGTAAGCAGTTTGTGCATCAAGCCCATTGCCAATCTGCGCTCTCGCCGTCTCGACGAGTTCGGGTTCACCAATAAAACGGGTTTGCAAACGAGTCAGCGAGTTGCCCATTGGATAAGGGCCGAAGTTGGCTTCGTTGAGGCGAATAGTCGCCAGAGGCCTGTCATCGTCTTCGAATTCACCATCCATCATGTAGGTACGGTCCACACTGAACAGTATCTCGGCTAGTACACCTGTAAAACAGGATCCGTGTTCAATGAAAGCGACCAGAGAACGTGAGGTGACGTCGAGCCGCTTGAGTGTGCGTTTCCAATACTGTCGGACTTCGTTGGCTAACCAATGATCGGAATGGTTGGCCAGCAACGCTTCATGAGCCGCGAATAGTTCTGGATCGCCTTCGGTACGAAAAACCCATAGTCCAATCTCTATTTCGTTAATACGCATGTGAAGGATGGCGTCTTCAAATTCGCGACATAACTTCAACATATAAGCCTGATCACCCTGAGCCTGGAAAGCATCCATATCGTTCAGAGCAGATTCATCAGGCCCTTTGATCGTAAAGATAGCCTTACGACCGGTGCGATCAATTTCAATGTCTAGCAATGACCACGACACGCGATTATCTGCGAGGGTACGCTCAAGCGGGTAAAACGTAATACCTGATTTCACATCTACTTTTCCGGACTTGCCAGCGAACTCATGCGCTCGCTCCAAAACAGTCTGGGCAAATATAGAGTTCGGGATTAGTTCATCGACCAGTCCCCACTCCTTTGCACGTTGCCCTTTAACGCCTTCTTCAATTGAACAGAAAATATCAGCAAGATCACGACGCACCTTGCGCTTGTCGGTTATTCTGGTTAGTCCACCGGTACCGGGCAATACAGCTAGCAACGGAACTTCCGGAAGACCGACAGCCGAGGTGCTGTCATCAGTAAGCATGATGTGATTACAGGCGAGTGCCAGTTCGTACCCACCACCAGCGCAAGCTCCCTTTACGGCTGCTATGTATTGTTGTCCACTATCCTGCTCAGCCGCTTCGAAAGCGTTGCGCGTCTCGTTAGTAAACTTACAGAAATTAACCTTGTGGCTATGGGCGGCGCCACCAAGCATGCGAATGTTGGCACCGGCGCAGAAAACATTGTCCTTCCCGGATTGGACTACGACAACCTTTACCTCCGGGTGTTCGAAACGCATGCGCTGAACTACATCGTTCAGTTCGATATCCACCCCGAGATCGTACGAATTAAGTTTGAGTTCGTAGCCGTCGAACAGCCCGCCATTCTCATCCACATCCATGCTTAACGTTGCCACCGGACCGTCGTACTCGACTTTCCAATGGCGGTAGCTGGCCGGATCTACGCGAAAGTCAATAAGTGCAGACATATGATCCCCTTCATTCACAACGTGGCAACAGGATACGCTGAGCTTCGCAATTAGTAAATACGTTTATTGCATAATAAAGCTAATATTATTTACTTTTAAATCATATATTTAAATTATATATAGTTTTTTTTAATATATTTTAGCATTATATCGCTAAATTTATCTCCTGCTCCAATGTATCGATTCTGTTCAGCACGACCTGTACATCAAGCTCCATGATCGTTACCGCTGATTCAGACGGAATGAGGCCGCGAGCCAGCCCAACCAGACGCCTTGCAGCCTTCAGACGACCCATCCGAACCTTCAACCGGCCGTTAGCCAACTGGATAATGCCTTGTACAAATCGTTTTTCAATCGACTTATCCGGCAAAATCATCCACACCGCTTCCAGCACTTCATGCGCCTCCCAATAGTAGCCCTGATCGAGATAAAGCAACCCGGCCCGAAAGGCGTCACATCGCGCCAACTGATCGACATCATGCCCCACCACCGCTGTGGCTCTCAGTGCGTCGAAAGCATCATCCGCATGCCGCTTGTTCTGTCCGGGGACATGCGCATGCTCTGGCATGTTCACAGGAACAAGTGACATTAGTGATTCACGGGCAAGGTGTAATCAGGGATCGATTGCGCGCAGAACGTTGCAATTGCATCAACTACCTCCTTGCCATGCTCCAGGTGTGGCGCATGCCGACACCCATCAAGGATTAACGTAGAAACTGAAGCATGAGTAACCCGATGCGCAACTACGTTTATCTGCGCTAAAGTGCCATAGGGATCTTCTCGCCCCTGAATGCTCAGCACCGGCACACGGATGTCATCAAGCACTGATTCAACATTCCATGATTGGAAATCCGGGTGCAGCCAGGCGCCGTTCCAACCAAGAAATGCATTGTCTGGATTGCGGTGATATTTACCCATCCGCTCACGCAGACCACCCTCCATGAATGCCTCATACGCTTTGGCAATTTCAGACAATCCCTCGGCCTCAGTGAAAAAATGAGGTGCAATGAGCACAACACCTTCAATGTATGGGTTAACAATACTACCGACATGTATAGCTGCAATGGTTGCACCATCACTGTGACCGATGAGAATGGCGCGTTCTACACCAATGGTTTCAAGGACTTGTGGGAGAACATCCACCGCTTCGAGTGTCATGTAATCCAGCGGACGCGGCAACTCTATCGGGTCGGACTGTCCGTAACCGGCCCGAGAATAAACAAAGACGCCAAATCCCGTCGCCTCGACAAGCGCTGTCGGCACATTGCGCCAAAGCTGCGTACAACCAAGACCCTCGTGCAAAAGCACAAGTGTCGGAGCCTTATCTGGAGGTGGACCAAAACAGGCATACTCCAGCGTTTTGCCAGCGGCTAGCAGCGTGCCTGCTGTTACCCAAGGTGCACACATAATTGACCCACCTTTTCATTAAACAAATTTACTGTTGTGCTGCTCAATCGGCTTTTTTCACTGTTCTCTAAAGGTATTCGTTGCTCAGATGCTTGTCGAATGCCTTTTAATAAACCCACTAAGTGCGGATAGAAAAAACACGTATTGATGGTTGCTCCACCATCAGCATACCCAAACCGCATCAATCGTCATATAGCTGCAATGGATCAAGACGTCTCGCGCAACCGAAACCGCTGTATCTTGCCAGTGGCAGTCTTGGGAAGCTCATCGACAACATTGATCCAACGAGGATACTTCCATTTGCCGATCCGCTCCTTGACGAAATCTTTAAGCTCATCCAGTCCTTCTGTGTCACCCCCTTCTTTAAGCACAACGAAAGCCTGAGGCTTTTCCAGATCGTCTGCGTCTCTTCGAGCTACAACTGCTGCCTCCAGAACATCAGCGTGAGTCATCAACGCCTGCTCTATTTCGAAGGGGCTAACCCAAATACCCGATACCTTGAACATGTCGTCGGTACGTCCGCAATAGATCAGTCGTGCACCTTTGCCCATCTCATACTTATCACCCGTGCGTGTCCATTCACCCTCAAAGGTTGCGCGCGATTTTGTACGCTGATTCCAATAATCAGCCGCTGCAGAATCGCCGCGTACGAGCAATTCTCCAATAGCACCCTCGTCCACATCGGCACCATTTTCATCAACCAGGCGAACTTCATAACCGGGCACAGCAATGCCTGATGTGCCATATTCAATATCGTCCGGACGGTTAGACAGGAAGATATGCAACATCTCGGTTGACCCGACGCCATCCATGATGTCGATGTCCCAGATGCCTTTCCACTTGCGCCCAATTTCTGCGGGCAGAGCTTCACCGGCAGAAATGCACAGACGTAGCGGTGCCTGCGGAGACGTTCCCTGCACCTCCCAACTATGAATAAGAGCTGCATACAAGGTTGGCACGCCACAAAAAATAGTCGGCTTGTACTGTTCCAGGATTGTTGATACAGAGTCCGGTGTCGGTCGCGCTTTGTAGAGCAACGCCGTCGCACCCACCGACAGAGGGAAGCTCATGCCATTACCCAGTCCGTAAGCAAAGAACAACTTGGCTGCAGAAAATACCGTGTCGCTCTCTTGAATACCCAACACTTGAGTTCCGTAGGTATCACAGGTTACGCGTAAGGCGTCGTGAACGTGTCGCACACCTTTCGGCGTCCCTGTTGAACCCGAAGAATAAAGCCAGAAAGCAATCTCATCACCGGCACAAACAATAGCCTGTTGCGCCTCGACACCCTTCATGAAATCAGCCCAGCTCGTCGTACCCTCAGGTGCATCTCCACCTATGACGACGATGTGTCGAAGCTGCGAAGAATCCCGTGCGGCAGGAAGAACCACCTCAAGCAATTCAACAGACACAAAAGCGATAGATGCACGACTATCTTCCAGGATTGCCTTATAGACATCGGTCGATAACAAGGTGTTCAGCGCCACCGGCAGCACACCGGATTTAAGTGAACCCCAGAAAATACACGGAAACTCGATTTGATCGAGTACGAACATAGCTGCGCGTTCTTCGCGTCGAATACCTGCCCTTGTCAATGCGGATGCGACCTTGCCACTTTGATTTGCCAATGATTCAAAGCTAAGTTCACGACCCTCAGGCCAGGCTTCACGAAATGCTGTCTTCTCAGCACGTCCCTCATTTACATGCCGATCGACGAACCAGTTTGCTGCATTGCCGTTCATACAATCTCCTTTTTAGCGTTGATCGTTTGATATTTCGCCGCTTTATCGAGGTGGCAAGCGTACTGCGCCATCGAGTCGAATGACGGTACCGTTGATGTACGAATTACGCACGATATCAGCGGCAAGACAGGCGAATTCCCGAGCCTCACCCAGCCGCGGCGGAAACGGTATGTTTTTAGTAATTTCAGCCACCGTCTTTTCGGGAAGACTCTCCATCATTGGGGTTTCGAACAAACCCGGAGCTATCGCCACCACCCGGATTCCATGCTGTGCAAATTCGCGCGCAGCGGGCAGACACAAAGATGCAATAGCTCCTTTGGAGGCAGCGTAAGCTGCCTGACCTAATTGTCCGTCTTCGTAAGCTGCTGAGGCGGTATTGATGATCACACCCCGCTCTCCGTTTTCCAGCGCTGGCAGATCGGTCATAGCCTGTGCTGCATAACTCATCAGGTTGTAGGTACCAAACAAATTGACCTCGATAACCTTCTGAAACAGGACAATCGACACCTTGCCTTCGCGCCCGACGATGCGCGCAGCCAGACCGATACCGGCACAACTCACCACAATCCGGGGAGCCTGGCCAAAGCGTGCCATGGCGGAGGTGACCCCACAGGCAACACTCTCAGAATCTGTCACATCACACTGTTGCGCATAACCGCCGATGTCAGCAGCAACCTTTGCCGCACGCTCACCATCAATATCCAGTATTGCAACGTCTGCTCCCAGCTCTGCCAGGTAACGCGCTGTCGCCTCACCTAACCCACTGCCACCGCCACTAACCAGAGCAACCTGACCATCGATGTCCATACATTACATCCCCGGTGCAAAATCAACACACACAGCCGGAACCGGCTTTAACCAAGAAGTGTCCACACTTGCAATACTATAGATTTTTACCATGGCAGCAGTGCCAGCGTAATTAATGGAAATGCCACGAGCAATGAAACACGAACAAGATCAGTGATGACGAAATAAATCACAGCCTTATAGGTTTCAACCATGGGAGTCTGCCGGTCCATCGAGTTTATAACGAACAGATTCATGCCGACCGGAGGAGTGATCAGACCAACCTCCACAACAATTAACACCAGGATGCCGAACCAGATGGCCGTTTGCTCAATGTTGATTCGGTTTAGTGAACCGTTTGTTACGCCACGCAAGCCAAGCTCACGCGTGATCTCTCGCGACAACTCTTGTCCTGACGCCAGCATATTCTGGGCTTGCTGCACTAAAGCCTCAGGCAGATCGGCACCGCTTGCCTGCAGCAAATCAAGGCGGGCGCTTTGCAGTTGCACCATGGAAACCAGGCCGAAGTCCAGCTCTTGTACGATTGGCCAGAAAATCGGAATCGTTAACAGAATCATGGACAAGCTGTCCATGACACAACCTAACAAAAGGTAAAAAACCAGAATGATGACCAGTACGACCAACGGACTGTAGCCGCTGGCCGCAACCCAGCTGGCAGCTTCCTGTGGTAACTGCGTCAAGGCAAGAAAGCCATTGTAGAAAGCCGCACCCAGTACAATAAAAAAGATCATGGCAGAGGCACGCGCGGTTACAAAAAAGCTCTCTGTCAACGATGACCAGTTAAGACCTCCAACCGACCAGGCAATCAGGCCCGTCCCCAAAGCACCGACCGCCGCACCTTCTGTGGGTGTAAACCAGCCGAGATAGATACCTCCAACGACCATTAGGAAAACCAACAACACCGGCCAGACATCGAACACCGCTTTAAAACGCTCTTTGTAAGAAACACGGGGACGGGTGCCCGCGGAACCCGGATTGACACGTACGTAGATGGCAATGGCAATCATGTAACCAACAGCTGCCAGAATGCCCGGTATGAAAGCAGCGAGGAACAGTTTGGCGATGTTTTGTTCAGTCAGAATGGCATAAATCACCAGGACAACCGACGGCGGTATCAATATGCCAAGGGTACCGCCCGCGGCAAGCGTCGCGGTTGAAAATCCACCGGCATAGCCATAACGGCGCAACTCCGGTAACGCTACCCGCCCCATCGTCGCCGCCGTAGCCAGAGACGAACCACAGATGGCACCGAAGCCTGCACAGGAGCCTACAGCCGCCATGGCCACTCCTCCTTTGCGATGACCCAACCAACTCTCTGCCGCCTTGAACAGGGCCTGACTCATCCCACCTAAGGTTGCAAAATGCCCCATCAACAGAAACATCGGCACAATCGACAGTGAATAATTAGAAAACGTTGTGTAGGTTTCCGCCTTCAAACGTGCGAACGGCAAGTGAGTATCACCTGTTACCAGGACCAGTCCCACAAGTCCTGACATAAACATGGCCAACCCGATAGGCACACGCAGGAAGATCAGGATTAACAATGCCGGGAAGGACAACAATCCGATCAGCATGTCACTCAATGCTCAGCCTCCAGCTCTGGAGGCAGAATCTCGCGTCCGGTTAACATCTCTAATAATCTGGAAATAGCAATGTGCACTGCCACGAGGGCCGCAGCAATTGCACCGGGCAAACTGATGGCATAACCCCACCAGACAGGAAATTGCAGTAACAGGGTTGTCTGTCCGGATGCACGTTTGCTTTCCATGCCTCCAAAAAGCTTTACGGCTATCAGCACCAGCACAGCTGCAAAAACAAACTCGACCACCAATCGCAACAAGCGACTGACTCTACCCGGTAATGCAGCAGTAAAGATATCGACGGAGGCATGTGCTCCATTGAGCTGGCACAGTGGCAGAAACGCAAATATCGTAAACGCCATCCCTGCCTCTACCAGCTCAAAGTCACCGTCAATCGGACCGACACCTGTCGCAAGCAACATATTGGCAATAGCTGGCATCAAGGCCTGAACAATGTCAGCGTTAAGCAGTGAGTTTACTGACCTGCCCAGGACAGACAGACACGTGAGTACGATCAAAGCACTCAAGACCAAACCACCAAGAATGGCGAAAGTGCGGGCCAGTCTGGTGACTAATGTGTTCATCGACTGATGCTTGCCTAAAAAAGTCAGGCTGCGCCGCCTGAGCGGACGCAGCCTGCGTTATCACATTTCGGCAGTAGCACCCATGCAATCACCAGCCATCAGTGCTTGTGCTTCGTCGATCAAGGCTTGTCCGTCCATGTCCTTCTCTGCCAGATCCGCAACCCAAGTGTCGTAGATGGGACGTACCAGAGCTTCCCATTCGCTGGTATCGGTTACCGTTATGATCTCGTTACCATTCTCCACTGCAAACTCCCGAGCCGGCCCGTCAGCATCAGCCTGAGTACCACCCGCAAAAATGGAAAAATTCAGGCCGGAGTTTTCATTAACTACGGCTTGCAGATCGTCCGGCATCGCTTCGAACGCTTCCTTATTCATCGCCAACACGAACGTCAGGTTGTACAGTGCAGGCCCTTCGAATTCAGTATGGAATTCTACGAGTTCTGGCACTTTCAACGCTGTGGTGACCTCCCAGGGAATGGTGGTGCCATCGATAACACCTTTTGACAGTGCTTCAGAGACCGCTGGTACCGGCATACCTACCGGTGTCGCACCAGCAAGCTCCAGCAATTCATTAACCAGACGCGAACCACCACGAATTTTCATCCCTTGCAAGTCCGCTGGTGTGTTTACGGGTTCACTAGTGTGCAGCACGCCTGGACCATGTACCCAGGTACCAAGAATCTTCAATGCGGCGAATTCACCGTCTTCCATACCTGACTCAAACATGTTCCAGTATGCACAGGATGCAGCACGGGCGTCTTGTACCATAAACGGTAGTTCGAACACCTCGGTAGATGGGAATCGGCCCGGTGTATAGCCAACAACCGTCCAGACGATGTCGGCGATGCCATCGATTGCCTGATCCATGAGCTCAGGTGGCGAACCACCTAACTGCATCGACGGGAAACGATCTATCTTGATACGTCCATCGGACGCCGCTTCCACCTTGTCTGCCCAGACATCCAGAACCTTCGCGGGTACATTGGCCTGCGCCGGCAGAAACTGGTGTAACTTCAACGTCACATCCTGCGCGAACGCGCCGGTTGATGCGACCGTGGCTAGCGTTGCGACTGCGAGCGGGCGCAGTACTGACTTGATTCCAGACATTTGAATTCCTCTAATTCTGTCGTAATCCGGACGGATTCTACGTCCGGGTATCGAGCCACTAAGGCTCGGCGTTAAAAGGCGCGAATCACCCCTTTTCATTGTAGGCACAACACTGTTGCATTGTCACGCGGTATGCCAGTTTAGGCGTTGCACCTTGTTCCATGCAATCAATCAGTGTGATGATACTCACTGATTATGTTGAGCACACCACTCTGGACGGTTTTAATCCAATGTTTTACCACCTCAGCCCTATGACTGCGTGTCCTGATAATTTCGAACATCATTGTTCGAAATTGTCACGTGCACTAACAAGTGGTTGACAGGCAATAGACGGAATGCGAGCCCTGTTCTCTTCAGGTTGACGAAGGGGCTCGGCCGGCTTGAGAGTCTGCTGACAACGAACGCCAAGCGCCTGATAAATGCCCGTACCTTCGCGCTTCCATTCAATCTCCTCATCACTAAGCTGCCTCACTACCTTTCCGGGCAATCCTGCTACCAGAGACTTTGGCGCAATGATAGCACCTGCCTTGACGAAGGCCATAGCCGCGACAATGCTGGACTCGCCAATGACAGCATTGTCCATTATCACCGCGTTCATGCCCACCATCGCGTTCTTACCGATTCGACAACCGTGCAATATTGCTCCGTGACCGATGTGCCCATCCTCTTCCACGACGGTATCGGTATCAGGAAATCCATGCATTACGCAGGTATCCTGCAAGTTAGCGCCGCGTTGCAGTACCAGCCTGCCAAAATCGCCGCGCAGGCAAGCCGCCGGGCCAACGTAGCAGTCTGGCCCCACTATGACATCACCGATCAAGATAGCATCAGGGTGCACATAGGCTGCGGGATCGATGACCGGCACAATCCCGTCTATCTCATATACTTTCGCCATAACGGCAAGTTCTCCGAAAGATCAGTTTTTGGCAACCATTGTCAATACATCGTATTGTGCAACTACGGCACTATCATGATTAATGACAGTACAGTCCCAGCGAACTTCACCATGCTCGGCAGTTTCGCGTGGATTGATTTCCTTGCACGTGAGGGAGACTTTTAAGGTGTCTCCCGGATATACCGGCGCCATAAATCGAAGATTATCCACGCCATAGTTTGCCAACACCGGACCCGGCGCGGGATCTACAAAAAGACCGGCGGCAAATGACACAATCAGATATCCGTGAGCAACTCGTCCATCAAAGAAAGGATTGGCCTTTGCCTGTGCATCATCCATATGCGCGTAAAAATTATCGCCTGTGAATTCAGCGAAATGCTCTATATCCTCAAGCGTAATCGTGCGACTTGCTGTGACAACGGTGTCGCCGATATCCAGATTCGCCAGCGATTTACGAAAAGGGTGTTCTTCAGCGCGATTCACAGGTGCGCCTGGCGTCCAACGCCCTGTTACCGACATGATTAATCCAGGCGTTCCCTGCACGGCCGAGCGTTGCATATAGTGCTTGACGGCGCGAATCCCCCCTAGCTCTTCACCACCACCGGCTCGCCCAGGCCCTCCATGCACCAGCATAGGCAATGGTGAACCATGACCTGTTGACGATTTTGCACTTAACCGATTACCGAGCATGATGCGACCATGCCATGGCGCAAGACCCGCTACGACATCCCGGGCAAATCCTCCGTTATCCGTGAACACAGAAGCAACCAGGCTACCTCTACCCAGACTAGCCAGGTGAATTGCATCGTCTACTGACTGATAAGGAATAATGGTACTGACCGGACCAAAGGCCTCGACATCGTGGATTGCCTTGCAATCCTCCGGCTTATCGCAATACAACACTACAGGATTGATAAACGCGCCTTTTTCAGCGTCTCCGGATACAAGTTGCGGATTATCGGGATTACCGTAAACAATTTCGGCATCAACACAAAGCTCTTTGATACGTTCCTGAACCTCACATCGTTGCTCAAGACTTGCAAGTGGTCCCATGCGTACATTTTCATCAGCAGGATTACCCACCGTCGTTCCAGCCAACCTTGCGCACAATGCTGCAGATACCGCATCAGCATACTGTTGTGGAACCATGACACGGCGAATGGCTGTACATTTCTGTCCAGTCTTGGTTGTCATTTCGCGGGCAACCTCACGGACAAACAAGTCGAACTCCGGTGTATCCGGATTAGCGTCAAGCCCCAGAATCGCAGCGTTTAAACTATCGGCTTCCATGGTAAACCGTGTGGAGTTTCCGATGATGGCAGGGTTCGCACGCAGCATCTGCCCGGTTTCCGCGGAACCTGTAAAGGTCACTACGTCCTGTGCATTGACGTGATCAAGTAGATCGCCAAGGGAACCTGATATCAATTGCAGTGAGCCTTCCGGCAGGATGCCAGTTGCGATGATGCGACGAACCATTAATTCTGTCAGATAGGCAGTCTGACTGGCTGGTTTGATGATAGCCGGCATGCCAGCAAGAAGCGTGGGTGCTAGTTTTTCAAGCATGCCCCAACAGGGAAAATTAAACGCGTTGATATGAACAGCAACACCTTCCAGAGGAGTAAGGATATGCTGAGCAGAAAACGTAGAATCTTTCGACAATGACTCTGGCGCACCATCGACAAGCATGCGTGTATTTGGCAACTCTCGCCGACCTTTGGATCCATAGGATAAAAGAGTCGATATTCCACCTTCGATATCGATCCAGCTATCGGTGCGCGTTGCTCCTGTAGCCGTCGAGAGTTCGTAAAACATTTCCTTGTCGACCATGAGCGCCTGGCCCAGACTTTTCAACAATAAGGCACGCTGATGAAAACTCATGTCACGCAATTGTGTTCCACCACTCTTGCGGGCGTGGTAGAGCATACCTTTGAAATCCAGACCGGTTGAATCAATGATAGAAATGGGTGCAGACGTTGCAGCGTCACGTAAAATTTTTCCAGTACCGGTGCCACGAATCCATTCACCGCAGGCGAAACTTTCTATAGTGTGAGTTTCGGACAAAGACGCTGTCATCATTTGATTCCGGTGGCCGTCAGTATGAAAGGTTCAATTCGGAGAGCAAATCGGCAACATTCCTTTCCCACTGCGAGTGTAATTCCTCATTAGGTGTGTGGCGTAAACCAAACTTTTTCAATTGATCAAAACGTTGGGAACCCGAAGTACCAAAACTTGCCGCTATGCGCGGGTACCAGTAAGCCACGCTTTGTTCAACACCATCTTTGCCAGTCCCCTTTTGCAGAATCTTTCGTAATCCTTCAATTCCGAGCTCTTCGTGTCGGCGTTCACGGGGCAGAATTTCACGATATACGTCTGCCAGTGGCTGATAAGACATCCTGATATTCTCTTTGAGTTGAAGATTCACTGCCTTACCCATTAGCACGTTCATAACGACAGCATCTGTCCAGCCTTCAATGGGATAATGAAAAACATTAAGTCGCATGTCTTGCCCGTGACGGTCATTGCCGATATCCGAGTCTCGCGGTAAACGCATTGTCCACGGATGATGGCTGAAGTAGCGCTCGGTGTTCGCACCAAACTGACCCAACAGAACGAGAACTCGTTCGGCATGATCAAGCTTTTCAAGCGTTATTCGGGATGCTGCAATTCGCTCCTTAATACCGGGGCCTGAATTGATGCTGTCAGCGAATCCCGCAGAACCTGCCAGTTCGCTGTCAATAAAACTGGCCATCATACGCATGATCTGCGCACGATAACGCGGTGATACATTTTCAGGAGAAGTCAGCTTTCCACCTTGAGCCAGATAGCTTTCCAACGACATTTTTTCGTTCAAGAGTTCACTCACTGATGCCTCACTGGTCATATGATACGACGACGCTATCCGACAACGGATAACATTGACAAGTCAGCACATACCCACGATTGACCTCGTAGTCCTCGAGTGCGTGGTTCTTCTCCATTTCTACCTCTCCTTCAAGCACCATAGCTCGACAGGTAGAGCACACACCTGCTTTGCAGGCGTAAGGTGCATCAATACTGGCACTCAGAGCAGCATCCAGTAAGGTTTGCCCTCTCTTCGCCATCTCGATTTCACGTGTTGCCCCATCAATGGTGATAGTGGCTCTGCAGATCGCGTCAGCGCCTGTCAGGGCTTTTGACACTATTTTTCGAGATGAACGGCCAGGTTGAGACGAGGCGAATAGTTCGAACTTTATCTGGTCATCATCAAGCCCGTGATCTTGAAGAGCCTTTGCAATGGCCAGCATCATAGGCTCCGGTCCGCATATATAGGCTTGATCCATTGAAGTGACGTCAACCCAGTGCTTGAACAACAAGGCGCATTTATCTGCATCGATCCGACCGGTAAAAAGTTCTATATCCTGAGCTTCACTATCCAGTATATGAACAATACTGAGGCGATCCATATGCCGGTTTTTCAGATCATCAAGCTCTTCGCGAAACATAATCGAATTACTGGAACGATTACCGTACACAAGGGTCAGGCAAGAATCAGCTTCAATAGCAAGCGTTGTTTTGATAAGACTCAGTACAGGCGTTATACCACTACCACCCGCGAAGAAAAGGTAATTACGCGAATGATTCGGATCAAGCTTCGTGTGGAAAGCCCCCATGGGCGGCATGGCTTCAATCGTATCGCCCACCGTCAACTCTTCATTGGCCCATGTAGAAAAACAACCTCCCTCAACACGTTTGATACCGACACGTAGAACGCCTTCATCGCGGCCTGCGCACAGAGAGTAGGAACGTCGTAGCTCCTCTCCATCAAATTCTCTACGGAATGTCAGATACTGTCCTTGAATGAAACTGAAAACGCCTTCATCGCCGGGTGACGGGGTGAGCGTCACGACGACAGCATCGCGTGTTTCCCGCCTTATTTCGGACACACGCAGTGGTAGAAAACGCGCCATCAGAGTGTTCCTTGAATCATATGCACTTGAAATAATCAAACGGTTCCAGACATGCCTTGCACCGATAAGCTGCTTTGCATGGCGTTGAACCAAACTGACTGATCCTTTCGGTATTGGTGGATCGGCATCTGGGACAGCAGACAGTAATTTGGGGGCGCGCCAGTCCGCATGCACCGGTACCTTCTACTGGAGGTGCGATTCCATAACTCAAAAGCTTC
Organism: Granulosicoccus sp.; assembly: GCA_045106855.1. GTDB lineage: Bacteria > Pseudomonadota > Gammaproteobacteria > Granulosicoccales > Granulosicoccaceae > Granulosicoccus. Next base: position 27,127 of record JBGCFI010000074.1, read on the forward strand.
TCCCTACCATTCTTGCTGATCCAGGCGGTATTCCAGGCCGGTGAGAGTTGTCTTTCCAGACGAATACTCTCTATACCTTCTTTGCGGAGTCTGGATTCGATGTCGGCGTTGATAACTGCTGTGGCCGGGCAACCGGAATAGGTTGGCGTTACATGGACAACCAGCGTGTCCTGTTCCCAGACGATCTTTCTAACGATACCCAGATCAACAACGGAAATAACGGGAATCTCAGGATCCGGAACATCATGTAGCCAGGTCCATATCTGATCTGTTGATGGGTTTTCTGAAGCTGTTGAAACGTTCATTTACCAGACTGCATCCGGGTAGGCACGCTGCAGAAATTGCAACTCCGCCAGTATGAACCCCAGGTGCTCACTGTGTATGCCGCTTTTACCACCACGACGCACATAATTACTATCCGGTATTTTAAGTGTCGCTTGCCCCAAGGCCGTTGATACATGCTCGTGCCAGGCAGCAGCTACTACCGAAACTTCGGGTACTACACCACCAGTCTGTAGCGCCGGATCCAGATCATCCATGTCGAACATTTCACCGGTATATGACCAAAGTTCATCCAGAGATGCTTGCATGTAATGGTGACTTGTCTTGCTGCCATCACCCAATCGAACAATAAGATCAGTACTGCGTTCGAGATGATAAGCCACCTCTTTGATACTTTTCTCAGCAATCTCGGCAATCCGTTTGTCAGTAGATTGCATCAGTGCCTTTAACATCGGCAAGTGCCACGCATCAAACAGAAACTGACGCATAAGCGTCAAGGCATAGTTTTCATTCGGGCGTTCGAGCAATAACAGGTTACGAAAATCGAATGCATCACGAAAGTAGGCTAGATCATCGGCCGAGCGACCACTGCCTTCAACCTCACCTGCCAGTCCCAACCATAACTGTGTTTGGCCAATAAGATCCAACGATATATTGGATATGGCAATGTCTTCTTCAAGAGCCGGTCCGTGACCGCACCACTCAGAATTTCTATGTGCCAGTATCAGGCAGTTATCTCCCATCTGTAGCAGAAATTCGAACAATCCATCTTCTGCCTTGCTATTCACAGCCATCACATATGTCCCACTTCCTCAGGTATGTCGAAGAATGTGGGATGTCTGTATACCTTCGAGCTGGCCGGATCGAACAAGGATTCCTTGTCGGAGGGAGCACTGGCAACAATCTGTGTTGATTTAACGGCCCAAATACTGACGCCTTCGTTGCGACGCGTATAGACATCGCGGGCATTGTTGATCGCCATGTCTGCATCAGCGGCATGCAGACTGCCAACATGCCGGTGACTCATGCCATGTTGACCACGAATGAATATCTCCCATAAAGGAAGCTCAGGTTTACGTTGGCTGTTTTTTTCCGAACCTTCTGTATCCGGGTATGCCGATGTATTCACAGAGCTCATGCGGCCTCCCCACGACTGCCTCGTTGTTTTGCCGCATTGGCAAGTAAGCCATCCCGGAACCATTCACCGTCATTCCAGGCGGTAACACGCGCTTGCAATCGTTCTTTGTTGCAAGGCCCATTGCCGGCCAGTACCTCGTAAAATTCATTCCAGTCGGGTTCGGAGAAATCATAGCCGTCTTTCTCTTCGTTCCAGCAAAGCTTGTCATCAGGAACGCTGAGGCCCAGATAATGGGCTTGCGGAACTGTCTGATCAACAAATTTTTGCCGTAATTCATCGTTGGTATTGATCTTTATTTTCCAGGCCATCGATTGGGCCGAATGCACCGATTCTTTGTCTGAGGGGCCGAACATCATCAGCGAGGGATACCAGAACCGATTAAAGGCATCCTGCGCCATTCGTTTTTGAGCCTCTGTGCCGCTGGCCATCTTCATCATGATGTGAAAGCCCTGACGCTGGTGAAAACTCTCTTCCTTGCATATTCTTACCATTGCTCTGGCATAAGGTCCGTAAGAGGTGCGTTGCAAGGGAACCTGATTCATAATAGCAGCGCCATCCACTAGCCATCCTACTGCACCTATGTCTGCCCATGTCAAGGTCGGATAATTGAAAATGGAAGAGTATTTGGCCTTACCCGTGTGCAGTTGATCGAACATTTCATCGCGACTGATACCTAGCGTTTCAGCGGCACAGTAAAGGTAGAGACCATGACCGGCTTCATCCTGAACCTTGGCAAGCAGAATAGCTTTGCGCTCGAGTGTTGGTGCACGTGTTATCCAGTTACTTTCGGGAAGCTGACCAACCAGCTCCGAGTGTGCATGCTGACTTATCTGCCGGATGAGAGTCTTGCGATAGCCGTCAGGCATCCAGTCTTTGGGTTCTATCTTTTGATCGTCGTCGATGCGCTCCTGAAACGCACGTTCTTCGGATGTCATGTCATCGAGACTCATGACGCCCTTACCATCAGTTTTGACAATTTGTGCGTACACGATCACCTCCTTTTACAAGCATCTCAATGATGCGATCAAGCTGCCTTTGGATCAGCACCATAAATTGCCTGATCGTTAAGCCAGTATATAGCGATAACTCTAACAGATTCAAGAAAATAGCTCAGGCTCAGAGCGCTTACTTTCAGCTTTGAGATGCGCTTTACACTACCTGATTGGTCACCTGATTTAGTAAGTCAGACAAACACTCCGACTGCGTAACCCCCACACAAACTCGTATCCGTAAAATACTGTCAGAGCGTCATTAGTCGCCGACTTTATAGCGCGATACACAGACGACATCAGGGCACTGAAAGAGTCTTTTTATTCAATGCTCATGAACACGTTTGTCCACGACACGTTTTGCTTTGCCTTCAGAGCGCTCCACACCACCGGGAGCGACAACATTCACCGTGGTGCTGACACCAATCAGTGATTTAATTTGTTCTTGCAGTTCTGTGCTCAAGCCAGCGATGCTGCCATCGTCCAGCACTATCCTAGACTCCACATTGACGGCGAGAGAATCCAGACGACCGTCACGATCCACAATCAACTGATAATGCGGTGCCAAGCCGTTGATCTTGAGCAGGATCTCTTCAATCTGGCTTGGAAAAACGTTAACACCGCGAATAATCAACATATCATCTGAGCGACCGGTAATTTTGTCCATTCGCCGCATTGAACGTGGACCTGGAGGTAGCAATCGGGTGAGATCCCGCGTGCGATATCGAATCATCGGCTGCGCTTCCCTGCTTAACGTGGTAAACACTAACTCACCATATTCCCCGTCTGGTAATACCTCTCCCGTTTCAGGATTGATGATTTCCGGGTAGAAGTGGTCTTCCCAGATAGTGGGACCATCCTTGGACTCTATGCACTCATTGGCCACCCCCGGTCCACCCACTTCGGATAATCCGTAAATATCAACAGCATCGATGCCCAGTCTGTTTTCGATTTCCGTGCGCATACTGCCGGTCCAGGGTTCTGCTCCGAAAATGCCAATCTCAAGAGAGCTTTGTCGCGGGTTCATTCCCTGACGTTCCATCTCATCGATGACATTCAACATATAGGACGGAGTAATCATGATGATGCGAGGTTTGAAATCCTGAATCAGCTGCACCTGTTTGGCCGTTTGACCACCTCCCATTGGTACAACTGCGCAACCTAGACGCTCAGCACCGTAGTGAGCACCCAGTCCTCCTGTGAACAGCCCGTATCCATAGGCCACATGAAGCATGTCTTTTCGGGTTCCACCGCTGGCACGGATGCACCGCGCAACCAGATTTGCCCAGGTGTCAATATCATTCTGGGTATACGTGACAACGGTGGACTTTCCGGTCGTACCACTGGAGGCATGAATGCGGACGACATCTTCCATAGGAACTGCAGTGAGCCCGAATGGATAGTTATCTCGCAGATCGTTTTTGACCGTAAATGGAAATTTGGATATATCAGACACCGATTGCAAATCATCAGGACAAACACCTGATGCCTCACATTTTATTCGGTAAGGTGCAACATTGTCATAGATGTGCCGAACCGTGTGTTGCATTCGTTTGAACTGCAAGTTTTGTAACTCATCCTGGCTAGCCGTCTCGATCGGTTCAAGTCCGGCGGTTTGCACCTGTTGGTTCATTATATTTCCTCTCCCCTCTGAACGTTAGCTACGCGTATTCATACGATTACACGCGTTCAATTATCATGGCAATTCCCTGCCCGACTCCTACGCACATGGAGCATAGCGCGAAGCGGGATCGTTCACGCACAAGTTGAGTTGCGGCCGTCGTAACCAGTCTTGCGCCACTCATACCCAGAGGATGTCCCATAGCTATAGCACCTCCCTGCGGATTGACATGGACAGCATCGTCCTCAATCCCTAATTCCCGCAACACCGCTAACGCCTGGGCAGCGAAAGCCTCATTGAGTTCGATAAGATCCATGTCTTTAAAAGTCAAACCTGCGCGTTCGAGTGCACGCCGGGAGGCGGGTACAGGCCCCATTCCCATAATGCGAGGTGCAACGCCGGCACTTGCCATCGAAACTACTCGCGCCTTGGGAGCTAACCCATACTGTTTGACAGCCCTCTCAGACGCAATCAGCAATGCACACGCCCCATCATTGACACCCGAGGCATTCCCTGCTGTCACACTTAAATCAGCGCCGTTAATACCGCGAAGTTTTGCTAAAGCCGCGATGCCAGTACCCGGGCGTGGATGCTCATCCGTGTCAACTATCAACGGCTCACCCTTGCGTTGAGGAATCTCGACGGACACGATTTCACCGTTAAAATGACCTGCCGCGTGGGCACGACTCCAACGTGCCTGACTACGTTCCGCGAACTTGTCTTGATCCTCTCGGCTTATTCCGTAATCAGCCGCAACATTATCAGCCGTTTGAGGCATGGAATGAGTACCATGCAGCTTATCCATTATTGGATTGACAAAACGCCAGCCTATGGTTGTATCGTAAATTGAAGCATTTCGACCAAAGGCTGTATCGATCTTGCCCATGACAAAGGGTGCACGAGACATACTCTCGACACCACCGGCAATCAACAGGTCAGCATCCCCCGCTTTGATGCTGCGAGCTGCCTGACCTACCGCTTCCATACCCGATCCACACAAACGGTTAACCGTTGACCCTGGAACTGCCTCTGGCAATCCTCCCAGCAAACCCGACATGCGAGCAACGTTACGATTGTCTTCTCCTGCCTGATTGGCACAGCCATAGATCACATCATCAACAGCTTCCCAGTCAACTCCATGGTTTAGAGCCACTAACTGCGCTATTGGCAATGCCCCGAGATCATCGGCACGAATAGACGATAATGCACCGCCATAGCGGCCTATAGGGGTTCTGACTGCATCGCAGATAAATGCCTCTTTCATGTTTTACGTCTCATGATATCGCTGATTGATAGTGGATATATTCTAGTTTACGCGACGATTCGTTGACGCATTTTAATTGCTGAAACCCCATATGGCTATTGTGCCCTGCCTCTGAAGAAACTACCGGGATTGTGCAAGCGATAGAGAATACTGGCAGACTCTCTCCAAATTGGGTCGCAGCAAGGTCAGAACCATAACAATTTACGGAGACAATCCGTCACCCTGGCAATATACAGCCAGCCTTACCCACCACCTAGCAATGATGAACGAATCTAATGATGCAACCATCGGGAATTGAGTTTCCATGAGACCTGCCGGCCGTGGTGAGAAAAACTCGCTGTATTTCACTTACCCGCATTTCGATCCACCAGATCCTTCGACGCGGAACTCTAAGAAAAACATTGCCCCTGTAGCCATTGTGGGTGCCGGACCGATTGGCATGACGGCAGCTCTGGCATTGGCAAAAGAAGGTGTGCCGTCGGTCGTTTTCGATAAAAAGTGCGCGGTTCATAACGCCTCACACGCACGGGTGGAAATTGATGCGAGACGCGGCCTTGTCACTTGCACTGACACATCCTTTTGCCGGAGAACTTGCCAATCCCCGACAAATGAAAGCTTTCACGTACAGCGGTAGTCCGGCGATTCTTCCGGACGACCGATCAGCAGGAAAATCTTTATTCACCGACGGACCCAGTGTTGGTGCACTACTGCCAGATGCAAATTATCAGGATGGCTTTCTGTCAGATCAACTCGGCGACGGTTTTACAGTTCTGTGTTTTGATACAAAGATTGCTCAACAGATCAATCAGTTCGACGCGGCGGATAACTACCAACTGAGTGTACTGCTTCTGCCCTGGCCCTCGCAGATTGCCGATAAGCTTGCTGCAAATGCTCAAACTGCGTATCTGGTACGCCCTGATATGTATATCGCCGGGCGCTAGTCTGAAGCTACCGCGAAAGACGTTATTGATGGATTCTGAACAGTGACGTTCTATAAGGAGCTATACCGATGAAACACGTTGACCTGGAAAAATTCTACGAGTCCCTAGCGCTTAACATCGACTCGGTTGGTAAAGCCAACAGCGAATTGTATCTTGCAAAGCTTGTATTGCTATTAGCGTATAGAAACGGTGATGCTAATGAAGTGCAAAAGTGCATTGAATACGCAGCATGTTCACTGAGCAATGAAGAGATTGAATGTGGATAGCGATACACACGTATCGTAAGGTTACGCGCAAGTCAGCGGTTTTCGTCTCTGTATCAGCTACATCAGACCACTACATGCAACTGCCGCCCGTTTTTTGCCAAGGCATAAAACTGTGAGCGCATATCAGTTGAAAATCGATTACCTTCTATACACAGCGTACGAAGATCTGGTGCATTCTTGGCCCATTTCAGGATTTCCAGACCACCTGAATCACCGATATTGCAACCTACCAGCCCTAGCTCTATCATGGTACCCGGGAAGCCTTTAGCAAGCATAGTCGCGCCCGTGTCTCCCAAGCCCGGATTAAAACTTGCGCTGAAAGAGGCCAATAACTGATGGTTGTCAGTATTAGTCTGCAACATTGCATCCGCAAGCATTCGTGCATCGGCATCGTTTAAATCAGCATTGCGCAGGTGCAAATTATACGCTGAGCCTGCATTAACCATTTTCATTAAGGTATTTGCGGCATCAATACAAACAGGCTTTCCTATCGCTCGCAAGGCATTAATCAATTGGGTTGGTCTCATTTCTGAAAATTCATTTCCAGCCGCAACGACGGTGCCGATAAAAAGACTCGAACCAGGAATAAGAGTGCAACCACCCAAGGCAGTTTTCAATATGCTGCGGCGGGAAAGTCGCTCTTCTTTACAGTTCATTTTAGGTGAGCATGTCCGATAAGAGCATTATTTTATACATCATCATAAACACAAATGCTTAAATTTTCTGCCTCGTAGATCCTAAGCTCATCACGCCACAAACTACCTGAGGCCGTTACCACAAGCTTATCGTCACAATACTCAACGGATGCGATTTCCACCACCAGCGTAACCTTCTTGGCTGTAGGTGTCACTTGCCCACGGTACGACCAGCGAATTACATGATCCGGCGTAATATATCGGACTTTCGGATTTTTCATATTACCGGTCAGGCCTTTTAAAAGGATTCCTCGTAACATTACCTGTAATAATGCATCCAGGCCAAGCGATCCAGGCTGAACCGGATCCTGATAAAAGTGCGCTTTGAAATACCAGGCATAAGGGTCTACATTCTGATATCCGCGAATCAGGCCAAGTCCAGCGGTGCCGCCGGAAGGATCAAAGAAATCCACACCATCATTCATCAACATTTGCCCGGCCGGTAGTACCGAATGCGGATCTTCGACAAAAAACCGGGTTACTGGCAATTGTCGCATTGCTTTCTGTTGTTCGCTGGTTTCCAATCCGACTTGCCGGTTCAAGGCATCCATGGGAAAAAAGCCAAAGCTGGTTTGCAATGTCAAAACGTTAAAACCCAGACTTGAATCTACATCGACATCAAAATGGACGATTGTCATAGAGCCCATGGTAGAGAAGCGAGTCATAGTGGACTTGACGCGAATACGCTGCGCAACGGCTTCGATGGCGTTGCTGAATGTCCCTTCACCATCCAGATTACGAAAGCACTCTCCACCCAGCAGCGCAAACCCACCATGACTACCAAGCCATCCACAGGGTTGTAATGCAACTTCAAGTAGCACGGCAAAAGGCATCTGCCCATTTCTACTATCCCGGAAATACCAGGCATCCGGGGGCACATCGTATTCGCATACAACAGTAGCTCCAATCTCAGGACAATTCGGGCGGGTAGAAATGGATAACACGCGAGAGATCATGTGATAAGGCGGTTGCGGCAAGCGTGGCACGCGTCCGCGATGATCCATCGTTTGATACATGGCACCAAACGCATCTGAAGGGGCACCGTTACCGCAGGCCAGTAAAGCGTGCCAGTCACCACGCGACTCACGCTCAGGCCCAATCAATGTAGGTATAATATCCGATGAAGTTGAAGGCCACTGGCGACGCAGTCGTACTTTAAAGCTTGGACAATAAAACACCTTGAATCCGTCACAGCTGGTTATCAAAGCTGCATGTACTTCTGGCATATCACCATCAATAATCTGATCAACATGAACTTCGTAGCTGAGTTCATGTTGCTTGTCAGGGATAACCTGTCCGCGACACTCGAAGCGAGCTGATGCACCGGGCAAAGGTTCAAACACCCACCCATCTCGCTGGCAGCTAAGACCCATGGCCATTGCCAGGCACTCCAGCGCCTGTACTGCAGCCTCTGCCATCAATGTTCCAGGCATACAGGGATCGTTGTGAAAGTGGCCGTCATAAAACCAGGCATCTAATGGTACCGTTGCGACGGCCTGAAGGTAACCTCGCCCCCAAGCGCCACCAACTGGATTAAAATCCGGAACTTCATCAAACAACACAAGCTTGCCCCCTGGTAGTCGAGGCGGATTTGAGTGTGCAGCACAATGCTCAAACCCCTCACCAAAACAAGCAAAAGCATCACCGGCACGTAAAGCGTCGAGATCGCGTTTTGAGAACGACCTTTTTGTTGATGCCTTCGCAACATCAAAAACCGGTGGATTAGCGGTTTGAGGTGGCTCATTGACAAGATTGATTAAAACGCCATTACTTGCGGCTAACTCGGTATCGGTAAAAAACCCGGCCTGCCCATGACGCACTGAGATCACCAGACGACCATCGACTCGGCAATCGTATTGAAAAAAGAATAGACGAATACCGTTGATTTCAGCGTGACCTGTAATCTCGATCTGGTAACACAACGTCTCACCCACTTGCGGTAGCTGCTCGTCATGCACCGTCATTTCACAACCCAGCAACCGATAAACGCGCTCATCGCGATTCCGGAAATCAGCGCCCATCCATGAAATGAGTGACAGATCTGCCTGGCCCGACTCAATTAACGGACCCGGTCGCATGGCATTGGCGTGCAAATACCACTCATCGGCCTTGATATCGGTTTCGGTCCATATTGTGCCAGTTGACTCGACACCCGCTTCAGCATCGATACCCACGATACGATCTACCATCAATAACGGTGGTGCGGGCAATCGAACTTGCCTTTCGTAACTGTCCTGTGATTTGAAAGATTCACCAAACAAGCTGGATATCAGTCCGCGACTGGCAGCTTTCAACGCAGCATGATCAAAGCTTGGCCCACGTGGCGAGTTCTGCGGCAGCGGCACGTTAACCGCAACCGAAGTTACGTTGAGTATTGCTTTATGCTCAGGCGCATAGATAGCGTTATAAGCGGGAACCGGCAAACCAGGAGCGCAAGGCATACGGGCATGTCTAACACGTTCTGGCCATTCCGGCATGTTGAAACCAATCATGATTTTTATGTCCGATGAGCGAGTCTTTCTTACCGACCAGGGGTGACGATGCAATGAGTCAAGCTGACTTAGCAGCGCTTCCATATCAACATCATGCCCGTCTGCATACAGGGCTGCCACCAGATGGGCAAGCTGAGATGTATCAGAGTGTCCGATACTATCAGCCGCCAGGGCCCTGTGCGGACGCGCGCCCAGTATTTTTTTAATACTTGATGTCAGAGTATCTCTAGGACCCACCTCGATGAAAGTTCTAATCCCATCCGCATATGCCTGTTCTACGATTTTACGAAAATCGATGGTTTGCAGGGCTTGTCTGGTGAGTTGATCGGCTATGTTGTGTCGGGTGGGCTCATAGCTCTTGTGCTCACCATGTCCGTAAACCCGAACATCGGCATGAGTTGAAGTCTGGCGCGTATGAACTGAACGCCACGTGTCAGCATAGGGTTGTAGTGTTGGTGTATGCACGATCAAGTGATGATTCATTAGTACACCGCTCGCCGAACCCAGACTTTCTACCAACGACTGACATTCGTCAGCCGGGCCACCAATAATGCAATCTTCATCCGAATAGATAATGGTGATATCGGTGTGCTTATGCTTCTTGATAACGTCTTCCACCATGTCAACAGGTGAATAGATACGCCAGTTTGTCCACTCCACCTGTCTGTCTTCGCCCCACGCTGTGCGTGCACATTGAAACTCCCCTCCAAGGTGTTGTTCATACATGCTTACAACGGCCTCGTTATCCAGCAGACCGGAAGTATCGTTCCATAGTCCAAAGCCATATAAGGCATTGGTTTCACCCAGTGACAGACCCATGATGGCATCGGGAGATAACCGAAACGTATCACGGAGTATTAGTGTATGCGCCTGGCTTAGTAGCGTTACGGCACACAATTCCTCATACGCACTAAGTTTGGGCTGTGCCAACAAATGCGCGACACCCTCTACCGATGGAAACGCTGTTACAAGCCTTGTGGCAAGCGCTGGATGTGCCATCAACAGTCCACGCCCCATACGAGGATAGGCCGCCGCCGAACCGGTGTAGACAAAAGCCATGTCGCCAGCGGGAGCACCTTGACCCAGATACACGCCATCCAGCAGACAGTCGCTGGATCCAAGGCCAAGTCCCGACGATGTTTGCATACAATGGGTGAGCGTGTCCCCTGAAGATGAGCTGTCTTTTGCCTCTGTCGGCTTAGACAGTTTGGCAACCATTTGCTCAAGACGATTGTTCAATTGCGCCTGACTGTCAGCCACAACTGCGACACGTCGGACACCGTCGTCTCTCATTACTCGATGTTTAATCAAATCGCACAACTTCTCATCAGAATCTGCACTGGCGTAGTAACAATAGGGAGCAGGCCGGAGAAAATCAGGAGTTGCTTTTGCTCGTGGAAATTCCAGCATCCAGGTCAACGGTGAGGTGGAACTGCCAGAGAACGTCGGTTTAACAGCAAACTGAAGGCATAGCTTCTCTGCGCTGGCCAGTCTGGGCTCGGTAATCTCACGAACGACTTGCTGACCACGACCAGCTAAAGCAGTTGCCATGACCATCGAGAACAGCGTTTCGGCTATCGGCGCTACCCCATACACTTTGTTTATCAGTGTCTGACAAGGCAATGATGATAACGTCGTATCCTTGTCTCTGGCATCCAGTGAATCAATACTTCCCAGTACCGCTACTCCTAAAGACTTTGCGGTAGATTCTCGCATTAGCAGCAAGGCACACGCCTTGTCGCTGTATCGCTCTGCAACCTCCTTTCTATTCGCACCTTCATATCCCTGATCGACAAGAGCAGCTAGCGCTGCTGAACGTACCGGTTCGCTTGCAAAATCCGCTGCGCCAACTACGGCTAAATCAATATCATGGGCATTGAGCGCTTCGCAGCCCAGCTGCAAAGCCACGACATCCGAATACTCTTCGGCAGAAACACTGTAGCCCTGTGCGCGAAAATCGTAAGCTGCGTTAATTCTGTTAGCGGGCATATTTGGCATAGCACCCAACACATCAGCAGCTGTCATTGGCGCAACAACTGTGTTCTTCAGGATATCCAACGTCTGGGTATCCGTACAATCACCCACATAATCTGACAGACGCTCTCGAAGTAGCCATCGACAAGCATCCGAAGCGCAGCCCATACCCGTGAATACGCCAATACGATTGGCATGAAGTCGTTCTTTTGCCGAAACACCACCACGGCTAAGTAGTGCGCCCAGATCCAGTGTTTGCAATGCTTCATCAACCACAGCTATTAATGCCAACTGCTGCGGTTCCGTGTGTTGCAAATCAGCTGGCGGAGTTCTTAGCTGAACAGGGTCAAGAGTAATAGAGGAACAATGATCTGATGAAGACTCGGGTGAGCACATCAGTCGACGGACAATACGATCTGTGCCACGATCGTTACCGGCTAGCGCACCTGTTGCGCAAATAACCAAGCGATCATCGGTATCATTGGCTTTATCCGATACATAGTCTGTTAACGGGCCGCGACGATCTGCATCACTCTTCACATTATAGTGCGTAGCGCTTCTGATTGAACTCGACCGGTAATCCTCCATGATTAGATGTGCATTGTTGCCACCGAAACCAAAATTACTGATTGCGGCGCGTCTTACTCCACTCGCAAGCCAGGGTTCGCTCTGCATCTGAGGCAGCAGACAGGACCCTTCAAAACTCTTGTTGAGTGCACCTTCTATACGCGTGGGCGGCAAGGTGTCATGCTCAAAAGCCAATGTCAGTTTCAATAAACTGGCAAGCCCGGCTACTGTGATCAGATGCCCTGTGTTGGACTTTACAGAACCGACTGGCAAGCACGTACTTCGCGCATAGAACTCACTGGCCGAACGTATCTCAACTGAATCTCCTACTGGTGTTCCAGTCGCATGACATTCCAGGTAGTCGATTGTGTCAGGGTTAACCTCACACTGACGGTACGCGTTGCGCATCGCTTCCAGCTGTCCTTGTGAGTCTGGCACTAGAAAGCCACCCCGACGACCATCATTAGAAAGACCTACGGCGCGGATGACTCCAAAAACCTGTTCTGTATCACTCACGTCACGAAGTCGCTTCAACACGACTGCAGCTGCACCCTGAGCTGGTACCAGACCATCAGCAGATGCCGCGAAGGGTTGTGAACGCCCTGAAGGACTCAATGCCTGTAGCGCGCCAAATCCTTGCTGCAACATCGCATCATGAGCTGCATTAACAGCGCCGACAACAACGACATCCAGACTATTCTGCTGTAGCTTTCGACACGCTATCTGTAATGCATACAACGAAGAGGCACATGCTGCATCCAGAGAAAACGCGTCACCCTTGGCACCCAGTGCACTCGCTATAAGATGCGCGGGTAAACCGGAATTAAATGCGTTTAAAACTGGCTTATTCGAAACTCCGGTAACCCAATGATCACAGGCATATTCGGTTTTGCCTTGAGTAGGATACGAAAGATTTGCCAGCACCACACCCAGTCTGCGGCTGTCAGGTACTGGTGTTTGCGCCTCTTTCCATGCCTGCAGTGCCGCATGTAAAGGCCATTGAACCACTACATCAAGCGCTGCTACGTCGACTCCACCCGCCAAGTGCAGATCAGTATCAAACACCTGATCAAATTTCTGAATATATCCACCCGTACCATGCTCTGCCTGGGCAGTGGATTGCCGCTCGTTCAGCTTGAGAGCATCAGCCTTGACGGTTAGTAAATTTCGATTACCGGTTATTGCCTGCCATAACGATTCTGGTGTCAGGCAATCCGGTAGAACGCATCCGCGCCCGACTATGGCAATAGGGTCAGCAGCGAACACTATCTTATCCGGACGAGGGATCGTTCCAGGGATCACCTACCAGCAATTCGACATGGCGATGATCACCTGATAACACTTCATCAGCGAACAAAGTCGAACCCTCCTTAACGGGAATAAGTTGTATCCCGCGATCTTCAAAATATCGGGCCAGTGTCTGATCAACCATGCCACTCTCCCACGGCCCCCAATTAAACGATTTGATGGTCGCATCGGGCCAGCGACGTTTTAGCGAATGCGCTACACGGTTCAGTATCTCATTCGCCATGGCATAGTCTGCCTGCCCAATGTTTCCATAAAATGCAGCGGCTGACGAGAATAGAGCAACTTGCTTTAACGGCGAGTCACCCACTGCCTCCAGCAGATGCTGTAAACCGCATACCTTAGTCTCGAACACTCGATCAAACTGGGCGCGGGTTTTATCAACCAGCAGGCTATCCGCCAAAACGCCAGCCCCATGCACCAGTGCCGTCACCTTTCCCAGTTCAGACTGTATCTTTGCAACAACATCATTCACTTGTTGCTGAACAGAAATGTCGCAAGCATGGTACTGGACCGAAACACCGGCGGCCTCCAGACGCGTCATCGTATGACGGATTTCCTGTCCTGCCAGGGCTTGTCTTGCAGCACGCTCAATGTCCCTTGGAACGGGACGCTTGCCAGAGGCTATAACTCTGGCGGCAAGCTGTTGTCGAAGTGCCCGTACGTCGTTAGTTATTTCGATGTTTGCAGGCCACGGAGCAGGTACGGAACGACCCAGTAATACAAAACGTCCGGATACTCGTTGCGCCAGAGCTTCTATGCAATCGGCAGTGACACCTCGCGCACCTCCGGAAACAAGCCACACATCAGAGGCATGCGATGGTACTGGCTGCTGCGTTGGCCGAGACAACATTTGTCCGGGTTGCAATGAATACAGGCGACCATGCAAATCCACGCCAACTGCTGGGTGCGTAGAGCCTAACGCTGACAATAGTCTTTCAGTGGTGCCGGATATGTCATCGGGGTTAACCGCGATATCAATACAGCGTACTTTCATATCCGGCCACTCAAGTGCCGCTGTTCTGGCTAAGGCAGCCATTCCACCATGCCATCCCTGTGTGGGACCAGCGTGATAACAACCACCTGTGTCCTGCAATAAAATTAGTGACTTTCCACCGGCACTCCTGAACGCCTGGGCCTGCGCTACTGCACGCCAATGAATATCACGTGCAGTGCCTTCTCCTAGCGCAGCCGTGACTACCAACTGTTCAGTCAAAGCAGCCGGACTACTGGTTACATCTACGTGATATCCATCTGCACTCAATGCCAGGGCAATGGATGTGGCCAAAAGCGGATGTTCGTCCGTTACCGCTATATTTGAGCAAGCGAGCGAATGTTGTTCCGTTTGATCAAGTTCCCGAACTTCAATTGCACGTACAGAAACGCTCCGAAGTGCATTTACGTCTTCTTTTTTGTCTCTCAGGTGACTAGCTGTTGTCAGGGGACGTTCCGGACTCGTGAGGTGTCCGTCGTCCCCTAGCCGAAAAAATCCGCAATTTGCCTGATCGTTCTGAGTGTTCCCATATCTGCCGTACCCACATCCTTGATTTCAGGTACCTGCATCCTCAGCGCTGACAGTACTTCTACCTGTTTGATCGAATCAATACCCAGCTCACCACTGAGATCCATATCATCCTCAATCATTTCTTCCGGGTAGCCTGTTTTTTCAGCGATTAGCTTGCGTACAAGTTCCGTGCTGACCCTTGCTTGCGCAGCGCCATTGATGGCATTACCGTTGACAGGCGTAGCCTGAATCGAATTCTCGCCGGAATGCACAGGAGCTAGCATGGTCGTAGAGAGAGGTTCAGCGGCTGTCAACTCATCGGAAAAATTACCGGATCCGTTTGTCATAGCACCGTTAGTAGCTCCTGCTGGTGCAACAGCCATTGTAGACGAAGCAGCAGAGTGCGACTCATGCACAGGCATTGCATTAGGCGCCTCTGTATGTGGCACAGGCGAAGCGCCATTTATGTGGCTATGACCATTGAGCGACGATGATGCGACAACTGCCGGAGATGTTGATGAGAAATCAGCGGCAGGCATGGATGTGCCGTGAGCGATCGACTCAGTATTCTCGTTCTGCATGGGCAATGTCGCGTCTGTGGCGTCGTTGATTAACCCTGCTGCCAGACGCAGGTACGACTGATGAGCGGCACTCATGGCTTCCATGTACTGGGAATGCCGCGCGGAAATTTCACTGATCAGCGCACGGCGCGCTGGATGTGAAGCAGGACTTTGCTGCATTGGATTCTCCGTGAGGATACCGTTAGCGGTTGACAAGCTTGCATCGGACTGCGGCTGTGAGCATTGTTCTGTCTGGGAGGTGACTGAAGATTGATTTTGCATTGCCATAGTTGATGTAGCCGCAGCTGCCGGTTGATGAATGTTTACGTTGACTGAAGATGTTTTCTTAGTACTCAGCGTTGAGGTATCTTCGCCTCGTGCATGATACGCCAGCGTGGAAATGTCTGAATTCGCTGTGCCCTGAGAATCGGTAATCGGAGAAACGTCGGATGTTTCGTTCGATTGGGAAGTCGTGCAGTCACTAACTATTCCTGGAGCCACTGTTGTACAGGCTGCCGCTACTATTTGATCACTGTTTATCAAAGACGAACCCTTATCACCTTGTGGTGGATAGGGTTTCTGATAGTTACTGCCCAATAAATCAACCGCGTGCTTACCAGGTTTCTTGCGCTCTTGCGGCGCTGGCAGACCTTCGTACAGGCTGGCAACATCAACAGCTATGCCGGACACAGCCAGCTCTCCTACTGCGCATAAAAACGATGCTGTACCGTTACCGTGCTTATTATCCAACGCAATAGCAGTAACGGTATGCTCTGGTAGACATTGACGAACCAGATTGGTCAATACCGATCCTGGACCGATCTCCAGGAATGTCGTCGCCCCGGCTGAATACAGCGACTCCAGTGTCTGTCTGAACAATACCGGCTTGACTATCTGCTCACTCAGAACCTTGATGAGCGCGGATTTGCCTGACGGATAAGGAGTCGCAGTGCTGTTGGCATAAACTGCCCCGGACGCCTCTAACAGCGAATGTTGAGCCAGCTTCTGAGCAAAAGCCGGTACTGCGTCTTCGACCTGAGGCGAATGAAAGGCCGCGGCGACCGGTAGAGTCTGCGCGTGTATCCCATGTCTGCCGAGCAGTGTTGCTGCGTGCTCCAGCCGAGCAGCATCACCAGACAAAACGACCTGCGCAGGTGCGTTGTCATTGGCCAGTGTAATGCCGTCACTTGCACCTGCCAAGGCATTCATAACAGTTGTAGCGGAAGCCTGCACAGCCAGCATACTTCCCTGCGACGAAGCCGCTGCCCTGCTCATGGCGGAAGCCCGCTCACAGGCAATTGTCAGCGCGGTGGATGCATCGAACACACTCGCGCTGTGCAAAGCCATTATTTCACCGAAGCTGTGTCCTGCTTGCAAGTCAGCACGAATTCCCAATTGCCTCAAGAGTGCCAACTGGGATAGTGCAACGGCCGCAATGGCCGGCTGAGCATGCCGCATATCGGTTAGTCTCAGGTTGGCAGCTTTTACGGATTCTGCAGAGAACAGGGTTGATGGAAATGCCAGATCGTGCAACTTCAGACCGGCAGTTGCAGGTATGTCGCAGGCCGAGTCCCACACAGCCCTTGCCTGCGGAAACGCCATGGCAATATCTGCTCCCATACCCAGATACTGACTCCCCTGGCCGGCAAACAGCAACGCAAGTTTTCCAGATACCTTGGCGCCGGACCGATAATGGATGTGACGATCTGTCGGTATGGCCTTGTCGACACTCTGCCTGGTCAACGCAATAAGTTTTACCGCTAGCTTCTTGAGATGCTCCGGCGATTCGGCGACTATGGCAGCACGATGGTTATGGCTGTTATCAAAACTCTCCCAACTTTCAGAGGCGATGCGAGCAAGATCATCTTCATGCACGACATCGCGAGTAAGAGATTCGATCTGCTGGCATACGCTGTCGGTTGTTGGTCCAGATAGCAACAGCAATTCGGCCGGCATCACCCTCGCAGGTTGAGCCGGTTGCTTACCCGTGTACTCTTCCAGCGTGACATGGAAATTGCTGCCGCCAAAACCAAATGAACTCACTGATGCTCTACGCGGGTGCGAGGATCCACGAATCCAGGGCCTGGCTTGCGTTGTTAGATAGAATGGCGTGTCCTGGCACAGCGCTTTAGCGGGTTGGCGCACTTTTATTGTCGGCGGTAATATTTTACGGCTCAGCCCGCCAATGACTTTGAGTAGGCCGGCGGCCCCGGCAGCCGCTTTGGTGTGGCCTATCTGAGACTTGACCGAACCAAGGGCGCACCACGGTGATTGCGCATCCCCATCAGGATCAAAAACGTTATGCAACGCCTCCAGCTCTGTCTTGTCACCTGCCACCGTACCCGTACCATGAGCTTCCACCAGTTCAACTGTCGCAGGCGAATACCCAGCCTTACGGTAAGCTCGCGTAAGCGTTCTTTCCTGACCACTGGCCAACGGCGCATAGACAGCCGTCTTACGTCCATCTGACCCACCTCCAAGCCCTTTGACAATAGCGTGAATACGATTTCCATCGCGCTCTGCATCGGATAGTCGTCGTAACGCAAGCATCCCGACGCCCTCCCCCAGCATCGTTCCATCGGCATCAGCTGACATAGGCCTGCAATCGCCACTGGGAGACAGCGCTGGTGTTTTGGAAAAACACATGTACATGAAAATGTCGTTAAGCGCATCGACTCCGCCAGTCAGCACTAGATCAGAATCTCCCGAATGGAGTTCATGCAACGCTATTTGCAATGCCGATAGACTGGACGCGCAGGCAGCATCGGTAACGTAGTTGCTGCCACCAAAGTCTAGTCGGTTAGCAATCCGTCCCGCGACGACGTTACCCAGTAAACCGGGAAACGTGGTTTCTCGCCACTCGACAAAATTTGAGCTGATCCGATCTGCGATGTTCTGTACCAACTCATCGTCAAGACCTGCTTCTCGCATGCCTTTTACCCATGTCGGCCTTTGCAGCCGGCCCATCATCTGACCCACTAATTCAGTTGTTGCAGCGACCCCCAGGATAACGCTTGCGTGCGATTTATCCACCGGACTTGCTATGTCACGCTCAATTTCATCCAGCACATCACGTGCAGCGATCAGCGCTAGTAGTTGAGCGGTATCAGTGGTTGACAGGGCATTTGGCGGCACACCAAACGACAAGGGGTCAAAGGAGGTAGGCGGAATAAACGCACCCCGTGCGCCATATGTTCGATCACGCGCTGATCTATCACTATCGTAGTAATCTTCTGTCAGCCAATGTGTCTCAGGTACGGTCGTGAAGGTATCCTTGCCCTCGACGATATCGCGCCAGAATCCCAAGGTGTCGCCGCGACCCGGAAATATCGAGCCCGTTGCGACCACGGCAATTGGCTCGGCGTCATGGTTCGGGTGTGGATTACTGCTCACGCGTTTTCTACTAGCACCGTTTGTTAGTCAAACCACTGTGGAGTGTAACGGAACGCGCCTTCTGGCAGGGCGACCCCAAACGATCGCAATTGCCCTGCTCGGGTAATCCGCGCCGCTCCCTCCAGTAAATTCCAGGCAATTTGTTTGACATTGCGATTTTCCAGAGGTTCTAGACAGGTACCTTTTACCCAGTGATTGAACGCGCCCATCGCCGGGCCGCACCAGATCTGATAATCCGCTGTGCGCTCGGAATTTCCGTCACGCGCCCATTGCGACGCCATGAACAGGTAGCGGCGGCACAACAAGGCGAACCGGTAATTGCCATTGGATGCAGCTGTCGCCAGCGCTTGGGGGTTATTTTGTGACAGATAGTCTGAGGTATCAGCCCAAGCGTCAGCGACACTTTGTCCGAGACGCTTTTCGATCCACTGGAGATCGCCTACGGACAAATTCTCTAATGTTGCCCCGGATCGGTAAAGTGCGTGGAGACGTTTTGCATACAAGCCAAACAACGTACCGCGTTTGAGTACCTGTACATCCACGCCTTGTTCAAACATATCCGCTGCTGGCGCCATCATGACATCCGCAGCAGACGCCTCGACAAGCATCTTTCGCGCATTTTCCGACAATCCGGACTCCACGGCCGGTTGATTAACAGAACCACTCAGTACGTAGGCTGCTCCCATCTGAAAAGCCGCAGCAACAGCCTGCGGTGTGGCGATACCGCCCGCCAGACCAATTCGGATTGCTCTGGAGTCAAAACCATACTGACGTGCCATTCGAGCTGCCGTTTCAAGTAAGGCACTGAATAAAACCGCTGCCGGACGGTTGTCGGTATGTCCACCTGAATCCGACTCCGCCGTAATATCTGCAGCTACCGGTACGCAGCGCGCAAGTTCAGCTTGTTCTTCAGTGATTGCGTTGTCGGCCACCAACTGTTGTAACAACTCATCAGGTGCAGGTGACATGAATTTCTCGGCAACTTCAATCCGCGACACCTTGGCAAACACATGGGTATCACGCTTGATTAAATCACCGGAACGCCGCAATCCCGACGCACTATAACGAACTATCTCAGGTGAGAGCTGCATGAACGCTGAGGCAGAAACGCGTTTTACCTTCATCTCCAGAAACAAATCGACGACGGATGTTTCCATGCCGGGATTCTGAGGTGAGTGAATCAGGTTTGCACCCCATGCTGAATCTTGCGCGGCAAGGCCTGTTTTGATCTTTTCAATACCGTCACGTACGTCAGGCAAAGGCAACCCTGCACTCCCGTAGAAACCTAGCAGGCCAGCCTTTGCAGCGGCTATCACCATATCGGGTGTAGCAATGCCGCGGGCCATCTCGCCCACGACATAAGGAAACCGACAATCATGCATAGCCGTGAAACCCCGATCTCCCAGCCACTCTGGATAGACAGGTGGTACCCGAAAACGTGTATCAGATGTCATTGTCCTGTCTGATTGCTGGTCTATCACGACCCGTGAGCCATCACTAGCGTAGTCGATGTACACACACTCGCGAGGTGAGTTGAGCGACCGCGCAACCGCCGACTCGGTCGTTTCCACCTCGTTGGGAATGCGGGTTAGATCAGGATCTGCTATGTCTGTCAACTTCATATCGGACGCGGCGTGGATGTTGCTCGGCCTGCCATTGTATAACTAGTTTGGGTATACCCACATCGATGATGGGACCTATGTATCTAAACGTCTTCGCACCCAGACCGGAAATTTACTTTTTTGCGGTCGTTAGCTTTGTCCAAGTATCAATCTGAGCGGCATCAGGGTATCTTCTCAGCCAGGTACCGGTAGAAGTCCCAAACGGTACCCTCGTAGTCAGGCGGTGCAAGAAATCCGCGGGTTGCAAACTTCGAACGATAGCCGAAGTGTCCTGCAGTCGTTCTTCCAATGCCTGTAAGGTATCCGCCGGCAGTGTCAAACTGAGGTGGTCCGGGATTTTCCGACGATGACGTCACCTGAAATGCGACCAGACAGATAATGCGCAAAATCGTAGTTGGGCCGTTCCAGATGTGACAGCGGCCCGGGTTCTGCGAAGTCAGAACACAAACCGCGGTAAACTTTTTCCGTACAACCGCGATCCTCAACATTTACTGCATCAAGCAAAGTCTTTAACGCCGCGAAATGACTTTGTGCTTCCGGATCGTTTACGTAGTCTGGGGACATACCGCCACCAAACATGATACGGACCTTTCCAACACCCTCGGGATGCAATGACAGGTACCAGAAATAACCAGGTGTCAGTGTGATCATCAAACTCGGATAAAGCGCGAGCAGGTAGGTGGTACGACGTCGATCACCTGTCAATCGCTGGTTACTATCATGCGCCATGGCTATCTGCAGTGAATCGTCCTTGAGTATGGTGTGATAGTTAAACGCTGGCCGTCCTGGCGGGCAAACCATCTCCTCAAGTCTGGAGAGGCCGCCAATCGTACCCTTGTGACACACTGGCAGGTGGTAGCTTTCCATGAAGTTCTCCGCCAGCACCTTCCAGTTGGTATCCCAGATATGCGTCTCAAAGAACGTCTCGTGATAGTTCTCCATGCCATAGTCGTCCACCATCGTGGCAACCTCTTCCAGCTGATGGCTAACAGGAGGCGCTGAATCATTTAACGTAATCATGATCCATCCCAGCCACTGCTCACAGCGAATAGTGGGCAGGCGCATGCCCTTTTTACAGAACGCACGGTTCTGGTCCATGGCAGGTGCAGCTTTCAAGCAACCATCCGTCTCATACGTCCACGCATGATAAGGGCAGACAATGACCGACTTGTTACCTCTCCCCTCAAGCAAAGTGGACATGCGGTGCAGGCAAACATTGGACTGGGCACGAAGCTTTCCATCGTTGCCGCGGATTACCATGATAGGTTGACCAGCTAGCTCAAGCGTCAAGTAGTCACCCGGATTAGCTACCGAGCTGGCACGGCCTGCACAAAACCAGTCATGCTTGAAGATATTGTCTAATTCCAGCTGAAGAAATTCTTCACTCTGGTAAACACTTCGGGGCATTGCACGGGATTGTTCGAACGGTTGTGAGATGTTGGACGCAAGCTCCGAAGCGGCCCTATCTCTTGGCTCGACAGTGTCTGAATTTTTCATTGTAACCGCCAATTGAAATTACACAGCAACGCAATTCGTCAAATCCAGTCAACCTGACCTAAAACTATATCCGAATGACTGCCGGGTCATCATCAGTGTATAACCTATCAAACAGTTCGGCGCGACGGGCTATAACTTTGTTTGGATTCAAGCTGCCCTTTGGCGTAATCTCGCCATCTGGAACCGAGGGAGGCTCAGCTAGCAATACCGCACGGGCAATGCGCATCGAAGACCCAGCAGTTTGGGCTGCTTCACGCAAGCGTCCTGCGATCGCTTCGGAGAGCTCAGTATCGTTCAACAACGGATCGTCACCCACATCGCGAAGGGCATCGGGTAAGGGGAAAATCATAAGCCCGATATCCGGTTTATCCTGACCGGTTATGACAACATCCTGCACCAGACCAGCCAACATGCCCAAGATGCTAAGGCGCAGGTTGGCGGCTCGCACCCATGTTCCTGACATCAGCTTGAAGTCCTCGGAAGTGCGCCCATGAAAGATTAAGCCGGCGTTGGGATTATTCTGGTCGCGCAACTTTACCGCGTCACCTGTAATCAGGAACCCTTCTTCGTCAAAAGCGGCCTTGGTTTTGACATCGTCATTGAAGTAACCGGGCATCACGTTCGGACCTGCAACGCGCAACTCAAATCGCTCATCTGCGAGTGGCAATAATTTCACCTTCACCCCAGGGAGCGGAACGCCGATAACACCGGCTCTACCCATGTTTTCATGAACCATGATCGACGCTGGTGCGGTTTCGGTCATTCCCCATGACGAGATCATCATTGGAACCACGCCACGTACCTCAGTGGCCATTTGTTCAAGCCCGTCCCAGACGTCGGCTGACAAGGAAGCACCCGCGTAGAACGTAAGATCCAGATCGGAAAAGAATTTATGTTTTAGCGAGTTATCTTTTCGAAATGCATCAAATAGCAAGGAGAAACCTATCGGTACATTCAGCGCAAGCGTGCCTGGCTTCATCGCAAGATTTTCCAGCATCCGGCCAAAATCTTTTTTGGTCGGCTTGCCGTCATCGATATAAAGACTTCCTCCATTGGCAAGCATCATGTTGAAATTATGCGAACCACCGAAAACATGGTTCCAGGGCAACCAGTCAAGAATAACCGGTGGGCGAGCTTTCAGTATTGGCATTACCGTCGAAATCTGAAGCTGATTAACGCAAAGCATGCCATGAGTAGTCAGCACGCCTTTCGGTTTGGATGTCGATCCGGATGTTAGAATGATTTTGGCAACGGTATCCGCGCCTACCTTCGCGTGTGCCGCTACCAGGTCAATGCTGCTGTCACCTTTCAGCAGCTCGGAGAATTCTGTAACGCTTCTCTGCGCTCCTTCCGATATGCTGGCAACGACCTCGATACCCGCTAACGCCTCAAGCCCGATTGCGTCGGAAAATTGTCCGGCATTAGAGACATAGGCCATCTTAGGTTTGACCATTTCTATCGCATCTACCAGTCGCTCGTTTGCTGCACTGATCAATGCATACTGTTCCGCCAAAGGCACGACGGGGATGCCAACATACTGTGCCGCCAGTGCCAGAATGCCATGGTCAACACCATTGCCAGACAAGACCAGAACGGGAGTCTGGGCCGACAGGCCGCGAGCAAGGAGTGACTGTGCTACTCGCTGCACCTGCTGCAACATGGAGTCATAGCTTTCTTCTCGCCAGCCAGCGCCACTTCGCTCGGCAAGAAAGATACTATCTGGTGTTGTGTCAGCCCAGTGATGAAGCCATCGTCCGATGTTCTGAACACCCGCTCCCAGCTCATGGTTACTGGCTAACAACAACGACCCGTCAGGCTGGATCTCTTGCCGAATATCATGCGATACAGTGGAATTCATGTACTCAGCCTCGTAGACGTGATGGTAGAGGTCTCTAGTAAGGCGTCTGCCGAAAGTTGCTACCAATCGACGCAAAATGGGCGATAGTAATGCAGGCGCCGGATCTACAGTCTCTACCGAAAGAGCGGATTATGCCAGAGCAGTGACTTCTTCGCATTCAAGATGGAATTTTGCGGCAAGCTCCACCGCTGGATAACCCTGATGGCCCTCTCTAAAATGTGCAGCGCCGGAGAGTGGTAAAATACGAAATGACGTTGTGTGGTTACGGCATGCAGCATCACAACCATAACCTGATAGCAGAAAACCCATGAAAAATAGTCAATACGCATTTGTCAAAGCTCGTTGGCATGCTGACATCGTCGATCAGGCACTTGCCGGATTTCTACAACTCGTTCCAGAAGATGATGTTCAGGTCTTCGATGTCCCTGGCGCTTTTGAGATGCCCCTTTTCGCCCGTGATCTGGCATTGACGGGGAACTATTCAGCCGTTGTTGCCGCCGCACTTGTGGTTGATGGAGGTATTTATCGCCATGAGTTCGTTGCGCAAGCTGTTGTGAACGGACTGATGCAGGCAGGACTTGAAACAGGCGTCCCGATTCTTTCTGTTTCACTGACTCCCCATCATTTTCAGGAGACTGATCATCATACTCAGATTTACAAAGATCACTTCGTGATCAAAGGTCGAGAAGCAGCAAAGGCTGCACTTGATATTACGGCACTCAGAGCCTCTGTCGATAAATAGGCAATGTATGGCTTGTCGCATCGGCACACTTCAACACGGTGCGATTAGCTGGCATTGCCAGCAAGTGACGAGCGGTGGGATGTATTGTCCTCTAACATACACACAAACCGTTCGCAAATAGACAGGAATCATGCAATACCATTTAAACGGTTTTAAACCAGGCGATCCATCCGTTGTCGAGGGCACTGATGATCAGCATCAAAACCAAAAGAATGTCGATGTACTTATTGTCGGTTGCGGTCCGGCGGGACTCACGCTGGCAACCCAATTGTGTGCATTCCCTGAACTCAAAATAAAAATAGTCGATCGTAAATCCGGACCACTCAAAGTGGGTCAAGCTGATGGCATCGCCTGTCGCTCAGTTGAGATGTTCGAGGCTTTCGGGTTTTCTGAGAAAGTACTCAAAGAGGCTTACTGGGTCAATGAGGTCGCATTCTGGCGTCCTGCTAGCGACGGACAAGGAATTCTTCGAGCTGATCTCATACCAGATGTCGAAGATGACTTGTCAGAAATGCCTCATGTCATCCTGAACCAGGCACGTGTGCACGACTTCTACCTTGAAAAAATGCTAAACAGTTCATGCAGGCTCGCGCCTGATTACAATCGGAATCTTGTCTCACTCGTCCGCACGGAAAACAACCACTATCCCTTAAGCGCAACCTTTAATTGCATGGAGTCAGAAACAGAGGTTGTTCATGCTCGATATGTAGTGGGATGCGATGGCTCAAGAAGCAAAGTGCGTGAATATATAGGGCAGCAACTAAAAGGCGAATCAGCGCGCCAACTGTGGGGTGTTATGGACATTCTGGCCGTCACAGATTTCCCGGACATACGTAAAAAGGTTGCCATCCAATCCGCCGACCACGGTAGCCTGTTAATAATTCCACGGGAAGGTGGATACATGGTCCGAATGTACATTGAGTTGGACGAACTGCGTGGTAACGAACGTGCAAGCGACCGGCAAGTATCATCTTCAATGCTGGTGGACAAAGCGCGAGCAATCCTTGCTCCCTACTCACTGGACGTCAAGGAAGTACCATGGTGGTCAGCCTATGAAATCGGTCAAAGGGTATGTGACTGCTTTGATAACGTTTCTGACGACAATCGAGTTTCTCTTTCCCCTGATATTTTTATCGCTGGAGATGCTTGCCATACCCATAGCCCTAAAGCCGGGCAAGGAATGAATGTGGGGATGGCAGATGCGTTTAACCTGGGATGGAAACTGGCTGCTGTACTTCGCTCTCAGGCATTACCGGATCTATTACATACTTATTCGTTGGAACGACAGGAAAAAGCCCGAGAACTCATCGAATTCGATAAGGAAATGGCAAGGTTGTTCAGCGCAAAGCCCAAGGAGGCGGCTGAGGAAAAACAGTTTCAGCAATATTTTAAAAAACATGGACGTTTCACGGCAGGAGTTGAAACACGTTATACCTCCTCTCTTATTACTTGCTCGCCCATCAACCAAAAGCTGGCTACCGGCATGATCGTAGGCATGCGATTTCATTCCGATATCGTCATACGGCTGTGTGACGCGCACAGAGTGCAACTTGGACACACCATGAAGGCAGATGGACGCTGGCGCATTATTGTTTTTGCCAATGCAACCGATACAGGCCAGCTTGACAATCCGGTGTCAAACCTTTGCAAGTTTTTAATCGATAACACGTCAAGCCCGATCGTGCAACTTTCAAACAGCATGTCGGATATAGATAGTCTCTTCGATGTACGTGCAGTGTTCCAGACTACCCATCATGAGTTATCAATCGAGAAGATGCCACCCCTGTTACTACCAACAAAAGGTGCACTTGGGCTGACCGATTATGAAAAGATATTTAGCGCTGATACAACAGGCGCTCGGGATATTTTTGATACCCGCGGAGTTGATCGTACTAATGGGGCACTTGTTATCGTGCGCCCCGATCAGTACATAGCAAACGTACTACCTTTGGATGATTTTGAAAGCCTGACACTATTTTTTGAAAAATTCATGACGGTTGGTTAGATATCGTCAGTCCAGTACCTCTGAAGATAAACATCAGCTACAGACACTATTATCCGCATCAACTTACGGGTTCTTACTGGATCTTCCTTTACAAGAAATTGCCACAAGGCTAGCCGCTTGCCACTTCCACTTCCTGCTGTGGTCCTGCCATACACACGCCTATTACTGCAACATTGGCATAGTCGACAAACAATATGTTTCTCGAGTCCGGCGAAATCATAGGTAAGTAATCAAACACCGCTTGTGCCTGTCTCAGGCTATGTACATCGTCTGTTACCCTGGTCGACCAACCACATAGATTTAGTTAGATCGCGCGCCCCTACTGGATAAATTCATCGTAAACTGTGCATATTGAAAAATAGAAATATCTCAGGAGAACCGCGAAATGAGTAAAAGCGACGATGGTGCCTATCACAACGTTAGCATTCCGGTTCAGACGCAACCCAGCGGTTGCCCAGTCGACCACGAATTCACAACATTCACCGATGACTACCTGAAAAACCCTTATCCGCAATTAGCGAAAATCCGGGAAAAAGATCCGATCTTTTATTCCCCAAAAATGGGCTATCTCGTATTAACACGAATGGAAGATCTTCTTGAGGTTTTTCGTAATCACGAAATTTATTCATCGGGCAATGTCCAGGATCCTGTATTCCCGATTTGCAAGCGTGCTGCCAAGGTTCTTGCCCACGAAGATTTCAATCCTGTAGCCGTAATGTCGAATAGACAACAACCAGATCACACTACCATCCGAAAATATACACGCGAAGGCTTTTCTGGCCGTCGCATGAAAATTCTGGAACCTTACATACGGCGGCGCAGTCAGGAATTAATTGACGCCATGATTTTAAAGGGTGGGCCTATAGATTTTGTGAAAGCATTTGGTCATCCATTGCCAGGGCAGATTATTTTTCGCTTTCTTGGTTTTGACGAATCTGATGACGAGCAACTTATTTCATGGACTGGTAACCGCTTAGCTTTCACATGGGGCAATCCCGACGACGATGAACAGGTTGAGATTGCCGAAAATATGCTCAGATATTGGCGCTACTGCCGTGAATTTGTGGCTAAGCGATTCAAGCACCGAAAAGATGATCTAACATCAGAACTCCTCGATGCGCATGAGGCAAATCCTGAAGAATTAACCTACCGGGAAGTTGAATCCATAATCTATGGTCACTCATTCGCAGGGCATGAAATTGTCAGTAACTTTATGACTAATACTTTGTTATGTTTGTTGCCACAACGGAGTAATTGGGATGCCATCTGTAAAGATCAATCACTAATTCCCAATGCTCTGGAAGAGGTTCTGCGCTTTGAGTCTCCTCAAACCAGCTGGAGACGCAGAACCAATATGGATACCCGGATTGCAGGTGTTGACATTCCCGCAGGCACCCAGGTGTTTCTGAGTCTCGGTGCAGCCAATCATCAACCTGACATCTTCGATTCACCTGCTGAATTTGACATTCGACGTAAAAACGCGCGCAAACACATATCATTTGGACATGGCATACATTTTTGTCTGGGGGCTCGCCTTGCACGCCTGGAGGCGACAGTTGCCATTGAAGCATTGGCTAGAAATTTACCGAGTCTGCGAATCGTTGACAAACAGCAATTGCAATACACGGCTAACATAACGTTTCGAGGACCAAAAGAACTATATGTGGACTGGGACAATCCGTAGACAGGCAATTGATTCAGAGGCTTCTCTCAAGATTCATTTGAAAGACCCTGATCTCTGCATTGGCAGATGTCAGGAAGAGTCCCTCATAGAATCCTTGTAGGACCTCAATCCTATGATCATCTGTGTGTTTTAGTTCAGATAGCGGTGCAAAATATTCTCGCATCAGTTCGCGATAGTCTCGCGCAGCATCTGACCAGTGCTTGTCGGGCGTATCCAACAGCGATTTAACGGTGTCGCGGAACGCACTTCGCCCTTCTAGCGAATCAATAATTCCATCAATATCATTGATTATTTTAGGCATTAGCATGCAATCCGCAAATGTATTTATAACGTGATGACGCCAACCTGTATTACTGCTCATAAGCGTTGGTAATTGCCCATTGACCATCAACAATGCCGGGCAGGTATGACAAGCATGTGTGTCGTGTGTTCCACTAACCGATTGCCAGTATGCGTCTGTATGAGATACCGTGATGCCAGGCGCTAAGTTTTCGAGCGTTTTAAGTCTATCCATCAATGCAAATATTCTACAGGCTGACAGATATCGCCGTTGTCCGTACCACACTATGCGTTTGTAGTCGTCACCGCCCGGTAGTCTGCGGGTACGATTTCCCGTAGTATCAATCATGACGCGGACATTACGTTGCGCGCCTGTAGTACGATCGGTGTAGGTCCTGCGTGTGGCCTCCTGAGAAAGCTGATTGAGCCTGCGCTGAAAATCATCAATATTCTGGCGATATTTAGACGTGTCCATGCTTGCTCCCGAATCTTACTGCAAGGTTGCCGGAAACCTATCATGTGATTACGGGTGTGTCGCGTGATTATTCACATCAAAAGGGGTAATAAGTTCTTTCTGGTTCTGAATTTATACTGAATAGGCGTTTGAGTACCAGATTTCCCTAAAATGGGTTAACGTAACAGTCTGGTTTAACCTCTTTAGAGAGATTAACAGGATTTCGATGGTCAAAAAATGCACAGGCACCAAGAAATTTTATATCTAGACACAAATAGGAATAGTCTTAAGGATATATCTTCATAAGTATTTTTGACTCTCCATAAACACAATTTTCTCTGAGCGATAAATTAGTCATGTTGTCAAGAATTACCCTGATACTTTTGTGTCTCTTGCAAATTCAATGCACCTCACAAGTAGATCAACAGCACAGTAGTGAATTAAAACCTTTCTTCGGAACCTACACCGGAAATTCTATTAACGTCGTCAAAGGTGAAGTCTCCGAGAGAGATTTGGCGGTCGTGATAAAGCCGTGGGAAAAAAACGGGTTCACGATTGGTTGGACTGCCATCACTTACCGCCCGGACGGCAAACAGAAGAGAAATGAAACATCCATAAATTTTTCCCCGTCATCACGTCCCGGGATCTTTGCATCGGCAATGAAAAAAAATGTCTTTGGTCACACTGTATCCTACGACCCGGTTGCACAGAACGGCGCTCCGTTTGTATGGGCAGGGCTTGAAGGTATGACGCTAACGGTGCGAGCACTTTATGTCCTGGATTCTGGTGACTATGAAATTCACACTTACAAAAGAACATTACAAGAAGGCGGTTTAGCACTTGATTTTGATCGAATACGTAACGGTGAAACTATGACCGAGGTTCAAGCTATGCTTACTCCGGAGAAGTAATAGCTTCTGTTTTACATTTGCCAGGATCGACAAACCGACATATACAAGACAAAAAATTCCAGTCGAAATGATTGATTACAAAAATCCAGCCCTATCTCCTGAACGACGGGTTGATGACTTGATCGCTCATCTGAACCTGGACGAAAAACTCGCTCAACTTCACGCACTTTGGTTATGCCTTGATGAGTCCGGTGAGCATGTCCCCCGAGCAGATCAGTTCACCGGAAGCAGTGATTCCGAAACTATAAAACAGCGATTGATGCACGGTCTCGGTCAGATAACGCGACCCTTAGGGACACGAAGCATTACACCTCTGAAAGGTGTTCGTGCATTAAATTCTCTTCAGAAGTTTCTTGTTGAAGAAACTAACTGGGGTATTCCGGTTTTATCCCACGAAGAATGTCTCTCGGGCTTGATGGCACGCGATGCGACATTGTTCCCCTCCTCGCTTGCCTACGGCGCCACTTGGAATCCCGACCTTATCCATCAAGTTGGCGAAGCCATCGGCATTGAAACGCTATCTGTTGGAGCACGCCAGGGGCTGGCACCGGTACTTGATGTAGCGCGAGATGCAAGATGGGGTCGAACAGAAGAGACATTTGGCGAAGATCCTTACCTTACCGGTGTACTGGCTACGCGCTATGTGCAGGGCCTGCAAGGTGAAAATCGAAGAGTACTGGCAACGTTAAAACATTATGTCGGTCATTCGTTTAGCGAAGGTGGAAGAAACCACGCCCCAGTGCACTTAGGCTGGAGAGAACTAAACGATGACTTTATGCTGCCTTTCGAAATGGCCGTAAAGCTGGGCAATGCCGGCTCCGTCATGCCTGCCTATCATGACATCGACAATGAGCCCGTTCATGCATCACGATTTCTGCTGACCGATATATTGAGGAATACCTGGGGCTTTGACGGACTGATCGTCGCGGACTATGTTGGGGTCACATTGTTGCAAACTCATCATAGAATTGCTGCAGACCGGGCGGAAGCGGCGGCCTTGTCGTTCAATGCCGGACTGGACGTGGAACTGCCGGGAGACGATTGCGCACCACACTTGAAAGAGGCTCTGGAACGAGGACTGATAAGCCTCGAAACCATTGATGCCACAGTGAAGCGCATTCTTCTGGAAAAATTTCGTCTGGGATTGTTTGAATACCCGTACACCGACGAGCATGCTATAAACCTGCGAAGCGACGCCTCGCTTACGCTGGCGCGGACAGTAGCCGAGCAGTCAGTCACCATCATTGACAATAACGGAGTACTTCCACTGAGCGCTGATTCTCGCATTGCTGTCATCGGACCGACAGCCAATGACCCACTGGCACTTTTAGGGGATTACAGCTTTCCA
Organism: Granulosicoccus sp.; assembly: GCA_045106855.1. Classification (GTDB taxonomy): domain Bacteria; phylum Pseudomonadota; class Gammaproteobacteria; order Granulosicoccales; family Granulosicoccaceae; genus Granulosicoccus. The sequence goes on from JBGCFI010000074.1 coordinate 58,518, forward strand.
GTACATCTGATTAATCAGAACGAAGTAGATGATGCTGCCAGCGTCATAACGATATTGAACGGGTTTCAAACCGTATGTGGCAAAGAGAGAATCACACACGCTCAAGGTTGTCATATCCTTGAAACACGAGGCGCTGGGGCACCGGTTTTTCCCGGCGATATAGATGACAACGTTAGCCTGGATATCCAATCGTTGTTGTCTACCCGACTGGATCTTATCGATGAAGCAATAAATGTCGCCAACGCTGCAGATATCATTGTTGTGTGCATCGGTGATCTGTCTGGCATCTTCCAGACGGGGACTGTTGGCGAAGGTTCGGATGCTGACACTCTGGATCTACCCGGTGTTCAACAAAATCTTCTTGAAGCCATAGTGGCCACAGGAAAGCCAGTTGTCGCCGTTCTGAGCAGTGGCCGACCTTATAACCTCGGCGGTCTGGAGTCCAGACTAGCAGCGCAAGTTATGACCTGGTTCGGTGGAGAACAAGGAGGACTTGCGCTTGCCAATGTTATGACAGGTGCAGTGGAACCCTCAGGTAGATTAACACTATCAGTACCCAGAAGCGCGGGTGCCAGTCCCTATTTTTATAACCACAAATTCAAGAGTTCCGGCACACCTATCGCCAGACATTTTGGCAGTAATTACCCATTTGGACATGGTCACTCATACACAGAATTTACCTATAACGACCTCAGCCTGGAAAAAGCGTCAGTCGACATTGAAAAAGGCGACATCAGGCTTTCGTTTGTCTTGCATAACGCTGGTAAGCGCGCTGGTATCGAGATACCTCAACTGTACGTAAGGGACTGTCTGGCCTCGATGGTCAGACCAGTGAAAGAACTAAAAGGTTTCGGACGAGTGGAACTCGCAACCGGCCAACGTGCTCGTGTCAGCTTCATACTTCCTGTCGATATGCTCAATTTCACCGGCAGTGCCGGGGTGCGTATTGTTGAACCCGGCGAATTTGAAATATTGATCGGTGCATCCAGCGCCGATATTCGCCTGCATACCCGTATACACGTGTCCGGACCGGTGCGCATTCTTGAAAAGTATTGGCGTATGGAAAGTACCTGCTCTATTGAACATATCTGACAAAGGTATTCTGACGCAAACCTGCCGTAGCACTGCGCAATCAATTACACTACCAGCACGATCACAGCACGTGTTGCCTACGCTGGCCTCCCTACCTGATGCGATCTAATTTTCCTTACTATGTGCGGCGATGTTTACAACACCTTGAACTATCACACAGGTTTGCTGACTTGCTCAATGGTATACACATAAATCTTTCTAGACCAATTCTTACTAACACTCTTTGTTTTCATTAGTGCTACTGTGGTATCGACATAATGACTAAAATCACCGTATCCCTTGAGGATATAGAATTAGCCAGCAAAAAAGCCCTGATTAGTCATGGTGCATTGGAGTGGATAGCTACCGAGGTTGCAAAAGCCATTCGCATGGCCGAAGCCACTGGCAATATCATTTGCGGATTGTACTATCTGGAAAGTTACTGCACTCAACTAAAAACCGGCCGAGTCAATGGAACGGTTGAGCCAGTAATTACTCGTCCCAGAACTGCCATAGTGAAGGTAGACGCAGGTTTCGGATTTGCACAATCTGCATTTTTCAAAGCTCTGCCAGAAGCTCTGGGTGTTGTGAACGAGGCTGGGACCTGTTCTCTAGCTGTCTGTCATTCTCATACGTGTACATCACTGGGATACTTTACGGAACAGATTGCGGCGGCAGGGCTAATCGGTATCGGGTTCACCAATGCTTCTGCCGTTGTATCTCCTCCGGGCGGCCATAAAGCCGTTCTGGGTACTAATCCGATAGCAATGTCCATTCCTGATAAATCTGGGGGTATTGCTTTTCAATTTGATCAAAGTACCAGCGCTGTAGCACTTGGCAAGATTACAATGGCAGCGGCAGCTGGTGAAAATATTCCACTTGGCTGGGCAATTGATGACAAAGGCGAACCAACAATAAATCCGGGTGAAGCATTAAAAGGCTCACTGGTTTCGACGGGTGGGTACAAGGGGTACGGCTTTGGTTTGATGGCCGAAATTCTGGCCGCGGCTGTTACCGGGAGCGTCAACTCGCTCGATGTCAAGGGACTCAAACTGCCAGATGGACCGCCGCATAATCTGGGACAGTTCTACTTTCTGCTGGATCCCAATGCTATATCGGGTGACGAGTTCTGGGTGCGTCTCGCTCGCTTGAGTGACGCAATTGACGAGCAGGAAGGCGCCCGTTTGCCGGGTAAAAACCGGGTACTGCCTGATGCTGTTGAGATTGATTCAAGACTATGGGAGCTGACGCAGTCACTCGGAACCTAGTCAAGAATGACTGCACCCTGAACGTCGACACTCTGCAACACTTGCAAACATACCCATTTTTGGTTTGTTCACCGCATCGCCTTTAGGTCGCAAGGTCGATGCAGTGGTAAGTTATACCGTCACGTCTCAAATCACTACTTGCAGGAAGTAGAAGCCGGAATGTCCATCGCCGGGCTGAGGTCGAAAAAGCCTGACGGCTTTAGCGTAAATCCAATACTTGCTACGGGCATCACCGGCCAGTCTTCGAGACTCGGCAAGTGATTATGACCCATCACATACCAAAGCACGACATCGGTATTATCAATCGATCGATTCTTTTGTGTCCATTCAGGAAGCCCCGTACCTCCGACATGTTGATTGGGGTACTTTCCGGCTGGCCAGTTTTCATCACGATCGTAAGGAGTTACCCAAAGATGGTTCCACATATAGCCAGCACGCTGTTTTATTGATGAACCTTCGGTAGCGAACGGGAGAATATTTTCTCCGGCCATAAGTTTGTATCCAGTAGGTCCACCCATCGCGTTCTTTCGTTCATTACTGATGACTTTCCAAAAGCGTCCTGACATGGGATCGATAAGACGTTTTGCCTGTTGCTCAGTGTTCAGCTTTGTCTGTTCCCCGTAAAAAGCATTACCCCATGGATTCTCATCGGCTGGTGCTGGCAGTGTATTGACCTCCACCACGGTGTTGGCTGTGCCATCAATTTGAGTGTCTAGCCGGGTACAGAAAAAATGCTGATGATTAGGACCATATAAATTAGGCGCTAGCGCCGTACCATATTTCAGAGTGTCGCCATCGAACATAGCGCCGGTAGACAGAATTCCCGTGAGTTTGATTTCATTCTCGATACGTCCATCCTGATAGAAGTACCAGTAAATACCGTACTCATAATTGCCCACGGTACAAATAAAACTCACGACCAGTCGACGTAGGCGTCGCACCTCTACATCCTCGGTTCGAAAATCCGTATGTTTCCAGGATATACCAGCATCTTCCTCGTGAATGCAGATGGCTTGTGGAATTTGTACAACCTCTCCCGCCGCATCGCAAACATGCGCATCCATGTAGTGGATTTCACCCAGACAGTCACAACCCAGTTTGAGCGAGTTTGCGAGCATGCCCAAGCCATACTCGCCAACATCAAAGGCATTCTTGCGTGCCTGAGTTGAAGAGGGATCTCCATAAGGAACAGTCATCTCCGCCAGCGATGCTCGATATAGAACAGGTCTAACCTCTCCACCCTCTGTGTAGCTCACTGTATTGATAACCAGACCTTCCCGTGTGCTCCATCCAACACGTAAGTCCCACTTCTGCCAACTTATTCTATCCCCATCGACCTTGAAGCTCGGGCCATCAGGCTGAACAATCTCAATGGGTTTGACGCCTTCTCGTGGGTTATCAACAAACTTCCTCGACCAGTCTCCCGACTCGGCAGGCACCGGAAATACTTTCTCGTCGTCGATACGTATGACTTTACTCGTGGCCAGATCCACGATTACGGAAAGCCCATCAATCGGCCTTGCATATTGATTGTCACCGGGTTTGTCATGTACCCATACCATACCGCGAACAATCCGGTGTTCGTTTTCTACTGGATCGCCATAATTTCCTGACGACCAAGGGTCGACGGTAACGAGGTCCATATCAGTAATTCCCCGTTTTGCCAACGCTGCCTGAAATCCTTCATCTTCGCGGATTGTAGCTTCAGCCTCGAAAAACTCATCCAGGATTATTGCAGGCTGTACTCCCTCTATACGGGTCCAATCCGAAAAATCACCACTTGTGATAGAGACAGTTACCTCGTGCGTTGAACCGTCAGAAAGATCCAGCAGAATAATATCTACGGCCCTGTCAAATGGTGACCCTGGCTTGAACTGGATAACATCTGACTTTTGTGGTGGATGCAAATTGACGCTGCCAAAACGCATCTTAGTCCCGAACCGGGAGTCAGCCTTGACTAGCGCAACGGCAGCAGCTGACTCAGCCTCTGACAGCCTGTCTAATGGGTGGGTCGCTGGTGAAATATTGATCTGCAAGTCGTTCATGGGATTACGGCTCCGATTGCGGTTCTGGCAGCGGATTGAGAAATCTCAGCTAACTGATGCTGCCACCTGATTATACAAACGCTGAGCCTGAAGTCCATACCGCAGACTAGTCTGCACGAACAATTTACGCAAACACAAGATCCTAAGCAGATCCTGCACTAACAGGACAAATGCACTGCAGAATTCAACCGCGTGACCTTGTATTACGGAACATCCTGTTCATTCTGAAAAGATGATGGTCCTACTTTTGTCACTAAATTCCTGAAATGACGGTCAAGTACGGTCGCCACTCGGTACAAAGGCTCAGGCTCATCCTCAGTGAAGTCATCGTGCAATACACTATCAAGCGTTTCTACCACTAGACTGCCAGTAGTAAGACGTAACCACTGTTGTGCAAGATTACGGGATTCCGAGTACTCCTCACTCTGAATCAGCAGAATATCGGTGTTACACGGCACCGCTTCATAGTCACTCGAAATCTTGTTCTGCCATTCCAGGAGTTTCATGTAATGGTCAAGATCCTTGTCGAAGTTTCTCTCTATTGCGATGGATGCCCTCAAATACAATCGACCCAGTCTCCCAGCCTTCAGATGCTGAAGTGCCCTGACAGCAGGTGCCATTGGACCTTTAGCTGAAAAAAGGTGTTTAATTCGACCAACTGACGTTTCAGGTGCATCATGATCTATGACAGTAAGCAGTTGCACATCATGGCCTTTTCTTAATAACTGGTTTGTTAGCTCGAAGGCTAAGTGGGTTCCCATACACATGCCAGCAACTACACATCGCCGTCCTGGACAAAGCTGAGTCCACTCTTCTGCCAGGTGTCTTGCATAAGCCGTTATACTCTGGTGATTCATTATTTCATCCGGGCTTATGCTGTAAACCGGAATTGAAGCATCCATTTTGGACAACATTGGCATAAAATAAATTTCCGTAACACCTGCTGGTGGTATGAGCAGAAGCGGTGTCATATCAGAACCTTCCTGCAACGAAATTATTGTTCGCTCTCCAATAGAAAATTGCGCATTCTCTCTAGACAAAGCTATTTGTGGCTCAATATAACTCGCTAGGTTTTCGAGGGTAGGATTGTGCAGAAAATCCTGAATTGCGATGGAGATGCCATGTTTTTCATATAAAGCACTTATAATTTTTATGAGAGTGAATGAGCTACCAAGATCAAAGTAGCTATCCTCCATATTGATATCATCCAAACCTAGCCCTTCAGACCACACTTGCAATAATATTTTTTCTGCCTGTGTTCTGGGCATGCGTGTTTTAACCGTATTTACCAAAACGGAAACAGGCTGTTTGGACAGCTGCTCCCTATTTATTTTACCGTTTGGCGTTAACGGAAAGCTGCTAAGTTGGAAAAATTGCTGAGGAACCATGTATTGGGGTAAAAGCCGTTTCACATGATCTCTAATGTCAGCTACATCTATTGCAACATTATGGTGGGTTCTTAAATATGCTACTAGCTGCCTACTTCTATTGCCACTTCCGGTATTGGATAAAGCTGAATCCACGAACTCAATCAAACATTGCGCAATAGTTTTATGCGATTCAATAACCGCTTCTACCTCCGCAGGATCTATTCGAATTCCGTTAACCTGAATTTGCATGTCTTTACGTCCAACATACTCAACTGATCCGTTAATCAACACCCTTCCCAGATCGCCCGTTCTAAAAAGCCTGATTTCCCGTGATTGAGAATCTTCTAGATCAACATCGGTAAATGTTCCAGTTATAAAACGATCAGCGCTAAGTTGTTCATGATTGTTGTAATCAGCGGAAAGAATCTCACCTCCAATACATATTTCGCCAATAGAACCTTGTGGAACAAGATTTCTGTAACTATCCAGTAAATAAACGCTGGAATTGTCAATTGGTCGACCTATCGCTACCTTTTGTTTATCATTAACAGGATCGAATTCGTGATAAGTGGCATCACCAGACACCTCGGTAGTCCCGTATAGATTAACCAGTTTGCAATCAGGAAACTGTAAATTAAACTCCTGAGCAAGGTCGACAGGAAGAATTTCTCCACTGGAAAAACAGTACCGCAAAGCTGGTAATCTGCAGTCTTTATGTCTTGCACTCGCAATCAACAATCTTAACAACGAAGGCACTAGTACGATTCGACTAATCCGGTTTTCATCAACTACGTCGATAAATTTATTAGTGTCTATGAGTGTATCTTCAGAGATAAAGACATTAGGCACCCCCTTAAGAAGCGGTCCAAAAAGCTCCCATACAGAATCAACAAAGCAAAGACTGGTTTTCTGACAGCATAAGTCAGCTTCTGAAAACGGAAATTGCCTCCACATCCATTCAAATCGTCGTAAATGGGCTGAGTGGAGTGTTCTGACACCCGCTGGTTTTCCGGTTGATGCGGATGTATAAAGAATTAGTGCAGTTTTCTGCCGGGTGTTCTTATCTCCAACGAATTCACGAGGTTGTTTGCTGATATCTGGCCAATTTTTGTCCAATGCAAACAGTTTATCTACGAATATGGAATTATTTTTTAGTTGATCGTTTAGTATTTTTTCGGAAGTTAGAATCAGATTAGCTTCTGAATCTTCAATCATCAAACGAATTCTATCTACCGGGTATAACGGATCTAACGGAATACAAATACCACCCGTTTTCATTACACCTAGAATTGCAATTAAACACAGAGGAGATCTATCCAGGTATATACCAAGTCTATTCCCTGACTCTACACCCATGTGACGCAGGTGATTTGCGAGCATGTTGGATTGTTGATATATCTGTGAGTACGTAAGTTTTTCTTCACCGGATATTGTAGCTATTGCCTCTGGTATCTCAGAAGCCTTTTGGTCAAATATCTGGTCAATTTGCCCTGAGATTGGAACAGGTAAACGTTCCGCCTGAGCATGTTGTAGCAGAAACCCTCGTTCATCCGAAGGCATACTATTTAGACTTTTAATAGATGCTTCAGGTGCTTGTGTAACAGCACACAAGAGAACCTCAAAACTCTTAATCCACCGTTGTATTGTTGATCGGTCATATAGAGCTGTATTAAAATCACAGTCTATTTTCAAACCATTTCGACCTTCATTGACGTTGAAAAATATATCGTTTATTACAGCTATCTTGGTCGCTTGCTCAACGGTTGATGTCAATCTTCCGAATTCAATGCCTGCTTCATCTCTATCCAAATTGAAGCACACCTCTGAAAAAGCCGTTCTGTTACTTTTGTAGTTGGATTGCTGCTCTTTCAGCAAGCCCGTGAAATCAGTATTTATATTTTCAAACCCATCCAGAATGATGGTTTTCATCTTGTTTAGAAAACCAATATAGGATTGATCCTCATCGATATCTGCGGCTATCGGTAATAAGCGAATACAACAACCGACCAGATCAAATTTCCCACTGAGCATTTGGCCGGCCACAGGTGTTGAAATGACAATTTTCTGCTGTTGACTGATTCTTGAAATTAATATCATGAATACAGAAGAAAGCACAGTAAACAGGCTGGTATTTTCGCGTCCAGAAATTACCTTAAGAGCACGGTAAGTATCCTCCGGAAGATGATGCTTAATGGTGTCTCCATTGAATTTTTTAACAGGAGTGCGTACACGATCAGTTGGCAAATCAAGGTAAATAGGCGTATTAGAAAGTTGTTTAACCCAATGATCGATTAAACGAGCATCCTTAACATCCAAATTATACTCGTAGTCTTGTGTTACAAAATCACGGAACGAATCCGCTCCTTCAAATCTATGTGTAACTCCGTTAACCGTGGCGTTGTATACAGTTCCTATTTCACACAATAATGTATTCCAGGACCAGCCATCACACACAATATGATGGGCTGAACAAATCAATACAGTTTTATCATCGGCGAGCCGGACTATTTCAATCCTTACTAGCGGCCCTATAGAAAGATCAAACGGGGCTCTACTTATCTTGTCTACTAATTCTTCCAGTTTTTTATCACTGGTATCAGTATCGTTTTGGGACAAATCATGTAACGGAAGCTGCAGTGGCGCTGGCGCAGGAAATTGTTGAAAATTTCCATCTGGACTAAATCTGGCATGCAGCGCATCATGTCGCTGATATACAGTTTTTATGGCATTTTGTATAGCTATAAGATCGCACTTACCTGAAAGCTTTAGTAATACTGGTTCGTTATACGCGATATTTCCTTCTTCGCTAAACTGACTTGTTAACCATATATTCGATTGGATGCGCGTTAGAGGATAGTCTGTAACAGGTGCCCTCTTCGCGAGGAGTTCATCTGATGTTTTTTTTTTGGATTCGATAAATCCTACTTTCTGAAGCTCTACAACACTCTCTTTGATAGCATTTACAATGCTATTGACGTCTTCTTCGGTATGCTTGAGTGTTAGAAAACAAGGGAAACGATCATAAATGTGTATTCCTTTGTCCCGAATCAGATAAAAAAGCAAATCCCCGTAGCTTGATGTTTCCTCAAATTCCATTCGCCACAGCGATCCGAAATAATTTATTTTGATAGGGGCGCCGGTTTCCACAAAAAAACTGTTTAGTGTTTTAACCAACTCCGCCGTCTGTATATTCGTATTTTGTTGAAGCTCAGGACCTCCATTCTTTAAGATCTTGAGCGCCGCCACACAGGCCGCAATAGACGCAGGATGCCTTACAAATGTGCCAGCAAAATAGGTAACTGCTTCTTGTGGCTCAGAGCGATCACCGAATTTCCAGGTTCCGCCATCTAACGCATCCATATACTTTCGACGACCGGCTACAACACCAATCTGCATTCCTCCACCGACGACTTTTCCGTAAGTAGCAATATCGGCTTTGATATTAAAGAATTCCTGAGCTCCGCCAGGTGCGGTACGGAATCCTGTTATTACCTCATCGAAGATAAAGGGAACATCATGTTCCTCAGTAATCGTTCTAAGGGTATGTAGGAATTCGCGTGGCTGGAATTGTGGACGTCTGCTTTGAACGGGCTCTACCATCACAGCCGCAATATCATTAATTCTATTTTTTATAATGGAAATCGATTCCTCGGATCCATACTCGAGCACTAATACGTTTTTAACAGAGTCATCAGTAATTCCAGGTGCGGCGGGCACGGAATGCAGTTGTGGTGTTCCACGGACAATAACCTCATCGAATATTCCATGATATGAGCCACTGAAGATCACAATAAGATCCTTTCCAGTTACCGTTCTGGCTATTCGCATTGCGCCCATAACGGCTTCAGATCCGGTATTGCAAAAACCAACGCGATCCATACCTGTAAACTCACAAATCAGTTTCGCAGCCTCACCCGTTAAAGGGTTTTGAGGCCCTATTTCGGACCCTTGCCAAAGTTGGTTAACCACTGCTTTGGTTATATCAGGATCGGCATAACCGAAATAATTTGAACCGAACCCATTCAGAGCATCGATATACTCGTTATCGTCCTGGTCCCATATTCTGCAACCGTTGGTGCGCTTTGCAACAATCGGATAAACAAGCTCTTTTAATGCAGGTTTAAAACCTGAAACCACGCGTGGATCAGCATGTACATCTCTGTATCGCTCAGTAAAAGCTTTGGATTTTTCCGTCTTCGTATTGTAACGATGCGTAAACCTGATCAGCCAGTCTCTCTGCGCATCCGACAATGTATCGCTAGCGCCTGTCTGGATTCTGGCAATTGCTCCAAACGGTTGCGGTTTATTAATCGTTGAAGATTCTCGTTTAGCACCATCAATTGTTTCGGGAGCAGTAATATTGATGGCATGAAGCGGTTTGGAAACCGGTGGTCTCACCGCCGCAACCGTGTTTGCTTTTCGAGTTGTCTTAGTACCAGCCTTGCGATATTTTTTTTCAGCGGAGACGTTACCCGGCACTGTTCTACCGGTTAGAGCAGTCAATTGTTGCGACATGATGTCCAACTGTTTACTGATAATCGACTCAAGTTGCGTTTTAGAGGATTGACTGACTGTGTTTGAATAGATACTTTCATGAGAGGAAAAATCAACATTAGAATCTGTGACTGCAGAAGACTGACTTTGGCGATACTTTAATTCATCCAATTGCTCCTCTGTCTCTGACTCGTCAGGATCAATGCGTGCTTTTTCATCGTTGACGGCTGTGTTCGTACGAATATCTTCCGCAATATTTCTGGATTCTGTATCCGAAGATAGTTTAGGCTCAGCCAAAGAATCGATATGATTGATTAACAATTCGGTGGTTGAAATCTCACTCAACATTTGTCGAAAAGTGACATCCACACCAAGCTCCTTTTTAATTCTGGTACTAAATTGAATAAGGAATAGCGAATCAAAGCCTAGCTCGATAAATGACGATGCCGAGTTGCGATCATCCAGCTCGATACCAGAGAGCTGAAACAAGATCTCGCAGACTGAATCAGTTACTTTTCTCTTTTGTGTGTTCATTGATTTCACGGGATCAATACATTCCTTCAGGATTGTCGCTCTGACTGAAGCGCCTTAAGCTGTTCGCGCATAAGCTCCAGTTGTCGGTCGACCAAGTTCTGTACATTTTCAGCGTTGTGCGAAGATACTTCCTGATCCTGAGAGCTTGTGTGAGGCTTCTGTCCGGTATTGTCGGGCGCGACCCTCGTGGGGTCATAATCAGCCTCGGCGGTCGAAAACCAAAAACGTTTACGTTGAAAAGGATATCCAGGCAGGCGAGCTCTCAGTACATTCGAACTGTCGCCCACTAGTCCAATATTAATTGGGTAATCATATTTCCAAAACTTACCTGCAGAGTCATAACAGACTTCGAGATCCTTTAACTCCGATTTTGGATGTGAACAGCTAGTCATGACAGTATGCTTTTCTCTGATACCGCTATGTTGCTGCGCTAATCTTGACAGGGTTTGCCCAGGTCCCACTTCCAGCAGGTATCCACTCTGCACGCATTCCAGCGTAAGCATGCCTTCACTGAACCTAACTGGCTTTCGAATATTGGCCGCCCAGTAGTCTGGAGAACATGCTTCTTCGTTCCCGAGCCAGGTCCCAGTGACTGTCGAAACCATGGGGATTTTCGGCTCATTTAGCTTTACTAAGCTAAGTTTACTACGGAAATCTTCCAGAATCGGATCCATCATGCTGGAGTGAAAAGCATGCGAGGTATGTATTTTCTGTGTAACGATTTCCATCTCGCCCAGTTTATGTTCAATTTCGGAAATATCTGAGCTTGAACCAGACAATACTGTGAGGCGGGGGCTATTAGACGCGGCAATATCGACCTGGTTAAGGTGTGGCTCCAGAAATTCGGCATTGGCCGACACCGCAATCATTCGACCTCGCGGAAGCCCTTGCATCAACTGACCACGAACTGCGACGAGAGTTAGTGCATCTTCAATGGAGAAAATGCCACTCAGACTCCCAGCCATGAATTCACCCACACTGTGACCAATTACAGATGTCGGATTTACGCCCCAGGAAATCCAGAGCTGTGCAAGTGAATAGCTTATTGCCGAAATCAACGGCTGCGCATAACGCGTTTGTGTAATTTTGTCTTGCCAGGAGGTCGAGGTTGGATTTCCTTCAAAAAGAAGATCTTGCAAAGACTCCTCCAAATGCGGTTGCAATATTTCAGAACAAACCTCAAATGCACGCCTGAATACAGGTTCTCTTGCAAAGAAATCTTTACCCATCAGAACGTGTTGCGCACCCTGACCGGGAAACATAAAACACACATTTTCTCCAGAACGGGGCTTATCAGTAAAATCAATCGTTTCAGACGAGAAATTCTTTAGCTTCTCGATAGCTTCTTTTCGACTGCCGGCAACGAGGTAGTGTTTTTGAGCAAACACCGATCGACCGGTATTCAGGGTTTTCGCTATGCTTGCTATTTCTAACGCAGGATAGTTCTCTACGTGACGCTTAAGGTTAGAGACTTGTTGTTCTAAAGCCAGTGAACCGCGTGCACTAAATGTCATGAGCACCGTCGACTCGTACTCTTCAGCTTGTGCAGAACGAAGCGGTGCTTCCTCCAGTATCACATGTGCATTGGTTCCGCCAACACCAAAAGAACTCAACGCAGCATGGCGGGGTCCGCTGTGAAAATCCCAGGGCAACAAGGTAGTGTTTACAAAAAAGGGACTATTCTCAAAATCGATCTCAGGATTCTTCTCGTTGAAGTGCAGGCTGGCGGGTATTTTTCGATGATGTAAAGACAACGCAGTCTTTACCAATCCGGCAATGCCTGCGGTACAGTCCAGGTGTCCAATATTTGACTTGACTGACCCAAGTGCACAATATTGTTTATGTGGGTTGTTTTTTTGAAAAACTCGACTTAATGCTTCAACTTCTATCGGGTCTCCGAGTGGAGTTCCTGTCCCGTGAGCTTCAACCATGGATATTGTGTCACCGCTAATTCCAGCCATTGTCTGGGCTCTTTCGATGGCTTCAATCTGTCCATCCGGGCTTGGTGCTGTGTAGCCAGCCTTGCGGCGTCCATCGTTATTCAGCCCCCAACCGCGTATTACTGCATATATTTCATCACCGTCGCTTTGAGCTGCTTTCAACGGTTTCAATAATACAGCTGCTACACCGTTTCCAAATAGTGTTCCGTCCGCTGATTTGTCAAAAACACTGCAGCGACCTGTCTTTGACATCATTCCGCCTTCTTCGTAAAGGTAACCTCTTTGCTGTGGAAACCTCAGGGTGGCGGCCCCGGCCAATGCCATATCAGCTTCCCCATTTACCAGGCTCTGACAGGCAGAGGCAATGGCAACGAGCGATGTAGAACAGGCGGTTTGAATGGTTAGGCTTGGACCGTGAAGATCCAGATAGTAGGACACCTGCGTCGCAAGATAATCTTTTTCGAATCCGATCTCATTCTGAAACGAGCCACCATGAAACACATCAGCTAATTCATGAACGACCGAAGGGTTCTTTTTGAGCGCATCAAGTAAATAGGTATTCATGTAACATCCGGCAAAGACACCGATCGAGTGATTATGATCGGCAGGAGAATACCCGGCGTCTTCAATCGCATGCCAGCAACATTCTATAAATAGACGATGTTGCGGATCCATTGAAACAGCCTTGCCAGGAAAGATATCAAAAAATTCGGCATCAAACTCATCCGCACCATCAACTACAGCTGCTCGCTTGACATAATTGACATTGTCTTTGAACAGGTGTGTATCTGCTGGTTCGAGACGATCTTCCGGAATCTCCGTAACACTGTCCACACCGTTACAAAGGTTTTCCCAAAATTCGCTAACAGAGGCAGCTTCTGGAAAGCGGCCCGCCATGCCGATTATCGCAATCGAATTTGAGAGTTCAGATTTTTCGCTCATGCGGATCCATTTTCATAGCGTTTTAAACTTCGTCAAGACACGAAATAATTCACAGAATAATTTCCGGCTCTATAGCGCCATGGGTCTAATCCCTGACTGTGAATGATAACGGCTTGTAAATGACGGTATGGGGTCGTTTTACACACCTTGTTACCTATCTTCTGAGGTATACCGCAAACTGTGGATGAATTGCAGTTATGACATATATTCTGATTTATATGGCAATAGGCAACCATTAGCAAGCTGGTAAATTTTATTGCAGGTTGCCAGTGACGAGGCACGGTGCGCTACGGAGATAATGGTTGTACCCGGGAAATCAGTGCGAAAATTACCAAGAATTACCTCCTCGGTGGAGCTATCCAGTGCACTTGTTGCTTCATCCAGCACAAGAATGAGGGGTTGGCGGTACAGGGCTCGGGCCAGACCTATTCTTTGTCGCTGACCACCAGACAATTGCATTCCGCCTTCACCCACGATTGTGTCGTATTGATTATCGAGCTCGTTTTCGATGAAATCAGCAATTCCGGCAGCTCTAGCGCACCGAGACATCAGACCTATGTCTCGCTGATCGGTTAGTAGGCCATAGGCGATATTGTCAGCCACGGTTGTGCCGGACAACACCACCTGCTGGGACACATACCCAAAATTCTGCCTCCAGGCAACACCATCTTCCGGAGTCAACATCAGCCCATCATTAAGAATTGATCCCGCGGATACCGGTTGCAGGAGTAGCAGTATGTCCAGCAATGTGGATTTTCCAGCTCCGCTTTCTCCAATGATCCCGATATGCTGTCCCCTCTCCACTGACAGATTAATGTTTTGCAGCAACGGCTGATTGGTTCTGTGATGAAAAAAAACTCCCTCAAGCACAATCTCGTTACCAGGTACATTTCGAGGGCAGGAAACATTGACGCTCGAGACTGAATGGTCCACGTCCAGGGCGTTTGTAATGATAGCAGTGACATGTCCGTAGGTTCTTACGCTGCTGATATCCTTGAACATGGATTGCATAGACGGCATGACCCGATATAGCGCATATACCGTGGACCCTATCAATGGCACTAGCGTGGCCAGTGAATCGCCTTGAAGCAACGCCAGACTTATCACGGCAACGACAATGATGGAAATCAATATCTCGATAATGGGTCTGGGTAAAAGGCCCCAAAGTTCCAACCGGGGACCAATAACCGCAAGTTCATTCGACGTCTCAGCCAGTTGCGAAGTATGAAATTCAGCTGCACCGTGAATGTGTATGTATCTGAGATCTGATAGGGATTCTCGCGTTGTTCTATAGAGTCGGGTAAATAGTTGGTCTATTTTGACACTTCCTCTCTGTAGAACATTACCCAGCAATAGATGAGCTGCCAAAAAATATAGAGACAGCAAACTGAGAATAGTAAGCGTCATCATCGGAGCCAGAATTAGCAAACCCATCAACAGGAACACAAGAAACAGCGCTTCAATAGAAATATCCAGAGCAGGATCCAGAACGTCATCCATGTACATGTCAATGTCCTCGTGCAGCAATTTCTCGAGTTTGACGTGATCTAGTCTGGATATTTCGGGATAATCAAGGTTGAGATGCGAAGAAAAAACTGACAGACGCAGATCGCGCATCAACGCCGAAAGGTACATTTCAGTTTTGTAGGCGGTAAACAAACTAACCAGGTGAGCAATGGCCGTCAAAGCAACAAATACGATACCTGTATAAATCACATTTATTGGCCATGGAATAGCGCCCAGAAGATCATTCAACATACTGACTGGTAGCGGGTCGGTTTGTTTCTCAAGGTTAGTTGCCAGATATAGAAATGGCACCACTGAAAAGAAACCAACCGTTTGCAGCAGCGCAGACGTCGTATTGAGGGCCATTATTTGCGCCAGACGCTTGGAATCAAAACGACTCGCCAAGGCCAGCGACTGGCGAAACTGCGTGAAGGTGTTAATGCCCGCTGGCATGGGGATTATTGATCTCTAGAATACGTGATGATTATTCACGCTAAGCATAACAATATTGACCGACGTTTTAGTCTACAAAACCGGTAACCAGCTAATTGGCCCATATTGCACAAATTTTTCCGAGCATATCGTACTTAGAAGAGCAAATACTGCTCAAAAAAAGGCGTCAATCCGGACTTGTTAACAAAATGAAAAACGTGCACTTCGTTATGCTTTTCCTTCAATAATCATTATCTCAAATGTTACCAAGACAGGCGCGCACCCTTTAAGCAGATGTCCATGAAAAAGCCTGTTATCTGTATCAACGCAGTGAACGGGTAGCGAGAGAGATCCGTCCCAAGAGGCTCCGTCCAAAATCAGAACCTCCGAAATGGGACTCTTCATGGGATCTCCTGACTTGAAGTGTGCACCAATCAAGCTTCCAATCCCGAATACTATCGCCTGCTCAAACCCTACTTGCAACAACAACTCTTCAGTGGCCGAATAAAGGTCTTGATGAGGATTTATTTTGGCAATAAGTGCGTTTCCATCAGTGTTTCCACCATTGACATGGAAGATCTCGAATGCAGTTTCCGGATTTAGCGACACATTGAAACTGCCCCCGGTAAACGCGCGCAACGTTACAGACACATCCTCATTGACAATAACCTTATCAGGCAACAGATGTCCCATTCCGAGCTCGCCGCCTGAATCCCATAGAGCGTGGCAATGAATCCACCATGCACCGTCACGCTTGCCGACTATAGCTGTCGCACTTTGAATTCGAGCGGATGGACAAGCATGCGTCTCGCTGTACCAGGCTACATGCATTTCATCAGTCGAATGACTGGGTATCACGTAATCGAAAGGACCGATATCGATCTTGTCCAGCACCAATACGCCACTGTCACATCCAAGGACATCCATAAACCCGGAGACGGCGTTCAACAGAATATCCCCTGCCTTTATATGCACAGTGTGCAGACTAATCTTACCCTGTGCACAAACCACCCCGCATTCAGAACGTGGTCCCGGGTGACTAATCACGTCGCGACTATTCATGAGTTTACTTTATTTAATAGTCCCTTCGCTTCCAGTTCCTCGCGAATAAGTTTTTTAGTTACCTTGCCATAACCTGTCTTTGGCATTTCGTGAAAAAAGACAAAATGGTGGGGCAATTTATATTTGGCAAGTCGATCTACCAACATCATCTGCAATTCCTCTTCACCAACCGATTGCCCGTTGACACACACACACACTGCTAACCCGACCTCACCCCAGCGCGGGTGAGGAACGCCAAGCACCGCAACCTCACTCAAAGAAGGATGGGTTAGCATGATTTCCTCAATTTCTCTTGGATAGACATTGGCTCCCCCCGAAATGTACATATCAGAGGATCGACCTGTGATGTATAAATAGCCTTGAGCATCCATATGCCCCAGATCACCGGTTCTGAACCAGCCATCTCGAAACGCCTTGGCGTTAGCTTCATCGTCTCGGTAATAGCCTGCACACACAGCAGGGCCAGCTACACAGATTTCACCCGTGTTCATAGCATCAAGGAGTTTGCCGGAATCATCTTGTATGGTGATATGAATTCCTGTGCGTTCTACACCACACGTACCGACTCTAGCGTCAGGGCTATCCTCGATGTGATGATCGTGAGTCTGCAAAACAGTGATGGCACCAGTTACCTCTCCTAATCCGAAATACTGAACCAATACAAGTCCAAGCTTTTGTAGTGCGTATTTCTGATCTTCACGATACATTGGCGCTCCAGCATAGATAACATAACGTAAACTTGAGTGATCGTAGTTATCTACAGAAGGATGCTCCGTAAGCATCTTGACAATAGTTGGTACCGTAAACATATTGGTAACGCCATACTGTTCCACCATACTCCAGGCAACAGCCGGCTCAAATCTACCGCGCGGCAACAGAACCGAGCAGGCACCAGCGGCAATATTAACCAGCAAATGCATACCGGCACCATGGGATAACGGAGCAACCACGAGACTGACATCATTCGGTCCGCTGCCTGGCAGGAGATCATTGAGATGGTTTAGCGTCGTGAAATTTAACTGCCCGTGTGTCAGTACAACAGCCTTGGGGCGACCAGTGGATCCAGAGGTAAAAAACATCCAGCACGGATCATCTCGATCAACAGCTACGTTGGCAATGTCTGTACCCTCGTGCTCCACTAACAATGCTTCGTAGGGTGTTCCAAAGCCGGTGCCAATACAGATAACGTTATGTAATTCCGGTCTTGCACTCTGACACGCGCTAGCATGATCCGGGAAATCATCCTCACATACCATGAGAGTCACCTCCGCTTTTTCAGCAAGATAGGCAACTTCATCCGGCCGCTGGCGATAATTTGATGGCACCCAGACAGCGCCGATACGCCAGCATGCCAACATCACCTCGGTTATCTGAATGTTGTTGGCAGACTGCACGAGCACCCTGTCCCCGGCCTGCACGTTAAAACGTGTTTTCATCGCCGCTGATAAAGCACTGACCCTGGCATCCAACTGTGCCCAGGTGAGTGACCAGTCTTCCTGGATCAAAGCAGGCTTGTCAGACAGGCGACGGGCATTGCGACTTAAAAAGTGCGCAAGATTTGAGGTGCGTGTTGTCCACGGCAGTTTTTCGTCCCGGTTGCTGATCGGACTCACCGAACTCTCTCCAGTATGGATACATAGTTTGCAACTGCAGCACCGCCCATGTTGAACACACCAGCAAATTCAACATTAGGTAACTGCATGGGGCCAGCCTCACCTGCCAGTTGCATGGCTGCCATGACATGTTGTGAAACGCCAGTGGCTCCCAATGGGTGACCGCGGGATTTCAACCCACCTGATGGGTTGACCGGCAATTTTCCCTCACGTGTTGTCACGCCATCTCGAATCAACTCTCCACCTTTGCCTGGGGTTGCAAGGCCCATCGCTTCATACTCTAGAAGTTCTGCAATGGTAAAACAATCGTGAGTTTCCACCAGACTCAGATCATTCAATGCAAGCGCCGCCTCTTCCAGTGACTTGGACCATGCAGATCTGGCACCTGCAAATTCGGTCGGGTCCCGTCTGGATAAGGCCAGTACATCGTTGACTTGATTGCGAGCACGAAAACCTATCGCTCTTTTCATTGTTCTCGCAATGTCCGGATGTGTAATGACGATCGCGGCGGCACCATCTGATATGAGAGAACAATCAGTACGTCGCAAGGGGCCTGCTACCAGCGGATTTTTTTCAGTGACGGTATTGCAGAAGTTTACGCCTAAGTCTTTTTGCATATGGGCAAACGGATTAAGCATCCCGTTAGCATGATTCTTCGCAGATATCATGGCTAGTTCATGGGAATGGTCGCCGTATTTGTCGAAGTACTGTTGTGCGATCTGCCCAAATATTCCTGCAAAACCACCGTTCACATCCCCCTCTTCTGACCTGTAGGAGGCGCTCAACATAATTTCACCCGCCGTCTGTGTGGGAATCGTGCTCATTTTCTCAGCACCCACCACTAAAGCCATTTCGCCTCTCCCGGCAGCTATAAAGTCCAATGCGCTGTATAGCGCTGCCGAGCCGGTTGCACAAGCGTTTTCAAGATGCACAGAAGGAACACACGCCAATTCGGGTATCGCCATACCCACCAGCGCTCCTTCAAATGCCTGTGGCGAAAATCCGTTGTTATAGACGCCTACGAAAATACCATCGATATCCTGAGCACCGACATTGGCGTGCTCCAGAGCATCGGGTACGACAGTCGCCATGAGTTGTTCCAGATCTGGCTGTGGAGCCCTGCCGAATTTACTGTGTGCCCACCCGATGATTTGCGGATGTTTCATTCCATATTCTCCCAAATGGTTTACCGGGCTTCATTAATCGCCTGGATTTACCCGCGGTGGCAATTTGAGTTTGTCCACCACCAGTGCTTTTGTTTAAGGAAATTGCCCGAAGTCTTCGCGCTTCGGTTCCACCTCTTCCTGAAATTCCACTTGACGTGCGTAGGCATGTCCTGCTTGCACGGCCATAGCGATGAGGCTCGGCGCATTGCAGTCACCAATTCTTCTTACAGATTGAATTCCGGCGCCAGACCACTGTTGTTTCAATGCTTGCAACTCATGCCACAGCTCATCGTTTGGCTTGCGAGACGTTACCAATACCAGCGTAGAACAGGCTATTTCCTGATCTGTGCCGCTATACACAGGTGACAATGTCACGGTGTCAGGGGACATGCCATTCAAAGTAAAGAGAGGTTTTATCTGCACATTTTTTTTGATCAGGCGATTTTGAATTCTTACCTGCTCCAGAGTGTTTTCAGACCAAGGTGAGACAACAGGCGCTGGGGTTACAAAAACAACTTCCTTACCTGAGTTCGCCAAGAGCTCAGCTAGAACGCTGGCTATATAAAATCTGTCATCATCATATATTACAATTGGGCCTTCTCGCTTGATAGCCGCCACACCATTCTTCATCAGATCATCCGGAGTCAGTACTCGCGATGAATCCAGAAAACTCATTGCCGTGCGATGAGCACGGCCCTTGCCGTCAACTCGCCATGAGGCGCCAGTGGCCAGCGCGATATGCGCTACTCCATATCCCAGCACATCCGCAGCAGACACTTCGCTTTGTAGATATAGCGCGACGTTTGGTGATTGTTGCAACTGCCACATCCGCCAGTCCCGTACCCGGGCCCAGACAGCCAGTCCAGGCAAGGAGGCCTCATGCGTCACTCGTCCACCGAAAACGTCACGTTTCTCTGCGAGAATGACATCAGCACCTCGTTGAGCAAGCGTACGTGCAGCTTCGAGGCCAGCCGGACCACTACCAACCACCAGACAAGATTCACGAGTTGACAACGCGGGAACGATTTCCGGGTGCCAGGCCCTGCGCCACTCTTCGCCTATAGTAGGGTTTTGAGTGCAACGTAGAGGGCTACATGTGTTGTCGCCCATGACGCAAATATTACATCCAATACATTCACGAATGGATTCGTTTTCACCTGCTTCTATTTTATTTGGCAGAAATGGGTCCGCAATAGACGGTCGAGCGGCACCAATCAAATCCAGATGACCTTTCCGAACCAGTCTGGCCATGGTATCCGGTGATGTATAGCGACCAACCCCGACAACCGGCTTCGTCGTTACTGATTTAACAAACGATGTGTATTCCTCTTGAAAACCCTCGCTGGAAAAACGCGATGATTGGCTATCATTAGACCAGTCCGACAGGTTTACATCCCAAAGATCAGGCAATTCCGCAATCGACTCAATAATGTCGCGGGCTTCGGCGTCATGCTGCATGCCTTCGCTACCCCGCAATTCATCCACTGCCAGCCGCACCGCGACCGCACAGGTGTCACCTACCGCCTCTTTGGTATCTTCAATGACTTCACGAAACAGGCGTAGTCTATTTTCAGTTGACCCACCATATTCATCTGTACGCTGATTATGTCGTTTCAGAAGAAAATGGTGCAATAGTGTCATCTCGTGCCCGGCATAAGCATAGATAATATCAAATCCAGCCTCCTTTGCTCTGTGCGCAGCGGCTACATGCCATCGACGGAATTCAGCAATATCGGCCCTGCTCATCGCTCTTGCCTGAACCGGGTCATCACAGTCGACTATCGCATCTGTTGGGGCTAACGGAACTGCGCGAGAATATCGGTTAGGGGCATGCAGACCATTATGTGCCAGCTGGATAGCCGCCAGGCTTCCATGTTCGTGAATGGCTTCAGTCACCAAACGTAACGAGGGAATATCGGCAGCGCCCCACAGGCGCGCCTGATTAGATGGTGTCAGATCAGAACTTGGGTGGATTTCTGTTTCTTGTGTTGATACCACCCCCCAGCCACCTTCCGCTTTGATGCCACGTAAACGTGCCTCTGCCTGGGGATAACGGTGACCCATACCAGTACAGTGTGGTACCTGATAAAACCGGTTGCGTGTGCGTACCGGACCAATTTGCACTGTTTCGAAAAGACAGTCAAAACGCGAATCACGCACGAGTTGTTCTCCTTTAAATTAGCGAAAGAACATGAAACAGGAGAACCTGATCACTCGATTATAGCCACTTCGGTTGCTCACGCATCGGCAACACTAGTCAAAGGAGTTTGCCTGATTTTAGCAACCAGTAACTCTGATCAGGTCAACGCACGGGTTTACACCACCGGTGAATGCGTTTTAGCGCCAGACTGACGTACACCACGCAGAACAAACAAGTTACCGGCAAGTGCCAGAGCTACTCCCAATATAGCCAGCAGTGTCCATTCGTAGCCCTCCATAGCAGTCGATAAGAGTAATGCGAAAATAGGAAACATAACCGTAGCGTAGGCCGCACGTCCAGCACCTATGCTACGAACCAGGTTCAGATAAGCCCAAAATGCCAGAACTGTAGATATGATCGACAGAAAAAGCAGTGAAACCGTGTATTCGACAGCCGGATCATAAACAAAAGGAAGTCCCGCAATCCCAGCAAGAATCGCACTCCAACAGGCTCCGTAGGCCATTCCCCAGGCCGATGCTGACATTACTGGAATGTCCTTACCTTTTAACGACTGACTAATCTGATTACCGATACAAAACGATAAGGTACCGCCAAGACATAACGCAAGACCAAGCCCGCCAGTTACACCCATCCCTAGCGTTGGCCAATACAACAAAATGATACCGACTACGCCAATTACCGCCCCAAACCAACGTCGTGGTCCAGCGAAATCCCCTCGCATGACACCGATGGCTAGGTTTACGATGGAGGCAATCGAGAAAACAACAGCCAAAAGACCGGATACCAGATACGTCGATGCATAATAGAAAAGTATAAAATTTGTCGAAAACAGAAAAATCCCAAGCAAGGCGAACGCAACGTGTGCTCGTCCCGAAAAATGGAGTTTTCTATTTGAAAAAATGCAATACAAGAACATCAATACGGCTGACAGCACGAACCGCCAACACGTTGAAACGGGAGGATCCACTGAGAAACTGGAATTGACCTTCAGCGCATACCAAGAAGCTGACCAGCACAAGACTGTTGTTACGTAAAGAACAAAGTCACGTCTAGTGAATGGGGCCTCATCGACCTCTGGATTTATCGCGCCTATTTCGTCACCTCAGCGGCCTCTTTCATGGCATCCTCACCTTTTTTCCATAAATTTCCTTGCCACAGCTCATCAAGTCCTGTCTCACCACTAGCGCCCTGAGTGGTCAGATAATCAAAATATGAAGTTGGTTTACTTCCAGTCAGATTGTAGAAGTCAGGGCTGCATCTGCAATAAAACCCATTTGATAGATACTCAAAGAATTCTGCGCGAGTACTGCCAAAGTCATTTTCGAAGTCGGCCATATTCTGCGCACGATATTCGATCTTTTTATCCATGGCTCGACTCAAGTCTGCAGCAATCTCATCCATACTCTGAGGCTCTGGCCCCGTTAGGTCGTAGAATTTATCACCATGCTTTTCAGGTCCTTCCAGTAGCAAAACTGACGCGGCTGTCGCTATATCCCGCGTAGCAACAAATGAGTTACGAGCCACACCCAGCGGATTACTGAACCACCCATCAGCTTGAATGTTGTCACAATCGGTTTTTAGTAAATGGTTCATGAAAAAATTATTACGTAGGACACTGACGGTCAGGCCCGCATCGATTAGCGCTTTCTCGCCCCACCAGTAATGTTGCAACATTAATGGAATAGACGCCCCCTTGCGCGAGGCATGTATCTCGGGATTGTATGAAGCGGTGTTGGTATCCGCCCCCATACAACTAACTCTTACCACGTGCTTGATTTGCCCGGCGCGACGACCCAGTTCTTCGCAGAATGCCAGGTGCCCCTCAAGCATTGGGTCGAGAGAGGCAGAATATACTGAAGATACGCCCTCTAGTGCGGCATCCCATGTTGAGTTGTCATTTAAATCGAATTTTACGACCTCGTCCGCACCCAGCATTTTAAGAGACTCTGCTTTGTTCATACTGTAGCAGCAGGCCCTGATCGTGAACTTATCTGCTTGCCTTAACAAGGCGATCAGCTCCTTACCGATTCTTCCACTTGCAGACGTAATAAGCACGATAGGTTTTGCCATGACAGGTTCCCATAGGTTGATACATGTAGGGTGTGCATCCTACCTTAATGTGAGCACTAGAATCAGCAAATTCACAGAAGATTTTTTTGCAGATTACCCTTTGAATCAGCGGCTTGTCAGCATGTGACAGTAAGCCTACTCAACGCTGTTTGGGGTAAAGAAAGTTAGTTTTGTCAACACCTCTATCGGACAAGATAGTTGGGTTTAACTACACAGTTCTCATTGAGATATCAGAGCAATTAGCGCAAAGATCCCGCTATTCAATTCAGCGTAACCGCTACTCATATTTTGATATTGGTGTCTCTGCATTCATAAACAGGCTTTCAGTCTGGCGCAACTTCTGAAAATTCAGCCCCGAATTATTCTTGCAATCGGGCGGTGTTAATCTGGCGCACGCTGGTGAATTGTCCTGACGCCTTGGCCAGGCGGACCAGCTGGGCTGTCCCGCCTGTGCCGTCGGAATCTTGCCCGTTCCAGAATACCAGTAGAGTGGTTCGAGATGCATTCCATGTTTTGGCAAGTTCGATCACCCAACGATTTCCCCGTTCCCATGGATCAATATCATCGCGCCCCTGCAACCAGCGAGGCAGTCCGTCAAGAGCTGACATCTGCAAATATGAATTCTGGTTGTCATTGAGCACATTCATGAAACGCTCACGCCAACTATCTGCTTCCTTGAAGACTTCTTGAGCAACAGTTTCAGAAGGCATGGGTAAACAGAGACAGGTGGTGATATCCAGCTCTTTACAGACCTCATGTGCCAGTATATCGGCTCCAGGCGCAGCGGACGCAAGAACCGTCAACTTCTCTTCCTCTCTGGTTTCTTTTTGCAAGCTCATGATTTCTTCGAATATCAATTGACGCGCCTTACTCTCACAATTGGCAGGAAATCGTGAGTTAACAGTATCCGTATCAGGTGTGTAACCTGCAAAAACAACAAGATGCTCCAGAGGCTCAGCTGCAGCGGGTTCTTCGAAATGGCTAATTACAGCTGACGCCTCCTGAGCCTTAATACCCAACTGCCTGAATAAATCTAGTTGGCCTCGCGTGGCATCCCATACAAATCGTTTATGCCTTGGGATGGCATTCTGGTATGCGGGTATCAGCATAGCGCTGTTATTGTCAGCATCATCATCCGGCAACGTCAGAAACAACAAATCAACTTTTGCTACATCTGCCCATTCTGGCTCATTGCGCTCCGAATCCGACTGAGCGCGCTCTATAGCGGTGGTTACCACATGCGTAAAAGCAGGCAGATCAAAATGCAGATCCTCACGAAATCTGTTCGCATCCCGGGAATTACCATGAAAAAGGTTTCCCCAACGCGGGTGATCTGCAAGAGCCTTAAGCACAAAACCCATCTGCAACATAGCCAAGCCTGGATAAAAATCATTCAGATCGCACATAAATGCTTCTTTGTAGGAGTGATAGGCGTCAATTGCCTTTGTATCGATAGCTGCAATACATGCCTGAGACACATCAACTGCACTGGCTATTGGGGATCGCCAGAGCGTCTTTTTATTACGCCCCTTTAAAGCCAGTGCCTCTGCTCTTTGTGCGATGGAGCACTCATCTGAATCCAGCAATGTGCGAATTGCCTGGTTCGATAACTCCAGATGTTCTTGATTGTTTGTTTTTCGATAGAGACGTTCATACGCATTGGCTAGTATGCGGTTTGCGGTAAAATGTTCTGGATCTTTGTTTCGTATTTTCTCCCATGTGCTTAGCGTACCGTGCATATCTTTGATGTTCCATTGGGAAATTCCGATACGCTGCAATGCGTCACGCTCGAAACGCTCGCCCTCCAGATCTTGTACAATCACACGTAGCCAAGCCGCACCAGAGACGGCTTCAGCACGTTCAATCTCCTCTACCAGGTCTATCGGCACAGCAGTTATCTCAGATGGATCTGCCTCTGATAGTGAAGGCAGTAGAAGAAACACAGGGCTATCTGTTTCTCGTTGTGAATGTAGCGTTGCTTGAATTCGACTAACCAGATCTTTTACGGACAGTTGAGGGTCAGCGATCGAATACCCCATGTATTTGTCTGTAGCCAGATCAAACGGTGTGCTATCCGCAGAAGGTGATCCCTTGATCATGACCGTGTGCTTTTTTCTTAGAGAGTGACGCACACCTAATTCATAAAAAACGTTAGCATTATGTACAGTGATATCACAAATAACCAGATCAGCCTGAATTATCAACTCGAACATATCTGTCCGAATATTACCGGTATCCTTGATTATTTCAGTAGTGCCTCCCGTTAGCCCACATTGATCCAGTGCAGGCTTTATCAATTGAGTATGTATGTGTTCAAAGTCAACCTCGTTACCGGCTGAATCTGTTTTGGTGTTGAATCCACGAATAACGAACACTCTATTCATGTTCTAATTTCCTTAGCAGGTAAGCCTACTTTACTACAATGGTTCATATAGTCTTTGAAATTTTTCTGCGCTAATTGCGTACGCATCGGTTCCAGCTTCATCATTTGAGACTATCCAATCACCTGCCTTGTAATGAGATCGGCCTTCCTGTGTTTCCACACTGCCATCTACCAAAGCTTGCGTGGCCCAGATGTGTGTGCACTTTCGCCACCTACCTGGGCTAACGTTTTCGTAGGTTTGTGCAAATGAGTCTGCCGCAACCGTGTAGACATCTCCATCGTTATCAACTAACCAATCACCAGGCAAGGCACGTTGATTATCACCCCACTTTTGATACTCGAGACTGGAAAATTCAAGCTTGAGACGTATCGCTGAAACCAAAGTATCTTCTTTTCGTTGAAATCGTAGTGACATACAGTCCCTATCTCCATGGCTTTGACAGTAATTTCTGATTCATTTTGTAGTGTAACGTGTCGTTACTGATATTCAAAATCAACAATTCGAAAAAATACAAATAAGCGATTTCCTTCAGCGGGATCACGGCATGATCAAACCAGGCAAAGTCGCAGGTTTTTCTATATAACTAAGTAGCCCGTTGAACAGGTTTTACAATCGCTTCTTGATACAGAGCATTAAAGACGCACTATAGTCAAACGTAAATCAAGCAATTGACCATTTTCCGAATGAACACAAGCTACTGTTATTGAGTCCTGTTGAAAATTCGTGCTTTATTGGGATAAACGGGAATAGCTTGCTATGTAACGACGCCATGTATTTTTTCCAGCTTTCTTTGCCTCGTACATAGCCACATCAGCGTTAGCCAGTAAAGCATCCAGATCAGTGGCATCTTCCGGGAAAACAGCAACACCCAGACAGGCCCCAATCAGACATTCAGTATTATTTATAATGTATGGTGCAGCGACAGAGGTGATAATTCTTGACGCCGTATCTGAGGCAAGGCTTCAGACATTCAGCGCGTTTAACAAAACGACGAATTCATCACCTCCAAGTCTGGCAATGGTATTGTTTGAATCATGATCTTCGGAGCCTTCTTCATTAGCATCAGGACCTACTTCAGACCTGATTCGCGCCGCTACCTCGATTAAAAGCTGATCTCCCGCATCGTGTCCAAGTTGATCATTAACTTTCTTGAAATTATCAAGATCAATGAATAGAACTGCAAACGCACAGTCATTATCTTTGGATATCATGGCACGACTTAGACGCTCCATCATCAAACGCCGATTAGCAAGACCGGTGAGTCCATCGACATGAGCGATTTGCTAAACGCTATTGGTAGCATCTAACAAAGAGCTAGTCAGATCGTTAAACGCATTAATCAATTCTCCTATTTCATCATTACGCTGTGCAATAGAGCCGCGTGACTCACTGAGACGATTAACCGTGGAAAGCAGATGAACCTCACCATTGCCTCCGTTTTTATCAGGATCTTCCCCTCGTAATATCGTTGTCAAATGCTCGATAGGCAGGAGCAACATCCCCTTTAGTATCAACCATAGTGTGAGAGTCAGCAGTAGAGCTGCGAATATGAGCATGGAAATTGTGATGCGCAAAGTATGCGCACCTAACGTTGTGATATCTGTTTTAGCACGCACGCGTAGTAGCGACAATGGCTTTCCTTCAATATCATATAGTAGAGTCAGGATAAATAAAGACCTCACCTTCTTTTAATAACGAATAGGGAGTTTTACCTGAAGACAGATCATCAAGAACATTCCTGATAGCAAGAGGAACCGACTTAGGATCCACCGAAAGAAGATCAACTTCAGACAACACGGTCTGTCCAATCCTATCCATACGATTGTGGTCAAGTAGCTTTCCTACAACCATATGACCACCTGCTGGCCCTCCTCTATTGCTCCAGAGGATAGCGGCAGATGACACAATGGCCGGCCCTCTAGCGGTATCTATCAATCCGGAGACTTGCTCATCATGCCTCTCTGGACTAAGTAGAGGACCATAAGGCGCAATTCCATCTGGAAAAACGGTTTCAAAAGGCATGACTTCCTGATCAGCAGAGTAAGACTGCGACCAAACAACACGACCTTCAGCATCTACAATGACACCAAAACCCATTCCTAACTCGCCTAGATACCCATCAGCGATGGTTATCCTCATAAAACTCCTCGTTCTCACCTCTGACGAAGAGCATTGTATCGTCCCACTCTGCCCAATCCGTAACTAGTAAATCTACATCAGAACTCTCAGTCGCTATGAATTCGCGCACTCTTTGCAATTGTTCTGAGACGTTGCGAATTTCAAGATCTTCAAATGCGGGAGTGTGGATAAAGTTAAGAACCAGCCAGGCAGTGAGCACATACAGGAGGAAAACTCCTAAAAGCGTACCAACAACCTTACTACGCAGAGACATCGGGTATGTGTTTCATCAACCAAATCGACATGTCGTGTGATCCCATGAATTTCGAAAAGACTGACACGTCAGGTCGCAGTTCAGCGTAACGAAGTACAACAATCTGCCAGTTTCGGCTGAGAATGAATAATCTTGATGGAAAAATTCTAACAACATGTTACCTGCCAAGTTTCGATAGGGGAAACTGGAACACTAAAAAATCAGTCAAGTCGTTGACAGGTCAGGAATGGCAAACCACAAGGGATAAAAGCACAATAACAACTTGACAAATCCAGACATATTTTCAGCCAGCTAGCGGCTACGCAATTGACCTACCAGTCCGGCCGCATGCCAAGTGGTGCCCGAACTAAGCTGTCCCTGTTCTAGCACGAATACATCCTTGCAACCCGGTTTCACCAGATGGTAGACGACTGAACAGCCAATAATACCGCCGCCTATTATCACTACCTGGGCCGATCGTGGAAATGCACCCTACGACATGGCCAAACACTCTCCAAAGCGCTGAGATTATGATCGATATCCAAAAAAGCTCTCTCCAGCATTCTCTGCATTTTGATTCACCAGGCTCCTTGGCCACAAACCCCACTAGGCAATGCAAAGGGTCTGACCCTTTAGCAAGCAAAATCTGTCTGGACTAACGGTTCTAGCACAATCTTCAAGACAACTGCAGGTCGTAAATTTCATTGCGGAATGAAACAATTTCTGTCTTAATTAGAGTGGAATCGTCACAGTTTGTGCACAGCCGTGAATTGAACCAACTATTGGATTGACCTTTGATCAGCACGCCTCCACGAGTCCTGTCAGCAAAATGTATCGACGAAGGACAATCTATCGAGTTGTTCTGGGATGATGGCAGCCGATCGCGATTTCATGCGTTCTGGCTACGCGATAATGCACTAGATGAAAAAACGCGATCTGTCAACAATTCTCAGCGTTTGATTACACTAGATGCGATACCAGACAACATTCATATCGATAAAATTCTTACGCTTGATGACGTTGTCAGCATTCGGTTTATGCCTGAAGAATACACCGTAGACTTCCCACACCACTGGTTAAGATCACAACGCTACGATCTGGCCCCTCCCAATGTACAGAAACGAATGCCAGACGGTGCCTGCAGTTGGACATCGAACTTTTCTCTTCCATCGGTCACATCGCTCTATGATGACTGTGCAACTGATATGGAACAGTTAAAACAATGGTTATCCTGTGTACGGCAATATGGCATTGCCCTGCTAAAGGGGGGACCTGTACGGCCTGGTGCGTTGTTAACTATTGTTGACTGGTTCGGGTATGTTCGACAAACCAATTATGGTCAGTTATTCGACGTTCGAACCATCGTCAATCCAGACAATCTGGCTTACACAAGCCTGGGCCTTCAGGCCCATACTGACAATCCATACAGAGATCCAGTACCCACTCTTCAGATACTCTATTGCCTCGAAAATTCGGCCAAAGGAGGTGAGAGCCAGATCGTGGATGGATTTCAGGCAGCACTACGTTTGCGCGAAGAAGACCCGGAAGGTTTTGACTGCATAACTAACCATTGTGCAAGATTCGAATACCGTGGGAGTGGAGGAATAAATCTTACAGCCAAAAAGCCTATGATTGAATTAACGCCTGACGGTGAACTATATGCAGTACGTTTCAACAACCGAAGCGCAGCACCTATCAATGACGTTCCTTATAATCAAATGCCGATTTTTTATCGAGCCTATAGACGTTTTTCCGAAATAATTGACGATCCTGCCATGTGCATAACCTTTAAACTGGAGCCGGGCGAGAGTTTTATCGTAAACAATACAAGAGTGCTTCATGGGCGAACTACATATGAAGCCAGCAGCGGTACTCGCTGGTTACAAGGCTGCTATGCAGACATTGACGGGCTTCTATCCACGCTTGCAGCACTGGAAGAACGTGCACCGGAGGCTGAGATATGATCGGAGATGCGAATAATTTTGATGATTTAACTTCAAAAAATATTGTCGAATTTCTTGCACAAATATTCGAACGACGCGGACAAGAGGAGTATCTCGGTGAACCGGTCACCATGGCTGAACATATGTTGCAGGGTGCGCACCTTGCCAACTTAGCCGGTGAAACAGAGACTGTCATCGTGGCAACCCTTCTACATGACATCGGACATTTCACGAGTGAGTTTGGAATGTTTTCGATGCAAGATACGGATGATAAATATCATGAAACAGCCGGAGCAAAATTACTTGATAATTTTTTTCCGCCGCTAGTAATAGATTGCATACGATTTCACGTTGATGCTAAACGCTATCTGTGTGCAGTTGATGACAATTACCACAACCGTTTGTCAACCGCATCAATCCACTCGCTCAACTTGCAAGGTGGTGTCATGAGTAAGGCAGAGGTAGATGAATTTGAACAGCAGCCGCATCTTCAGGCAATAGTGTCGGTTCGTCGGTATGACGATCAAGGTAAGGTTGCAGGAATGCCTACTCCTAAGTTTGAACACTACATACCTGCTATTAAACGCGTTGTCGACTCATGCCTAGCCGATTAGTGTCGTTCGACAAATAGCAATCCATAGATATCAAAAGATAAAAACATACTAAAAATAAAATCAGTTTATAGACACCTGACTATTCATTACACAACATTTCAGTAGACGTATCATGCAAACATCCTCAAAAAACGCTACACAATCGTCTCAAAGCGAATCACTGGGCAACAGGGTTTCAATATACCAACCAGAGCAAACGGGTTTGATCTTTCCAGAACAGCCGGAATTTGACTCACTAGACCAAGAGCGTGAACATCGTAAACTAAGACTGGTTGCCGGTTGTCGTGCATTTGCCATGCACAATTTTGACTATGGTATGGCAGGACACATCTCCGTACGTGACCCGGAACATCCCAACCTGTACTGGACCAACCCGATGGCGGTACATTTCTCGCAGGTTAAACTGTCCAACCTTATTCTGGCTGATCACGAAGGTCGAGTCGTTGAAGGCAGGCATGCCATCAACCGAGCAGGATTTGTCGTCCATGCCTCCGTTCACGAAGCCCATCAGGATATAGTAGCCATGTGTCATGCTCATACTCCGCACGGAACCGCTTGGTGCTCGACCGGAAGGCCAATCGAGCCCTTCAATCAGGATGCCGCATGCTTTTACGAAAACCATGCAGTCGTTAGCGATGACGGCGGAGCGGTCACGGTATTTACCGACCAGGGCCGCGGTGTTGTCAATGCGTTTGAGAAAAATCGTGCGGTTCTGCACCAGAATCATGGCATCCTGACCGCCAGTCGACATAGTGTCGATGACGCCATTTTCTGGTTTATCGCAATGGATCGCTGCTGTCAGGTGCAATTGCTTATCGAATCATTAAGCGCCAAGCCGCCTTTGATGAAAGACTCTGCAGCCCGCCATTCAGCAACGCATGTAGGCAGTGACTACTTGGGCTGGCTGCATTTTCAACCAGTATACGATCAAGTGGCGGCTGCAAATCCCGATATGTTCGATTAAGGACAAACAACAGTTTGCCGTACACCTGCTTAGTAACCTTATAAAGAATATATGTCTTCACAGGGAATGATCAGATAATAAGCCTGCGGCAGCGTCAGGCTTTTCATTCACAGCCACGTCCTTCAACTCGATTTTGATTGATTGACAACAACTTACTTACCATCACCACCCGTCTCTTCCCCACTACGAGTCAGATAGTAGGCAGCCAGGATAGGGATGAACGTCACCAGCACCACGATCATGGCAACTACATTAGTTACTGGACGTTGACGTGGTCTGACAAGTTCTTCAAGCATCCATATTGGCAAGGTTGCCTGCTGACCGGCAGTAAACGTCGTGACAATGACTTCATCAAACGATAGTGCGAAGGCCAGCATTCCACCTGCCAGCAGCGCGGACGCGATGTTAGGCAGAATAATATATCGAAATGTCTGGAATCCATTGGCTCCCAGATCCATCGAGGCTTCAATCAGCGAACCCGCTGTTCTTCGGAAACGAGCGACTGCATTGTTGTAGACAACCACAACACAGAATGTCGCATGACCAAGCACGATGGTCCAGAATGAGAATGGAATATCAGCGAGATTGAAAGAAGACCGTAAAGCGATACCCGTAATAATTCCGGGCAAGGCAATGGGCAAAATAATTAGTAGTGATATAGCCTCTCTACCAAAAAATCGGGTGCGAGATACCGCAGCTGCGCACAAAGTACCCAGGAACAAAGCGATTACCGTTGATATACTTGCAACTTGGACCGACAGCTTTAACGCATCCCAAACATCCGCTCTACCCCAGGTAACAGCAAACCACTTCAAAGTGAAGCCAGGAGGCGGCCATTGATATGTCTTGTCCTCGGTCGTAAAGGCGTAAACAAAGATTAACAGGATCGGTAAATGCATGAACAGTAGTCCAGCACAGGCAGCAATTTTTAAAGCCAGCGGTGCACGACTATTTGATGTGTTAGAGGGCATCAAACGCCCCTTTACGCTTTGCTACCCAAAGATAGATAGCCATAATAATAACAGGCACCACGGTAAACGCAGCAGCTAGTGGTATGTTGCCTGCAGTACCCTGATGCGAATACACAGCTTGACCTATGAATAACCGGGACGAACCAATTATCTGAGGAATGATGTAATCCCCGAGCGTTAATGAAAACGTAAAGATTGAGCCCGCTATAATTCCGGGTAAGGCTAGTGGCAACAAGACGTGTCGAAACGTTTTCCAGGGAGGTGCACCCAAATCTGCTGATGCGTCGAGGTAATTCTGTGGCACTCGCTCAAGGGACGCCTGCATGGGCAGAACCATGAATGGTAACCAGACATATAAAAAAACGAGGAAAGTGCCAATATAGCTGACAGAAAGCGAATTACCGCCAACAACCGGAATAGACAGAATTGCATCCAGCAAACCAGTAATATTAAATTTAGCGAACAACCAGTTAAGAATTCCTTCTTTGGCCAGAATAAGCTTCCAGGCATAAATTTTAACAAGGTAGCTGGACCACAGTGGCAGCATAACTCCGAGATAGAAGATAGCCTTCCAGCGCCCCTTGGCATAACGTGCAGCGTAGTATGCAATAGGAAACGCAACAATTGCTGCTGCAAATGTAACAACTGTCGCCATCAATACAGTACGTGCGATGATGTCCATATTTATCGGGTTTAACAATTCCCGATAGGTCTTGAGTGTGAATTCGTATCGGATCATTCCGGAGAATTCGTCGATAGAGAAAAAGCTCTGCACTAATAACGCAAATAGAGAGCCAAGATATACAACGCCTAGCCACAGCACCGGCAGAAACAACAACAGAAAAACGAACAACCTCGGACGACGCCAAAGGACATCCCAAATAGTCGTCATACACTCTCACTCATGGAGTGCAGATGCTCGGTATCCCACTCGACATAGACTGTCTGACCAGGCTCATAAGGCTTATGTACATTATCTGTGAGCGCTGTGAGCTGAATATTGGAGAGTTGTAACTGATAACGAGTACTTGCGCCAAGAAAACTGACGCTTGATACAGTCGCTTGCAGACCTCCCGTATCCACAAACCGGATGCATTCAGGTCGCAAACTGGCAGGATATGCCTGCCCTGTAAATGCCGTAGCAACCTGAGGCGGCAGAACGTTGGATGAACCTACAAAGTCTGCTACAAATGTCGTTCGAGGTCGGTGATAGATATCATGCGGCGTACCGACTTGCACGATTTGACCATTATTGAATACGGCAACACGGTCTGCCATAGACAACGCCTCTCCCTGGTCGTGAGTAACGAAAACGAATGTGATGCCCAATTCTTTCTGAAGCGTTTTAAGCTCTTCCTGCATTTGTTCGCGCAGTTTGAGATCAAGCGCTCCAAGGGGCTCATCCAGCAGCAAGACCTTGGGTTTATTGACCAACGCTCGTGCCAACGCGACACGTTGGCGCTGACCACCCGAGAGCTCCGCTGGCTTTCGCGATCCATATTCTGGCAGTTGTACCATGTCCAGCGCTTTTCTTGCAGCATCATGTCGCTCGGCTTTACGACTGCCTTGAATCATCAAACCATAGGCGATATTGTCTAATACACTCAAGTGCGGAAAAAGCGCATAGTCTTGAAAAACGGTATTGACCTGACGACGATATGGTGGGACACCTGCCATGGACGTACTCATCACACTGATAGTGCCTTGCGTTGCCTGCTCAAATCCTGCAATCAACCGCAGGCAGGTGGTTTTGCCAGACCCAGATGGACCAAGCATGGCAAAGAATTCACCTGCCTTTATGTTGAGGCTTACATTATCTACAGCGCGTACGTCACCGAAGTGGCGTGATACCGAATCAAACTGAACTGCAATGTTATTCAACGTCCTCCTATAACCCCTATGTAATCACTGACCCAACGATAGTAGGGAACACACTGATTATTCTGGCTGGCACACTTGGAAACCGGCGTGGTCCAGAATTTTATGCGTTCAAAGTCATCCATACCGTTAATAGTACAGCCTTCTGCAGTCTGCATGCCTCGACCATCGGTGCAAGCCTCCGGTACAGCCGGGTTAGCGCCGAACCATACGGATAAATCACTCATAAGGTTAGATGACAAAGTGTGTTCCATCCACAAATAGGCACAATTGGGATTTTCCGACTCTGTATGCATCATGGTAGTGTCAGCCCAACCGGTTGCGCCCTCCATGGGAATGGTTGAAGCAACAGGGGCATCTTTTGATTTCAGGATATTGACCTGGAACGGCCAGGAGCCAGAAGCTACGACACCCTCATTGGTAAAGTCATCCATCTGAATAAAGGCATCATGCCAGTAGCGTGAAACCAGCTTGCGCTGTCCTCTTAGCAAATTTAGGGCGGCGTCATACTGCTCCTGGGTCAATTCATAAGGTGTTTTGATACCAAGATCTGGTTGATGTGTCATCAGATAGTTAGCAGCGTCTGCTATGTGAATCGGGCCATCATAAGCCTGCACACGACCTGAATTAGATTTTCCATCGGGCAGTTGCATTTCTTCAAAAACTACATTCCAGCTGCTGGGAGCTTCCTTGAAAACCTCAGTGTTATACATCAATACATTAGGACCCCACATATATGGGGTGCCGTAGTGTTTACCATCTACCGTATGCCAGGGCGCACTTGACAGCCGATTATCTATTTTGTCCCAACTGGGAATCAAGGCAGGGTTGACTTCCTGTACTCGCCCGCCGGCCACCAGACGTAACGAGGCGTCACCTGATGCGGTAACCAGGTCAAAGCCACCCTCATTCATCAAAGCGACCATTTCATCAGACGTATTAGCCGTCTTGACTTGCACCATACACCCAGTCTTTTCTTCAAATCCTGTTACCCAATCGAACTTAGCATCGGTCTCACCTCGCTCGATGTAGCCAGGCCAGGCTACGATATTCAATTGACCTTCGCCTGCCCCCAATTCAGTCACCATATCGGCACCGGCCGATTGCACGACTAATACGGCACTTATTAACCCTCCTAGAAGAGGATGGATAAACGTTCTCATGAAACAGACTCCATGTTGGTTGATGTAGATTCTCAAGTAACTGTAACCATAATTGTGAGCATGCCACAAGGATGCTCAACGATACAAATTTTTATTCGCTGCCAGGCCCTTGGACAAACCCGAAATTAATCCGATACACACGCTCTGGAATGACACGGCATTCTCTGTAATTAACTGCTTGCCATTTCCGAACGATGGTGATTTGCTGACGCGATCCAATAGCCTGACTATGATGAATGAACTATCGACAGGCTATTCCAGTTATCAATAAGACACTAATTTAGTTGATTTTTTTCACAAATAACACAGCAGATCGCAAATGTCTGCTTGACCGGCCGCTGTTTACTTTACCAACAGCACCCACTCGAAGCAGGAACCACAAGCCAGGTCCCTGGATTTCTACACACGAGCATCCCCTTGATATGAATATTTTCAGGCATACACGGTTCTCTACGCAACTCGTACTGTTAACCGCCATCGCCTTATTTGCATTGATAGGTATTGCAACAGCTAACGCAATTCTTTTAAAAAAGTCTCTTCTCTCTGAAAGAAAGGCATTAACGCAAAGTGCTGTTGCGTTAGCACATAAAACCATTGCCAATATTGCAGACAAGGCGAAACGCGACGGCTTGAAAATGGACGTCGCGAAAATGACTGCGTTTGAGCAAGTTAAAGAATTGCGTTATGGAGATGAAAATAGTGAATATTTCTGGATAAATGAATCAAACGGAATGCTTCTTATGCATCCTTTTAACGCAAAGAGTGTTGGAAAAAATAACAAGGACAAGTTGAAAGATGCATACGGAAAATACTTCATTGCGGAGATTGTCGATGTCGTCAAAATAAATAAATCTGGTTTTGTCGACTACCACTGGCCTAAACCTGGGAGCGAAGTACCTGAACCTAAACTAACGTACTCAAAAGCTTATGAGCCTTGGGGCTGGATTGTATCCTCAGGTATATATCTGGATGATATTGACGAGGCATTCCACCAGCGAGTCATGACATCCACCGGTTATCTTGCAGCCTCAGCGCTGCTGATGGCATTATTTGCGTGGGCTATGTTACGAAATATTCGGATAACAACCAACACCATCATTGATCAAGTCAAGTTGATTGAGAATGACAAGTTTATAAAATCTGATTCAATGATTGAAGCCACGCAAACCAGTGAGCTAGGTGATATCTTCCGTGCGCTTATTAAAGCGCAAAAAGCACATACGCAAAGAATGGACACCCGACATCAGGAAGTCGCCCGCATTAAGCAGGCATTGGACATAGCAAGCTCTCCTGTCATTGTTGCCGATCCACTATTGAACATACGCTACGCTAACGAATCCGCTATCACCCTTTTTTCTTCGATTCAACGGGAACTCGAAATTTTACGACCGGATATCCATGGCGTTGCACTTCTGGACTTGACACTTGAACAACTACAATCAAATCCAGAAAAACAAAA
This sequence comes from Granulosicoccus sp., assembly GCA_045106855.1. Lineage (GTDB taxonomy): Bacteria > Pseudomonadota > Gammaproteobacteria > Granulosicoccales > Granulosicoccaceae > Granulosicoccus. The sequence continues at coordinate 95,939 of JBGCFI010000074.1, forward strand.
CTCGATATCTGAAAGCTTACAAAGCGCCACTGAAGAGGTAACGCAACTTGGTAAACTCTGGCTTAAGACTGTAACAACGCCAGTGATGGATGAAGGTGACAAAATGAATTGCCTCGGAATCGTTGTAGAATGGGAAGATATTACCGACCAGCGAAATCATGAACATAAAATGCAATCTGACGCAGCAATGGAGCGAGAGAAAATTGAATCATTACAGCTACGGTTGGATTGCGTTTTAACCACTGTTGACGCTGCATCTTCTGGAGATTTAAGCAAGGACATATCAGTAACTGGAAATGATGAAATCGGCGTCATGGCCTCCTCACTCGCTCAGTTTTTAAATCATTTACGAACCAACTTGACAACCATAGGAGGGCACGCCAATTCGATGAATAATGCAGTTGGCTCACTATCTTCTATTAGTGAGGAACTTGGTGTCAGCGCACAAACTACATCGATACAGGCACAAACAGCGTCCAGCAGCGCTGAGAACATTCGAGAATCCGTTGACTCTGTCGCAACAGCCTCAGAAGAAATGAGTGTTTCTATAAAAGAAATTGCTAATCATGCTAGTACTGCTGCCGAGATAGCAAAATCTGCAGTTTGTCTTGCTTCATCCACAGACCAATCAGTACGTCAACTAGCAGAGTCATCACAACAGATAGGACAAGTTATTAGAGTTATAACCTCCATTGCAGAACAAACTAACCTGTTGGCCTTGAATGCAACAATAGAGGCTGCACGTGCCGGGGACGCAGGAAAAGGATTTGCCGTTGTAGCAAACGAAGTCAAAGAGTTAGCGAAGGAGACTGCTCAGGCCACTGAAAACATTCAGCGTATGATTGCTTCAATTCAAACTGATACCAGTACGTCCGTGACCGCAATATCTGAAATTGTGGACACAGTGGATCAAATAAATGCCATACAATCCACGATATCGGAAGCCGTGGAGGTACAGATCAACACTACGCATAATATAAATCGTTCTGTGCAAACTGCAGCTATCGGTTGTGGCGAAGTTGTCGATCATGTCGCTTTAACGGCAAAAACCGCGGAAGAGTCACGCGCCTCTTTTGATCAATCTCGAAAATCAATAGATGACATTGCAACTATGTCAAATGAACTCCAGGAATTGGTGACGTATTACCGAGTGGCGTGATCACTCAAAAATCAGTTAGCTACTTATTTAGAGAAAGCGTTAGCTAAATAGCATTAACACTCAGAGAAATATAAAACGTGTACTCTATCGTTCTAAAGGTTCACAGCTATGTAATATCCAGAGTCTCAGAAGTGGACCCCAAAAACTGGACAGCGGCTTAAGCGCCTTCCGTTGTTATGCAACCATACTGTCTGCGGTCTGAGTGTATACCGATTCCGGCGTCTGTTTGCTCAGTGACTGATGTCGGCGTTTAGTATTGTAGAACTCGAAGTATTCGCCCAGAGACCGCTTTGCGTCAGCAACGGTGTCGTAGGCTTTTAGATAAACCTCTTCGTACTTGACGCTGCGCCACAACCGTTCGACGAACACATTATCTACCCAGCGACCCTTGCCGTCCATGCTGATCCTGATATCGTTGCGCTTGAGAACGTCGGTGAAATCGTCGCTAGTGAACTGACTACCCTGATCAGTGTTGAAGATTTCCGGGCAACCGTGTTTCTCTATGGCCTCTTCTAGCGCTTCAACGCAGAAATCGGTATCCATCGTCGTTGACAAACGCCAGGACAGCACACATCGTGAGTACCAATCCATCACTGCCACCAGATAAACAAACCCTTTGGCCATTGGTACGTACGTAATGTCGGTCGCCCAGACTTGATTCGGTCGATTGATAGCCAGATCTTTGAGTAGGTAGCGATAGATCTTGTGTTGGTGATTAGCCAAACTCAGATTACGCTTGGGATATAGCGTTTCTATCGCCAGAAGGCGTCTGAGGCGCTGTATCCGTTTGCGATTCACCAAAAGGCCATGGTTGTCCAAGAGCCAGTCCTTGATGCGTCGTGTGCCGCAGAATGGCAGTTTCAGATAGCACTGATCAATCAGCTTCATTAGCTCTAGCTCTTCATCGCTGACAGGCTCTGGAACGTAGTAGTAAGTTGAGCGTGCAAGATTGAGTAACTGACATTGGCGAGAAATGGAAAGCAATTCTTCCTTGCTCACTTTTTCTTTCCTTTGGGCCCGTGAGTCCGTTCGAGCCCTCGTTCTAAAAAATCGTTTTCCAGAACCAACTGTCCAACCTTGGCACGTAGCTCAAGAACTTCCTGCTCGTGCTCATCCGCCAACACGTCACCCTTCTCAAAGGCGACTTCCGCGGACGCCATCAATTGCTTCTTCCACTGAGTAATCTGAGCAGCTTGTACATCTAATTTCTTGACCATTTGCGCCATGGTCAATTCACCTCTAATGGCTGTCAGAGCTAACATGGCTTTAAAACCAGGTTTGTGCAATCTTCTCTTCCTTCTCATTGAACTTTTCTACAGAATAATGGAGGAAAGCGCTCATGTCATCCTTGGGCTGTCCAATGATTGGGATCCACTGCTAACGTCGATACCCAGAGAAAAAGGACTGGTAGCTATTCCATTAGAGGGTATTAATATTCAAAGAAATATTTTGGCTCTTAGATCAAGCCATCAACCTTCCCGTGTGGAGGCTGACGAATTGGTTCGAGTATTGGCATCGGGATAACGGCATTTGAATACTTCTTTTTCTAACTGCCCAGAAAGATAAAAATAAATAGCAGCAATATGTCATATAAAAGTCTTTTTTACATGCTTTCGTTTGTACGTTTATTGGTATAGAAGAACTAGATATTACTTTTTTGATGCATCAAACATCACCCTCTTCTACTCCTTGAAAACGTATGTCGGCCATTAATCATCGTTTAACGTTAATTCGAAATCATTAATGTATGAGGAGTCTATTGAGCTGTTAATCATTACGCTACTGATGCTGATTTTTTTATCACTTAATGATCTTAGGAACTTCTTGTAATTACCAAGTAAACATCTTCTCCCTATTCTCGTTAACCGGTTTATAAATAGAGCCAACATAGATCACAAGAGATCAATACGAACCTGTCATTGTTACTGTTTCGTAGCGAGAACACATCGTCTGTTCGATACATAACTCACTCAATAATGTTATTTCTACCACTTCAGAGATAGAGATATTGTTAGCAGTGCTTTGCAAAATATTTTCAGCCTCTGATATTCATTAACTACGATATTCAATAACCAAAACACGATAAGGAGCATTAATCACTTATGAAATTAATGAAAGTGAACATTGGAAGTACTATTGCATTATCACTCTTAGTGCTTAGTCCAATGGCATCGGCACAGTGGGATCCCAAACCTGGCTGGAAAGACAGTTATGCAGTGGATGGTCGCTGTTACTGTGACAGCTCTAATTTCGATCACAATATTGGAACCAGGATTGTTGATACTCCCGTTGGAAAAAAAGAGGTAGAACAAGTATGTGATGACATATTCGCAAAACTTGGTGCAGGCCCAACACAGGGTCGAATTCCATTCAACGATATACAATGTGGCAACGGACCAGCAAATGATGCACCCGACGAGACTGGTTGCCCGGGCCGAATTGACCTAGGTGAGAGTGGTTGCAATGTCAAAGGGCCTAAATGGGATCTAGCGGCTGTCTATGGAGATGGCTCCCCACCTGATGAACCCAACATGCCTGATGAACCTGTCGCATCAGATGAAGAAACACCTGTCAGTAACGATACTTGTACAATCGTGACTGAAGCAGGTACATCGTTGGGAGCTGCCAAAAGTCAATTTGAACAATCCTGCCCGGGACGTGTAAGGGACGATTGTGACAAGGTTAGTGGAGATCGTTGGATGTGTTCCACTGATAACATCGATGAAAATACACCTGTCCAGCCATCAACTCCTGACCAGACCGATCCTTCCGATCCTTCCGATCCTTCCGATCCTACGGATCCTTCCACACCCACACAAGTGTGCGACGCACAAGGTGCCAATCTGCAATCGGCAATCGATGCGTACGGCGCTGCGTGTCCCGGTATCCCGAGAAGAGATTGTGATCCTACAGACGATAACCAGTGGGTCTGCAGCTCAGGCGTCATTGGAGAATCTGCGCCAGGTGATCTGACTGATCCAACCGATCCAACCGATCCAACTGATCCAACTGATCCAACTGATCCAACTGATCCAACTGATCCAACTGATCCAACTGATCCAACTGATCCAACTGATCCAGTAGGTACTATTGGACGGGTCGGTCCTAACGATCTGGTTGCACTACACTATGACAATTGTCCTGATCCTGACGACGGACATGCACTTGTCGCAGGTAAGGCCGTAGTGGATCGTGTAGAGCTAGCCAATGTCCTTGTGGTCAATGGTACGTGTTCTGACAGATCTCGTAACGCTTATAAGAGTGAGAGCGCAAAGGTTGCGAATGCAGTCTGGGGTAGCCAGTGGTTAGATAGTGACGCTAATGGCGATGCTTCTGAACAGATTTCCGCAGAACGCTGGGCAGCTACTATGGCCAACGGTGGTGACGTATGGGTTGCTGAAGGTGGTCCATCAGATTTTACTGCCCGGGTACTACGTCGCATCAAGAATCAGTTCCCGTCTGTAGACATCAAGAACGTATATGTCGTTCAGCACAGCACCGGAAACAATTTCAATGAAGCTCAAACCAGGAGTGAAAACATGGATTTGATTAGGAATGAGGCAAATTACGTTACGATAGCCAATGGCAATGGTGGTGGAAATGGCACAGCCGGTTTCAGGGGCACGTCTTCATTCTTCGTGGATACCGCCCTCCAAAGTGCGTACGCAAACGCATGGATTGAAGCTTTCGACTATCTGGATCCGAACGAACGTATCGACTTCAGCGACACTGTGGAGTTGCTATACATCATCGATGAAACCGAAACTCAGACGATCGATGATTTCGCGAGGAACTATCTGCGCTGAGTAAGAGTGCAGCTTTGCCCAGAATTGGGCAGGTTCTTTACTATCTGCATTGAGTAAGAACGCAGCTATGCCCAGGGACGGGCAGCTGCTTAATTATGCAACCTCAAGGCTTAGACGTACCGTAACTTTTCGAATGAAAAAACGTACTGCCTGGAGAATCAATTCTTGCAATGAAAATATATTTTTTTGCGCCTTACTGAAAGCGATAAAATTTGCAATCCTGACTAATTCTCTGACACAGGATATCTTAGAAAACAATTATTTAGTGACATTGGCAAATTCGTAACCAACTACTAAAATATGCGGTATTGCTACCAATTTTTTCATACGCGCCTTTGAGCTCATTGGTCGTCCGTGGCATTTTTTTGAAAGTACCGATATTTATCTCGATAATAGCGTTAAACAACGCATGGTTCTGCTTATACACAGCTCATTGTCACTTTATTCAGTATCAAACGTGCCGACAACCTGCTGTACGGATTAAGTGTATCGGTGGCGAACATGCTGCCTACCCCATCCCAGCTCTGCACTAGAAATCCCTTTTTCAAAAATCACATGCGAGAACCAAATAACACGACTCGTGTCACAGGCTCAAGCACAGATATCTGATCATTGACATAAAGAGACATCTGATCATGAATTCATTAAAGACGACAATAATTTCAGCAGCTACATCGTTGCTTCTGATTAGTGGATGCGCTACTGACGATCCCAATCGACGTGCAAAAACTGGCGCTGCCATCGGCGCGATAGCCGGAGGTGTTATTGGTCACCAGTCTAATAGTAAAAATGGAAAATACGTCGGTGCGGTGGTTGGAGCATTGACCGGTGCAGCTGCCGGCAACTATATGGACAAACAACAACGTAAGCTGGAGCAGAAACTGGCGCGTGAACGACGAGACGAAAAAATACAAATTACACGCATTGATGATGAAACACTACGACTAGACGTCAGAAGTGAGGCTTCATTCGATGTCAACAGTGCAACTGTAAATAGCTCATTTATCAACAGTCTTGAAACTATGGCTGAGGTTATCGGTGAATTCGACAAAACCGCCGTTCATGTTATTGGTCATACTGACAGTTCAGGAGAACTACGGTACAACCAATTACTGTCTGAAAGACGTGCTTCTTCAGTCACGCGAATACTCAGAGGCAATGGTGTAGATCTATCAAGAATGCGAACATCAGGGCGAGGTGAAACCATGCCACTAGATACCAATGCCACAACCACTGGTCGTAGCAGAAACAGGCGAGTGGAAGTATACCTGAGAAGCGTTGTTGAAGGACGCGAGAGCAGTGCCTTCGCAGCGCCGATTTAGAGAAAACAGGCGTAAACGCAAAAATTAAACCATAAGCAATTGTCAATAAATGATCTGTATTTCTATTGATTTGTTGTCTCTCATTTTAACCAGAATAGACTAGTCATAGGTCGATAGAGACTCTAGTAAGCAATCGCTGTAAATACCTGATACGCGATGTCTACTCGCGTATCAGGTATTTTTAGAAGTGAGCTAACCGCAGGGCTTTTTTTCTTACACCTAAAGTACTAAACCTGCAGCGTAATAGTCTTACACAGTGGGTGGTGAAACCCTGGTAACAATGAGAGAATTAATCAGAACAAGTAAATTCTAACAAGGCAATCTATACTCTACCTGTGTTCATTTTTGAAACAAAGGTATGAAAATCATACTCGGTACAATGACCTTTAGCGATCAGGTCGATCAGCAAGCTGCCAGCAATATGCTGACTACCTTTAAAATCGCAGGTTATGATGAAATTGATACTGCTTTTGTCTATAACAAAGGTGAAACCGAGAATCTGCTTGGGCGGTTGCAAGGAACAGGACAACTCGACAATACACGAGTTGCAGGAAAAGCAAACCCGAAAGCTTTAAACGGTTTAACCCCGGAGTCGGTACGCCAACAATTGGCAACGTCACTTGAACGCCTGAAATTAAATTCACTCGATCTCTTTTATTGCCACTCACCCGACTTAAACGTGCCGGTTCACGACACGCTACAGGCCATAGCCACTCTACACGAGGAAGGAAAATTCCAACGATTTGGTCTAAGCAACTATGCAGCCTGGCAGGTTGCCGAAATTGTCGAGATCTGCAACCGCGAAGGCTGGATTGCCCCTTCAGTATATCAAGGCATGTACAACGCTTTAACGCGAGATGTCGAGCGTGAATTGTTTGCCTGTCTAAGACACTACAAGCTATCGTTCTATGCGTATAACCCATTGGCTGGCGGCTTGCTGTCCGGCAAGCATCAGTCTCCCGAATTGTTTCCGACACACGGTCGATTCGCAACGTTTGACGGTTATCAGGAAAGATATTGGAAGCCAGAGTACTTTACTGTAATCAATGAAATTTCCTCTGATTGTAGAGCTGTCGGTATAGAACCCGCAGCAGCCGCAATTCGCTGGCTGATGCATCATTCTGCATTGAACAAGGGTATGTCGAACGAGACTTCCAAAGAAAATACGTTACAAGCGTCTGATGGACTCATCCTTGGCGCTAGCTCAATGACCCATTTGACCGAGAATATCTTGGCCACGCAAGCCGGACCACTCCCAGATGAACTGGTCGGTTCTTTCGACAAAGGATGGGCGGTTGTTCGTCCCGCATGCATTAAGTACTTCAGGCCTTAGCTTGCCAGACCTAATTCAAATCAGACGCAAACAACTGTTTACATGTATCCGACTCTGACATTTCACCATACCGTTCATGTAATTCGCATGCGGCGCCATTAAAGTCTTCAGGGGGATCCACGAATACCGGGGCCCTGGATTCAGACAGGCTATTCCATTCATCAGTAGAAAAGGCGCTAGGAGTAGTCGCGAATGGCACAGATCTCAACTTGAGATAAGCGATAGGTTTCTCGCACTCCGAAGGGCATTAACAACTCAATTGTAATTAGGAAAAATCTGGGATAGTTGCTCTCTTTCAGCAATAAATCCTCATTTCCGAATCACTATTCTGGGGCACTTTCGCCAAATCACACTTTAATGCTCTACATCCCGCCTGAGTCGAAACTCACTCCACCGTTGCTCTCCGCTACTCAGAGTCGCCTAGCTTTTCGGATAGCCGCTTGTTGTTTGATGCACCGCATGGTGTACTTTAGCGCTGACCGGTCATTCTTTAGTCAACCGAAATTGACCTTATGAATCCGAATACAACTGTACGGAGCACGCTTTGACTAAAATCATCGTACCCAGTCCAGCCGATCCAGTCACTCTAGCAAGTGAACTTGAACAACGACTGGATGATGACATCATAACGACTCGCCATAGCGTCCGTTTTCAGGTAAACCGCGGCAGTGGGAAGGAAGATACACTGGATGTCGACGATGCCGATATTGTCGAACTGGAAATGGAGGATGGTCAGAGGCTCTGGATGAGAGTTGAAGATCTACAGAGCGAATTCGGCTTATCACTGGATAGATCAGGACAAGACGTGCGAGATGGCGTCGTGAGAATACCAACCGCGTTGTCAATGAATGGAACAACTCGCGGACTTGGCAAATGGGTCATCAAGGGCCTAAAAATCATTGGTGTTGATATAGCAGGGAGCATCACAGATTTTGTCAAAGGAAAAGTAGAGGGTAAGCTATCCCCGGGACCCGGACTTTACCGTTGTAGTGCAAGTTCAGCCGCTACACTGCAACCTGTCACCAGGGTTGATCGCAGTAAGCCTATCCTGGTATTTCTACACGGAACAGCGTCCAGTACTGAAGGAAGTTTTGGCGCATTGTGGGAGAGCGACTCCAGTCTAATTTCCGATTTACTGAGCCATTACGGTGACCAGGTTCTGGCATTCCAACATCAGACATTAAGTCTTAGCCCGATTGAAAATGCTCTGGATCTGCTCAAAACTCTAACGGCATTGCAAAATACGGTACAAGGCAAACACCCCCTTAGACTACATTTGGTTTCTCATTCTCGCGGTGGCCTGATTGGGGAAATTTTATGCCGTGGAACTCGAACCAGTGGCCCTTCGTTTGATGATTCCGACATCAATTTCTTTGCTGCAGATGGGTATGCTCGAGACAAGAAAGCCATACAGGAACTAGGATCACTTCTGGACCGCACCGATCTACACATAGAGAAATATATTAGAGTCGCATGCCCTGCACGTGGCACAACACTGGCAGACGGTCGTTTCGATCGTTACCTGACCGGCATGGTTAACATCATGGAGAAAGTACCGGGTCTGGCAAATCCGGTTCTCGATGGCGTCAGTAGTTTGATGCTGGCGGTCGTTCATAAACGCACAGAGCCAGAGGAAATACCAGGGATTGAAGCGATGATGCCCTCTTCTCCTACCATTCGGATGCTCAACCGGCCAGATGTGACGGTCAACGCGGATTTACACGTCATTGGAGGTGATGTAAAAGCATCCGGCATTATCAACCGCTTAAAAGTCATCATTACCGACCTCTTCTATCGCGAGGACCATGATCTGGTTGTCAATACTCCCTCAATGTTCGGTGGAGCGGCGCGCGAAAAGGGTGTGCGGTACTGGGTGGACACCGGTGCAAAGGTCAATCACTTTCGCTACTTTGGTAATAGCAGTACCGCAACTCGCCTTACAGCGGGACTTTTACAAACCGATCCTGCTTTTCACAAACTGGATACGAAACCGTACGAAGTTAACGAAGACAGCTACCGTAAACGAACTTTGGATGCCCAGCCAATCGTTTTTGTCATACCTGGGGTGATGGGCAGTCATCTGTCCGTATCGGGAGATCGTATTTGGCTGGATTTTAAGCAGATTGCTTGTGGCGGTGTTACCAAACTTGATATTGATAAACGCGCTCCGACAGTGCTGCCTGTCAAGCCTCTGGATGATGCCTATGGTGAGTTGATGAAGTATCTGTCTGCCTCACATGATGTCCGTCCATTCGCGTACGACTGGCGCGTCTGCATTGAGGAGACGGCGGAGTTATTAAGTAAACAGGTAGAGCTTGCCCTGGAAGAAGCCGTTTCCATGGATATGCCTGTCAGATTCATAGCACACTCCATGGGTGGTCTGGTCGTTCGTACTATGTTGGCTTCCGCCCACGGACAAGAACTATGGTCACGCATCTGTGAACACCCAGACGCAAGATTTATCATGCTGGGCACCCCTAATCGTGGGTCACACGACATTGCATCCATGTTGATAGGACGAGATTCATTGACACGCAAAATTGCGTTACTGGATTTCAAGAATAACTATGCACAATTGCTAAAAGTCATCGCTAGATTTGATGGTGCACTACAACTGTTGCCCCATGATGGTGAATTGGATCTTTACAAAGTTGAAAGCTGGAAGCTCCTGCACGAGAACGATGTTCCTGAGAAACGAGGAGTTTTTTCTACCGGGGTCGCCAGTAAGAAAAGTGCTGGCATAAGTTGGGTAATTCCCGACGAAGCTCAACTTGTTAACGCTGCGCGGGTACGGGATCTGATCAACTCCAGTCGAATAGATTCAGAAAGAATGATTTATGTAGCTGGGCAGGCTCCTGCTACGGCCGTTGATATTACGATCAATGATAATGCAGCAAAAAACAAACGGGTACAAGTTCACGCAACTGCCGAGGGCGATGGCAGAGTTCCGTGGAGTACAGGTATCCCTGCAAACCTCGCTTCCCGTAACGTGTACTACATGGACGCGGCACACGGAGATCTTGCCGATACAGCAGACGCCTTTCCAGCATTAAAACAGCTACTTGAACAAGGCGCTACACACCTGTTGTCCAACGCACCGGTTGTCAACCGAGGGAATAATAAAGAACGCTTTGTACTACCTGTTAGCAAGCCTGATATGTACCCGGATCGTGAAGACCTTGTGGCCGCCGCCATGGGCGGACGTCGCAAGATTAAAAGATTACCTGTGGGTAAATGTAAAGTCAGAATAGTTCACGGAAACCTTGCTCGCTCCCGATTTCCTGTCGCTGTAGGCCATTATCAGGGAGACTCTATTGTCAGTGCTGAAGGCTATCTGGATCGACAACTTGGCGGAAGACTGAAAGAACGCCACCGCCTCGGTATGTATCCCGGAAAAAAAGGTTCCTCCATTGTTATGCTCAACTGGCCGGATAACCATGAACTGGGGCGACATACCAACCCTGTACACCCAGGGGCCATTGTCGTTGGAATGGGAACTGTAGGAGATCTCACTCCCGGTACTTTAACGGGCACTCTTGTTGACGGGCTTATGCGCTATGCGCTTGAAGTTCGCGATACTCTTGTTGAGAAATATCGTCATCAGAAACTTGACTTACCAGAAACGGTCAATGCCTCGTTAACGTCGCTACTCATCAGTTCCGGAAACGATCTAACGGTGAGTGATGCTCTCCGGTCTATCCTTCGTGCCGTGTCAATTGTCAACGATCGACTTCAGAGACCATCAGACGAAGCTATTGTCTCTACTGATAATTCGGAAAAAATACCCTACGTAACCATTCCCGAACTAGACATTATCGAATACTGGGAAGATCGGGCCATACAAGCTACAAGAGCCCTCGTTAACCTGGCTGACACGAAAGACTTCGATAAACACTTCGAATTCCATCGACAAGTTGCACAAGGTAAAGACGGCAGACGACGCGTCAGTTTTGATGATTCACCTGGTTGGTGGCAACGAATGAGAATTTCCACCCTGGCTACCGGTGATCTAAGGTTCGAAACATTAACAGAGAGAGCTCGTGTTGAGTCACAACTACAATCAACTCAGCGTATTCTTGTAGACCGTTTTCTTTCTCGAGCTGCCGCAACGTCCACATACGATCCACAGCTTGGCAAAACACTATTTGAACTGCTTATGCCTAACCAGCTTAAGCAGTATGCACCCGATAGAAGAAACCTGATACTGATGCTGGATGATAAGGCTGCTGTTTATCCCTGGGAATTGCTGCAAGACAGCTTTGATTCCTCAGGACGCCCGATGGCCGTAGAAGCCGGAATCATACGCCAACTTATTTCTGGAAAATTTCGCCCTCAACCACTTATGGCACAAGCGCAGACTGCACTTGTTGTCGGTGATCCTGTAGCGGATAATCTGGACAGCAACTCATTTCCTCCCCTACCGGGCGCAGCAAGTGAAGCTAGAAAGGTTGCAGCACAACTAAATGCCGCAGCATACGATACCCTTGAACTCGTCGGAAAAGATGCCAAACCTCTTGATGTAGTGACCGCACTATACGCGAGAGCCTACCGGATTGTTCATATTGCAGCACACGGGGTGTTTGACCTTCCAGTCGATGAAAACGGACGCCCCATACACATTAACGATAATGCTAAAAGAGAAAGCAACTCAAATGTAAAACGTGTTTCAGGCGTTGTTTTGGGAGATGGTATCTACCTTACACCTTCTGAATTTGAGCAAATGCGTAATGTGCCCGAATTTGTATTCATTAACTGTTGCCACTTGGGAAATCTCGCTGATTCCGAGGATGAAAAAACTGTGGAGTATCATCGTCTGGCAGCCAATGTTGCCACCCAATTGATTCGAATGGGGGTGCGTGCTGTTATAGCTGCAGGATGGGCTGTCGATGATGAAGCCGCAAAGCTATTCGCAGATCGCTTTTACGACCGGTTTCTCGCCGGTGACAGTTTTGGCGAGGCCGTCACTGTTGCAAGGAATGCATCATATACGTTAGAGATTCGTCGTAATGGCAACACTTGGGGCGCCTATCAATGTTACGGAGATCCCGATTTCGCTTTGCGTGCCACGAATACTTATACACGTTCTCAAAACATTGATATTCCTTTATCTCCCTCGGAACTAAAACAAAATCTTGACCTTCTCTCCATAAAAGCGGGATATGCATCTGAAGAGGATAAAAAATTAATAAACAAACAGCTTGAAAAAATAATTAGGATTATCCCGAATGACTGGTATGAATCAGGCTCTGTTTGTTCCGCGGTAGCCACCACTTATGCTGAACTTGGAAACCTTACTCAAGCCGCGGAATACTACAAAAAGGCCAACAAAAGTGCTACATCTGATGCATCTATTGCTTCAGTTGAGCAATTGGTGAATATGAAAGCGCGTGTTGCTGCAAACAAAGGCAGTAAAATAGACGCAACAGATGACGACATAAGCAGTGCTCTGCAAGAATTGGCAGAAGCCGAAAAAATAATTGATTCCCTGATAGACATCAACGAATCGCTTGAGCGTTACTCCTTAAAGGGTAGCGTCCATAAGCGATCGGTAAAACTTGGAAACAAATCAACACAACGTAGCCAACTGCAAAAGATGGAATTTGCCTATAGCATGGCCTACGATATAGGCATTGAGACTAGTCAGACAAATACCTACTATCCGCTTCAAAACAGACTCGCCGCTCGAATAGCCCTCAGTTGGTGCAGTGGTGTCAAGGCTACCACAGAGAAAAGCAGCGTTAAATCCGATATCAAAGAGTTACAGCGAAACATCGACAATACAGATATGCGAGAGGCTAGCTTTTGGGAATCTTGCCAGATACCGGATTTACTACTTCTGAAGGCCTTAAGCAACAACAAGATAATTTCAAAATCAGAACTTCCAGAAATTGAAAATGCCTATAAGCGAGCACGAACACGCGGAAGCACTGAGCGTGAATTTAAATCTATCGAAGCGCACTTACGCTTTTTTCTGATCGTCGCTCAGACACAACTTCCGAAAGGAAAAGATGAGACGAGAAATCTCTGCTCAACGATTAAACATATATTAAAAACAATCGGAGGTAATCAGTAAGGACTTCCTGTTGGGTTTTGATATTATCGGAACAATGTATTGCCAATCGAAGTTGCCACGTGGCTGATGAACTCTTATCCATAAGGTCAAAATCAGAGAGTCAGTTCAAGCCATGTCATTGTTACAGTTCGATTGGCCTGCCCCCGAAATATTACAGTTGCATCGTCGCTATTTACATCAATCTGCCAAATGTATCGCGCACCTTCTCGTTCCCATTGTGCGACGACGTTTCCGTTGTCATCGTAAGCTACAATACCCATCGCGCCTCGATTATCCAGAAAACTATAAGCCCAATAGGTATATCCGTTGTAGACAAGCACCGGACATTCAACACTGCCTCTGGCTTCATCGGGGTCTGCTATGCAAATGACTTGCATACCTTCAGGTATCACATCTGGAGGGGCCAGACGTGGAACGGCGTCTACACGTGGTATCTGAGGAGTAGCAGCTATAACAACCACATCCGGCTGGCTAAATTCGGCCCCATTGTTAACCACTAGCTGAGCGATGTATACCCCTTGAACATCAGCGATAAAAAAAGGCATACCAAGGGATCTGTCATTCAATACTGCTGAACTACCACCCGGCTTTTTGGTCAATGTCCAGAAGTAGTTCAGGTCTGTAGTAACCGTATCGGTTGACCCAGTGCCATCCAGTACAATAGTATCGCCAAAAATAGCCACTTGGTCAGGCCCGGCGTTCGCTATGGGCCCAGAAACATTGTCCGGTTGTCCCTGGTCATTAGGAACCTGCCCTGATCCGCCACCAGCAGAGGAGGATTGATTACTACCGCTACTGCAACCATGTAGCGCCACAGCAATCAGCAATATGGCGAATGCCCGAAGATTAAGGCCTTGTTTTATCAATCGACAAGCTGTATTGGCATGCACAGGATAATGTCGGTACAAATTCTTCATCGATGCTGTATTCACCCGTTGGATTGGCATTCGATACCAGTATCTATATATCCGGACGGATGAACACTAATATTATCTGCAGTAAATTGCAAGACCAGTTGCCCGATTGACCGAAATATTGACTACGAATATTGCGCAAATATCAGCCAGACAATGCTCGTCTCTACCTGAACAATATACAACCAGAAGAGACAGAAAAAACCTGCACAATTCTCAGTTCAGTTGATAAAACGATCAATCAGCGAAACCCAAGCCTAAGAACGGACAGCATCATCATCAGTCTCAAGGTCTCCTTTACGTCAACGCATTCAGAGCTTTACCTTTAGAAAAGCCGTTAACGTGCTCAACTGTCTGGCGCCAGACTTCCGCGCGTGCCTGTTCACTAGCCCAGGCAACATGTGGTGTCACCAATACGTTGGGTTCATCTAGAACTGTGAGTAGTGGATTATCCGGATTCGGTGGCTCAACACTAAGTACATCGAATCCAAAACCCGAGATTTGACCAGCACGTAAAGCATCAACCAACGCTTGTTCATCAACAAGGCCACCGCGCGCCGTATTCACAACAATGGGTTTCTTTTCCATTCGGGAAAATTCAGTTGCATCTATACAATGACGTGTCGAGGGTGTTAGGGGTGCATGGATGCTCAGAACATCCGAGGTGGCAATGACCTCGTCCCAAGGTGTGTATAAAGGACCCAGACCAGACACATTCTTGTGAGCAGCGAACACAGGTTCCATACCAAAAGCACGGGCAATGGATGCAACGGATTGCCCGATTGCGCCTTCTCCAATAATCCCAATCCGGGATCCTGCTAAATCTTTCAGTGGATGGTTGAAAAAGCAAAACTGTTCTGAGCGTTGCCACTCACCGGCTATCACATCATCAACATACGCTTTGATGGAGCGACGCAAAGCCAGAATAAGGGCGAATGTATGCTCCGGTACTGTATGAATTGCATAACCGCGAACATTCGAAACCTGAATTCCCTGTTTACGGCATGCGTCAATGTCGATAACATCGTAGCCAGTAGCAGCCACACTGATCATTTTCAGGTCTGGTAGCCCAGCAAGTGTTTCAGCGCGCAGGGGAGCCTTGTTGGTAATAACGATATCCGCACCTTTCGCCCGCTCCAGTACCTGTTCTGCGCTCGTTTTTTCATACTCCACCCACTCATGCGTGAAGTCAGGACGGGTCAGCTCAATATTAGGTCCCATCGAGGCCCGGTCCAGAAACACTACTTTCATCAATATTTGCCTTTTGTTGTGAACTAGCCCTTTCAGTCTTTAGCCAGTAGGTGAAATGTCATACCAACGGGAATTATCTCAATTCAGACAGGGTTTGTCTCAACGACTTGCTAACTGAAACGCTAAAACCACAGCAATGCGGGTCAGGCTACCGCTATTTGTCGTGATTTCTCAACCAGCACCTCTGCCTGACGAATTGACGCATAATCAATCAACCGGCCATCAAGAGACACTGCGCCCTTACCCGCCTTTTCCGCATCTGCCATGGCCTCAAGGATTCTCTGTGCCTTGCTCACCTCCTGAGTCGACGGGCTCATGATCTCATTCGCCATGCTTATCTGGCTTGGATGAATAGCCCACTTACCTTCACAACCAAGTACCGCAGCCCGTTTAGCGGACGCAATGTAACCTTCAGGATCCTTGAAATCACCGAAGGGACCATCGATTGGCCGCAGTCCATTCGCACGGCACGCAACGACCATTCGCGCGAGCGCGTAGTGCCACATATCACCCCAATGCGTCTGTCTTCCCTTAGCTTCGTCAGGATCAGTGAGCACCGCATAATCAGGATTTACTCCACCAATAACCGTTGTGCGAGCCCGTGTTGAAGCTGCATAGTCGGCGACACCAAAATGCAGACTCTCATTGCGCTTAGACGCGGCTGCAATTTCATTAACATTCTGCATTCCAAGTGCCGTCTCGATAATGTGCTCAAGCCCGATGCGTTTTTTGTAAGACCTGGCATCTTCAATCTGGGTTAACAGCATGTCGATTGCGTAGACATCAGAAGCTGTTCCCACTTTCGGAACCATAATCAGTTCGAGCCGCTCACCTGCCTGCTCCACAATATCAACAACGTCACGGTACATGTAATGGGTATCCAAACCATTAATACGAATAGACATCGTCTTGTTTCCCCAATCCATCTCATTCAGGGACGCTATAATATTTTTCCTGGCCTGCTCTTTCTCATCAGGTGCGACCGCATCCTCCAGATCCAGAAATATCACATCAGCATCAGAATCAGCAGCCTTCGCAAAAAGATCGGGTTGCGAACCTGGCACAGCCAGCTCACTACGGTTAAGTCTGGCTGTTGCCTGCTCTATGATGTGAAAACTCATGGATTTATAACTCCTGGAAACGAAATTCTAAGGATATTGAATATGTGGTCCGTGGACTCAATCGAAAAACTATCCCGTCCAGCCCAATGCTGCCGAAATACAATTCATAGACTGTAGTAACGGTATCGACGCCGATGTCTCGTTCTCGTTCTTACGAGCATCTCTTAGTAGTTCTATCTGCAATGCGTGTACACGATCCAGATCATTTGTATAGCGCCGGAACTGATGCTGGAATTCCGGAAAGCGAAATGCCAGTGTATTGCTTTCGCTTATCATCCTTACCGCAGCAACACTTTTTTCATACTCGTCATATATCAGCTTTAAGATTCGGGCGCGGGTCTCCTGATTGTCAACAAGGGAGGCGTATTGCGTAGCAATGGCAAGGTCTGTTTGATAAAGTGTTTTCTCAGTTTCATCGACGAGCAAACCGAAAAACTCAGAGCTCCTGAACATATCTCTCAGTAATTGCTTAGCCTGTAATCCGCGTATTGACACAAAACTCTCTATCGCAGTACCGAAACCATACCATCCAGTGATTAAATGTCGATTCTGAGACCAGGCAAATACCCATGGTATTGCACGTAAGTCGTCTAGACTATTCGCTCCAAACCGTCTGGCTGGCCGAGATCCTATTTTTAGATTCGCCAGCTCTTCAACCGGACTGGCCTGTTGAAAATAGTCCAGAAAATTTTCAGTGTTAATCAATTGCGTGTAGGCCGTCTGGCTGATACCGGCAAGCGCAGCCAAAGCATCCTCGAATTCCGGATTCATCTTTCTTTCAGGTTTGAGCAGACGATGCTCGACCGCGCTGGACAGCAATAACTCCAAATGGGAAACAGCAGAGCCTCTATTGGCATATCGAGCTGACAACACTTCGCCCTGCTCCGTCAGCCGTATGCTGCTACCTATGGTTCCACCCGGTTGAGCGGCAATCGCGCGATGAGTCGGTGCACCACCCCTACTGACACTGCCACCTCGACCATGAAAGAAGACCACCTCCAGATCAAGTGAGCCTAGAGTTGCAACAATTTTAGATTGAGCACAAGTCACTTCCCAACTTGAGCACAGATACCCGCCATCCTTATTGCTGTCAGAATAGCCAAGCATGATCTCGATAGGTTTGTTTCCTCGTGTCAGACAGCGTCTCGCAGTGGGTATGAGAAGGAGTTGTCTCATGATCTCAGGTGCAGCACGCAGATCCCCGATAGTTTCAAACAAGGGAACGACCTGAAGTTCCGGAGCTTCTCTATCAAACCCGACGTAGCGCGCCAGGAGAAGAACTGCTGCCAGATCCTCAGCTGACGTGGTCATTGAAAGAATAAAGGGGCCAACGGCTTGAGGATCTTTTCCGGATATTACTTCTAGCATTAAACGTAAAAGAGCGATGAGTTCAGTGGCTTGAGCTGATAAACAATCAAAGTCAAGATAAGGGAGCGCATCTGAAACCAGCTCTGTACGTAACCGTCTTCCCCAGTCATCACTACCGTAGTCCGGTGGAATCTCGCCATCCACTTTTTCCCATATTTCTTTAAGTACCGCATTAGTTACTGTGGAGTTCTGGCGGATATCCAATGTGACTGTTCGAAATCCAAACACTGCCGCCGCCCATCGAATTGGCCTGAGATATCTTTTAGCCAAACGGGAGGCGTGTAACGCGTGCAATGCGCTTTCCACTGTTTGCAGGTCAGCTATAAACTCACTCACATGAGAATAGAAATTTGATTCGATATGCTGGGCAATTGCAGAAATGGACTGCCTGAATAATTCGTTGGCATTTCGCGAAGCAGCCTCGGTGTCACTGAAAATCGCCCTGAGCGCGCTAGCATGCGAGTTATCGAGCGGTGCGATTCGATTGCTAAGCGAAAGCTGAGCAGCCGCTTCGTGTAACAGGCCGATATAGCGTGCCTGAATCGTCTTCTGCCCCAACGCCAATGCCCTGCGAGTAACTTCCGTTGTTACATGTGGATTGCCGTCACGATCACCGCCAATCCATGAGTGGAAGCACAACCGCGGTATGAACTCGTTCTCAACAGTATCAGTTTCGCTTATTGCATTAATTGTCTGATCGATCACATCAGGAACAACATCAAATATTATATCGCTGAAAAAATGTAGACCCCAGGCTATTTCATCATCCGGGGTTGGCCTATCAATACGAAGTTCACCTGTAAACCAAAGCAGGTCAATCTCGTTTTCCAGTCGATCTACCAACTTGTCGCGTTCTCTAGGCGTCCATCTATCAGTCTCAAGTGCAACGATACCGCGATAAATCCGGCGATGTATTTCAAGAACACTGACACGTTTTGTCTCTGTCGGATGAGCCGTGAACGTGGGACCAACCAGCGTGGTGGCCGCAAGTCTGGCGATGCATTTTCGGTCCTCTCCCGTTGCGACAAGTCTGGCGAAGGTTTCCGGGATCGCTTGCGTACCATGGGCTGTTTCCGCAGCGCGGCGCGTTCTCATTCGTTCAATTTCATCGACGATGCGAAGTAATTGAAAACGAATATTCATCGCCTGCAAATAAGGAATGGAACTCTTTCCAACAGGCAGAGTAAATGCCTGCACTTTCTCCAGTTTTCGGGCCACCTCGGGCGCTCTGCGATCCAGCACCCGCAGCCACAGCCCTAACATTAATTCTGTTAATTCAGAAATTTCCTGATTTGGCTTTTTCCAAAGTGAGCTTGATGCCAGGGCATCAGAGGTCTCTCGCCTCAATACGACATCCACGTTCAAACTCATGCCGCTAGCGCTTGTGCGATCGTCTTGCCAATATCTCCGGGCTGTTCAGCAATAGTGACACCTGCCTCGGTGAGAATCTCAACCTTCTCTGAAGCGCTCTCTCCAAAGGCGGAAATAATGGCACCGGCATGACCCATAGTTTTACCTTTTGGCGCCGTTAATCCAGCTACGTAAGCGACGACTGGTTTTTTCATATGGTCCCGGATAAACTCAGCAGCCTCAGCCTCCTGAGGGCCGCCAATTTCACCAATCATACAAACTAATTCAGTGTCGTTATCCTGCTCGAACTTTACCAGGAGATCTTTAAAGGAGGCCCCATTTATCGGGTCACCACCAATTCCAACTGATGTGGAAATTCCCAGACCAAGCTCTTTTAACTGAGCAGCTGCTTCATATCCCAAGGTGCCTGAACGTCCGATGATACCAATATTACCCTGTTTATAGATATGCCCAGGCATTATGCCAATCATGCTTTTTCCGGGACTGATGGTTCCGGCACAATTCGGTCCGGTCAGCATCATGCTTTTGTCCTTTGGAAACCGAAGCATGAATCGTTTGACTTCCATCATATCTTGCGCGGGTATCCCATCAGTAATACAAACGCAATATCGGATACCACAATTCGCTGCTTCCATGATACTGTCTGCGGCAAACGGAGGTGGCACAAAAACAAGGCTAGCCTGAGCTCCTGTTGCCTCAACCGCTTGCTTTACTGTATCGAAAACAGGTACACCCTCGACCAATTCACCACCTCGGCCAGGCACCACCCCGCCAACGACATTGGTTCCGTAGGCGATCATCTCGCGCGTATGAAAACGAGCCATCTTTCCTGTGATTCCCTGCACGATAACCCGAGTAGTTCTATCTAATAATATGCTCATGATACTTGCTCGATGATCGCTGTATTTCCAGGGCCTCCTGACATACTTTTCAAGAATCCTGATTCGATGGACTGACCGGATAGCTTTTCACGAGAAGCACACCAGGCCTCAACGCTCAATTGTGCCGCTTCATTTAGTGAGTGCGCCATGATGATAGGCAACCCACTATTGGCAAGGATCTCCTTGCCCTCGGCCACATTGGTACCAGACAAACGAACGATAACGGGAACACTAACCGGGTTGTCGGTGAGCGATTTCACAACACCCTCGGCCACCCAATCACATCGATTGATACCAGCGAATATATTGACAAGTACCGCCTGGACATTTTCATCAGACATAACCAGCCGAAAAGCCTTGGCCACTCTTTCAGGTGTTGCACCTCCTCCGATATCGAGGAAATTTGCAGGCTCGCCACCTGCGTGTTTAATGGTATCCATCGTCGCCATGGCGAGACCGGCACCATTTACGATACAACCGATCTTTCCTCCCAGTCCAACGTAGTTAAGACCCCTATCAGCGGCACGACATTCTCTCGGATCCTCCTGACTCTTGTCTCGTAATTCAGCTACCTGAGGGTGACGGAATAAGGAGTTATCATCGAAAGTCATTTTTGCATCAAGTGCGAGCATCCGCCCGTCATCACATAGAGCAAGGGGATTGATTTCAACCATAGTCGCATCAAGCTCACGAAAGGCCTTGTAGCAACCACTGAGAGTTTTCACGAAACTCTGGATAACACCTGCCTCCAAACCTAACTCGAAGGCAATATCACGGCATTGAAACTCCCTGATCCCTACGGCTGGATCTATTGAGGCGCGTATGATGCTATCCGGTCGACTTTCAGCTATGTCCTCAATCTCCATCCCGCCCTCGCGGGAACAGACGACCATCACTCGCTGACTGGACCGGTCAAGCACCAGACCAAGATAAATCTCTGAAGCAATAGGTACCGCTCTTTCGACGTAAACACGGTAAATACCTTTTCCATCATTGTCCGTTTGATGAGTGACAAGTTTTTTGCCAAACATCTCCTTACATGCATCAAGTGTCTCTGAGTCTGAAGAGCAAATCTTGACACCGCCCGCCTTTCCCCTTCCACCGGCATGTACCTGCGCTTTGACAACCCATTTCTCGCCCCCCAACTCTCGGGTTCGATAAGCGGCTTGCTCCGGACTATAGGCCAGTGAACCTGAGGGTGTGTCAACGCCAAATTGATTTAGCAGCTCTTTCGCCTGATACTCATGTATATCCATTGAGGAATCCTAGGCTGCGACTAATTCGGATTCGTAGTGACCTTGTACAGTTTCTCTGACGACATTCAAGTCGACATCTGCACCCGCCTCTAACATCACGTTGGCAAAACGCATGACGATATCTGTTACAGCATGTTGTGATAACTGATTGAGAATACCGATGCGTACTTGAACAGGCTCACTTAGTGTGGGCCAGATACCAAAACCCTGCTGACGGCATATTTGTACTAACTCCATCTCACGACCAGCAAGCTCATCTGGCAAGTTGAATACCACCAGGCTTGTCATATTGGATGTCACCTTGCACCCCATGGATTGCAATGCAACTCTCAATGCTTTTTCGTGAAATGCATAACTGGCCGCACGTCCTGAGACTGTTTCGATCAACGTTAGACGTAAGGCTTCATGAAAAGCTGCTATTGCGTAACCTGAATGGGTTCGATGGTAGGTACCCTTCTCAACGTCTTTACCGTCGATAACGCCCCAGTGACGGGCCTCCAGTATCGGATGATGCACAAACGTTCTGGCGCCACTTTTATTTAGAACCTGTATGTATTGTTCGCTAAAACTAACCGGGGCGTACGTAAGAGGTAGACAACAGATTCCCTTTTGCGGGCACGAAGCCCACGCAACGACTCCCGGATAATCGTCGATTGAAAAGTCATCAACACCCAGAGAGGAAACTGCATCCACCATTCCCATGGACGAATTGTTAACGCAGGCTTCGGAAAACGCTTTGACATCATTTACCCGACCGGACCCGGTTTCCCAATGCGCCATGAAAGCCCATTTGGGCTTGTGCTTCTCAAGAGCTTCGTCGATGACTGCCTTTGTAACCGATTGCCCGTGTGGAACTTCTACGACGGTAACGGAGGCTGCAGTAGGATTCAAGGGATTAGCAGCCAGCTCTTCACTAGTTGCAGCCTTCATCCGAAGCGTCAGACCATCGATGTTTGAAAACGTGCCGTTAACAAACGCGACGACTGAATCACCTGGCTGTACAGCGCTCATCATTGCATCCAGACCACTCCAACCGGTGCCAGCGACACCAAATGTGTAAACGTTCCGGGTTCCAAAAACCTGTCTTAGCATGTGCTTGCATTCGATCATTCCACGTAACACATCTTCTTGCATGTGATCGGCTACACCGCTGCCTGCGAACCTCTCCAGGACCCGCGGGTCAGTATTACCAGGCCCTGGACCAGCTGCCAGTGTGTGAGGAATTTCGAGCTGAGAAAAGATAGTTGGTGACATGTCGCTGATATCCATCGATTTGTGAAAATTAGATGGAACAGTTATATGTTTAATGCTCAAGGCCAACAACGTTCATTCAACAGTCTTTTGGCAGACAAAAGGGTGGTATATTACCCACACTTATGTGTTGCATATAAAGTTAAGCCGCAGCACGCACCACCGTAAAGGAACGCAATAGATGCCCATCGCAGCTTTAAACAGCCTGAAATCTGCTTGCGCCCTAACTCAGACTGTACCGTCAGGCTCTCATGATGATTTCACTCAAGACTCGAGCAGCTAATGGCTTGGATCGTGTCCGGCTTGAACAACTTACCTCTGCCTTGAAGAATCCAACCAGACTGGGTGCCGCCTAAGCGACGGGCTGTGCTCCGGTTATCTCCACTAACGAGCCACACATGAATGCCGCTTCTTCACTGGCTAAAAATGCCACTAGTGCCGCTATCTCCTCAGGCTTACCGATTCTGCCATAAGGTATTAATCGATCCAGATCTTCAAATGTGCGACCTGTTTTTTCTAGTCCCGCTGCCAGCATATTGGTACGTACTTCTCCAGGGCAAACAGCATTGACGCGTATTTTATCGGGTGCATAGTCTCGGGCAAGATTTTGAGTGAATGCAGCGACAGCGGCCTTCGAAGTGTTATAGGCAATATGAGCTGGTGCCGGGTGCAACCCCCACTGAGACGCTGTGTTGACAATAGCCCCGCCCCCCGATGAGATCATATGGGGAATAGTTGCCTGACATAAATAGAACATAGAAGATACATTGACAGATAATGTCGTGTGCCAGTCATCTTCATCGAGCTCCAACAGCGCTCCACGACGATTGATACCAGCGTTATTGCACAGAACATCGATTTTGCCGTGTTGAGCCACCACACGCTCAATCATATCTCTGGCATCAGCACTTTTCGAGATATCGACAATCTCGATACTGGCATTGCCAATATCACTCGCCAGAAATTCGGACGCTTCCCGGTTGATATCGCAGATAACTATGTGCGCGCCTTCACTGGACAACCGTTTACAAATCGCAGAACCTATACCACCGCTTCCTCCTGTGACAACAGCAATTTTATCGTCGAATCGGTTCATGGGAGTCTATCTACCTGACATTTAATCAATTAAAAGAAAACCAGCTGAATACTTCAGGCATTCTAACGTTAATGTGACCCAGGAACCAAAGCAACGAGAGATTGTGCTTTGTTCAATAACGAACTTGATTCTCCTGATCGGGCATTGGCAAGCGAAGCCGTATACCAGGACTTCTGGCCCAAACCCATGCCCCTTCAAATTCATTCAACTGGCCCGAAGATTGACCAAGCACGTCATATGTACCAGATTCAGTCCACTTATACCCAGTACTTAAAACCATGCAATTGTCAGACATCGTCTCCCGTGTGCAAGTATTACCGTTAGAGAACAAAGACGAAACCTTACCCGTGTTCATATCTATCAATTGGGTATCTGACCATGACGCTGAATGCAGGAACGGGGAACCAATAAGTGTCCATGCCCCGGAACTTGATGAACCGGCTCTTAAAGGTACGCCTGTTTCAATAGGGTATTCGCCTGTAACCTCTATGGTTTTATCGCTTTCGATCGTCACTAGCCAATAGCCCACACCGCTGTACAATTCATCAGTAAGTTCCAGGGCTTTGTAGCTTCCATCATCCAGCAAAGCGTAAATGATCCATTTATCGCGGAACGTGTCTATTCCCAGATCATCGGCCAGCACTTCAGCCACTGTTCCCTTCGCCGGCAACTGTACATCACAGGGTAAAGAGAACATATACCATGTATTTTGTAGTAAAGGCCGGCTCGCGTTACAGCTCCCCGGCCACTCACCATATACGGCTTCGAGGTTCCATCTAGGACCTATGCTTAAACAGCCACTGCCACCTTGATCGACTCTTCCCGGACATCCCGTCTCGTCAGCGGCATTATTTACCGGACCATTTCCGCACTGGATATCATTATAAGGGATGCGTCCACTGCTGGAACCTTCGCCCAGCGCGCTTTTGATATCGTTACAGATTTCAACTACATTCTTCAAGCCCACTGGAGTTCGGGCGCTTTTTGTATCTAGATCATGATCATAGTTACTGCTATCGCAAAAACATTGCCCATCAACAGCGTAGCTGTCTCGCCAGTTATTGCCTGGACTCCAGGCGAGTGACGCAGACGTTGAACCTAGAACCAAGAGGAACATAACGAACAACAATGTGTACGAATGAACAGGTTTCGCAAAGGATATGTACATAGTCAACTCAAGGATTAGTGTTTGGGCGTAAATTCATCATGTCCTTTGGCATCTTGCATTCGACCTACCAATTTGGAAATTTATTGTCATCACGTTGTTATTCGTATTGCCGCGCGGATTATGGCAACACACCTTTAATGTCGCGAAATCAAGACTACCCAGTCCTCGGACTGCTCAGCAGGGGATGCACCAACAGAGAGTGATGTGCCTGAGAGACTTAATGTCGCTCCGCTAAACTGTCCATTTCTGGGATTAAACCATCGGGCAGAATAGCTCCCGGAGACAACAGAAAGAGCGCGCCCTGCCGTACCGTTTTGCAGATAAAGCGCATAGATTTGCCCTCGTTTTTCAAAAACCTGATCGCCGGCATTTCCTCCTGTCAAAGCATCATCATTAGGCGACATCTCCCAGAATGGCAAATTGTCTATCATGAATTTTCGCGCGTGCGCCATGAATGTAAACATGGACTGTCGAGTCCGGAAGTTCTCTGTTCTCATGTCACCACCCAGTGGCAAATCATGATATCCAAAATACCATTCAATATGGCCACCACTGAACAACGTTGGATAAAGAACCGAGGCGCGCAAGGCATCGGCATTTGTGTCCGTCAGCCCTGTACTTGCAGGACCATTCTCATCCATTTCTACAACCCACTTTACCCCTGCATCTGAAGAATTCTTACGCCAGGTTTCTACATAATTGTCTGCGTTACCAGGAGAGAATTGAATGGATGTAGTATCAAAATTTGCTTGACCCAGAAGGTCATTATATGTATTTCCAGGCTGGTCCTTTCGGGTGTGAACTGCGATTTGATGGTCCGCCCAGTCCAACGATCTTATGTATCGCGCAAATACAATATGACGACCTCTGCCATATCCGCTTTCTTCACTGAGATTCCACTTGACACCATTAAGGTAGGAAAAACGGGCAATTAACTCTCTGTAGTAGAGCTTACGTTCAAGACCTAACTGGCCATTGTCCAACCAATTGGTATTGCCGTTTTCGGTTTCAGCAAGAACCATGTGGGCGGAGATTCCCTTTCTCTGCATATGATCCAACACAATATTCCATTGATACAACTTAGACACGTCATAGTGCGTATTGTCAAAATCAGAACCACTAGGCCCTACGAAAGGATATGTCTCGCGTCCGTCGCCACCAAGATTCATCGGCAAAAAATAAATGGAATTAACGCTCTGCTCACTTAGATAGTTGACGGCACCTATGATTCCTTTTCCATCAACGCCTGTGTCTGTGCTAGTGAAGTTAGGATCACCTGAATTCCAATCTGCTCTATGTGGTTCGAAACGATGAATCCCATCCTGCAACCCGTTAGTACCCGCTCCACCAGACTGATCTTCGGTATTATCAAATCCAGCGTAACCAAAGAAGTTCTCGGGACTATCGACGCCACCTTTTATCCAGTATGAGCCGTCCCTTTGTTTGAGATAATGCTCTCCGATGTACTCGAGTCGCCCGTCCGCCAAAAGACCCGGCGCATTGCTGTCCCGCTCCGCAATGACAAAACTTCCCGATACCCCGTCCGCTGACAAAGCATCGCCGTCTAAAACACCGTTTGAAATTGCCAGATCGTCGCCTTGCCGGAAAGATATGGAATAAGACCATGTGCCTGACTCATCTGGCGCAAAACGCGTTCGCCAGACGTTGCCCGTGCCTCCGCCGGAACCATTGCCCGCGAAGAAACCGGGAACATCCACCACGTTTCCGGATGGTGCTGTCATCGTAACAACCAGACGGACATCCAGAAACGGGTTGGGAGCAACATCCGTCTCGTTTGCCGATGGTCCAGAGACATCAAGTGTCAGGGGGTGCCACTTTTTTCGTTGCCCACCGATTATGACTTCTTCACAAGTAGCGCTACCACACTGATCTGGTAGTTCTACCAACATGCTTGCCTGAGCACTTTCTCCCAGTGGATCAGTCTGAGTGCCGTACCACCCTGCCTGCCAGGGTTCTAATACGGGCGAATCCGAGAAAGTCAGATAATCGCCCACATCGGGATCGTACCAGTAAAGCGAAGGTGCCGCTAAACCGAAATCGTATGCCTCCTGTATGCTGCAACCATTCAGACATTGTGCTCCTTGCCCGCGAATAAACGTAAAGTTAGTCTCGGCTACCGGAAGATCCAGTGCGCTTCCCAAAATTGACCATCCCACTCTATTTGTGGTCGTGGTCAAGGGAAATCGGATACAACCCTTGCTAGACAGACAACCAGTAGTCGAACTAGTAGCAACTGTTGGCAAGTTATCGGGAAGGGTCAGCGTTACATCGGCATTGGTTATCTGAATAATCCAATAACCCTCTTTAGAGCTCAATGGGTCATCGGTTTTCACCAGTTGATATCCGCCTGTTGCACTGTCAAACCACCAGACGATCCAGGTGCGCTCATAGTCCTGTACGTTCAACTCATCGCCAAACAGATCGGTAAGTGTTTTTCCGTCAGGGTCAGCCGGGATAATTATTTGATTCCATTGGCCTGAGCGGATGATGTGAGACGAGCTTGCACCATGACTCTGAAATGGCAACAAAAGGCACAGCAGTAATGAAATAGTGGTGATACGCTTTGCTGTCATCGTTACCCGTCATCGTAAACTGAACTCTGTTTACAATATCAACAATCGGGAATTCCTTTATGACGAATCCGCTACATCCCCATCCAACGTAAATTGAGATACATCGGCTTTGTGTCGGTTTTTTATTGACTGCTGGACGTCGCCTTACCGTAAAATTGCATGACAAGGGGAGAAATCAAAGTTCAAAACCATCACACGAGCAATGACAGTAGGTTGATAAGCCGTGTAAGGTTAGTATCCGACCACTTACAACCTTAACCAACTGTAACGCACAGCAATTATATGAGAACTAAATCACAAGATTATTTGTGATGCAGTCGTGACTAATTTGCTCTACCTCAGGTTACCTGAAAGCGCTTTGTGATCAGTATAACCCTGCCGCCATTGTTCATTGTTGGTCGCACACTACGCATCACCACTCAAAGCGTTTTCAAAGTTAGCAAAGAACTTTTTAGCCAGTCGCTTGGTTGTACCTTCCATTAGCCGGCTTCCTACCTGCGCAAGCTTGCCAGTTACATCAATCGTTACCACGTAAGCCAGCAACGTCCCGCCATCTTGTTCTGTCAAAGTCACATTTGCACCGCCGTTGGCAAAACCCGCAATTCCTGCATCGCCCTTACCGCTCAGATTAAATCTGGCAGGTCCTTCAGATGGATCTAATGTGACATCACTTTTAAAGCTGGCTTTGACTGGTCCGAACTTTACCACGACAGTAGCTTCCATCTGGGTGTCACTATGCTTGATCAGTTCTTCGCATCCGGGGATACTCTGCTGAAGAACATCAGGATTATTCAACGCCTTGAAAACCGTATCAACAGGCAATGGGATATGCACTTCTTCCTGGAGTTCCATGGTATGACTCTTTAAATGGTTAGGGTTAATCGAGATTGGATTGACGTGATTTTATTCTTCTGATCTGAACCAGTTCAGCCAGAATCGATAAAGCAATTTCCTGTGGTGTTACGCCACCAATGTCCAGGCCAGCAGGACCTTTTATTCGTTCAAGCACCGTCACATCGTGCAGTTGAGATTGAAGTGCATTTTTAAGATGTGCCATTTTCCGATGACTGCCGACAAACCCGATATGTCTGGCTTGTACAGCCAGAGCTCCCGTCAGCGCCTTCATATCACCAGCACCCTGAGTCGCAACCACAATATAACGATGTGCGTGGTTAACAGATACATCATGCCAGTGCTGGTAGCAACCATCCGTTGTACCAAGGGCTTCATTCTGGCTTCCGCCAAAAGTCGATACATTGAAATCGAATACTGGCGCTAATTCGCTTAACGATGATGCAACAGGTGTCGTACCGACAATGATAAGCTCCGGATTTGCCAGGTATGGTTCGATAAACAACTCCATTGAACCTTTGCTGGGGCAAAAATTGCTGGCCACCCAAACACCATCCACCTCCTCACCCACATTCAGTTCTTTCTCTTTCAGGACCTCATCAGGGTGAATGGATAAATAACGAGGTTCACCATCTGCGATTGACTTGATCGCCGCCTTCACTACCGCACTTCGAGCACAACCACCTCCAATCCAGCCTTCAAGAACCTCTCCGCTGTTATTAATGATAGCTTTCGCCCCGGGTTTGGCAGCTGTAACTGACAGGGTTCTTACCACGGTGGCGACAGCAAACGAATCACCCTGTCGTCTCATACGATGTACGGTATCGTTGATGTCGGTGTTCAAGTTCATGGTTACCTTGTGGCCTCTTTACAACCTTGCCAAATGCGGTTCGAGGGCTTTGAGGCTTTCCAGAGTATTCGCTGCGGCAAAAAGATCCAAAAAAGGCAATGCCGCGGACATTCCTTGCGCCACAGGCTCATAGTCTTTCCAACCCTTCAATGGATTGAGCCAGATGATGCGGCAGCCTCTTCGCTTCAATCGTTCCAGTGCCTGTCCTATAAGCTCTGGTGGATCCGTATCGTAACCATCCGAGAAAATGATAACGACACTACGTCCATTCACACTTTTGACAGAATACTGTTGGTTGAAGCGCTTAAGATTAGCGCCAATTCGCGTTCCACCTCCGAACCCCTGTGCCATAAGCGATAAACGGTTAATTGCTCGCAAGGTGTCAGAATCACGCATAGCGTCGCTGACCTGGACAAGGCTTGTGTGAAACAAAAAGGCCTCGGTGCGTTGATCTCGACTGACAAGCCCTTTCAGAAATGCCAGGAAAACGCGTGAATAAACCATCATTGATCCCGAGACATCAAGCAAAGCTACGATGTTAGCCGGCCTGGTCGGCTTCCGCTGCCTAAATAGATGTATCGGATTACCGCCAGTAGCAAGACTTTTTCGCATGACTTTACGCATGTTCAATGCGGAACCTCGCTGCGCAGCGCGACGTCGCCGGGATCGCTTGTCCCGAATAACCGCAGCCAATTCATTAGCTACTTTCTCCGCGCAAGCCAAGGACTCAGGCGTCATTAATTCACGCAAATCAATCTTTTCGATATTACGCAAGTGCGACCCCATCAATTTGCCTTCACCGTGATGCATTGACTCGTCAACCGCATCGGATTCCACCTCATCCGGTTCACTGGTTCCACCACCAGCTTCAGCGTTATCCAATAACTGACTAATGGAATTCCTGTTCGTTTGGCTCGGATTATTGACGCGATTAAGCACACGAAATTTCTCTCGCCCTCCATTCATCCAGTAAGCGTCAAACAACTCATCAAAGCCTTTGAAATTCTCAACTTTACTCGCACAGATAACTTTACAGGCCAGACGTACCTCGTCTGGTTTTAACGTATTAATGGATTCCAGAGCTTTCATGGAATGGCGAAGTTCGTCGCTACCTACAGCCACTCCGTTTTCCCGCAGGTGCGCCATAAACCCCTGCATACGCTCACTGACAGCATCGGCTGATTTGATAAACGCCGTGGTTTTCATCTACACATGATTACCGGCAAGACGCTGGGTTACTACCGTTGGTATCTGCGCCTTGTCTGCTTGAGTCTTAAGCAGACAAACCAATGAGGCCTGCAAAATTGCTGTGTCGTCCGTGATATCAACGATTCCCATACCAACCAGTGCAGCCGCCCAATCCAGCATTTCAGCGACACCTGGCTTTTTTTCCAGATCTTCTTTGCGCAAGGACTGCACAAAACCCACTATTTGCAGCGCGAGCCGCGAATCAATGCCCGGTTCGCGTTTATGAAGTATGGCTAGCTCCGTAGCTTTGTCCGGATATTCCACAAAACTGTACAAGCAGCGCCTACGCAGGGCATCCGACAAATCACGTGTCCCATTAGAGGTAAGGACAACAAGGGGGGTGGATGATGCATAGACAGTGCCTATCTCAGGTATCGTAATCTGAAAATCAGACAATAGCTCAAGCAAATAGGCTTCAAATTCCTCGTCTGCCCTGTCGACTTCATCAATCAGTAAAACAGGAGGATCCTCCTGGGTAATAGCCTCCAACAGAGGTCGCTTTAACAAGTACTTGTCAGAAAATATATGAGCATCCGCTTCGTCTATGGAAAGGTTACGATCATGCGCTGCGCTCACACTGAGCAACTGACGTTGATAATTCCATTCGTATATTGCAGTACTCGCATCAAGTCCTTCATAACATTGAAGTCGAATCAGTTTGCAGCCGCACAACTGCGCAAGAACTTTAGCGACTTCGGTTTTGCCAACTCCCGCAGCGCCTTCAAGCAACAGGGGGCGACCCAGCTTCATTGACAAATGCAAAGCCATCGCCAGCTCGTCACTGGCGATGTAAGCAAGCTTCGCTAATTCACTCTGGAGTGATTGCCATGTCATGTCCTCGCCCATGAGCCGCTCAGCTCTCAACGCATCGAGGCATCAGTTATGCAACCCAAGATCGTTAGCTGTTTTCCATATTCGCCAGTGATCATGTGGCATATGAGTATGCGTTAAACCAAACGCCCGGAACGCATCGTTAACTGCATTGGAGAATGCGGGTACACCACCCACATTCGGGCTCTCTCCGACCCCTTTAGCACCGATAGGATGATGCGGGCTGGGAGTTTCTGTAAAATCGGTTTCGTAGTTAGGTGTCTCCCAGGCAGTGGGGATGTAAAAATCCATTAAAGAGCCCGTTTTCAGATTTCCCAGCTCGTCGTAGGCCAGTTCTTGTCCTAATGCAATCGCAAGAGCCTCGGTCAGGCCACCGTGCACCTGTCCTTCAATAATCATGGGATTAATGCGTGTACCACAATCATCGAGTGCATAGAACTTTCGAATCTCAGTGACACCAGTATCCACATCAATATCCATAACGCAAATGTAGGCACCAAATGGATAGGTCATATTGGGTGGATCATAGTAACTGACCGCCTCTAATCCTGGTTCTACACCCGGTATAGCCTGATTATAGGACGCATAGGCGATCTCTTTCATCGTTTTGAATCTTTCCGGCGCACCTTTTACAACAAAGCGGTCGACCTCCCATTCGATGTCATTGTCGTGCACCTCCAGTAAGTAGGCTGCGATCATTTGTGCTTTGGCGCGAATCTTCCTGCCAGCCATCGCAGTCGCAGCGCCTGCAACAGGGGTAGAACGTGAACCATAAGTGCCTAGCCCGTAAGGAGCAGTATCAGTGTCACCCTCTTCTATAGTGATATCGTCAGCTGAAATACCGATCTCGGATGCCAGTATCTGTGCAAAGGTTGTGGCATGTCCCTGTCCTTGAGAGATAGTACCCAGACGCGCCAGTGCAGAACCTGTAGGGTGAATCCTTATCTCGCAACTATCGAACATGCCCATCCCGAGAATATCGCAATTTTTCACAGGACCTGCACCAACAATTTCCGTAAAGTGACATAAGCCGATGCCCATCAGACTTCGTGTTTTACCCGCCTTGAACACTTCAACGCGCGCAGCTTGCTCGGCACGTAAACCTTTGTAGTCCACCGCATCTAGCGCTTTATTCCAGGCAGTATGGTAATCACCGGAATCGTATTCCCAACCCAAGGCTGACTGATAGGGAAACTGGTCTTTCCTGATAAAATTTTTCAACCTGAGTTCGGCAGCGTCCATATTCAACTTGATCGCCAATACCTCTATCATACGTTCAATGAAATAGGCAGCCTCAGTGACGCGGAACGAACATCGGTAAGCCACGCCACCCGGCGCTTTGTTAGTGTAGATACCGTCCACGGCAAGATAGGCTGTTTTGATATCGTAGGAACCCGTACAAATATTCATGAAACCAGCCGGAAATTTGGTCGG
The DNA here is from genome assembly GCA_045106855.1 of Granulosicoccus sp. Lineage (GTDB taxonomy): Bacteria > Pseudomonadota > Gammaproteobacteria > Granulosicoccales > Granulosicoccaceae > Granulosicoccus. Next base: position 129,118 of record JBGCFI010000074.1, read on the forward strand.
ATCAGCGCAAGCGTCAAATGCCCCGTGATCCGCTGTGGTATGGCACCATAGACCAAGTATTTTGCCTTCAGGGGTTGCCGCTATCTTGCCCTGCATCCAGTAATCACGGGCAAAGGCAGTTGAAGCGAGGTTCTCCATACGATCCTCAACCCATTTGACAGGAACTCCCGTGACTATTGAAGCCACTATTGAACAAACATAGCCAGAGTAGACTCCAACCTTGTTTCCGAATCCTCCACCAATGTCCGGTGAAACAACCCGGATATTGTGTTCTGCAATGCCAGACAACAGTGAGGCAACGGTACGCACCACGTGCGGTGCCTGAAATGTTCCGTAAAGGGTTAACTTGCCGTTGACTTTGTCCATTGAGGCAACGCTGCCACAAGGCTCGAGCGGGCATGGATGAGTTCGATGGTAGTAAACCATCTCCTCCGCAACCACAGGAGCATCAGCAAGAATGGATTCAACCGCATCCTTGTCACCTTGCTCCCAGGTAAAAATATGATTCGGGTGACGTCTCGCACCGTGTGCACCTTCTTTTTGATCAGCAATATCTTCGCGAAGCACCGGTGCGCCCGCTAACTCTGCCTTGAATGGATCAACCAACACCGGCAACTCTTCGTATTCGACTCTGACAAGGTCAATGGCATCCGCCGCTATGTATCGATCCTCAGCCACGACAAAGGCAACCTCCTGCCCTTGAAACAGAACCTTCCCATCGGCCAGTACCATCTGCTTGTCTCCGGCCAGTGTTGGCATCCAGTGAAGATTCAACGGTTCAAGGTCGGCGGCGGTCAGCACTGCAACTACACCGGGTAGCGCAAGTGCCGCAGATGTATCAATCGACTTGACATAAGCATGTGCATGTTGTGAACGAACGAAATCACCGTATAACATGCCTGGCAACTTTATATCATCAATGTAGTTGCCTTTACCCTGTGTAAACCGAGCATCTTCGACGCGCTTTCGTGATGTACCGAGGCCTTTGAGCGAAGCCTGTCGTTCTTTCATGGAAGGAGCTGAAGCGCTCATGCTGCGGACTCCCGTGATTCGTTATTAATTATGTCAGCTGCGGACAAAACCGCTTTGACGATATTCTGATAACCGGTACAACGACACAGGTTTCCAGAAATGCCAAAACGAACGTCCTCCTCGGTTGGAGTGGGATTTTCCAGCAGCAAACGATGTGCTCTTGTAATCATCCCAGGCGTACAGAACCCACACTGAAGACCATGGTGTTCCTTGAACTGTTCCTGAAGAACATGCAACTTGTCCGGATTGCCCAGTCCCTCGATAGTCGTGATCTCTGTCCCTTCTGCCTGCACTGCAAACATGGTGCACGACTTAACGGACCGGCCATCGATTTCAATCGTACAAGCACCGCAATGCGACGTCTCACAACCAACATGGGGACCGGTAATGTCCATCCTGTCGCGCAATACATGGATGAGCAGTTCCCGGGGTTCCACAGAAGTATTGTGTACCTGACCGTTTACATTCAGGGTAATATCGGTTTTTTTCATGATTTGATTCCAGAAGGGGTTCAGGCACGTGACCAGGCACGATCGATTGCACGATTAAGTACCATCGATGCAGCGTGTTTCTTGAATTCAACGGGCCCGCGATTATCATCTACAGGTTCAATCACTTCAATACAGGCTGCGATAGCCTTTCTCAGCGTGTCGGCATCCATCGGGCTACCTAATAACATTTCACATGCTGTCTCACAGTAAACCGGCGTATCTGCAAGGTTAGTCATCGCAATAGCCGCGGCATTGCAAGTGCCGCCGGAGTCTTTGCTTAGAAGCACAGCCGAGGCGGCTGTCGCGTAGTCCCCAATCTTACGTTTCTGTTTTTCATAGGCATAGCCGCCTTCGCAGACCGGGAATGAGATCTCGCTGAGAATCTCCAGATCGTCCCTCGCCGTGAAGTAGGCCGCTTCATAAAAGTCCCGTGCTTTCACGTCGCGTTGACCATCTGGGCCAACCAGTGTAAACGTGGCATCCAGGCACTGCATGAGCCCGGGAAAGTCGTTACCCGGATCTCCGTTGGCAACATTCCCACCGATGGTACCTTGATATCGAATCTGCGGATCTGCGACCTGAAGCGAAGTTTCCGCCACTATCGGCGCGGCAGCCTTTAGCGGCTCGTCGTTTATCAATGTGTGCTGGGTGGTCATCGCCCCGATGCTTACGCGGCTTCCTTGCACCCTGATATAGCTGAGGTCGTCGATCTTTCTCAGGTCGATCAGGTGCTCGGGCATGGCAAGCCTCAGCTTCATCATCGGGATCAGGCTATGGCCTCCAGCAATAACCCGGGCATCATCACCCAGTTCGCTGAGCAGACCCACCGCTGCAGGAAGGCTTTCAGGAGCGTGGTATTCGAAATTGCCTGGAATCATCGATAGTCCTCTGGATAGGGGCACCAGTACGGCGCAGCACGGCATAAGCCTCCTAAAAACTATACTCAGATCGAGGTTGTGCGAATGACGAATTCACGAATGGCGGCAGGCAGGACACGAACGACGATATCTATACACGAGTGACGCAGTTCGACGCACACCAGCTCACAAACCAAGTTCTGTCACCAGTTCTCCCACACGAGACCGACTCACTGGCACATTACTCAATTGTGCAAACCCTTCGAAGCGACACATACCAGAGTCACGATTTTTTTCGAAACTAGTGACAGCCGGCAGATTGATCAGGTAACTTCGGTGGGACCGATAGAATCGTGCATTCGCTAAGCGTTTCTCTGCCTCGGAAATAGACCACGGACAAAACTTCACGCCATCACGGGTATACAGCTGGGTGTAACGACCATCGGCCCGAATAGCCCCAACTTCTGCACAACTGACAAAGAAAATCTGTTTTTGTTGCTCGTAGGGAATTTTGATGTGCAAAATTGTACCGCTTGCACCGGAAACTGCCCCGTCCAGTTGCGTCTCACTGTCAGGATTCTGGAAAAGCAGGCCATCTTTCGAAAACCCTTCCCCGGGGATATCGTCCGGCTTTTGCTTCACCATTTTCGATATAGCGTCGTCAGCCGTCATTGTTGCAGTGGCGCTGATATCATCAACCATCGTTGTGGTTTTATTGAGCCCTGAATGCCATTCAGATTCTGGTGCATCAACCATAATAGGGCTACTTTCCCTGAATTGCTGTTCGATACGATCACGAGGACCATCAACAACGTCGTTTCCTGTGTGTTCCTTTACCTGTTCAGCAGAAGGTCCAAAGGTCGACGTGGCAAGTAAGAACGTGCCACAGATAACAAATGCCGCGACCGTTACAGCAATTGCCAATGCCCCTTGATCCAACGCAATACTCGGCTGTTGATAGTCGGGGTCTAAGGAGAAATGCGTTCCGAGCATCGCTGTGTAGTGAACGACCACCACCGAAAAGCCAAACAACAAACCACCTTTGACTATATTTTGCCGTGAGCGTATACCGTACGACACTCTAATGGCTACAACTCCCATCAGGAGTGCCAGAATGAACGATAGCAAAAGCGCCGCGTTATTAAAATCTGGAATGACACCCCGCATGCCCAGCATGCCGACGATGTGCATGGAGACAATGCCAATGCCAAGGCAAAGGCCCGCCATATTAAGAATGAACGATGTGCGTGCCTTGAAATGCAATAACAGCAGGGCGTAACCGACCACCAGAACGGCAATCAAGCCAGAACTGAGTGTTTGCAGCATGTCGTAATGAATTGGCACCGTAAACTGGATAGAGAGCATTGCCAGAAAGTGCATGGACCAGATTCCGCCACCCAATAAAAACGCTGCCATCACGATAACAGCCTTGCGTCTGGATTCGGGTAGGGTTCTGATATTGTTCGTCAGCGCCAGACCTGTAATGGCCGCAACTATCGATACAACGATAGCTGCTAATGCGAGGCTGATATTGTGCGTGTGCGTGATCACAGAGGTTCAAGAAGTTAACATGATATTACCGCTGACGACAATCTATATACTGATCTTTCACGCTTTGAAACCAAGAGATGTTGTCCAAAAAATGGCCAAGCCCACATGATTTTCGACAAACTCGATATCCACCACTGCGAGGGGTCCTACCTGGCTCATTCGCTGCTCACTGCGGAGGGGCGTATCGCCAAGGGTACCTGCATTACTGCAGCCATTGTACGACAGCTTGTTAACAGCGGTACATCAGAAGTTCTGGTGGCAAAACTTCAGGAAGGAGATGTTCATGAGAATGAAGCAGCACTTTCTATCGCCAGACATTTACAGGGCACAGGTGTGACATTGTCTACACCGCGCACCGGCAGGGTCAACCTGCTAGCAAGCATTGAAGGCCTCTGTCATTTCGATGCAGGGACGATCATCGCGGCCAACGCCATTGATGAAGGGATCACCATTGCCACACTTCCCGAGAATCGATGGATAGCCAGGGGGCGGATGATCGCAACGATTAAGATAATTCCGTATGCCGTCAAAAACGAGAACGTTCTAAAGGTTATTAATTTTCTGCATGAGCGCAACTTGTCTGTTGCACCTGCGGTACCACATAAGGCGGAACTTATCCAGACGAGACTGAGTTCTGTCAAGGAAACCGTCCTGGACAAGACGCGCCGAGTCACTGAAAATCGCCTTATCGCAAGATCGACAGAGTTGGTCCACGAGACTCGCTGCGATCACAATACAGAATCACTCAGCGCTATAATCACCGAGACCGTTACACGACGTAATCCGGACTGGATATTGATAGTAGGCGCGTCCGCAATCAGTGATCGTGCGGACGTCATACCTAGAGCGATTGTGGCAGCTGGTGGCACCATCGATCGTTATGGAATTCCCGTGGATCCAGGCAATCTGCTTCTGCTCGCACATATCGAACAAACTCTGGTTGTAGGGTTACCTGGCTGCGCTCGATCGCCACGGTACAATGGACTGGATATGATTTTTGATCGAATGGCCTGTGAAGTACCCGTGACCAACCAATGGTTAAGCTCATTGTCAGTGGGCGGGCTGTTGGCTGAAATCGCCGACCGCCCAGCGCCCCGTATCAGCACTAGCCGTCATCAGGAAATCGGAGCCGTAATTCTGGCAGCGGGCTCATCGAGACGCGCTGGTCCTGCCAACAAATTACTGACGCCGTACAACGGTCAACCCATGGTCGCGCATATCGCACAAACCGTCGTTCGCAGCCAGGCTAGCCGTGTCATTGCCGTGACCGGGCATCAGCATTCCCGGATCGTCGACGCTTTGTCAACGACATCGGCTGAGTGTGTGTACAACACTGCGCACGAATCCGGTATGGCAAGTTCGGTCGTCATGGGTATTTCTGAACTCACTGAAACAGACGGAATTCTGGTCTGTCTCGGCGATATGCCTCATATCACAACGGACATCATTAACCAGATTATCCAAGCGTTCAAGAACAATCCGGATAAATCGATATTTGTACCCTCTATCAACAATCAACGGGGTAATCCCGTGTTGTTCACCAAAGTGTTCTACGACTCCTTACTGGCTCTTGAGGGCGATACAGGTGCTAAAAAGCTGGTGCAACAATACCCTGATGAAGTGTTTGAAGTCGACGTTGAAGACAACGCAGTTTTACTGGACTATGACACCGAAGAGGCTTTGAGCGCATTGTCATCGCGCGATCCCTAAACGCGGCACTTCAACCAGACAGGCGTCAAGCGCATGCCTCCTGTAAATATACCCAAGTAACAACATGCCATACGTGACTGACATTTTCAAAAACGTCGATACTCGTCCTGACATGCAGGATCGCATCTTCTCCCGGGATGAAGTGCTACTCGCCGAACGCTCGAACCTCATTGGGACGCGTCAGCGTCTCGGTAACAATGCTATGCAAAAAGTATATCTCTACATAGACGATGCAGTGAAATGAGATTTGTTCCGGCTAATTTTACAATTCATAGACATCGATTCCGGTCACCCGCCCCTGTAGCTGACGGCTACCCAATGGAACAGGAGTAAAAGCTGACGTCAGTTTTTGCGCGGTATCGGAACTGATAAGTATAGATACTCCAGCGCCACTGGGATTGACTTTTTTACCGAGCAATTCCAGCCGTTGTCCAATATTAACGGTGTCGCCAATAATAGTGTAGTTGAGTCGACCGGGAGCTCCGATATTACCCACCGTTGCAATTCCAGTATGAATTCCAATGCGAATTCCTACTGGTGCGTCGCCTCGTGAGACGCGTAAAACATTGTCCTGACTTAAGGCTGTGGAAATAGCCAATGCAGCGCGACACGCACGCTCTGCACTATGCTCCTGTGTTTCGGATTCCTGCCAGAATGCCATCACTGCATCGCCCATGAATTTGTCAACGGTACCATTCTCGTTCTCGATACAATTGACAACAATAGAAAAATGATGATTGATAAATGCCGCCACTTCTTCGGCCTTCATATCTTCTGAAATGGTGGAAAATCCAACCATATCGGTGAACATCACCGTTACCTCCTGTGCAGTAGATTCTGAATCCTGAATATCCCCATGCCTGATAATCTGTTCAACTACTTTCTTGGGAACGTAATACTCGAACCATCTCAAGGCTCTCAACATAGCGTTGAACGCAACCGATTGATCATTGAGTTCACGAAACATACTGCCCGGCAGTTCCTCAATCTTGGCAACATCAAGATCACGAATTCGAACTGCTGCTGAGGAAAATTCCACGATGGGTCGAGCGATACGACGGCCTAACACAATAGCCGCCAGCAGAGACAACACGAGCGCAACCAGGCCTGCCACCAACGCTGCAAGCATGCGCTCAATCTCCTCCGGACGTTCACTCGCCTGAAAATACGTGCCGACTATCAGCGGCTCATCGCCAAACCCTTCCAGTTTTTTGTAAAAATAAATATAACGGCCGCCCAGAACTTCAAGCAAATGGCCTTCGGTACCTTCAGGCAGATTCAGTCCCAGAGTATCGAGACCCTCCTCCTGCCAAATGGATGACAAGACAGGATCACCAAATCGATCAAGGCGTGGTAACGGGTGTTCGGCGGATTTGTCAGGATATCCATCAACGATAAGCCAATGCGCAAGAATATAATCCCGGCCGTAAAGAATGAATCGATTACCTGCAGTGTCAAGGTCCTTCATGCTAACGAATTCCGATAACCTTCTTACTGCAACGACTGCCAGCACAGCCCCCACAAACTCACCGTCCACCACTACCGGATGCGCTCTGCTGAGATAGGTCTTCTGGACCCTTTCACGCCATATTGGCGACTGCCAGTAAGGTCCCTGCCTGATAGCCTTCATATTTTCCCTAATGACAGGATCGTTTGAATTGTCGACGATGCTCAATCCATTCTGATTAAGGCGGTTACCTCGACTTACAACTAACGATTCCAGCTCGTTATTCACAAACACTACAGCCTCAATTTGCGGGACAGCAGCCAGGGAACCAAGCATGAAGGTTTCAAACTGAGCAAGGTCAGTCGGGTCGATTTCATTTCGTTCAATTTTTTCAGCGATAAACTTTGCCTGATGTTCTGCCGGTCGCAGGTACTGCTCAATCTGATTGAGGTCGGCTGAAATCGCCTGATGCGCATTATCGCTGAGCAAATCAAATGTGTTTCTTTGAGCAATCCACACACCAACAGCGAAAACGATCCCAGCCGTCAACAGAACAAGAAAGCCAATGGCGGCAGCCAATGAGCTGGTAATTGGTACACGACCGTACCAACGAGATCTTCGCAATGCGGAAGTTGCGCTTCTGTCGTCTCCCGGAGACTGCGCAGATTCCGGCTGAATACCGCCACTACTTCTTTTCATTGAAATTTAGAGTCTGAAACTGATGTCTTGGCAAGCTTCAAAAGAATAGCCTAGTTCACAAAATTTATAGTCGTAAATGGACAGATCAAGATATCCTCCAGCTCGAGATTTCACGAATTAGCTGCTATATAATAATTCGCAGGCTGATCTGGATTTCGGAATCAGCGTTGCTGTACAGTAATGCCATATGCATGGTTTTCAGCAGCTATACGACAGGAAACAAAGTCACGGTGGTTTCCTAGTTTCGCATTACCCAGGGAAAGGATCTTTGTTGAATAAAGGAAAAGACGAATATCGCACTATCGACCTCCTCTGGGCTTTTATTTCAACCGGTTGGAGACACACATGCTTGCCCCTCTAATTATTCGCCTGAACTGGCGCTTATCGACAGACAAGCGTGCCAGACGTCACAATTGTGCGAATATGCCTATGCTGGCAAGCGGCTTAATACTTTTGATCGCCTGCCTGGTCGCGCCATTAGCTTACGCCTCAACCAAAGTGGCGTTTATCGCCGATCAAGGGATCAGTTCCAGCTCCAGGGCCGTGCTGTCCCTTATTGCCGGCGAAAACACCGACATCGTTGTGATTCAGGGAGATCTTGGCTACGAGCCGGACACCGCGCTACAGTGGGATCAGAACCTTACCAATGCTCTGGGTCGTAATTTCCCCGTTATTAGTGCCGTCGGCAATCACGAGGATTTCGAGTGGCCTTTATACCAGCGCCTTATCCGGGAAAGAATGAACCGCGCAAGCGGACTATCATGCACTGGCGATATCGGCGTAAAAGCGAGTTGCACGTTCGGGAACCTTCAAGTAGTTCAAGTAGCCCAGGGAATACAGAATGTCCCTGGGGTAAAACCGAATGATAACTACGATGAATACATCCGCTCATCGTTCAACAATAGCGTTTCACGCTGGAAGGTGTGTTCGTGGCACAAGAATCAACAAGCAATGCAGGTATATTCAAAACCAGACGAAACCGGATGGGACGTTTACGACGCCTGCCTCGATAGCGGTGCAATGGTGGTCTCAGGCCATGCACACACTTACTCACGTACCTACCTTATGAAGGATTTCAGGAGCCAGGAAGTGGCTCATCGAAGTAACGAGATGACGCTTGAACCCGGTAGATCATTTGCAGTGGTCTCGGGGCTAGGTGGTCGTGATATCCGGCCTCAGGAAAATTCTGGCGACTGGTTTGCGTCTGTCTACACGCAATCGCAAGGAGCAACTCATGGTGCATTGTTTTGCGATCTGGAAGAGAGCAGCGCGCAATGTTACTTCAAGTCAGTCAATGGAGCTGTGCCAGACCAATTTTATATTAACGTCGGAGCGGCTGTTACAGGTTCTGACTCTGGCCAGACTATCGCCTCGAACTCACCTTCAACGCCAGTAAACGCTCTCATAACTGGCGGCGTGTTTAAAAGAACGGACAAAAATGAATTCAGATGGATCGCACAGGATGCTTCGGGTGAATGGGCCAGCAGTTGGATAAGCGAGGCATGCGCTACGGAACTTGGCCCACCCAAGTACACGGGAAACTGGAATGACCTGATCTCGATTGCACCAATCGTCAGCACGGCACCAGCACCTTGTACAGGCAACGCCGTAGCCTCTGGCGCCTCGCCCCAATCTACTATCGGTGGCTTTGTATTCTCCCGTACGGACAAAACCGAATATCGTTGGATAGACACAAACAGTGTCGGTCAATTAGGTAGTGTGTGGATTGATCGCGAATGTGCGTCACGACTAGGGGGTGTATCAGCGTCCGGTGACTGGAACGAGCTCATCGCTACGGCCCCGGGCTTCGACACTCTGGCAAACCCTTGCACATCAACAATCGCGCTGGGCGGATCAAGGACTCCTGCAGCACCTACCTCTGATGGTTATGTGTTTTCGCGAACAGATAAAAGCGAATATCGATGGGTAGAACCAGCTGCGTTTGGAACAGGTGGCAATATCTGGATAAACGAGGAGTGCGCACAATTGATGGGAGGGGCAAGAGCATCAGGTGACTGGTTCGACTTGAATAGAATTGCTCCAGCCTTCGACAGTGTTGAGGCTCCCTGCTTGTAATCTTTGTTGGTAACAGAGCTGCGTCCCGATTTTTAAGCTTTTTCGACCAAGGGAAACGCGGCATCGTTTCCCAATCAATGGACAGTCTGTTTAACTCTTTGCCCAACGACAAGCTGCTTATCGAACAGCTTACAAGCTCTTCTTAGAATTAACGATCTACCGTGCAACGGTAGATTCCTAATTATTCCTGCGCGTCTATTGCGTTGGCAATGGCAGTTTCCAGCTTACCAATGTCTTTTTTCCTGAAACCGATATGCGAACCAATCAATTGCCCATTTCGATCAAAAAGGTACGATGTCGGCATACCCTTTAAATCAAATGATGTTGCAAGTTCCCCATCCGGATCATAGACAATTTCAAAATTTACATCAAACTGCTCAAGAAATTTTTCCGCATCATCACGACTCTCGTCAACATTAATGGCAACCACGACCAATGACTCGCCAGATAATTCTGATAGATTTTGCATAAAAGGAAAACTGGCACGACAGGGAGTACACCATGATGCCCAAAAATCCACATAAACGACCTTGCCTTTGTAGTTTTCCAAATTGAAGGCTGTGTCTGTCGATGCCACGGATGCCAGTGGAGACAGTAGTAAGGCTACAATTGCTAGCAAAGTAATTCTCATTTTTAATGCTTTCAACCTTATTTAGTAGCCTGTTATCGGCTCTGGTGCTCAGCGTATCCAGCACGAATTCTCTAAATCTTGTTCTGGTTCAATTCAAGGCTGACATCTAGCCACTAAAACCTCGACAAAAGGTTTAAAGCAATAGAGCGCTGTTTAACTGAAAACTGAAACACCGGCTTGATCAGGCCCGCTTTTTCTCAAGAATCGCCGCCCTTTGTTGTACCAGAAACGCTGTCATTTCATCAGCGGGTTGCGGTCGGCTGATCAAATACCCCTGTACTAAGTTACAGCCTAACCCAGTGAGAATTTCCAGCTCTTCTTCCGTTTCCACACCTTCCCCAACAACTCGTAAGCCCAATGCATGTGCCATTGTAATTATTGATTCGACCACAGCCCTGTTTCTTTCACTTTTTCCCAAACCGACAATAAATGACCTATCTAATTTGACAATATCTAGCGGCAAATCAGCCAGCAAAGCTAAAGAGGTATATCCGGTACCGAAGTCATCCATGGAAATTCGTATACCTTCTGCTCGAAGTTTCTGCAAGGCCTCACGGGCCTCTTCTGGACGATCAAGCACGGATGTTTCGGTAAGTTCTACTTCCAGTTGTTTTCCATCTACACCTAAACGCTTAAGCTCCGACAGTGTATCGGAAACCAGAGATTCGGCTCGAAGCTCCATCGGAGAGACGTTAATAGAGACACAAAGATAATCAAATCCCATTGACCGCCACAGCACAATCTGTTGCAACGTCTTTTCCAGCACCAGAGTTGATAAACGACCAATTAAACCATTGGCTTCAGCCACAGCAATAAAAATTGCCGGAGAAACAAATCCACGTGTCTTGTGACGCCAGCGTAGCAATGCCTCCATCCCTGTAATGCGGCCTTCAGCAATATCGTGCTTTGGCTGAAACCAGACTTCAAGGTCATCACAATCGAGTGCATCATGTAAATCGGCTTCAAGCTGGATATAGTCGTGGGATTCATCGTCCAGTAACGTAGAAGCAAATCCATGAGATATTTTTTCAGGCTTCCCGGATGCTACTACACGAGCCTCCCCAGCTTGACCAAATAGCGCAGCAGCATCATTCTCACCGGGAAGCGCCAGCGATATTCCGATATTTACTCCAATGTATACCGGTTGATCACCCACAATGAAGGGCTGAGCGAGCAAACGCTTTAGTCGTGTGACCACGATCATTGCGCTAGACGTATCTACCAGATCAGATAAAAGTACGCCATATTCATTGGAAGTGATTCGGGACAGGTTATGTTCGTTCGTTAAATTCGAGACTATGTCAGTAGAGCGCAAGCCTTTCTCCAAACGTTCTACAAACTGAACAACGACTGCATCACTCAAGGCGTGTCCAAATTTTACAATAATACGTTCAAGATCTCGAAGTTCGAACGACATTACGCCAACAAGCGTTGAATTTCGTTCAGCTCGGGCAAGCTCAGTCTCAACGCGATGAAGAAATACCGATCGCATGGGTACACCCGTCAGCATGTCATACTCACGTAGTGAGTCCAGAGAGCTTCTGTGTTCGGCAAGTTGCATCTCAAGCTCAATGACGCGAGCACCTACAAGATCTTCTCCGGATGGTTCTATGACATTCTGTTTTTTGAACATTGCATTGTTCGTCAAAGTAGGATCAGGTTGCTCATAGATTTCCACCCTGTTTCGACCACCTTCCTTAGCCGCGTAAAGCGCAACATCGGCCGCCGCAACGAGGGAGTCGCCATCAGGCATTGAGGGCAACAATTCCGCTACGCCAAAGCTTGCTGACAGCTGTTTAATCGCAACCAACCTGTTTTCTGATGCAAGCGCTATTACCGCTATTCGTACACGTTCAGCAAGCTGAGTAACACTCTCGGCCCCCATGTTAGGAAGAACCATAACAAATTCTTCACCACCGTATCTCCCGATGGTGTCGTCTTCACTGCAGAAACTCTTTAATCGATCTGCGACCGCTCGAATGACATCGTCTCCGACTGCGTGGCCCAACGTATCATTTATCCGCTTGAAATAATCTATATCGCACATGATGCACGATAATGGTGTGCCATTAGTACGAGCATCATCCAGATCTTTTTCGAGCCGCTCCATCAGGGTACGCCTGTTGGCAATACCAGTCAGTGGATCAGTAGTTGCCAGAATTTCAAGCTCCTGGTTTTTGAGGCTAATTGCTTCTTTTGAAAGATGTAGTTCACGCAGTGTCTCAGAGAGTTCCCGGTTACGATGTTCAAGTGGCGTGAAATCATCCAACGTAACCAGCACACCTTTGGCCTCTTCATCAGCGCCAACTGAAGCACAACTAACTGAAAGCAGTTTTTCGACACCATCAGCTCCTGTAAGCCGTAAGGGATGATCAGATACGGCGACGCCACTATTAAAGGTTGTAACCCAGGGAGAAATCATTCCCTGCTCTTCATGCCATGACCACTGCTCCATTCTTGTGCCAGTCAATTCAAATGCCGGGTTTCCTACGATTTGTGCGACTGTCCTGTTGACCATAACGATGCGCATTTTGTCATCTAGTATAACCACACCCGCAGTGAACAGGTCAAACGCAGTTTCCACACGGCTGGGGACTACTCTTCCTGGATCAAGTTGTATCAAGGCTCGTCCAAGGAACAAAGAGAAGCTTATAAACGAAAAAACTGCAACGAATGCGAACCAGCCAAGTTCACGAGCCGCTATTCCCCCAGGTACAAAAACAACACGAACCTCGCCCCATTGTAGAGCACCATTGAATATCGGCAGACTTACATGTGTCAGAGTTGATGCAGAATCAATATTATCAAGCGTGTGAAGATCACCATGCTGTGTAACTACGGTACCATTCTCGAGAACCAGCGACGCAGCGCGTATATCATCGCTACGAGTTAAAAGGCTGGACACAGCCCTATCTATCGATACGGTATCGCCGAGACTAGCAAACACCGATAACTGCACCGCAAGTGATTCTGCAACAGTTGTTCGAGACTGGCGCAGACTTTCCCGCGGATCAGCGCCAATTCCTAAAAATTCTGCAGAAAACAACACCCCCATGCCTAACAACATTATACTAAGTGCCAATTGAATGGGTCTGATCAAGGTGGCTGGAAAGACCGGCAATAAAGCCAGCAAACCACGTCGTGGGGGAGATTTACTTTTCATTGAACGTAAACCTTGACAAGACCCCTGCTCTCGATTTAATCAAACAGTCATGCGCAACAAGAGGTGACGCATCTTTAGTGTCGACGCGTGCTAGTGTATCTCCCACCTTGACCTGGGTAACAACACCGTATGAGTGCAACTGTAGATAGACCGTTTTTGCTTTCATACAGGGTGGTCGCAATATCCATCAAGCGCAATATGGTTAGTGATCCCTTTTCCGGCCATACGTACTGCTTTTCGCTGTGAGGAATGGTGCCATTCGATTCGACGCTGTGTAAGCCGGATCACTAACAACAACAAGTTGAGAGCAACTCCTGAGTATTCGCCCTCCGACGCAAGTCGCGATAATACTTGCGTCAAATTACTTGGTAATACCATTTTTAAAGCGGTGTCTTCAAGCGTCCACAGCTGTCGAAAAGAGCCAGGCTCTCCCTGCCGTGCAGTGCGCCCCACAAGCTGACGATCGATACGCCTTGCATCGTTGAATGCAAGAGATACCACGTGAAGACCACCAAGCCTAGCCACGCCGGGACCAAGAGGTATATCTGTGCCGCGACCAGCCATATTAGTCGCCACGGTTATTCTGCCAGATTGACCAGCTTCGGCAACAATTGTCGCTTCGTCGCTGTCCTGACTAGCGTCCAGCACATTGTGTTTAAATGCATACGCCGCTAGCATTGCGCTGATTGCACCCGATTGCTCCACACTACGAGTCCCAATGAGAACAGGCCTCTTCTGGCCGACGACGTCACGAACCTCTTCTATCAGCGCGTCAAGTTGTTCAGCATGCGAAATAAACACTCGAGTGGGCAATACCGTCAAACGCAATGGTTTGTGTGCCGATACACATACCATGGAAGCTCCATAGGTTCTAGACAGCTCACTTCTGACTTCTTGCAGTGTTCCACTAGTACCCACAAGTCGAACATAGCGGCGGAAAAAACTCTGGAATGCGATGGACGCTACTGTCTGACTCTCCGGTGTAGCTTTACAACGTTCTTTCAATTCAAGCAGACTGTGAAGTCCATTTTGTAAACGTCTATCAGGTAGTGCTCGTCCACTTTGCTCGTCAACCAGCAAAACCTGTCCGTCCCGCACAACGTAGTCATGATCGCGCTGCCACAAATGTAAGACGATCAGCGCTTGTCTTACACGCTCATTTCGATATCGCTTTGCACGCCACGCTCCCGGAACCTTCTGTGCAAGTCGCTCAAGTGATTTTTTACCGGTCTCAGTCAGTGTCACTTCACGGGTTTCGCGCCGCAGCTGAAAATCACTTTCCACCGATAGTAGTTGTGCCAGTGCAAGAGAGACGCTAGCCTCATTTTCTAATGTGTCTCTAGCCATTAAGGGCGCCGCCAGTACCAAAGGCGTTCTTGCTTCATCCAGTAGCATGCTGTCTGCCTCATCGAGAATAGCGGCACACAAACCTCGTTGTAGATATTCTGAAGATATCCGCGTGCTCGGGTTTACCAGCGCTCCAAGATGCTGAACCAGCGGGCTAGAAACGGGTCCACGTAATAGCGCATCTCGCATCCAGTCGAATCCTGCCTGTTTACCGGTAAGATGAGTAATATCGCAATCGTAAGCTGCTCGTCGCGCGCTGTCGTTCATGTCTGGACGCACAAATCCGCTTGTCAATCCAAGTGCCGTATAAAGAGGGTCCAACAGATTTGCATCACGCTCGGCCAAATAGTCATTAGCCGTCAGTACATGCACCGGGGTGCCATCAATTGCCATGACTGCGGCCGCCAGAGCGGTAGCAAGTGTTTTACCCTCGCCAGTAGGCATCTCGACAAACCGGCCAAATAACAACGCAATTGCAGCTCGGCATTGCCCTTCACGCGGAGATAGCAAAAGTACCTGTTTTGATAAGACGCAAACGTATGCCAATGCCTCCGACAATAAGTTATCGTCGTAACCCTCGCGTAGAATGCGCAGACGTAAACTTTCAAACTCTGCTTTCCTGGCGGCGGTTGATACGCTATTCAGCTCGCCTATACGGCACTCAAGCATAGAGAATATGTGATCGGAAAATCTCTGCTCATGCGACGTCCGAAACATGCCACTCAAACGCTTAAAATGTACGCTGAAATTATACCCGGCGAGTTTGTTTGCCGCAGAGCGTTCAGGGGCAGAACCATAGCGTAATCCTGGCCTGCACCTGGCGGGATAGTCAGTTTGTAAGGAGGTGATAGTAAAAGCTTGTCTGAGATTCACGTCGTCAATCTCCACCATAACTCAGTCAATCGCTGAGCCATGGGTCGTCCCCAAAGCTCCCAAAAATTTGATTTACCAGCGTTCAGCTTGGCAACACCACTTTCACCAGGGTGGGTAGTAACACCTTCTGGAGAGTTCAGGTTTGCACTCACACGATAATGACTAACACCCTCTATACTCTCAGCAACCGGATGAATCGTGTGAACCTGCAATGGGAGATCTTGCGCCGGGCGGGCTGTCAGAGCCAGTGTCCCGGATTGTCCGATATATATGTCGCGAACATCACGCTCATGTACAAGAATATGTACGTCGTAAGTATCCGCTTGAGCTATCTCGAATAGTGTCTCCCCACGTCTGACTGGCGCGCCCACCGCATCAGCTCTATCACCGCTAATGACTAACCCGGTAATAGGAGCTCGTAGTTCAACCCTGTCAAGTCGTTGATCTACCAGCGCACGTAACGCTTGCTCCCGATCCAGACGAGCTCTGGCAATAGCTGTAGCCTGGCGATTGTGACTGGCCATTGCATAACGAAACTCCGCTTCTGCGCTAGCGACATCCCCGTCACGACGTGCTCCTTCCTGCTCCAGTTCCAGTTGCTCTAGTTGGACAAGAAGTTGCCCGGCTTCCACACTATCACCAGGCCTAACCAGTAGTTCATCGATGAATCCGTCGAAGGGTGCTGTAACAAGACGACGCTGCTGCGGAACCAGCTCCGCCTTGGCCACCACATCACGAGAAAAAGGTACAAACGTAGTCAGCACTGAAAAACCGACGATCGCTACAAGGAGAATTCGTATCCCCGAATAGACAGATCCAAAATGAGACTTAAGTGATGATGTTAGCTGCCGGCATGCGCTCTCGACTACACCGCGCTCAGCATCTATTCGAAGCGCAAGTGTCGGCGCGCATACCATGGCGACATGTTCGAGAAGCTCGATCAATGCAGGTGTAAATATCTCATCCTTCTGCTTTTCAAATAACAACACTCCGACAGCGTCATTGCCTTTGTAGCAAGGAACAACCGCGACAGAGACCTGTTCACTGAGTTTAACTGGCAATGGATGCTCATCACGCAAGTCGATATCAGATTCCAATCCCCGAAACAGCACAAGCCGTTCGTATTTGAGACTTTCATTCATCACCTGCAGAATCGCAGTCTCATCTTGTGAAACATGTCGCGAGGAAGATGTTTGAGATGTGGCTGCTAGCTCGAGAAGTCCTGCATCGGAAGCAAGTGCAAGTACCACTCTTGTACCTTTGCCATGTTCCTTGAGAGAAACGACAAACGTATCCAATGTACCTTGCAGATCAGAGGGTGCCAGTAACGTCTCGATAATCTCCAGTACTATCGCTTGTTTGTGCGCTAAAGCCTCAGCATTAATTGCGCGCTTTACTGTCTGGATTTTATCTGTCTCACTTGCGAGTGAGATCGGGTCAATACCACTCGGCAGCAGATTTAGCGCCTTGCTATTGTCGAATTCTTCGTGACGTTCGATTGTAGGCATGACGCTTTAGGGGACTCGGGCAGTCTGATAGGGCGGCAACTACAAGATCCAATCTCAATAGATGGCAGCGGATAGCTCCGCTTTGTATTGCAATACGCGTTTATAAGTCACTAAATAAGTGCAATCTACATTCCACAGGCATGCTCCAACGCGCATTGGTTAACACCGAGGGCTATGGTTTCTCTTCAAAAGCCGTATTTGTTCACGCTTGTAACCAAAAACATCATTTTCAGGCTCTAACCTTAGAATGCTTATCAGTGATGTCAAATTTCCGTCACACATCCCCGGAGACGACAAATGCAGTTTACATTTTCATCGCTTGAACAGCGACTTAATCCTTTTCGGTCGCCGTGTGGGAGTTACTTGCATTAATACTACTTATTGAACGCGTGAATTACTGACATCAAGTCGTGACATCAATGCAGCCACTTCATAAGTAATGGCGTTCGAATTAGGTACAGTATGTTTAACGAAAGTGTGGTGACTTTTGTTAATCCTCCTCCAAGTGGTGTTTGAGGCAAGGAGCCCACAGAGACCAAGGATGGTCATCTTTTTTTACCTTCGAGTTGTTTAGCGAGCCGTCTGCTTGGAGCTCTAGGAAAAAGCAACTTGATTCTGGTGTCAACAGCTTTTATGAGGTTGACGCTCTGATTTGAAACACACTTCCAGCCTTTTGACCAGATGACGCCCTGTCCATAACCTGGGGTAGAGACGACCATCAGATGATAGGCATCTGTCGGGCTGTCAATGACTACTTTTGTAACTCCGGTAATATTACCTCTGTACATGAAAACCACAGGGATTTAAGGAGTGCGTAACAGCCATACCTCGTTAACAGGCATGACTGTTCGATTTCAATTGAACGAACGTTACGCGAATTTAATACCGCTGGCAGTCATAGGCAGCCGTGTTATTCGCTGACCAATGGCATCGTAGATAGCATTAGCCAGCGCAGGGCCTGCCGGAGGTAGTCCGGGCTCACCCACTCCACTTGGTGCTTTATTCGATGGCATAATATGCACATTTACTTTTGGCATATCAGCTATGCGAAGTGGCTCGTATTGCGGAAAATTGCCTTGCTCAACCACACCGTTCATCAAGGTTATTTGATTACGCATCACTGCACCCAAGCCATACCCGATACTCCCCTCCATTTGTGCTCTAATTACGTCCGGATTAACGGCGATACCGCAATCGACAGCGCATGTAAATTTGTCGATCGAGATCGCTCCATCGCTGTCTGTTGATACGTCTGCAACCTGTGCGACATAAGTACCAAAGGACTTATGCACCGCAATTCCACGGCCCTTGCCATTGGCAGATTTTTTATCCCACCCGGCCTTTTCTGCTGCGAGTTTAAGCACACCTGCAAATCTTGCCTGGTCTTCGATGGATTCATCCAGATGCGCTAGTCGAAACTCGACAGGATCCTTGCCCGCTGCTTCTGCAGCCATATCCATCAGCACTTCCATCGTGTAACCGGATTGGCTGTGACCGACAGAGCGCCACCATAAAACAGGCATTGGCGATTCGTAATCAGTGAGACCTAAAGCCATCGGTAGCTGGTAAGGCGTGTCTACAATGCCCTCAACAGAGAAATGATCTACACCATTGTGCACAGCAATACTCTCCATAGGACCACCTTTGAATATGGATTGCGCTACTGAACGATGCCCCCAGGCGGCAACCTTTCCATCTTCACCGATACCGATATGAGCTCTCTGCGCGAACATAGGCCGATAAAATCCACCGGCGAGATCATCTTCCCGTGTCCAGACAAGCTTGACGGCTTTTTCCCCACCGAGTGCCACAAAAGCCATGGCAGCCTGAGCGTGATAGTCAGACTTTCCGTTTGCACGCCTACCGAATGAGCCACCGGCATAGTACGTTACGATTTCAATTTTTTCCGCGGGCAATTGCGTAATTGCAGCAAGCGTTGGGTGCGTAATCATCGGAAACTGGCAACCGTCGTGCAAACGTATGCCACCATCCCCTGTTGGCTCTATAACGCAATTAACAGGTTCCATTGGTGCATGGGCCAGCAGTGGAAAATGAAAGTCCGCGGATACGGAATTTCCTGCCCCCTTCGCAGCTTGTTCAATTGCCGCCAGATCACCGTTACCTGTTGCATCGTATGTTGGATCAGCATCAAGTTTAGCCGTGTACTCACTGAGCATTTCCGCAGAACCTCGCTCATCGGCTGCAGAATTGTCCCATTCGGCACTGATGGCTCGTCGCGCCTTAATTGAAGCCCAAGTGGACTCCGCATAAACAGCCACACCCGAATTATCCGGCAATGCCTTGGCATCTATAAATCCGTTAACCTCTTTGGCACCCTGAAGGTCGAAGCTCTTGAGCTCCCCCCCGAACAATGGAGACCGTAGTATGGTGACATACACCATATTGGGTACTTTCACATCTATGGCAAAAACCGCTTTGCCGGTGGTTTTAGACAAACTGTCCTTGCGTTGAAGTTTGTTCTTACCAATTAATCTGAAATTGCCTGCATCCTTTAACGCGGGTTCTGCCGCCGGGGTAAGCTTGGATGCTTGTGCAACAAATTTACCAATTGACGCCTGTTTACCATCACCACTATCCAGGATACCTTCTTCGAGTTTCACTTTGGCAGCATCTACTCCCCACTCAGAAGCTGCCGCCCGCACCAGAACCTCGCGTGCAGCAGCACCGGCTTGACGGTACTGCAAAAAGGAATTGGCAATTGCAGTTGAACCTCCCGTGCCTTGACCGCCGAAAGCCAGATTTTTAAAGTTCTCACCTGAGGGCGCAAACTCGACTTCTACTTGATCCCAGGCTACATCCAGTTCTTCAGCTACCAGAGTTGTCAATCCCGTGGTTGTTCCCTGCCCCATTTCAAAATGTTTCAGTACGACAGTGACGATACCGTCCGGAGATATTTTGACAAAGGGATTAAACCCAACGCTGTCAGCCGGTGCCGAGCCCGTTGCTACAGCCAACACGCCACTGGCATTGAATCCGATGGCCAAAGAGCCGCCGAGTACCGCTGCACTTTTTAGGAACTTACGTCTGTTCATAGTTACTGTATCTGATGCGTCCATGATTAGCCCTCCAGAATGTCAGATGCACGATGGATTGCTGCACGAATGCGGTGATAGGTGGCGCAACGACAAGCGTTGCCCTGCATAAACGTGTCAATATCGTCATCAGTAGGTTTTGCATTATTGGACAACAGCCCAGCTGCGGACATAATCTGACCTGACTGACAGTAACCACATTGCACAACGTCAAGTTCCTGCCACGCAGCTTGAACAGCTTTCGCCTGGGGAGTATCTATGACGTCTATGGTAGTGACTTCACTTTCGCCAACAGCACTGACGGGCAAGACACAGGACCTTTGCGGTTGTCCATTGATGTGCACAGTGCACGCTCCACAGGAGGCGACTCCACAACCAAATTTTGTACCTGTAAGATTAAGCTCATCGCGTATCACCCATAACAACGGGGTGTCGGCATCCGCCTCAACCTGACGGGACTCGCCATTAATATTTAACGTAATTGGCATTTGAATATTCCCTCATGGTGTAAATGTTATCAATAGCTTTTAGTATCTTGTGTTCAGGAAAACAGACGTATCCGACCAACGTAGACACTAAAAGCACCGGTGTCAGAAATTACATTCATCAGTATAAAATGCCCTTTGATCACATGCAAATTTTACTGGCGCCGTACTTTAACCACGATTCATCCACTTGCACATACACCCAAACTATTACATTTGTGATCCAAACAAGATCAAACCACTTTGAATCGAATTTAATGAAATTCAGAGTCAAATGAAATATCAATGTTTATTATGGACACATTAACAGGCGCAATTTACGAGGACTGAATCCGATCACCGCTCATCTACCGACCAACTTCGTCCGCCAACCAGCGTACTATCGTGTCAATCAGCATTCTTTCGTGATTACTGTCATCAAAGAAATGATATGCATCAGCGATAACTAATTGGGAATATCTCGCATTGTGGGATGCGGCCTGCCTGCGTTTTAAAGAAGTTTCCAACACGGTGGGAAAATCCCTGCTGCCATATATATCAAGAACTGGAATTGTAATGAGTTTCAGGGACTGAGCGCTGTTTATCTCAGGATTGTTATGCTGGGCACTCATACCAATTGCTACCAGCGCTTCAATGTTGTGTTCGGATTGGGCCAGGTAGTAACTGGCCATCGTTGCACCCTGACTATGCGCCACTACAACGATTGTTGACATTCCTCTCTCTAAAAGGAAATCGGTAGCCGCCTGCAAACGGACAGGAACCTCTGGGTACAGTGATACGTAGTCTTGGTACGCAGCACTTTTTGCCAGCAACGGCAATTGTATTGATAATGTATTCCAGCCGAACTCAGTCATTCTCACTCTGACAGGCCGGACCACTTGTTCCCAGTCTGGATGCAGACCTGTTCCATGCAAAACAATAATCGCTTTCGATGAACTGGATGATGACTCTGTAAAGATGCCTAAGAACCGGTGACCGTCAGAGTCAAGAAAAACAGGCTCTCCATCAAAAATTGAATCAACTGTTTGTTCAATCCAGCGCTGCTCTCTTTCGACATTAGTTGCAAACAACGGAAACGATAAGATTGCGATCAGGCTTCCAAAATAAATGTTCTTCATCTACATTGACTCATTTTATATACGATAAAGCATCTTTACATCTACCGGCTTCACAAAAAAACCAAACATACTACGCTGCATTGACACGGCTCTGGTGTGCGCTGGAAATTGCTGGCACTGTACAATAGAGATTTAGAAAAATTAATATTATCGGCGCCCTGAATTCAAATAAATCAATCGGCAAATAAAACTACTGAAAAAACTATGAAAACCGGACTCGCACTTGGCATAATCTGGCCAACATGTATTCTACATACTCACGCTTTAATGATGTAAGACAAACAAATTCCCTATGGCTAACTACAGGATTCAAGCAGATGGCAGGCCCGCTCAGTTCAGTTCGCATACTAGATCTCAGTAACATGATATCTGGCCCATTGGGTGCCATGATTCTTGCCGATCAGGGTGCCGATGTCATCAAGGTAGAGAGCCCGGCAGGCGATTCATCCCGGCATGTGGCAACACGTCGAGGCGGTTTCTCTGCCTCTTTTTTGAATAACAATCGTAACAAAAGATCCATAGTACTCGATTTGAAAAAGGAAGGTGCTACCGCTGCACTACATCAGCTGATCAGTACAGCGGATGTAGTGATTCAGAATTTTCGGCCAGGGGTAGTCGATCGACTTGATATTGGTTATGAGCGAGCGAAAAAAATTAGCCCGAAAATTATCTATGCCTCTATATCAGGATTCGGCCAGACCGGTCCTTATGCACATAAACCAGTATTTGACCCACTCGTTCAATCATTATCCGGATTAACGACAATTCAAGCTGGATCAAATGATAGGCGCCCCACCCTCGTTCGCACCATTGTCCCAGACAAATTAACCGGATTCACTATAGCCCAATCTGTATCTGCCGCATTGTTTGCCCGTGAACGATCAGGTGAGGGACAACATATTCAACTCAGTATGCTGGATACTGTTGTGTATTTTCTATGGTCTTCCGATATGGGTGGACACACGTTTTCTGGTGACGAACTCGAATCGGAAACAGCACAAAGTTTTATTGATCTGATTTATGAGACCGCCGATGGATATATGTCCGTTGCAGCATTCAGGCGAACGGACTGGGAAAAATTGGCAGACGCGTGTGAATGTCCTGAATGGAAAACTGACCATCGTTTTCTGACTACGGCGGGTCTTGAAGAATTCAAGAATGAGCGATTACAGCTGACCCAGAATGCGCTTCTTAAATTTACAACCAGCGAGTGGATTAAACGACTGGACAAATACGATGTACCGCATGCTCCCGTGCTCACGCGTGGTGAAATGATCGAACACCCACAAATCACTGCAAACGGACTATTAGTTGAAAATGAGCACCCATACGCAGGCAACCTGAGACAGCCACGATCACCAGCTTTGTTCAGTGGCACACCCGCCGAGTACAGGATGGGTGGTCCGCAGTTAGGAGAGCACACCTTGGAAATACTCGAAGAGTCAGGTATTGAACGCGCGCATATAGAGCAATTGTTGATCACTGGAGCAGCGTCAGCGTGGAATAATAATGAAAACTAATCAATCTAACGATAGTCTGCGGAAAAACAAAGGTATGCTGAATGATTGATTTCTATTATTGGCCCACACCGAACGGATGGAAAATTTCAATATTGCTCGAGGAACTGGGAATCGCTTACAAGATGATCCCTGTCAACATTCGGGCGGGAGATCAATTCTCCACAAATTTTCTAACCATTAGCCCAAACAACAGGATGCCTGCCATTGTAGATCACGATGTGGACGGTGAACCCATTAGCGTATTCGAAAGTGGAGCCATTCTCGTTTATCTCGCTCAAAAGCACGGTCAGTTTATCCCTGGAGATAGACGTGAAAGAATCCGCATGGATGAATGGATGTATTGGCAGGTTGGAAATTTGGGACCGATGGCTGGACAACACAGCCATTTCTTCAATTACGCCCAGGGTACACACACCTATAGCGCTGATAGATATAAAAACGAATACAATCGATGTATAGGCGTATTAGAAAGACGCCTACAAGGACGTGAATACATACTGGACTCTGGCTATTCAATTGCAGATATGTGCTCATGGCCGTGGATACTGATTGCCAAGGCGATGCAACAGCCCCTCGATGAATTTCCTAACGTAACACGATGGCGAAGCGCTATAAAGGATAGGCCCGCAGTACGAAAAGGGGTTGATTTAGGAAAAGAACTCAACCCCAGAACGCCCATGACCGATGATGAACGCAGGGTCTCGTTTGGACAAACCGCAAATACCGTTAGCCAGCTTTCAGATAAATGAGAATGGCTCTATCGTTGGTTTTATCATCCTGCAGCTGATCTGAAACATCAGCATCTGTTTAAACACTATGTACAACAACAATCGTAAAGCAATTTGTGATTAGTTTACTGTCAAGTAGAATGACGTACGCACTTTTTGCACGTGAGCCGGAATAATTCAACTTTCTGTTTCAACCCCCTCACCTATTCACTCTGTTAATCGATTCATAGAGACTATAAAGAATCTCAGATCAAGCTAACAACAACGTGAGGATTTAAAATTACAGTTAATAATTAATAGTACTAAAAGTCACTCTTTTTATGCACCAGCAATACGCTGTTCCTCTGACAACGTATTCCACCAATGCGCATAATCGGTTTCAAGGGGTGATCTCCCACTGACATCCGGAGCACCATCGTTCCACCAGACAGCTCCAGCCTCTCCCAACGCCACCTTTGCAGCCAATGCCGCCGTACGATCTTTTTTCATGCGCGCTTGCATCAGCGACTTTAATTCCCGACGTCTGATCGTATCGCTGAGCTCCGGGTTTGTACAGCGTTTCAATACGCCTCTTGAGACAAGATAGCGACCATCAGGGGTATGTGGGCGTTTTTTTCTAGCCATAATCGGAACGATAGCAGAACTAACAATATAAAAGGGCGTGAGCTCCAGAACTTAGCTGGCGCATCGAATCACTGATCAAACTACCTGCCTCAATCCTATGACAGCGGCAAGTTCAGTGCTATCTGTACCAACTGGCCACAAACCGGCGTACACTAAGCAAAACTGCATTTGATCGGGAAATTTTCATCATGACTTCTATTCTAAAATCACGTGTCAATCCTTTGAAAACCACATTGGCCCTCTGCCTGCTCTGCGCTCTGGGTAACAACACCGTTCTGGCGGCCGACACGAAACTACGCGTCATGCAAACAACCGATTTGCATATGCATGCAATGAACTTTGACTACTACC
Source organism: Granulosicoccus sp. (assembly GCA_045106855.1). Taxonomy (GTDB): domain Bacteria; phylum Pseudomonadota; class Gammaproteobacteria; order Granulosicoccales; family Granulosicoccaceae; genus Granulosicoccus. Next base: position 154,382 of record JBGCFI010000074.1, read on the forward strand.
GTAACACTGAGGTCAACGACTTTGGCCTTGCAAGAACCGCCACTTTGATTCGCGATGCACGTAGCGAAGTACGTAATAGTCTGCTTTTCGACAACGGTGATCTTATTCAGGGGAACCCGATGGGTGACTTTATTGCACGCTCACGGGGCCTGAGTTTTGGTGAAATACACCCTATGTACAAAGCTATGAATCTTATGCGCTATGACGCTGCAAACATAGGTAATCACGAATTCAATTATGGGCTTGAATTCATGCTTAAATCTATAAGTGGCGCTAACTTTCCATACGTGCTAGCGAATGTATATGCCGTAGATGGCGATGACGACGGCAGTAACGATAAACATTACATCCAACCTTATGTCATCCTCGACAGACAAGTCATGGATGAGAACGGACAGTGGCATGAATTGAAAGTAGGCGTTATCGGGTTCACTCCACCCCAGATCATGAGCTGGGACAAAGGCCACCTGGATGGTCGTGTAACCGTACGTGGAATCGTCGAAACAGCTGAGATTTTAATACCGGAAATGCGTACTTCCGGAGCAGATATTATTGTGGCGATTCCGCACAGCGGAATCGCACAGTCACACCCTGATGGTCTGAGAGAAAACGCAACCGCTGAACTGGCACAGGTACCAGGCATTGACGCCATTCTTTTTGGTCATTCTCATACGGTATTTCCTTCCGAGGCTTATGAGAACTTCCCGGGTGCAGATCTGGAAAAAGGAACTCTTCACGGCGTACCTTCTGTTATGCCAGGTTATTGGGGCAGTCATCTTGGTATCATCGATCTGACATTACGCCAGGAAGACAACGATTGGGTAGTCGTTGACAGCTCTGTTGAAAATCGCTCCATCTTCCGTCGCGAAGGACGGACCAGTATCGCTGTTGTAGGATCACAGAAAGACATTATTGCGGCGGTAAAGGAAGAACACGAAAACACCATTGCCTGGGTGGGACAAGCGGTTGGTACTATCTCGTCCCCCATCAACAGTTATTTTGCACTAGTTCAAGATGATCCGTCCATTCAGATTGTTAATAATGCACAAACCTGGTACGGCAAGAAAGTCATAGAAGGCACAGAATATGAGGGATTAGCTGTACTTTCAGCCGGCGCACCGTTCAAGGCTGGAGGACGGGGTGGACCAGATTATTTTACTGATCTTGCCGCTGGTGAAATTGCCATTCGAAACGTAGCAGACCTTTACATCTATCCCAACACAGCACGTCTTGTAAAACTTTCCGGGGCACAAGTGAAAGAATGGTTAGAGCGTTCAGCCGCACAATTCAACAGAATAAACCCTGAATCAACCGAGATTCAATCGCTAATCAGTGAAACACACCCATCCTATAACTTTGATGTCATCGACGGAATAAATTATCAAATCGACGTCACTCAGCCTTCTCGCTACGGTGACAAAGGGGAACTGCTTAATGAGAAAGCAAACCGCATCGTAAATTTGACATACAGTGGTCAGCCAATAGATCCCACGCAGGATTTTATCGTCGTAACCAACAACTACCGAGCAGGTGGTGGTGGAACTTTCCCGGCATTGGATGGTAGTACAATCATTGTGGAAGCGCCTCAAACCAATCGCCAAGTGTTGGTAGACTACATACTCGAGTCTGGCGAATTAGATCCGCAGGCCGATGCGAACTGGCGGTTTGCACCAATTGATGCAGATGTTCAAGTTGTTTTTGACACTTCACCTGTGGCCGCCGAAGCCGCCAATGGCAAAAACTTCGAATTCATGGAACAACTTGACAGCGGTTTCGCTCGTTTTAAGATTCCAATGAACTGACATCTGCTATTGCTGCATACCCTCAACAATTTTACTAGTACCAATGAGCCATTCTGATCGTCCCGACCCAGACTCCGTTTTGTTAAAAAACGGTGCGCTGGCTGCTACACCTGAAGAGATACTAGATGCCCTTGAAAAGCATGGAGTCGAACATGACACCATGACTCATGAGCCACTCTATACCGTCGAACAGGCAAGAATGGTTAACTATACTGAACCCGGTGCACATACGAAAAACCTGTTCCTGCGAAACAAAAAGGGGCGTATGTTCCTGCTTGTCGTCGAACGGGACCAACGAGTGGATTTGCGCAGTTTACGCGACAAACTAAATATACCAGGCGGGCAATTTGCGTTTGCGAGTACAGAACGCCTGGGCCACTATTTGGGCGTGGTACCCGGGTCAGTGTCACCACTGGCCATTTATAATGATCACGACTGCGCTGTACAGGTTTTGATTCAGAATACGCTGTTGGAACACGAGTGGATATATTTACACCCATGCCGTAATACGCATAGCACTCGACTCCGAACCCGCGATTTACTGGACACACTCAGTGCCTGGAAACACCCGGTGACTGCACTGACACTCGAGTAAAATACCTTACAGCGTCAACCAATTAGAGACCGGGTTCACGTAAACAATGACAGCACTGATCAGAATACGGGTAAAGAAAAACTTACTCGGCCTTGATGCCTACGTTAATCCAGCAGTCGTTATACATCCTTCGGAGGCGGAGGGACATACTTGGTTGTCTGGAATATGGGTTCGTCACTATCTAGCGTATCGCCTTCCGGCAACTGCATTTGTACTTCCGTTCCTTCCACCTCAGCTTCACGTTCCGCTTTATGTAGATCAATCGCCACTTGTTCATTCCACGGCAACTGATACGCACGAGGTTCTTTGATACCTGGCATCTGTAACCATAGATAAATAGCTTCATTCTCTCGCATTAATGAGGCAGTTACCACCGCCTCATCCAGATGATGTTTTGCTACTTCGATCTGGAGTGGCTTTGGTCGACTCAAAAGGTCATTAGTCACAAGATAAACAAGTGGAAGAAACAACGCTGTGATCGCCAAGGCCGAGAACTTCAGCAAACGCCGACGTGGCGAGAGAATAGCGAATAATGCGAGAGCCCCAGCAAGAAGCATAGTGATGGTATACCACTGAAATCCGGTCATCATTACGCACCTCCCCGAATTCGCTTGGGAAGATCATGGACACTCCCTGTTACCAGTTTCGATTCTTCATCCAGCTTGAAACGGAAAACGGTGAGTTCCTGATTGACCTTGTCGAGATCAAACTTGGTCGCCAGAATTTGACGCGTCGCCTTGCTCTTCGGTGCTTTTAGGCTGACGGTGACGGTAACGGGTACAGGATAGATTTTCTCTTTATTACGAAATAAGTGTACATTTATTGTGTAGTCACCTGACGGTGCACCTCGACTATACGCAAATTCGTAATTCAGTCCTGTCAAATCACTGGACACACCCAGATCATCTCGCAACAAATCGAAAACCGTGCCACCTTTTCGAGTATATCCAACCGCTTTGTCACCTGGTGCTTCCACCCATAAATCGACATCGACGTTAAGTTCATCAGGCCACCTTAGCTCAACTATCATGTTTCCCGGTGCCTGATCTGTATCTTCTGCCTTAGCCTCAGGATTAATGTGAGGTAGTAGCAGCATGACGAGGGTAACGAACCCTGCCAGCGCCAGCATGATTACATCACGGAACACAGTCGTGCCGCTATCCTCGTCAAAGAGATCAAGTTCACGCATTGTTATCAGTCTGATCCAGCCAGAGTCCCATGAGTCGGACTGTTCCACCGGCAAGTATCTGATAGTTGGCCGTTAACCAGACATTGAGAACAGAACCGATCAGAGTGGTATAAAGTGCCGTCGACATGCCCTGAATTAATACTGACACCATTGGAGCAATACTGTTGACATCGGAGGCCGTCTCCGGATCTACACCAGACAGGGCGATAATGAAACCTAGCACTGTACCTATCAGGCCTAACAAAACCAGAGTGTTTGCGATATGTCGTACTGAAGCGATGCGTTGCGTCAGTTTTAGACGAAGTGAACCCACCGAAGGCGTAAGTGATGGTGGTTTTTCCTTGGAGCTTCGCGTCAAATCATCTATCTCAGAATTGATTTGCCATGCCCGACCACAACTAATCGCAAGACCAACCATGAAGACAATAAATATTGCAATGGAAAGGCGAGTTTCGTCAGCGCTGACTACTTTATCAATATACCCCTCCCAAGCGGCAGCACCTAACAATGCGAACGCCAGAAGATTGAAAAGCAGGAATCGGAAAAGAAGTGACGAGCAATGAGCCTTTACCGAGTCGAGCGCATGAGGCTCTCCTTCAATAATGCTGGCGGATGCACTTTGCTCCGCAATGTAAGACGATGTTGCCATGTAAACCTCGTGGTTTCATGGGTAGAGCCAGATTTGCGATTCCGGCACGACGGTGCCGAGCGCACTTGGGCTCGAGGGCAAGCACGCATCCCGTACTTTCATATAGCCGTCAAATGACCATAGACAGAGCAGGATCAATCAAGAACTGAGACTGCCGCAGGGTCTGTGCCAGAATCAAGATTAGTAACGGGGCTTTAATTGAAAAAAACATTTTTTTTCAATTAAAACCCTGTCTCTCGAATCACATCTGATCCCTAACGTACTAAAACCTACTTATTTGTGCCCAAAAAGACACTAAATCAAAGAGAAAGTGCAAATTTTTCTCCAATTACCAGCCGTTGATTAATAAGGTATTCGGATTTACGTGGGCGTAAAACCAAACTAATAATTGGTCGGCCATTGTTATTGAATAATCCCCCAGATGAGCGTTAGCTACAAACTACTAGGCACCTGGGAATGCTGGTCTTTTTATGTCTAGAAAACTGATTTCAAACGAATTACCAACATTTACTGCCCCCTAGAAACAAGTATCAATGTGCATTTTCATGCGGCCTCAAGATCAGAATCCGAACTATTTTTCCCAAGTTTAAACTGCGATATGGCTGCAACCAGCATTCCAGCACCAGCCCTCAACTGTTCCGACGCGGCAAGATTTTCCTCGGCCATGATGGCGTTTCGCTGTGTACCATTTTCGACACTATGCAATGCTTCTCCAACCTCCGACACACCACTGCGCTGGTCGTTACTAGCACTGTTGATTTGGCCCATCAGCACAGCAACTTCCTGAATCGAGCCCACAACCCCGGAAATAGTAGTGACCGCCTCAGTGACTTGTGAAGTACCTTGTTCTACACGATTTACGCTGGTTTTTACCAAAGCTTCAATTTCCTTAGCGGCCGTGGTACTCCGCTTCGCCAATGATCTGACCTCACTTGCGACGACAGCAAATCCACGCCCCTGATCTCCCGCGCGAGCAGCCTCAACTGCCGCATTCAGAGCCAGGATATTAGTTTGAAACGAAATATCGTTTATAACGCCAATAATGTCAGCGATCTGTTTACTATCATCATTCATTCTGTTCATGATGGCTACAACCTGACTGACACCGTCACTTCCACATACGGCTACTTCGCTAGCTTCTTGTGCAAGTTGATTAGCCCTGTTTGAGCTATCAGCATTTTCTTTGACTCTGTCCCCCAGCCCGGACATGGACTGTGACGTCTGTTGTAGTGATTCTGCTTGATCAGTGGTTCTTTCCGACATCTCTCTGCTATCTTTGGAAATGCGTGTACTGGCATCTGCAATATCATTGGCAGCATCACGAACTTGTGTTACCAATCCGATCAAACGATTCTGCATGAGACAAAGTGACGCGAGTACGCTGCCGGGTCTTGCATTTTCGCTACCCTCAACGGAACTTAGATCACCTGCAGCTACACGGCCAACGATTCGTCCCAGCTCCACAGGCTCGGCACCCAGAGCCCGAAATAACGAGGATATGAACAAGGTGCTCAGTACAATGGCGCTAACCACGGTGGCAACTCCTACGGTCAGCATAGTAGTTCTCGCATTCTCGAAAGTATCCTGAGACTTGGCAATAGCTTTTTTCGACTGGACATCACTGTATTCCAGATAATCGGATACGTGACCCAGAAGACTAGCCAGCAACGGGCGGCACTGAGCAGTTAACTTATCGATAGCGGCCTTATTACTTCCCTCTACCGTCTTAGCAACGATATCCAGCGCAACTGGCCCGTACTGCGATTCTATTTCAGTAATAGCACTTACAGCTTCATGATCAGTTTTTGTGGCATAATGATCTGCAGTTACCAAAGCTTGCAATTTCTTCAAAGCTGCCTGCATATGAGCATGTGATGCCTTGACAGCTTCCAGCTCCTCTCTTTTGTCAGCTTCGCTGGAAACCAGTATTAGATTTCTTGCAGCGATCGCCCTGTCGTTAACCGCACCACGTACCTCGACTACAGCGCTAACAACGACCGAATGTTCATTAATGTATGAGCTGAAACGATCATTAGCCTTACTAATGGTCTGCAGGCTGAATGCTAATGCAAACACTGACAATAGCGCGATGATACCAAAAGCGAATGTAAGGCGGAGTCTGACTGAAAGCTGCATCTATTCCTCCAGGGAAAACGGCTAGGACAATGTTAATGGTATATATGGTGAATTTACGTGCCACACGCTTTAAGCGCTTGTTGAAAATTGTATCGACACCTCAGAATCAAACTCCATGCGTAACAAGTGAAACAAGGGTTATCCATATGGCTTGAAAGCTTGCTCATCCATTGGACGTAATTAGGTCTCTTGACCAGCACTAAATACTATTTTTTTACATAACAACATCACCTGAAAATACATTCATTGATGCATATGCATTTTCGGAATTCGATCCCAAACTATTGATCTGGCATAGATATACCTAATGCGATCAATTGACTAAGTATTCATGTTACGTTATAGCCTAAGCAGAACATGCCGAAGAACCACTTAACCAGACAGGCATTATTTCAATTTGAAACGTAATTCGAGCAACGTATGAATTTCATTGACGTCGACTCCAGTCAAACGAATAATTTTTCCGTGGAACATGTATACATAGCCGGATGGACGGCACGAAACAAACAGTCCGTTGATCATCATATTCAAGAACTGGCCGAGCTAGGAATTTCTCCCCCGTCAAAAGTTCCTCTTTACTATCGCGTTTCAAACAGATTACTCACTCAGGACGACAATATCGAGGTGCTCGGTATTACCACCTCTGGCGAAGTCGAACCCTTGCTGATCCAACATAAGGGAAATATCTGGATAGGCTTGGCATCTGACCACACAGACAGGGAACTGGAGGCCTATTCGGTCGCTGCGTCAAAACAGGCCTGCCTCAAACCGATTTCCAAACAGTTATGGAATTTTCATTCCGTCAAAGATCATCTTGATTCTCTGATATTACGCTGCATGATTAATGAGGATAATCAATGGACGTTATACCAAGAGGGTTCGCTGGAAACTATTCGACCTCTGGTAGAACTGATTAGAGACTCCGGATTTGGAGACAATGCGGCTATGTTATGCGGCACCCTTGCGGCTAAAGGTGGAGTCAGACCCGCGAACGCATACAAAATGGAACTGTTGGATCCTGTTCTGGACAGAAAAATACATCTGGATTACACCGTCAGAACACTCCCCATTGTTAAGTAGATCACACAAGACACGAATTTTCTCAGATTGGCACCTTGCTGTAGTGCGATATTAACGGGTAGATGCTTGCTGTGAACAAGATAGGTACAAAAGTCATTTAGCACGGTAAGCAGTGTATTAACCGCATCTAGCGCAGCGCGGGTGCAGCGCGGAGGCCCGTTGGTCAGCGCCTTGAAAGAACGTCTTAATGACGTCTTGCACCAGGAATCCAGGAAGTCATCACTGGCAAAAGCGATCCATTACTCGCTCACTCGTTGGGAGGCATTGTCGCGCTATCTGAATGATGGTCTGTTGGATATGGATAATAATGCGGTGGAGCGACAAATACGCCCCGTTGTCCTAGGTCGTAAAAATTATCTTTTCGCAGGCTCTGATGCAGGCGCAGACTCTGCCGCCTTGATGTACGGCTTACTCAATACCGCCAAGCTTAACGGGCTTGATCCCGAGGCTTACTTGCATCATGTGCTGACCTACATCGCCGATCATCCTGTATCGCGAGTTGATGAGCTACTGCCCTGGAATGTTAACCTGAGTTCGTCAGCCGGCTAACTGCACACATTGCCAGTAATCGTCAATGCGATTCAGACCGGACGCTTACTGCTCATATATTCTCTCAATGTGTATAACAGGTTTTTTTGACAACTAGGTAAGCCTGCAGCCAAAGACAGGATTTACGCCTCTTGACATCAGTGCGACAGTGCACGCTCGTTCACCATCGAGTGCATTGTCATGTCAACTACCGTATCACGAGCCCCACGCCGTAATCGTCAATTCTGGTTAGACCACG
>JBGCFI010000075.1:0-5007 GCA_045106855.1 Granulosicoccus sp.
GTTGCTGGTGGATCTGACGATGCACAACAAGCGGCCTGGGATTTCGCTATTGCCGCAAATCAGCCCGAACATCTGGTGTGGATGTTAGACAATGTGGGTTGGCTGCCGAACCGCGGTGGCGTAGATTACTCTGGCATCGTATCAGCCAAACCACAATTTTCAGCCTTCGTGGATTTGCCTGATGACTATAAGTTCTTCACGTTACCTTCAATTGAGCCGATCAATGAAATTCTGACGCGCTTTGCGGCGAAGTTGGTGGAATCCTTCGCTGATGAATCTTTGGCTGGTGATGATAAGGCGATGATGGCAGTGCTGCAGTCTGCGGCCGATGAAACCAACAAGATTCTGGATCGTGCGGGTATTCTGGCCAAGTAGTGATCATGCTAAAAATGAACCCGGTGCGTTTAAGTGCCGGGTTCACTGATCGGAGAGTCGGACATGATTCGTCGTAAACGATTCTGGTTCGCGATCATAGCGATCCTTCCTACGTTCGCAATTTTCGGGTGGGTGCGAATATATCCCATCATCGAAACACTGCGGTTGAGTATGTTCCAGTGGAATTTGCTATCCAAAAATAAACCGTTTGTTGGATTGGAAAACTTCATCGAGCTTTTTCAGGACGACCTGTTCCTGACGGCACTTAGTAACACGGCGATTATCGCTTTTGGCGCTATGGCGGTAACGATTCCAGCGTCTATGGTACTTGCCGCGGTGATTTATCATCGAACAAGAAGCCGCTTCGCCGGATTTTATGAAACAGCCGTGTTTATTCCCCATGTTGTTTCACTGGTGCCTGCTGCGATGGCATGGAAGTGGATATTTGATGCCAAACTCGGCCCCCTGAACGCGGTTATTGTGGCGCTGGGTGGCGAAGCACAATCCTGGTTGTTTGACCCCGTGCTCTCGCTCATTTGTATTATCTTGTTAGTGTCCTGGCAAACGCTTGGATACGCTGTGTTGATTTATCTTGTGGGTTTTAGAAATCTGCCCAAAGCGGTCTATGAGGCGGCTCAGCTTGATGGTGCCAGTGGCATCCAGTCGTTTCTGTTTATGTCTGTGCCGCTGTTAAAACCGATAACGCTTTACGTCTCAGTAGTGACATTAATTTCTGGCTTCAACGTATATGCGCAAGCCTATGTGCTGGCCTCCGACACGCAAGGTGCTCCGGGCCGGTTGGTGCGTGTCTTAGTGTTGGATATGCTTGAAAACAGTTTCCAGAATTTCCGCGTTGGTTATGCCGCTGCGGAGGCTGTCATTCTTCTATTTATCGTTTTGTTGCTGACCGCAGTTCAATTTGGATTGCTGCGCCAGAAAGGCAGAGGATAAACATGTCAGCAAAAGCCCGTACCCGACGCAATAATACCTTGATGGATATCGTCCTTTTTATAGTCTGCTTGCTTCTATTATTACCGCTGATTCTATTGGTTGCGAATGCGTTTAAAACACCGGCTGAGATGTTGGTCTGGCCACCCACCATTTTGCCGAGGGACCCAACGTTTGAAAATTTCCAGAAGGTGTTTACTGAGACGCCTCTTTTCCAGTGGATTCTTAACAGTCTGGTCTTTGCCATATTATCCACCATTGCCATCGTGGTGACGTCCGCATTAGCTGGGTATGTTATTGGAAAATTCCCGTTTCGCACCATCAACGTTATTTTTGTGCTTTTCCTTGCAACTGCAATTATACCGTTTGAGGTCTACATGATTCCTCTGTATTTTCAAGTAAAGTCGCTGGGTGCGCTAAACAGTATCGGCGGCTTACTGATCGGCTATCTGGTAATGAGCTTCGGGATTTTTCTCATTCGCCAGAATGTCATAGCGTCAATTCCGGACGAACTGTTGGAAGCCGCGCGCATCGACGGTGCTGGTGAGTTCTGGATTTTCCGCTACATCGCCCTACCACTATTGAAGGGCCCTTTGGCCGCACTGGCAATTCTGGCTTTCTTTCAGGCTTGGACAACATTTGCCTGGCCTATTATTGTTATGACCCGTAAGTCGTCATTCACCATAGAAGTTGGTCTGGCCAATTTCCAGAGCGCCTACACAGTTGAACTGTCTTTGTTAAGTGCGGCTTCAGCGGCGGTGATGGTTCCTTCAGTAATAGTATTTGTCTTGCTAAGGCGTCATTTCGTTGAGGGAATCGCCACAAGCGGGATGAAAGAATAGTGTTGGAAGACTGAGAGTAAGCACATGGCCACAGTTGAAATTAAAGATCTTCGAAAGTCGTTTGGTAACGTTGATATTTTGCACGGTATCTCCTTTACGATTCCCGATGGCGCTTTTGTCGCGCTTGTCGGTCCGTCTGGTTGCGGCAAGTCAACTATCTTGCGCCTGGTTGCTGGGCTTGAAGAGATCACCCGTGGTGAAGTGCTTATAGGCGACAAACTCATTAATGATGTGGAATCCAAAAATCGCAATATTGCCATGGTTTTTCAGAATTATGCTCTCTACCCGCATATGACCGTGGCTCAAAACATGGGGTTTTCACTGCGGCTTTTAAAAAAACCTAAAGCTGAGATTAACAGCGCGGTGAAGGATGCGGCCGAGATTCTCGGCATTGGAGAACTACTGGATCGTTTTCCGAAACAACTTTCCGGTGGTCAACGTCAACGCGTTGCGATGGGGCGTGCAATTGTTCGGCAACCACAAGTTTTTCTATTTGATGAACCCTTGTCCAATCTGGATGCCAAGTTACGTGTCCAAATGCGGGCCGAGCTGAAGGCATTGCATAGAAGACTTGGTACCACAACAATTTATGTAACCCATGACCAGATTGAAGCCATGACCATGGCCGACATCGTCATAGTTATGCGTAACGGTAATGTCGAACAGGTTGGTCGACCGCTTGAGCTTTACGATAACCCCAACAACAAGTTTATCGCAGGGTTCATCGGTTCCCCTGCAATGAATTTCTTTCCTGTGACTACGCAGACGGGATCGGATGAAATGGTATTTACAGATAGCCAGTCACTAACACTACCAGAATACAAGGAGCTGGATGGAGAGTTTATAATTGGATTGCGCCCGGAACACTTGCTTCAGCGTAGCAATGGCAGCAATTTGAACGCGGTGATTGAAGCAATTGAGCAAACCGGTTCAGAAACGTTATTACAAACGGCACTTGCCGGTCAAGCGATGACTGTTTTATTGCGCGAAAGATTTAATGCCGTACCCGGCGAATTCGTGTCTCTTGGAGTTGAACCAAAGCACGTTCACGTATTCGATAGCAATAGCGGCGCACGCATTAGCGCGTAGCGAATAGGAACTGGTAACTAGCAACACCACAGAACGAAGCTTGGTTGATTGCGCCGTTCAAAGAACGCCAATCTCGGCAAGCATGGTTAGCTGGAAAAGTGGTTCTCGATAGATTTGATAGCGCTGAGCATACTCAGGCCTGTGTGATACCCAGGATCAAGATCGGGAGTCGCTGGTACGAAATCAATGGGTCCTTCTTCAGTTCTAGTTTGATAGGCAAAGCGCTGTGATGCCCGCCAGAAATTACTGAAAAATGCTTCATCCGCTTGTTGCCAAAGAGGCAATATGCTCTTGTCGCCCGTCAACGTGAACGCCAAAGCACATGCACGTATAGCCTCAGGCATTGGCCACCAAGGATAATAGGGAGAGACAGCCTTGCCGCTAGTTGCCGACAATGAAAGAGCAATACCAGGACCCTGCAAGCCTGTTTTCAAGCTGTTTTTAAGGACATAGGCAAGTGTTGCAATGCGCGAATTATCGGGTTGTTCTTGAAGATATTCGAACGCAAAACCGCAAAACTCTATCGCATGGCCGACGTTGCAGTTATCCTGGCCAGGTACATTTAGGAGAAGCCCAGAGGCCTGGTCGAAATAACGCTCAAGAACGTCATCAATGAATTGATTTGCAAATGCCGCTTCAATTGGTCGATTATTGTCAAGGAGCAGGCCGCTTGCACCCAACAAGATCATTTTAGGACCGTAGTCGTTTGCCTCTGCTTTTGCATACGCTGCACTGAGTATTTGTGTTTCGTTCATTTGAAAACAATCGTCTTCAATAGCTGCTACAACATCCAGAATATAGGCCAGATATTCACCTGACCGATCTGGATCGAAATGGCAGGAGGCGGCAAATAGCCCCTTCGCAACAAAGGCATCTGAATAGGTAAATACCGAACCGGGGGTTGCTTGTTGCTCTAGTCCATCGTTTCCTTGCCGTATTGGCCGCATCATTTTGTCATACAGAAAAAAAGCGTGACCGTCGCGTATGTGTAGCTCTGCGAGCGTGCTATACAATGATCGAGCGATCTGGTTGAGGCGGGCGGACAATTGCTGATCAATATCCCGATAATGAATGGCAAATGCTACCAGGGCTTCGAGACCTCGTCCTTGTATCCAGCCATAGGTAAAGTCGGGGCCGCGCAAACCTGTGCTGAAATCGTAGTCAACGCCGGTTAGTGGATCAACCTTGGTATTGAGCAAGCCGCTGCCCGATAGCTCGCGACCTAGCATCCAGTGAAGCGTGTCGCGTATACAGCTGTCGTAGCGGCTCGCAGCACTTTGTATCCAATCGACATTCATTTAATGAACCATTAGTGATTCCATAAAATTCACGCTAGATTTGGGTGGCAGCTATAGTAATTATGGTGTGATGAGTTGCCGCTACCGATTAGCTATACAGCCGGACAAACAGCAATCAAAAGCGCGGTAGCCATTAGTGATCTTCCAGTGACGCACGAGCTCCCGAGTGGGTATCCATCCCATAAGCCCCTTCCACCGGCACAGATAAATTCAAACCAACCCCCTTATCCAACAATGTGGATACCAACAAAAGCCCATGATTCTCAGGTAGGTCAGCCCTGGTTACCAGAAAATACGCGCCATCATCCACCAGAACTTGTAATTCCACAGGCCCATATTCCTCAAACGGAGCAGTCCCTTCAAACATAGCTTTTGCATCAGCATAAGACAATACAGCTACCTTGGCCTGATCAGTCTTTAACAAGCTTGCCATTCGCACAAAGTTTCTGGCACGA
>JBGCFI010000076.1:0-108870 GCA_045106855.1 Granulosicoccus sp.
GCTGAAAATACGCCAATCATGAGGCCAGTCATGATGGAGAAAGCGCCCAGGTAAATCGCTGGTCGATCCTTGATGACTTCCCATGCCGAGATAACAACGATGACGTTAATCATGGTGGTTAAAACGATCAGTGGCATTGATATACCGTCAACCCCCAACGCATAATTGATATCAAATGAAGGTAACCAGGCGACATTCTCAGTGAACTGCATGGCCGAGGTACTGGAATCAAAGCCAAAGTAGAGCGGCAGGCTGACCAGAAACGTCAGTATCGATGCGCCCATGGCGAACTTGCGCGCACTGCTATTACCAGTGGCAATAATGAGAATACCCGCAATTATGGGTAACCAGATCGTCAGACTTAGAATTGGAAAGCTCAATGTTTCGATCTCGATCGGGAATCAGTTGGCAGCATCATCAGGAAAAAAGAAACCAGGTGAGCATGGCAAGCAAGCCCAGAATCATGGCAAACGCGTAGTGGAAAAGCATACCGCTTTGTACATGGCGGGCGATGCCCGACAACAACCCCACGCCCTTCGCTGTACCGTTAACCATTGCTCCATCAATCAGCGTCATGTCGCCCTTCTGCCATAGTTGCTGCCCGAGACCGACACTGCCTCGAGCAAACACCGCCTGATTGAAATCATCGAAGCCGTATTTGTTGTCCAGAATCCTGCGGAAAAAGCCCAGCTTGGAATCCAGGAACACCGGAATCGATGGTGCAACTATATAGAAGACAAATGCCACTAATACACCTGCCAGAGCCAGATAGACAGCAGGGCCGTGAAATGCGTGACTCACGAACGCTATGGGTCCGTGGTAAGCCTCACCCACTTTAGCCAGAACATCATGCTCTGCAGCCACGTAGATAATATCCTTGAAATAGTCCCCGAACACGACTGCCGTAACCGTAAAGAAACCTATCAGCAACGAGGGTATTGCCAACAGTATCAGTGGAACGGTGACAACCCGGGGCGACTCGTGCGCATGATCCAGTGTGTGCTGATCCATTCTCGGTTCGCCATGAAACACCAGAAAAAACAGACGGAAGGAATAGAAGGCTGTGACAAAAACACCTCCGACAACAGCCCAATAGGCAATGTGTGCGCCCGGAATGCTGGACGCATGCACAGCTTCTATGATGATGTCCTTTGAATAGAATCCGGAGAACAAAGGAAAACCGATGAGTGCCAGAGAGCCGATCAACGATGTCCAGTAAGTGATAGGCATCTTTTTACGAAGACCACCCATCTTGCGAATATCCTGCTCATGGTGCATCGCGATAATAACGGAGCCTGCAGCCAGGAACAGCAACGCTTTGAAAAAGGCATGTGTCATGAGATGGAACATCGCTGCCGAGTAGGCAGACACACCCAGCGCAACCGTCATGTAACCCAGCTGCGAGAGCGTGGAATACGCAACCACCCTCTTGATGTCGTTCTGAACCATGCCGATCAAGCCCATGAAGAAGGCTGTGAATGCACCGATAATGAGAATAAAGCTCAGTGCCGTCTCAGACAGTTCAAATATTGGCGACATACGAGACACCATGAAGATACCCGCAGTTACCATGGTGGCAGCGTGTATCAATGCGGATATGGGTGTAGGACCCTCCATGGAATCCGGTAACCACACATGCAAAGGTGCCTGTGCGGACTTACCCATGGCACCGATGAATAACAGGATACAAAGCACGGTCAAAACATCCCATTCGGCACTACCGACAATATTCATGGTCTCGCCGACAAGGCCCGGTGCCGCTGCAAATGCATCGGTGTAGGCAAGGCTATTGGTGTACATGACAATGCCTGCAATACCCAGCACAAATCCGAAGTCGCCGACACGGTTTACCAGAAAGGCTTTCATATTGGCAAATATGGCGCTCTCTTTCTTGTAGTAGAAACCGATGAGCAAGTACGACACCGTGCCCACCGCTTCCCAACCAAAAAACAACTGCAGGAAGTTGTTGGACATGACCAGCATGAGCATGGAAAAAGTAAACAGCGAGATATAACAGAAGAAACGCTCATAACCATCATCGTCGTGCATATAGCCGATTGTGTAGATGTGGACCATGAGCGAGACGAAGTTCACCACCAGCAACATCATCACGGTGAGTTTATCCACCATGAATCCGATTTCGAAACGAATATCGCCACTAACCAGCCAGGTGTAAAGGTTCTCGTTGAAAACCGGCGCATTGCCGATCACCACATGAAAGAAAGCGTACACCGACAGCGCCAGCGAAAAAGCGACGCCGGCAATCGTGACACGGTGCGAATTAGTCCGACCGATACGACGTCCGAACAGCCCGGTAGCAATGGCTGCCAATAACGGGGCAAACGGGATAAGTGTATAAAATAGCTTCACGTGCTCTATCCCTTCAGTGCGTCTAGGTCAGCGACGTTGATCGTCGAGCGGTTGCGGAACAACACAACAAGAATCGCCAGGCCAATGGCCGCTTCTGCCGCCGCCACAGTGAGAATGAAGAAGACAAATATCTGTCCTGCCCCGTCACCCAGGAAGTGCGAGAAGGCGACAAAGTTCATATTCACGGATAGCAGCATCAGTTCGATACACATCAATAGAATGATGACGTTTTTCCGGTTGAGGAAAATACCGACCACGCTGAGACAGAAAAGCAGCGCACCCAAAGCCAGATAGTGAGACAGAGTGATCATGTGCGATTAGCTCGGGTTATGACAGTGAGTTGCTTGCAAGCCACTAGCTGCGTTTCTCGGTAGGCATCTGGACCACACGCAACCGGTCTGTCTTGGAGACTTCGATCTGACGTGCTGGCGACTGATACTTGGTATCTGGTCTGCGACGCATGGTTAAGGCGATGGCTGCCACAATGGCAACAAGCAGGATGATGGCGGCAATCTCGAACTGGAACAGAAAGTCGTCATACAACAACCGGCCCAGCGTTTCGGTATTGCTCAATTGATCGGCCGTGGCCCTGGTTGGTACCGGATATTGATCCGCCTTGAAGTATCTCTGCGTAATAAGGAATACCATCTCGGCAAGCATGACCACACCGACCAGCAATCCAACCGGCAGGTACTTCACGAAGCCCTCTCTGAGCGGCTCAACGTTGACATCCAGCATCATGACAACAAACAGGAACAGCACCATAACGGCACCGACATAGACCAGAACCAGCGTGATGGCCAGAAACTCCGCTTCCAGCAGCAGCCAGATTCCAGCGCAGGTAAAAAAGGTAAGCACAAGAAACATCGCTGCATGCACCGGGTTGCGAGCGGTTATGACGCTTGCGGCTGCAGCAACCATGATGATGGCGAATACGTAAAAAATAATGAGTTCAAAAGTCACGGTGTTTCTCGCGAAATGTTTCCAGGAACGGAACTATCGGAACGCTGAATCGGCAGAGCGATCGGCGGCAATCTGATCTTCGTACTTATCGCCTATCGCCAGCAATTTGTCTTTTGTCATTATCTGCTCACCCCTGTTCTCGAAGTGATACTCGAATATACGAGTTTCAACAATGGAATCCACAGGACAAGCTTCCTCACAGAATCCACAGAATATGCACTTGAACAGATCGATGTCGTAGCGTGTTGTTCTGCGGGTTCCGTCTTCTCGTTGGTCCGAGTCGATAGTAATTGCCAATGCGGGGCAAACCGCTTCACACAGCTTGCAGGCTATGCAACGTTCTTCACCGTTCGCATAACGGCGCAAGGCGTGCAAGCCTCTGAAACGATGCGACTGTGGTGTTTTCTCTTCCGGGTATTGAATGGTAATGCTGCCGGACACGAAATAACGTCCCGTTAGGCTCAATCCCTTCAACAGCTCCCACAACGTGAAGCTCTTGAAGTATTTGCTGATTTGTCCTGTCATGTTTGTCTCGAATTGTTGACGCTATACGCCACCGGAACGAACCGTACTGAACCACGGCCCTGCTTCGAAATAGATTGCAAATCCCACCACGGCAATCCACACGATAGTTACCGGGATGAACACCTTCCAGCCCAGGCGCATGATCTGGTCATAACGGTATCTGGGGAAAGTTGCCCGCAGCCATACAAAAACAAAGAGCAGGCAGACAGTCTTGATCAGGAACCAATGAATACCATCACCCACACCATCAATGGGTGATAACCATCCACCGAGAAACATGATGGCCGCCAGTGCTGCTATCAGAATCATATTGGCGTACTCGGCCAGAAAGAACAGCGCGAACGCCATGCCCGAGTAGTCGACGTGAAAACCTGCAACGATTTCCGACTCGCCCTCTGCCACATCGAATGGTGCGCGGTTGGTTTCCGCAACGCCGGATATAAAGTAGACAATAGCTAATGGAAACAGAGGTAGCAGGTACCAGTTAGTGAAGCCGCCAGCCTGGGCACGAACGATATCGCCCAGATTAAGGCTACCGGACATCATCAGTACACCGATGAGTGCAAAGCCCATGGCAATTTCATAGGCAACGATTTGCGCTGCCGACCGCATGGCGCCCAAAAACGCATACTTGGAATTGGATGCCCATCCCGCGATGATGACGCCATAGACACCGACCGATGTCATGGCCAGTACGTACAACAAGCCGGCATTGATGTCTGCCAGCTGCCAGCCATCCGCAAATGGAATAACTGCCCATGCTGCAAAGGCGGGTGCCAGTGACAAGATAGGTGCTGTTAAAAATAACAGACGTGACGCATTGGTCGGGACAATGACTTCTTTGCATAACAATTTAAAGACATCGGCGAAAGGCTGGCCCAAGCCTTTGAACCCCACACGATTAGGGCCGATGCGCACATGCATGAAACCAATGACTTTTCGTTCAAACAGTGTCAGGTAGGCAACACTCAAGATCAGCGGCACGACGACCAGGAGGATCTTCAAAACCGTCACTATGGTGAGAATTAGTCCATCCATCAGGCTTTACTCACCTCGATCGTACCAAACAAATCACCCAGTGCCTGAGTTTCAGGCAAACCTGCCGGAACCCACACACAACCTTCAGGTACCGCATCGTCAACCTTTGCCGGCAGAGACACTATGCTGCCATTCTGACGCACTGATATCTGTTCACCATCCGCCAGAGACAGACTGGCAGCGCAGGATGCAGACATGGCTGCAAACGCCTGCTTGCCGTCCAGCGATTTCTGCAACGGCTGCGAGCGTCGCACAATGGGGTCTGTCGCATACATAGGTGTTTCACCAGCTCTGAGCAATGGCTCGGCACTAGGTGCATAAAACGCCGGCACGTGCTCGAATGTCGTCAGATTACTTAACGTGACGGCGTTGCATTGTGCCTGTAGTTCGCGGGTTACCGCCTCGGGACTGTCATAGCCGAAACCATCCAGCTCAAGCTCGTCGGCCAGTACGCGAAATATTTTCCATGCCGGACGTGCATCGCCAGGTGGATTGGTGGTGCCCTTGGAACTTTGCCATGCACCCGTGGCGTTAACGTAGGTGCCAAACGACTCGGTAAACGTCGCTGCCGGCAACACAACGCTGGCGTGTTGTTTCAGACTATCGCTAAGGTAGGCACCAATGGCCACAACGCCCTGCGCTGATTCAAGCGATTTCATGGCGTAGGCAGGCCGTGCAGCATCGAACTCGAGTTCGGCGCCGACAACCAGGTAGGTTTTCATGGGGGCATCCAGCATCTCCAGCGCAGTCTTGCCGGGAACGCTGTCCGATGCCAGGGCCTGACCACCCGCGAGACGATGCGGAACAGCACCTGCCAGCCAGGCACCCGAGGTGTTGGAACGTTCCGGAAGCATACCAAGCGTGGCACCTGTTGCCAGGGCGATGGCATTAGCCAGGTACTGCAATTGTGCATAGCCGGGATGCTGCACACAGATGTTACCCAGCATGACGGCCGAACGTTCGCCGTTTTTCAATGCATCAGCAATCTGTTGATGACGATCATCACAATCAAGCTGCGGTGCATCCGCCATGGAGGAAAGATCTGCTCCCGCAGCACGTGCAACACAATACAGCTCTGACACCATTCGGTCATAGCGTGTAGCAATACTTACCGATGCTTCAAAATGCAACGGGAACTGCTTGGGATTGATGAAGCTGATGGAGGCGCCTTTAAGTGCTGATTTGCGCAATCGCAAAGCGGCTATGGGTTGATCCTTGCGAATATTGGAGCCCACTAGCAATGCCGCATCGAGTGATTCAAGATCGTTAAGCTGCATACCGAGCCAAGGCATTACTGGCGCAGATGCCTGCGCAGTGAAGTCCACTTGCCCGAGTCTGTGATCGATGTTGTTGGTACCCAGGGCACGACCCAGTTTCTGCGACAGGTAAAGCTCTTCGACGGTTATGCTGGGCGATACCAGTACACCTAGATCTTCGCCATTCTGACCGCTTGATTGCAGCAGGTTGGCAGCCGTTGATAGTGCGGTCGGCCAGTCGCAAGGTGTTAGTTCACCCTCGATACGAACCATCGGCGTTTGCAGCCGGTCCTGGCTTTTCAGACCCTGGTAACTAAATCGGTCACGATCGGCAATCCAGACCTCATTGATGGACTCGTTTTCCCGCGGAATAACTCGGTTGATGGTGCTGCCATCCATGTGGACGAACACATTGGAGCCGACAGAATCATGCGGCGACACCGAAGGCTTCTGTTGCAGCTCCCAGGAGCGCGCTGTATATCGTGATGGACGGGCTGTTAACGCCCCCACCGGGCAGATATCAATGACGTTGCCCGAGACCTCTGATACCACTGATTTTTCAATATAGGTGCCGATGCGGACATTCTCGCCACGGCCAGTTGCACCCAGCTCACGGATACCGGCAATCTCTTCACCAAAACGCACACACCGCGTGCAATGGATACACCGGGTCATTTCAGTGGCTATCAGCGGGCCTATGTATTTGTCGAACACAACCCGCTTGCCCTCGGTGTACTGGGAAGCTCCGCCGCCATAACCCATGGCGACGTCCTGCAGCTCACACTCACCACCCTGATCACAGATGGGACAATCCAGCGGATGATTGATCAGCAGGAATTCCATAGTGCCCTTTTGCGCTTCCCGAGCCAGCTTTGACGCGGTGTGAACAACCATATCCGGCATAACCGGTGTGGCGCAGGCAGGTAAGGGTTTGGGGGCTTTTTCAACCTCGACCAGGCACATTCGGCAGTTGGCAGCGACCGACAACTTCTTGTGATAACAGAAACGCGGGACATCTATGCCCGCGCCATCTGTGACCTCAATAAGCATCTGGCCACGCTTTGCCGTCAGTGGTTTCCCGTCAACGGTTATATTGATTGTATCGTCACTCATATTGATTGATTGCCCATCAGGCAACTGCCCCTAATTTTTCGCTGACAATACTGCGACCGTGTTCGATGTAATACTCAAACTCGTGCCTGTAATGTTTTACAAAGCTTTGTACCGGCATGGCCGCGGCATCGCCTAAAGCACAGATAGTTCGACCTGCAATCTTGCCCGCTACATCCTCAAGCTTGGCAATGTCTTCAGGCATGCCCTTGCCGTCGACAATTCGCGACAACATGCGATAGAGCCATCCGGTTCCTTCACGGCAAGGTGTGCACTGCCCGCAACTCTCGGAATAGTAAAAACGGGAGATGCGACGTAAGGCTTGTACCATGTCGGTTGTCTCGTTCATTACGATGACAGCACCCGATCCCAACATGGAACCGGCATTTTTGGAAATGCTGTCGTAGTCCATATTGGTTTGCATCATGATCTCGCCGGGTACCACAGGTACCGATGAACCACCGGGAATCACGGCCTTTAACGGGATGCCATCTTTCATTCCCCCGCATAACTCGAGCAAAGTGGCAAACGGGGTACCCAGATTTATCTCGAAGTTACCCGGGTCAGCAACATGCCCGGATACTGAAAAGCATTTCTGACCACCCGCTGTCTCGATGCCCATGCCTTTGAACCAGTCAGCACCGTTACGCACTATGGCAGGCACACTGGCAACCGACTCGGTATTGTTGATCGTGGTGGGACGACCATACAAGCCGAAGCCTGCAGGAAACGGCGGTTTGAAACGGGGCTGGCCTTTCTTGCCCTCAAGCGATTCGAGCAATGCGGTCTCTTCGCCGCAGATGTAGGCACCCGCACCCAGTGTCCCTATCACTTCGATATCGATACCACGCCCCTTGATATCCTTTCCGGCCCAACCATTGTCGTAAGCAGCCTTGATGGCGGCCATAAAGTTGGTATACACCTGATCCATGAATTCGCCGCGCATGTAGTTGTAGGCAACTGATGCGCGAATAGCGTAACTACCGATCAACATACCTTCAACCAGAGCATGCGGGTTAAAACGAATAAGATCACGGTCCTTGCAGGTGCCGGGTTCGGATTCGTCAGAGTTGATCACAAAGTAACTCTGACCACCGTTTTTGGGCATGAAGCTCCACTTGAGGCCGGTTGGAAAACCAGCACCGCCACGCCCACGCAATCCGGAATCCTTCACGATCTGAACCACGTCATCGGGTTCAAGCTTTTCATCAAGTATTTTTTGCCAGGCTTTGTAACCACCGATCTTCAGGTAGTTTTCATAGGTCCAGGGCTCGTCGAATTGCAGGGTTGTGTAACAAACCTGGTTCATCGGTGGCAAACCTTCGGGGAGTTTTCTCTCGCTCATTGTATTTATGATTTCCGTCGCGTTGGCCTAGTCAAGTGCATCCAGAATCTCATCCACCTTTTCAGGTGTGAGCTTGGTGTGATACACATGATTGACCTGCATCATGGGTCCGCCTGAGCAGGCTGCCAGACACTCTTCCTCAACCTTGAGAAAAATGCGTCCGTCTGATGTTGATTCGCCTATCTTGATTCCGTATTTGTTTTCAACGTGATTGACTATGTTGTCCGAGCCCATCAGCATGCAACTGATGTTGGTGCAGATGGCAACGCAGTTACGTCCTACAGGTTCGGTTTCAAACATTGAATAGAAGCTGGCGACTTCATAGACAGCAATCGGTGGCATCTCGAGTTTTGCTGCAACCGCATCCATAAGCTCGGTGGATAACCAACCCTGGTTCTGGTGCTGCGCAACACTCAGAGCTGCCAGGACCGCACTCTGTTTCCGGTCATCCGGGTAGCGTGACATCCATTCCTCGATCTCTTCGATGGAATGGGCATTCAGTACGCTTTCCGGTGCGGGCAAACTGACATCAGCCGGTACGGAACTCATGATTGTCTCTCTATAAAAGGCATAACGTGAAAATGTGTAGGTGTCCTGATGACAGCACTGTCAACAAGGTTGCAACTAACGATCAATCTCCCCGAATACAATGTCCTGAGTGCCAATCAGTGCAACGACATCCGAGAGCATGTGACCACGGGCCATTTCATCCAATGCGGCAAGATGAGCGAAACCAGCAGCCCTTACCTTGAGGCGATAAGGTTTGTTGGCACCGTCAGAAATTAAAAAACAACCAAACTCTCCCTTGGGGTGTTCAACCGCGGCATACGCCTCGCCTTCGGGCAAACAGAATCCTTCAGTAAACAGTTTGAAATGATGGATAAGCGATTCCATATCGCCTTTCATCTCACCCCGACGCGGAGGTGCGATCTTGTGATCTTCGGTAAGCACCGGACCTGCATTGACGCGCAGCCAGTCCACGCACTGCTTGATGATGCGATTGGATTGGCGCATCTCTTCGACGCGGACCAGGTAACGGTCATAGCAATCGCCGTTCTTGCCCACGGGTATGTCAAATTCCAGCTGATCATAGGCCGCATAGGGCTGCTTTTTGCGCAGGTCCCACTCGACACCGGAACCACGCAGCATGGCGCCGGTAAAACCCAGCTGCAATGCGCGTTCTGGAGATACTGCACCAATGCCTACCGTACGCTGTTTCCAGATACGGTTATCGGTTAGCAGGGTCTCGTATTCATCAACACAGTTGGGGAAACGTTGAGTAAATACCTCGATGAAATCAAGCAGTGAACCCGAACGGCTTTCGTTAAGTTTGGATACGGCCGATTTGCTGGTGAATCGAGATACTTCGTACTGTGGCATACGATCTGGCAAATCACGAGCAACACCGCCTGGGCGGTAGTAAGTGGCATGCATGCGAGCACCTGATACGGCCTCGTAACAGTCCATGAGATCTTCACGTTCCCGAAAACAGTAAAGAAACATAGCCATGGCACCGACATCCAGGCCATGAGTACCCAGCCACATGAGATGGTTGAGGATGCGAGTAATTTCATCGAACATCACACGGATGTATTGCGCTCGTTGCGGTACCTCGACACCCAGAAGTTTCTCGATTGCCATGACGTATCCGTGCTCATTACACATCATGGAGACGTAATCAAGACGGTCCATATAACCGATGGACTGGTTATACGGCTTGGACTCAGCGAGTTTTTCGGTTCCACGGTGCAAAAGACCGATGTGCGGATCGGCGCGTTCTACAACCTCGCCATCCATCTCCAACACCAGGCGCAATACACCGTGCGCCGCAGGATGCTGCGGACCGAAGTTAAGCGTGTAGTTCCTTATCTCAGGCATTGTCTAGTTCTTGTCTTTCGGGACGGATGGCTCACCAGTGACATAACGCGCATCTTCACGGATAACCCGGGGAACCAATACACGGGGCTCAATACTGACCGGTTCGTAGACCACGCGCTCTTTAATTGAGTCGTAACGCATTTCGACATTACCGATAAGCGGAAAATCCTTTCTGAACGGATGCCCGTTGAAACCATAGTCGGTAAGAATTCTGCGTAAATCCGGGTGTCCATCGAAAAGAATACCGAACAGGTCGAATGCCTCGCGCTCGTACCAGTTTGCACAGGCATAAACGGGATAAATGGATGGAACGACTGGCATGTCATCGTCCGTGGCCGCACAACGCAGTCGCAGGCGAATGTTGAAATCCAGAGACAACAAATGGTAGATCACCATGAACCGGGGGCGATCCGATTCTGGCAAATCCATGCCGTTGTCAAAGCTCAGACTACCCGTAGATGCAGTACTCACCGCGCGACTGAATGAAGCCATGTTCTCGGTATCGGTACTCCACTCATCCTGACCATAGGTGGCGAAATCAACACCACATAGATCGCTCATCTGCCTGAACGACATTGCCGGGTCATCATGCAGGCGTTGCGCAACCTCGATAAGCTGGTCGGGCGCTACGTCCATGACGACCAGGCCAAGCTCACCATGGATACTCGTGTTCTCGGGAAACGCGGCACTAACAGTTTCCAGCATTGAATCCAGACGTGATGACATGATGATCAGCGCGCTATTGTGTTTGTGGTACGAATTTTACTCTGCAGCTGCAGGATTCCATACAGCAACGCTTCGGCGGTGGGAGGGCAGCCGGGAACATAGACATCCACCGGTACAATCCGGTCGCAACCTCGCACTACGGCATAGGAGTAATGATAGTAGCCGCCACCATTGGCACAGCTGCCCATGGAAATAACCCATTTGGGGTCGGGCATCTGGTCGTATACTTTGCGCAGTGCGGGTGCCATTTTGTTGACAAGCGTACCAGCGACGATCATGACGTCGGACTGCCTTGGACTGGGTCGGAAAATGATGCCAAAGCGATCGAGATCGTAACGCGCAGCGCCAGCATGCATCATCTCTACAGCGCAGCAAGCCAGGCCGAAGGTCATTGGCCACATTGAACCGGTGCGCGCCCAGTTAATCAGTTTGTCGGCGGAAGTGGTAACAAAGCCCTCTTCCAGAACACCCTCGATACCCATGTCAGTAAATTACTCCCACTCGAGTGCGCCCTTCTTCCACTCGTAAATAAATCCGATAACCAGAATGAACAGGAAGATCGCCATTGCAGCAAACGCCTCACCGGAGATGTAATCCAGCGACACTGACCAGGGAATCAGGAATGCAATTTCCAGGTCGAATATGATGAATAGAATAGCAACGAGGTAATATCGCACGTCGAATTTCATGCGCGCATCTTCAAACGCTTCGAAGCCGCACTCGTAAGGTGAATTCTTTTCTGTACCGGGATTGGAGGGGCCCACCAGCCTGCCGGCGGTCAGCAACGCAATACCTAAGCCTAATCCAATGAGAATGAAAAGGAGAACCGGGAAGTAGTTAGCTAGCAAATCAAGCTCCGTTGTCGTGGCAATGTTTGGACGCGACACTGGTATCGACGTGAACTAAGGACACTTAACAAGTCTCTAACCCCACTCTGCTTGTCGCCAGCAAAGCCGTGCCAAACTCGTGCAATTATTGCAGAATTTTAGCCAGAGTTGCGACTCTTGTAAGGACGTAGGCACATACTCAGGTAATCTGGCATTGTGAACGATCGGCACAAGCTCTACTTAAAGCCCATGACTAAGAGCTCCAGTAACCCCCGGGCAGCAATACGCCACACCAGGCGCCCGATTATGAAGGACTGTTAACCCACAACAACTCGTTACTACATACAACTAGATGGTGCCGTCACCCGGACTCGAACCGGGACAGCTTGCGCCACTACCCCCTCAAGATAGCGTGTCTACCAATTCCACCATGACGGCATAAGGGAAGCCCAGCAAGGGCAGCCCGATACTATAGCTCAAAAGCAAATAAAAATGGGTAATTCGAGGTGTCTAAACAAGGTCTGCACTACTGCGCGGGTACCGGCATGTCGGAATCAGAAGCCCCACTCTCACCGGACGCTTCACCGTCAGCGTCCACACCACCAGGAAGATCTGAAGGTGCTTCCACTGGCGCTACTTCTTCTACGATTCCGGGGATATCCGTAACAGAGCGTATTGACGAATCACGATGGGCCGCCAGATAAAAAAGGAAAAGACTGGTGGCAAAAAATGCTGCCGCCAATATGGTGGTTGCACGCGTGAGAAATGAAGCCGACCCGCGAGCACCAAATACAGTTGCCGAAGCACCGCTGCCAAATGCGGCACCGGCGTCTGCGCCTTTACCGTGCTGCATGAGCACTAGACCAATGACAGCGACTGCCAGTACAACGTGAATAACTAACGCAATGGATTGCATCTGAATCTCTAATGGTTCGATTTGGAACTAATGATTGTTAAGGTTACACGCAAGCACTGACTTATCCAGCTGCAGCGATGATAGCCAGAAAGGAGTCTGCATCCAACGCCGCTCCGCCTATCAATCCACCGTCAATATCTTGCTGTGCAAATAAGGTAGCCGCGTTGTCAGGCTTGACACTGCCGCCATAAAGAATTTTCAACGATGCAGCCGTTGTCGCATCGAGCTGCGCTATCTTATCCCGGATAAGCGCGTGTACGGCTTGTGCCTGTTCAGGGCTTGCCGTTACGCCAGTTCCGATTGCCCAGACAGGCTCATAGGCGACAACCAGCTGTGAGAAACTGCTGACACCCGCCAGGTCGAGCATGGCGTCGAGCTGCTCACCGATGACGCTGTCTACGTTGTCGGCCTCACGTTCTTCAAGAGTTTCTCCGACACACAAAATCGGTAACAGACCCGCTTTTTGAACGGCAACGCACTTATCGGCTATCTGGGCACTGGTTTCGCCAAAGAGGGCGCGTCGCTCTGAATGACCCACGATGACATATTCGCAACCAAACTCCGAAAGCATGCCGGCTGCCACTTCTCCAGTGAATGCACCAGAACTTTCAACCGCACAATTCTGAGCCCCGAGATGAACAGGAGAATTGCCGACAATGCCGAGCACATCAGACAAGTGGACGGAGGTCGGGCACACCAGCACATCAACATTTTCGGGAATCTGCCCCGAACAAATGTTTGATGCGAGCTCGACCACGCTGTGACGTGTTCCGTTGAGCTTCCAGTTACCCGCAATGAGTGGGCGACGATTGTCCAAGATCAGCCTTTTTCGTTGATGAAAACCGCGGAAGGATACCTATCTCGGTTGTTTAAGTCCAGCACTAGTACACCCTCAATCCAATATTGAAGGATTTAATGCGAGTTTTTACGAATCCAACCCTCTTAGTTTGCCGTTAATCCAGCGCGTCACCAACAACATTAGCGACACGCTCACAGATCCTTTGCACATCATTGGCAACCTTACCTTCGACCATTACCCGAACTAATGGTTCTGTACCCGACGGACGCAAGAGCACTCTTCCCGCTGTACCCAGGTCATTTTCAGCCTGTTTAAGTGCTTGTTGAATCTGCGAATTGTCATCCAGGTTGACACGCTCTTTCACAGGCACATTGAGCAAAACCTGCGGATAGAGCTGCATTCCAGTTCTTAGCCGGGACAGGGACTCCCCGGTTTCGCGCATGACTGCCAATACCGCCAGCGCAGCAACAATAGCATCTCCGGTGGTGACCCGGTCGAGGCAGATAACATGTCCCGAGTTCTCTCCACCCAACTGCCAGCCACGAGCTTTCAGAAGCTCCATGACGTAACGATCGCCAACGCCAGCACGTTCGAAGGGAATATCCAATTCGCCAAACGCATGCTCCAGTGCCAGATTGGTCATCAGCGTGCCTACAACCCCACCAACCAATGTTCCGCTGGCATGGCGAGCTTTGGCCAGAACATAAATAATTTCGTCGCCATCGACAATTTCACCGCGATGATCGACCATGATCAGACGATCACCATCGCCGTCAAGCGCGATACCCAGATCAGCCCTCTCCAACAGCACATGAGCACGCAGATTGTCCGGCGCAGTCGCACCACATTCCTTGTTGATATTCAGGCCATTTGGATCAGCGCCAACTGAGACGACATCTGCACCCAGCTCGTCAAATACCTGCCTGGCAATATGATAGGCAGCACCATTGGCGGCATCCACGACGATTTTCATCCCATCAAGACGCAGCGATGATGGAAAGGTACTTTTACAGAATTCTATATAACGCCCCGCCGCATCATCGACACGCCGTGCACGCCCCAGATCGGCGGAGTCCACTGTCGTCATGTCCTGTTTCATCATGGCTTCAATTTCCAGCTCCACATCGTCGGGCAGCTTGGTGCCGTCTGTGTTGAAGAATTTCAGGCCATTGTCGTGATACGGATTATGCGACGCACTGATAACGATACCGGCAGCCGCCCTGAAGGTACTCGTTAAGTAAGCGACTGCAGGTGTCGGCATGGGCCCCAGCATCCGGCTATTGATTCCCGCAGATGCCAGGCCGGCTTCCAGCGCAGATTCAAAAAGGTATCCGGAAATACGAGTGTCCTTCCCGATCAGGACTTCCTTATTGCCTTTGGACGCTAGCACTTTGCCTGCCGCCCACCCAAGCTTCATGACAACCTCGGCTGTCATCGGATATTGACCTACGCGACCGCGAATACCGTCAGTACCAAAAAATTCTCTAGCCATTACCTATTCCAATACCCTTCAATAACAATATGTAACTACTGCTCAAAGGCTGCAAGCACAGTCAGGGCCTGCACCGTAGGCTCAACATCGTGAACCCGAACAATAGACGCCCCTCGCTGAACACACAACAGAGCAGCAGTGACCGATGCGGTGGTCCTGCCAAGAGAATCGTCTCCCAGTATCGCACCCAACATCCGCTTTCGAGACAAGCCGATCAAGACCGGAGCCTCTTTACTTAACTTTTCCAGGTTACTCGCCAGAGCAAGATTATGCTCAAGCGTCTTGCCAAAACCGAATCCCGGATCAAGCACCAGTTGCTTTGCGGGAATGCCAGCAGCTATGCATACTTCACGCCGCTGCATCAGAAAATCGTAAACATCCTTCACGACATCATCATAAGAGGGAGCTTCCTGCATGGAGCGGGGCTGCCCTTTCATGTGCATAAGGCATACCGGAAGTCCTGTCGATACTGCCGCATCCAGTGCTCCCGGCTCACGCAGCGCCCGCACATCGTTCACCATCGTGGCGCCAGCATCGGCTGCCGCACGAATAACGCCGGCCTTACTGGTGTCGATAGACACAATAGTACTGAGTCGACTTACGATAGCTTCAATTACTGGTGCAATACGGTCTATTTCCTGAGACTCCGAGACATCTGAAGCACCAGGACGCGTTGATTCTCCACCCACGTCGACAATGTCCGCCCCTGCGTCTATCATCGCCTCAGCCTGATACAGCGCATCGTCCTGACGATAAAACGCCCCGCCATCCGAAAACGAATCGGGCGTAACATTTAGAATTCCCATAACGCGCGGCCTGTCCAGAGACAACATCCTGGTGCCACACTGAAGCTCGCTCACCACCTGACTTCAATCCTTTAAAACGTTTCGCAAAGCAATCCCGTTAACGGCAAAGAGCCGCTTTCGCGACTCTTTGCAGGCAATACACGCTACGCGTGATAGCTGGAACCTAGTGAAGACTGGGCGAAGGATCAGCAGGGTCAGGTTCACCATCATCCTTTTTGTCATCCTTCTTTTCTTCCTTGGGCTTGTCTTTATCTTTTTTAAGGCTTGTCGAGCCGCTGCTGGCACCACCGGAGTCATCTCCCCCCCAGTCAGCAGGCTCACCGGGTTCACGACGGTCCATCAAGCGGTCGATTTGCCCCAGGTCAATAGTTTCGTATTTAAGCAGTGCTTCAGACATCGCGTGCAGGATATCCATGTTTTCCTTGAGAATGACTTCCGCTTTCTCGTAGTTGACATTAATAATCTTACGAATCTCTGAATCAATGCTTTTGATAGTCTCGCCAGACATGGGGTTCTGCTTGGAAGAGGATCGACCGAGGAACACTTCCCCTTCCTCTTCGCTATACGCAAGCGGTCCCAATTCATCAGACAAGCCCCAGCGTGTAACCATGTTACGAGCGATTTCGGTCGCACGTTCGATATCGCTGGACGCACCCGTGGTAACGGCCTCAGCACCAAAAATAAGTTCCTCGGCAATACGTCCGCCGTATAGCGTGGAAATCTTGCACTCGAGCATGCGCTTGCTGTGGCTGTAACGATCTTCCTCTGGAAGAAACATGGTTATACCCAGCGCCCGGCCACGTGGAATGATACTGACCTTGTAAACCGGATCGTGCTCCTCAACCAGCCGCCCGACAATGGCATGACCCGCCTCATGGTAAGCAGTAAGTTCTTTCTCTTTATCGCTCATGACCATCGACTTGCGCTCTGCGCCCATCATGATCTTGTCTTTGGCTCGCTCAAAATGCCCCATATCGACTTGCCGTTCGTCAGCTCGCGCCGCAAATAACGCCGCCTCGTTGACCAGATTGGCAAGATCGGCACCCGAAAATCCCGGCGTACCGCGTGCTATGAGCTCGGGTCGCACATCATCTGCGACTGGCACTTTGGCCATGTGAACTCGAAGAATCTGTTCCCGGCCACGCACATCCGGCAAAGGGACAACCACTTGCCGATCAAATCGACCTGGACGCAGCAAAGCCGGATCCAGCACATCAGGACGGTTGGTAGCCGCGATAACTATGACACCTTCGTTGCCTTCAAAACCGTCCATTTCAACCAGCAACTGGTTGAGTGTTTGCTCACGCTCATCATGACCACCGCCAAGCCCTGCACCACGATGCCGACCTACAGCGTCAATCTCATCGATAAAGATGATGCATGGTGAATGTTTCTTGGCCTGTTCGAACATGTCGCGAACACGACTTGCGCCCACACCAACAAACATTTCAACGAAATCTGAACCCGATATTGTGAAGAAAGGCACTTTGGCCTCGCCTGCAATGGCTTTGGCCAGCAGTGTCTTACCGGTACCAGGCGAACCAACCATCAGAACGCCGCGCGGGATTTTACCGCCGAGCTTCTGAAATTTACCCGGATCTCGCAAGAACTCCACCAATTCCGAGACTTCTGATTTAGCTTCTTCGACGCCCGCTACGTCAGCAAAAGTAACTTTGACCTGGTCTTCGTTGAGCAGGCGCGCCTTGCTTTTGCCGAACGACATTGCACCACGACCGCCCCCGCCACCTTGCATCTGGCGCATAAAGAATATCCACAAGCCGATGAGAAGGATGAACGGAAACCAGCTGATCAGGATACTGAGAATCATGCTGGGATTTTCAGGCGGCGCACGCTCAAATTCGATGCCTGCTCGATTGAGTTCACCGATCAGCGAGCTGTTGTCGGTTTCCGGGCTGTAAGTGGTAAATGGCTTGTTGCCGCCCCTGATGCCCGTAATCTCGACGTCGTTGAACCTGACGTTATCGATCTGCCCGGTATTGACCTCTTGCAGAAACTCCGAATACGAAATGGTATCCGTCGCTGTCCGCTGACCACCCAGGTTGTTGAAAACAGTCATTAATATGACTGCAATCACCACCCAGAGCAGTACGTTTTTTAGTAAATCACTCAAAGACTTAACCTCTCGAAACGCGGATGCACCGCGTTTGTAGTTAGCTCAATACCAAGCGCAGGGAACGATCATATCAAGTTCCTTGCCACTACATAGACTTCTCGGCTACGCGCCCTGCTGGCAGCCGGCTTTCTTGTCTTTACGCTGCGGAAGGTTTTCCGTACCTGTCGCATGTAATCATCAAAGCCAACACCCTGGAAAACCTTGACGACGAACACCCCGTCCAGACTGAGAAATTCAACGGCAGACTCAAGTGCAAGCTCAACAAGCCCCATGGCACGCGCCTGATCAGCCACTCCCACTCCGCTTATGTTGGGCGCCATATCCGACAAAACAAGATCAGCTCGACGGTTTTTCATTACCAGCGCGATCTCATCCGCAGTTATCTGCTCCGTAAAATCACCCAACACGAAATGTACGCCAGGTAATGCATCCATAGGTAAAATGTCTGACGCAATCACCGTTGAATCAGAACCGGCTCGCCGGGAAAGATATTGTGTCCAGCCACCGGGAGCTGCTCCCAGCTCCAGGATCACCGATGAAGGACGTATGAAATGGTCTTTTTCATCCAGTTCGATCAATTTATAAGCGGCGCGCGAGCGGTATCCATCGGCAAGGGCTTGCTTGACGTAGGGGTCCGATGCATGCTCATCGAGCCATCGCTGACTACTTTTACTGCCTGATCGCGCCACAATCCCTCATACTCGCTCGTCTGTGCCCAACACATCATTGTAGGGTGTTTGCCGACAACCGTAAGTAACTTCCCGTTCCGATTACTCTTTATTCATGAAACAGCCAGCCCGTAAAAAACCCGTACGCTCTCGTAATAACCTTGCAGCGAAGCCTGCAGTCAAGGCTGTCAAGCCGCTGGACAAAGCGGGCAGAAGATACCTGCGCTCGCTGGCGCACGCGCTTAAACCGGTGGTCAGGCTTGGGCAGCAAGGACTCACCAGCGCCGTAAGCAAAGAGCTGGACGGCGCCTTGTCACACCATGAACTGGTCAAAGTGAAGCTCAGTGTCAGCGAAAAACAGGCTCGACTCGATCAACTGGAGGCTCTTTGCACCTCGGTAAAAGCGGAATGCATTCAGCAAATCGGCCACACAGCCACGCTTTACAGAGCCAATGTAAAAAAACCGGTTATCGATCTGAGCGCTGCTAAGCGCTAGTCTGGTTATTTTTCATTGCTCGCTAACCACGCCTTGGCAGGTACACCGAGGCTTTGAGCCCACCCAGATGCTGCGATGGCTCAAGGTTAAGCCTGCCATCGTAGGTATCCACAATATCCTTCACGATAGACAAACCCAGACCATGGCCTGCTACTGACTCATCCACCCTGACCCCTCTGCCTGTCAGTCGACCCAGTACCTCCGGAGAACACCCCGGACCATCGTCCTCGACATCGATAATAACCCCGTCAGACCAGCGCATGTTAAGCACAACGCTCTGCTCACACCATTTGACCGCATTGTCCAGAAGGTTACCGATCAACTCCAGCATGTCCTGCCTATCGTGTACCAGCTCAACGCCGTTACCCACGTTGTAGCTTACTTTTACAGCCTTCTCGGAATACACCTGCTCAAGCAGGCCAATCATAGCCGGTAATTCTGCATCGACGTCGAACCGCTTGCCCACTGCTCCTCGACCGGCCAGACGGGCTCGTTTAAGCTCGCTTTCGATGAGTCTGCGAATATGTTCGGCGTTCTGTGCGATGGCCTCTCTCTCGGAATCGCCAATATGTGTTGCTCCGCTTGACCGAATGAGAAGGTTCAACGGCCCTTTAAGAGAATGAGCCAGGTTGCCAACCGCGTTTCGGGACTGTCGCAATCGCTGTTCGAAACGTCGTAGTAGCTGATTGAACTCAATCACCAATGGCATAACTTCCGAGGGCACGTCCTCGGACAAGGCAACCGCCTGGCCATGCTCCAGACGCAGCATATCCCGGCGTATACGTTCCAGTTTCTCGACAGAACGACGCAGGACAATGCGTTGGACAGTCATCAGCACACATAAAAGAAGTATTGCCAATGCCCCTGCAAACCATTGAAATACATGCAATTTTTCTGATATCGCAGTGATATCCTGTGTGGACCCCAGAACCATTTCCTGCCCGTTCACAGAGAATCCTCCAAACCAGCCCAATAAGGGTTCACCCTGCGCTCCTGCTCCGCTTTCGCGACTACTCTGCCCCGGCAACAACTCGGGGATTTTTATGGAGCCAATACCGGTGTCTGCCGGTTTGTTAACCGCAGGAGGGCTGAACGGCCCGATAAACTGTCTTTGCGGGTAGTTTTCGTGCAACGTCAGAACGCGCGCATCGAGCGAGTCCGGATCCTCGAGAACGAGTCTGTGGACCGCGTACGTCTGCCTTTCCAGTTCGGTGAAAACATAACTGTCAGTGAGCATGCGACTGGTCAATGTCACCGTCCACCAGAAGACAAACATCAGTACGACTAACGAACCAACCAAGCCGATCTGCAGGCTTCTCTCAAGAGAATTCAAGGTCGCTTACGAAGCCGGATCGTTGAAAATGTAGCCCTGACCACGTTTGGTGAGGATCATCTGTGTGCCGATTTTTTCACGCAAGCGACGAATATAGACTTCGATAAGATTACTGTCGCGCTCTGAGTCCTGATCGTAAACATGCTCCGAAAGGTGAGACTTGGACAGAATACGGCCGCTATTGAGCATCATGTAACGCAACAACCTGAATTCGGTACCCGTGAGCTGATGCGTCTCGTCGCCGACTGACACCTGTTGCACATCTTCATCCAGCGACAAGGTGCGAGTTTCGACACGACTGGAAGTACGGCCGTGCCGTCGATAGATCAGAGCGCGAATCCGTGCAATCAGTTCTTCTATATGGAAGGGTTTTCCCAGATAGTCATCGGCGCCAGCCTTAAACCCGTCTACGCGTTCGTACCAGGCATCACGAGCTGTCAGGACAATGACGGGTACGCGATTACCACGACTTCGCCAGGCCTGAAGAACGTCTATTCCTGGTTTTTGGGGCAATCCGAGATCTAGCACAACCGCATCATAGGGTTCTGTGTCACCCAGATGCTCGGCATCAATGCCGTTATCGGCGACATCGATGGCGAATCCTGCTTTAACCAGGTCTGAACGCACAAAAGAAACCAGCTCTGGATCATCTTCGACAAGTAACAGGCGCACTGATTCAGCTTATTCCATTTGAAATCCGTGAGAGCGATTATCACCCACAAGGCCCAAGAATAGACTTACTTGGATTAAGAGGTGGCAATTTCCTTTTTTTTGGGTACGATACAGGTCGAGGGTGCACAAGAGAGAGCAGCAAGTACAACATGGCCCGTAACCACAAGTTCTTTTTCGATAGGGATGGCAGCCCAAGAGCGCGCGGTCCCGCCGCAGAAAAAGTATTAATGGCGTTCCTCGAAGTCGATGTGCAGGGCAGTGATCACATCTGCCGCGATCTCATGGATGATTTGACCGCCATTGAGGATGAGTCAGATGACTTGCGTGAGTTCACGGGCAATGCCCACAACGTTGCTATTTCCCCTACCGGGGTGGAAATTGCCAGAAACCCGCCCGACTCTGGAGCAGATGGGCTGATCGACACTCCCTATCATGTACCCCTGAAGCACTTTCGCGAGGTACTGGAAGACTGGGAAGCCTTTATTCTTGATGATCAGATCGACGATCCCATGCTGGACGAAGACTACGTATAAAGTGGTAGGCTTGGGGCTAATCAAAAGGTCCAATTGCTATGAACAACATCCTAGACATCCTGCTGTCTGACGAGAACAAGCCTGCATTGAGAGAGATGCAGAATACCTTCAACCTTAACGAAGAACAGACAAAGGCAGCTGTTGAAGGACTGATACCGGCACTATCCCGCGGGTTGCAGAAAAACACGCAAGAGGAAGGCGGTATGGATTCCCTGCTGGAAGCCCTGCGCACCGGTAAACATGCAAAATACATGGAACAGCCGAAAAGCCTGGGCGCGCCAGAAACAACCCGCGATGGCAACGACATTCTCGGCCATATTTTTGGCGACAAGAAAGTAAGCCGTGAAGTGGCATCCCGCGCGTCCCACAAAGCAGGTATCAGCAGCACCTTACTGAAAAAAATGCTGCCAGTGGTCGCCACCCTGGTTATGGGTGCGATGAGTAAGAAGATGCTGGGCGGCTCTGGCAACAGGGGTGCTGGACGAACATCACAAGCCGGCGCCGGAGGCTTGCTGACGTCACTGCTCGATAGCGACCGCGATGGCTCGATCTGGGATGATGTTCTTGGGCTGGCCGCCCGCACGATGCTGCGATAGGAACCCCTATGCTTAAACAACTCATTCTTGATGCGAATAAATGCACTAGCTGCCTGCAATGCGAAATGGCTTGCTCGTTAGAGCACGAAGGCCTTTTCGCACCGGCCTTTTCGCGTATCAAAGTATTTGAGTTTGAGCATGGCAAAAGAAATATCCCTTATACCTGCACGCAATGTGATGAGGCCTGGTGTCTGCATGCCTGCCCGACTGATGCCATTTCAATCAATCATGGCCTTGGCACCAAAGTAGTTGATGAGTCTTTGTGCGTCGGGTGCAAGGTGTGCACGATGGCCTGCCCTTACGGCACCATCAACTACAACACACGAAGTGGCAAGGTCACAAAGTGCAATCTGTGTGATGGCGAGCCAAAATGCGCTGAAGCCTGCCCGACCGGGGCTATCGAGTATGGAGTTCCGTCATGACTTGGCACAATCGCATCCTGCGAGTGAACCTGACCGAACATACGACATCTATCGAGCCGTTAAACGAACAATGGCGTGACGCCTACCTGGGTTCGCGTGGACTCGGTACAAAGTACCTGACGGAGATGATGGATCCGGCGGCCGATGCCATGTCTGCTGACAACGTCCTGATATTTGCCACTGGCCCGCTCACTGGCACCATGGCATCCACCGGTGGCCGTTTTTCGGTTGTTACCAAAGGGCCTCTGACGAATGCTATTGCGTGTTCCAACTCGGGCGGCAAATTCGGTGCAGAACTTAAATTTGCCGGCTACGACCTCCTGATCCTCGAGGGTCGTTCTGACACACCGGTGTACCTGTTGATCCAGGATGATCAGGTACGTATTCTTCCTGCGGAACACTATTGGGGAACTACCGTCTGGCACACAGAAGAAGCACTGAAAGAGGTCCATAAAGATCCTCAGATAAAAGTGGCCTCAATTGGTGTCGCTGGTGAACAAGGTGTCAAGTACGCCTGTGTGGTCAACGATCTGCACCGTGCAGCAGGACGTTCAGGGGTGGGCGCTGTCATGGGCTCCAAGCACTTGAAGGCCATTGCCGTGCGCGGTAGTCAAGGAGTCCCCGTCACTGATTCAAAGCGATTTTTATCTGTGGTAAAACACACCAACCAGCTACTTGAAGAGAGCGACGGGCGCAAGGAACTAACCGACTACGGCACCAATGCCATGATCGATACCATGAACGCCATTGGCGGTCTGCCTACCCGCAATTTTCAAGACGTCATCTTTGAAGGCACCAACAAGATCAACCCCAGTGCGATGAGTACCGAGAATGAGAACGGACATACCAATCTCATTACTAACAAGGCCTGCTTTGGCTGCACCATTGGATGCGGACGCATTGCGCATATCGACAAAGATCACTGGTCGATCAGAGACCGGCCGCAGTACCAGCATGCATCGGGTGGTCTGGAATACGAAACCGCCTATGCGTTTGGTCCCGTTGTTGGTGTTGATGATATCGATGCGTTGACCTTCGCGGGTTACCTGATGAACGAGCATGGCATGGATCCCATTTCATTCGGCGTCACTCTGGCAGCGGCCATGGAATTGTTCGAACTCGGAATCATTACCACCGAACATACAGACGGTATCGAACTTAACTTCGGTAACGCCGAAGCCTTAACCGTTATGGCCGAAAAAACCGGGCTGCATGAAGGTTTTGGAAAACTGCTGGGATTAGGATCGCTGCGCCTGTGCGAGCACTTCGGCAAACCCGAACTTGCCATGGTGGTCAAAGGCCAGGAGTTTGCGGGGTATGACTCCCGCGCACAGCAAGGTATGGGGCTGGGATATGCCACCAGTAATCGTGGTGCCTGTCATCTGAAACACGATGTGTTTACCGAGGACATGCAAGACCAATCCGGCAATGGCAAAGCCCAACCGTGCAAATTATCCCAGGACAAAATCGCCATGATCGATTCGGCAGGTATTTGTCTGTTTACCGTCGCGGCATGGGACACCGGCGAGTTTCAGCAACTGATAAGCGCAGCTTGTGGAGACGACTGGACCGATCAGCGACTTCTTGAAACAGGCGAACGGATATGGAATCTGGAGCGATTGTTCAACCTGCAAGCAGGATTAGGGCGTGCGGATGATTCCCTGCCACCTCGCCTGCTTGAAACACCTGCCCCCAATGGTGTTGCCAAAGGGCGTGTGGCAGAGCTCAATGTCATGTTGCCGGAGTATTATCAACTGCGAGGATGGGACCCTGAAGGTCGTCCTACGAGTGAGACCCTTGACAGGCTCGGCCTGCATTCATCCCCAGCTCAGTAAAGAGTGCGTATTGAAATCACCCTCGGTGGTGCTTTGATCGAGTACCTACCTCAAAACAAAAGCGGCAACCGTTTCACGTTTTCGAACGATTCTTCCCTGAGCGTCGCCGATCTGTTGAGCACCATGGGTGTAAAGACAGATCAGCGCCTCCTGACCATTCTCAATGGCCAGATTATCCAGCCCGAAGCTTATAAAACTACGCTCCTGAACGATGGCGACGGGTTATCACTGATGCCACCGATTGTTGCAGGGTAATCTGTAACCGATCCGAGTTGACCATCGTGTAACTCGTGAATACTTCCGTAATTGCCATTCAGTCCTCATCATTAATCGAGATCTGGGTATAAATTTTCGTTGTATTTGTGTCGAAACAACCTATAACAATGTGACTGGACGCAAAGCTCAGAGCAGCCCCCCTGACGTGAGGAGAACATCGTGAACCAGAAATTACAGAATGTGACACGGACTCTGCATGAGCTAATCAGTGCTTTGCCTGCGGTGAAGGCACATTGCAACGCCGAAGTGTTGAAACGTCATCTGCAGCTTATTGCACATTTTCAGCGCCAATACGATCAACTTGTCGCCTCGACCCGGTCTGCCCAGCCAATTTGAGCAAGACTATTCAGTCAAATACGAATGCTTCTCAAGTGCGCTAACGTATTGACTTTTAATAAGTTTGCAATATGTCACGTTCACAAGAAGGAACATCCAGTCGGCGCGTGTGTCGTATAATCGAGTGCGTCTTAACTGACCTTTTCAATGGAAGCAAGAGAAATGACTGATATCAAACGTCGTAAATTTGTAACGCTGCTGGGCGCTGGCGCCACAGTGATCCCGGTTAGCGCTTTGGTAGCCAGCCTGCCCAGCCACGCGGCAGAACCAGTTAACCCGGACTCAGCCCAGGCCAAGGCTCTCCAGTACCTGTCAGAATCAGAAAACCCAGAGCAAAACTGCGGTAACTGCACGCTTTACTCAGGTGGCGACGGTGAAGCCATGGGTCCCTGCCCATTGTTCCCGGGCGCGGCGGTCATGTCCGCTGGATGGTGCAGTGCCTGGGTGCCCAAAGCTTAATTTCTATTTTTGAATCTCGAAACGCACCTGCCCGGCAGGTGCGTTTGCGTCACGGTTTGTAGGCCACGACAGGGCGTTTTTCGGACAACCACGCGCTAATACCTTTGGTTACATTGTGCACCTGGGTGTAACCAAGCCGTTTATCCAGCAAACCGGCAATTTTCGCCGATCGCACTCCGTGCGCACAAATCAGTACTACCGCCTGATCAGGCCGCACAAGCCCGTCCAGCTCACCGAGCCAGGCTTTTGCATCATATCTGCCCTTCGCATCGAAAAACGTCAGCGGATGGCTACCCTCCACCATACCAGTTTTCTCCCATTCATCTTGTCTGCGGACATCGACGATCACGGCTCCCTCATTTTGCAACTTTTCCAAGGTGGCATTATCTACTTCGGTAACATCTGCCCGAAGGCTGCTTGCAAGGAATATGGCAACCAGGGCCGACAGGAAAGTAATGGATCTGATCATAGCAATTCGCTATAGGCTTCGTTGAAGCGTTACTATACCGTCCATTTACAGCTCGAGAACCTCCCATGGCAACCAGTTTATTGACATTGCTAGATGACGTCGCCTCTATTCTGGATGACGTAGCGGCGATGACCAAAATCGCGACCCGGAAAACAGCCGGTGTTCTTGGAGACGATCTGGCGCTCAATGCGCAACAAGTCACTGGCGTAAAAGCCGATCGTGAACTGCCTGTTGTCTGGGCTGTTGCCAAAGGCTCTGCGTTCAACAAAGTCATCCTTGTTCCAGTCGCCTTATTCATCAGCTGGATTGCCCCGTGGCTGATTACCCCACTGCTGATGATTGGTGGTCTCTATCTCTGTTTTGAAGGGGTTGAAAAACTCAGCCATAAGTTTCTGCATCCAGAAGATGCCGAAGAGTCAAAGCAAAAGCTGCGCGAGGCTATGGCAAACGACGATGTCGATATGGTCGACCTGGAGAAAACCAAGATAAAAGGTGCGATCCGGACCGATTTTGTGCTGTCAGCCGAAATCATTGTTATCTCCCTGGGCACAGTAGCCGCCAGTACATTCAGCGTGCGTGTTGCAACCCTGATTGCCATATCAGCCATTATGACTGTCGGGGTTTACGGGCTGGTTGCCGCTATCGTCAAACTCGATGATGCCGGGTTGCACTTGTCGCAACCTGCTGATGGCAGTACACCCAGTGCATTAGGTTCAGCGGTCGGTCGCGGCATTCTATGGTTTGCACCCCTGCTGATGAAGTTCCTGTCAGTCGTGGGTACCGCGGCCATGTTCATTGTCGGTGGAGGCATACTGACGCATGGATTTCATTGGTTGGCCGAGCAGATAGCACGTGCAGCAAGTGGCGTATCCGGGTTACCCGTATTCGGTGATATCAAGGGCATCGGGACTGTTGCTGAACAAATTACGACAACCTTGCTCAATACGACAGTCGGTGTTCTAGCAGGCCTCATAGCGCTAGTGGTCTATATGGGCATCCAGAAAATGCGTGGTCGCAGTCTCCACTAGGCGTTGGTGTTTACGGCGTAGATTGAACTGAGCGGACGAACCAGGACGGACTAAGTTGGTTGCGTCGAATCCGAGTCGGCTTCGATCAGGCCGATACTCAATGCACGCTGCTCCCACTGCTTGCGGGCCAGAGCCTGCATGTCGGTTGCATTATCCTGTTCATCGACAATCTCCAGCCCCAGCAGAGTTTCGATAACGTCTTCCATCGTCACGATGCCGGCTGTCCCACCAAATTCATCCAGCACGATCGCAATATGCTCGCGTTTTGAAGTGAAATGAGTGAACAGCTCCGGGATGGGAAAATCCTCTTTAACGGCCAGTACATCTCGGCGGATTGACGACAGAGGCTGTTCACCGTCGCTCTCAACCAACTCCTTGAGCACCTGATCCTTAAGCACATAACCCGTAATGTGATCGGATGAGTCATTGAAAATAGGTATGCGAGAGAAACGCAGATTCGGGTGAGTATCGTGGAACTCGCGGATAGACTGGCTTTGATCACTGGCGATCATGACGGTGCGAGGGGTCATGACGTTTTTGGCGAAAATGGTATTGAAACGCAAGAGGTTTCGAAGAATGTTTGACTCGCCCTCATCAAATACGCCCTGTTGCGAACCTAGCTCTGCCATAGCGCCGAAATCGGCACGACTGAATACTGATGCCTGCTTGTCTTTTTTCAGAGCCTTGGTGATGATCTGACTGACAAATACCAAGGGTGCAAGGACCCACATGACAAATTTCAGGCTGCGAACAGTGAAGCCTGCAAGTTCTTTCCAGTAATTAGCGCCAATTGTCTTGGGGATAATTTCGGACAGAATGAGGATAGCCAGCGTCATTAGCACCGGCACGACCGCGGTAGCCATGAACGAGGCGCCCCATATCTTTGTCGCCTGTGCTCCAACACCAATGGCACCCACCGTATGAGCGATGGTATTAAGCGTAAGAATGGCCGCCAGGGGCCGATCGATATTGTCCTTGAACACCTGCAGGGTCTTCCCCAGTTCCTCACCCTCCTGCAATTTCATCTGGGTAAACGAGGGCGTAACACTCAGCAATACAGCCTCCCACACAGAACAGAGAAAAGAAAAAATGATGGAGACCAGTAAAAAAACGATCAACAGGGTATACATACAGAGTTCTAACCTTATGGATCCAGCGCAACTGCGCACTTACCTGATGGTACCCGAACTCCATGTACACTGCGCACGCCTACCAGAATGACAACCGGGGA
The DNA here is from genome assembly GCA_045106855.1 of Granulosicoccus sp. Taxonomy (GTDB): domain Bacteria; phylum Pseudomonadota; class Gammaproteobacteria; order Granulosicoccales; family Granulosicoccaceae; genus Granulosicoccus. The sequence goes on from JBGCFI010000076.1 coordinate 28,540, forward strand.
GATCGATCCAGCAAATGACACCTGATGCAAGTGACTTATGGTTTCTGCCACTGGGTGGCTGTGGCGAAATTGGCATGAACATGAACCTCTACGGTCACGATGATCAATGGCTTATGGTTGATTGCGGTGTCACTTTCAGAGACGCTGACGGCACCAACAGTAGCGGATTCGATATCCAGATGCCCGATCCGGAATTCATAGCGGCACAACACGGCAAACTTCAGGGCATTTTATTGACCCATGCGCACGAAGATCATATCGGTGCTGTAGCACCACTGTGGCGCCGCTTACGTTGTCCTGTCTATGCCACGCCTTTTACTGCGCAAATGCTGCATCGCAAGCTTGCCGAGCACGGCCTGGCCGACAAAGTTACAGTACACCTTGTTGAGCCGCTGGATCGTTTTCACATTGGCGTTTTTGATGTGGAATGGATCCCCAACACTCATTCGATACCCAGTCCCTGTGGACTTGTGATTCGAACGCCAGCAGGCGGAGTGTTTCATACAGCCGACTGGAAACTGGATCCTGACCCAGTGGTCGGTCATGGCTTCATCGAAAGTGAATATCGAAAGCTGGGCAAGGAAGGCATTAACGCCATGGTTTGCGACTCTACCTGTGCCGATCAGCCCGGTCACTCGCTTTCCGAGGGAGCTTTGTACGAAGGCCTTCATTATCACATCAGGGAATCTAGCGGTCGCGTGGTTGTAGCCTGCTTCGGCAGCAACATTGCACGTCTGCACACCTTGTCCAGAATCGCGACAGTAACAGGACGGCACCTTGGCCTGCTGGGACGATCGTTGATCAGTACCGCCGCGGCGGCCCGCGCCATAGGGCTATGGCCGGATGTGACCACCCTCGTAGAATCTGATCATCTTGGATATCTGCCCAGAGAAACAGTGTTGCTCGTGGCCACAGGAAGTCAAGGCGAACCTCGCACTGCGCTTAACCGTCTCAGTCATGGCAGTTTTCGTGATCTGGAGCTTGACGCCGGTGATACAGTCATTTTCAGTGCTCGAGCCATTCCCGGAAATGAAGACCAGATAAACAATCTGATTGCCCGTCTTGAGGCAAAAGGTATTCGTATCATTACACCGGAGTCGTCCGAGCTCGCCATACATGCATCTGGCCATCCGGGGGCCGAAGAGCTTCGCAAACTTTATGATTGGGTTAGGCCGCAGCTTCTGATTCCCGTGCATGGTGAAACCGTGCATCTGGATGCCCAGACAGAGCTTGCCAGGGCCAGTGGCATAAGGCGACAGCTGAATGGTCGTAACGGGGATTTATTTACAATCGCCCCAACGATATCAATTCGGCGCGGAGCGGTGCCTGTCGGCCGCCTTGGGATTGGCAGTAAATCCCTGGAGCAAATTACTTAGGCGTTGCCGCCAGCAAGACTCAGACTACAAGCTCAGCTTCGGTTTCAATACGCGAAAGGCGATAACCCACGCGACGTACCCTTTTCAGCTCCCAACCATCATCCCGACAAAGCCTGAGCTTTTTTCGTACACGGCAAGCAGCTGTATCTATTCGTCGGGTATCCATATCCGGTGGCAATGACCAGACCGACGTCATTAGCTCCGAGTTCCGGACAACCTTGTCCAATCTGGAAAACAGATGGCAGGCAAATTCGAATTCTTTAGGACTCAGATCTACGGGACGGTCTGCGCGTGTCACCTTGCGCTTCTGGACATCGAAATGTATATCGCCTTCTGAAAATGAACGTAAAGAAACACGGCGATGCTGTCTAAGCGCTGCTTCGAGACGAGCTTGAAGTATGTTGTCAGGCTCATTGATGTTGAAAAAATGGCGTGCTCCGCCGTCCAGGAAACCGACTGCAGTCTCTTCTCGAGCACAATCAGACAGCACAATGATACGGGATACTTTTGCACCGTCGGGGAGGCTACAGCTGTATTCAGGATCGCCACGCCGATGGCATATCACGGCAGCAAAGGCTTTCACTTCAGGTATCTGAGCGGATTCACAAAAGAACGTATTGGTGATATCCACGTCCGAATAGCTGAGCAAGCTCGCTATCCGCGAAATATCATCGGCTCTTGTACCATTAACTGCTATAGAACAGGAACCATTGGAGTCTTCAGATACGACCCTCTGTAGTAAACTTTCTTCATCAGAAACTAACTCACCCGAGTCGATACTCTGTGACAACACTGCGACCATGCAACACCCCGAGACTTCATTGTTGCGCGCGTGGCTGTACAGCTGGGCATCGACCCAATCAGCAACAAGCACCTAACTAATTGAAATTTGGCTATTCACTGACACTCAAGGACTATCTATCCCGAGAAAGAACACCACATCCGACGATGCGCACTGATACTTAATTTCCATATTTGCATCACCCGAGCGCACCATACCGCAGGCCCAAGTATACACATGCCGTGACAGTTGTCGAGTACATGTGACGCTCGTTTACAATTAGAGTACATCGTCTAACGTCATATTGAAGCGCATCGATAGACGTCTCAGTTAATGTTCTTTTTGTTTCAGCTTGGTTTCAGTGCACGTCAAGACTTAGCTGAGTGTAAATCTTCACCAAACACCATGAATATAGCTATTTTCGTTAGATAACGAAAATGATTTGCTTTTTTGTTAAATTCATCAAACACGAGTAGCGTTCAACGATACATACACCGCACAATCACTTCTCGGTAACGCAATGCAGCAATCACGCATGATTAATATGCAAGTCTGACGCATCTGTATTATTGACATCATCATTCACTCACACCGAATGAAGCATTCACGTTCAACAAATGATGCACAAACAAAAAAATATATATTCATGCAAAAAAAGTACTGATATATTGTTGCTCAATGTGGCCGGAATCGGACGGATCGGACATTGGTGTTATGTCTAACTCAATCCGGCTGGTTTCATTAAAAATTGGGGCAAAGTCAACCCGTTAAAAATGACGATTTCCGGAGCCGCCCGGAGCAAGCAGCTTTCCTTTTCCTGTAAATACCGTACGGTCAATGTCAATACGAAAAACAAACCTCTGCTCGACTAAACTCAAGCCAGCGTTAGCGCGCTAACCTGAGGCTCGCAGGAGCATACACCCGCTTGTCCGAACCCCGGAATAGCGCTTCAAACTGATATCACGAGAAGCACAACGTTGAACCGACCGATCACAGAAGTCAGCACCTGCCACGGCAATCAACTGTTCGCCTTCGAGGGCGATGCCATCACCGAAGAGATTCGCAGTCAGGGCGTTTACGATCGCTGGACCCTTGAAGCACTGGTGGATATTCTTCAGCATATCGACGCTGATGTTTGTCTGGATGTCGGTGCCAACATCGGCAATCACGCCGTAGTCATGGCAGATCATTGTAAAAAATTATATTCATTTGAGCCGGTGCCCTTCATTTTCGACGTTCTTCAAAAAAACCTTCAATCGCGTTCTGATCGTGCCACTGCGATTTGTCTGGCCCTGTCCGACAAGGAGCAAACCACCAGCATTACCGTCCCCACGGAAGGTAATCTGGGCAAATCAACCATGCTAAGCGGACAATCTGGAGAGAACATCGATATTCGTAGCCAGCGAGGGGATGATTTCCTTGAACTCGAAGATGGACACATTGATTTCATCAAAATCGATGTAGAAGGCCTGGAACCCAACGTCATAGCAGGCTTGCAACACACGATCGAGAAACACCAGCCCGTGATACTGCTGGAGTGGAATTCCGAACAGACACGAGAGGGATTTACTCAGCTTTCACTGTTCAAATCTCCGTTGGCTGCGTATCAGCCCTACAGCCTTACTCACAGGCGTAGCAGGCAGATATCCGGACGTGGATTGTCAGGCAGCTTGCGTCGACTGACTATCAAACTTATGGACAGTAATGGTTGGCGACTTGCCAGCTTCACGTTTGACAATGATTATCCCAATGTTCTGCTTGTACCGAAAAAATGGCAAAGTCTGGTTACGACGTTACCCAATGCCGTTCTCTCTGAAGGTGTCTGAATTGCTTACTGGCATGCACTACGTGTAAATCGATTCTCAAGCCTCTCTACCAAACGTTCTGGCAAGCAAAGGATTTGATTATTCTTTGTTCACACCGTTGCCTTTTTGATCACATGCGTTTTCGATTGACGTGTTGCCAACCAGACGCCTACCGCGGCCACGGCCATCCCCAGCCATGCCACTCGACTCATGTATTCATCGAGCACAAGCCACGCGATCAAGGCAGACATCGGTGGCACCAGAAAAAACAAAGCCGACACTCGCGTTGCCTCTCCGCGCCTTATCATCATCAATAACAGACTAATGGCCAGTAGCGAATTGGCAACCACCAGATAAGTGAGGGCAAGAAGGAAAGACACAGTAACTGTAATACTCATTGGCTCGAAAAAGTAGGCCAAAGGCAAGGTACCCACCAGACCAACGCAATATTGAACCAGATTGGCAGTTAACGGGTGATGCGACACACCAAAACGTTTTTCCCAGACCGTCGCCAGGGTAATCGCACAAAGGGCCGACAGGGAGAACAGCAGGACACTCACACTGACTATCTGAAGACCAGCATTGCCTGCAAGCACGAGCGTGGTGCCTGCCAAACCCAGAACCAGCCCCAGCCAGCGACCGTGAGACACGTGTTCTTTAGAGAACATTGGCATGACTAAGGCCACTAGAATGGGTTGCAGCGAGGTTATCAACGCAACGGTGCTCGCCGAGCCACCTTTGGCAAATGCCAGCCAAGCGGTACTAAAGTAGACCACTTGTATCAGGAACCCCACCAGCATCAGATGAAACCACTGCTTGCGATTAGCTGGCATGGGTGGTTTGTAAATGAGTATCAGAGGCAATAACAATACAACGACACACGCATAGCGAAGTGCCAGTAGCGTCAGGGGGTCAGCATCGGAAATTCCAATCTTGGCTACCGTAAAGCCACCGGACCAAAGCAACAGAAAAATTCCGGGCGCACAAACAATCGCCAGATGCATAAGACGATTCACGTTATGCTCTGAACAGTTTCAACGCAACTGGCTGTCCTTGCTTCCGCGACGATTAAACCCAGCGGTATCACTCGCGTTTTTGTCATGTTGTTCCTGGCACTTTACGCACAGGCGAACGCCAGGAACTGCCTTGCGACGTGCTTCGGGAATGGGTGCATCACACTCCTCACACTCAGCCAGACTCTCACCTTTTGGCAGCAGCTGCCTTGCCCGCGTAACCGCCTCATCAACGCTTGCATCTATCTGGTCTTGTACTGCTCCGTCTCTTGACCAACCACCCGCCATACTTAATCTCTCAGACTCTAGACGTACAGGCAACAGAAACACTATGCCACGTGCTCCCCGACGATACCAGCACTGCGTCAACGAGGGTATATGAAGTGTGTAATTTGATAAAAAAATCACCGTCCCGAAGCCGGATCATGTGCAATCAGATTATAGTTACGAGAATACCTGCGTTGGCATACCGGGTTAGGTGAAATCAATACTCATTGATCGTCTAGTATCTTAGAAAGCTATGGCTCCAGACTTCTCCTGCGCATGTAGCATCATAAGAAAATAACTGTAGATTTTCGCGTCTGGTTCAGTCTAAAAAATCGGCCCTATAGTTTCACCGGTTTTTCCACCGGAACCACATTGATGTTTTCATCTGGCACTATGCTTTCTGCAAAACCGACCAACCTTTGTCCCCAGTATCCGCCTGGGGGATACTTTTTGTCGCCAAATACAGTAGGGTAAGTCCACCATTGCGGGGTAATGTCGTTATTTTTCTTACCATTGATACCGTGATACATATACCATGCGATGACATCTCCGTTGTCGTCTTTTTCAACGCTAGTAACAGTGGCCATGTGATTAATGAGACCACCCACCTCTTTGAAAAGCCCTTCTTTTTTTATTTCTGCTAACGGTTTTTCAAAAGAGAACCACAATACCGAGCCCGTTTTTATCTTATTGCGTATGGCTATTAGCGCACCTGGTGCTTCGGTTAAATCGACCGTACCATCGTAGAAGACAGGCACAAATTTACCTTGTTCGTCATACCACTTTGCTATACCGCGAGTGGTCCTTGCTGCAGCCCTACCCGGCCTTTCGTTATCACCACCGTCTACATATTTACGAACACCACGCGGCGCTACCAGTTCGACATCACATTGCTCAGCAATATGACTTGATAGTCGTAGAAAATTTCCGCTGCAGTCACGCCACTCACTATTAGGGGACTGCGCGTATTTTATTGTTTGATTATCCATCCAGTTGACAGATGGCGTGATGTCACATTGAACAGTCGAGATTGGCTCCGGTATCGGTTCACCAATCGGTGAGGTCTCCTCGACAGGTGGAGTCACAGTGACGGGTGGAACCGTTGCGCAGGATATACAAAGACACGACAAACCAATGGCGAATACGTTTTTCACAATATTTCCTTATACCCATTTACATGATGTACATATCACACTATCAATATCGCGTAGTCAATACCAGAAATCATGCGTCAAATTACTTACGATGATAATGTTTACACGTGTAGATTTTTCGGATACCGAATAGCTTTCCGCAATGCGATTGCATAGGATGATTTCATATTTCTGAAGGTAATACGAGAATCTGAACGGCGTGACTTTTTTATACTGCATTGCGAGTCCGCCCCAAGGTGGTGAAACACTGCTGTGTTCCCCGCCCTTGCATGGGATTCGCTGAAAAAGGAAACACAGGCAGATATGGAGGGGCGAAAATTCCTGCACAGCTGGAACTATCATAACGACACGGTACTGAAGGTGTCCAAGGCCAAACCTCTTTCACCGGAAGAACGCGCTCGTATACCGGACCATTGGACAGACCTTGTGCAAGTGCGTCCTGTCAGCGGCCGCAAGCTTTACTACATCAGTCATAACCTGGTGAAACAAGTCGATAGCATGACCGAAGCCGAAAGCCTTGACTACATCTTGCCGCTTGTTGAGCATGCAACACAGTCTGAACGGGTTTATACCCATCAGTAGCGCCCGGGTGATCTTCTTGTCTGGGACAACCGGGCAACGATGCATACGGCAACTGATGTCGCAGCCTACAGAAATCACACTCGACATATGCACCGCTCTTACGCATTCACCGGCCCCCGCGCGCTACAGAATGGAAAACTTGCCGCTGTTTAATCGGTGGATCTTTACAAAAGACTAGCTTGCCTCATCGGGTATCAGATGGCGACAACAACGGGCGACGCAGAGAGCAATAATGGTTGTGCAGTTTTGACCTGACGCTATCAATATAACACGCTACAAAGATTCACTTGCAGTGATGAAGTATCAAAGAGATGTGGTGCGACCCGGTCGAAATACAGGTAGTACTCCGCCGGGCCGTGTTTGGCCCGTCCTGCAATCGGTCGCAGAACAAGGGCTCAGTAAACAGATGCAGCCTTTCGTAGATAGTCCGAGCCGGTTTTAATGCTGACGTCTTACGTCATTGACTAACTCGAAACAGCTCGCATATCTATGTTAGACACAAGGACTAACGGTGAGCAACTTCAATAACTTCTGTGTTGGCTGTGATCGTTATGGAATCAGTCGCATCGTTTGCCACGCCCTGATCCATTTGGAAAGTGTAGGACTGTCCCTCGTCAAGTGTGATGCGATGTTGTGTCATTAGTTGGGGAATTCCCGGATTACTGCCTACTGTCGTCACAACTTCGAATTGATTATTGTCGAGCTTGGTATAGAAGATTACCGCGGTGTGGTTTTTTGAAGCCACTGTGTAAGCCTCTAATTCAGCCACTGAGCTTTTCATGTCTGCGTTAACCAGTGATGAGCCGGCCAGAGCGATAATCATTCCAGTCAATTTCAGTGTTTTCAACATTGTCTTGTTCCTTTAGTTGCGATTGATGTGTGTCGATCTGCAAACAAGTTTATGCAACCGCTCAAACAGTCGCGATGAACAAGTACCCGGCGGTTTGTGAATTAATACCCGAGTTATGGGTGCTGAGCCTGAAACCCGGGCTTAAGGTGGGGCTGCTCAACGACAGGCTCTCGAGACGAGCTTATGGGTTAAGGAGCTTTGAGAACTACCGGCGCTTGCCTTCCTGCCGAGCTACCGAGGATTCCTCGGTAGTTGAGCCCAAAACCAGCGGGATTAGGCAGAACCAAGTTCCAAACCCCGGAAACTAAAAAACCCTGATAAATCAGGGTTTTAAATATGGTGGCTACACCTAGATTCGAACTAGGGACCCCAACATTATGAGTGTTGTGCTCTAACCAACTGAGCTATGTAGCCATCGTACCGAGCGCGGCATTATGCCCTTCAGAAAATTCGCTGTCAAGCAAATACCCATTGCTATGGCTACACGGCAGCTTCGCAGGATTCCGGCTCGGCCTCCTCGGTTTCCCGATTCAGCTGATCAGTTAGCTGGGCCAGGAAACGGGCGGCGGCCACTGGTAGCGTCCGCCCCTTTTGCTGGAGTACCACGAGGGACCCCTCTGCCAGGTCCCGGGTACAAATTCTGACCGCAACAACGCCTTCGGGCATGGAGGATTTTGCAGCGCCCACAGAAATCTGAAACCCGATCATTCTGTGATCATTCAGGCCCTTGAACAGGAAGTCCAGACTGTCTGACTCCACCGCCGCCCACAGTTTTACCGCTTGCCGCATGGCGGCTTTCTCGATGAGCGCCCGCAGACCAGACCGACGACTAGGCACTGCCAGGGGGTACTGCGAACAATCACTCAACGTCAGTGTTTTTTTCAATGCTAAAGGATGCTCATTAGACATCACCGCATACACCGATTGCGGAACTTGCAACAGTACCGATATATCTGCAGTTATATCCGGTTCAAAAATGACCGCAAGGTCTGCAGAAAAATCCAGCAGATGATCAGAGGCTTCATGACGACCACAAACTCGTACACTGAAATCGACATACGGATGCTCTGCTCGATACTGTGTCACAAGGTTGGGTAAAAAACGCTGCATCAACGCCTGGCCACAGGCTACCGACACCAGGCCTCTGCGTTCTCCATGAAGATCGGCAATTTGTGATTTAACACGCTCCATGTCTGACATCTGCTGACGCACATGATGAATAAATATTTCACCAGCAACACTTAACCTGACGCCCTTGCCGGTTCTTTCGAAAATGGGAGTCCCCAGGTCCTCTTCAACCGCGAGGATGCGCCGGTTAAGTGCTGTTGATGTAATGGCAAGCGATTGCGCAGCACGACGGATTGAACCGTTGCGTGCCACTGCATCGATGTATATCAGCTGTTGAAGATGTCGCATGGATCCGGTTTGGTACTCAGTAGTTATGCAATATTGGTGCAATACATTGTGATGTAAAAGAACAAATGCATGCTTTGTACCTTGCTGATTAACGGTGATGCAAATAATGCATACGCCCGCTGCAAAATAAGCAGAAGCGCTCCAGAGAGCAGCTCCTTACTATCTTGCGCATCTTAATTGTAAACGAGTATACGTCCATGTCCTGTAGAAACACTTCGCTTAAAAACAAACAGTACGCCCTTCGTTGGTGCGCTGGAGTTTTTATTGCCGCGTTTTCGTGCATAGCTTCGCTAAACGCCACGGCAGAAACCCAGATGCTGGATGTCGAAAAAGATGAACTCAAATTTGGTTTCATCAAGCTTACGGACATGGCTCCACTAGCAATTGCTGCTGAAAACGGCTACTTCGAAGACGAAGGACTTTACGTTACGCTCGAACCACAAGCCAACTGGAAGGTACTGCTTGACGGAGTCATAACGGGTGAACTTGATGGTGCTCACATGCTCGCAGGTCAACCGCTGGCAGCGACCATTGGCTACGGTACCGAAGCTCATATCGTCACCCCTTTTTCCATGGATCTCAACGGTAATGGCATAACGGTAAGCAACGAAGTATGGGCCGCCATGAAGGAACACATCGAGATGGACAGCGATGGGAAACCCGTCCACCCGATTAAAGCGAGTGCACTAAAACCAGTTGTAGACAGCTATAACGAAGCGGGAAAGCCGTTTAACATGGGTATGGTATTCCCAGTGTCCACACACAATTATGAGCTTCGTTACTGGCTGGCATCTGGTGGTATTCATCCGGGCTACTACTCAAGTAGTGATGTATCAGGACAGATAGATGCAGATGCATTTCTGTCTGTTACACCACCTCCCCAAATGCCTTCCACCCTCGAGGCTGGAACCATTCTGGGGTATTGCGTTGGCGAACCCTGGAACCAGCAAGCGGTAGCGAAAGGTATTGGCGTACCGGTAATCACCGACTACCAGATATGGAAAAACAACCCGGAAAAAGTATTTGGCCTGACAAAGAAGTTCACCGAAGAGAATCCTAATACAACACTGGCTCTGACCAAAGCCCTTATCCGCGCGGCTCAATGGCTTGATGAAAATGACAATGCCAACCGACAGGAGGCTGTAGAAATACTTGCACGACCCGAATACGTTGGCGCTGATGCCGATGTCATCGGAGCATCAATGACCGGGACATTCGAATTTGAAAAAGGTGATGTCAGAGAGATACCTGATTTCAATGTTTTCTACCGTTACTACGCAACCTACCCTTACTACTCAGATGCTATCTGGTACCTCACACAAATGCGTCGCTGGGGACAGATTGAAGAAAACAAGAGCGATGAGTGGTACACAGAAACCGCACAATCAGTTTACTTACCCGATGTGTATCTTGAGGCCGCAACATTACTCGTCGAAGAAGGCTATGTACAAAAAGCGGATTTTCCCTGGGATACCGACGGATTTCGTGAGCCGACCAGCGAATTTATCGACGGCCTTACTTATGATGCACGTACGCCTAATGCCTACCTTGAATCATTTGACATTGGCCTGAAGCAAGCCAGCCCGAATCCCGGCAGCTAACACGCCGTACATCGCAAGCTTGTTACTCAAGGTAGATAATTCATGTCGCAGACCAATACCATCGCAAATGCTTCACTGCCAGGGCCGTCCAGACTTCGTCGTCTAATCAATCGCAGCGAGTTTACGCTTGATGCGATAGGCCTTGGATTTCTGCTACCGCTACTACGTATTAGCGCGGGCGACAACCTCAAGGAGCAACTGGGAGAGCTCAGGCATCGTGTGCTCATCCCCATGTTGGGCATCAGCGTCTTTCTGCTTGCATGGGCAGTACTGGCCCCAACAGTCAAAACCTCGTTAGGTGCCATACCCGGACCCGTTCAGGTATGGCAACAAGCGGGAGCTCTGATTGAAGATCACCAGCGCGAACGTGCAAAAGAAGTGAAATTCTTTGAGCGATTAGAGGCCAGAAATGAAAAGCTTCGGGCTAACGGGCAGGCAGACAAGATCAAGGATCGAGCCTACACTGGAAAGCCTACCTACTTTGACCAGATCGGCACATCATTGGTCACGGTCGCACTTGGATTTTTCATAGCCACCATCATTGCCATACCGGTGGGCATAGCATCGGGGCTGTCCAAGACCGTCAACGGTGCGCTCAATCCTCTTGTGCAACTGTTTAAACCAGTATCCCCTCTCGCCTGGTTACCTATAGTAACCATGGTGGTCTCGGCGTTATATGTCGACACCTCAAGCTGGCTGCCGAAGTCTCTGGTCGTATCAGCCGTAACGGTTACACTTTGTTCGCTCTGGCCAACAATGATCAACACAACACTGGGAGTTTCCAGTGTCGATAAAGACTTAATGAACGTGGGCAAGGTTTTACAACTACCCACCTGGCAAACCATTACCAAAGTAGTCATGCCCTCTGCAATGCCACTGATCTTTACCGGCTTGCGACTATCGTTAGGTGTTGGCTGGATGGTCTTGATCGCGGCAGAGATGCTGGCACAAAATCCGGGACTCGGAAAGTTCGTCTGGGATGAATTCCAGAATGGCTCTTCCGATTCACTTGCCAGAATCATGGTTGCCGTACTGACCATTGGCCTGATTGGATTCATGCTGGACAGAATCATGTTTGCTCTGCAGCAGGCATTCACGTTCGATGCAAACCGCTAGAAAAGAGGCAGAAAATCATGCATAGCGGAATACCGATTATCGAACTTTCCGACGTCTCTAAAAGCTACACTGACGCCACTTTAAACTCACCCGCTGACATTGTCCTTAAAGACATCAATCTGCAAGTGATGGAGGGCGAGTTCGTGGCTATTGTCGGCTTCTCAGGCGCTGGCAAAACCACATTGATTTCTTTATTGGCCGGTCTGATAAAAGCTGACCGAGGTGGCGTTATCTACCAGGGTAAGGAAATTGATGGCCCGGGACCAGAACGCGGCGTCGTTTTCCAATCCTATTCACTCATGCCATGGCTCTCGGTAGAGGGCAATATCAGTCTGGCGGTGGATCGCGTTGCAAGAAAAGCATCACGCGCTGATCGTCGCAATCGGGTAGAACATTATATCGAGATGGTCGGCCTGACTCATGCGCGGGATAGAAAGCCTGCCGAACTCTCAGGTGGTATGCGTCAGCGCGTTGCTTTAGCCAGAGCACTGGCAATGCAGCCGGAAGTCTTATTGCTGGACGAACCCTTGTCAGCACTCGATGCCCTGACTCGCGCAAGACTCCAGGATGAGCTGGTAGAGATCTCGCAGAAAGAGAAAAAAACCATCATCCTGATAACCAATGATGTTGATGAGGCTTTGCTGCTAGCTGATCGAATCATAGCCCTGACTCCAGCCCCTGCTGCCAAATTAGGTCAAGAGTTCGATGTCGATATACCGAGGCCACGCGAAAGAGCTGCGATGAATCATAATGAACAATTCATCGCATTAAGAGCCGGGTTAACGCGACATCTGTTAACGCTGAGCAGAACCCGCTCACAACACCAGGCAAATGAATTAACAGCACCTAACGTAGTACCCATTCGCAAGTCGGGAAGCGTTCCTGTACCTGTCGCCAATACTGACGGTCCAAAGGGCGTACAAACACGTTACCTGCAATTCAGTAACCTGAGCAAAGTCTACCCGACGCCTCAAGGAGAGGTCGCCGTGGTAAAGGACTTTGAATTGTCCATGGATAAAGGTGAATTCGTTACCTTGATAGGGCATTCGGGCTGTGGAAAATCGACGGTACTGTCGATGGCTGCGGGTTTGAACCCTATCAGCGATGGTAGCGTAGTACTCGATGGAACCCATGTACTAGGCGCGGGGCCAGAAAGAGCTGTCGTATTCCAGGCACCATCACTGATGCCTTGGATGAGCGCGCTTGACAACGTTTTACTGGGAGTCAATCAGGTCCATGCCAATGCCAGCAAGGCCGAGCGCCGGGACGTTGCCGAGTACTATCTGGGTCGAGTGGGACTCGGCGATGTCATACATCGTTCCGCCAAGGACTTATCGAACGGCATGCAGCAACGTGTTGGCATTGCCCGCGCTTTTGCGTTGTCTCCAAAGCTACTCCTGCTTGATGAGCCGTTTGGCATGCTGGATAGCCTGACACGCTGGGAGCTTCAGGATGTCCTTATGGATGTGTGGACACGCACACAGGTAACAACCGTATGCGTCACTCATGATGTCGACGAAGCCATATTGCTCGCCGACAAAGTGGTAATGATGAGTAATGGGCCGGAAGCCAAAGTCGGCAATGTCATGACGGTCGATCTTCCCCGTCCACGCTCACGTGATGAGCTTATGGCACATGTCGACTATTACGCCTATCGGGAAGAGCTGCTGGAGTTTCTTGAAGCCTATGAAGGTGGGGCAAATCCTTCAGAGGAGGCTCTGGAGAAAATCGCGCAGAAGCGACAACGCAGAATTGGCAATGGTATCCAGAAGGTGGAGCAAGCGCAGGCATGACTAAAGAAAGACTACTGATTATTGGCAACGGCATGGCGCCCGGACGCATGCTGGAGCACTTGCTGGAAATTGATACATCGCGTTACGCCATTACGGTACTCAACGCAGAACCGCGCGTTAACTACAATCGACTCATGCTTTCGCCGGTTTTGTCCGGCGATAAACGCTACGCCGATATCATTACTCACGACGAAGACTGGTACAACACGCACAACATAACGCTTCAGAAGAGTACTCGAGCGGAACATATCGATACGGCAAGCAGAACTGTCAAGGCAAATACAAACGGTATTGCCAATGAGTACCACTATGACAAACTAGTCATCGCTACAGGATCCAACCCTATACGTATCCCGATGCCCGGACACACGCTGAACGGCGTGATGGTCTATCGCGATCTTGACGATGTCGAGCAGATGCTAAACGTCGCCAGCGAAGGCGGCAAGGCCGTTGTCATTGGCGGTGGTTTACTGGGTCTTGAAGCTGCGGCCGGATTAAAAGAGCAAGGCATGGAAGTTTGTGTTGTGCATCTGGCAGATCATTTGATGGAAAAACAGTTGGACAGTACAGCCAGCCATCTGCTGCAAGTAGAGTTCGAACGCCGTGGAATCGAGGTCCGCACCACAACATCAACCACACAGATACTGGGTGAGACTCATGTGCAGGGTGTGCGTTTCAGTAATGATGAGTCAATCGATTGCGACCTGGTTGTCATGGCTGTCGGTATCCGGCCATCGATATCGCTGGCCGACGAGGCAGGCCTGGAATGCGCTCACGGAATCATTGTCAATGATGACATGCGTACCAGCGACGATACAGTCTTCGCGTTGGGCGAGTGCGTTGAGCACAGGGGTAACTGTTATGGCCTGGTAGCCCCGCTATACGAAATGGCCCGCACGCTGGCTAACACCCTACTTGATGAGAGCCAGCCGTTTGAGGGGGCCGTGATGGCAACTCAACTCAAGGTTAATGGAGTCAAGCTTTACTCCGCTGGACAATTCGCCGATCTACCTGATGCATCATCCGCAGCAAACGAAGTAGAAGAGATTGTCCTGCGCGATGCAGCCGCCGGTGTCTACAAACGATTGCTACTGAAAGACCAGACAATCAGCGGTGTCGTCATGTATGGCGACACCGAAGATGGTGCATGGTTTTTTGATCTGTTAAAGCGGGGTGTGAATATCAGCGACATGCGCGACACGCTGATATTCGGCCAGGCCTATCAGGGAGGTGAACCGCTGGACCCCATGGAGGCCGTTGCAGCCTTACCCGATGAAGCAGAGATTTGTGGTTGCAACGGCATATGTAAAGGCACGATCACACAAGCCATCACAACGCACGGACTCACGACACTCAACGAGGTCAGGTCACATACTAAAGCATCCTCTTCGTGTGGCACCTGCACCTCATTAGTTGAAAAAATCATGGTGCTGAGTCTTGGAGATCGCTATCAACCTGCGGCGGTCACACCCATGTGTCCGTGTACCGATCTGGGACATGATGAGGTCCGGCGACGTATCCGCGTACAAAGCCTGATGAGCATACCCGCCGTCATGCAGGCTCTGGAATGGAATAGCTCCGGCGGGTGTGCAAAGTGCCGCCCTGCCCTGAACTATTATCTGGTTTGCGAATGGCCATCTCAGTATGCTGATGATTACCAGTCGCGCTTTATCAACGAGCGTGTGCATGCCAACATACAAAAAGATGGCACCTATTCAGTGGTACCTCGCATGTGGGGAGGTATGACAAGCTCATCAGAACTACGTGCCATTGCAGACGTGGTGGACAAATTTGATATACCAGCAGTCAAGGTAACCGGTGGGCAACGTATTGATTTACTGGGTATCGAAAAAGTTGATTTACCCGCTGTCTGGTCTGATCTGGGTAAAGCAGGCTTCGTGTCGGGACACGCTTACGCCAAAGGATTACGCACGGTGAAAACCTGTGTAGGCAAGCAATGGTGTCGCTTTGGCACACAAGACTCAACCTCTCTGGGCATCAGGCTCGAACACTATCTGTGGGGATCCTGGACGCCTGCCAAAGTCAAACTCGCCGTATCAGGTTGTCCGCGAAACTGTGCGGAAGCCACCTGTAAGGATATCGGGGTGATCTGTGTCGAATCCGGATTTGACATCCATTTTGCAGGCGCTGCCGGACTTGACATTAAAGGTACGGTGGTACTGGGACACGTCAGCAACGAAGATCAGGTCGTTGACCATATTGCCGCCTTGCTACAAATGTACCGCGAACAAGGACACTACCTGGAAAGAATCTACAAGTGGGCCAATCGTGTTGGCGTTGATGAAATACGAAAACAAATCATGGAAAATCCGGACACGCGGCGTCGGTATCATGATCGGTTCAGTGCATCACAAGCCGTAGCGCAAGTTGACCCATGGGCCGAACGCGTAGACGGGCGCGACTCCCACGAGTTCAACACGCTTAAGCCGCAACGATTACAGGTTGTCGCATGACAGAGCAAACGATTCAATGGCTTGATATAGGGCAACGCGAAGATATTCCGTTACAGGGCTCGCGACGTATTCTCATGGGCGATACCAAAGTGGCAGTCTTCCGGACAGCAACGGATGAAATCTACGCGCTTGAAGACCGTTGCCCACATGCAGGAGGGCCACTTAGTGAAGGCATCGTACATGGCAACTGTGTGACATGCCCTCTGCACAACTGGGATATATCTCTGCAGAGCGGTACTGCACAAGGTGCTGACCAGGGCAAAGTCAAACGGTTCTGCATCAAGCTGGATGGCGAACGATTGCTGCTGGCACCTGAAGCATCCGTAGACCCTGTTAGCGTTTAACCAGCGTTGACTATGGACAACCCGGTATCCAATGTCGACGTCACGCAAACCACCTGTCCGTACTGCGGTGTGGGATGCGGTGTTCTGGCAAGTGTTAGCGACACCGAAGTAATCGAGATCAGCGGAGATTCACAACACCCTGCTAACGCTGGCAAACTATGTTCCAAAGGACTGGCACTGGCACAAACCTTCGACGATGAGCATAGGTTGTTAGAGCCTGCCATACAGGGTAAACCCATCAACTGGGAACAGGCTACCGATCATATTGCGCAAACGTTGCAAGCCACCATAGAACGTTATGGGCATGAGTCTGTCGGATTCTATGTCAGCGGCCAACTGCTTAGTGAAGACTACTACGTGGTTAACAAGTTTGTTAAAGGCTGGCTGGGTACGGCAAACATCGACACTAACTCACGGCTGTGCATGGCATCAAGCGTTGTGGGACACAAACGCGCATTCGGATCAGATACCGTACCCGGGTGTTACGAGGATCTTGATAGCGCCGAACTGATCGTGCTCGTGGGCAGCAACCTTGCCTGGTGTCATCCGGTTATATACCAGCGCATTATGGCTAACAAGGCAAAACGCCCGACGCTAAAAGTTATCGTTGTTGACCCAAGACGCAGCATTACTGCAGACAATGCTGACCTTCATCTGGGCATCAAGCCCGATGCGGACACACTATTGTTCAATGCCCTGCTCGATTACCTGCACCGGCACGGAAAAATAGATCAGCACTACGTCGACAACCATGTCTCAGGTTTTGACCAGGCGCTCGTCAGTGCCCAACAATCCATCAGCGATGATCTTGCCCAGATGCTTGGCGTTGCAGCATCTGATCTTGAACGCTTTTTCGATATGTTTTCCACGACGACAAAAACCGTGACCATCTATAGTCAGGGCGTCAACCAGTCACGCAGCGGTACGGATAAAGTCAACGCTATAATCAACTGTCATCTGGCTACAGGTCGCATCGGCAAGCCGGGTATGGGTCCCTTCTCTATCACCGGACAACCCAACGCGATGGGTGGGCGAGAGGTCGGTGGTCTGGCAACCATGCTGGCGTGTCACCGTGATCTGGATAATGAAGATCACCAGTCACAAGTACAACGATTCTGGCAATCGCCGCGAATTGCCAAAAAACCGGGACTCACCGCTATTGATATGTTCGATGCGGTTGAAAGCGGGGAGATAAAAGCCCTCTGGATAATGGCGACTAATCCGGTCGACAGCATGCCGGAAGCAAACCGGATCGCTCGTGCACTGGCGGCCTGCCCGTTCGTCGTGGTATCCGAGGTGACTCAGCGAAGCGACACTCTGGGTTACGCCCATGTCGCACTTCCCGCTCAGGCCTTCGGTGAAAAAGATGGCACTGTTACCAACTCTGAACGCAGGATCAGCCGTCAGCGTAAATTCATCAGACCTCGTGGCCAGGCGATGCCCGATTGGTGGGCAGTGTCACGCGTTGCTCAAAAAATGGGGTTTGGGGATGCCTTTGACTATCAAAACCCGGCACAGATATTTTCCGAATATGCACGCCTTTCCATGTTCGAGAACAATGGCCTGATCGATTTTGATATTGGGGCTTGCGCTCACCTGACAGAATCAGAATATAACGGCCTGCAGCCCTTTCAATGGCCAAGAAACAACACTCAGTCTCCACCACTTGATATCAGCTCAAAGCGTCAAGAGAATCCAATACGCTTCTTTGCTAAAGGTAACTTCTATACCCCTGATCGCCGGGCCAGAATGATCAGCGTGAATCCGGCCTCACCGGGTAATAATCAATTAAGCGATTTGTACCCTCTGATTCTCAATACCGGGCGTATCCGGGACCAGTGGCACACCATGACGCGTACCGGATATAACGCCAGGCTGATGGGGCATCGCGCTGAACCTTTTATTGAATTGAACCCGGGCGATGCATTGATCCACGGTATTGCGGACGCCGACATCGTTGTTGTTAAAAGCCCGACCGGCAGCACACTGGCACGTGCATTACACAGCGATCGGCAGGTACCCGGGCATGTTTTCACCCCCATGCATTGGTCGGATCAGTTTGCCAGCAATGCAAGAATAGATACCCTGGTTGCATCCACCACCGATCCGTTATCACGGCAGCCTGCGTTAAAGAACCAGGTTGTCAGCATCCAGCGATTTTCTGCCAACAGTTATGCATTCTTGCTGACACGCAGCGAGCCCGAGCTACGCAACTCAGCCAGCATAGAGTATTGGGCAAGCTCGCCTGTAGAGGGCGGTTGGCGTTGCGAGATTGCAAGTACTCTCAGCGGCGAAGAACTTCTGGACACACTGTTGCCCAGTACCTTTTCGAATGGGAACGACGGCAAGCTGCAGCGAATAGACTATCGCGATAAGCAGTATCGACGATTCGCCTGGTTTGACAACGATGAGAGCTTGCACGCATTGCTCTATATTTCCCCATGTACAGTGGAGCTATCGCGTACCTGGGCAACCAGCTTGTTAAAGGAACCGTTTGGTTCAAGCAGCAAACGATGGCAAACGATGGCTGGCAGGGCCACCAGTAGTCAGCCAGATAAGGGAGCGATTGTCTGTAGCTGCTTTACCGTGGGCGACCGGGAAATTACCCGGTTAATCAAGTCAGGTGATTGTTCATCCACCGAGGCAATTGGCCAGCGGCTAGGTGCAGGTACCAATTGCGGTTCATGTCGCAATGAAATAGACGTACTGGTAAAACTTCATAAAACTGACGGGAAGGTCCTGTCTGCTTTTTAAGCCTTATACATTGAATCGAAAGTGCACAACATCGCCTTCTCGCATGATGTACTCCTTCCCTTCCAGACGCCATTTACCGGCATCCTTGGCGCCATTTTCACCCTTGAACTGAACGTAATCGTCATACCCGACGACTTCGGCACGAATAAAGCCTTTTTCAAAATCGGTGTGTATACGCCCGGCTCCCTGCGGCGCAGTCGAGCCCGACCGAACCGTCCAGGCACGAACCTCTTTCTCGCCCGCTGTAAAAAACGTCTGTAGACCCAGCAGGTCGTAGCCCGCTCGAATAACACGATTAAGACCAGGCTCATCGATATTCATCTCATTAAGAAATTCCTGCTTGTCAGCATCATCCAGCTGTACGATTTCCGCCTCAATGGATGCGCAAACCGGTACAACGTTAGCCCCTTCTTTCTCAGCCATTGCGGTCAAAGCATCAAGCAAAGCATTGTTCTCGAAACCCGCTTCATCGACATTGGCGATGTACATAGTGGGTTTAACAGTTAACAAGTGATAGTGCCTCAGCCACTTCTTTTCCTGATCACCGAGCTCCAGTGTGCGTACGGCAGTGCCATCGGCCAGCGCATCAGCCAGACGCTGCAGAAATGCCTGCTCGGCGATGGCTTCCTTGTTGGAAGATTTCGCTGTCTTCTTGATTTTCAACAAGGCCTTGTCGATAGTTTCCATGTCGGCCAGCAGGAGTTCTGTGTTGATAATTTCCACATCATCCAGAGGATCTACCTTACCTGACACATGAATCACGTCATCATCGGCAAAACACCTCACTACATGCGCTATGGCATCTGTCTCACGTATGTTTGCCAGAAACTGATTACCAAGGCCCTCGCCCTTGGAAGCTCCGGCAACCAGGCCTGCAATATCGACGAACTCCATAGTCGTAGGCAGGATACGTTGCGGAGAGACAATCTCGGCAAGCGCATCCAGACGCAAGTCAGGCACCGGTACAATGCCGACGTTTGGCTCAATTGTGCAAAAGGGGTAATTTTCTGCCGCAATTTCCGCCTCTGTCAGGGCATTGAACAACGTGGACTTGCCTACGTTTGGCAGTCCGACAATCGCACATTTAAATCCCATCGTTTAAGGTCCCGGTCCAGATTACTGTGTGAAAATAATTACGGTTTATGACTATGCAATGCTTTTGTGGCGACATTAATATCACCATCAATGATGGTCATGGTTTCGCGCAGTGCCAGCTCTATGGCTTCATCAATTAGTCGTTGGTCAACCGCTGAAGCACGCTTGAGCACATAGCCCGATACCGCACTCTTGTGGCCAGGATGCCCAATGCCGATACGTAATCGCCAGAAATTACCATTACCCAGCTTTGCGACAGAATCACGCAAGCCATTGTGTCCACCATGCCCGCCTGCATTCTTGAGGCGTACGTGTCCGGGTGGAATATCGAGCTCATCGTGCGCCACCAGTATGCGACTGGACTCAACTTTAAAAAAACGGGCAACTGCAGCCAGCCCCTGCCCGCTATTGTTCATATAGTTCATCGGCTTGACCAGCAAGAGCTTGCGACCATTAACCTGGGCACTGGCTACCTCACTGAAAAAGCGTTTATCACTACTGAAACGTACACCCAGCTGGTCGGCAAGCTGATCGATGTACCAGAAACCCGCGTTATGCCGGGTATTGGCGTACTCGGAACCCGGATTACCAAAACCTGCTATCAGGCCGAATTCGATATGTTCACCTGGCATGGGCCTCAGCCTTTGATAAACAGGACTGACGCGCCTATGTCTGCGGCGTCAGTCCCGTGTTACCGAACTGGATTACTTGTCGTCGTCTGCTGCAGCTTCGTCAGAGGCGGTCGGCACATCAGCAGATACCTCATCATCACTTGGCTCAGCTTCGACACGCGGAGCGTTCACAGCCACAATCTGACGATCGCTATCGTCGCCAGCTTCTTGCAGATCAACCAGACGCACACCTTCAGGTAACGTCAACTGGGACAAGTGCACTGACTCACCGATATTCAGATTGGTCATATCGACCTCAACATTCTCGGGGATGTCACGTGGTCGGCAGGCAACCAGCACTTCGTTTTCGTTGTGCGTGATAATGCCGCCCGCTTTGGCACCAACACAGATATCTTCGTTCAGGTAATGCAACGGAACGCTAACCTGAAGCTCTGCACCTGCAACAACACGCATGAAATCAAGATGCAGAATCTGTTGTTTGAAGGGGTGACGCTGGACGTCTTTTAGAATGGAACGCGCAGGCTCTGCGCCATCAACGCTGACCTGAAGCAGCTGAGAATAGAATGCTTCGTTCTCTAGGTGCTTGAACACCTCGTTTGCCTTGAGCTGGATAGCCTGAGGCTCTTTGTCATCACCATAAATGATGCCGGGTACTAGATTGTCACGACGCAGGCGGCGGCTCGCACCTTTCCCAAAAACGCTGCGCGACGTGGCATTGACGGTTATATCGTCAGACATGTCGGTATTCTCCGTAAGGCGGTGCTACCGGAATTGGTGCACCGAAATCTACCCGCGACCAGGCAGAGCCGGCGGAGTATACCAGACATGGTTGATGAAACCTAATCCATATAGACAGAACTTACTGATTCATCTTCATGAATGCGCCGGATGGTCTCACCGAGAAGGTCGGCAACCGACAGCTGGCGAATGCAATCGCAGGCCCTGGCGGCCTCGGATAAAGGAATGGTGTCTGTGACAACCAGTTCATCGAGTACAGAGTTGTTCAGATTTGCAATGGCGTTGCCCGATAACACCGGATGTGTAGCAAGTGCTACCACTTTGCGCGCACCATGCTCTTTTAACGCCTCCGCAGCCTTGCACAAAGTACCCGCCGTATCGACCATATCGTCGATGATGACGCAGGTGCGGTCGGCAACCTCTCCGATGATGTGCATAACCTGCGCCTGGTTGGCTTGCGGACGCCGTTTATCAATGATGGCAAGATCTGCATCATCTAACTGCTTGGCCACCGCACGAGCGCGTACCACGCCACCCACATCGGGAGATACGACAACAAGATTATCGTATTTGCTGCGCCAGATATCGAGTAGTAGTAGTGGCGATGCATAGACGTTGTCTACGGGTATATCGAAGAAGCCCTGAATCTGCTCAGCATGCACATCGACTGTTAGTACTCGGTGGACACCCGCGACACTAAGCATATTTGCTACAAGCTTGGCAGTAATGGGCACTCTGGCTGAACGCACACGCCTGTCTTGCCGAGCATACCCATAGTAAGGCACTACCGCCGTTATGCGATCTGCCGAGGACCTTCGCATGGCATCAACCATGACGAGCAGGTCCATAAGATTGTCGTTGGTTGGCGCACAAACGGGCTGGATGATGAAGACATCGCCACCACGGACATTTTCCAGAATTTCGACAGCTGTCTCCCCGTCGCTGAAACGGGATAGCTGCATTTTACCGATGGGTTGCTGCAAGTAAGCAGCAATGTTCTGGGTGAGACGGGGATTGGCGTTACCGCCAAAAATCAAAAGTCTGCGCTCACTCATGAGAAATTTTCTGGCAGCTGAACAGGCTGGAATGAATGGCTGGGCCGGGAGGATTCGAACCTCCGAATGCCGGGATCAAAACCCGGTGCCTTAACCGCTTGGCGACGGCCCAACTGAGATACGCTTAAAACCGAATGCGAATTGTACGCTAGAACTACCCAGAAAAATCATACAAGGGCGATGCATTTCTGGCTTTTACAACATAACCGGTTAATTCATCGGGAAGACGATCGCAAAGTGACTGTGCATCCTCTTGTTTTTCGAACGCTGTAAACACACAACTACCTGTACCGCTCATTTTTGCCCGATAGCCGCGATAGTTAGTCCGTAACCAATCAAGTGCAACACCTATTTCAGGGTGCCGAGCGACTGCAACAGGTTCGAAAACATTCGTGCTGCGCCCATCCATGAAGTCCCGTATTGTGATCGGGCTAGTGTTACGTGTCAATTCAGGAGCGTTAAAAAGCGCCTGCGTTGATGCCTGACACTCTGGATTGACGATCAGATACCAAGGCTCAAGTGGCGCTACCGGGGTCAGTTTATCGCCTATCCCCTCGGCCCAGCTGGCTTGTCCGTAAACAAATACGGGGACGTCAGCGCTGACCGTAACACCGATCTCGGCAAGTTCCTTGATGCTCAATCCCAATCGCCAGAACTCGTTCAGCGCAACCAGTGTTGTAGCGGCATCGGAGCTGCCCCCACCAAGACCGCCGCCCGTAGGGATAACTTTTTCGAGGGTAATGTCGGTTCCGGCACGGGTGCCTGAATGCGCCTGCAGGGCACGCGCTGCGCGCACCACCAGATTGTTTTCAGGTGACACCTCGTTAAAATTGGATTTCAGGTGAACTTCACTATCCTCGCGCACAGAGAAACTCAAAACATCGCACATGTCGACGAATTGATAGACTGTCTGCAAGGTGTGGTATCCGTCGCTGCGGCGTCCTGTCACATGCAGGAAAAGGTTAATTTTGGCCGGGGCCAGCCATTTGGTGGTCAACGTTATCCTTCAACTAGAGCTGTGTTTAATTTAAGGCGCGTAGTGTACCGCTACCGACTCGGAATCACCAGCCTAGTATTCGGCGGCTTCTCTTCCTGAACTGCAAAGTGTACAGACGCTTTCCAATTTTTCAATAGCAGTCTTACTGAATACTTGCCACCAGAGGCTAAAATCAAGCCAGGCACGTCAAGTCCATCCAAGGTGGTATAACGCAATACGCGCGCGCTCCAGCGTGTCCCCTGTCCGTCCGTAAAACGCAGCGACGACAGCCTGCCTAGCTCATCGGTAACCACTGACCGGCCATCACCCGGTAAGCCACGGACCCAGCTCTTGAGTTGTTGCACCGGAACCGGAACAGCCAGCCCCAACCCTGCCTGCAATACCTCATCGACAGAATCGCCACTTGAAACAACGTTTCCTGAGCGACTAAACGAGGCGTATCGAGGAGAATCCGTAAGCGCCATTTCGCCAATTCCAAACGGACCTGTAAGCTTTACAGCCAGGTTTTTCCCGGATTGCTGCCACTGGATGCGCCCAGACATCGATTGTTCATCGGTCCAGATGCCCAAAGCGCCAGTGAAACTGAACTCGTCTAATTCAGCCAGTCTTGCCTGACGTACTGCCGGATCAATAGCCGGGCCGACTGGACTCGTCGCACAGGCACCCAATGCCAGACTCACCCATATGAATGACACTACAACCCTGGTGCGGATCACTTGAAGACAGTATTTTTTACTGTCAACAGCCTTTCATCATCGGGATTACTCTCCAACGCCGCCTCTATCAATGTCTGCGCTTCCGTTTGCGCCCCACTTAACCACAGGGCCTCTGCCAGATGAGCTGCGATTTCCGGATCGGGATATACCTGGTAGGCATTCTCTAGCAGAACTATGGCTTCATCGTAACGGCCCTGACGAAAGCGCAGCCAGCCAAGACTATCCATAATTGCAGGGTCATCAGGTAATAAAGCGTTGGCTTTTACCAGCAAATCTTCGGCAAGTTCCAGTTCAATGTTCTCATCGGCATAATGATAGCCAAGCGCATTCAAAGCATGTGCATTTTGCGGATCGAGCTCGATGAGTCGATTAAGATCGATGATCATCATGGCATCATCGCCAGCTGAATTGGCGGCCAGCCCTCGGGCATATAGCAGCTCTGTATCATCGGGGAATCGCTCAAGCCCATCACTGAGCACCAGCACGGCTTCAGCGCTCTGATTGGCATTTTGCAACATGCGGCTTTCAGCAGTTACCAGGCGCGGTTGCAAAGCCGGGTTGGAAACAGAGGCTGAAAGATGGCGCAATCGAGACCTGCCCTCCTCAAGATTTCCTGTCAGCGCTGTGAGTTCTGCCGCTCTTAAGAGAGCTGTAAATTGCAGATCACTCTGCTCTACGGCATCGTAATAGCTTATCGCTGTGTCGTACTCCTTTTGATCATCGCTGATTCGTCCCAGATAGAAATTAGCCTGATCGGAGTAGGACCCGGACGCCAGGAGTGCTTCAAGATATACACGGGCCTGGTCAATTCTGCGTGATTCGATGGCTAACAGGCTGATAGTTAGCAATGTGTCTGGCTTAGGTGTCGCCTCGTTGTAAATCGTATCGAGCACATCTCCCACTTCATCATGACGCCCACCCTCGACCAGCAATTGAGCATACCCAAGACGCAGATCAGCGTTATCAGGGTTTGCATCCATAGCGGCCCTGATGGATGAGAAAGCCGCTTCCGGTTTACCTGATCCGCTTAGAATCTGTGCACGCAGCAGAATCGAATCGGTATCACCCGGCATCAACTCCACAGCGGTCTCTACCGCCTCAAGAGCCGCTACATTGTCGTTGGCGGTTATATGTGCGCGAGCCAGACCCAGGTGCGCCTCGCTTTCCTTGCTATACGCGAAGACTATCGATTCCATGACAAACACCGACGCCTGCGGATTTTCATTGCGTTGCAGTTCGAACTGAATATCGCGTAAGGTCTGGCGGCGGTTATTACTACCTTCCAGCAACTCGTTGTACAACTGCGCTGCCGCCTCGGTATTGTCTTGGCGTAGCAGTGTCTGACCCAGTATCTGGGGCGCTTCTTTGTTATCAGGATCCAGGCTAATCCAGCGTCTTGCGACCTTCTCAGCCTCTCCCCACTGCCGTCCGAACATGGCTAGTCTTGTGGCACGTTCTGACACACGGGGGTCGTCGGTATGCTCAGAAGCACGCAGATAACCCGCCATGGCTACATCAAGTTGTCCTCGCCGCCCGGCTAGCTCTGCAATCATCAGCTCAAACATAAGCTGCGAATCCATGTCGGATTGTGAACTGCCCTGCTCAGACACTGGTGACTGGGAAGACTGTGCCAACGCTTTCGAAGGCGCCAGCGGCAGTGAGCTGCATCCAAGCAGAAGCACCGGAACCAGAGCCGATATTGCCTTGCCCGCAACAGCTTTCGTGTCAAAACAGTTGAACATGTGTTCTCCTGACCAATAAAGTCAAATAATGTGCACTAGGATACAGTGACCTCGGTGCAAATCAATGCACCGCGAGTCTGTTATACCGCCGTTTTTGCTAGAATTGCAAAATGCCCATTCTCGCCCTAGGACTTAATCACAATACGGCTCCCGTTGATATACGGGAACGAGCCGCTATTGGTGAAGGCCAGCTGGGCGATGCATTAAACGCGCTTCGAGATGTACATCCGGTAAAAGAAGCTGCCATTGTGTCTACTTGTAACCGCACAGAGTTCTATTGCGGTATGGACAACCAGGATGCCAACGCAGTCGTACAGTGGATGCATCGTTACTTCCAGCTTCGTGACAACGGCTTCGAGCCCTACCTTTTCCGCCACGCAGACCGTGAAGCGGTGCGTCATCTCATGCGGGTGTGCAGCGGCCTTGACTCCATGGTGCTGGGTGAGCCCCAGATCCTGGGGCAGATAAAAAGGGCCTACCGCGACGCCGACGAACATGGCGCGCTGGGTAACGAGTTATCGCCCTTGTTTCAAACAGCCTTCTCTGTGGCAAAAAAAGTTCGCACCGATACCGCTATCGGCAACAGCCCGGTATCAGTAGCGTTCGCGGCAGTAAGCCTTTCACGTCAGATTTTCGCAGATCTCAGTCAGCAAAAAGCGCTTCTTATTGGCGCTGGCGAAACCATACAACTGGCCGCGCGGCATTTAAAATCCGCAGGCATAGGCAGTATCCTTATTGCCAACCGCACGCTGGAAAAAGCCGCTGTGCTTGCACAGGAGGTAGACGGGCGGGCTATCGGCATCAAGGACATCCCCGATGCCCTGCCAGATGCCGATATCATTATAAGCTCCACCGGTTCCACGCTTCCCATACTGGGCAAAGGTACGGTCCAGAAGGCGTTGCGAAAACGCCGTTTCCGTTCCCAGTTGATTGTTGATATCGCTGTCCCACGGGATGTAGAAGCGGAAGTCAACGAGATAGACGGCGTGTTTCTCTACACCGTTGATGACTTGCAGGCTGTCATTGAAGAGAACCGCCAATCGCGACAGGAAGCTGCGTTTGAGGCAGAAGAAATTGTCACGGCTCAGGTCGAGTTGTTCATGGCCAGAATCCAGGCCCTGGGCGCGAACGATGTCATTCGCGCGTATCGCGGTAAAATAGAATCTATAAAAGCCAGTGCTCTGGACAAATCGCTTAAACAGTTGCAAGCTGGCCAAGACCCTGAAATCGTCTTGCAACAACTCGCCCATACGCTGAGTAATAAAGTCATGCACGCACCCACCGCCAGCATGCGCGAAGCAGCAGAACTTGGCAATAATCACATCATAGAAGCCGCTCGCACTCTATTGGATCTGCCAAAAACCAAATCATGAAAGCTTCCATTAAGGCAAAGCTGGAAAGCGTTGCCGAACGTCACGAAGAGATAGCAGCACTACTCGGCGATGCCGACACTATCAGTGATCAAAACCGTTTTCGCGAATTGTCCAAGGAGTATGCGCAGCTTGAACCCATAGTCACAGCGTTTGCGGCATACCAGCAAACTGAACAGGATCTGGCCAATGCACGCGAGATGGCCAACGACAGCGATGCTGACATGCGAGCGATGGCTAATGAAGAGCTGCCCGAGCTACAGGCGCGTATTGAAGAGCAAGAGATGTCTCTGCAAAAGCTGTTACTGCCGCGCGATCCACGTGACGAAAATAATGCGTTTCTGGAAATACGTGCAGGTACCGGTGGTGATGAGGCCGCAATATTTGCGGGCGACCTGTTGCGTATGTATCTACGCTACGCAGAGATGAACAATTGGCGAAGTGAAATAATCAATGAACGCGCAGGCGATCATGGTGGCTACAAGGAAGTGGTTTGCCGTCTTTCCGGCGACAGGGTCTTTTCACGTCTCAAATTCGAATCCGGTGCCCATCGCGTTCAACGCGTTCCGGAAACCGAATCCCAGGGACGAGTACATACCTCGGCAGCGACAGTTGCCATCCTGCCAGAAGTCGACCAGGTAGAAGAGATCAACATCAATGCTGCCGATATCCGTGTCGATACTTTTCGCGCATCAGGTGCTGGCGGCCAGCACGTCAACAAAACCGATTCCGCCATTCGTCTAACGCATATCCCGACAGGCGTTGTCGTGGAATGCCAGGATGAACGATCACAACACAAGAATCGTGCGAAAGCCATGGCATTGCTGCAAGCTCGGCTACTGAATGCAGAACAATCAAAACAACAAGACGCCGAATCAGAATCTCGCCGTCTGCAAGTTGGTTCTGGTGATCGCTCAGAACGTATCCGTACTTATAACTTCCCCCAGGGTCGTCTGACAGACCATCGTATCAACCTGACGCTCTACAAACTTGACGACATCATGGCAGGCGCGCTGGGCGAAATCGTTGACCCTCTTACAGCCGAGCATCAGGCAGACCTGCTCGCAGAGTTTGGCGACTGAACACAGTCGGACAATGGGTGGCGCAGGCGATAGACCAACTGCGAAATTCTGCTAACACGGAAACACCTGAGCTTGATGCACAGCTACTGGCGTGCCATTACCTGGAGATCAATCGCAGCAGGCTATTCGCGTTTCCTGAAACACTGATACCACAGGATGTCAGTCATGCGCTTGATGAATCGCTCTTGCGAAGAATCAACGCCGAACCCCTCGCCTACATTACCGGCACGCGCGAATTCTGGTCGACCGATTTACACATTGCCCCCGGCGCACTCGTTCCAAGAGCCGATACTGAAATACTGGTAGAAAAGTCACTGGAGCTTGCCCGTCTTGCCCCCGAAGGTGCCGTACTTGATCTTGGAACCGGTACGGGAGCAATCGCCATAGCTATTGCGTCCGAGCTGACGAATCGACAAATCATAGCGATTGAGCGAAGCCGGGAAGCCTTAGCCGTAGCTCATGAAAATATCCGTGCGCAGGCGTTTAATCATTTACATCTCATACAGGGGTGTTGGCTTGATGCCATCGCGGACAAATCTGTTGCCATGCTCTTGACTAACCCGCCGTATCTGGCCAGCAATGACATACACCTTGAGCAGCTGCGCCACGAACCACGGGATGCATTGGTCAGTGGTCCTACAGGGCTTGAAGACCTTGAGCACATCATTGCGACAGCCGTAAGAGTTGGAAAATCCGGTGCCCCTTTAATTCTGGAACACGGCTGCCAGCAAGGAAGCGATGTGAGGCAATTGTTGCTCAACTATAATTACTCAGGTGTCGACACGGGTCTGGATCTGGCAGGCCTTGAGAGAATAAGCTTCGGCTTTGTGGCTTGATCAAATCTATGAGCAGCGAAAAATCCATCCAACAGGGCTCCGACCAGACAAGCGACAGTCAATCGGCGGTTTACGCAGCAATTGATCTCGGCTCAAACAGCTTTCACATGATGATTGCTGAACCCGAGGGCAGCTCCATTCGCAAGATTGACAGTCTGCGCATGCCAACGCGGTTAGGAGCTGGACTTGATGCGCAAAAGCGACTCACGCCCAAAACACTGAAAACGGCGCTCGATGCCCTTTCTCAATACGCAGAACGTCTACGTGATGTGCCCAGACAGAATATTCGCATGGTGGGAACCAACACCTTACGTCGTGCGAAAAATCGTAACGAATTCATGTTGCAAGCCAGGAAAATTATTGGTGTGCCAATCCAGATTATCTCCGGACGCGAAGAAGCACGTCTGATCTATACGGCTGTCTCGCACACGTTTCCGGATAGTCGTCGTCAGCGACTGGTGCTGGACATCGGCGGCGGCAGTACAGAGATGGTTATTGGTAAAGGCTTCGATCCCAGTCTTCTGGAAAGCGTCAATATGGGATGCGTCAGTTATACCCGTCAGTTTTTAAGTGGTGATCAAGGCATTACCGCACTCACCATGAAACGTGCAACCGTTGAAGCTGAATTGGAACTGCAGCCGTTGATGGTTGCCTATCAAGAATTCGGGTGGGACGAGGTCATTGGTTGTTCAGGAACCATCAAGGCGGCTGCGCGCATGCTTGCAGAACTTGGCATTACAGATGGTGCTATTACACGTGATGGTTTAAAGCAACTTGTCAAAGAGATTGTCAAAGCCGGCAGTGTCGCTGCAATGAATCTTGAAAGCGTTAGCGAAAGTCGCGTGCAGGTTGTTGCTGGCGGCCTCACCATTTTGCGGGCCATCATGAAAACATTGAATATCGATGTCATGCAGGCGAGTCAGGTGGCGCTTCGAGAAGGCCTTGTATTCGACATGCTGGGCAAGGATGAGCATGTCGATATCCAGACCCAGACCCTGGCCAATTTGACACAACGCTATTCCATCGATGAGAGGCAGGCGCATCGCGTTGAAGTAACAGCAACCAAACTATTCCATCATGTCGCTGATACCTGGAACCTTGATACCCACGCAGACCTGCCGTTACTGATCTGGGCCGCAAGATTACACGAACTGGGTATGGGAGTCGCCCATACCCAGTATCACAAACACGGTGCCTATATTCTGGAAAACTCCGACTTGCTGGGCTTTACACTTGCCGAGCAAACGGCACTGGCGCTGCTGGTACGCTTTCATCGACGCAAAATAGACAATGCCGCCTTTGAAGGCTTGCCTGCTGAGGAACGCGACCGGCTATTGTATTTGCTGGGGCTATTGCGCCTTGCTGCACTGCTGCATCGCGGTCGCTATGATGAATCCCTCGAAGAGGTTAACGTTCGCATCAAGGAAGGCCAGATTACCGTGGTAGCACCTCAAACCTGGCTAGATACACATCCCTTGACTCATGCAGAGTTGCAGGCCGAAGCAGAACGACTCATGCATGTCGAGATTCTTCTTAAAGCGGAAAAAGCCTAGACGTCTGATACAGAGTTCACTTAGTGGTGCACCCGACCACCGCCATACCGATTGATCAGAAACTGTTGTGCACTAAACGGCGCATCGTTATCCGGCTTTAAGCGTTCGTATTGCCCTTTAGCATTCAGTTGCCAAGCAAACATGTTGTCTTTGAGGTAGACATCCAGACATTCCTGCTTGACGCGCCTTAGTGCCTCATCCTCTAGTGGCACAGCAATTTCAACCCGGTTGAAAAAGTTGCGTGGCATCCAGTCAGCACTGCTGATATAGAGCTGTTCCCGGCCTTTATTGAGAAACCAGAATACCCGTGAGTGTTCCAGGAACCTTCCCAACACCGACACGACGCGAATGTTCTCAGATAAGCCGGGCAGTCCCGGCTTTAACATACAGATACCGCGCACCACAAGTTCCACGGTAACGCCCGCCTGGGATGCCTTATACAGCGCATCGATAACGCCTGGATCTACCAGTGAATTCATGCGGGCAATAACATGACCGGTGCCACCTTCCCTGGCAATTTTCGTCTCATTAGCAAGTCGTTCCAGGATATATCGATGCAGTGCAAACGGTGCCTGAACCAGCTGCTTCAGGTTGAGTGCCTGTCCCAGCCCTGTCAGCTGCGTAAAAACACGATGTACATCCTCAGTGATTGATTTATTGTTCGTGAGCATACTCATGTCGGTATATGCTCTTGCGGTTGTCGCGTGATAGTTACCCGTGCCAACGTGCACATAACGAACAAGTTTGTGTTTCTCACGCCTGACCACTAACAGCATCTTTGCGTGTGTCTTGAAGCCGACAACGCCATAGACCACCTGAATGCCAGCCTCCTGCAAGCGGGTGGCTAGCTCTATGTTGGCCGCTTCGTCAAAACGTGCACGCAGTTCTATCACGACCGTGACATCCTTACCTGCTCTTGAAGCCTCCATCAAGGAGCTGACAAAGACCGACTCATGACCTGTACGGTATAGAGTCTGCTTGATGGCTAATACATCAGGGTCTGCTGCCGCCTGACGTATTAACTCGATTACCGGCACATACGACTCATAGGGATGATGAAAAAGTAAAGGCCCACGAAAGGCAATATGCTCAAAAATATTGACGCCCGATTCGAACGCACTGGCAACATGCGGAGTAAACGATGGATACTTCAGATCCGGCCTGTCTATCTGATCAGGAATGGCAAACAATCGATTGAGATTCACCGGACCATCAACACGATAGACCGACTGATCCTGGAGCCTGAACTGTCGTTGCAGATATTTAACGATGCGGTTGGGACAATTAGCCGCCACCTCGAGCCTGACTGCCTGACCAAAGTTGCGCTGCACCAACTCCGTTTCCAAGGCTCTTCTAAGGTTGGCCACCTCTTCTTCCGAAACATATAGATCGCTGTTGCGCGTCACCTTGAACTGATAGACACCCACGGGATCCATGCCGCTAAATAACTGACTGATCTGGGAATGAACGATAGAGGACAGGAAAACAAAACCATCCCGCACACCGCAAATCTCAGACGGCACGCGTACAACCCGCGGCAAGGACCTGGGTGCACGAACCAGTGCAAAACCAGAGTCGCGACCGAAGGCATCCTGCCCACGCAGATCAATGATGAAACTCAGGCTTTTGTTCGTGATGCGAGGAAACGGGTGAGCGGGATCCAGCCCGAGAGGACTGAGTACCGGAGCAATATCCGAAATAAAGAAATCCTTTATCCATTCCTGTAATTTTTTATCCCAGCTTTGACGCGAGAAAAAACGGATGTCCTGTTCTGCCAGTTCCGGCAGAAGCACATCATTAAGCAGTTTGTACTGTCTGTTGACCAGAGCGCGGCAATCTCGATTGATCGCCTCCATCTCCTGCAAGGGAGACAGGCCATCAATACCGGCGCCTTCCATACCACCCTCGATTTTCTGCATGAGACCGGCGACTCGAATCTCGAAAAACTCATCCAGATTGCTGGTTGAGATACACAGGAAACGCAATCGCTCCAGCAAAGGGATCTGTGAATCACTGGCCAATGCCAGTACTCGTTCATCAAAGGCGAGAAAGCTCAGCTCACGATTGGCCAACGGCAATCCCTGGTACTGGCGACGAGACCATTGCTCAGGACCGGTTGCGGGTAACGACTTTTTCTTGGTACTCATTGGGTAGTCCTTGATGCGATATAGTCCCTGGCCGCCTGATGTAATTCCGGGAAAAAAGTATTGAACGGTTCGATCAGCGTATCACTCAGGGGTTCCAGCTGTGCCCTGGACAACGCCAATGCACTGAATTTTGTTGAACGGCTTGCAATTCGCGACAGCGTTAGCTCGATAGAGCTCAGGTGAATATTATTTTGCAGGATGTCTTCACGCTCCAGTAAACGTGTAAAACGCTTGAGCGGCACTGGAAGATGTTCTGCATGCGTATTGAGTGCCATTATTACCGATTTGGCATGATGATCCAGCGAGACCTGCGACACCTGATCCCAGCGCTGCGCCAGATAGTGATCAAACATCACATCCACGACAATACCCGCAAAGCGTCTTGGTACATCAGGAATCCCTTTGCGAACCGGCTCCAGGGCTGTGTTGGTGTCGGTGAAGCGATCCAGGTGCCGATGCAATCGAATACCACGCTCTACACCCTCGGGAAATCGTGAAAGGTCACTACCGCGCACGAAGTCACCGCAAAACTGACCAGCAATTAGCTCGGAGTTGTTAAAACCAAACAGGGAATGGGCCAGAAAATTCACGTCTGGTAGTGTATCACCGCTGCACTCAGGCTATGCTCTACCCTATGGATTTGACACCCGACGAACGCTTTAGCCGCCACATCAGCCTTGAACAGATTGGCGAGTCCGGCCAACGACAACTAAGGGATGCCCATGTGCTGATCGTTGGGCTGGGTGGACTTGGTTCACCTGCTGCCCTTTATCTTGCCGCTGCAGGCATTGGCCGCCTGAGCTTCTCAGACTTTGACACCGTAGAGTTATCGAATCTGCAAAGACAGGTGGCTCATAACACACCACGAGTAGGCCAGCTGAAAACAGACTCTGCACGCACTGCCTGCCTTGAGATCAATCCGGCTTGCCAGATCGACACCATCAACTATGCGCTGGAAGCGGAGGATCTTGCCACGCTGATTCCTGACTGCACTGTGGTTCTCGATTGCACTGACAACTTCCCTACCCGCTTTGCAATCAATGAAGCCTGCGTTAAATCCAAGGTGCCGCTGGTCAGCGGCGCTGCAATACGATTTGACGGACAGATAAGCGTTTACGATTCACGCCAGCCCGATGCGCCGTGCTACCAATGTTTGTACGGGCACGGAAACTCCACAGTGGATACGTGCGCGCAGGCAGGAATCCTCGGGCCAGTGGTGGGCATGGTTGGCTGCGTGCAGGCTATAGAGGCGATCAAACTGATTTGCGCAATCGGCACCAGCCTTGCGGGTCGACTGGTGCTTTTCGATGGGCTATCAATGGAATGGAACGAAATACAGCTTAAAAGAAATCCTGCCTGTGAGCTGTGTGGTGAGGCTGCAGAAGCCTAAGTCGGTGTGTGCAGGCCGCGAATAGGCAGATTGCGATCCTGAGTGCCAATGATGCCATCGAGTACCACGTCCAGATCCGGTCGGACACTGGGTGAATTGGAGGTTGCAATGACCTGCGTTAGGCCTTCCGGGTTAATCAGGTACAGCCCGGGTTCTGCATAGGGGCCGGTAAGTTCTGCACCTGGCTCATGATCGGTCAGGTAAAGCGCAAGTGTCTGGCACTGCTCAACGCTCAAGCTGTGTGCAACCGGCAGGTTCCAGCCATTCTCGTCAATCGTGCGGCGAGCAATGTGCTCAGGATCCATCGACGCCAGGCGCAGATCCACCTCGCGCTCGGCATAGCCGTCGGCCAATTCATGCAATCGAGCAATGTAGGTCTTGCAGCGAGGACAATGATCACCACGATAGACTATCAGCACCGTCCATCGTCCATTATTATCACTCAGGCGTTCGGTTTCTCCAGACATCATCGTGAATTCGATGGGTGGAAAGGGATCTGCCGGTTTGATAACGTTCATCCAGGTACTCCTGTAGGGTGAGGTTTATGCGTGTCAGTGGATCGATGTTACCAACTGTCGGAGAGCTTCGTGTAATGAGTTTGAAATTCACCGACCCGCTACCCAGAACCAGCTTGAGAGAAAATAATGGCAGGAAAGCGTAAGGCTAAAGAGCTAACTGTATCTGCCTCCAGGCAGCTTACAACCAACATGCTCAGATTAACGCTGCAAGGCAAGGATCTGGATAGTCTTCCTGATGATGTTGAAGGTGCTTATTTCAAGCTAGTGTTCGAAAGACCAGACAGCGAAAGGCCTGTCATGCGCACCTATACGATTGCCCGATATCGCAAAGAACAACAAGAGATAGACGTAGACTTCATGTTGCACTCGCACTCGGAAAATAACTCTGCCGGCGTCGCGGCAGCCTGGGCCATGCAGGCAAAGATTGGAGATCCCATGTCGATAATGGGGCCCGGCCCTGCAACTTTTATCAACCTGCAGGCCGATTGGTTCATGCTGGCGGCGGATATGACAGCGCTTCCAGCATTAACCGCCAATCTTGCACTACTGCCAAAAGAAGCCAAAGGTTACATGGTTGTTGAAATTCTTTCGGAAGACGATCGTCAGGAGCTTTGCGTACCTGCCAACATGGAGGTTGTCTGGGTGGTCAACCCGAGTGCTGGAGCGGAGGCATCACCGTTGTTTGAGGCCATCGAAAAACTGGCATGGATGGAGGGCCAGGTTGCAATCTGGACTGCATGCGAATTTAAAACCATGAAAAAGATCCGCCAGTATTATCGGCAACAGGACACAGTACAAAAGTCTCATCTGTATGTGTCCAGCTATTGGAAACAGGGACTCAAGGAAGAAGAGCACAAGGTCGCCAAACGCGAGGATAGCGACACTGGCAACACTACAACGCCTGCGGCAAAAAATAGTTAACCCAATCCTGATGACTGATAACACGTGTTGCTCAGCTTGTGGCGTGACTAAAAACAAAGGGGAATATTGCCACTATTGCGGCACCTTGTACCCTGAAGCCATCAAAGCCGATCAGGCTCAACGTGCTGCACCCATTGGTTCTTTAGATAGTAAATATCATGTCGAGAATACTCAGGAAGGCCTGGTAATCTGGTGGAACTGGCGTAGTTTGTCGGTGTGGTTTTTTTTCGTGACCATACTGGTCTGGAATGTCATTGCCTGGCGCATGGAAAACGGGTTGATCACACTCATCGGCATGGGACTGATTGCGTGGATCATCATCATCCTGTTAAACAAAACCCGGATTCATGTCACCACGAATGGCATCAGTGTTCAACACCGGCCTGTACCTTGCCGTCGTGGATATCAGTTCAACGCTGTCGATATCCAGCAACTCTATGTGTCCAGAGAACAAAAGCGCGCCAAAGACAGAACATGGCACGCACCCGCCTTACAGCTCATCACACAAAACGGACAGCGGCACACCATCTTAAACGGTACCGCTGAATCTGAATTTGCTGATTTCGAAACGCTACGTCGCAAGATTCTTTCGCAACTCGGTATTGAACCCCGACATGCGCTCGGTCAAACAATGCGATAACAGACTATCTAATGCAATGTTCCCGGTGACACGTCACCATCATCCGTATCGGCAGCATCTTGACTTGAGACACCCTTGAACAAAGCGGCCACATCAACAGCATCGTAGGCATATAAGGCATCGCAGAACTCACAGGTAATCTCGACACTGCCCTGCTCTTCGACAATGCTATCGACTTCGGGCTTGCCCAAGCCCGCAAGCATGCCGTCAGTGCGCTCTCGTGAGCAACTGCAATGAAACGCTACAGTTTGTGGATCGAATAATCGAACTCGCTCCTCATGAAACAGTCGAAATAGAAGGGTTTCTGCGCTCTCTTTGCACATCTCCTCTTCTGTGAGCGTTTCACATAACACGGTGGCGCGCTGCCAACCGTCAGCATCATGGTAAGTGCGTTCTTCGACAGGCAGTTTCTGAATAAGGACACCGGCAGCGGATTTTTCAGACACAGAAAGATAAAGCTGTGTGGGCAATTGCTCGCTTGTCCGGAAATAGGTTTGCAGAGCTGTTGCAATATTATCGCCTTCCAATGGCACGATGCCTTGATAGGGTTCTGCTGTGCGGTTGGCTTCGATGGTGATGATCATTCGGGCATCGCTGCCAAATGCGCACGCAAGCTTTGTGTTTTCGGGCTCGGTAGTCCAGCGTGCCAGGCCACGTACCTTACCCTCATTGGTTACCTGCACTACGAGCAAATGAATGGGTCCCTCACCACTGACCTGCAAGGTCATTTTGCCGGCAAATTTGATAGTTCCTGCCAACAACATGGCGGCAACGAAAGCCTCGCCCAGAATATGTTTTACAGCCGGCGGATAGTCCGTGCGGGCAACCGCTTCCAGCCAGGTCTCGTCAAGCTGAACGAGTTGTCCTCGTACATCACACGAATCCACAAGAAACTTCTGCTGTACGTCTCGTTCGCGCACGTTTTACTCCAGTCTGCGGTAAAAGAAATGACCTAATAACGGTGTCAGGTACATAGGGATTTGATAACAGGCGATAAACAGTAATAGCGATTCGGTGAAAGATGCAGGCAATGCGGTTAAATACAAGGCAACGTTACGATTTCCGTAGATGACACCCGTGCTGATGATACCTGCGGGAGGACATTTCAGTGCTCTGGCAGTACTCGCCCCCAATAGCTGAAAACCTGCATTGATAACGGTGGCAACGGCCAGTGCTACCGACAAATCGCGAAGCGTTGTGTCAGGTGCATGAAGCGCACTCATCAAACCGATGACCATCAATGCAAGTGTCAGGGCGGACGCCCCATCCAGCGCATTGATCGATAGCGGGATCTGCCGGTTTTTGGCAAAGCGTGTGCACACCACACCCGCACACGTAGCGCTAACGATCAAAGCCAGCAGTTTTATGGATGGCAGCAGCAAACCAGCAATAGGTTGATCAGTAAACAGCAGTAAAAGAACAGGCAAACAGGTAACCGGTAGTAACAGCGTGCCTGCAATCAACCAGCGCAATGCCAACGCACCATCTCCCTTGATAAGCAGCACAAGGTTAGGGCTGCCGGAAATTGGCGAAGCCGCCGCGACAAGCGTTGCAGCCAGACGCCAGACATCACTGATGCCGATGAGAGTGGCAATGGCAAATACCAGCAATGGGAAGGCAAGCTGTGCAATCGCTACACGAATTAAAAGCGCAAGCCAGCCATCGCTGTGCATGGCACCAGAGGAGGCATTGGCCAGAGCACCACTGCTTGCAAGCCTTACGACAGCCAGAAACAGCAGCAGCCAGATACACGGACCAATCAACAAGCCAAGCGGTTTTGCAGCCCATGGCAGTACGAACCCACCCACAAGTCCAAGTGGCAGTACCCATCGACCTTGCCGGCCGCAAAATTCCAGAGCTCGAAGAAGCACCCTCGTTGGCCGAGCTGCTCTAGGCTTTCAATTTTTCCTTGAGCATTTGATTCAACTGCGCCGGATTGGCCTTGCCTTTGGATGCCTTCATGACAGCGCCAACAAAGTAGGAGAGCAATTTCTCCTTTCCCGCACGGTATTCGGCAAGTTGCGACGGGTTGGCTGCTATGACCTCATCAACCATGGCTTCAATGGCACCAGTGTCGCTGATCTGCTTCAATCCACGCGCTTCGATAATGGCATCGACATCATGCTCGCCCGACCAAAGTGCATCAAATACCTGTTTACCCAGCTTGCCCGACAACGTTCCATCATCCACACGACTGATCAGCATACCCAATTCGCTAGCAGCAACCGGCATGTCGGCTAACAACACATCTTCTTTATTCATGCGCCCGAAGACATCGCCCAGCAACCAGTTGGCAGCAAGCTTGGGAGTAAAACTCTGCCCTTGCAGAACAGCTTCGAAGTAGTTAGCGGTCTGCTTGTCAGAACATAATGATTGTGCGTCGACAGGTGGAATACCCAGTTCATCGATAAAGCGCTGACGACGCTTTGCCGGCAACTCTGGCATCGTTTGGGCAACAGCATCGATAAAGGCGTCATCAATGACCAGTGGCGGAAGATCGGGATCTGGAAAATAGCGATAGTCGTTGGCTTCTTCCTTGGAGCGCATCGAACGTGTTTCGTCCTTGTCGGCATCATACAAGCGAGTTTCCTGAACGATTTTTCCACCGTCCTCAAGGATATCGATTTGTCGCTCAACTTCGAAATCGATAGCCCGTTCCAGAAAGCGGAATGAATTGACATTTTTGACTTCCGTGCGCGTGCCCAGAGTCTCAGAGCCCAGGGGCCGTACAGATACGTTTGCATCGCAACGAAACGAGCCTTCCTGCATATTCCCGTCACAGATATCGATGTACTGCACCAGCGAGTGAATGTAACGTGCGTAGGCAACTGCTTCGGTTGCCGAACGCATATCAGGCTCAGAGACAATTTCCAGTAAAGGTGTGCCAGCACGATTCAGGTCGATCCCGGTAGCGCCTTCGAAAAGATCATGCACCGACTTGCCGGCGTCTTCTTCAAGGTGTGCACGCGTCAGGCCGACGCGCTTTTCACTGCCGTCCGGAAGGGTTACCGTTATTGCCCCTTCACCAACGATAGGATGCGCCATCTGGCTTATCTGATAGCCTTTGGGGAGATCCGGATAGAAGTAGTTCTTGCGCGCAAACACTGAATACTTGCCAATGCTAGCGTCGGTGGCAAGCGCAAACTTGACCGCCATGCGCACAACATCCTTGTTAACAACAGGCAGTACGCCGGGTAGACCTAAATCCACCGCACACGCCTGTGAATTGGGTTCAGCACCAAACGATGTGGAGGCGGCCGAAAATATCTTGGAACGAGTAGCGAGCTGAGCATGAATCTCAAGCCCTATAACAGTTTCCCATGCCATAGCTATTCCCTCACGCAATTCCGGCTGGTGACTGAACATGCCAGTCAGTAATCTGTTGATAGCGATGGCCGACATTTAACAGCTGCGCTTCCTGGTAGGCAGGTGCAACTATTTGCAAACCGATCGGCAAGCCTTCGCTGAAACCACAGGGCACTGATATTCCCGGCAAGCCGCTGAGGTTGGCAGACACGGTAAAAAGATCGTTCAGGTACATACTGGTTGGGTCACTATGTTTCTCACCGCTTTTGAATGCGGTTGTGGGCGTTGTCGGTCCGGCTATGACATCTACCTTTTTAAACGCTTCGGTAAAATCATTGCTGACAAGTTGCCGCACTTGTTGCGCCTTCAGATAGTACGCATCGTAATAACCGGCAGACAAGGCATACGTCCCGATCAGTATTCGGCGCTTGACCTCTTTGCCAAAACCTTCGCCGCGCGTTCGCGTGTAAAGATCTTCAAGGTTCTGCGGATTCTCGCAACGATATCCAAAACGGACACCATCGAACCTGGACAGGTTACTGGACGCCTCTGCCGGCGCTATGACGTAATACGCCGGGATGCAGTGTTGTTGATTAGGCAAGCTGACGGGCTTGAGAACAGCTCCGGCCTTTTCCAGTTCTGCTAACGCTGCATGCACATGCGAGGCAATCTCAGGGGCAAGGCCTTCACCAAAATATTCGTCAGGAATGCCAATGCGCAATCCATCGAGATCGTTATCCAGCGCAGCACTGAAATCTGGAACTGCTGTGGCGCTACTGGTGGAGTCTCTGACATCGTGCCCGGACATGGCCTGCAAAAGCAACGCGCAGTCTTCTGCGGTTCTGGCCATGGGGCCGCCCTGATCCAGACTGGATGCAAACGCGATCATACCGTAGCGCGATACCCGCCCATACGTGGGTTTGATGCCGGTAATTCCACAGAACGCTGCAGGTTGCCGGATAGAGCCTCCAGTATCGGTGCCAGTGGCGGCTGATGCCAACTGCGCGGCAACGATAGCTGCGCTACCTCCCGAGGATCCTCCGGGGACTCTGTCGTGGTGCCATGGGTTTGCTACCGGACCGAAGTAGCTGTTTTCGTTGGACGAGCCCATTGCAAATTCGTCCATATTGGCTTTACCCAGCATCACCGTGCCTGCATCACGGAGTTTATCGACCACCGTTGCGTTGTAAGGCGCTTTGAAGTTTTGCAGAATTCGGGATCCGCAGCTTGTCACCAGGCCCTGGGTACAGAATATGTCCTTGTGGGCAATGGGAATACCCGTCAATGGACCTGCGTTTCCCGATACACGCGTTTTGTCAGCCTCGGTAGCTGCCGCGCGCGCACCATCGAAGTCAACGTGCAAATACGCATTAAGCGCTGGATTAAGGCGCTCGATACGCTCGAGGTAATGATTGACCAGCTCCGCGCTACTTACGTCGGAAGCCTGGAGCATCGCAGCCTGCTGGGCCAGCGTTTTGTCATGCATAGTGGCGGAATCTTGTTGATCTGTGGGACTGTTTCATTCGATAACACGCGGAACCAGGAAATATCCGTCCTGAGATTCCGGTGCGGGCTCCTGCAGAGTGTCTCGCTGGTCGGTCTCGGTTACCGCATCTTCACGCAACCACAAACTTGCACTGGCCGGATGGGCCATAGGCTCGATGCCGGTTGTATCAATGGCTTGCAGCTGCTCTACGAGCGTCAGCACACTGGACACATCAGCCGCTAGCGGTTCCAGCTCTTCAGGTGCCAGGCCAACGCGCGCCAGATGGGCGATGGCTGCGATATCGTCAGGGTTAAGTGCCACAGTATGCCTTCGGTGGAGATCAAACAGGCAAACGTACCATAAATGGGTTTGCAACTGCCCGGTCAAATGGTCAAAATTACCCGCCCCAAGCCAAAGGCCCGGAATCCATACGTGTCAAGCGACGAACATAACCAACGCATCGAAGCCCTCGAACTCAAACTCATGGAGGTTGAGAACACCGTGCAAGAACTCAACGCGGTGATATTGCGCCAGTATCGGGATATTGAGCGTCTTCAGCTGCAACAGGAGGAGCTTTTGCGACGCTCCACTGGAGGTGCAGCGTCAGGCGCCATACCCACAAGCGAAGATGAGCTGCCACCGCACTATTGAAATGCCACGCAGCATAGGGTTGTTGCTTTGCCTAACGGCCAAGTATCAGCGTGGTACCATCGATTGCGTATTGCGGCACCTTCAGATTCTTGCTCGCATACTGGTCTTCGTACACGCGTCCAGCAAAATCGTAACGATCCTTGCCACAGCTATCAACGAAACCGCCTTCCCAGGCACGTCCCTGAAACGCTTCGCCGCTGGCAGGCACATGGGAAACTGTGCAGCCCTGTCCGGTACCGAGCGCAATAGCGACAAAATAATCCGCTGTTTCAGAGCGCAGTATGTTTTGTGCAAATGGTGGCTGATCGGAGCGAGCAGAGTCAGGATCCCTGAGGCGATCATCGGTTGTTCGCAGCTTTACCACGTCACTATCCATGCGTCGATAGACGAGAACGGGCCGGCCTTCCCAGGTCAGAAAATCCACCTCCCCGGGTTCAAGATTACTAATATCAACAAGCTTGCTGGGCACGGCCGGGACTTCACCGTCTCCAGACATGAGGGCCGATATGAACACATACACCATTCCGGCAAACCCGAGATACAACATCACCTTTGCAGCCACACGCAAACGAAGCCGGCGTCTGGCATCTTCGGAGCTGGCGGGTTTAATCTGGGTATCGGGCACAGCATTGGCCGGTTGTTAAGCAATCGTCCGAGTTTACGTTACTAATGGATATCTGGACGCCACCCACTATCGTTACCCCCGATGAAGATGGCGCTGATTCTGTGCAGGCACAGGACTGGCTGCTTACCCGTCGTAACACCCAGGCTGCCGCATTGTCTCTGGTGCGCCCGGATGGTGTATCACTAACCGTGGATTTCGTACACGGCAAAAGCCGACACCGCACCACTGAAAGTGGCAACGGGGCTCAAGCTTTAACTAAAGCCCTGGGCATAAAAGCGTATGTAAAATCCCGCGGGACATATCCCACCATCATCGATGCTACCGGCGGTCTGGGGCAGGATGCATGGGCGCTGGCTTCAACCGGCTGTCAACTGCTTATAATCGAGCAACATCCGGTGGTTCATGCATTGCTTGCAGACGGGCTTGCGCGCGCGCGCAACACGCCAGAATGCGCCAACATAGCTGAACGTATATCGCTGCATCATGGCGATGCAAGCCAGCATCTGCAGGCGTTGGTGGGCGACAATATACACGCCATCTATCTGGATCCCATGTATCCCGAACGACGCCGGAAAGCCAACAGCAAAAAAGGCATGCAGTTTCTCCATGCCCTTCTCGGACCACCGAAGGATGATGATCCCGCTCTACTCCTCAGCGCGCTGCGCTCGGGTGTATCAAGAGTGGCTGTTAAACGGCCGAAAGGCGCGCCGTTGTTGTCTGGAACCGATCAGTTTGCTGGTCAGCGAACCGTTATTGAGACCCCGAATACACGCTACGACGTGTACCACTGCCGCTAGCGGAACAGGCCACCACGGCAGCCCGGTGCTGCGTGAGGCTTGCTTAGTCCCTGAAGTTCTGAAACTGCATTGGCAGGCCCAGTTCAGCTTCCTTGAGTAGTGCCATGACAGATTGCAGATCGTCGCGCTTCTTGCCGTTGACCCGTAGTTGCTCACCCTGAATCTGGGCCTGGACCTTGATCTTGGATTCCTTGATTTTGGCGATCGCTTTTTTTGCAGTTTCCTTGTCGATGCCCTGTTTGACGGTTACTGCCTGTTTGACGCCCTTACCGCTGTTTTCAACTTTGCCGGCCTCAAGACAGGCAATGTCAATCTTGCGTGCTGTCAGCTTCTGATAAAGCACCGGATGTATCTGCTGAATTTGAAAATCGCTGTCAGCATGCAGCATGATGATTTTACCGTCGCTGAGCTCGGCCTTGGCTGATGTACCCTTGAAATCGAACCTTGTACCAATT
The DNA here is from genome assembly GCA_045106855.1 of Granulosicoccus sp. Taxonomy (GTDB): domain Bacteria; phylum Pseudomonadota; class Gammaproteobacteria; order Granulosicoccales; family Granulosicoccaceae; genus Granulosicoccus. The sequence goes on from JBGCFI010000076.1 coordinate 72,618, forward strand.
TCACGCTGGGTGTGATCCACCGCATTGGAAAGCTCATGCTGATCTACTTCCGAGACAACATCGAATGATGGCATACGTCTGCTCCGCTTTTCACTTAGTATTAGTGGATTAATTATCCACCAAAAACAGCCTTGATTCCTAAATGACACAATGGATTCTCATCAGTGGCGCGCTCCTCGGCGCTCTGGCAGTTGCAACCGGGGCTTTTGGTGCACATGCCCTGCAAGGTGTGCTTGATGAGCGGGCGCGCGGCTGGTACGACACCGCGGTCACTTACCATGCGGGCCATGCTCTGGCAATCGTCGCCTGCGGGCTCGCGGCGTTATATGCCGGTTCACTGACTGATCCCGGAAATGCCAGCCGATGGCTCAATGCATCAGCTATCTGCTTCATACTCGGTGTCGTTGTCTTCAGCGGTTCGCTCTATACAATGGCATTCACGGGTATCACCCGCCTGGGCATGATTACCCCCATAGGCGGCCTGTTATTAATCATTGCCTGGCTATGCCTGGCAGTCGGTGCCAGCAAATTGGGTAACGGAGTAAGTTAGACATGTCTGAAGATTCCAACACCGCCGATCTGATCGAACCACGACGTGACTACACGGCGGATACGCTCAGACGAAGCGATCTGGCCGATAGTCCATTCCAACAATTCACGCAGTGGCTGCAGGATGCCCGCGATAAGAAAATACTGGACGCCACCGCAATGACCTTATGCACCGCAGATAGGTCCGGTCAACCCCATTCGCGTGTTGTGCTGCTTAAAAAATTCGATGAGAATGGTTTTGTCTGGTACACCTATCAGGAAAGTGACAAGGCCCGGCAACTCAGTGAAAACCCGAAGGCTTCGTTGCTTTTCTACTGGTGTGCATTAGAACGACAAGTGCGCATAGAGGGTACGGTTACGAAACTGGATCCGACGGAGGCGGACGAATACTTCTACTCACGCCCGGAAGGCAGCCGCTTCAGTGCCGCGGCATCGGTGCAGTCACAACCGGTTGATAGTCGTGAGATCCTTGAACAACGTGTTGCGCAACTACATGCACAACACCCGGACGGTAATGTTCCAAGACCCGAGGTCTGGGGAGGATATCGCATCGTTCCTCACCGTCTCGAGTTCTGGCAAGGACGCGCAGACAGACTGCACGATCGTTTTGTATTTGAACGGGCAAACGGATCTGAACAATGGTCAATCGGACGGATTCAACCGTAAACTCTTCGGCCACATGAAGAAACTGAAAATGACACTCGTTGTTCTGGTTGCTGTTGCTGTGATAGCCACTGTCGCGCTCAAACTAGCCATACCTACATTGTCGGGCAAGAGCGCAGCCTCCGGTATCGTCGTCTCCAGCGATGGTCTGTCCAGCCTGGGCGATTGTCCGGATACACCAAACTGCCACGGCTCGGAGTCCAGCCGACAAGCACAAACGGTGGCACGATTTGTAATAACGAAAACTGCGAGCGATGCCATTGACACATTGGCGACCATCGTTTCAACACAAGCACGAACACAAATCGTTACTCAGGATGAGCGTTATCTGCACGCAACCTTCGCTACAAAATTCATGGGTTATATTGATGACGTAGAATTTTTGCTTGCCGATGACGGGCAAAGTGTACAAGTCCGTAGCGCTTCCAGAATCGGTAAAAGTGATTTGGGCGCTAACAAAAAACGCATAAACAATTTGCGCACATTGGCAGAAGGCAAACTATAAATTCCGTTTGCCAACGTAGGCATAGCCACTAAAGGCAATCAGATATCCTACTGATGGACGCGCCAGATCATCTGCTTGAGGGAATAAGATAAAAGCGTAAATTTTCCCGACTGATGACAAATAGCACAAAAATCGCGGGTGTGAAACTAAGGTTCGTTGACCAACGCAAACGTTCCAAATCGCTGGCATTCAGGATATTCCACGCAAAAAAAGGTGAAAAAACCGCACTTTATCCTCTGCATGTAACCACACTCAAGCAAGTAGAGCGCAGTGTTGAGAAAGTAAGCTGCTGTACAGCTGAATCTGAAAAAGCCCAAAACTGCATAGCAGAAATTGAGTATTACTGCGCTTAGACTCCGCGCGTTGTAAATCAGACACTACGCCGTGTTTACTTGAATGAGACGGTGCCACCGTCAGAGAAAATTGTCAGCCTCTTTGAGCCACACATCGTCTGCAACTGGCAGCGCAGGCTATCTGCACTTTGCGCCCTGCCTGTGCTCCCATTGCTATCCGGCACGTGATCGAGTAGCCGAAGTAGCTGTTTCATCGTACTGCCCTCTGCATCGTCCACCGCCAATGTCAGATAATCGCTCTGCTCATCTGAAGGCCAACCAACCCCGGCTGGGCGCCCCTGCCGCTCAAGATACCGAGCAACGCGTTCACTTATCGTGGTTAGCAACGCGCTGCACCCATACCCACGTTGGTCACAACAAGTTGAATATCGTGTAAGTCGAGCTAGTAATGATGGCATTAAGCAACTCTCCCTGCGCCGTTGGAGACATATCACGGCTATCACCTTCTTATGCGCTAAAACCGAGAAGATCAATCTTGCCTAATCAACACCATCAATAGTACTCTTCATGATGGACTCTCCTTTTATGTAGTATGTGTGAGAACAATGACTTTACCTCACTTTTTTCTAGAGGTAGGGGAGTCCAATTTTCTTCTTATACTCTTAATCTTCATTTGGTTAAGTTGTACTTGATTTTTGAGTGCAAGAAAAATAGTAGGACACTATGAAAAAATTTTTAAGTATCTAGGGTTTGGGGTTTTAAGCGTTGTCGTATTCTTTGTCGCAATCATTGTTATAACAAACATCGGTGGCATCAATAAAGAGGAGACATTTCCTCCCTATATCGAAGAGGCTGTCCCGAAGCTTGCAACTTGGGACATTGATCAATACGAATTATTGATGTCTAAAAAAGGCTTTGAATCTGCGACACCAATAAAATGGCAGATCTACCTTGATATGTTCGAAAAGCTGGGTGTTCTTCAAAAAGTAGGCGTGCCTAACCTCCAAAATTCCAGAGTAGAATCAAAATTTTCATCAGGCTCAACAACCTATGTGACCTATTTGGTTCCGCTTATCTTTGATAGCGGTGAAGCCCAGGTCCAGCTTGGGTTGCAGTACAACAGTGAAAAAATAGAGATAAATAGCGTTCGTTTTTTATCGGATAGACTGTTTGAATAATGCTTGTAAAAAAACTATCGAGTCGACTATTTTTTTGTACTTGAGAAGAAGTTAAAGCACTGCTGAAACTCATCTAAAAACCCACCTTGTTGTGGCCGTAGAGGTTTATTGCAATACGGGCAGCGACGACTTTTCAAGCTAATATTTTATGGCAACTATGGCGAGCATCGGTTGCCACCTTTCCGACCGTGTATTAATTGAAGAAGGCCTTTAAGTTCGATTTACATCAGTCACGCCTTCAGATCATCGGTCGAGAGAAATTCCCACACCGCGGCAATGCCGCTCACTACCACATGTTGACCGGCATGGGTCAAACGTTACTAATCATACTCAGCGAAACCAACGATCACGGGCCAGATCGCAATGCGGGCAGCGACCGCGAAAGTACAGGTAGCGTTGCCAGAACACGAACCCCTCTAATGACAAGCTTTTCTGGCACAACAGTTGACCACAGTTTTGACAACGAACTCGATTGAGAAGCCACATCTGCGAGAGAGCGATTGCGACAACAAACAAGATAACACCAATGGGTTCTGGAATTCCCGAAGCGACGATGAGCCATCGCGCGGGAAACATGGACAGCACCCACAAGATAAGTACGTGTTCAATTTTCATAGGAATCGAGGTATGTATTCTTAGTCGCTCACTTGTTGCGGCTGTTACCAAAATAGTATAGTCCGCGCCGTACACTATTATCAGCTCAAAAGATGGAGACGTTCGTCGATTGCAATCAATGCACGTGCTGGCATCCAGTAGGATGGTTTCGACACTCTCGGAGTTGTATACTCTAATTTAAGCTCGATTAGCGATACTGACAATAACACATGGAGTGGCAGTGTCAGTAGCAGCCAATCGGCGTCAGACGGCGGCTATGGCACTAGTGAACAAGGAGAGTTCGGTTAGGATATTATATATTGCTCGTAGGTTCACTGATGCCTTTCTGGCAAAGTACATTTATTGATGCTATTGCTTCGCGCATTTATCGTGTGTTGTATTTTATCTCTATCTCTTAACGTACTGATTGTCCGCTGGCTTTATCAAATAAATGCAAAGTTTCGGGATTTGCACCCAGAAAAATGGATTCACCCGGTCTTGGAGCGTCACGACCTGGCCCCGAGGCAATGACCTCCAGACCACCAACATCGACATACAACAGCGTCTCGGAACCCAAGGGTTCAACCACTGATATCTTGCCCTCTAAAATAGCTTGTGATTTATCAACGGGAAGAAGATCCCCGGGACGTATGCCAATGGTCAGTTCATGGGGCTCGCCACTTGAAGCCAGTCGGCTATCTATTCTGTCGCCATTCCATAACACCAGGCCATCACTATCCAGCACACCGGGCAGCATGTTCATCGAGGGAGCACCGATAAACTGAGCAACAAACGTATTGGCAGGATTGTGATACACCTCGGCAGGTGTACCCACTTGCTGAATATAACCGTCTTGCATAATCACGATTCTATCTGCCATGGTCATAGCTTCGACTTGATCGTGAGTCACAAAGATAATGGTTGTACCAACACGCTGATGCAGTTTCTTGATTTCAAGTCGCATCTGAGTTCGCAGCTGAGCATCCAGGTTTGATAGTGGCTCGTCGAACAGAAAAACAGCCGGATCTCTGACCAGGGCGCGACCGATGGCAACGCGCTGACGCTGACCTCCGGACAGTTCATTGGGCTTGCGATCGAGATAGTCGGACATACCCAGAAGGGTTGCCACTTCGCGAATTTTTGCCTCTTTATCGGCTTTGGGTAATTTGGATGTGCGCAGGCCAAAGCCGATGTTCTTCTTCACACTCATGTGTGGATAGATTGCATAGTTCTGGAATACCATGGCGATATTCCGCTGCTTGGGCTCCAGATTATTCACTACCTGGTCATTGATCTCGATGGTGCCGCCAGTGACATCTTCCAGACCGGCAATCATTCTCAAGGTGGTGGATTTACCACAACCCGACGGACCGACAAACACCACAAATTCACCATCCTCAACCTCCAGGCTGATACCGTGAAGTACTTCGGTTTTACCGTAGGTTTTTACAAGATCACGTACGGCCAGGTTTGCCATTGTCTACTGCTCCAGTAGTGCATTGAATGCACGTGTTCTTTTATTCAAGGCTACGGCAATTCTCTCAGGCCCCTCATTGAGCTCTTTGCCAAGATCATTGATGCACTGTGAATAGTGCGAAACAGCTTCGTCCATAGCGTTTTTTCCGGGTCCTCCAAAACGTTCTCGTACAGCGACGAATTGCTGCATGGATACAGAGCGTATGAATGCGGGTTCGTCCAGTGATGTCGCTTTTCCCGCAGCCTGTTCAAACGCATACTCAAATGCTGCATAGCCTGCCCGCAAGGTTGTGCCTTGCCGGATCACCTCACTAGCGGTGGCGGCCGCTATTTCATGGGCTTGTCGAAATGACAGTTGCTCCTGGCGGACCAGTGTATCGGCAAGTTCTGTAATGGTGATACAGGCACGATCTGCGTTATCAGTGACACGTTCGCCATTGATGTTGACTGCCGTCATAAACGAGGCAAGCAGACGCAACACGCGCGCCCCGCTATCGAAAGCTGCATATCCGGCCGCCTGTACCTCACCTTCACTATCGTTCATATCCGTAAACGGTGTGTTATGCATGGTATTAACGATCATGTCACACCGCCCCGCCGTGATACTGGCCAGGTGGCGCAAGTGTTCGATAGGTACCGGGTTGCGCTTTTGCGGCATGATTGAGGATATCTGGACGAGTGCGTCTGGCACCTGTAACTGCCCTACTTCGAACGAAGACCAGAACGCCATATCCTGAACAACACGACCCAGATGCACAAACAGCAACTTGATGGCTGAGTACAAGCCGGTGATGTAATCAACCGATGCTATGCATCCATAGCTGTTGCGCTTTGGCGCACTGAAGCCCAGCAGTTCAGCCATGGACTGGCGATCAATCGCAAACCCCGTGGTGGTTATTGCGGCAGCCCCCATGGGGCAAAGATCAAGCAACGTTCGAGCTGCCTGAAGTCGCTGAATATCTGATAAAAGAACTTCAAGCACCGCTGCCAGATAATGAGCGAATGTATCGGGCTGTGCCGGTTGCCCATGCGTGTAGGCAACAATGAGTGTGTCACGCTCCTGATTAATACGTAACTGGAGTACTTTCGCCAATGCCAGGGCAAGGCCTGACAGTTTGTCACAGCGCTCTCTCAGCGCCATCTTGAACACCGTATGGTCCATATCATTGCGTGAACGCGCAGTGTGCAGCATCCCGCCCAGATCAGCCCCGAGCCGCTGCTTGAGTTCGGCCTCGACAAGAAAAAAGTAATCCTCGTGTTCACCCGTGTACTGAAGTGAATCAAGATCGAGTTCATCCTCCACAGCCTGCAGGGCTTTGGCAATCGAACGTGCCTGTGACCTGTCCAGGATATCGCAGTTATGCAGCATCACCAGGTGTGCCTGGTTAATGGCTGCCATTGATGAAGCGTAGTGTGTTTTTACACCATCAAACAAAGGCGCCAGGACAGTGTCACGATAGACCGGATCGGGAAAGAGCGAGAAGTCCTTTGTCATCCTTTAAGGCCTGCCATCACCACTCCACGAATAATGAAACGTTGAAAAATCAGGAACACCACCAATGTGGGCAGCACTGAAATGGCAGCGCCCGTCATAATCAGTTCCCATTCAACGGATTGTTCGACACTGAATGTCGTCAACCCGACCGGCAAGGTGTACATATCCTGACTATTGGTAACGATCAACGGCCATATAAACGCCGTCCAGTTTCCCAGAAATACAAAGATTGCCAATGCAGCCAGTGCGGGTTTGACCAAAGGCATTGCCACAGTCCACCATATCTGTAATTCGTTCAAGCCGTCGATACGTGCAGCCTCGATAAAATCATCGGGAACCGTTTCGAAAAACTGCTTCATCAGAAACACACCAAAGGCTGTCATCAGGCCCGGGAACATAATGCCCCATGTGGTATCCAGCCAGCCAAACTGCTGTGACATCAAATACCAGGGGATGACCAGCATCTCGGTGGGTATCATCAGGGTGGACAAGATGGCGATAAACACAACGTAACGTCCACGAAACCGAAACTTGCACAAGGTGTATCCCACCAGCGAATCGAACAACACATTGGATAGGGTTGTCAGCGTGGCAATGATCAGGGAATTCCAGAACCAGCGCATGAAACGTCCATCGCTCATCACATACGTGTAGTTTTCAAACGTGGGTTCCTCGGGGATGAGGTTCAGGTTGTAGACTTCGAAGGGGAATTTGAATGATGTGGACAACATATAAGCCAGAGGCATGACCATCAGCAGGCCACCTGCAAACAAAATTACCCATCGAATAAACTGCGCCCAGTGACGCTTGGGCTTACCGGCAACCACTACCGTCCTTGAGGCTAACAACGTCTCAGAACTGGCTTTGATTGTCAGATCATTAGAGCTTTCTGCAAGCTGCTCCGTAGCCACCCTACTTGTCCCTCAACAATCGGAGTTGTAAGAGGCTCACGATGAGGAGCACCACAAAAAGCACAACCGTTTGCGCAGCGGCATACCCCATATCGAACGCATTGAACGCCGTATCGTAGATCATCAGGACCAGAGGTTTGGTGGAGTTCAGCGGCCCCCCGGGGTTATTGGTCGTCATGTTAAAGACATGATCGAAAATGCGCAGAAAACCAATAGAGGAGAACACCACGAGAAAAACAATAGTGGGTTTAAGCAATGGCAGCGTAATTTCTTTCAGAATAGTCCAGTTCGAAACCCCATCAATGTAGGCTGCTTCATAGTAGGTTTTAGGAATGGCGCGTAATCCCGCCATGAAGATAATGACCTGAAAACCAAGACCTGCCCAGATGGCAGGAGCCAGAACACTTGGCAATGCATTGGTAGTGGAATTAAGAAAAGCTACCTGCGAGATACCCATCGAGGCCAGAAAATTATTGAACAGACCTATCGGCACAGGTTGGTAGAACCATCGCCATACCCACGCCATGGCAACGGCACTGGTCATGAACGGTAGAAAATACAATGCCCGCAAGGTACCGTGCAGAAAGCGCACTTTATCCAGATGAAAGGCGATAACAAACGCCAGAAAAAGAGAAACCGGCGTACCAATCAGAAGATAGACAAACGTATTGCGAAAGACTTTCCAGAAAACGGGATCATGCAACAACGTGGTGTAATTACTCAGGCCTGCCCACGTCCGTGCACCTAGAAGGTTCCACTCCTGAAAAGACAGGATGATGGCATTGGCCGTCGGGTAAAAACGCACCACCACGTAAAATACAATGGGCACCGCCAGAAACCCCCACGCCCAAAGCGTGTGTTTCTGGCGGATAGACAAACGTGAATAGAAACTCATCGGCCCACGTGTCGGCCCAGTCTGGCTATGAACTATTTGTAGAAGCCATCCAGGATGGTTTGTTCACCTGCTGCTGCGGCACTAAGGCTGTCCTCTACCGATTGACCTTCCAGAGTGATGCGACTGACCATATCGGTCATCAACTGGCGCTGTGCACTTTCATCGACGAAAACCGTTGATTGTGCATAGCCAAGCCCTTTGACAAACGGGCCGAATACTGCGTCCGCGGTGTTGGCTTCAGTGAGGGCGGCAGATGGCTTGGCTGGCAGTTCACCAACGGTATCCAACCAGATCTGCATGGCCTCATCGGAGGTAATGTACTGCATGAACTTCAGGGCAGCCTCATATTTTTCACCTTCAGCTTTGGTGGTTACTGCATTAACCCAGTAAGACGAGTAATTGGATTGGGTACCATCTGCCGCTGTTGGTAACTCGGCAACACCCCATTTTAATCCGCGAGTCTTGTTCAGTGCGCCAATTCGGAACGAGCCATCGATGTGCATGCCGGCACGACCTGCCTTGAAAGCGGCTTGCGGCTCGTCCATGAAAGTGCTTTGTGTCACTTCGTGCGTCTGCTCAAGGTCAACATACCACTGTAGTGCTTTTTGCCCGGCTTCGGAATCATACGCCACCATAGAATTATCATCGCTGTAAGGCGTTCCACCGAATTGGCGTACAAGAACTTCACGCCACCAATGATGGTCTTGAGCCGTCATGCCCGTGGTGATACCAACCTGAGTTAGATTGCCGGCACCATCACGTTTGGTCAGTTTGCCGGCTATTTCAACCAGTTCATCAAGCGTGGCTGGTGGTGCATCAATACCGGCCTCATCAAACAGACGCTGGTTATAGAACAACGCCAACGAGCGGACCGCTGTTGGCAGCGCCATGTACTGATCATCACGCTTCATGGCCTGGACCATTGGAAAAAATTCGCTGTCGATGGTCTCTGGTGGAAATTGATCAGCTGGCAGTGGCTGAATCAGTTTTGCATCAACGTAATCGTTCAACCATCCATAAAACAACTGAACGACATCCGGCCCCTCCCCGGCAGGAATCGCAGCAGCCACCTTGGTACGGTAGTCCGCATAAGGAAATTGATTGGTCTTGACGGTGATACCCGGGTTAGCCTCCTGGAAATTCTCGATCAGGGTATCCATGGCCGTAACCCGTGCTTCGAAAAAGTATTGCCAGTATTCGATTTCAACTTCGGCCCGCGCGCTGTTAGCGGTCACAAAAAGCGCTGAAAATGCAGTCGCAAGTAGAAGCATTCTGTGTTTGATCATCAGTTTTCTCCGTTGTGTGACACCAGCACAGACGCAAGTGCCGTGATTGGCATGTCGATCAGTGTCCTTCATGTTTAACCGATCCACCAGCAAGTTACAAGCGATCCGGCACCAGAGACAGGTTAGCATCGGGCCTTCTGTACCTTAAAACGCCACAGAGCTGCACTCGCTTGATATGCTCGATTGCCCAAGGCTGCACGTTCGTGGAGTGTTCTGATGTCACTTGAAGAAAGGCGAAGGCTGGATAACGATCTGTGCAGCCCTCGTATCGTTCAGCTACATCTAGCGCTGACTCGCTTGCGCTCATGTGTAAAATTCATGAACAGCGGAGCGCACCCTGACGACGAGACATCAGCCATGCTGGCAGCACTCGCTTATCGGGATGGCATTGACACCTCATACGCCTGCGCCAATCGTGGTGAGGGCGGCCAGAACGATATCGGTCGCGAATCCAGTGCCGTTTTAGGCACACTCCGAACCGCCGAAATGGAAGCGGCAGCAAAAGCGCTGGATTTACGATTGTATTGGCTATCCACTCATCCGAAGGATTCGATCTTTGATTTCGGCTTCTCCAAGAGCGGAAAGGAGACACTTGAGAGATGGGGACACGAGCGTACCCTGCAACGGTTTGTCAGCATTGTGCGACGCGAACAACCCGATATTCTGTGTCCGACATTTCTGGATATACCGGGACAACACGGTCATCACCGTGCCATGACCTCAATGGCATTCGACGTCATGGAAAAAGCCGCTGACAAACACTACCAGATAGATCATTCCAATGATCCGGCCTGGCAGATAAGCAAACTGTTTCTGCCTGCCTGGGGTGGCGGTGGCAGCGCTTACGATGATGAAGTACCGCCTCCGGAACAAACTCTGCAGATCAGTGCCAACGGTGGCGATCCAGTCACTGGCTGGACTTGGGAAAATATCGGACAACAATCACGCAGATATCACCTTACACAAGGTATGGGCCGCTGGGTTAAGAGCGGCGAAGAGCGCAACTGGCCATTGCATCTGGCAGCAACAACACTCGATGCATCGTGCGAACCGTCAAGCTCTTTACACAGTGGACTGGCTTACGACCTTGCACAATGGGCCAAACGTAGCGACGACGACGCTTTAGCGAGTGCACTTTTACAGAGCCACGAAGCGCTCATTGAAACCGTCAAGGCATTCCCTGATTTCAACGCCGTCACTCAAAACGGCTTTGCAGCTACTCGCGCTATTTCCCACGCAAGACAATTTACGCAGGATTTGTCACAGCAGGCACTCGATAACAGACTTGTTCGCAAACAGGCACAGCTTGCCAGAGTCATCACACTAGCCAGCGGAGTCAAGGCAAACGCATGGACTCCACGACACATCTGGCGACCCGGAGACAGTCAGGAAGTCAAGTTTGACATCAAAGCCCCGGACATTCCCGGCGTGCACTGCGATATACAGCTATCAGGCTCCATGACAATGGCTGACGAGTCACCGTGGACAATCAATGACAACACACTATCGTTAAATTCATCTGCTAAACCCTCAGCACCCTATCCTGACACCTGGTTTGCTGATGAGCCAGAAGGACCTGTACTTGAAATCAGGCTTAGCTGTGATTCTGCCAGTACGCTCATCTATCAACCACTAGAGCTTCCTCCCGTAATCCTTCCTGATGTTAGTGCACAACTTACTCCTGATGCAGTGCTCGTAAACCTCGCCAATACACCTGATACGCTGAACATCAGCATCAACAGACGATTTCCGGTCGATACAGTGGCCAGCTTTTCCCTACCCGAAGGCTGGTCGCAGGAAACGATAGACAGTCGTCTGACATTGCGTTTGCCATCGTCAATAGCGCCCGGATTGTATGAGTTGCCACTCGAACTGGATGAACACCCGGCGAGCTGCGAGCAGCTTATTCACTATCCACACATAAAGCCGATTGTGTATTGCCAGCCTGCCCGCTTGCGTATCCGTGCAATTGACGTTGAACTACCGGATGTACGCATTGCTTATGTTGGCGGTGGCAACGATAAAGTCGGATCGTGGTTACGGGCAATGGGCTTTAGTGTGGTCGAGCTTAGTGATAGTGACCTGATTGACGCTGATACCTTAACGCAGGCGTTATGCACAGTCGATACACTGGTGGTGGGCGTATTTGCCTATCGCATGAAAAGCACTCTGGCTAACCTTAGTGAAACCATCAACAACTGGGTAGCACAAGGTGGCCATCTCCTGACGCTCTACCATCGCCCCTGGGATAACTGGGACCCCGATGTCATTCCACCTGCGAGAATCGAGATCGGGCAGCCCTCTTTGCGTTTTCGGGTGACCGATGAAAACGCAGCCGTACACTATCTGCAGGACTCACACCCCGTGTTGAACATCCCCAACGTTATAGAAGAAAGCGACTGGGAAGGTTGGCACAAGGAGCGTGGCTTGTATTTCGCCAAATCATGGGACGACAAGTACACCCCTTTACTATCGATGAGCGATCACGGCGAGTCGCCGCATGAAGGCGCTTTGCTGGTCGCAGAGATAGGCAAAGGACGCCATATACACACGGCTCTCATCCTGCATCATCAGATGGATCAACTTGTACCAGGCGCGTTTCGCCTGATGGCCAACCTGGTGAGTTAAGCGTTAATCGGTTTTACCCTGGACCACCCTGTTCAAGATCATGGCGCAGAATAAAATGGCAAACCCTGCCAGGATTCCCTGACCTACTGAGGAATACTGTAACGCTTCCAGTACATCCTCACCAAGACCTTTTGCCCCGATCAACGATGCCACCACCACCATGGCAAGACTCAACATAATGGTCTGATTAACCCCCGCCAGAATAGAAGGCGCAGCCAACGGCAGATCGACCTTGGTTAGCAGGTACCAGCGAGATGCACCAAAAGCAATAGCAGCCTCACGGATAGACTCCGGAACGCCTCGCATGCCAAGAACCGTCAGACGGACAACCGGTGTACCACCGAATATCATGGTAGTGATAACAGCTGCCGGCTTGCCAACACTGAAAAAGGCAATGACAGGAATCATGAAAACGAACGATGGCATGGTTTGCATGAAATCCATTATGGGGCGGATCACTGAATAGACCCTTGGGCGCCGTGCACAGAACAAACCCAACGGTATGCCAATGCATATGGACAACATGGCTGCGGTTCCCAGCAGTGCCAACGTGGTCATGGCCTTTTCCCAAAAGCCAAAAAGACCCATGTAAGTTAGAAACAAGCCAGCTGCCACGGATGCCCCAACCCCTGCCGACAACCAGGTCAGAATGACAATAAAACTTGCTACAACCGGCCACGGTGAAGAGACGAATACGATCTCCAGGTAATCCAGAACCACGCGTATACCCAGTGATATGGATTCGAAGACGAAACGGCCATTGCGCTTGATGAAGTCGAACGTGGCTTCGATACCCGAGATGGCACTAAGCCTTATCTGTGGATCGGTAGGGAAAGTACTCAACCACTGCAAAGCCCCTGGAAAAGCAAAATGGATACAACTTACGGCAAAAACGATAACCACAAACCCGGCGGCTACCGAGGTGCGCGGTGTGCTCAATCCCGACGTGGTGGTGCGATCGGAGAGCCATTGGGAAAAACGTGCTTCCAATGCGCTGTTGGCAACGACGCCTTCCACAAGCTTTATAACGAGCAACGCGCCTAGCCCGACAAGCGCAACGCCTGTGGCAGATGCTTCCGCCTGAGCCGCCTCCCGGGCAATATCGGCAATGGCCGTTTCGAGTGAGGCGATAGTGCGTTCAAAGACCTCGACTTTATCGGATTGTTTTTCGATGGCAGACTGCAACTGCTCTTGCCGGAACTTCAGGGTTCCTTCGATTTCGACAATACGCTGCCGGGCGTCAGCGCCCAGATCACCGAACAAACCCCGTCCTAACTGTACAACAGCCATTGTTTCCAATATGACGAAGGGTAGCCCCCAGTTCCAGAGACCACGCATCCCAAACCATATCGGCCCCAGCAGAGCTGCAGCGAGATTAAAGGTAAAGCGGAATCCGGCTTTACTACCAATCGCTAAAAACTGCCGTTGATAATAAGCCGCGCTTCGACCAACAAACTCGGCGATCAAACCATTTCGATGCTCCGACTTGCCTGATGCATCGTCCGAAAGATCTGAGCCATGAGATGATGTGTTCATGTTTTAGTCAGCCTCATTGCCGTCGGCCACAATTTTCAGTAAATCCGTTCGAGTAATAGCGCCCCGTCGAACACCCTCACTATCGATAATAGCTAACGGATATTCCGAGCTTAACGCAGCATCGATAAGCGTTCCAAGGCTGGTACTTTCGTCAAACGTTGCAGCCGCCGCATTCAGCGATCCATGCTGCGCTTCGAATTGTTTAATGTCCTGCATGACAGCGCGTGCTTTTACGATCTTCAACCGGGAAATACCAGCGACAAACTCTGCAACGTAATCGTCAGCGGGATGCATGACAATGTCTTCCGGTGTGCCGGTCTGCACTACCCGGCCATCACGCATGATGGAGATGCGATCACCAATCCGCACCGCTTCATCAAGATCATGGGTAATGAATACTGTTGTTTTATTGAACCCGGCAGCAAGGCGCATGAACTCGGTTTGCAACTGCCTTCGAATCAGGGGATCAAGTGCACTAAAGGGTTCGTCCATAAGGAGAATTTCGGGATCGGCAGCAAGCGCTCTTGCCAGTCCCACCCGTTGTTGCATACCACCGGATAACTCGTGTGCATATTTGTTACCCCAGTTAGTGAGCTCTACCAGCTCCATGGTGCGTTGAGCAATTTCCATTCGCTGATTCTTGTTGACGCCGCGTATTTCAAGCGGCATGGCAATATTGTCAATGACCGAGCGATGCGGCATCAGCGCAAAATTCTGGAAGACCATCGAAATGTGCTCATTGCGATACTGACGCAAGGCACTTTCGTTCATTGACATGATGTCTTCGCCGTTAACGCGAATGCTACCGGCTGAAGGCTCCAGCAATCGGTTGATATGACGCACCAGGGTGGATTTGCCACTGCCGGACAATCCCATAATGCAGAAAATTTCCCCGGGTTTTATGGAAAACGTTGCATCAGCTACCCCAACCACGCAATTGTACTGCTTGAGGATTTGTTCCTTGTCGAGTGATTGCTGCTGCAGTGCGGAAAGCGCTTCATCTGATCGATCACCAAATATCTTCCAGATTCCTTCAATCTCTATCGCACTGCCACTGGGTGAACTGACTGTTGCCACAACTATTATCTCTGGGTTGAACGATCGGATGTAAAACACACAGGCCAGAAATACACCTGGCCTGTGTGATCCATCGGAGCGAGCGTCAAGCGTCGGGTTTAAAGACCCAACCAGCCATCCACGCGATCGGAATTGGCAGCGACCCATTCCTTGGCAACGTCAGCCGCATCTTTTCCACCTTCAATTTCAAAGGCAAACTGAGATACGTCGTCGCCCGTCAACTTGATGTTCTGCACAAGCTCGGCAATCGCCGGTGAACGCTCTACCAATGTATTGGCGTAAGCGATTTGAACCTTTTTAAGTGCATCTTCAGTCATGACTTTTGAATTCTCGAACCAGTTCGGATCCTGATCCGGCTGTAATGCTATGTATTTTTCAGGATCAAACTCGGGCTCTGACAAACGCACGATGTCATGCTGGAACCAGATGGCATGAGGCGAATAGCAATAGAAGGCATAGCCGATACCCTTGTCGATGGAATCACCCACCGTTGCCGTCATAACAGCCTGATCAGCTCGTATCGGCTCCATGAAAGGCATCAGACCATAATCGCGAACCTTCACTTCATTAACATTGGCAGATGCCCAACCCGGCGCACCAATCCAGATCTCTCCTTTGCCATTGCCATCGGCATCCATCAATTTGGCAATTTCAGGACGTGCCAGATCGAAGATGGAGGTTACGTTGTTTGCCTCAGAGAATGCTTTGGATACGCAAAAACTCTGCTTTCCCTCATAGGCGTTTTCAGACAGCGAAACGTTTCCGGTTCCGTCTACGTATTTGTCGGTAAAGCTCTTCTGGTTTGGCAACCAGACGTCCGGATGCATATCAATGTCCCCTTTTCCCGCATCCATAGCCTGAAAGATGGCTGCGTTGTTTCCGGGGACCAGGTTTGCTTCACCGCCGATACGAGACACGACAATCTCTTGAACCAGATGCGCAATTGCTTGCGCTCCAGTCCAGGAGGGTGCGCCTATATTTATTTTTTCCGCGGCATTAGCCGTGCCGCTCAGCAAAGCTATCGCACTCGCACACGCAAGCGTTGTGAGGTGTTTGTTCATTGTTGCCTATCCTGTGGTAGTTGGTGTGTTCTGTCACCGGCAGCTGCACAATTGACACTATGCATATCACTGGGTGACACGAGACTAGCCTGAACCGATGAAACGGTAGCCTTGCCCGTTACTATGAATACCACATTTCGCCTTACAGTTTTCCTTTTAAGGCGGCGTTTTAGCGACCATTAGCCGCACCCGAACGGCCGTCGATCTCGAGCCGGTATTGTGCCCGTGGCACGTACACGGCCGTTTGCCGTCTACAGAACAGCCGTTTCTGTGATTGTCGACACAGGTGACAAGACGCAGCTGACCGCGAGAAACCAGACAGGAGCAGCCAATGTGCCGTTACTTCGCCACAACCCCAGCAGCCTGCCTATCAGCATGATATGAAGAGCGTACCATCGGTCCACTGGCAACATGCGAGAACCCGAGTTGCTCTCCATACCTTGCCAGCTCGTCGAATTCATCGGGATGCACGAATCGAGCAACCGGTAAATGCGAACGACTCGGCTGCAGATATTGTCCCAGTGTGAGCATATCGACTTGATGCTCACGCAAATCCTGCATCACCTGCTTCACCTCTTCGATGGTCTCGCCCAGCCCAAGCATCAGACCGGATTTTGTCGGCACATCAGCAAAGCGTTTTTTGTGATTCTCCAGCAGATCCAGCGACCAGTTGTAATCTGATCCCGGTCGACACTGCTTGTACAAGCGTGGCACCGTTTCCAGATTGTGATTGAACACGTCTGGCGGGTTAGGCGCCATGCCCTCCAGGGCTTTTTCCATGCGACCACGATAGTCCGGCACCAGAACCTCTATCTGAATGCCAGGACATTGCTCTCGCACGGCCTTGATACACGCGTCAAAGTGGCTGGCACCTCCATCGCGCAGATCGTCACGATCAACCGACGTAATCACGATGTAGCTAAGGCCAAGCTGGCCTACCGCCTTCGCCAGATTTTGCGGCTCATCAGCATCCAGCGGATTAGGCTTGCCGTGTGCGACATCGCAAAACGGGCAACGCCGGGTACAGATATCCCCCATGATCATGAATGTAGCTGTTCCATGACTGAAACACTCTCCCAGGTTGGGACAACTGGCTTCCTCACAGACCGATGAGAGGTTCAGCTCCCGCATCATCTGCTTGATTTCCTGAACGCGGGGGTTGTTATGCACCCGTGCGCGAATCCAGTCGGGCTTGCGCACCGGCTCTGTCGTTGGTGCAACCTTGATCGGTATGCGGGCCAGTTTGTCAGCGCCACGTTGGTGGCCTTCGGGATCGAACCGGGAGGGGGCTGTGTAGTCCATGTTGTGAGTGTACCAATAACGCGATTATGCGTTGGTCGATGAAGTTTCCAGATGACTATGAATCAATTGTACGAATCTGGCTGCGATTTGTTCCTTATCAAGTGCTAATCCCAATTCGCGCATGGAGGTGACACTCAAGCCCTGATATCCACAGGGATTAATGCCCAGAAACGGCGCCAGATCAGGATCAATATTCAAAGCGATGCCGTGATACGTGCAGCCACGCCGCACCCTGAGCCCAAGCGCCGCAATTTTCGCCTCTCCGACATAGACTCCCGGGGCGTCACGTCGACTTCGAGCATGGACATGATGCTCAGCAAGTAAGTCAATGACACTGTTTTCCAGTCGAACAACCATTTCGCGGATACCAAAACCAGCTCGCTTGAGATTGAACAGTGTATAGATAACGAGTTGACCGGGGCCATGGTACGTAACCTGACCGCCCCGATCGCTTTGAACAACCGGGATGTCTGCCGCATTAAGGATGTGTTCTTTCTTGCCCGCCTGGCCGAGTGTGTACACCTGCGGGTGTTCGCAGACCCATAGCTCATCAGGGGTGTCATCATCGCGTGCGTCTGTGAATTCACGCATGGCACGCCATGTTGGTGAATACTCAGCCACCCCCAGATAGCGGGTTTTCACAGGGTATACAGGACTCGCGGTTCCTGTTTCAGTGCACCATAAACCGCGTGCAGTTGCTCCAGATTCTTAGCGGTAAAACGTACGCTCACACAAAGATATTTACCGCCTTTACTGGGGCGCGTTGTCACCGAAGCCGATTGCGGCAAAATATGTGGCATCACCAGTTCGGTAATGCAGGCTTCGAAATCATCGCTGTGCAAACCCATGGCCTTGACCGCAATATCAGCCGGAAATTCGATCAGGGTTTCTTGATTCATGGCGTGATCGGTAGAACGAATAAGTTACTGGAAAAGACGTTGCACTGAGTGTCGCATACGCTTGAACATGCCACCGGGTTCCACTTTTTGCAAGGCGAGCAACGGCACATCACTGATGACCTGGTTATCCACCTTGAGTACCGATCGCCCCAGCTCCTCGCCGATACGCATCGGCGCACGGACATACTCGTTGACCTCAATCTGTGAGGTCAGGGAATCGAATGCATCACGCGGCAGTGTCAGGTAGAGATCTTCGGCGACACCCAGCGGAACTTCATCCTGAGCGCCCATCCAGATCCTCGTCTGGCTGATCTGTTCGCCTGCGGCGTACACGCGCTGGGTTCGAAAAAATCGAAATCCATAATTCAACAGGCGCTGACTTTCGGATATACGCGTTTTGTCGCTGCCAGTGCCGAGAACGATACTGACTAGCCGCATATTATCGCGAACAGCCGATGCCACCAGACAATAGCCAGCAGCCGAGGTATGGCCGGTTTTCATGCCATCTACCGATTCGTCGCGCCACAGCAAGGTATTGCGGTTTTTCTGGGTAATGTTGTTGTAGGTATATTCGCGCTCTGAATAAAGCTTATAAGTCTCTGGGTGTTCGGCGATGATTGCGCTGGCAATCTTGGCCAGATCATTGGCTGTTGTGTAGTGATCAGGATCGGGAAGTCCAGAAGAATTTGCAAAACGCGTAGAACTCATACCCAGAACTTCCGCGGTCCTGTTCATCATGTCGACAAATCCACGCTCGCTGGCAGCGATATGTTCAGCCAGTGCGACACTGGCGTCATTTCCGGACTGGATAATAAGACCGCGCAACAGATCACCGAGCGGCACCAGCGTGTTTTCTTCAATGAACATGCGTGACCCTTCCATGGATTGCGCCTGCTCGGAAATCATCACTGGCTCATCCAGCGTTACGCTGCCGCGCTTGAGTTCCGCCGATACGATGTAGGCCGTCATCATTTTGGTCAGGCTGGCAGGCTCAATTCGCTTGTCGGGATCTTGCGAAGCCAGTACTTTGCCACTGCTGTGATCAAACAGGATGTAGCTGTCAGCGGATAGCTGCGGAGCAGCGGGCAGTGGCGCGGCAGACACAATCTGGCTGCTGGCAGAAAACACGACAGCGAGAACCAGAAAAGCGCAACGGGCAAACCATGTGCTGGATGTAAATTGGAAGTGCATAAGAAGACAACCTGACTAAATAGAAAACCAACGGAAAGACGTGCACAACAGTGTAAGGTATTTGACGCGCACTAGAGCAAGGCGAATACCGCTAAAACGGCTCAACGCACTGGTTTGTTTATCTGGAAATCGCCAATCCCGGCGACTTCCAGCTGTTGCAGAGCCGCATCAACAGCCTGTTTATCCCGCAACGGACCAATTCGAACCCTGTAAAGTTGTCGCACCTTCTCGAAATCAACATACAGAGGTAGCCGGGTCATCCCCTCTACCCGCTGCATCAGGTTCTCGGCATTCGCCAAATCACTGAATGCGCCCAGCTGTATGGTAGGTGAAACGGCGTTATCCACTAGTCCGGATGCTACCTCGACCTCCGGTTCATGGTGGCTCAGTGCTTCGACAAGCACCTCAGCCTTACCACTGTCGTGCATGTCCAGATTGACAGCAGCAGCGTACGAAAGATCGATGATTCGATCACCCACAAATGGCCCCCGATCGTTCACCTTAACAACGATGGAACGACCATTATCAACGCGCGTCACGCGCACAAACGTGGGTAATGGCAAATGCTTGTGGGCGGCTGTCATCTGATGCATGTCGTAGATTTCACCGCTGGCGGTCGCGTTTCCATGAAACTTGGAGCCGTACCAGCTGGCCACACCGCGCTCCCTGAAATTCCGCGCGGTGTCCAGGACGGCATAGCGCACGCCAAACACCTCATACTCGGATCGATTTCCAGAGCGTGATTTAGGCAGATTTCTCACTTCCATACTAGTGGTGGCCAGCAATGCCGGGTTGCCTGGGCCATCACCTGCAACCGCTTTCTTCCAGACCGGTTCCGACACCGTGGCGGTACAGGCAGACAGCACCAGTGAGCTCGCTATCAAAACGCTAAGTGCCAGACTGCCAGTGCTCACGATGACTCTCCGGCGGACCGGCGAATAGCTTCGGCCAGCTGAAATACCGCCATCGCGTAGAGTCGGCTGTGGTTGTATCGTGTTATCACGTAAAAATTCTGATAACCCACCCATAACTCCTGTCCACTTTCACCATCCATTGTCATGACACTAAGTGCTTCGCTTGCCTTTGCGCCGGAAGGTGTGAATCCCATTGCGTTCACAGTCTCCACATCAATTACCGGCGACAGACTTTCACGTACAAGCTGTCGCATGGGCTGTGTAATCCCGTCTTCAGGTAACCATTGCTCAGCGATGGGGGCCGCCTTTTGCCAACCATGTCTCGAAAGATAATTAGCCACAGAACCAATTATGTCTGCAGGGCTCGAGAACAGATCGCGTGTGCCGTCTTCATCAAAATCGATGGCATATTGCCGGTAGCTCGATGAAATGAATTGCGGCATGCCCATGGCGCCGGCATAACTGCCCTTTACCGACACAGTGTCCCAGCCCTCGCTTTCACTGAGTAGCAGAAATTCAGTCATCTCACGGGTGAAAAATGCCGAACGTCTGGGAAAATCAAATGCCAGGGTAGCCAGTGCTTCAAGAACACCGTAGGAGCCTGTGTTGCCACCGTAATAGGTTTCGACTCCAATAATGGCCGTTATGATTTCAGCCGGCACCCCGAAACGGGTTTGCGCCTGATCGAGCAAAGCCCGGTGTTCGCGCATGAATGCCTTACCGCCTTCGGTACGTTTTTTTGTCACGAAGATTGGGCGATACTCGCGCCACGTCAGGGTCCGCTCCGCCGGTCTGGCAATAGCATCCAGAATGCTTTGCTGGCGAGTCAGTCGCGAGAAAAACCCCGCTACGCGATTAACGTTCAGGTCGTTGTCGGCACTGACAGTCCGGATATAGTCGCGCACGCTTTCGCGCTGTATATACCGGTCGGCGTTTTCATTCGCCAAAACAGCATTGCAGGCACAGGCGAGCACTACAAACACGGTTAGAAGTCTTCGCTTACAGCGTACGCTCTTCACCAAAATATTCACTGAACGGGTTAGCACAAGAGTCTAGTAGACGCTGAACAAAATAGCGGCCGCGAACACGCCGGCACAGGCGCTTTTATCATTCGTTAACGAACGCTGCACCAGTCAATGGGCTTCTCACCGTGCGAATCGAGCCATTCATTGGCCTTGGAGAAGTGCTGGCAGCCGAGAAAACCGCGATGTGCCGATAACGGCGAAGGATGAGGCGCACTTAGCACGAGATGGCGATCGGCGTCGATGACTTGCCCTTTTTTTTGCGCGTAACTTCCCCACAGTAAAAAAACCAGGTGCTCTCGCTCATCGCTCAGACTCTTGATCACGCTGTCTGTAAACGTCTCCCAACCACGCCCCTGGTGAGAAGCCGCTTGCCCGCTTTCCACCGTCAAGACGCTATTGAGCAAAAAGACGCCCTGCTCGGCCCATGGAACAAGACAACCTTTACGACGCTTGGCCAGGGGGTCATCCATCGGTCCCAGATCGTTGTCGATTTCCTTGAAGATATTGAGCAGCGAGGGCGGAATAGCAACACCTTCGGGCACCGAGAAACTCAAGCCGTGAGCCTGGCCGGGTCCGTGATAGGGGTCCTGCCCGAGGATCACCACTTTGACCTTTTCAAATGGCGTCAATGCGAAGGCGTTGAACCAGACGCTCGAATGTGGAAAAACCACCGCCGACTGAGCTTTCCGATGTGCAAGATATGCGCGCAGTTCCTGCATATATTCCGATGCATATTCTGCTTCCAGACGCTTTTTCCAGCTTGGATCAAGAACTACCGGTGTACGCTTTTCAACCACGATGCCCTTCCGTAAAACCCTGTCGGGAAACCGCCTATTACACCACACCAAAGGCAAAGCCGACTATCATTAAGACTTCGACCCTTCTGGCTGGAATTTCCACATCAGGCGTCTGCCCTTTATTACTACAGGAGTGTTTTGCGTCCTGAGCGCCTGCCGAGTCGCCGAGGCGGCTCTGTGTCCGGCGCCAGCGTTCGTGTACTCCCCCGAAACTTTCGCCAGTCAGCCCGGGGTTCCCGTCACGGCAGAAGCCGATAGCGTCGAAACCGACGGTGGTGTCGTCACGCTGCAAGGCAATACCATCATCGAATATCTGGGGCGCAAGCTAACCGCTCAAAATGCGTTGTACAACCAGGACACCGGTGAACTCTCAGTCGAGGGCTCGCTTAGCTTTTTAGGAGCCGGTGTTCAGCTGGAAAGTAACAACGCCTACATAGACATCGACGACGATATATTCACTACCGGTGAGAGTGACTACCAACTCGATCTGAACGGCAAACGAGCCACCGGAACCGCATCGGCGATGGAGGGCTTGCCCAATGGTGATTTTGCGCTAACTGGCGCTACCTATTCCACCTGTCCTCCCGGCGATAGAAGCTGGTACCTGAAAGCTGACAGCCTGCAGCTCTATCCATCCGAGGGTGTAGGCACCGCAAAGAACCTGCGCCTGGTCTTCAAAGGTGTCCCCCTGCTGGCAGTCCCTGTATTCAGTTTTCCGATTAGTGACAAGCGTAAAACCGGATTTCTGGCGCCAGTCATTGCGCGCGGCGAATCCACCGGACTCGAGTTGCATCTGCCCTGGTACTGGAATATTCGCCCCGAAGCCGATGCGACGTTTACCCCTAGATTCATGAGTAAACGGGGGACACAACTGCAAACCGAGCTTCGTTACAAAAACTGGCAAGGCATGTGGACTCTGGATCATGAATACCTGCGTGATCGCGCTCTGGACAACGACTCCCGGTATTTCACGCAGTTACGCCACAACGGCAGGTTCAACGCCGAGTACACATCAGAAATTATTGCGCGTCGTGTATCCGATAAAGATTATCTGGAAGATCTGGGCAATGGTTTACAACTGGCGAGCATCACACATCTTGAGCAGCGAGCCGATCTGATTTTCGAAAGAGATCGTGTCCACGGCCTGGCTCGGCTGCAAGGTTTCCAGACAGTTGATGAAAGCATATCTGCAGAAGATCGTCCTCATTCGCGGCTACCGCAGATAAAGGTAGAAGTTGATTCAGGCAGGCTGCCTCTGGGTATCAGGGCTGATCTGGTTGGCGAGTTCGTTTACTTTGACAAGGATGATGCGGTTACCGGAGCGCGTTTGGATTTACAGCCAAAGCTGGAGCTGCCAATGGTCGGAGATGCCTGGTTTTTCCGGCCGAGCGTTTCTCATCGTTTCACCTATTACAACCTGAACAATACGGGCGATATCTTTGAAAGAACCAGCTCCCGAAATCTCAATACGCTCAGTGTAGACAGTGGCCTGTTCTTTGACCGTGTACTTGACGATAGAGGCTCTGTACAAACACTGGAACCCCGCCTGTTCTACCTGCGTGTGCCACACACTGACCAGTCCGGGATTCCAGTCTTCGATTCAAGCGCGTTCGATTTCAATATCAGTCAGCTTTTTCGCGATAACCGGTTTAGCGGCGCTGACCGTCTGGCTGATGCCAACCAGCTCTCGATGGCACTCACCACTCGCACTATCGATGGCGAAGATGGTCGTGATCTGTTCCGTGCCAGTGTCGGGCAGATTCGGTATTTCGATGATCGGCGCGTCACACTGCCGCAAAATTCTGTCGAAACGCGCGATACCTCAGATTTTGTCGGCGAAGTTTTTACCGCACTGACACAAGACTGGGTTGGCAAGGGCAGCATACAATGGAACCCGGACGAGACCAGTACCGTAAGAAGTTCACTGGCACTCGGGTACAGGCTTAGTCCCAATCACATCGCAAATGTTGCGCATCGCGTTGTCAAATCAGAAGAACGTCAGCAAAGGACTGAACAGATCGATCTATCCGCCCTCTGGAAGATTAATGATTCGTGGCGTATCGCCGGCCGCTGGAACTACTCGCTGGATGCGGATCAAAGTATCGAATCCTTACTGGCGATCGAATACGAAAGCTGCTGCTGGGCCACACGGTTTGCAGCCAGACGCTATATCGCTGACGATGGAGAGGACCACAACGTCAGCGTTTACCTTCAATTAGTGCTTAAAGGCCTGGCGCCATTGGGGCAGAACTACGGTGCACTGCTTGAAAATGCAGTAACCGGCTATCGGGATACCCTGGAATGATCAGATTAATTATCGATTCAATGAACAGACTATTAAAAAGGAGCGTGCCTGCGACGCTTGCGACCTGTTTTGGACTAACGTGGCTATTAGCCTCATCCTTACAGACCGCTAATGCGCAGGATATCGAACTCGACCGGATACGCGCTGTTGTCAATGAAGGTGTTGTACTCAATAGCGATCTTAGCGACGCGGTTGAGTTCTACAAGCAACAGGCCCGGAGCAATTCCCAAAGTACGCCGCCCGATAACATCATCAACGAACGACTGCTCGATCAACTGATCGATCAGGAAGTTCGCCGTCAGCATGCGCGTCAGCTGGGAATTGCCGTCGATCCGGGCAGCGTCAATCGTGCAATCGAACAGATCGCGCGCAACAACAATATGGATACGTTGCGCTTTCGCGACACCATCCAGCAACAGGGTATAAGCTACGATAAGTTTCGCGACAACATCGAACAGGAGATCCTGCTTCAACGCTTGATCGAACGTGATGTTCAATCCCGCATCCGGGTGTCACAACAGGAAATTGACGACTTTGTCGATGCAGCCAAGAACGATGTGGCAGAGCGACAGCGCTACAGAATAAATCACATCCTGATAGCAGTCCCTTCGTCAGCCGAAGATGCACAGTTTGCTGAGGCCAACACCCGTGCGGAAGCTGTTCTGGCCAGTTTGCGTTCGGGCGATGACTTTGCCCGGGTAGCTGCCGCAAGTTCAGACGGGGCGCGTGCTTTGCAAGGCGGCGATCTGGGATGGC
Source organism: Granulosicoccus sp. (assembly GCA_045106855.1). GTDB lineage: Bacteria > Pseudomonadota > Gammaproteobacteria > Granulosicoccales > Granulosicoccaceae > Granulosicoccus. The sequence continues at coordinate 97,954 of JBGCFI010000076.1, forward strand.
GAACCCTGCAGGAACTACCTGAGTTTCTGGCTAATGCGGTTCGCGATCTGGATGTGAACGGGCTGGCAGGCCCATTGCGTTCGGATAACGGATTGCATGTGGTACAGCTTGCCGACAAACAAAGTGGCGATCTGACAACACAGCAAGAGACGCTGGCACGACATATTTTTATCGCTGGAGACGATCGCTCTATTGAACAGACACTCGCAAGGGCTCGACAACAAATCGTCAACGGAACACCTTTTGGCGATCTAGCCGCCAGCTTGAGCCAGGACCCCAACAGTGCCAACATCGGCGGCGAGCTTCCCTGGTTCACCCAGGGGCAGATGCCACCGGCAATGGATCAAATGGCAGAATCGCTGGCAATCAATGCCATCAGTCAGCCGTTTCGTACACAGTTCGGCTGGCACCTGATGCAGATTCTCGACAAACGTGTCACTAAAATCGATGAGCAGGCTCTGCGTGAACAGGCTGCCAACGCTTTGCGTCTGCGCAAGGTAGAACAGGAAACCGAACGCTGGTCGCAGCAACTGCGGGATGAATCCTACGTGGAAATTCGCGACTGATCGTGACCGTTGACAAAGACCGCATAGCCCCGATCGCAATAACCCCGGGCGAACCCGCAGGCATCGGGCCGGATTTAGTTGTGATGCTCGCGCAGAAGCCACGCAGCTCACGGCTTATTGCCGTCACCGATCCGGATCTACTGCAAGATCGCGCGCGCCTGCTCGGGTTGCCGCTGAAGGTTATGCGCCTGGAGAGTTCAAACAGTATCGATATTCCATGCGAGGCCGGCGCGCTCGCGGTCAAGCCAATACCGCTGGATGTTCCTTGCGCGTGTGGTGTTATCGATTCGCGCAACGCCGCTCATGTATTGAAAACTCTGGACATGGCCACTGACGGATGCATGGCCGGTGAATATTCTGCAATGGTGACGGCACCTTTGCACAAGGGCGTGATAAACGACGCCGGTATCGCCTTCACCGGCCATACCGAATATCTGGCATCGCGCACCGGCGGTGAGCCGGTAATGATGCTGGCTACCGACACCCCTACCGGTGATTTGCGGGTAGCGCTAGCGACAACTCACTTGCCTTTGAATGAGGTAGCCGCGGCGCTTACTCCGGCTGTTCTTGAACAGGCTCTTTGCATTCTGCATCGGGATCTTGTTACACGATTTGGAATTGCTGATCCACACATTCTGGTGGCTGGCTTAAATCCGCATGCCGGAGAAAGTGGTCATATGGGTCGCGAGGAAATCGATGTTATCGAGCCGGTGCTGGAGCGCCTGCGAAAACGCGGCATGAAACTCGAAGGCCCCCTGCCCGCTGATACCTTGTTTACACCACATCACTTAAAAGGCGCTGATGCCGTCATGGCCATGTTTCATGATCAGGGTTTACCGGTTCTCAAGTATGCAGGCTTTGGCCGGGGAATCAATATTACCCTGGGACTACCGATCATTCGTACGTCAGTTGATCATGGAACCGCTCTGGATAAAGCCGGCACCGGAAAAATTGATCAAGGTAGTCTGCACGCGGCTCTGACTTTGGCCGAAAAGCTGGCAGCGTCCTCTTGAGCCCGCAACAGAACAAACCTGCGAAACATAGAGCTCGCAAACGTTTCGGCCAGAATTTCCTGCATGACGAATCAATCATTACGCGCATGCTGTCTGCCATGAAGCCTGCTCGCGATGATCATGTCGTCGAGGTGGGCCCCGGACTTGCCGCTCTGACCCTGCCGTTGCTCGACCACCTCGAGAGTCTGACGGTCGTGGAGATTGATCGGGACCTGATAGCGCGGCTACACGAACGCAAGCTGGACAAGCTGACAATTCACGAGGGCGATGTACTCGAGGTAGATTGGCAAACCATGGCTAACGGGCACCCTTTACGCATCGTTGGCAACCTGCCCTACAATATTGGCACACCACTTCTTATCGAACTTCTGGCGCATCATCCTGTGATCCGCGATGTGCACGTCATGCTGCAGAAGGAAGTCGTTGATCGCCTGCATGCGGTTTCTGGAACGCGAGCGTATGGCAGACTCAGCGTACTCATGCAAAGCGTATTTACCATTACACCACTATTCACTGTGCCGGCATCGGCTTTCGACCCGGTTCCCAAGGTCGAGTCTGCCGTGGTGCGGCTCAAAACGCGCGATGATGCGCTGGACCCTGCCGAGCTGACTGCGCTGCAGGCGGTCACTCGTCTGGCCTTTGCCAACAAGCGTAAAACCTTGCGTAACAACTTCAAAGGGCATCTGGACGAGCAGCAACTTGGTGCCCTGCAGATCAACCCACAGGCACGGGCTGAGACTTTGTCACTGGAGGACTTTAAACGCCTGGCCGGACATCTGGCGACTCAAGCTCATTAGCGTGGGTCGCGCCCACAGAGTCCTGCTAAACACATTGAGGTTAACGTAACGCGCCCCTGCAATGATAATATGGTAATCCCCGCCGCGGCGACAACACGCCAGACCCACACATGACCATCGATGTGAACCTCGACATGAACGCCGACACAGACAATACCGGACGCAACATCGAAGTCGATATAGACACCTTGTACGTTGAGTCCGAATCTGACCCTGAACGTAACCGCTTCGTATTTGCCTATACAGTGACTATCCGTAATGTTGGTGATACGGCCGCACGCCTGCTAACGCGTCACTGGGTTATCCGGGATGGCAATGGCAAGGTTCAGGAAGTACAAGGCGAAGGCGTGGTCGGTGAACAACCTCACCTGAAACCCGGCGAAGGTTTTCAGTATACGAGCGGCACCATGCTGGAAACATCCATGGGTACCATGGGCGGCAGTTATATGCTGGTTACGGACGACGGAACAGAATTCAAGGCACCGATTGCCGATTTCCTGTTGTCCGCACCTCGCATACTTCACTAGCGTTCAATTCCTGAACAACCCGGACTGACTGTCATGACCACGTACGTCATAGGTGATCTGCAAGGTTGTCTGAATTCGCTGGAACGCCTTCTGGAAAAACTGCGGTTTGAACCGGCAAGCGATCGACTGTGGTTTGTCGGCGATCTGGTGAATCGTGGTCCCAAATCGTTACAGACTTTACGGTTTGTAAAATCGCTGGGCGATGCCGCCATCAGTGTATTGGGAAATCACGATTTACACCTTCTGGCTGTGGTGTACGGTTATCGCAAGCCATCCGGCAAGGATACGCTTAAACGTATTCTTAACGCCCCGGATCGAGACGAGTTATGCAACTGGCTGGCCGCGCGTCCTCTGCTGCACACCGATACCACCTTAGGTCACACTCTGGTACATGCGGGTATTCACCCGCATTGGTCATTGAAAAGAGCAACACGACTGGCGGACAAGCTTCATAAGGCCCTGATTACAAACCCCGATGAGCTGTTCGAAAATATGTACGGAAACACGCCAGCTTATTGGAGTAAGGGTCTCAAAAAACACAAGCTCAATCGATTTGCTATTAACGTATTCACTCGTATGCGCTACTGTCAACTGGATGGGGCACTGGACTTCGAATTTAATGGCGGCCCTGCCGATGCCCCGAAACATCTGCGCCCCTGGTATGCCTTGCCCGATAGAAAACCCTTGGGCAGTCGTGTCATATTTGGCCACTGGTCAAGTCATCCAGCCATGAGCCCAGCTGATGTCATGCCGACCGACCGAGGCTGTGTCTGGGGAGGATGTTTGAGTGCCTATGCCATTGAACGCAAAGAAAGCGTATGGGTGAAATGCCGCTAGTTTTTACGCTCTTGATCAATCAGGAGTTTAACAAACGCTGGATCGCTCCAAATACGCTCACCAAACAATTGGGCACCTTCCAGGCTCCAGTGACCATAATCGGTATATAGAATGTTGCTGTCAGCATCAATCACATCGCAGCTTGATGGCAACGACGTGCAAAGATACGGCAGCTTATCCACGTAAGGCAGACCAAAAGATTCAGTTAACGCTTTAAGTTCATTGTTCAACTGATCCAGCGCGGTGTTTCGATTGTTGGACAATATTGTACCGATGGACGCTGCCAGACCATGCTTGAGTAAAAACGACGGTACATTTTTATACTCTGCGGTTCGTCCCATCACGATAACGCGGTTATCACGTGATATCAGGTAATTGGTAAAGGCTGGCAGGTAGGCAAACGTATTTTTCTGCCAACGAGTGGAGAGCGCGACATGCGTTGCATCATCAAGAAGACGGGATGATTTAACAAATTCGAAATGCTCACGGCAACGTTGCTGTACCTGTTCAGGTTCTTCTGTTACGCCATCGTCGACAAACAGGTACAGACACACATCATCAATCTCCAGACGTCTCACTGACACAGTTTGTGGCACAGGGTTACTCAGATAAAGCGCGTTGAAGCCGTCAGTAGCATGAGAATCGCCCATCACCAGCAACCTGATCAATCGCCCATCATCGAATGGCATGTTAGAGACAGAATCTGTCGTCTCAATGTATGTGCGGCGAATGAGCTGTTTGGCTTCAATATCTCCAATTGCTGCAATAACGTTCCCATCGAAACGAGTTCGCCAACCGTCATTGCTATAGGCATGAACCGACGCCACCAGGACGATCAACGGCAAGGCCAGCCACAATGCCCCGCGTCGCAAACTCCCGGGCCGTCTCTTTTTTAATGGCGCTCTGAATCGATTTTCGATCATGTAGTGCAAGGCGATTGCCAGAGTAAAGGTAAACAGCAGAAGTACCAGTCGCGTTTTTCCGACAACAACATTCTGGAAACTGATGTGCTTGTAGAAAACAACGACCGGCCAATGCACCAGGTACAACGAGTAGGAGATCCTGCCCAGGAACACACTGATCGGATTACGCAGCAAATAACCCAACACCGGACTTGTTCCAAAAGCGATGAGTAGTGCTGTAGAGACACAAGGCAGTAACGCGTTAACATCCGGATACGGCGTATTTTTATCAAATGTTGTAAAATCGAAATAGGCTATTGCAAGGCCGAGCGCTACCATCAACTCATTCCAACGGGCGCCGCGCCAACGTGCCAGCGGCAGCAGCGCAAGTACTGCGCCGGCTGCAAACTCATAAACCCTGAATGGCATGAGAAAGAAAGTAGCTTCAGGAATATGAGCGGTACCCAGCCTTGCCGCTGCCAGACTGATAAGAAACAGCACCACGAAAACTACACCGATAAACCTGGCAGGACGGCCACGCATGAAAAATATCAACGCGGGCCATAGCAGATAAAATTGTTCTTCGATACTCAGTGACCAGGTATGCAACAAGGGTTTGAGCTCTGCTGTTGCATCGAAGTAGCCGGACTCTAACCAGAAATAGACATTGGAAATCGATAACATTGATGCTATCGAGGCACCGCTGACGCGTTGTAAATGTGAGGGGTTCAGAAAGATACCAGCGACAATAAACGTCATCACAAGTGTTGCAATAAGCGCTGGCGCCAAACGCCGTATACGTCGAATGTAAAAGCGCTTGAAACTAAAGGTATCCTGACTTATCTCAGTCAACAGTAGTCGTGTGATCAGAAACCCGCTCAGGACAAAAAAAACGTCCACACCGGCAAAACCACCCGGGATGGCCTCAAACTCGAAGTGATAGAACAGCACACTGAGCACGGCAATGCAGCGAATGCCTTCTATGTGCGTTTCATAGTGAGTAATTCGGGAGTGAGTATGATCGTGCTGGCGGCACGATTCACTTCGCAAAGCGCTAACCATCTTGTCCTGTCTGCTTAGCGATTCAAGCCTTTTCAAGCACCCAGTAGGTCACCGGATATCCGCCAGTGTTTTGGACATCCTGAACATCTTCGGACACAATCTGCCAGTCATCCCACTCGAAACTGTCCAGCCAGGTATCGCCTTCAAACGCATGGTCAATGACTGTCAGATACAGACGTTTTGTGATAGCCATGGCATCCCGACAGAGCCCTGCCCCACCTATAACCATCATCTCATCAGCTGGCGTACTTGCCGACAAACAAACCTGCCTCGCGATTTCCAGCGCACTATCAAGATCATGAGCTACGACAACATTCTCAGCCGCCCAGTCGCTACTGCGCGTTACTACAATGTTGGTGCGCCCGGGAAGCGGTTTACCCATAGACTCGAAGGTCTTGCGTCCCATAATCACAGGTTTTCCCATTGTCACACGCTTAAAGTAAGCCATCTCTCCGGGTACGTGCCAGGGCATTCCACCAGCTTTGCCGATCAGTCGGTTTTTGTCCATCGCCATCATCATGGCAATTGCAGGTTGGGTCATAGTGCTTGATCGTTCCTTGCTTAATCATCCATTGAAGCGTATCCGTAAACTTAAGAATACAAGTCGTCAGGTAGGCTTCTCACCGTGTCAAGAATAGCAGTTAAGGCCTGCCTTGAATAAGAATGCGGCTGATTGCGACAGCGGCTTCTTAATATTTGTATTCCTATAGGGCTCGAACTTATATATCCCTGCCTGACGAGAACACATCCGGCTCGCGAAGGTTGGTGGCTGACTGCTGTAAACTGAACAAAGATGTCCAATACATCCTGGTATCCAACGAATTTCCCACCCCGTAGAGGTCGAACTATTGAGCATGTCAAAGGCAGACAGTACCCCGGCTGAGACCAGCGGCATCAAGCTTTTGCGAATCTGGAACCGGTGTGCAGGACTACCCTTGGGCAACCGGTTGTTTAGTCGAATACTGGGGAAGGTCATACCGTACACAGGTTCAATACATGCGCGTGTGGACCACCTTGAACCAGGGCATGCGATTGTCGTTTTGCCTGACAGACGCCGTGTGCGCAATCATCTTAATTCAGTCCACGCCATTGCCCTGGCTAATATGGCTGAGCTATCAACAGGCCTTGCGATGATCTCTGGTTTGCCAGCTGGTATGAATGCCATCCTGGTGGGATTGAACGTCAGTTACGAAAAAAAGGCACGCGGTGAACTGCGCGCCGAATGCAAGTGCTCTGTTCCCGACGGCGATGATCGTCACGAGGTGGCCATCGATACCGAAATCCGGGATCTGGCCGGGGATGTGGTAACCCGGGCAACCGCTACCTGGTTAGTCGGCCCGATAAAGGACAGGTGAGCACACAATGCGCCTGCTAAGTAATCACCAGACACGCTGATGCTTACATCATTGGTATTTTAAATCGGCAACACCATGGTGTTTTTTTAATTTCTCTCAATGCGAACGATGAACTCATCTGTCCCACGCAAGGCAGGCTTTCATCGGGGGAAAATATGCCACCTACCACTACTAAGCCACCACCCACAATAAGCCCCAGTCAGCGTATTTCATCAGTAAGAAGTACCCATGACTATTCACCTACTTGTTTGACGAACCCGCTAAAACCCATCTGCTTACTCCATCAAAGCCCTGGCGCCTGATCAGTCACCACCACGCAGTCATTGCTCTGGCCGGGCGGCCCTACCCGGGCGGCCCTACCCGCCTCCTCACTGGCTGGACATGTTTGCGCGGTGGGCGCTTAGCGTCCCGCATCAGGCCCCGTGGCTATCCGATACGTGATCGAGTGGCCTTGCAGCTGTTGCAAAGTAGCACTCTCCACATCTTCCAATGCCAAGTTCAGGTGATCACTGTACTTATCTCGGGCCAACCATCCCTCGCCAACCATCCCTCGCCAACAATCCCTCGCCGGGCACCCCTCGCCGGGCGCTTCCCGACGTTCCGGGTACTGGGCAGCTCGCTAGCTGATCGTAGCGGCCAACGCATTGAGCTCTTTACTCCTGGGGGCATTGACCCGATGAAATCTCAGATCTGCATTGTTCTTGAGCGAAAAGACGCTATCAATAATTAGCACATGAAAATGTAGATTCAGATTCAATGCCGGGCCAAAGCGCTGGTTCAATGTCACTGCACCTGTATGAGCCTGCAAAATTCGTGATTTCCTCATCTGTCAATGGCTTTGCCATCATGATCATCCAGGACGAATTGGGCCCGATCTTTATTCCATCTCTATATGATTCCAATTTAGATCTTGTGTGCGAAATTTCCTTACCAGATATTTTGGGGTAACCGGCGACCCCTTTCCTGGCGACCCCATGGCAATCTTTACAGGTTTGATTCTATCTCGCTTCTCCTAATTCGATATTCCCACTTAGTGCTTCGCTTCCCGTCGACATATCATCGTTAGTCTGCTTGTCGCTACCTATCGCACAACCGAAATAGCCCAATTGAAGAAAAAGGAACAATAAATATCCAGACGATCCAGTTACCATAATTTCTAGCCGTAACATTGATGTCCTTGGGACTATTGAATATAAATTTTGTATTGGCCAGAAGCAATTTCTGAAATCCGCAATTTCAGAGCAAGGGGCTGCATGTAGTTCTATATAGGGAATCGTATTAAAGCCAGCAAACTTTCCTGCATCAACCAGGGCACCAAACAGCTTAATGCTGACGAGTTATTGAGATACTTCCGAATCTCATCAAGCCTTGGTTGTTCAAGAAATGTTCAGTGGAAAGCAATCGTATTGACTCGCGTGGCTGTGTATCTTCATTATCAGACTTGAAAGTCACACCACTATCCGTCCCTGCATCCCAAACCCAAAGAGGTAAATTAATTTCGTCGACCCACTCACCATCAGAGAACAACGACACTCCAGATACCCCGGTAAACCAATCAGGACTTGGTGCCAGCATAGTAATTACAGACAGCAAGGGATGATCCGTTGTTGAGGTAAAGGTTGTAGATATCTTGCCAGGCACCTTCTTTATTCCATCAGCCATGACAACAGTGCCTACTCGTTGCTTTCGCCCCAACTCTTCAAATTGAGCTCTCAGTATCCCAAAACGACCGTTTTCAGCCACGAGTTCAAGACCTGACGATGCCGTCGCGCCATCTTCAAACAATCGGTAGCGATCTTGATGGGTTAAACCAATCAATGAGGACATATGTGCGCCATCAGGAAACTCGAAGGGCGCAAGGTTCTGACTCCATTCAATACTAAGATCCATTTTATAAGTAGCTTGTTGGGATGCAGCATTAACAGCTCTAAAACTACTTGCCACTAATAAAAACAAGAAAATACATAGACACGCCTGACGCCTAAATTCACACATTGGATTCTCCAGTAATTTTTCCATTTGAGTAGATGTCAATGATGTCGAACACAAGACATTTTCAATAGCTGTTTTCATACACTTTCTGGCACATCAGCTGCCAATAAATCTATATTGATACACATCCAATCACTTGATTTACGTTGTGAATCCCGCCTGCAGCATTCAGATGAAATCAAGGCTGACACGCTAGTCACAGCAATTCGCCCATTATCCTGCATCAACACGAATACCATGTTCAAGTTCTACATTCTCGGGTTGCTCGAACCTTGGCTCCATAAAATTGAACATCGCATCAGTGACATCAAAAACGTATACATCAGGGTCTTTTTCTGCCTTCCTTTAGTCTACGCGCTTCTTTCGGACATTCTTTGGGGTATCGATGAAATGAACTTCAGGCCCAATAGGACCGAAACCATCTAAAGTCCTTTTCGGACCTGGGATGGTCACAATGGGACCAACTGACGTCCAAATAAGAAATTAGGGCATAAACATCAACAAATTAGACTCTCTAATTTGTGATCATCTGGAGTCCAGCATGACGATCGCGATATGTCGGCCTCATTCAGCTAGAATATCTAAGCGGACATTTATTGACGTCAGCTTTTGTTCTGGAATCGGCCCATTCCGGCCGTTGTCCATGATTTTAGATCTGGTTTTCACTGTACCTTGCCAACGGCGATAATCAGCTTGAACCGGACATACGACAGAGTTCATTTCGGTGATATGTTTCAATATGAAGTGTTGTTTTGCATCATACTGACTGCGAAGTCTAATGTAGGCTTGCCAGTTATCTTTCAACAATATTTGGATCCTTTCCTTTCAGCTCCATAGAAATACATAGTCTTCATAACTACAATGACATAGAGTAGTCGACACTCCGTAAATTGAAGCATGGATATCAAAAGTATGAACAGTGTTATCGATTTTTGGTTCAATACCCTAAAACCTGCAGACTGGTATAAAAAATCAGATGAACTGGATGCTCGAATCAAGAAATTATTTATACAAACTTATCGTCAAATCGTGGCCGGTGAAACTTCTCATTGGAGGGATGTCCCGGACGGAAGACTGGCTGAAATTATTGTACTCGATCAATTTACTCGTAATATGTTTCGCGGGACACCAGAGTCATTTAACTCTGATCCGTTAGCTCTAGCGCTAGCTCAAGAAGCTGTAAGATGTGGAAGTGATCAGAATTTTGAGGACACGAAACGCTCATTCATCTACATGCCATATATGCACAGCGAGTCACGTGTAGTTCACGAACAAGCAATTGAACTCTTCAAAGACCTACCTGGATTGGAATACGAAATAAAGCATAAAGAAATTATTGATCAATTTGGTCGCTACCCGCATCGAAATGACATACTGGGACGTGTATCGACGGCTGAGGAAATATTTTGGATGAAGGAAAACAAAGGATTTTAAATCGTGTTTCAAATTTGTGCGTGCTGATTCCAAATCTAACGAGGCGCATGGAGCTGACAGTTGCGCCGATGCCTATCCGATCCGTTTCCTGCGTCGACCCCAACCCGCCCGCGCCGCACCTACAAGTTACGGCAAATGTTATTTGTTGAGTTTCGCTTTGAGGATGAACCTGTCAATCGAAAGGTTTGCACTAGCATGAATTTGGTAATTACCTGACCGGCTGGAATGGGCACCGACCTGCCAGTTGTTATGCTCTGGGAAGACGGCCTAGAATCGACACTCCCGGCCCAAAGCGGACTAATTGCATATTCCCCGCTTATAGTCTTTCAAAAACATGGAAGCGTATTTTATGGTTGCAGAATTAAAGTGTAGCTATTCGACTATTGATCCCGATGAGTTGATGGCGAAAGTTATTCCTGACTATTCTATTGA
>JBGCFI010000077.1:0-12799 GCA_045106855.1 Granulosicoccus sp.
TATTCACAACTAGACGGGGCACCCTACGATCATTCGGTACAAACGCTCCTGAGCAATGAAAGAACAATGGGTGAGGAGTTTGTTCTAACACTTTGGCAGGATCAGGAATTTAGCGCCCGTTGGAATGAAGATGGGCATGTCACGAAGTTTTCTATAGATGATGTGGATTTACCTGCCCGTGAGTATTTCTATCAAAACAATTCACCGAGTGAGGTAGTCATCGCCGACTTCGAGCTATTAAACGATGACGAGAGGGTCAATGCACACGTTAAATTAGTCGCAAATAATCCTGACAACGCAGGTGTTCTTGTGGAAATTGTCGAACTCGGATCAACTAACGACTTCATTGTTTCTGAAGACAGGTCTTTGCCCGTATTTTTCCGTGGCCACGCTCAAGGTCAAATTGATGATGACGGGGGATATGCAACTCTTGACGCTAGCTTCTCCGATATCGAGGATAATTCCAAAACGTTTAGCTATGAAGGGCAACGTGAATACTTTGATGGCATCGGTAAGCTTATTGCGGGCACCTTTTGCGCGGTGAGTGATTTCGATCAAGGAATCGACATCTGTGAAGAAGATGACTTCATATCCACGGGCCCGATAGGAACCTCGATCACCGATAGCCCCTACTTTTTTTCACAGGAAGGTTTCGATTTACTGACTGGGATACACGATGCCATCCAATGGACGGTCGAAGGATTACCGGATGAGATAAGCGAAGTTGCTGTCGTGTCAGCGGATTCATCAGTCGAGCTTGCAGAACGCGAATTGCTTTGCCGGGGATTTCGGTTTTTCAGCGACGATACGCGCATGTTCTGTGGTGCCACGGATGAACAGCTTGCCAATACCATCGTGCTGGAGCTGGTCGATGGCAAGCCGGGCAGTATTATTCCGAACGCAAAACTTGTGCAGCGTCAATAGCGCAAGCTGCCAACAGTTCTGTCAGCGCCAGGCTCATCTGCTGAAGGTGAGTGCGTAAAAGACTCTGGTGTGGCCGCTCTGCCAAACTTGTGTTTCATTCGGAGGCCTCTTCCAGACTCAGAAGTCGCAAGGGTGTAGCACGCAAAAGTCTGTCGACAAGCGATTGCTCAAATCCGAAGCGGCACATGAGTGGGACCATATTTCTCAGGATATGCCCGTAGCCATGTCCACCCCAGTGTCGCAGGCGAGTCTTCGTACAGATGTCATGAGACACCAGAATCTGATCGGCATAGCCCGCCTCTGCAAATTCCGCTATGAGGCGAAGCCTGTCCCGGTCTGTCGGTAAGTCCACATCGGCCATCCAGTAATGTGATTGTTCAATACCAAAAAAGTCCCATTCCACGTTAGCACCGCGTTTTAGCAGGTCCGCAATCCCGTGCCCGTCGGGATACGTGCGATCCATGTGACACAACACGACTCGCTGAAGATCAAGATCCTCGTTTTCTATAATGTCGAGAATCTCAGCACAAGCATCTGGTGCTCGACCCGGATGCACGGAAAGCGCTGCACCTGTTGCCCGTGCGGCCCTTGCCGCCGCTGTAAGTGCGCGGCGCTCGAAAGGATCCAGCGGCCAGGAACAACCCATTTCACCAATCAGGCCAGCGCGTATCGACGTGCCGTCGAGTCCGTTATTTACTTCGTTTATGAACCTCATGGTCAGGCTGTCGACATCTATCTCCGTCATCGATTCTGGCAGATAGGCAACGGTATAGCTACCGGCACAAGCGACGACATGAACACCGGATGAGCGGGCGACACGGGCCAGCCCTTCAGGATCACGTGCAAGTCCCCCGACAGATTGATCAACGATCAAGTTACCGCCGTCGGTGGCGAAATGCCGAAGCTCGTCGGCCGCGATGTCTGGATCTCTCTGATGTGCGTTGGCGGGTGTTTCATTGGATCGGTAGTTAACTTGCCAGCGATTGTGCATCTCAATGGCAGCTTCTCGATCACCCGTTGTACCCGGCGGTACAATGTCAAACAGAACGTGCTCGTGGAACATCACGGTACCGATGTCCGCCGCCGGAACATCACCCAATACTGTTCTTACCCCCGCCACTAGTGTTTCAAAATCTTGGAGAGGAACAAGGTTGTGTGTTCACTGTCGGGGTTGGTAAAAAACTTTTCGGGTGACGCCTCTTCGACAATCTGCCCATCATGCATAAGGATCACTCTATCGGCTGCCGCACGGGCAAACCCCATCTCGTGTGTAACGACAATCATGGTCATTCCCTGGTTGGAAAGATCAACCATGACATCCAGCACCTCGGAGATCATCTCGGGATCAAGTGCTGAGGTAGGTTCGTCAAACAACATGACTTTCGGTTTCATTGCCAGCGCACGCGCAATTGCAACTCGCTGCTGTTGTCCTCCTGACAATTGGCGGGGATAGGCATTTTCCTTGTCTGGCAGGCCAACGCGTTGCAACAACGCGCGCGCTTCTTCGCGTACCTCAGCAACATTACGTTTCAGGATACGTGCAGGTGCTAGCGTGATGTTTTCAATCACGCTGATATGCGGAAACAGATTGAAGTTCTGAAACACCATACCCAGGTCGCGCTGTTGCTTAGCTATCTGGGCATCACGCAGGGCAATGCGCTTGCCGTTGGCCTCACGGAAGCCCATCAAATGCCCAGCCGCACGGATGGAGCCCTCATCAATGCTCTCAAGCTGGTCTATGCAGCGTAATAAAGTACTTTTGCCACTGCCTGAGCGGCCGCAAATGACAACCACCTCGCCTTTGCGCACGGACAGCGATACTTCCTTAAGCACATGATTGTTGCCGAAAGATTTTTGTACATTATCGATGATGACGATGGGTTCGCCGAGTTTTCTGTTCCCGACGGTGCGCGCCACGAGCTCTTGTTCATTTTCAGCGGCCACGTTCATGTCTCCCCTCTGGCCAGCCCGGATTTTTCGTAGAGGCTCTTTTTATCATCCGCTGAAACAGCTTCATCGGGACCGAAGGGCTTTTCATAATGGGCTTCGATGCGTACCTGGATAATGCTCCAGATGGAGACCAGCACGAGATACCAGAGCGCCGCGACGGTATAGGCTTCAAGAACACGAAACTGAGTTTGCGCCAGCATCTGCGCCATACGCATCAGTTCTTCCATCGAGATAACGGACGCCAGAGATGTCGTTTTCAACATACCGTTGAATTGGTTTCCCAGTGGTGGAATGATGGTCCGTGTTGCCTGCGGCAGGATCACTAACCACATACGCTGTCGCCATGTCATACCGACAGCCCGTGAAGCATCGGTTTGCCCTTTGTCCACAGACATGATGCCGGAACGAATAATCTCTGCCAGATAAGCCCCCTCATTGAGCGCCAGACCTAAAATGGCCGATTCAATTACCGTCAGTCGTATGCCAAGCTGAGGCAGACCCGTGTAGATGATTACGAGCTGAATCAGAACCGGGGTGCCACGAAACAGCCAGATGTAAAACTCAGCGATCCAACGGAAAACTAGATTGCCGTACATTTTCATCATCGCGGCTAACACGCCAAGGCCCAGCCCAAGAAGCATGGAAATGACGCTCAGCCAGATGGTGGTCCACATGCCACGCAGCATCAAGCCGTTGGTCAGGTAGTTAAAGAATATCTCCCAACTCCAGTTCACTGGCGTCTCCGGTTTTGTTCGCTATGGCATAGATCGACTCATTGCGTCTTGCGTCATAGTAGGTCAACGCCCGGCCTCATGGATGAGACCGGGCATTGTGGGGCATTACTCGGGGGTGTAGTAAACCGCGATCTCGCCGCTGTAGTCTTCCCAGTATTGAATCTGCGTTGCACCATACGCTGACATCATTTCGTCATAAGCACCGTCTTTCACCATGCCGCGTAATACATCGGCTACCGCATTGGCGAGAACCTCTCCCGTCTCACCATCAAATCCGAATGAGGAGGGTAACCCCGGGTTCAAGCCGGAGGCACCGACATCAAATGAGCCTTGCTCTGCGAGATAAGCGGCGGTTGCGTCCGGACCAAATACCGCCTGTACCTGACCAGCGCCCAAGGCAGCAAAGGCATCTCCAAAGGTGTTGAAGCCCTGGATTTTCATTGGCTCCATACCATTTGCAACTTGCTCGTCATTAATCTCACGAATCAGTGCATCCGCAAATCCCGAAATTTCTGTTGCCACCGGCTGCCCCGCAAGTTGTTCATAACTAGTGATACCCAATGGATTATCCTTTTGCACGACAATGGCTAAGGCGTTTACGACATACGGCACCATCTGCATGATCTTGGCACGATCCGGATTGTAGTAAAGCCCCGTGTTAATCATGTCCCAACGCTTGCTCGCCAGCCCCGGAATCTGCACTTCGAACGGCACGTTGGTGTAAACCGGTTCCAGACAAAGACGTTTCGCAATTTCGTTACCCAGTTCCGGGTGCATACCCTTGAGTTCACCGGAGGCGTCGATGTATTGCCGCGGCGGTAACGTCGCGTTGATCGACATGGTCAGTTTGCCCGGCTCGATAGTTGGCAGATCTTCAGGACAGTCTTGCGCAGAAGCGTTCATTGCAAACAGCCCCATGCTGATTGCGATGACTCTTAGCGAGAGATGTTTCATTGTCTTCTCCTTTCTGTTGGTAAATGTTGTATGCCGCTTTAGCGGTTAGCTGATTCAAGTATGTTGAGCCTGGGCACCTGTGCACCAATCCGTAACAATGCGTGTCGTTACTTCGACCATGCGATGAAAATCTGCGACATCAATCCATTCATCGTGTCGACCGTTCTGCGTCAGGTCACCACCAAGGCAACCTAGTCCCACACAGGGAATTCCGGCTTCAACGATAGGGTTTCGGATATCTGATGATGTATGCATCGGGTTGACATGCGGTGCAGCACCAGTGGTTACCCGTACCGCGTTAGCCGAGGTCTGATAAAGCGCATGGCTAGCAGGTACTTCGCCGCCTGTTACGCCAGTAACCCATATAATTTGAGGCGTATGCTCCCTCAGCCAGGCGTCCTCTGCGCTAACGGACTGTACAGCTTGTGTGATCTCAGCCTTGATGGCATCGAGTGTTTCGGACGGTGGGAAAGAGACAGCACAACCCAGCACACACTGGCTCTCAATACGCGACATCTTCTGCATATCACCACACTGTATTTGCGAGATGTGCAGGTTGGTTGCGCGCCCCACGATGCCCTCTATAAGCGGATGACGTACCCGGACCGCCCGCTCGTCAGCAAGCTTCATCAACGCCGAACGGACAACAAGTGCTTTGTCGATAGGGTTATCAGCCAGGTGTGAAAACGCCGTGTGGCCAGGCTCAGTTGTATCAGGAGCGCGGCCGGTCACCGCTATGCGAAACTCGATATGGCCTGATGCTGTGGCTTTGATTTCCCGCATGCCCACACCTGACTCGGCAGGATGAAGGTATAGCGCGGCATCGGCGCTAAGACCATCGTGTAAAAGTGCGGCGACACCGCGGGCATATCGCTTGGACGGAGTTGATGCAAACACCACACGACCCATCGACACCTCGCTGGCTGCAGCCTGTTCGATAGCAAGCACCGCTGCGGCGCACCCGGCCAGGTCATCCGCAACACCCCAACCGTAGAGCTTTCCCTGTTCTACCTCCACGGAAAACGGGTCATGCTGCCATTGGGAAGTATCGCCGATTGGCTCTGCGTCGGGATGTGCAAACATAAGCAGGCTGGGCAAGTCAGGGTCGCCCGGCAAACTACCCACAACGGCTTTGCGCATTCCAGCTGCGCTTGCAGCCTTAAGTGCGAACTCACCCTTTACTTGTACATCCGCAGGCTCATAGCTGTGCTCATGCACTGTGCATCCTGCTTCCCGAAGCCGATGGGCAAGGACACTCTGAACCTCGCTTTCTCCACGCGTTTGAGCAGAAATAAGTGTACCGAGCAGATCTAATGCAGCGGCTTCAATGTCTTTCATAACGCAAGCTGTCCGCAGAGTAGTAAGTGAACCTTAAGTTGCACTCTTAACGAACTATACCTATCTCGTATAGTATGACGCCATTGCTATAAACGCAACAGGGTGCTGAAAAATGACGTACACCGATGTCAATGGCAAACTGTCACGTATAGTCACTATTCTGATTTAGCCTCACCATAGTTACGCTGATATTCCGTATGGCTCCTCAATGGAAACGGTGATGGAGGCCACAACAAGCGCTAAAAGAAACACAATCAAGGCACACCTAAAAAGTTGGCGGCTAAGACCCACCCCCTTGCCATCATTAAAAGGCGTGGTGATCAGTATCGTGCAAAGGGATAGAACTGCCAGGATTCAACCGCACTAGCCTGGACTATTCGTGAAACGCCTGATTCTTTCACCGACCCCTATTTCTGTAGCGAATTCTGTGAAGGAGCCAACGTGGCCCGGCGGAATACAGACTGTATTTCCGACTGAGCAGGATTTGCTACAGGAAAAGGGGGCGCGGAAGAATCTGGTGGCTTCATGAATAATCCAGGCTAGGGTAATCACTTTCTATATTTGCAGATAAGAGCAAACGGGGCGTGCGGGCAACTCGCCAATATACTGTTGCTCGAAGCCGAGGACAAAGTGTTATTTAGCCTATAAATGTTATTTTACGAAAGATGCGTCATGCCGCTAGACTTATTTGATGCACTTATACTCGCCACACGATCTACCACTCAGCAATATTGGAATGCGATGGAAGAATACGATTTGGATAAGGCTATATAGAATTTGCTGATGTTAGGTTTATTGATCGCTGATTTTACCTGAAAGCAGAGTTGTATTAAGTAACAGTTACACAGAATTCAGCGAAGTAAAATTAACACTCTGGCTGATAAATGAAATTTTCATCACCAAAGAATTTACGCTAATAGCCAGGCGTATCAAATAGATATTCTCGAAAAATAAGCCAACGATGAAAGTATATAAATTAATTTAACGGTATCAACGTTCACCTCTCGATTTAATAGTCGCTCTTAAAGCAGGATAAGTGATCAATCGAATCGCTAAAACACAAGCTTCATACCAATTTTTTCAGAGACGCAAACCATGAAACTTCGGACAACTTTGATAGCGTTTCTAGTATTACTAGCAGCGTGCTCTGAAAGGGACAACGAAGTAGAGTTTGATAGATTACAAAATATACCAATGCCGTTGGGCTTAGTCACTACAACGGAGCATAACCAAGCAGAGCCCATTCGCCCTTTACCGTTAGTAACATCAGCATTGTTGAGAACACCAATGGCACAGCTTGGGCGTGAGTTGTTTCATGATACTCGGTTGTCAGGTGATGGTACGCTCACATGCGCCAGTTGCCATGCTATTGATCAGGGAGGTGATGATAACTTACAGACCTCGACGGGTATTCGAGGACAGAAAGGCCCTATCAACGCACCAACAGTACTCAATAGTGGCTTTAATTTTCGGCAGTTTTGGGATGGCAGAGCACCGACTTTAGATGAACAAGCCAGGGGGCCCGTTGCTGCGGGCATAGAGATGGGCGCTAAATGGGATACTGTTGTTGAAACATTATCGCGTGATAGTCAATTGAAATCCAAGTTTGAGAAAGCGTTCGGTAGCAGCGATATCTCTCAAGACCGCGTCGTACACGCGATCGCCCGATACGAAGAAACGCTGATTACTCCCTCACCTTTTGATCGATATCTGAACGGTAACCGTGATGCCATCAGTGCTGACGCGCGACAGGGATACGAAATATTCAAGAAGCATGGCTGTTCTTCTTGCCACCAGGGAATAAATGTAGGTGGCAATTTGTATCAGCAGTTTGGAGCATTACAGAAAGTGGATATTGACTCATTCACGGTCGAAGGTGCCGCACCTGCAATAGCCGAACGCGACGAAGGCGTCAACTTGGTTAAGGTACCCTCGCTTCGAAATATTGAACTAACCGCCCCATATTTTCACGGAGGAAAAATCAAGGACCTGTCAACCGCCGTAAGAATCATGGGGCTAAGCCAAGTCGGCAGGGTCATTCCGGATTCAGAAATTGCATTGATTGTTGAGTTTTTGAAATCTTTGACGGGTGACTGGCAACAGCATGCTGAGCTCATTGAGTAATCAAAATTTCTTATAACAACTCAGCCAGTATGTAACATCAGGGGTGCAGGGGATAAATAATGAATTTTGAAAAAATAATTAAAGTGTGTCTATCTGCGGTTACTGTAGCGCTTATTGTTCTAGTATTGGCAAAACCGTCGATAAACCCTGAATATCATGCCAAGTACATTGAAAATCTGGACACTCTCGATGCGCTGTCAGTTTCACTTGTACGTAACCATTTATTAGTTCGACATGGGCAGATTAATCACTACGATTATTTAGAAGCAGATTTACAAAGAATGCAACGCTCAGCGCAACTCGCAGCTCTCGTGCCTAGCCATATAGATAAAGAGTTTCACGAACTAGCTCAATCACTGAGTCTCGAATATCTATCGCATTTGGAAAAAATAAGAGCCAATGTGGAATTGAGCAAGCGGGGAATCGGGTTGTTGAAAAATTCTACTCGTGCTATCAATTTATTGCTAACCGACCTAAATGATCAACAAGCCCTTATTATTGATAACGAAGCAGCAAGGGTAGTGCTTCTGCTGGTAGTAAAAATCAATGAAGCATTTCGTGTTCAGTCAGAAATTAGAAATGTTGACCATCTGCTTGATGAGCTATTGGCAACGAATTTAGTCAACGACCATATCGTGGCGCAGCTACGATTGCACGTTCAGATTCTATCGACATTCGACGATCCCGTCGAGCAAGCATCTTCCTCACTGTATCAAGAAGCAGAGAATCTAAATCAACCAGATATTCTTAGAAAACAATATTTAATCAAGCACGAGGCTATCATTGCAGGCACTACCTGGCTTCTATGGACCAGCTATGTACTCGCAGCCTTGCTTGTCGCCTTGGCTGGTTTGTTGAGCATTTTTGCTGGTAAGGCGAAGAAAAAAACGCTGGAAGCCATGCGCGATGCTGATACAGCGCGAGAATTAATAGAACAGCAAATCACCGAAACACGAAACGCAGTTGTGCAATGCAATACATTGCTCGAGAAAGTGGGCAAAGGCGATTATTCAGACCGTATCGATGGCACATTCAGCGATGAGATGGAAGATCTACGTATAGGGGTCAATCAGGCTGCAGACAGCGTGCAGCTTACGATGGCTGAATTGCATAGGGTAATGGATCATATGCAACGGGGTAATTTCACAACCCAAATTGAACAGCGAGTGACTGGAGAATTTCGGGATCAAGTTGATAAAACGAACAAACGATTGCAATCAATATTGAGCAGTATTTGCGATGTAATGAACGATATGAGACAGGGCGACTTCAGTAGGCGCATCGACATCACTTTAGAAGGGAGTTTTGATACGCTTAAGTGCTCTGTTAATGATTCGATGTCCATTTTGAGCAGCTCTTTAGGTGAGATTTCCGACGTGGTGAACCATCAGAAGCAGGGAGATTTTTCATATCGTGTCCAAGGAGACTGGCCTGGAGATCTGGGTGTGGTCAGTCAATCTCTAAATGGGACTGGTGAGACCGTTCATGAAATGGTGGGTCAGATTCAACAGTTGTCTCATCAGGTTGCCCACGTCTCAAATTCTGTGTTAGAAAACTCACAGCTACTCAAAGCGCAATCAGAACAACAATCCAACGCAATCGATACCGCCTTACAAGCATCTAGCAATGTTAGTGAAATCATAGGGCAAAATCGTGAATCAACCAATGCGGCATCTGAAATGGCTGTTAATTCACAACAGGAAGCCGGGGAATGTCGCGTGATATCTGAGAACGGAATTCAGTGCATGCAAACCGTTACAGACAAAATATCTGAAATTAACACAATTACAGATACCATTGCGCTAATTGCTTCCAAGACTAACTTATTGGCATTAAACGCTGCTGTCGAGGCATCACGAGCCGGTGAAAGTGGCAGTGGATTTTCTGTGGTGGCAGGTGAAGTGAAGGTATTGGCGCGCATGAGCGCCGAGGCATCAGCCAGCATTGTGCGGATAGTGCAGGACACTAGCAATGAAGCCAAACAGGGATCTTCGGCTGTCAAAGATGCGTCGAACGCGCTTGAGCTAATTGAGGCGTCAGCAAAGAATGTTGGAGTAATCAATCGTCAAGTGTCAGATGCATCACAACGACAATTTGAGGAGTTGAAAATTATGACAGATAGAGTCCAAGAGGCCTATGAACTCACCAAAACTAATCAATCCACCGCAGCAGATACTTACGCCACTTCACAATCACTAGACGAGCTGGCGCAAAAAATGGCCTCATTAGTGTCTTTTTTCAATACTGAAAAATCAAATAGTGTGCAAATTAAGAAAGCAGCTTAAACAGCTTTCCGTCTTTCGGTCAGGGTGGTAGATGGGGTATCGGGACGACTCAAGGCTCATACGCGAAGCCATTTTGCCGTGCCTGGAAGTCAGGCATTGACTGTTGCGGCAGTTCTCATTCGATACACTTATTATTTTTTTCATAAAATCTGACGCAATACCGTATTGTATAATTTGCCTTAATAAATTTGGTTGCGAGATTTTTAACGACTCCAACGCGGCAAGCGGGATGCCGGGCGGTCGCATTTTGAAGACAACAACCAGTCTTGTTCTCACTCACCCCTTGAGCCATGATTGATATCATCTTTCTGTAACGCCGGGATGGCACCCGTCTGACAGCCGTTTTGCAGACGGCATATCGAACCCATCTTCACTTGCAATCATTATTCAGCCTTCACTGTTAGACAACATCGATGCACAGCAATACCTTTTCAATGGATGCCATAGCAACCATCAGATCGTGTTACCACCAACGGTTCGGCATACCTAGGCAGCCCGGACTGGTACAGAGCGCTGTGGCAGCCATCGAATTCGAACCGACAAGCGATAACAAGCTTGCGCTGCGCGATCTCGGCGCCTTCTCTCACCTGTGGGTCGTGTTTGTCTTTCACCGCCAGCACTACACACGTTTCAAACCACTGGTACAGCCACCCCGGCTTGGAGGTAAGACAGCGATCGGCGTCTACGCCACGCGGAGTCCCAACCGACCTAACCCCATTGGGTTGAGCGTTGTGGAACTGCGAGAAGTCACCTTTGACGAGGACCGATTTCGTCTCTTTGTCAATGGTGGTGATTTTCTCGATGGCACACCGGTGCTCGATATCAAACCTTATGTGTCGTTTGTCGATGCTATCCCCGAGGCCAGATGTGACTGGGCTACGCCACTACAGGATGGTCTCGAGGTCGGCTGGAACACGGAGGCGCTACAGTGTTTGACCGACATTGAACCTGAAAACGATCTAGTCGCCTCCGGCTCTCTCGGCCTGAAACGTCTGATTGAGCAAACGCTGTCTCAGGACCCCCGCCCCGCTCACGAGCGCGAGAAGGATGGCAAACCGGGTCAGTCCTGGAGCGTCATGATTGGCCCGGTCGATGTCAGGTTCAAGGTGGTGTCTGGGATCGTGGTTATTGAGGCAGTGACAGGCAACTAAAGACTTGACTCCTAAATGCTTGAGTTCAGAACTTCTTATCGTAAACACGAATCCAAAGTTGATCAGATGAATTTCCTATACACCAAAGGTATTGAATCGATACCCCTGGATTATTCATCTGATTGACGAATTTTCTGACATCATTTTTACACAGCGTACTGAACAACGGCACTTACTGGCTAAGGGAAAAACAGTTCACTGAGCTAGAAATACATGATGCGACGTGCAGATATGGTGATCTTCCTTGCACCTGCCCGGTACCGAGAATGTGTGACACCGGTATGTTTTGGCAAGTTCAAAAAAACCTATTCTGACAAATTGCTGCGAGCTGATGAATTGAAAGAGTTGCTTCTGAACAAGCGCAATTTAATGAAATGCAGCCATAATACTTATAAGATGACGCGTTTATTCAATTAAGCGACCGGTTCTTGGGGTATTGATGCGAGTATCCGCAGTACTTTTGGGCGGTTGGATTGCTGAAATTGGTCTTATGCAGACGAAACGACCCGCTGTCCCCGTATTTGAAAGATCATGGGCATAGTCGTGCGGGCATTGAACTGTACTGCTAGATAACGGATAGAAACTGGTATGAATGATCTGAAAAAAAATAGAACAATGCGGGCGCCGTTATCGTTTTCATCTTTGTTTGCAGCGATGGTTCTAACTGGATGTGGTGGTGGAATGGAAGGCACCGGAGCAGGACCGTCTTACCAATTGAGCTACTTGCCGGAACGCATCAGCCCCGATCTCCCGAAAACCCTGTTACGGGGTGCAGAGCTCCCACCACCCCAGCAAGAAAATCCAGACCTTGTTGGTGGGAATATGAATTTCTCATCTCGGATGGATGATGTTGATTCAGTACCTTCACCCGCCTGGCGTGAAATAATAACAGGCCTTGAAAATTCCCAATCAACGCGATTGAGTGTCGAGGTCAATTCAACGATTATTGATAGCGCATTTGACGACATCCGGGAGCTGTGCGTGGACAAACTGATCGATTGCACCATACCCAGCGATCAGATTAGCGTCAAAGTGACACAAGAGATGATTAATCGATTTATTGAACTAACGACAAATTGGCTAGAGGGCCTCCCATCTGAAATCCTGGCTATCCTTGAAACTGACCTTCGAATAGAGCTTGAACTTGAGAGTGTGGATGTGATTACCGTGCTAACGGCACAACTCACTTTATTGCTGGATAGTGAGGTTGTTTTTGGTGAGACACGCTATTCACAACTAGACGGGGCACCCTACGATCATTCGGTACAAACGCTCCTGAGCAATGAAAGAACAATGGGTGAGGAGTTTGTTCTAACACTTTGGCAGGATCAGGAATTTA
>JBGCFI010000078.1:0-3891 GCA_045106855.1 Granulosicoccus sp.
TTAGAGCCGTCGCCGGGTATGACTAACCCGGTGACGATCTTTGTCATTTAATATCAGCATCAGTCCGAAACCGGTAAAAAAGGTTGTTGTTTGGATCGATTTAACTGAGAAATTGACGCTGGAATAAACTGGGAAACAACAACACGTCACTTTGATGTCAAATTAGAATGTTAGGACTACCCGCCGTATTGCTGAATATTTGAGTCCGAGCAGGTTTGATTCTGTGTACAGTGTATGTCGATTTTAGCCGGAGAGATTCAACATGAAAACAGTACTTGTCACTGGCGCTAATCGTGGAATTGGACTTGAGTTTACTAGGCGATACCTTGCTAATGGTAGTAGGGTAATCGCAACCTGTCGTAACCCATCAGATGCGTATACGCTACAAATACTGGAAAAAAATAAAAATCTTTCGATTTTAGAGTTAGATGTAGCAGCCCAACTCTCTGTGGATCATTTAGAGTCCTATCTGAAGGGCATTCCAATTGATATTCTCATTAACAACGCAGGAGTCACTGGTGGTGGCAAACAGCCTTTTGAGTCAATTGACTGCGACGTCTGGCTTCAAACCCTATCTATCAATACACTGGGTCCAATGCGAGTTTCACTGGCATTGCTTGAAAACCTAAGGATTGGCTCGAGCCCTAGAATAGTTTCGATTTCTAGTGAGGTGGCTTCGATGGTTCACCCCAGCAGAAGCTTTTATGCTTATAGTAGCTCCAAAGCAGCATTGAATAAAGCAATGCAACATTTGGCTGCCAGCTTGGAGAATGAAGGCATAATCGTGGGGCTTTTGCATCCAGGCTGGGTTCAAACCGATATGGGTGGGGTCAATGGAAAGTTAACCGTCGAAGAAAGCGTCGAAGGTTTAGTTGAAGTGATAGATTCCCTGACTATGAAAAACAACGGGCAATTTATAACTTGGGAAGGAGTCCAACATCCTTGGTGATAAATGAACTAAAAACTTGTTTGCGGCAGGCCTAACGAAAGCATGGAGCCGATAATTGAATTTAACCTCCTGCACTACCGGTTCGGACGTAAAATGTCTAATGCCACTGATGCTAGATGTTACGAAGGTCGCCATTGGGTACTCCTGTGCCTGTCATGATCCATTAACTATATCTAGGCTGAGCTGTAGAAAATCTACGCGACCGGCCAAAAGCCGCCATAGTCCATGTTTTGACGCCACCAACTTTCAGCCTACAGAAGATGTTCTCAAGCAGCTATTATCAGAAATCTAGTGCACCGTTCCAACAACATTTTTATAGGAGTATGTAGAATAAATATTCTGAGGAACTTGCCATCAATGATAATCATTGTCCGGAAGGCATTGGTCCCAGTACGGCACATCCTTAAAACGGCTCAGTAAAAAATCGACAAATGCTCTAACACGTTGAGAAAGGTGTCGAGTCTGGGGGTAAATGGCATATGCGTTTAGATCGGTACGTTGATAATCATTTAGTACCGGCACCAATGTACCTTGCTCTATTTCTTTGTAGACAATAAACGATGGCAGCTGCACAATCCCCAGATTATCTACTGCAGCACAACGCAAAAACTCGCCGCTACTTGCATGCAAGCAAGGTCGAATTTTTGTCGTGATAGTCTTACCTTGGGTATCCTGAAACAACCACTGATCATTGTCAGCCAATAGGTTGTAGTTCAAACAGCGGTGATGGAATAAATCGTCCGGGGCTTCAGGTGTGCCGTTTTCGTCTAAATACCCTGGACTCGCACACAGGATGTGTCGTATCGGCGCTAGACGTCGTGCAATCAAACTGGAATCCGGCAACTTAGCGATACGAATCGCCAAATCAAAGCCTTCCTGCATCAAATCAACAGAACGATCGTTGAAATCCAAATCAAATTCGATTTCCGGGTGCGACAGCAAAAACTCATTGATGGCCGGTCCCAAATGCATCAAGCCAAAAGTCGACGGTAGCGCAACTTTGAGACCACCCTTAAGCGTCCTATGAACCTGCGAGGTTGCAAGTTCCGCTTCCACTACGTCTTCTAGTATACGGACCGATTGCTTATAGAATGCTCGCCCCGTGTCGGTTAGATTCATGCGTCTTGTTGTTCGATGAAAAAGCTCGACCCCCAAATGCGCCTCTAACTCCTTCAAGCGTCGACTGACAACGGACTTCGCAACACCCGTTCGTTCCGCTGCACCACTGATGCTGCCTGTTTCAACGACGCGGTTGAAGACACTCATATTTTCAAAACGATCCACTATTTTGAGCCCCATTGTTGCCAATATAAGAATACATAATTCTTTTATTGACAGTTTATTCTTTTTTTAGCAACAATATAATTAAAGTCTCTTTATTTCAATCCTCAAATGGAGACTGAGTATGGACATGAAAACTTCCGCAGTAGCCCTATTAGTCGCAACTTCGCTGTTATCCACCGGCCCCGGATATTCCAATGAGCCGGTCTGGGATGGTAATAAGGTCGAACTTGTATCAATTGAACTCGATGATGGAGTGTTTGCCTACTATCCCAGTGACGCCGAAGAACTGGAATCTCAAGGCAAACCTGTAGCCACCAGCGGCGGTTTTATTATAGGAGACAAGGGTGTATTGCTTGTTGATACCATGCTGAACGAGCGATTAAATACACAAGTTCAGAATTTAGTTAAAGCGCAGACGAACAAACCCATTATCTATGCAGTTAACACCAGCTTTCATGGTGATCACTCTTACGGGAATATGTATCTGCCAGAAGAGACTACGATCATCCAGCACAGTGTGACTAAAGCCTATATCGATCAGCACTTTGTGGCAGACACGAATTTCATGATCCAAAATTTTGGCAAAGGTCGAGGTATCGAGGAAATCGAACCAGTTACAGGCGATATCTTGGTAGCCACAAGCGGAAAAATCACCGTCGATTTAGGCAGTAAATTGGTGGATATTATTGACTTTGGATTTGCACAGACGGGCGGTGACTTGTTTATCTGGGAACCCGAATCAAAAGTACTTTGGACAGGTAATCCGATCATCACTGTTAAGCCATCTTTGCCTTGGCTTCTGGATGGACACTTGCTTGAAACACTGGAATCGTTGAAAAGTGTTTTCGCATTTCTACCGGAAGATGCACGTGTTGTACCTGGACATGGAACTGTCATGGGACGCGCTGATATTCAGTGGCATATCAGCTATCTGGAGAGAGTGAAAACGGAAGTACAAGCTGCTATCGATGATGGCTTAACGCTTGAACAAACAGTCGAACGCGTGAAAATGCCTGAGTTTGGTGGATACGCTTTATTTGGTTGGGTACATCCAAGTTTGAACGTTCCTGCTGCCTACAAAGATCTCAGTCAGCCTAAATAGTCGACATTACGTAAAACAATGGAGACAATACATGAGCTTCATCTCTTGCCCTGATCCCGATCCTGGTGATCGTGTTACGTCTGACGCGGTCGAGCTTCTGATAATACCTCGCGCTGTCGATCTCGGTGAAATGACCGTGCGTCGCGCACTACCATCAATTAAACGACAAATGGTGGGGCCGTTCATCTTCTTCGATCAAATGGGGCCCGCAGAATTTTTAACCGATCAGGGTATCGATGTTCGGCCGCATCCCCATATCGGTTTGTCGACACTGACGTATCTATTTGAAGGTGAAATCCTACATAGAGATAGTCTTGGCAATGAGTTAACAATACAGCCTGGCGCTGTTAATTGGATGCAAGCTGGATGTGGCATCGTTCATTCAGAACGCACTAGCTCAGAACGTAAGGTTAGTGGCCAACGCTTGTTCGGGCTACAGACCTGGATGGCCTTACCTATGGATGTAGAAGAGTCTGATCCGGCATTCATGCATCATCCAGCTAGCGACCTGCCGACATTTGACAGTGACGGAGTGACTGCTCGCTTAGTTGCTGGA
>JBGCFI010000079.1:0-7920 GCA_045106855.1 Granulosicoccus sp.
TAGCCCCGATAATAACGAGTGAAGCGGCTGCTACGCCCATCCTGCAATGTGTTGACTTGATCATGGTATTTAATCTCTAATTTAAAGTTACCAACGCATGCTAAACTCTTAAACTGAATTGTTCGTGGCTGATACATGACATCTTTCTTAAGCTTACATGAACAGTTTATGAATAGCACCTCGGAGCCATTCTTCACTGTAGCATGTGCGGGTGCAATTCCCGTTTGAGAGAACGCCGTTAGTTGGTTTTTACATGAAAATCGTCACTCAGCTTCGCATCACACTCCTGATGATTCTGCTACTAGGTTTGTTCAGCGCAGCGCTGAGCGTCTGGAACCTGCAGAGTTCTCGCTCACATATGGCACAGATCAATCTGTCGCATTCCATCTATGAAAACTATCTGATGCTTGAAAGTCACACGTATCAGCTTTTTAAGCAGTATGGAGATGCAATTATTATTGGTGATGCTAATCAGAGGGCTGGTAAACAGGCTCTCATCGAGCTCATTGACTCAGATACTCAAGCGCTCACACATCTGATAGGTCAGAAAATATCATTGGTAGGAGAGCAAGCTGAGTCGAAATTAGATGCGCTCGCGATTATCGATTCCACCGTGAAACAACTTATCGTTCGCCTGGATCAGTTTTCTCCAACGGGGACAGGTGAGCTGGTTGCAGATTGGGGACGGTTGTCTCTGCTTCTCAACCAGGAAATTGACGAAGGTTTTCGGGGCATGATCCAGGCTGCGTTGAATGAGGAGAATCAAGATGTACAGCAGATTGTTGACGGTATAGAGTCGGCGATGCTGAGGCAGCACTTGTTTGCTGGCCTTTTTGCGTTCGCTACTTTTATGGCGGTGTTGGCTGCTGTCATCATGTTGGATCGACGAGTCACTCGCCCGATAAATACGTTGCTCTCGGGAGTGCGCAAGTTTGGAGAAGGCCAGCTTGAGCATCGAGTCAACATCCAAGGTCGTGACGAACTGGCTGAAATCGGATCTTCCTTCGATATCATGGCTCAGCGTGTGGCTTCCAAGAACCAAAGCCTGACTAGTGAGAAGGAAACACTACGCGAAGCTGTTGACGATAGAACTCGACAGCTTACGGTGATGTTGGATGATGTCAGACAATCAGAGGAAGGGCGTAAACGCATGATTGCCGATGTCAGTCATGAACTGCGAACACCGCTTACCATCATCAGGGGTGAGTCAGATCTTGCCCTGAGAGGAGAAGAAAAAACAGCTGAAGTTTATAAGGACGCCTTACGTCGTGTACGAGAAGCTGCTGGCCACACTGCCCGTCTAGTGGATGATCTTTTATTCGTTGCGCGAACTGAAGCGGGTGAAGTGCAACTGAACGTGAAGGATATGGATCTATATCAGGTGGTGGAAGAAGCGCGCGATACTTTCGGTCATGATGTTCCAATTGTAAGGGGCCCTCACAAGCCAATCCTTCACGGCGATGCAGGACGTATAAGGCAAGCTTTGCTGGTGTTGCTGGAAAACGCCAGACATCATGGCGGTGAAGAAATACAGATCCGGTTAGCTGCTACAGAAAACGGTTATTCAGTAGCAGTGGAGGACTCTGGTCCTGGCATGAGTGATGTAGAGAAAGGGCAGGCATTTGAGCGATTTTTTCGTGGTAGCAACGCCGCAGAACGGTACGAGGCAGGTGCCGGCTTGGGACTGCCGGTAGCATTGTCGATTGCTCAGGCACATGGCGGCACCATCATCCTTGAAGATAGGCAGCAAGGTGGTCTGGTAGCTACCTTGAATTTACCGGTAGAGCATTATGCAAGCAGAGCAGTCTAAACCATACTTATGAATATCCTTGTAGTCGAAGATGAACACAGGGTGGCCGACTTTATTACCCGTGGTTTGCGCTCGGAAGGGTGGACTGCCGAGCATGCACCTACCGGGGAACTAGCACTGGATTTCATGCTGGATCACGATTTTGACGTGGTGTTGCTGGATCTAATGTTACCTGGCATGTCAGGACAGGATGTGTGTCGAAAAATGCGCGCTCGAAGTAACCACACCCCTGTTTTGATGCTAAGTGCACTGGATGCCGTTGATGAGCGCATTGCAGGCTTGAAATTAGGCGCTGACGATTACCTGACCAAGCCCTTTGATTTTGACGAGCTTGTGGCGCGTATTGAAGCTCTGGTCCGGCGTAAAACCGATTTCCAGTCAACGGCTTTGTCCAGTATTCTTCGTTTCGACGACTTGGAATTTGATGTAAAGTCTCACCGGATTTCAATAGCGGGACACGAGATCGAGATGACGTCCAAAGAGAGAGGTTTGCTTAATTTGTTTATGGCGAATCCGGGCAAAGTGTTTGCCAGAGAACGTATTCTTAATGCCGTTTGGGGTTCCCAGGAAGATCCATTGACCAACGTGATAGACGTGTACATTGCAAGGCTTAGAAAGAAGCTTGGTGACCACGGACATTTGATAAAAACTGTTCGCGGACATGGGTATCGATTTGGCGATTAAGTGCAATATCGAACGGCGATTCTGATTTCTGGGTGCCTGCAGTTTGACTCTCACAGCCGGATGGGCAGCCGGGTGGAAGCCTAAACCGCACCGGTTATTGAAGGCGACGCGATCAACTCCAATTGCCCGTTCTTTATCCACATTATTGTGGCTTGCCTATCAGCCGTCGGCAACTATCTGTCGAGGCATTTGTGCTTAGTGGTTCCAGCCTGCATTCAGCCCCGGCAGAAAACAATCTATCCGAAGGGTAGCCGCTTTCTATATTTGGATGTAAGCGCCAGCGAATCAAGGTGTCCGGTACAAAGCCATTGAGCTGCTCAATAATGTCTGGCTCATCGGTGGTCATTGCAATCTGGAACAGTTTCTCACTCATGTATCGATAAATCAGCGTCAATGGTAGCCAGGCTTACAATCCTGCAAGCGCTAAACGCAAGGCATTTTGATAAAAATAGCGTAACCTGATGCCGAGCTCCATCCATGACCACCCCGGGTTCAATGCCTTTTTTTTGAGCAACACAGTGAACAAAAATCGTTGAGCTTCAAATAAAAGGTATGGTACTTCGCCAACAACTAGCGATGGGTGCTTAACGGTATCGCAAACGGTTGCATTTGATCCGTAAGAACGGAGGTTTTGGATCTTGCTGTATCGATTTTGGTCGCGATAGGCTGGTTACAAGTGCGGCGGGGAAAATTTATCGGACACCAACCGGGTTATAACCATCGGTCCCCCAGATTGCCCTGAGATTGCCGCTTGCGTGTCTGTACAGCAGAGGTGAAATGACTCCCTGGGTTGCCACGGAGGGGTCGGCGGACAATATAGCAGCCTCAGCTGTAACGGGCACAGCTGATAAATGTGGAATGGATGAAGCGCTTGGCACTAAAAGCAGGTCTGAACTGAAGTGTGGGTACGTGACAAATATCCACTGACTATCGGCTGACCATCCTCGAATACCTAAATTGTCACCATCTTGATTGTCGGCTAATGGCAGGAGGTCGACGTCGGTTTCGCTGACCACGGGCTTGTTTAGATCAAGTGTGTTTAGATCCAGAATCATTGGAAACGAGCCATCAACATAGCCATGCCGTTCGTAGTCTATGAGCAACTTGTTACCATCGGGGCTTAACTGTATATCAGTAATTATTCCGGAGTATTGCCCAGGCAGATTTATTCTTCGAATCACATCTGCGCTGCCGGGTGCGGTGATGAGAATCTGAGGGGGATTAGCCGCAGCGTTAGTATAAATCAACTCGTCATTTAGACCCCATTCGACAGCCGGTGCGCCACTGCGGTTAGCACCAAATGTTTTATCAATAGTCAATGATAAACGCAGTTCTGTCTCACCAGTTTGCGCATTAAATATTGTCATGAATGAGTTGTCACGGTCCAATGGCTGATATTCAACGGTGACAAATCGGTTTCCATTACGCGACAGCTTTGCCCGCCTATGAACCTCGACACCATCCAGTACACCGGCGCCGATATTCTGAAGCCGAGAGTCAAAAGCCGCGAAACAACCGTCGTCAAAAAAATTGGCAGCTCGATTGTTGCAAAGTGGGAAAATTTGAAGGTATGAAGCGTTAACAGAATAGTCACTTGTCGTTAGACTGCTGAATTCGTTGGCCAGATTGAACGGCTGTTCACTTTGTAGCATGTTCTGAACGGCTTGGAGTGAGAGCGAAGTTCGTTGCCCGGTGCTCAGTTCAATACTGACGGGTGCGTTGTCATCCAAGCTGTCAATGCCAACAAGTCGCCCCTGTAGGCCACCATTTAAAGCGCCGGATGGTTGTTGTTGGCCTGGAGTTAGTGTTCCAGAATCAGCTGCGGGAATTACAGCGGGCGGGTTACTTCCTTCGCAGGATGCTAAACAAGCAGTTAGCAGCAGTGCTAGGGTTTTATTGTTTATAAGAAACGCTGACAGAATCTTCAAAAGCTTTTGTACATAGGGTTCGACCGGTTAAATGCTAACACAATACTAAACGAGTTGAATTGAGGTAATAAAATCAAAAAGGGCAATCGTATTGCAACAACTGCCCTCGCATGGCTCGGGTGACTAAAATATCCGGGCAGTAGCCTTTACTACTGTGTTGATACAGTGTTCAATCCAGTTCTTACCCGTGGCGCGATCTTAGTGCCCGGTAGAGTTATTGACTGCTGCATGCTTTCTATCTCCAGCATGGCTATGCTCTTTTGAAACGTAACGCGAGCAAGACCGCCCATAATCTCATTGGCGGCGAGCTTTTTTTCAACCACGGCTTGCGGGCTACCGACAAGAAAGGCTCCTTCCGGGCCACAGAGCCTATCGAATTGCCCGCGGCTGGCTGGTGGAAATCTGCAATCGCGACCGATTTCATTCAGCATCCGCGCCCAGCCCGGATCAAAGGCATCGCGTGCGATTTTGTCAGTTTCACCAACAAAGCCCATGGCGTGGACTGCAACTTTCAGGGCATACGGCGCGTGGCCTGCGCGATGGCCTGCTTCATAGTAACTGTCTATTAACGGGCAGAAACGATCGAAACTGCCGCCGATGATAGCGATCATCAACGGCAGGCCTAAAGTACCAGCTCGCTCAAACGATGCCGGCGTGCCACCAACCCCAGCCAGATCGGTAAATTGTGTTGCACCGGGCGTGGATAGACTCCTTGCCCCGTAAGTGCAGGGCGAAATCTGCCATGCCCGATGACGTGAGTTTCGTCACTTAGTTTCAGCAACAGATCCAGCTTTTCGCCAAACAGCGCATCGTAATCTTCGCGCGCGAAACCAAACAATGGAAAGGCTTCGACGAAAGAGCCACGGCCCACCACAATTTCAATGCGCCCATTGGATATAAGATCAATGGTGGCGAAGTCCTGAAAGAGATGCACCGGGTCAGCGGCACTGAGCACTGTGACGGCACTGTTCAGCCGAATATTATTCGTCCGAGCCGCTGCTGCCGCCAGTATGATCGCCGGCGTAGAATCCAGAAATTCGGCGCGATGATGCTCGCCGATTCCAAAGACATCAAGCCGGACGCTCTGCGCTATTTCTATCTCACTTGAAGCCGAACCTGATTTTCATCACGTGCACCAATGTGCACGGTGCAGTCATTTCCCGCTCGTTGACAACAGAACTCGGTTTTCGCATCATTGATAGCGCCGCGGCCTCCATTGAGGCAGGCCTGTCATTGCTACAACAACATGACAATTGCTGACACTAATGAACGATGAAACTTTGAGGCATTGAACAACTGGCTCTGGTGTCGGTTTTCAGCGTTCAATGGGGCGGGTTGGGTGGCATCGATACGATCACTTTTCATTTGTTTTCCAGGAGTGCTCGGTATAGTCGACTGGGCATTGGCACTCTCGGCAAAATTTACTGACTCTATGATCAGCCTTTTGTGATACTCAGGTATAGCGTGGATAGCGACACCAAATTACGGGCATCCCCAAAATTCATTTGAACCAATGGCTAAACCGTTGTCCGTACTTGAAAAAACCATTGTTGTCGCCTTTGATGGCGGGACTGCTGCTGTTGAATTATCCGCTCTTGCTGATAAAGATATCATTCTAAAGGCCCAACAAGTGCCATAAAGTGCCAATTTTCAGATCGGATCATAGCGGTAGAGATTGAGCGAGCCGAGATGCATGTGTTCCCTAGTCGGCCTGTCGTTATTCGCACGTATTTCAGGTTGCGCTGCAACAATCATTGATTAGCCGCTTGGTCATAGCATGTGCGCCAGGCAAGTGGCTGGACTACAGCCAGTTGAATTTGCTCAAATAATGAACTGAATTGGACACACAGGCCGCGTTTCAAATTCATTTGCATAAGTAGGGTTTATCGCAGAAAGTGTTTTTTGCTTTGCAAGATGCTGTTGGCAAACTTTCTTGACAGTAAACTACTGCCTTGATATACCTTGTCGAAGCTGAATTTATATTGCTGTCACCCGACAGCTGAGTCTAATCCTTGGAGATGACTATGAAGTTGCAGCAAGTGCTCGTTCCCGCGATCCTGGCCGGAACCCTGCTTACGGCTGGCGTGCAAAACGCATCAGCTGAAGACCCAGTACAGGGCGGTACCGTAGTGTACCTCTCCAGCAAAATACCTAGCCTTAATCCGTTGCATTCAGCATACGAGGTAGGGCTTGTGACGTCGCAGATATTTGCAAGCCTAACCCGGATGGATGAAAACAATGAGATAGCTCCTTATATTGCGGAGTCCTGGGATATTTCTGCAGATGGTAAAACCTACACTTTCCAAATTGCTGCTGATGCGCAGTTTCACGACGGTGAGCCGGTAACATCTGAAGATTTGGCCTTCTCGTTTGATATCGTCAAGGAACATCATCGTTTTGGACCGCAGATGTTCGGCCCCATTGAAAGTTACGAATATCCCGACCCTAAGACGCTGGTTGTAAAGTTGTCAGAACCACATGGACCGTTGTTATTAGCGGCGACTACGCCCCGTCAGCTACCGATCTTACCGAAGCATGTCTATGGGGAGGCCGAAGACTTCATGAAGCAACCTGCCCACCAGGAGCCTATTGGCTCTGGACCATTTGTAATCGGAGATCGCAAAACAGATGAATATGTCAGTATTGATCGAAACGACAACCATTTCGTGGAAGGTTTGCCTTATCTCGACAAGATCATTTACCGCAACGTTCAAGACAAAACTGCAAAACGTATCGGGTTGAGACAAAATCAGTTTCAACTTGCACGAACGGACTCCGTTATGCGATTCAGTGACATAAAGGCTTTTTCAAAAATAGATCATCTTGAACTGACTGAGTATGACGGAATTTCAGGTGGTGCTATTGTTCTTGAATTCAATAACCGCAAAGAGCCACTTAACAATAAGCAGGTCAGACAGGCCATTGCCTATGCCATCGATCGCAATCATATTTCCAATATCCTGCACGGTGGTTATACCAAGCCAGCTCGCTCACCACTACCAGCAACTAACGTCTTTTTTAACGATCAACTGCAGGGTTATCCATTAGATCTGGACAAGGCAAATGCGATGTTGGACGAGGCAGGCTATCCGAAAAAGGATGACGGCATGCGTTTCGAGTTGAATCTGATACATATTGCGCAGCCGTTTATGCCAGATTTTCAGACGCTGCCATCCGAGTACATTGCTGCCGCTCTGAAGAAAGTGGGTATTAAAGTCAAGCTTGAACCATTGCAAGGCTTTGCTGGATGGGCCGAGCGTAGTGCCGCCTGGGACTTCGATATGTCTATCAACTGGCCCGGTGACAAAACCGAGCCGTCTATTGGTGTGAGTAGACTCTATCGTTCCGAAAATATAAAGAATCACGCGTATACCAAAACGTCAGGCTATTGCAACGAAAAGGTGGATGAGATTTGCGCTGCTGGTGTGTTGGAAGCTGATTCTGGAAAACAGGAAGTCTTGTACGCAGAAGTTAAGGCTCTTCTATTGTATGAAATGC
>JBGCFI010000008.1:0-159603 GCA_045106855.1 Granulosicoccus sp.
ATAGGTCCGAGCAGTGGGACAGGTCCCCATCCTTTTGGTTGAGTCCAATACATGGACTTAACCGAGTAGCGCCATAGAAAATGGTGGGCCCGGCAGGACTCGAACCTGCGACCAAGGGATTATGAGTCCCCTGCTCTAACCAACTGAGCTACAGGCCCACGACGCCGCTATTCTAACCTATAGCACTTAACAAGTGCGGGGCTTTTTGGCTTGTGTCGTTCTGAATAACCCTGCATTGCTGTTGACCTAAAGAGTCAGCGGGTAAAACGCAAAATCCCCGCAGTAGCGGGGATTTTATTTACATCGTGCAGTGGATTCCCGCCTACGCGGGAATGACTCCGCCTACGCGGGAATGGCTCCGCCTAAGCGGGAATGGCTCCGCCTACGCGGGAATGGCTCCGCCTAAGCGGGAATGACTCCGCGTTGGCAGGAATGACTGAGCTGTTATTCCTGATTATCCAGAAAGCTTCGTAGCTGTTCTGAACGGGTAGGGTGGCGAAGCTTGCGTAGTGCTTTTGCTTCAATCTGACGAATACGCTCACGGGTTACGTCGAACTGCTTGCCGACTTCTTCCAGCGTGTGGTCAGTATTCATGTCGATGCCAAAGCGCATGCGTAGTACTTTGGCTTCACGTGGTGTGAGGCTGGCCAGTACTTCGTGCGTTGTTTCACCCAGGCCAAGACCAGTAGCAGTCTCAACCGGCGACAGGATGTTGTTGTCTTCGATGAAATCACCAAGATGCGAATCTTCATCATCGCCAATGGGCGTCTCCATGGAGATCGGCTCTTTGGCAATCTTCAATACCTTGCGGATCTTGTCTTCTGGCATCTCCATCTTCTCAGCCAGCTCTTCAGGTGTGGCCTCACGGCCCATGACCTGAAGCATTTGCCGCGAGATGCGATTCAGCTTGTTGATGGTCTCTATCATGTGCACCGGAATACGAATGGTGCGTGCCTGGTCGGCAATAGAGCGGGTGATAGCCTGACGGATCCACCATGTCGCGTACGTCGAGAATTTATAGCCACGACGATACTCAAACTTGTCTACCGCCTTCATCAGGCCGATGTTGCCTTCCTGAATCAGGTCGAGGAACTGTAGACCACGGTTGGTGTACTTCTTGGCAATCGAGATAACCAGACGCAGGTTGGCTTCGACCATCTCTTTCTTAGCGCGGCGTGCTTTTGCCTCACCAATGGACATCTTGCGATTGATTTCCTTGATGTCCTGGATGCGAAGCTGGCTGGCAACGCAGATCTGCTGGATGCGCGTCTGAAGCAGTTCAATCTCGGTACGGCGCTCTTCAAGAGCGGCTACGTAAGGCTTTTTGGCTTTGCATGCATCATCAAGCCAGGTAAGGTCGGTTTCGCGACCCTGGAAGGAGGAGATGAAGGTACCACGAGGCATGCGGCACTGCTTGACGCACATATCGCGAATTTGTCTTTCCAGTGAGCGGATGCGGTCAACCTGTCCACGTAAACCGGTTACCAGGGTGGCAACAAAGACAGGGGCATATTTGAACTCAAGGAAGATCTCGGAGACTTTTTCCATCTCCGCCTTGCCTTTGTCGTCTTGAATACCCCCGGCAGAGTCAATCGCTTTTAGCGCTTTGGCATAAGTCTTTTGCAGTGCCATCATGCGGCGTTTGACTTCTTCAAGGTCAGGGCCGGTGTCTACGACTTCATCGTCATCGTCATCGTCCGAAGGAGGCTTGGCCACTTTGATCTCGTCAGTGGTCTCCATGAAATTGATGATGATGTCAGTGAAACGCAGTTGCTCTTCCTGTACCTGCTGGTAACGTTCAAGTAGCAGGTTTATCGATTCGGGGTATGTGCCAAGGGCGCGCAAGACCTGCTTGAGGCCTTCCTCAATGCGCTTGGCTATCTTGATTTCACCTTCGCGGGTTAGCAGCTCTACCGTGCCCATTTCGCGCATGTACATGCGCACAGGGTCGGTAGTACGGCCAAATTCCCCATCGACAGTGGCTAAAACCGCTGCCGCCTCGTCAGCCGCATCTTCATCGGTATTGGAGGTTTTGTCTGAGATACTGATTTCGTCGTCGTCCGGGGGGACCTCGGAGACCGAGATGCCCATGTCGACGATCATGGCGATGATTTCTTCTACCTGTTCCGGATCGACGATCTCGGTAGGCAGGTGATCATTCACTTCAGCATAGGTGAGATAACCCTGCTCCTTGCCCTTGGAGATAAGCTCCTTGAGGCTGGATTGCTGGGTTTTGTCCATTGCAATTCTAGCGTTCATATGGTACCTGCTGTCAGCGTAACCCCTTATTATACTCGATGGGCTGCGCAATGAAAGGTAAAAATGTGGTTAAGACTGTCGACCGTGTTACGTCCTTCTAACCTCAGAGGCAAGGTATTGCCAACTGAATCAATTTAAAAGGCCTCTCTGATTTATACTTGCCTGCTTCGTCAATTGTTTTACTGATCGATTATGCGCAATCGGGCGCAATCAACCTAAGGAGATTCCTGTCGCATGACTTCCCGTCGCGAACTCGCCAATGCCGTACGAGCGCTCAGTATGGATGCTGTCCAGCAGGCAAATTCAGGCCATCCAGGCGCACCGATGGGCATGGCAGATATTGCCGAAGTCCTTTGGAACGATTTTCTGGTCCATAACCCCGGCAATCCCTCCTGGGCCAACCGTGATCGATTTGTACTGTCCAACGGTCATGCCTCGATGTTGCTGTACTCTTTACTGCACCTCTCAGGCTACGATCTGCCTATCGGGGAATTGAAGAATTTTCGACAACTGCATTCGAAAACCCCCGGGCATCCCGAGTATGGATACGCTCCCGGTGTGGAAACAACCACCGGGCCGCTGGGGCAGGGAATTGCCAACGCCGTGGGTATGGCAATAGCCGAAAGAACTCTCGCAGCGCAATTCAACACCGCCGAGCATGCCATTGTCGATCACCGTACCTACGTGTTCCTGGGTGATGGATGTCTAATGGAAGGTATCTCTCATGAAGCCTGTTCATTGGCGGGCACCCTGAGTTTAGGTAAGTTGACGGCCGTTTATGATGACAACGGCATTTCCATAGACGGGGAAGTAGAGGGTTGGTTCACTGATGACACGCCAGCGCGTTTCCGGGCGTATGGCTGGCATGTGATCGCCGGGGTGGACGGACATGACGGTGATGCCATCAAGGCAGCGATGGAGGAAGCCCGTGCAGAAACTGCAAAGCCCACATTGATATGTGCAAGGACGACGATTGGTTTCGGCTCGCCCAACAAAGGTGGCAAGGAAAGCAGCCACGGCGCGCCTTTAGGGGCTGATGAAATAGCGCTGGCTAAAGAACAGTTGGGTTGGAGCCACGCAGCGTTTGAAGTGCCTGATGACGTTTATGCCGGATGGAGTGCAAAAAACAGCGGCGCTACGCGCGAGTCACAATGGCAGGATCTTTTCAAGTCTTACCAGAGCGTTAACCCTGACATGGCAGCGGAGTTCAACCGGCGGATGGCGGGTGAACTGCCTGATGGCTGGAGTTCAGATTCTCAAGCGTATGTTGATGCAGTTGTTGCCAAAGCTGAAAGTATTGCTTCGCGAAAAGCGTCGCAGAATGCGCTTAATGGTCTCGGTCCTTTGTTACCCGAGTTTCTGGGTGGGTCTGCCGATCTTGCCGGTTCCAACTATACGATCTGGAGTGGCTCAAAAGAGATTTTGCACAACCCCGAAGGCAACTATGTCAACTACGGGGTTCGCGAGTTTGCAATGATGGCAATCAGTAATGGTGTTTGTCTGCACGGTGGCTTCCGTCCCTATTCGGCAACCTTCTTGATGTTCTCGGAGTACGCTCGCAACGCATTGAGAATGTGCGCACTCATGAAGCTTGCAAACATTTTTGTTTTCACCCACGACTCTATCGGAGTCGGTGAAGATGGTCCTACGCATCAACCGGTTGAGCAGACGGCCACGTTGCGTCTAGTGCCCGGCATGTCAACATGGCGCCCCGCGGATTCGGTCGAGTCGGCCATTGCGTGGAAGTTGGCTGTCGAACGCCAGCAGGGTCCTTCTTGTCTGATTTTCAGCCGTCAAGGGTTGCAGCACCAGGAACGAAGTGCTGAGCAACTGGCTAATGTGTCGCGTGGCGGATATATCCTCCATGAGCCTTCGAACTCCCCGGTGGCGATTATCATTGCGACGGGCTCCGAGGTCGGCATTGCTATGACTGCCGCTCAATCTCTGGGTGAACAAGGAACGCCTGTTCGTGTCGTGTCCATGCCAAGTACTGACACATTCGACGCTCAGGAACCGGCTTACCGGGAATCTGTTTTACCTGCCTCTTTGCGTGCTCGGGTAGCCGTGGAAGCAGGGAGTACCGATGGCTGGCGTAAGTATGTTGGATTGGATGGTGACGTTCTGGGCATCGATACCTACGGTGAGTCCGGACCTGCAGGGGATGTGTACAAGCATTTTGGACTGACTGCCGAGCAACTCATGTCAACCGTCAAAGCGTGCATTGCGAACAACGGTTAAGTTGCCTTCATGTGTGAAGTGGCAACTATCCGCTTGCATATCAAAACATTAAAGATCAAGAAAAATAGACAGGTATAAAAATCATGGCAGTCAAAATAGCAATTAACGGGTACGGAAGAATTGGTCGTAACATTCTTCGTGCAATCCATGAGCTGGGCCGTGCATCAGAATTTGATGTAGTGGCCATAAACGACCTTGGGGATGCTGAAACCAATGCTCACCTGACTCAGTACGATACAGCCCATGGCAGGTTCCCCGGTGAAGTGTCTGTAGACGGGGATCATCTGGTTGTTAACGGGGACAAGCTGCGCGTATTCGCTGAACGTGATCCCTCGAAGTTGCCCTGGGGAGAGTTGGGTGTAGACGTTGTGCTCGAATGCACTGGTCTGTTCACGTCCAAAGAGAAAGCCGGTATGCATCTGGCCGCGGGTGCCAAAAAAGTCATTATTTCGGCACCTGGCGGATCAGATATTGACAGAACAGTGGTGTATGGCGTCAACCATTCGGAATTGAAAGCATCGGATCAAATCATATCCAACGCCTCGTGCACGACAAACTGTCTGGCACCTATGGCAAAGGCCTTGAATGAGTCGGTAGGCATTGTGCGCGGGTTAATGACAACCATTCATGCGTACACAAACGATCAGGTGCTAACGGACGTCTATCACAAGGATTTAAGACGAGCACGTTCTGCCACCATGTCAATGATTCCGACAACAACGGGTGCCGCCAAAGCGGTTGGACTTGTGCTACCCGCATTGAATGGCAAGCTGGATGGATTTGCGATGCGCGTGCCTACGATTAACGTATCAATTGTTGACCTTACGTTTACCGCTGGCAGAGATACAACGGTAGAAGAAATCAACAGCATCATGCAGGGGGCTGCGGATGGTACTGTGCTGGCCTATACCGACAAGCCACTGGTTTCAATCGATTTCAATCACACGTCTACATCATCCAACTTTGACTCCGGCATGACGCGCGTCATGGAAGGCAACCTGGTCAAGGCTTGCAGCTGGTATGACAACGAGTGGGGATTCTCGTGCCGAATGCTCGACACCACTATTGCTGCTGTTAGTGCCTAACCGTATTGTGTCGAAGGAGGACTGCGAGTCATGATGAAGCTATTCAAAGAGCAACCGTTATCAGGGCAACGAGTGCTGGTGCGTCAGGACCTCAACGTACCTTTAAAGGAAGGGCAGATCACATCGGACAAGCGTATTCGTGCCTCCATTCATACGCTGCAGTATGCGATTGAAGCGGGTGCCAAAGTCATGGTGATGTCGCATCTTGGGCGACCGGTAGAAGGTCAGCCTGAAGCAAAATCGTCTTTGGCGCCTGTTGCGACTAGGCTGGGTGAGCTATTAGGTACGCAGGTAAGATTGATAACCGACTATCTGGATAAAGCCCCCAATATCGCCGACGGTGAGGTGGTTCTGTTAGAGAATGTACGCTTCAACATCGGTGAAAAGGCTGATGATGAAGCATTAGGCAAACGCTACGCCGATCTGTGTGATGTCTATGTCATGGACGCCTTTGGTACCGCGCATCGGGCCCAGGCGTCTACACATAGCGTAGGCAAGTATGCCCCGATAGCCTGTGCCGGCCCCTTGCTTGCTGCTGAGCTTGATGCCTTGTCTGCGGCGCTGGTGAGTCCCAAACGCCCATTGCTGGCAATTGTGGGCGGCTCGAAGGTATCAACGAAACTGACGGTGCTTGAATCGCTTGCGGACAAGGTTGATCAGTTGATTGTGGGTGGCGGTATAGCCAATAACTTCATCGCAGCGGCGGGTCACAAGGTAGGCAAGTCATTGTACGAACCTGATCTGGTTGACGCAGCCGCATCATTGATGACTCGTGCCGAAGCACGGGGTGCCAACATTCCCGTTCCGGAGGATGTTGTTTGCGCTCCCGAGGTGTCGGACGACGTCGAAGTCAGCATTCGTCAGGCATCAGAGGTGGAATCTTCAGACCTGATTCTCGATATTGGCCCGAAAACTGCCGAGTCTTATGTCGAACTTATTCGCGATGCGGGGACAATTGTCTGGAATGGTCCGGTTGGGGTTTTCGAGATAGAACTGTTTGGTCACGGCACCAGAGTATTGGCCGAGGCCATTGCGCAGTCCAGCGCGTTTTCCATCGCCGGAGGCGGGGATACGTTGGCAGCGGTAGATAAATACGGTATTGAAGATCGAGTGTCGTATATATCAACCGGTGGTGGTGCTTTTCTGGAGTTTCTGGAAGGTAAACCGCTGCCAGCCGTAACCATGCTGAAATCCCGCAACGACGGATAATCGTTGTTTTACACTTTGCCGGCGCTCTAGTCCGCAAACAAATTGAGATGCACAGTTATGACGGATACGCTTTCACTGCTTGGCGACGAAGCCGAGTATTTACTGGACCACACCTGCGATGGTCTGCCCAAAGAGTTGGTTCAGCTACCCGGTCCTGACTTTGTCAGTCGGGTTATAGGCGAGAGTGATCGTGGGCCCGGCACGATGCGTTCGATGCAACAGATTTTTAATTCCGGGCGTCTGGGTGGGACAGGCTACATGTCGATGCTGCCGGTGGATCAGGGGATAGAGCATTCAGCAGGAGCCTCGTTTGCACCCAACCCTATCTACTTTGACCCTGCGAATATTGTCGAACTTGCCATCGAAGGCGGTTGCAACTGCGTCGCTTCCACACTAGGAGTGCTGGGATCTGTGTCGCGTCGTTACGCACATCGTATACCCTTCATGGTTAAGCTGAATCACAACGAAACACTCACCTTGCCTGCGATGTATGAGCAAACCTTGTTTGCTCAGGTAGAACAGGCGTTTGACTTGGGTGCGCTGGCTGTTGGTGCCACTATTTACTATGGCTCGTCTGATTCCCGGCGTCAGATTCAGGAAATCTCCGAAGCTTTCTATCGAGCACATCAATTGGGTATGGTCACGGTACTTTGGGCTTATCTGCGTAACTCGGAATTCAAGAAGGATGGTACCGATTACCATGTCTCAGCCGACCTCACCGGCCAGGCCAACCACCTCGCCAGTACCATTCAGGCAGACATCGTCAAGCAGAAGCAAGCTGAAAACAACGGTGGCTACAACGCCATAGGCTTTGGCAATACGCATCCAAGGGTCTACTCCGATCTGACCACTGACCACCCGGTCGATCTGGTGAGATACCAGGTGGCCAATTGCTACATGGGTCGTGCGGGTCTGATTAATTCCGGTGGCGGGTCCGGTGACAATGATCTTCAGCAGGCAGTCCGTACTGCTGTCATTAACAAGCGAGCTGGAGGTATGGGCCTTATTTCTGGTCGTAAAGCATTCCAGAAGGATATGAAGGATGGTGTCGCCCTACTTAATGCGATCCAGGACGCCTATCTGGATGAAAGAGTAACGGTTGCCTGATAAATTTTGTTTGCAGAAGGGTAGCTGCTGATTGCGGCTACCCCAAAAGCGGCAGGCTTGTTTAGCTAGCTGCGGACCGTTAAGCGCTCAACCGCTTCCCGGTACTTTGCCAAAGTGCTGCTGATGATGTGTTCAGGCAGCGCTAATCCAGGTGGTTGTTTGTCCCAGTCCTGGGTTTCAAGCCAGTCACGGACGAATTGTTTGTCGAAGCTTTTTGGGCTGCTGCCGGGCTCCCAGCTATCAGCTTCCCAGTAGCGTGAAGAATCGGGCGTAAGAATTTCATCCATCAGCACCAAGTTGCCTTGCGCGTTTGTACCAAATTCGAATTTTGTATCGGCAGTGAT
Organism: Granulosicoccus sp.; assembly: GCA_045106855.1. GTDB lineage: Bacteria > Pseudomonadota > Gammaproteobacteria > Granulosicoccales > Granulosicoccaceae > Granulosicoccus. The sequence continues at coordinate 8,243 of JBGCFI010000008.1, forward strand.
AATCCCACGCTGGGCCGTGTAGAGAGCGGCATTGTTATACAGGGCGAGGCTGATCCGGCGTATTTCATCAGAACGTTCACTTCCGACTATCTCGCACATACGCTCATAACTGATGTTTTCATCGTGATCGCCCAGCTCGGCCTTGGTTGCCGGTGTAAATATGGGTTGGTTGAGTTTACTGGCCTGCGAGAGTCCCGGCGGAAGTTCTACACCACAAACAGACCCGGATTGCTGGTAATCCTTCCAACCTGATCCAATAAGGTAGCCGCGAACGACCGCCTCAATGGGCAGTGGTTTAAGTTTGCGGATAATCATGCATCGACCTGCCGCTTGCGCACGTTCAAGTGGGTCAGACAGCACCTCTTCCAGAGGTATGTTGGCCAGATGATTGGGAATAAGGGCGCGAACCTGATTAAACCAGAACAGGGCAAGTTGAGTGAGTAGCTTGCCTTTGCCGGGAATAACATTGGGCATTATGACGTCGAATGCCGACACACGATCTGTTGCGATCATGAGCCAATGCTGATCATCAATGGTATAGATATCTCGTACCTTGCCGCGGTAGTGCAATGGCAATGAAGCGATACTGCTGGTATGCAGAGCGTCGGGATTGTCCGGGCAAGCAGATGTATCGACAGGAGTGGAGCTAGACATGGTTTTACACGCGAAGGATCTCGGGTGTGAAGTATACTATGCCGCCCGCTTCGAACCTCCGAGCCCGGAATGAGTAAAGTACACGTTGGGATTGTCATGGGTAGTAATAGCGACTGGCCTGTCATGCAAAAGGCTGCCGAGCTACTCACAGAATTTGCGGTACCCCACGAATGCCGGGTGGTCTCTGCGCATCGTATGCCCGATGACATGTTCACTTACGCAGAAAACGCTGAGCTGCGAGGATTGCAGTGCATCATTGCAGGCGCTGGAGGGGCGGCGCATCTGCCGGGAATGCTGGCAGCCAAGACGCTTGTGCCCGTCTTGGGTGTGCCGATGCCCACCCGTCATCTGAGCGGACAGGATTCACTGTACTCAATAGTACAAATGCCAAAGGGTATACCGGTTGCCACGTTTGCCATTGGCGATGCCGGTGCCGCCAACGCCGCATTGTTTGCGATTGGCATGTTGGCGCGAACAGACGAGTCGCTGCGGGAACAACTTGCCCAATGGCGGGACGCCCAGACTGCTCATGCCAAGGCGATGGAGCTCTCATGACTGTCGGCGGCGATAAAAATACTCAGGTAAAAACGCTTGCACCCGGGGCCACGCTGGGTGTTATCGGGGGTGGTCAACTAGGTCGTTACTTTGTCATCAAGGCAAGGCAGTTTGGTTATACGGTGTGGGTACTCGATCCCGACGCCGGCGCGCCTGCCATGCAGCTAGCCTCGGTTCCTTTGGTCGCTGCCTACGATGACGAGCAGGCGTTACGCAAGCTGGGTACGGCCTGCGATGCGGTTACAATCGAATTTGAAAATGTGCCGGCCAGTAGCCTGGAGCTGCTTTCCACTCTTACGCAAGTTGCTCCAGCATCAGCAAGTGTCCAGGTATCGCAAGACAGGTTGGCGGAGAAACAGCATGCGCTTGACAGCGGCCTGTTGCCGGTGCCACATGCCGCCATTTTATCCCTGCAGGATATTGATGCTGCGACAGACTCGATCAGCTTCCCGGCTATCCTGAAAACCTCACGACTGGGATACGACGGTAAAGGTCAACGCACCTGCCATAACAAACAGGATGTAGTTACCGCCTTTGAACAGTTTGGTGCTGTGGCCTGTGTCCTGGAGCAGCGAATCGACCTTGCAGCAGAAATATCGGTTGTGCTGGCTCGCGGTTTTGATGGAGAAGTTGCTGTTTTTCCGGTCGCTCAGAATATCCATGTCGATGGAATTCTTTTTACCTCTGTGGTGCCAGCCTTGCAAAATGAAGACGTAATTTCCAAGGCAGGTGAGCAAGCCTGTTCACTGGCAAAATCAGTGGATCATGTAGGTGTGCTGGCGGTGGAATTCTTTATCGCAAAAGAGGGAAAACTATACTTTAACGAGATGGCACCCCGTCCACATAACAGTGGGCATTACACGTTAGATGCGACACTTTGCAGTCAATTCGAGCAGCAGCTACGAGTGTTGTGCGCACAACCTCTGGGAGGCACAGACCTACTGTCGCCGGTGGCCATGCTCAATCTCCTGGGCGATGTCTGGGGCCCGGAACCCCCGACGTTTGGCACGGTTTTTAGTGAGCCTGGATGTCATCTGCATTTGTACGGTAAATCAGAGGCCCGCGCCGGACGTAAAATGGGCCACATAAATTGCCTGGCCACTGATAGTAAAAGCGCCGAGACATTGGCGCAACGTCAGCATGAGGCGCTGTTAATTTAGCCTCTACACAGGGATGTAGCCTTGGTATGGATCTCGCATTGGCATTAACCAACGAGTTCCAATTTACGGATTTAAAGCACCATGAGTCTCGCCCAGCGTAAAGCGCATACCCAAGGCAACTCCTCTAGTTTCATACCGATCGCAGTTGAATCGCTCACCATTCAGGGAGCGGCTCTTGCGAGCATAGCGTCTAATCTTAATGGACAATTCGATGAAGCTATTGCGTTGATACTAGCCTGCAAGGGACGCGTGATTGTATCTGGCATGGGTAAGTCGGGTATTGTCGGTAAAAAAATTGCTGCCACCCTGGCCTCGACAGGAACACCGAGTTTTTACGTACATCCGGGTGAAGCATTGCACGGTGATCTGGGTATGATTACCACAGATGATCTGATATTACTAATATCGCACAGCGGAGAAACAGAAGAAGTACTAAAGCTGATGCCGTCTCTGGAGTATTTTGGAAACCGCATCGTCGCGATGGTCGGTCAGCCAGACACAAGTATCGGCTCCAAGGCCGACGTTGAACTGCGTTGTGATATTGAACGCGAAGTCTGCCCTAACAATCTGGCCCCAACCACCTCTGCACTTGCCATTATGGCCTTGGGTGATGCAATTGCCGTCTGTTTGATCAAGGCACGAGACTTCAAGCCTGCCGACTTTGCTCAATTTCATCCCGGCGGAATGCTGGGTCGACGACTGCTGTCGCGAGTAGGCGATGTCATGGTGACTGAAAATCTTCCCATCATTGATCCGGAAGAATCAGTACGTGAAGCGATTTTTTGCATGACTTCCGGACGTTTCGGTCTGGCGATCATCGCTAATCAGAACCGCCTGATTGGTATTCTGACGGATGGTGATTTACGCCGTGCATTAATCATGGATCCAATGATGATGAACAAGCAGGTACGTGATTTCATGACACCAGTGCCTGTGACAATTTCTGCTAACGCTATGGTGTCGGATGCAGAACTGCTTATGCGCAAGTACAAGATTCGGGCTTTAGTGGTTACCGATGCCCGAGAGGGTCATGAGGATGAAGTGTGTGGTTTGCTTGAAATATTCGCAAATTCAGAAAAACGGTAAGTGAACGTGAAATATCCAGCGGTAACTTTCGTTGTACTACCGATACTGCTAGCGCTGCAGTCCTGTGCAGTCTCCTCTCCAAAAGCTATGGATGCATTACAAACGGTGGCGTCGGTCTCCGTTCATGAGGCGCCTGAAATGAATAGTCTGAATGAGGGCGACTCAGTGGTGTTCTACGACGGGATACTTGCCCCGTTTGGTCAAGTGACTATTGGACGGGTGTATACGGCGGCCAGTGGGCGCGTATGTAAAAGAATTCACAATGCCAAGGGTGATGAGCTTTTATCTGTCGCTTGTCAGACGCAGAAAGATCACTGGTATATGCGAAACCTCCCGTGAGTATTGCAAGGTTAAATAAAGGGTAGGGTGTTTCCATGAACTCCGGCGAACGCCTGGAATGGGGGCACGTCAGGGGCGCGATGAAAACGCAGGCGCGCGTTATCTATGCCTTGATGATGCGTGAAACGCTGAGTCGGTATGGTGACCATAAGCTTGGTTTCATATGGGCGATTCTTGAGCCTTTGTTCATGGTGGCAATTGTTGTCACCTTTGTATCGGCCCTTGGATCTGATTCACCGGGCGGAATGCCAATAGTACCCTTCATGATTTCTGGATTTGTGCCGTTTTTCATGTTCAGAAATACGATGACACAGCTTAGAACAGCCATAACCTCCAATCGAACCTTATTGGGCTTTCCGCAGGTGACAACGTTTGATGTCATTGTTGCCAGAACATTGTTGGAAAATGGTGTGTTGCTGATTGTGTTTGTTTTTATTTTGAGCATGGCACATTTGCTCGGCTATGAATTTTCCATCGAAAACCCACTGGGTGTGCTTGCCGTGTGCCTGGCTTTGGCGGCTATGGGAACTGGATTCGGGTTCTTGTTTGCTGCCATTTCTCCTATCATGCCATCTATAGGACAGATAGCGAATCTACTATTCGGCAGGCCGTTATTGTTTACTTCGGGACTTTTTTATGTTGCAAGTTCTATCCCCGAACCATTCCGGACGTGGTTGCTCTATAACCCGATACTGCATCTCATGGAATTAATGCGTTCCTATTTTTTCTACGAATTTGAAAGTAGTTACGGAAGCTGGACTTACGCAGGTAGCTGGATGTTCGGCATGCTGGTACTGGGTATGTTGACTCATCAGGCGCTCAGGCGCCGAGCCATTGTTGGTTTGTAGCAGAATTTGATGTGTAAATGATAAGACTCGAAAAAGTTAGTAAACGCTACAAGACCAAGGCCGGTTTTCATACTGTGTTGGATAATGTCAGTGCGACGTTTCCCAAAGGACGTAGTGTTGGCATTCTAGGGATGAACGGAGCAGGAAAGTCCACACTGATAAGGATCATTGGCGATGCCGAGCCACCGGATAATGGGCGGATTACTCGTGCCGGACGCGTATCGTGGCCTTTGGGCTACGCTGGTGGTTTTCAAGCTGCATTGACGGCGCGGGAGAATGCCAGATTCGTTGCTCGAATATACGGCGAAAGCTCTGACTACGTTGAACAATTTACCCAGATATTCTCTGAATTGGGTAAATATTTTGATGTCCCACTGCGAAGCTATTCAGCGGGTATGCGTGCACGCTTTGCTTTCTCGGTTAGTCTGGCGTGCAATTTTGATTACTACCTTGTCGACGAAGCGCTGGAGACGGGTGATGCCAGGTATAAAGAGAAGTTTAGACGCGCTTTCGAGGAGAGACGTGAAAACGCCTCCGTCATTCTTGTTTCGCACAATGAGCAAACAGTCCGACGAACCTGCGATATGGCTGCAATCCTGCATGATGGGAATCTGAATATGTACGAAGATCTCAAGGAAGCCATGCATTTTTATAAATTACTACAGACAAAAGCCGCCTGACCATGAACGCTATATTGCGAAGCCTCTTGACTGTCGTGGGAGTTCCGACAGTACTGGCCATTGTCTATTTTGGTTTCATTGCCTCAGACGTTTATGTCTCCGAAGCCCGTTTCGCTATAAAATCTGCGAAAAGTGGTGGAGTTGCGACAGGTCTTGAAGCGCTTGTTGCAAACCCAATCGTGTCTACAGGTGGTAAAGACACCATGGTCGTTGCCGACTATGCCAAATCGCAGGATATGATGTTGAAGATCCAGGACAGGGTCGATATTCGCTCGCACTTCAGTGACTCAGCTATCGATGTTCTTTCGCGTTTACCGGATGATGCACATCTGGAAGAGATGCTGGATTATTTTCGTAAGCATGTGCAGATGATCACTGATCCTCAGAGCGATGTGGTTACGTTAAAAACTCGTGCGTACTCTCCTGAAGTGGCGCAGAAAATCGCCATGCTGGTCATCGAGCTCAGCGAGAATCTGGTTAATGACATGTCTGGACGAATGGAAGAGGATGCTTTGGCGACGGCACGTGCCGAGGTCACGCTGGCTGAAAAGAAAGTTAAAGCTGCCAGCGCGTCGGTTGCAGCGTTTCGACGAACCAGTTCTTCTCTGAATCCAGCAGCGGAGTCAAGCGCTCTGTTGGGGATTGTCTCTGGACTGGAAACCCGTCTTATTGAAGCCAGAGCCTTGCTTAGTGAAAAGAAGGCGTATATGCGTGAGGATTCAGCCGTCATTGTGAGCTTGAAAAACAAGATCAGCGCAATTTCAAGACAGATGTCGCTTGAAAAAGGGCGCCTTGCAGGGGAGAGTGATCTGGAGATGGGTGGTTTGATCGAGACATACCAGCCATTGATTCTTGAACAGGAGTTAGCGCAACAACAGTATGCATCGGCCTTGAGTTCGCTGGAGATAGCCAGAATTGAAGCTCAACGCAAAAAGCAGTATCTGGTGACCTTTATTCAACCCAGTTTTCCCGATGATTCTGTCGAACCGCACCGATTGAACCGGATTCTTTCAGTGATGATATTTTCGTTTCTCGCTTATATGCTCGGTGGGTTGATGTGGTCTGCATTAAAAGATCATGTTGGACGATAGCAAAACTCTGGATGACGCGTTATCCAGTTAAAGATCGACCGGCTGCGCTGTATTTAAGGACATGTTACTGGCGGCACACTATTTGCGAGTTACTACTTAGCGTCTAGACAGGGTTTTTCCATGCGCCCTCAGCAAAATTCAATTAGGTCCAACGCCTCCCTGTGAACAGATTTTACAAACTTTCTACTCTTATGCTCTTGTTGCAGTTTTTCTGTGCAACGCTTGTGCATGCTCAATCAGTGGATCCTTCCGGGGCAAAAGCTGCTCTCACCGATTTGTCAGCTGTTGATCTTCTGAATTCCCGGCAGGAGCAAAATGCCCTGTTGAAGCAAAACAACCAGTTACCTTTCGGTAGCAACCTGTTCTCCGGTGGGTTTAGCCATAGCCGCGAAGATGGTCTTAATCCCAGCTATGTGGTTCAGCCTGGTGATCGAGTTAGTGTGCGAATCTGGGGCGCGTTGGAATTTAACGAAAGCCTCGAAGTAGATCCACGAGGAAACATTTTTCTACCCTCGGTTGGCCCAATCACTGTGGGTGGTGTCCGTAACAAGGACCTGAACGCGAGAGTTTCTCAAGCCGTCAGTACAGTCTTTATTGACAACGTAAAAGTGTATACAAGTCTTGACAGTTCACAGCCAGTTGCTGTTTTCGTCACAGGTGATGTCGTAGCACCAGGACGATATGCGGGTATACCGTCTAATTCGGTTCTCTATTACATCGACAAGGCAGGCGGTATCGACGCTGTCAAAGGCAGTTACAGAAAGATCGAACTGTTGCGTGACGGGAAAGTCATCGAGCGTATCGATTTGTATCAGTTTATTCGTCATGGTCAGCTGGCGAACGTTCAATTTCGGGATGGCGATACCATTCTTGTAAAAGGGCGTGGTAATGCAGTATCTGTGTCTGGTGATGTTCTTGACAACGCACTGTTCGAGCTGATGAGCGAACAGGCCGATGGGGCCGAGGTTATGGCCATGGCTAGATTGCTTCCAGGTGTCAGTTACGTTGGCATTTCAGGGATTCGCGACAATAAGCCTTACTCCGCTTATATGCCAATTGGTGAATTTAATACGACGATAGTCAACAATGGTGATGTCATCAGCTTCCGTGCGGATCAGCACGACAATGTCATTGTTGTCGATGTCGAGGGTTCGCATCTCGGACCATCACGCTTTGCAGTACCCAGCAATACGCATCTTCATGAGCTGTTGGACTATATCGAAGTGGATCCGCAGCTTACTAATCTCAAGGCCATTTCAATAAAGCGTCAGAGTGTGGCGATGCGACAGAAAGAGGCATTGCGGGAGAGTCTTCAACGGCTGGAGGCTCGCTATCTGACCGCCCCGTCACAGACAGATCAGGAGTCTGCGATACGTGCGCAGGAAGCTCAATTAATTAGCCAGTTTGTCGCCAACGCTCGGCAGGCCGAGCCCAGTGGTCGCATGGTTGTGGCCAGGGATGGTCAGATCGTCGATGTATTACTACAATCGGGAGATACCATAACCATTCCAAGAGTTTCAGATTCGGTACTCTTGAGTGGTGAAGTGTTGGTGTCGCAAGCAATACTTCATCAGAAAGGACTGCGCGCTCTGGATTACATCAATCGCTCAGGTGGTTTTAGTCAGCGTGCAATGGAGGGGCGTCTTGTTATTTTGCACGCCAACGGGGAGGTTAGCAGCGGTAAGAATCCGTTGGTGCGCGCTGGTGATGAAATTATTGTATTGCCTAAGGTACCTGTCAAAAACCTACAGATAGCTTCCACAATAGTCGATATCCTTTATAAGATCGCTATTGCCGCTTCTGTGGCGGTACAACTCTAGGTTTCCCATCCCTCATGGACAATTCAGCATTGGTGTATCAGGAAGAGTTTGGTTCGGGCAAAAATGTGACTTTGTTCCAGTTTTGGGACAGCGACATTCCTGACGAAGTTGCCAAGCTAACACAGGGCGTGGCAGCGATAAATTCGGCTGTTGACTATCGTCTGTTTGACGACATTAGTGCAGCGGGATTCATCAGGGAAGAATTTGGTGCTGATGTACTCAAGCTCTATGACAGCTGCGTGATACCTGCGATGCGTGCTGATCTCTTTCGGTATTGTTACCTCGTGAAGTGTGGTGGGTTCTACATTGATGCAGATTTTCCTGCGGTAGCCAGTATCGAACCTGTGATTGAGACTGACTGGCAGGGTTGTTTGTACATGCGCGCGAAAGGGCTGGCTAATGGCATGATGTTCTTTCGGGAGGCTGGGCATCCTTTGGCGGAAAAAATTCTTCAAAAAGCGTTGGATAACATGACCCGGCGTACATCGAATAACGTCTGGGAAGTGACGGGGCCTCATGTTCTTCGTGAGGTTTATGCTGATCAGAATAATTCCGGTTTGTTTGATGGCATTCATTTGATGGGTGAAGAGGAGTTTATCGGCTATTTCAAGCCATCGCCGAACCTCGGCTATAAGCATGATGACTCGCATTGGTTAATCGCTCGCCAGAAAGGCTTGAAGATCTTTAAAGACTAACGATTGTGGTATTTCCATAGTTGTAGACTCTCGAGTCTGTTGTCTCAAAGCAGGCAATTGAAGGCAGATCATTGCCTGTTTATGCATCGCCGTTCATACTCCCAGACGTTTAAGCGGCTTATGAATCAGCTTTGTTTGATGGTATGAATACTGCTGCAGGGACTATGTTATCCCTGATAAAAATGTGTTTACCATGTCTGCAGCGCCTCAATCAATGGACCCTCAACCACAAGAAGGGTTGCCCACTTCATGTCAATCTCCGCAAGATGCCATTGATTTTTTGCATGCAGTTATAAAGGATCCGGCGTCCACTAAGCATTCCATAGAAGAAGCCATTGCCGCTTGTGCCGCTATAAACCCCAGAGTTCGCGGTGCGTATTCCATGTTTCGTGAGGCGGGTGAACTGGCTCTGGATGCGGGCTTTCTGAAAGATGCAGAGGCACTTGCCGTACTGTCACTCAAGAGCATGCCTAAGTACGGCAGGGCATTCAAGCTTCTTGGAATGATACTTCGTACTGCTGGTCGTGCAGATGAGGCTGCGATATGTCATCGTTATGGATTACCTGTTGCAATACGAGAGAAGTGGTTTGGTGACAGTCCCATTGAATGGGTTCGAAGCGATGAGGTAAACGATGATAGTGTCATTCGTCAATGTGCTTTTCCTAGTGAAAAAGTCACATTGAAGAAGCCTAGACAATGGCAAAGTCGTGAAATTGTCGAGCTCTCGGAGAATGTTCTTAAAGTCGTTGAAGGGCGTACGATCAGTGTGGTCGACGGTGCCTTATGGTTTGATACTTTCAATACCGTGGTGTGGGATGGAAGAGGGCGCATCGTTTCCGATGCGGTGCGTGGTTTCGCGGAGGTAGTCCACGGTAGTCTGGATGGACGAGAGCCTCTTGTATTATCAGGTACTGTGTGTTTGCTGGGCAATCGTAATGCTGATAATTACTATCACTGGATGAACGATGTACTGCCACGTCTAGCTGTACTCGAAAAAAGTGGGTGTTCTATTGATAGCGTTGATTGTTTTGTTGTGAACCCGCTCAAACACCCCTTCCACTATGAATGTCTGCAGATGCTGGGTATCGAGTCAGATCGAATTCATACAGTCAACAAAGGTGAATATATCAAGGCCGATCAATTGATGGTTCCGATGTATGGATCGAATTCACTGGGATTGTCACAAGGGCGTTGGAATCCGGAATTTCTGAATCGGGTTTTTGCACCAGAGGTTAAGCCTGAACCAACACTACGACTTTACGTCAGTAGAGGGGCGACAGGGGCTCGAGGCGTGAGTAACGAGCCTGCTTTGATAGAGTATATGGAGTCCAGAGACTTTCAGGTGGTCCGCGCTGAGTCCATGACGATAAGAGAGCAGGCGGAATTGTTTGCCGCCGCCTCTGTGGTTTTCGGGCCACACGGGGCAGGTTTCAGCAACATCGCTTTTTGTCAGCCGGGTACCAAGGTTATCGAATTATTCAATGCACACATAGCCCCTTGCTTCTGGACTGTCAGCGAGCTGATGCAGCTTCAGCACTATGTACACTTTTGTGGCGAATTTGATGAGAATTCACGGCCCAGCGACAGCGAGGAGTACCACCGATCTGCGGATGATCGGCGGCGCAGCCCATTTGCGGTGAATGTTCAGGAGATTGAAAAATTACTGGATTTTGCTGGTATTAAATAATACTTTTATAACCAAATTGCTCAAATAAAACCGCCGTGAAGATGTGTACTTGAGTAGCTTGTACTTAGCCTTCTTGCTGATGCCGATCAAAGCGTCGTGAAACACTGGTCATTCGCATCAGAGCGCTTAGCAATATAATAAGTTGCATTGTCCATGAAAGCGATCCTGCATCGATATCATCCTTGTCCAATGTGTCGCGTTCAACATCATCCGGCTCCTCGACCTCGACCGGTGGCAAGTTTTCTTCTACAGGCTCTTCAGGTTCGATAGGTGCGTTAGCGGCATCAACGTTGTTAGTCCAATCGGTACAGAAGTTGGCATCGCCCGTCAGTAGTAAATGCGGTGCCAACTCCTCATCTGTATGACCGTAAATACCGATGGCGTCACCCCCGGTAGCATTGGAGATGGTAATGGTATTGATATCGCCGGCGAGCATAGTCGGGCTTAATTGAGACACATACCGAACATCGGCTTCCAGACCTCCTGTAGTTCTACCCAGTTCGAGCATCGCGTCGGGTAGATCAGTATTCGTCTGGTCGAGGTCATATGCCGTCCATCGGCTGTGTGAGCCCAGGGCGTAAACCAGCGTGCCATCGCCTGCTAAGGCACCCGTGGAGTAGGCCAATGCCGAAGACGTAAACGGAGGAACCAGCGTCAAATCGAATTTCAATAACGCCTGGGCCCCATCCGCTGTCGTAACTATTTCATCACCAATGATATAAGGGGTCAGCTCCTCAGTGGGGTTGACTAATTTACTGTCCACTGCGGGTATTATCAAAGTATCAGCAATACAAACGTTCGCGCCGTTATCCATCCACGATGCGTCTGCCTCTTCAAGGTTAATAATTTCTACCTCGGGCTCGGGCTCGGGCTCGGGCTCTGGCTCTGGCTCTGGCTCTGGCTCTGGCTCCGGATCAACGGGATCCGGGTCAACCGGATCTGGATCGGAAGGATCGGGATACTCACCGGGTACGACAAGTATACCTTCGCCCTCCACAGCTTCTGACAAATCCCAGCGATTGGCAATACCGTTATTAAAGTTGACGTCATCGTAGCGATATAGTGCGATCATATCGATGGCGTGCCCGTTTGATCGACCTGATATCTCTACGGTGTGATCACCCTCTGCGAAATACTGGCGAACCGGGAGTCCTTCGAAATCCACAGTATTTGAAGCCCAGGTCCAGCTTCCCTGTGTGTTCATGTAGACCTTGGTCCAGCCGTTCAGCGGGTGCTCGTCGGGTATATTGGTTCCTGTGGCCAGGCGCACCCAGGAGTCATTGTGTTCGGTTGAAGACTCTCCCAGCGCAATATGGCTTCGCAGTCTTAGCTGGTAGTTGCCGGCAGTGGCTATTCGAAAATGATAAGTGATAATGCCGTTTCCGGCCAGGCTCTTGGGGAATGCGTTTGGACCGGTCCATTCGAGATAACCATCACCGGCAAAACCCTCCAGATCAGTTTTCAAAGTCCAGCCGTCGACGGGTTGAGCATCTTCCACATCGAACTTTACGACGCCGCCATCTTCCAGATAGGTTTGTTCTGGATCAGCGTAAGTGTTCATCGCGACCGCGCTGCATGCCGCCAGAATCGCTATACGTGTTGTTCGACGATACATTGAAGAATCCATATCGGTTGAAGGAAGCTGGTTAGTCTTGATAGCCCACTACTGTAGGTCCCATCTCGAGAACAGATAAAGATCGACGCGTAAATTTCAGGCTAAGGTATTGCCAGTTGTCGCTGGCAACGGAGCTATGAATTTTACGGAGCCATTCGGTGCTGCTCGCAATACAAGGCTTGGGCTTGATATCTGAACAGTTAACGGCGTGATTTGATAAATTCCGAAGTTATGGGGCGACGTATAATGGAACCGCTGTCGCGGTTTTGGGGATCAGAGTTGTTTTAGTGTCGCAAGTGAGAGATGGGTCACGCGAGGCGGGCCAAGGCTAATGACTCCCGCGTTGTAAGACTGTCCAGATAGGTGAGAAATTCATCGATCTCCAGATCGATGCTCTGATTTCGTCGTTCACTCAAGCTCAAGGTTTGCGCGGCAGTAGAGCTTCGGGGTTCGGCTGCGCCGTTTTTGTCATTCACGAAATAGGCGTGATAGTCAAGATTAGCCAGTTCACTGAGTGCCCAGTAACAAGGCACAACATAGTTGCCAAAAATTTCCACTATGGTTGTTTCAGGCTGGCAAAATGCTATGTTGCTCAAGCCAGCACCATGGGGTGCGACAACAATTTCAGCCCCAGCCAGTAAATTTGCTTGCTCTACGACAGTCATGGTTTCCAGAGAAACGCTTTCAAATCCCCTTAGTTTCAGCGCATCAATGAGAGTTTGTTCTTCGACGGGAGAGCGTGTTCCACGGTTTGCTCTGGATATGTAGATTTTTTTATGGTTGGACGCTATTGAATCAACAAAGCAGGAGCTTAGCCATCCAGGTACCCACGGCGCCATCCCCAACCCAAGTCCATTGTAAAAACGATCACCTCTGTCATGTTTCAGGAACGGAACAATGAGTCTTTTACAGCGTATAAAGCAATCTGTTGATGGCGCAGAGATTTTCTGCGCAGGTACTTCCAGGTGATTGAGGGTGAACTTCTGAAATTGTGAGTGGCAGCGAACTACAAAACAATCAATGCTCTTTAAATCAATACCAGCTGCTTGAATGATGGCTAGCTTGGGTAAGACATCGATCATCCAGTGATAATAGATCGGAGAACTTCGTGCATCAATGAAGCAGACAGTCGCCTCCATATACTGCTCTGGTCGTTGCCGCGCTACATCTGCAACCAGATGGACATTTCCCTTGATATGCTCCTTGAGAAAATTTCCTCGTCGATCAGCAATCACTGTATTAAATCCGTCAAACCAGACCCGACCATCTTCCAGATCACTGACGAAACTGCCTCTTGATTCTGTTTCCTTTGCTCTGAATTCCGGCCTGTCAATAGGGTTGCCGTTCGACTTTGGGGCGCGTAGTTTCTGTTTGACGGGTTTGTGTGTTTTTATATGCCGACAATTTGACGCCTTGCGTGCTGCAATTATGCGTGTGGCCGTTGCCTTTGAATTGAAATAGCGTTCTTCTGCTGTTTCAGGAATGACAGAGCGGCGGCAGGCCATAGCGGAATCGTTGTCTCCGAAAGCCTCATAGACGGCACTGATGTCGTGCAATACCGGAGACACACCAGGCATCAATGAGTATGCGCGAAACAAAACGGTTAACGCTTGTTCGAACATACCTGATTCGGCGAGACGATTTCCTTCCTCAATCAGGCATTTTTGCAGATTTTTGGCGGCTCTGTTGCACGCACCCTTTGGGTCCATAACGTTTTTCTGCATGACTGATCATGTGGTAGACAGGTGTTATCCAGAAGATTCATTACACAAGACGTGCCAGTACTTTTAAGGTTATTTCGTGTGGCACGCTCCATGCAATTATCTACTTTGACACCGGGTTATTTGACAAATGCCGTGAGCACTTTCCGGCATGACTGCGAATAGCAAATTACAGCGACGAGACGGATCAATGCAACTTAATTATATTTCTCAAAGCCTGCTGAATAGCCTGTGCAAAGCGGGTAGCGTGCAATGAGGTTGATCTTCCTACTTCAGAAGAAAGCGTGGTTCATCGAGCATGAACAAGCCTGGTACCGGTTGAATGACATGAAAGCGGTGTCTCTTGGATTGAGTGGTCTTGCCTTGAATACGGTTAATCAGCATGACCTCATTGAACAGCCTCATCAGGCAGGCACAGCCACGATATCCCAACCGGATTCAGCATCTCTGAAAGTTAGGTTGTCCAGTCCGGACAATGAAACGATACATGATGGACTGGTGAAACTTGATCACAATGTATTGCTTAACGTTAACTGGAAGACCAAGCAGTTCAGAGATGGATGGATGTGTTCTGATGCAACTGTGACACTTGATAACGTAGGTGAAATGTATATGGATGCCTACTTACCAGCCCGTAGTAACTCTGATGGTAAGACGCTTCGTATCTCTAACTCGGTTACTGGCAAGACTGAAGAGGTCTGGATTGCTCGGGATAAAAAAACCCGAGTCCCTGTTTTGCTTGAAGGATGTACCGGTAAGGTGAGTTTGAAACTGACGTGCAAACCGGAGGTTGTTGATCAATCCACTGACCCCAGGCAGCTAGGGTTTGTTCTGGTGTCTGAGGACGTGCGCCCGATCTGAATCGAAGCAGCACGGTTTGGTGAGTCACTATCTTGAATGATGTAAGAAAACGTAAACCAGGGATTTAATGGCAATGCATCCAAAAGAAGTTCAGCTGGCACGGTTGACCAGAAACCTGATCACGATGTCAGAAGAGGTGTCAGCGTACAGTGTTGCAGAAACGAACCGTTTTAAGACGGGTGTTGAAAATGCACGTAAAGCTGCGCTCATGTCTGTCAAGGAGGAACCCAAGAAAAAGAAGCGGGGTCGTGCGGCGGTTGTATCATGGGATCTAGGTCATAACCCTGCAGGAAGAGCCTACGTTCTCTATGAACTTCTGAGGAAGGACTGGAATGTGGATCTGGTTGGCCCAATGTGGTCACGCTATGGAACACAGATCTGGGGTCCGTTGCAAGATACTGAATTGCGAGTGCGTAGCTTTCGTTGCTCAAATATCTCTGAGTTTTTACCTAAAGCTGAGGCCCTGGCAGCAGGGCAACGTTACGACGTAGTGTATGTATGTAAGCCTCGCCTACCTTCGATATACCTGGGCGCATTGATCAAGGAAGCTTCGGATTGTCCGCTTGTGCTAGATGTTGATGATTTTGAGCTTTCGTTCTTTAAAGATGAGACATACGCCAGCTCCAGTGATCTAAAGGCCGATATTCATGCAGCCCTGCATGAACCTTTTGAGGAGCTTGGGACTCGCTATGCACAAACACTTGTGCCGGCCGCTGATGCAGTTACCGTATCGAATGTCGCTTTGCGAGCTCGGTTTGGTGGGCATATGGTGAGACATGCGCGAGACGAAGCCCAGTTCAAGAACTCCAATGAGAGAAGAGAGGCTGCACGACAGAAGCTGGGTATTTCCGACGAAGAGTTTGCTTTGATATTTATCGGCACCCCCCGGCCACATAAAGGTGTTATCGAAGTGGCCAAGGCATTGAACGAGCTGAATGATCCCTCTATTGTTTTCCACATCGTCGGAAGTATTGGTGATGCAGCACTAAAAAAACAACTTGAGAGCTATTCGCAAGCCAGAATAGTGATGCATCCTAACTGCGCATTTGATGAGTTGCCAAATCTGCTTGCTGGGGCTGATTTAGTGCCGTTGATACAGGATGTCAATCACGCCATTAGCCAGTATCAGATTCCTGCCAAGGTTTCTGATGCGCTGGCGTTAGGAATACCTGTAGTTGCAACACATACACCGCCTTTAGCAGACCTTATAGCCAGTGGCGCAATTCATGGGACTGATCTTGATTCACTGAAAGATGTTATCAACGAAATAAAGTCCAGTACTACCGCAAAGAATCAAGCTCATTCCGTAAACATTGATAACCAGGAGCGTCGCAGTTTTGTTGGTGAACTTGGTATGGCCGTTAATCGCACACGTCTGGATTATGCTATTGCGGAGGCTAAAAGAAAGTGTCAGGCCGAGGCAGAAGAATCCACGAGCGTAGTATCGTTTTTCTCCGGTAGTAAAAAATCGACTGAAACTAGTGGCTTGCCACAACCATTAGTAGAAATGGTTGAGATTGTCCGAGCTCACTACAAGGGGTTGCGTGGCGAAGTTCTCCGTTCAGCCAGGGAACGTCGTGGCGAGCAGTTGCCGGTCTCTCCCAAGCGATCTGGCTCAAGATCTTTTGGTGGTTTTCCCTCTATATTAAGGTCTCGATCGACAAGCTACGACATCGCATTTTTCTGGAAACAGAATGATAGTAATCTCTATGGGCGTCGATCGGACATGATAGCCAAAGGCCTTGTTCACTCTGGTCGGGTTAACAAAATGCTTCATCTGGATAGTCCGGTATCTGCACCGTCTATGAATGATCAGTTTGACAAGAATATTCCGGCAAAAAATAGCCAGAAGGAATTGATAATGACTAATCTGATAGACAGACAGATGGGCATTTACGATAACGATATTGTACGAAATAGAACACATATACACTCGAGACAGCCTAAGCCTGCCCGATTGTTGGGTCAGAATGTACTTTCAAAAGGCTCATATGTGCGCTTTGTCAATGAGCAGCTGGAAGAGCAGGGCATGCAAGCGCGAAATACGGTAGCTTGGTTTTGTCCAGTTATCTGGGATGCGCCGGAGTTAATAGAAAAAATAGGTTTCCAGCGCGTAATCGCCGATCTTATCGACGATCAGCGTGCCTGGGAAGGAACTGCGAATTCCAAGCAGAAGCTTGATAAAAGCTACCGCGACACCTTGAACGCTGCAGATATTGTGTTTGCCAATTGTGACTCGCTCGCAGAAGCGATGCAGGAATACGCGCAAGATAAAATACATGTGGTTCCCAACGGAGCAGAGCGATTTGACCGATTTCCAGAAGCACCGGTACCCGAAGCATTGAAAAATATCAAAGGGCCTATCGTTGGATATGTTGGAAATCTTCGAGATCGAATTGACTGGACGTTGCTTCACGAAGTCGTCACTGCTATGCCGGATGTCTCATTCGTATTTTTCGGACCTTCGGGTGATAATCCTAATGCTGAGAGTCTTGCAAAACATAGCAATGTACATGTACTAGGTGTCGTCAAATATGATGAGCTGGCTTTTCATCTGAAGGCGATGGATGTCGGTCTGGTACCTCATCTGAACAATCAGCTTACAGAGCGCATGAATCCACTGAAGGTTTATAACTATTTTGCAGCCGGGTTGCCAATCGTGTCCTCGGAAGTCGCTAACCTTGAAAGCCTGGGTAGTGTGCTCAGAACGGCAACAAATGCTGCGGATTTTGTTAAGGGCATTCGTGATGCTTTGAGTACCGGGGTTGATATCAGTTCAAGTGATTGGCAATCAACCATGGACGTAATTGCATGGGAGAGCAGGGTGGCAGACATCATAGAAGTCATGGACCAATCCTTGCACCGCAAGATGCGTAAATCAGCGTAGAAGAAACCGAAATCAGTTCTTTCTTAAAGATGCGATTAACGCGCCTTCGCTGAGGCAACCGGTAGCACCAAGATAGTGTCGTCGGACAGTGTCGTGCCTGCTTTCATTTCGATGATGGCGTTTTGGTCACTTGCGTAAAGCACTGGTGGTCAAAACATAGATGAAAAAATTTAAATGAACATGCGACGACCGTTTTGTTACCGCATGATAGGAGACTAGCTAATGTTATGGTGTGATGATTACCTTTTTGTTCACTATCCGAAGACTGCCGGAAAAACACTGACCAAGTTTTTTCTTCAAGCCTGGTCTCATCCGATTTCGGGTTACATTTCTGCGGGCCAGGTGAAAGAACTGGCAGATTGTGAACTTGAAAAAACCAATATTGTTGTGGGTCGTGGACACGAGAACCTTACGGAATCTTCGAAAATCATCGCTGATGCTGGTGGTAATATCGCCGATATGAAAGGGCTGTTTTGTTGCATCAGAAACCCTTATGACCTGATGGTGTCAAACTATCATTTCATGCGTCAGGAATACCGTTGGAAAGCCAATAAAGTACGAGCAAATTTTATTATTGCTGCTGAAAACGACTTTGCCTCTTTTTGTGAAAAAGTATCGGTAAGTTCACCACGAAATTGGATGTGTATTGACGGCCAACAACCAGAGAACCTTCAAATCATTCAATTCGAAAAAATGAATGATGACTTGAACCACTATTCAGAAAAATTCGGTTTTGACATGCCTGTTCTTGGACATCTCAACGCATCAAAACGTGCGCACTATAGTGAATATATGTGTGAGCGTGCAGAGCGTGCGATAGCCGAAAAACTCTCATACTGGTTTGACGAAGGCTATTATGAAAGAGAGTCCTTCGGGGAAAGTGCACAACGCAAAACGGCGTAGCCGTGATCCAATGGCAACAACAGCCTTATCAGTCAATTTAGCATCAAGCTCAGCAATCACCGGTCAGATAGAGAGAGTCACTGGAAATGAAGCGGTAGGCTGGGTGTTTAATTCCTCGCGTCCCGAGGAATCAGTATCAGTAGGAATACGTGTGGGTCATAGCGTTGTAGGTACTGGTGTTGCTGATATCGTCCGCACAGATTTGCGACGAGCGGGGTTTGGACGTGGGCGCCACGGGTTCCGTATACCCCTGGATATCCAGTTCGTTAGTGGTCAGAGCGTGGTTCTGGATCTATTCGATAACGACAGTAATGAATCTGTGGCAGCTGTGCCTTTTACACTGCATTACAGAGATCCAAAGGCTTTGGGCTCGGATGAGCTTGACGATAGAAGTGCTCACGGTCTTGTGCCCGTGCGCAAAAGCAAGAATCGGCGAAGACTTGATGCTGCCGTGTCTCCGGTACTAAAGCCCATCAGGCGAATAAAGAAGCGTTTTGCCGCAAGTGCCGAAGGGCAGATACCGCCCGGTACAAAAGCCAAGCTGGCTAGAGTTGATGATCTTTCTCTGGTCACGCCTGCCAATGTTGACAATTGGCCTGAATTGACACTTCCAGAATACGACACACTAAAACCTGAGAAAAGTGTCAGTGTAATTATTCCTGTTTACAACCAGTTTCAACTGACTTATCAGTGTTTAACATCGCTAATACTGTCGGGTGATGCCGCGAATATTGAGATAATCGTGGTTGATGACGCCTCAAGTGATGCAACGCAGCTCATCGAGTCAAAGGTTAATAACCTGAAAGTAATCAGAAACGAAAACAATCTCGGATTTTTGCACAGTTGCAACAAGGCGGCTGCAGCAGCCCTGGGAAAGTATATTATTTTTCTTAATAACGATACGGAAGTTGAAAGTGGCTGGATAGATAATATGCTGGATGTATTTGAGCGATTCAGTGACACTGGAGCTGTCGGTGCGAAATTGATTTATCCGGACGGTACATTGCAGGATGCAGGAGGTATTGTGTGGGAAAGTGGTACTCCCTGGAACGTTGGTCATGGGAAGGACCGAGATGATCCGGAATATAATTACGTACGCGAAGTAGACTACCTTACCGGAGCCGCGCTCATGGTATTGCGCGAAGCCTGGGACGTCGTAGGTGGTTTCAGTGAAAGCTACGCGCCGGCCTATTACGAAGACACGGATATTGCGTTCAAGCTTCGCAAGGCGGGGTACCGCACGCGATATTGTCCGCAGGCCACTGTAGTCCACTATGAAGGACGAAGTAATGGTACAGATACCGGCAGTGGCGTCAAACAACATCAGCTTGTTAATGCGGAGACGTTTAAAACAACCTGGTGCGAGCAATTCGTCGGACAGGGAACTGAAGGTGTCGATTTACGCAGGCAAAAAGATAGGAATCGTGGATTGCGTGTTCTGGTTGTTGATAACTCGTTTCCTCGATTAGGCCAGGACGCGGGCAGTTACGCTGCTATTCAGGAAATAAAATTACTTCTGGCACTAGGTTGCAAGGTGACATTTCTGCCGAATAACCTCTTACATCTGGGAAAACATGTCGATTTTTTGCAATCGATGGGTGTGGAATGCGTACATGCGCCGTTTCATCGCTCAGTGCCTAAATTTCTTGAACGTCGCGCTGCTGAATTTGATTCGGTGTATGTAACGCGTTATGTCGTTGCTGAGTCTATAATTCCGTTGGTAAGACAATTCAGTGATGCAAAAATTATCTTTAATAATGCTGATCTGCATTTTTTGCGTGAAGCGAGAACTGCATGGGCGTCAGGGCAGGCCGATCTGTCCTCTGTCGATACAACGCGTCGACGAGAACTCAATGTCATGAAGTTGGTGGATGTTGTGCTCTCTTATAGTGATGTGGAGTTGGAAATCATTTCTTCACACTTACTAGACCGAAGCAAGTTGTTCCGCTGTCCATGGGTGCTGAATACGGAATCAGAAGGCGGTTCCTATACGCAGAGAGAGGGGTTGGCGTTTTTGGGAGGGTATGCTCACCCACCAAACAAGGCAGCGATGGATTGGTTTATCAAGAATGTCATGCCGGACTTACATAGAAAACGCCCGACACTCAAGTTGCACGTATGGGGAAGTCATTTACCCGCTGATTGTGACTGGAAAAATCAAGCTGGTGTTGTGCTTGAAGGCTACGCAGAGACGCTCGACAATGTATTCACTGGAGCACTGGCATTCATAGCGCCGTTGCAAGCTGGTGCTGGTATCAAGGGGAAGGTACTCGACAGTCTGGCGTATGGAGTGCCCACGGTATTGTCCCCAGTAGCTGCCGAGGCCACCGGACTGGTGGATGGCGAAAGTACGCTGATAGCACAGTCGCCAGAGCAGTGGATTGAGCATATCGAGCGTCTGCTGGATAATCAGGAATTGTGGCAACGTATTCGCGATAATTCATTGCGTTTAAAAGATAGTCGTTACTCTCAGAGTGCGGGAATTGTCGCCATGCAGAATGTTTTCGACTACCTCGGTCTGGATACCACTGTTTCCGGGCAGCAGGTGACTGTACGGTGAACAAAAAAATGAATAAAAGACCGGTTCTGGTTCACTATCATCTGTTCAAAAATGCTGGCACCTCCATTGAGCGTTTGTTGCGCCAGTCATTTGGATCTGCGTGGCAGTCCTGGGACAAGTCAGAGCCAGGTGCAAAAATATCTGGGCTTGAGCTTCAGCAATGGCTTGAAAAAAATCCCAAAGTTCGTGCTGTGTCATCTCATCAGTTTGTACCGCCGTTACCGCAAGGTCCGTTTGATGTCACGCCTATCGTGTTTCTGCGTGAGCCTTTATCTCGTGTTCGTTCGGCGTGGTTGTTTGAATGGAAGAAACAGTTGGGACTGGCAGAGCCTAAAGGCTCCTTGGGTGAGTATATAGAGGAAAAATTCTTGCACAAGAACGCGAGTGTGATTGCGAACTTTCAGGTGTCTCGGCTGAGTAATCAGAAGTATGACGATGTAAAGCAACGATTGCATCGATACAATCACGAGCTACTCCCATCAGCCTGTCATTTTATTGATTCATTGCCGTTCGTTGGTCTGGTTGAAAGGTTTTCGGATTCGTTGCGTTTGCTGGATGAGTGCGCTCGCCACCGGTTTCCTGATCTTGTGTTACAGGAGCACAGAGAGAATATGACGGACAATAGTGAATTTACGACAGAACAGAAAATAGAAAGTCTGCGCAAGGAAATTGGCAATGATCTGTTCGATGAACTCTGTTTGAGGAATCGTCTGGATTTGCAACTATACAGCTATGCCAGTGGAAGATTTAATGCAAACATTGCTCAGTTGAGTGGTAGTTCGGTTAGTAAACGCGTCAGTCGATTTTCACTCGTCAGATAATTCTGGCGTGTGGTCAATCTGGACACCGGATTTGTGAATGTCGTTGTGCGGACTAATTGAAGCTGGCGTTCACGTTCAATTGCTTTTCAGTGCTAAGCCTGAATAAACACTTCTTAGCCTGCGGTAAGTTAATATTTTGCCTAATGTGAGGCGTGTTATACGTGGCACGGTTGCTGCTCCATCGTAAGTAAATTCTCCCTCCGAGGTACAAGTGTGGCTCAGCCTGCCGTAAAACGAGATCAGCACCCGGCCAATGATCCCGACTACGCAAGCGAGTCTGAAAAAGCGACTAAGGTAAAGTCGGGAGAAAATCCGGGCCCGTCGACTGATGCTTCCATAGCTGATAATCCGGTCAAGCGATCTGTTGAAGAGTTCAGCAGACTGATCGATGAAATGGACGACATACGAGAAAACCTCCGCGCAAACGGAATTCCCTTGCGCACCACGCGCATGATTGTCGAATTCGGGATTCAGGAAAAACCTGACAAACAGGCAATGACTATCGATAGTGCCTTGGACCAGGCTCGTGCCCAGTTTGGCGATGGTTGTATAGAGCGCTCCGTCCTGGAGAATGATATCGCCACTATTGTTGAATTGGAGCGTGACCTGACTCATGCAAGATCAATGGCGCGCGAGGCAGGGCTTGATGCACAGGCTTTATCCACGCTTACCCAGATGGTTCAACAGAATCCGGGCGACGGTGGCGCGAAAGCTATAAACACTTTTCTGGGCTACGCCTTGGCTATGGGAGTCAAAACAGATCAGCTCACTGGCATCGTTAGCGAGTTGACCGCAAAACCGGATTCTGTATTGCCTCAGATAGCTCGAAAGGTCGATGTAGCGGAAACAAGACCCTGGAGAAAAATTATCATTGATTCAATTGTCGGTTTGATGATCGGAATAGTTGTAATATGGTCACTATTATGACAATAAATTGGCATAATGATGCGTTATATTGCAATTTGGTTTCTGGTGCTCTCTCGGCCTGCAATGCTTGCATGCTGCGAGGTAATTCAATGAACACCAAAGTACTTCTTAAGCTCCTATAATATTCAGCTCTTTGCGAAGCCTATAACCTACTGGGCCTTCCGTTGCGCATTAACACTTTCAGGAATATCACTTAATCTGATGAACGATTCGACATCAATTCCCGGCAACTTGGTACGAAAACGCATTCTTGTTACCGGCGGTGCTGGCTTTCTAGGCTCTCATTTGTGCGAGCGCTTGCTGGCTGAAGGCAACGAAGTGATTTGTATGGACAATTATTTCACAGGGGCCAAGCAGAACATCCAGTCGTTGATGGACAACACAAGCTTTGAATTGTTGAGACATGATGTAACGTTTCCAATTTATCTGGAAATCGATGAGATATACAATCTTGCATGCCCGGCATCACCTATCCACTACCAGCACGATCCAGTACAGACAACCAAAACCAGTGTGCATGGTGCGATTAACATGCTCGGCCTGGCAAAACGCACAGGCGCAAAGATATTTCAGGCATCGACTAGTGAAGTCTACGGTGACCCTCAAGTCCATCCACAGCATGAGAGCTATTGGGGACATGTTAATCCTATCGGGTTCCGGTCTTGCTACGACGAAGGCAAGCGTTGTGCGGAAACCTTGTTTTTCGACTACCACCGCCAACATAATTTGCGCATCAAAGTGGGTCGAATATTCAACACTTACGGCCCTCGCATGCACCCCAACGATGGAAGGGTTGTATCCAACTTCATAATGCAGGCATTGACTGGCGAGTCAATCACGGTTTACGGCGAAGGCAATCAGACGCGCTCATTCTGCTATTGCCTTGATTTGATTGATGCTTTTGTTCGAATCATGGGTACAGGCGATGACTTTACCGGCCCCGTTAATATTGGCAATCCGGACGAATTCACTATCCGCCAGTTAGCCGAAAAAGTTATTGAAATGACTGGATCGTCTTCAAAGCTTGTCTTCAAGGACCTGCCCAGTGACGATCCTACGCAGCGTAGACCAGATATTACCCAGGCACGGGAAGTACTCGGTTGGGAACCCAAGGTCAATCTGGAGCAAGGCCTGGAAAAAACAATTGCCTATTTTGATGGCTTGCTAAAATCGGGTGCTACCTCAAATAAGGTAGCCTGATAGGCGCGAGCATTAGCAAGCAGTTCTTTTATGATTTGCAACCAGCGGTAAGGGGTATTAATCGGCCTGTTGCTATGGCAACTGCTCGTAACTGAAACCCTGGAATAGGTATCCAGCCTATTCCAGGATACCTTGTCCGTTGACGGGATCGCCGTGAAGCAGTCTATCTTCCGACTTTTACTACACCTGATCCGGCGTGCGTACCAGGTGAAAGCGCCAGTACCGTTAAGTTATCCTCTATCGTTTGACAATCCGTCAGCGTCTGAGACGGATGTTGCACCTGGGCTTGAGTCAACACGCTGGGAACTGGAAAATATCAGTCTAAGAGCAGGCTGGTATATGCTGGAAGTTGAACATTCAATGGATAGCATTGGTTGTATCCTGACACTGGAATTTGACGTTGGGCAACTTGATTACCTGTTGCTGACATCGAAGCCTGTCTGTAAACGCATAGTACGCCTAAGTTCTGAACTGAGACGCTGCTCTGTAAGTATAAACCAGCCTGGTTGCACGCTTCGTCGATTCACTCTAGTGGGTCTGTCGACGGCGTTTGCTGAAGATCGAATAAGAAATCGTTTGAATACACGAGGGTTGCGCGATAGCCAGCTGGAGGTTAACAGCACAACCTTGTATTCCGAATACCAGGCGCTGCTGCATGAAGCGCTGAATTTCGGAACATATGTGCCGGCTGAGCCATGTCAGTCAGCGAATAGGGCAATCAACAGCGCTCAGCGCGGGTTTGCCGAAAGTTCCGTATTGATCCTGCACCCGATAGGCATCGGCGCTGATGTAGCTTTGGATGAGTCTTTATTCTCAGCTATTACGGTAGCTCGGGACACGGGCTGGAATATACAGCTTCGTGCGAGCCCGGGGTTTCATCCCACTGTCGAAGATCGCAGCGCCGGCAAGAGAATATTTCATATGCCTCTCATGGACGGCGCAATTTACCGACGTGATGTCTTTCACCAGATGATGAGTGTCGTTGAGGAGGATACTTTACTCGTATACGCCGATCATGACTGTATTGATGTGAACCGTGCTCGTTGCTCTCCGCAATTAAAACCTGAGTGGAATCCCGAACTTCTTCTGAACAAAGACTACGTCCAACTCCCATGGATGGTATCAGACAGTTGGATCGTGCAAATGGAACAAGTCAAGGGTACGGTGATGGATAATCCGGCAAGCGTACTGTTGGCGGCAGCTCTGGGTGTCCGTATATGTTCTGAGATTGCAGTACCAGCACTGACTGACTCGCAGGTGATAAGAATCCCAATGGTTTTGGCTAGTTTGCGGGCACATGAAAAAAAACGGGCAGGTCAGGTTGTTGATTCTGAGCAATGGCGACATGAACTTCGCCAGGCATTAGCGGCAACACAGAGTGATGCGGTTGTTATCAATGGCGCGAGTTCTGATTTAAGTCGTGTGCGCTGGACTTTACCTATCAAATTGCCAACAGTGGACATCATCATACCCACACGCGATAAGGTGTCCGTACTGCAGGCTTGTATTGATTCAATATTAAATAAATCGACGTATAGTAACTATCGTATAGTCGTTGTGGATAACGACAGTGAAAAGCCGGAGACGGAAAACTATTATCGCTCACTTGCCGAGGAATCACGCATTTCAGTGCTTCGGTACGCTGGTGCATTCAACTATTCAGCAATAAACAATTTTGCGGTTTCGCAATCTGGGGCGGATGTCATTGTCTTGCTTAACAATGATACCGAAGTGATCTCCCCGGATTGGCTTGAGGAACTAACCGGAAATGCCATGCGTCCGGAGATTGGTTGCATCGGAGCAAAACTCTACTATTCGAATCGCAGGATCCAACATGCGGGCGTCATTGTAGGAATTACAGATGTGGCGGGGCATGCATTCCGATATAGCCCTGGTCAGGCACGAGGCTATTGTGATCGATTAGTTGTATCGCAGAATATGACCGCGGTTACAGCTGCGTGTATGGCTGTGCGGCGAACAATTTACCTGGAGGCTGGTGGTCTGGATGAGCAGCAATTGCGAGTTGCCTGGAATGATGTGGACTTCTGCCTGAAGGTTAGAGACCTTGGCTATCGAAACTTGTGGACGCCTCACGTGGAGCTATATCATCACGAAGGCTTGACAAGAGGGGCGGACGACACCCGTGACAAGATCAAGCGCGTCGATGAGGAACGAGCGGTGATGATGCGAAGATGGGGCTTGGCGGAATTCACAGACCCGGCCTATCATCCGTTGCTCACCCGTACCAATGAAAGTTATAGCTTGGGAATGAATAGTCACTTTCAAAACAAATCAAGTGATTGATATAGTGGGCCGCGTGAGTATTTTTAAAATGAATTTGGCTGAGAAATTTCTGGAAAATGATTGCTCAACCAGCATGCCTCGGTATGCCAGTTATGACGCGTCGATCTAGGTTTATCGTCGGCGTGGTGATTTGGCAGGTTGGATAAATCAAGAGTATTAGTTGTGAATCCATAACAGCGGATATTCATTTCCATGGGTAGCGAGCTCAGTGACGCGAGAAGCAGAGTGCCTGCACTGGGTGGTGCTTGAAAACACCGAACGAGCTCGTGCCAATTAGTGTCAGGTAGCTCGCTCAACAACCGACCAGCTAAGGGAAGGGTTTTCCAATAGAATGATGGGCGTCGTAACGCGTGCAGTCCAGTGACAATCACACCCTTGGCATCCTGTGGACAGTTTTCAATGGGTGTTGCGGGGGACATGACCCATAAGTCGGTTCTTTTTCCCGTTTGCTGTTGAGTAAGATGTGGTTGTGAGATGTGGTTAAAACGGATTACGATATCGGCTTCATCTATTTCATCCCCCTGGTTTTTTTTCAGAATTATCGGAGAATTTCCGACCACAGCAATATTGGGTAGATGTGAAGTTGAATCTTGTCTGGAGCCTTCCGCCAGGGTCTGACTAATAAGGCAACTAAATGGAGTTTCCAAAGACTCTAGCTTATAAGCACGCTCAGCATGGCTCTTCCGCTGATGGGAGAAATAGAGTGTGGGACTCCATGGCGCTTTCGTGGAGTTTAGTAAGCGAGGGTAGTGTGAAACCTGTGTGCCTAGATAACCGGAGTACAGGCAGTCGTGCAGTCCGGCATTAAAGTGTGCGGTCGGGAGATTCTGTATCAATGACTGGCATTTGAGCCGATCTTCCTGAATGAGATTTTGTAACAATCCAGGTGTTAAAGCAAAATTGACAAGCCTGAAAAATAGCTTGGGGGAACGCAGCTTTAACACAAGGTAGTGATCTGCGACAATCTGCCACTCAGGTAGTGAGATACCTTGTAAAGAATGACAAATATCAAGGTAATTAATCCAGTCGGTTGCGCATCCACTGGCTCGCGCCTTATTTAATGCTGCCGGGATAAGGTCTGTATCCCAACGGCCTTGAAGATACGGCAGGTTTCTCTGCGATGCGCGAAAGCGACTGAAACTCATTGCTGGGTTTTATGGGTGACTAAAGATCTTAATAGTCGGCTTTGACTGTCTTCCATGAAACGGACAGGTGATTCCCTGAACTTCTGAAATTTCCTGCGACGTGACTCAAAACCAGCCTTTAGTTTTACTACGTTGTCGGGTTCTACACATAATGTTTGTTGCGTGTGCAGAATGAGATCCTCCGGCATAGAGCCTGATTCATCGGACCTGACGTCAGGCCCCTGAAAAATCTGTTTGGAAGGTGGGTTGCCTATAAAACAAGCGTGTCGTCTGTCTGCCTCGTCAATTCGGCGATGGATGAGTTCGTGAAGTGATTTTCGATGACTCATCACTTTACATAATCTGGACTGTTCGACTAGGATGTTGTCGAGCACCTTCTTTTGTGCGCCAATTAGTTTCTGTTGGTTGCCGTGTTCGATAAAATCCACAATACACTGATGCAAACGCTCGAATCCACGTGGAACGTCTGACACAAACGCAGCGGGTACGGACGCTCGTATTGCATCCACCGCAACTCCTGATGAATCGCATAAGACAATATCCGCTTTGCTTATGACGTTTAGTCGGTGGCATACATGAGCGAGTCGGTGACATTCGGTCTGAAAGTTGGCCGTAAGGCGGTTTTTCAATCTGACGCCTTTTGAACCATTGTTCTCTAGAAAAAGAGATAGAAGTACATCGCCCGATGTCTGGCGGTTGGCAAATTTCCGTTTTAAGACAGCAAGTAATTGATGTGTTAGCGATGACTCAGGGATTTTCAGTTTCGTATCTTTGCTCAGCAGGGCAACGACTTGAGTACCTGCTCGATATAGCTGTTTGCCAAGGTAGCCCGGCAAAGGTTGATGCAAATTATAGTAGAGCGCGGAGGCGCATTGATTATCCACCACTTCCACATCGGAAATATTATTGTCTAACGTATTGCGTGAACTCATAGTCCCGGAAGGGCTACTGACGGCGACTTCAGTGCTCAGAAGAGAATCCGGGAATACAGGCCATGCTTCAAACAGTGGGAGCCGCACAAGTTTTTTATAATCAGGCAACAGTGAACGTTGATCTTGATAGTCTTCTTTAATCAGACTGAAGCGCCCGTATTCGACGTATTCGTCAGCGCGCAGATTGACGGCATAGTCTCTTTTACCAACTCCGTGTGTCGCTGCCAGTATAGAATTTTCAAGATCCATGTATTGCAGGGACGCCAGCTGAATACCAGTATCGCTATTAGCCCTTAAGGCATCTGTATTCGCGTCAGTACTCACTGGTCATTGACCCGCTGCTTGTTTAAAACTATTGTCGATGCTGTTTTCCAAATGGGTTAGCAGCAGATCCGCAGATTGATCTGCGGTGGCAGTCCTGCGTACCATGTTTTGCATGGATTGGCTTTCCCGCGTGTCTATCGATTTCTCAAGGCGTCTGTTGAGAGCGTTATACCAATCTTCATGGGTATTGGCGATATATAATCCTGTTGACACGTGTCTACAGATATCGTGAGTTGGCGAGCAGATTGCTGGCGTGCCGAAAGCCGCTGATTCGATGAACTTCAGATGTGATTTCGCATGGGTAAACGGGGACTGTACCAGCGGTGCGATAGTCACTGTACTGTCGGCAATTACCTGTGGAAGTTTGTAATAGTCGACGAGTTCTGAGCGCGAAAGTCGGGCTGCGGGAAACTGCTTATCATCAGTGTGCAACGTCCCTACGATCAGCAGTCTAGCGTCTTTATGAGTGTTTAGCGTTTCAGAAAGAATGTCAGAAATTTCTGCAAAATCTCTATTGTGACTATTTGATCCAGGCAGGTATGTGATTGTCTGATTGTTTTCTTGCTTGTTTTGCCTACGTTGTACCGGGGTAGTCAGCCAGCGTCGTGACAAACCGTTGGGTATCACGGTAACTTGTCGTCTTCCTGATTGCTCTATCCAGAATTGCTTTAGAGGTTCTGTTGCAACAGTTACCTCATCAAAGTAAAGCATTGCTTCCAGATTGCGTTTGAACTGGGATCTGACACTGAATTCGGTTGCCTGTTTGTTGAGGACGCTTGGCGACAACGCCGCATGTCTTGGCATGAATACCAGATCATCGACATCCGCGATGGTGCGTATTCTGAATTTGTTACAGGCTTTTAGAATTTGCTCCAGAGTTTTGCCCGGGCGCGGACGAAGTACGAAGACGACGTCATAGAGAGGTAACTGCTCCTTACGTATTTCCGATAAAGATGCAATATCCGCAAGATGGCCTTTGTGGCGCAGTGACTCCGCCAGATGATAGCAACGGTATCGCGTGGATCCATCTATCCAGGGGGCGCAATCATGGCGCGAGCTATGCAGAAACAGTATGTTCAATGTGATTGAAAAATCCTGCAGGGAGGGGGTTGTAGTAAGGTGAAACCAGCAAACTTTAAGCCAGAACGTCTGTTGTCATTGATTGGCTTGAATGCTGCTTATTGATGGTGATTCAAGATACCGGGTTACCAGCAAGTGGGTGCGTTTGAACAGGATGGCAGAGTCTTGTGTCCTGATCAGGACATAGCCGATCGAAACGCTGGCTTCGCGGTAACGTATTCCAATGGCATTCGCAAGATTCGCCATATTCAGCGATTTCTCGGGGTGCGCGGCGTTGTCAGTCCGTTCGAGGCATCGCGTCGTGGCCTGCCAGTATCCTGTGTACTGGTATGGGGCCGCAAGCAGAATGGCCAGCGTACATTAAAATATGCCGCTCAAAGGGGATTGCCGGTCCTCTATCTTGAGGATGGGTGGATTCGTTCCTGTTCCGCGAATGCTCATTCACGTACCAGTTATTCTCTATTGATTGACGATCTGGGTGTCTACTACGACAGTACTGAACCGTCGTCATTAGAGCGCTTTTTGAATATGCAGGATGAGCAGTTCGCGCGTACTTGTGGTTTTGAAGAACTTGCCTACGCGGCACAGTGTCGTCAGCTAATGATTGACAATGACATTACTAAATACAACTTCTGTTCCGCGCCCAGTAGCGATGAATTGCGTGGTGACGGACGCCCATTGGTTCTGGTGCTGGATCAGACACGCGATGATGCCTCAGTTAGGCTGGGAGGAATGAATGCGGAGTCCTTCGATGCCTTACTGGACAGGGCGATAGACGAGAACCCCGAAGCGCGCGTTGTTGTGCGCACCCATCCGGACGTTGTTGCCGGGCGTCGTAAGGGATATCTTCAGGAAAGAGCGCGAATGCATGGAATCCCGGTAAGCGCATCGGCGGACAATCCGATTCCCTGGATGAAGAGATCGAGTGTGGTGTATGTTGGAACATCGCAGCTTGGCTATGAAGCGCTTCTTTGTGGATGTACTGTCAAGGTGGGTGGAAAGCCATTCTATGCCGGGTGGGGATTGACGGAAGATTTTCAGTCATTGGATAGAAGGGTTCGCCAGCGCTCTGTTGATCAACTCTTCCACGCCACTCATGTGCAGCATGCAAAGTACTGTTGCCCGGTGACAGGGAAACGATGGAACCTACATGAGTGTCTTGAGCACGTGCAGCTCCAGCATAGCTATTTCAAAAGAAATGCCGGCAAACGGTTATGTGTCGGTATAACCCCATGGAAAAGAAAATTTATCGCTCAATTCATGCGCTCTCCGGACGGACGTGTACGTTTTTCCAATGGAGATGATTTGCAGGCGGACGAGACACTGGTTAACTGGAGTTGCACGGATAGAGACGACTCGATGCGAGCATTACCCGGATCTGTTTCGGAGACAGATGTAGTGCAAGGTGCTCAAAATGGTCGTATTCGAGTAGAGGACGGCTTCATTCGATCTACAGGGTTGGGATCCGATTTTGTTCCACCGGCATCACTAGTGTTTGATTCCTCAGGGTTGTATCTGGATGCCAATCATCCGAGTGCTTTGGAGGAGTTGCTCAAGCACTATCAGTGCTCAGAGGATGATTTGAGCAGGGCGCGCCGGTTGAGAGAATCCATTGTCGCCAAAAAATTGACCAAATATAACGTGAAATCGACTGACGAATTTACCGACACCCTAAAAACCGGAAATATAAAACAGAAAAAAATTCTGGTGGTTGGCCAGGTTGAAGGTGACCAGTCCATATTGCGTGGCAGCAAACTTATACGCTCTAATTCACAGCTTCTGAAGGTGGTACGTAAAAACAATCCTGAGGCGTTGATCTGCTTCAAGCCGCACCCGGATGTTGTCAGTGGAAACCGTAAGGGAGCTGTAGATAACGAAGTGCTGGAAACGTGTGTTGACTGCATAGAAACCAGCCGTAGTTTCACATCTTGTCTGGATATTTGTGATGAATTACACACGATCACATCGTTGTCAGGGTTTGAAGCAATAATGAGAAACGTACCGGTGGTTACCTACGGGATGCCATTTTATGCCGGATGGGGGATCACCCGAGACTATGACCACTGTGAACGTCGGGGTGTCCGGCGCACTGTAGATGAGCTCGTATTTTTAAGTCTTGTTAAGTATCCGCACTATCTGGATATAGGGAGTGGTGAATTTATATCCGTCGAACAGTTAGTGGAGAAGCTTCACGCCAACAATGACGTGGCATCTCACACGAACGCTGCTCCTTGGATACGCAAACTAACCAATATTTCCAATGCCATGTTATTCAATCCGTAATCGGCATGCCAGCGCGCTTTTAAGTAGCGATAAGGAGCCGACATTCTGATTGACAACGCACGAACTGATAAAAAAAGCCGCGGAGCACTGTTCTGAGAATGGAACTTGCAAACTCGACGTAAGCAGCAAATCGTAGAGCCATGCAGTACTCAATCTCTCAGGTTATTAACTATTTGGCTTGAAATCGCAAATTCTAGATGTTTATTTGCGAAATGTAATCGTTTCTTGCTTTAGTTTTTCTGTCCACGTAAAGGAGAAAGAGAATGCAATTGAGTCAATTTTTTAAGAGTAATGTTAGTAAGCCGGCTGTGGTCCAGTCCAACGCGACTACTGAGGTTGTTGAACAAAAAGATAATGCAGTGTCAGATCTTGTTGATCGCTGGCAACGCGTGGTTAAGGTGAATCCTGATGACAAGAACTCCCGCCTTCAATTGCTTGAGGCGTATGTGAGTGCATTTCAATGGAACGAGGCAGATCTGCTTCTGGATAAGCTGAAAGCTGAATATCCCGACGACTACCAAGTAAGACTTAATCTGGCTAAAGTCATACAACGGAAGGGCTCGGCTAAAGAAATCAGGGAAGTTTGGGCAGCCTTGCACAAGGATTACCCGGACATGCTCGATCCGATCATTGGGCTTGCGCGCTCTCATAATGTAGATGATGATCAGGAAACTGCGATAAAACTCGTCGATAAAGCGCTTTCTATCGATTCAAAAGACAACCGGGCACACTTGATTAAAGGAAAAATCAAGCAGCGTCAGAACATGACTGATGAGGCAATAGAAATCTATTTTTCGATATTGGAAAGAGAGCCTGATCATTATGAAGCTGAGGCCAATCTATCGTCTGCACTGTTGAAACAAGAGCGCTACGAAGAGCTAAAGCCCCGATTGGAAAAAGCCATGAAAATGCATCCGAATCAAACATCGTTCAATATGTTCCTGTTTCGAATGCACGCAAAACAAGATAATCACACGGAAGCGTTGAAGGTTATTGATGGTTTGCTCATGCGCGACGGAAAAAATTCGAAAGTAGAGTATTACCTGGAAAAATCGGATCTACTCCTGAAACTGGGTAGGAACGACGAGGCAGATGCCGTATGCGAAGCAGCACTGCAATCTTATCCCAATAATGTGAAGCTACTAACGCTTTATGCGCGTGTCGGGCAAAGAAAGCTAAGAACTGCATAGTCAATAATCATTCTAGTCGATTCCCCTTGGAATATGGATAATCAGCTCTAGTGTCGTACGCTAATTCTGCAGTTGACGTGATTGTCTCAGTACCAGACAGCACTGAACAACAGCCTGAACTCTCTAAGGTGATATCGCGGACCAAACCGGCTACGCGAGGTTGTGCTGTCGCATCTGCAAAAGCAGCCATGAATGGCGCAGCTGCAGGTCCACGCGCGCACCATAAAGAGGTGTCTCCAGAGCTGCGTGAACAGGTAAATCTGCGGTGGTTGGCCGTACTTGAAAAAGACCCTGCCAATGAATTAGCGCTGACACAATTGGCGTCTAATAAAATTACTGCAAAACTGTTTGTGCAAGCGGATGAATATATTCATAGACTTCAGCAGCTATCTAACGTTACTAAAAATGATCGATTCTATTCGTTGATGGCTCGTCATGCCGCCCAGGAGGGGAGGTATGACATGGCGATCAGCTATTGGTTGCAAGCTATTGAAAAAGGGTACGACAGCCTTTCAGGAAATCTGAATATAGCCGGACAGCTAATACATACAAAAAATATTTCTCAGGCAAGGCTGCATATCGAGCGGGCTATGGGTGATTCCGATCCGAGCGAGAGAGCTAGAATGCTGCTGGCTCGTTGTTCGATGATTGAATTCGATTGGAAGAATGCGATCGACATCCTGCAAGACCTTGAGACTTTTTCGGAGCAGAGATCATCTGCGGCCAAAATGCTTTTTCATTGCTACATGAACGATCATAGAAATGAAAGCGCAACAAGGCTTTGTCAGTTGCTGGAGCAAGATAATGCGGCTGGTGCCTATCATCTCCACGGGCAGCTTATGTTCCGAAAAAATATGTATGGAGAGGCTCTCGAGAAATTCACTAGAGCCATTGACATGGATGGGAGTATCGAAAGTAAGATCTGGCTGATAAAAACACTGACATCAATACATGAAGACGCTGAGGCTGTTACGCAAATTCAGCTTTTGGAAAAAACGGCTGATGCTACGCCTCTTGTTAAAGGACGTTGCTGGGAAGCCGCGGGCGTACTGTCGCGAGCAGAACAATACTATATGGAAGCCGTGAAAAGTGAGCCAAGTGTAGCGACCTTCCAGGCACTGGTTCGTTTTCTATATACCTATCGAAAATGGAATACCGCCTACTTGATGTATCTTCGGGCTCGTAAACACGGCTTTGTCTCACAAATAATTGAAGACATAGCCTTGGATATTTCCAAGGCATACCGTTGTCGTAAACGCAGACTTCCAACACTAGGATTGCCACTTTTTAGACGCGATTTTCACTCTACTGAAGAAATGGTAACCGGTATTGTCGATCGAATATTGGTCAATAGAACTGTACCAGATCAGGCCTGTGTAGAAAATCCGCGACGTGTAGTTCTTGTTATTGGCTCACTCGGGCCTGGTGGTGCTGAGCGACAAGTAGTGAACCTGGCAAATGGTCTGGTTGAGAAAGCCTCCGAAATACATGTCGATTTACTTTGTACTCATTTAAGTCGGAAGGAACAGGATAGATTCTATGAGCCTCAAGTTGATAGTAGAGTTTCGGTGTCCGAATATTACGATAAGCGTAAACGCCTGGTGCCAAGTGACATACCACAACTGAGCGACTATGCTGATCTTCTAGCCGGCATACAGCCTGAGTCCAGGCTTCAGACCATCCTGCATATGGCACGTTCGCTGGTTGAAATTCAACCGGATGTGGTACATGGCTGGTTAGACGAAACCTTCATAAATACGTCTCTGGTGTGCGGTATGTTAGGGATAGATAATAGTGTTGGTCGTTGGGGAAGCATGCCGGCTGGTGTTAATAGAACCGTCAATGAGAGAGATCTCGATAATATTCACTATCTTAATCACGCCTACCGTCAAATTGCTCGTATTGGTGGAATAAAATATTCGTCCAATTCCAGGTTAACGGCAGACGCTTACGCTGATCTATTGGGAATAAGTAAAGAATCTGTAGATATCGTCTACAACGGTGTTGATCAAAAAAGTCTGGAATTACATGCATCGCAATCGCTGGATATTCGCTCGCAACTAGCCATTCCCGATGGTGCGCCTGTGATGGGTACCATTTTTCGTATTTCTGAAGAGAAGCGGCCTGAGCTGTGGGTACAAGTGGCAAAACTACTTAGCGAGTCGATTCCAGATATGCATTTCATCATGGTTGGTGCAGGCCCACTGGAATCCGTTGTCGGCAAGATGGTTCAGGATGAGGGAATTGGAAACTTCCACATGGTTGGGAAGAAGGAAGATGTCGGCGCCTGGTACGAGGTATTTGATGTTCTTTTATTAACGTCAAGAGTAGAAGGTGTATCAAACGTTGTGGTCGAAAGCCAACTATGTGGTTGCCCTGTGGTAGCTCCTAATGTAGGTGGTCTTTCGGAGGCTATCCTGGACGGTGAAACAGGCTATTTACTTTCGGATCATAGTCCGGAAGCTTTATCCGAACCAGTGAGAAAAATACTTTTGGACAAAGAGTTTAGAAAGACCATGAGCGATGCCGCTCGCCGGTACGCATCCGGAAAATTCTCAATAGAGAAAATGGTAGATCAATATAGCCGTCTTTTTGGTCGCGCTGCCGGAAATTCCTGAACCCAGAAACCCGATGCCCGAGCTTGTTAATTCCTGATGCAGGTCTTCGGCGCAGTAGATAAGCTGATTCGGGCTTAAACCAGTGTCATCTCGTACGTCGGAGCAGCCGGCTATCTCTTCAAAATAATCAACATGCGAAAAGTAATACTGCATATCGGGCGACACAAAACTGGTACTACCGCTATTCAACGATTTCTATTTCAAAATAAATCGTTACTGGAAGAGAATGGTTTTTATTATCCGAATCTGGGTATCCGAGGTTTTGGTCATCATGACATTGGATCATTACTGACAAGGTCGGCCATCGCAGCAGCTGATAAAGGGCCTGATGAAATCGTACGGAGTTTACGCCTAAGTCTTGAAAATGAGCTGTCTGAGCAAGATTCCACCATCGTTATAAGCTCGGAGTCTTTTCAAAACTGTGATCCTGCAGTGGTAATGAGCCTGTTCGATGGTTGTGATGTCGAGGTTATTGTGTATCTGAGAGAGCAAGTTGCTTATCTGCTGTCTGCGTATGCTCAAAAAGTACAAGCGACTGAATATTCTGAGAGTCTGGAGACATTCTATTCGGAGACTTCTCACAGTACTTATGCTGAATTTCTAGATAAATGGAGCGATGCTTGTGACGGGAATATTCAAGTAAAAAATTACGACCGAGAGGAATTATTGTCGGGAAACGTCGTGGTCGATTTTTGTCAGTCGTTCCTGGAGTTAGATATTGCCACGGTTTCCAATTTGTGTGGGCGCTCAGACGCAAACCCTTCTTTAACGAGAGACCTGTTGGAATTCAAACTCAGCATTAATCGAGATGGAAAACTATCGGCCGAACAATCTCGTTTCTTGTTTACTGGTTTGTCTAAGCTTGCTGTTGAGGACAAGAGTGGCAGGATAGGTATTGCTAAGGAACTTGTCAGAAAAGCAACGAAACGCTACGAAAAATCAAACCGGTATGTTGCAAAAAAATATTTTGGCCGTGAAAAACTTTTTAATGACTATGTCATTGAAGATCACACTGATGCCAACTATTCCAATCAGGGGATGGGTGAAATAAAAGATAGTCTTATAAAATTTTATCCTGATTTAAAAGACTATTTGCTCAACGTTAAAATATAGACAATAAGAATGTTGAGGCTGCTGCTACCATGTGCAAACCCGGCTTTCAGAAAAAATTGACCGAGGTCGGTTTGCAAGCTGTTTTCACAGAATTACTTAGATGATTTTTCAGCACAGATAATACCGGCAAGTAATTCCGCCATTGATCGCTCCCCTGCTTCAGAGTAGTGGGATGTATCCTTTAGCACAATAGACTCACCAAGTCGCTTGACAAGGTGTGTTTGATCGACAAAATCACAGCGATTAGCAAGCGCAAATTCCTGTAGCCATTTGCCCAGTGTTTCGCGCTCTTGAAAGTTCTTTCCTGTCGATGGATTCGTTGCCTGAAAGTGGCTTGCCAGAGTAATAGACTAACCTTTGAAGTATTCGATTATTTGCCCCATATCTTCATTGAATTCACTTTGATTGTAACTTAGCCGTCGAATATCCGGGTATGCCGACAAGGTAGCCTGGATATCAACAAAATCGGTAGCACAAACTCCTTATTCAGATTGCTCAGGCTAGTAATATTTGCAAATAAGGGCTTTTCGAAATTAGTGGAATGAATCTCAATTCGCTTTAATGAACTAATTTTCAGAATAATGTTATCTGCCGTCCGGAGTGATTCTGCTGTTTGTGCCCGGCGCTCATTCACCTGAACAATGGATGTTAAATTCCCATTATTTACATCATCAATGACCATTGGAATCGCCAATTCCGGTATTTCAATGTCCCCATTCAGATAACGTAACATCTGAAGAATTTCTGCTGGATAGTGGAGATGAGATCTCAGTAAGCACGTGTTTGAGAATCCAGGTAGATCCGAGGTCGTTTTACACGACAGATACCAGCGAGCATAGTCGTTAGGCCATTCAGGCTATGATTGTGTTGTGTGATCATGGTCTGATTTCCTGTCAGTCATGTAAGTGTTCACCAATAGAACTCCAACAAGACTTTATTCTGGTAACTGATGATGAGTGGAGTTCTTGATTAGCGCATGCGATTGCCATGCCAGTAGTTTTTTGCCCAACAAGTGGTGCCTTAGTTGATTCGCGTCGAATACTGTAATCGAATATCCGTCAGTACCTATGAAGGGATTTTCGTTATCTATTTCTTGAATATTTTTAGGTTTGTGGTTAAACAGCTTTAGAAGCCGGTTAAGAGCAAGTCGCACTTGTGCCAAACCGTGAGTCGATACCAGTGAACTGTCTGGTTTGCCGAGAGTGTCCAACCCGATGTGAAGTCTTCAGAGGTTTTGTTGACAACTACATTTGGCATATTTCTTGTTGCCTGGTGGAGATACAAACTCGAACTACGACATGGACTACCACGGACAGAATCCAGTTCACACAAGCTACAGTAAAACCGTTTTTTGACGATACATACAGTAAGATTATTTGGTACTTTGCCGGTGTGAATTGACCACCTGCATTGCACAATCGGAAAAAAGTATAAAATGCAGAAGAGTGCGTCACTACGCTCTGTCGACAATGTAGCTGCCTCAAGCACTATTGCTGTTGGTAAAACCTTGTCCGTGTCTGAAAATGCGCTCCTGTTACAAGGCCCCATTGGGCCATTTTTCTCCAGATTTGCCCGTGATCTGTCGACTCGTGGTTTCAACGTCACGAAGGTCAATTTCAATGGTGGTGATCGCTTCTTCTATAGAGGTTCGAATGCTATTGACTACACTGGCTCTTTTGATGATTTTGAAGCCTGGATAGATCGAGTTCTGGTAAATCGGGAAATCAGTAGAATCTACCTGTTTGGAGATTGTCGGGCTTATCATCGCATTGCCAGTGCTGTTGCCAAACGTTTGAATGTAAAGGTGTTTGTATTTGAAGAGGGGTACCTGCGTCCAAATTTCATCACATTGGAAGAAGGCGGTGTAAACGGTTATTCAGAGATGTTGTCCGCGAAATTCAACGACACGATGTTATCCGGTGAGCTGCCGAAGGAATTTCAACACCCGGGTCACATATTCCAGCTGACCGCTATCTATTCCATGCTGTACTACATGAGCAGCGCCTTGAATCGATCCAGATTTCCGGGGTACCGCCATCATCGTCCATTCAGTTGTCTGGCGGAAGGTGGACGGTGGATACGATCGGGAATCAGAAAGCTCAAATACGCGCGAAAGGAGAGACATGTATTAAGCGACCTTCTATCACAGTACGATGGTAACTACTTTCTCTGCCCGTTACAGGTTCACTGTGATATGCAAGTGATTGAACACTCGGACTACAATTCCATTGAGCACTTTATCGGCGATGTACTGGCCTCGTTCAAAGCTCATGCGAAAAGCAACAAGGCAATTGTATTCAAGCATCATCCTATGGACAGGGGTTATACGGACTACTCGACATTGTTTGCCAATCTGGTGGCAGAACTTGGGTTGCAGGGGCGTGTGTACTACGTCCATGATGCCTGTCTACCCACATTGCTAAAGCATGCTCAAGGAACTGTTCTTATCAATAGTACGGTAGGTATTTCTTCGCTATTTCATGGCACGCCTGTCAAGACAATGGGGAAAGCTGTTTACGATATCAAAGGCTTGACCGCACAAGAGTCACTGGATGATTTCTGGGGCTGTGACAGGATGGTGGATGGTGAATTTTTTAAGAGTTTCAGATCACACCTGATTAACAGAAATCAACTTAACGGTAACCTGTATAGAAGAGTCAGCACGGAAGGCGAAACAGGTATTGTCTGGTCGGAACACCTGGAAGCTCAACATACGTGGCATGGTACTCAGGTTGAGGCTACTACTACA
This sequence comes from Granulosicoccus sp., assembly GCA_045106855.1. Taxonomy (GTDB): domain Bacteria; phylum Pseudomonadota; class Gammaproteobacteria; order Granulosicoccales; family Granulosicoccaceae; genus Granulosicoccus. The sequence continues at coordinate 48,091 of JBGCFI010000008.1, forward strand.
CGGCCAGTTAGAGTTATTCGTGGTCAGTCGAAGAACGACTCTGACTACGGTGGCAATAACATCTCCAAGGCAGCCTGAACTGGTTCAGTTACGAAGCTTGTTTTGAGCTCTGTGCCATTCGCTTGTGCTTTGAAAGCACAGGGTCTATCGGTACATACCGCTTACTGCTTATTAGTGATAGACGTTTAGCCGGTTGATGGCTTGATCGATGGTTATCTTGCCGTTACGTGAAAGTTTTATCAATTGAGACGGCAACTGATCAGAACTAACTAGATTATCGATGGCGTAGCGTATGTCACCATCATACAAGGCGTCTTGAATATCGCGTGATAGGTCGACACACTCGGCAATCAGGATTACCTGGCCCACTCCAGTTTGGTTGCACTGATCGCATCCTTCCGTTTGTACGAAACTGTCTGATAGCCGCTCATGAAGCCATTCGTTGATGGCATCGGGTTGCATCGGGTTCTTCCGAGCGATCCAGTTATTCAGTTCGTGGCTTATGTTTGCCGAACGTTTACATCGCTCGCAAGCCAGTGCTACTGGATGTTGAATGATTATGCTGGTCAACGCACGGGCAACTGCTTCAGGACGGGTACCCGTGGCAAGCAGTTGTGCCAATGCCTTACTTGCGTTGTTAGCACATACTCCCTGCACGACCTTGCAATTTTCAGTGGCCAGTCTTGTGAGACTGACCGGGTCGTGCGTGATTTCCAATGCGATAATCAGGTCGTACGACATATTGCAGGCTTGTTGCCACGCCAGGTGATGTTCGCTGTTAGCTTCAAGCGGTAAAGTAAGCTGATTGATACCCGGTACCAGAGGATGGCATGTTGTCTCAGATAGTAAAATTCTGCGATTGGGGCTTGTCATGTATTGTGCTATCGCGCGAGCGGTTCGGACTCGCCGGACTCGATCAACATCAGCTAGCAAAATCAGCCCATCGGTCTGATTGAGTCGTTCTCTAAGGCAGTTTGATTGTCCACGTAGTGTGAATAATTGATCGAGTTGAGGCAGTGGATTCTGCGCATCGTAGAGAAGCCTCAGCGTGTAGGCGCTTCCACTGGAGCTTTGAATGTGATCGAGTTGGTAGAAGTGATCACGCTCTTGAAGTCTGGTAAGAAACCAGGCACGGCCGTGTATGGCCTTTGCATTGTTAGACCATGGCTGCTGTTCCAATAGTCGCAATGCCTGTATCAGCCTGTTATCAGCCGCAAGCCGGGTTTCAATACTGCCACTCAGTGTGTTCGTGCGTATCTTCAGGCACTCAGTTTCGCAATCAATATGCATTTCATGGCTATGCAACTGCAAGGCTTGCAGCAGTTCGTTTTGAAGCGCCTCCCATGCCTGTCGTTCATCAAGGGAACAGACATGTAACCGTGAACGCAAATCAACAACACCTGATTGAGTTTCGTGATGAGGCAGTACTGCTGAGGCTGCCAGCGCATTGTGCATGAAGTCGGTAATTCATGTGAGAGTGTTACTTTATCGGCACTGTGCTGACAAATGAGCAGCAATTCGGTGATGAATCTGCCAAATAGCGGCTTTGTATCACACCACCGCGGCTCTAGTGTCGCTGCAGTTAATAACTGTGAGAAGGAAATCACAGGCCAGAAACGCTACGGTGTCAGCGCGATCCGTACCAGTTTTGCACTATCTGGTTTATGCAGGGGTATTGCGCCAACCCCAGAGCGGTGCTTTCCTAGATTTTGCACTCCAGGGTTTCGCTGTATTGGAAGCAACGTGCCCCCGCGGGGCAGGGAGTTCCTGCTGCGACGGGTGAAGAGCCTGCGGGGCATACGTTGCCTCGTTCACCAGTACACCATTGGCCACCGCTTATCTGATAACAGGCTGCGTCGTCTTGAAGACATTGGTCACTGCTGGCTACTTGTTGATCCGTGCTTTTACACTGAAGGATTTTGTCGGTGGTATCTGTGCGGGTTTGATTACCTTGCAGCTTGTTGCTGCTGGATGATGCGCACGAGGCGGCTAAAAACGTGATTACAGGCAGCACTAACACCATACGGTGACAAGATAGCAGGTTACGATGTCGTGCACCGATTGTCCTTATGCGCATCATTCAACTCTTAATGGTTGCAGAAATTTCAGGATGGTTATTATTTGAAGTAAACCGGTTTGACCTCACCGCTTTCAAGTTTGCCCTTCCATAATGCAGGCCCGGTGGTGTGAACTGATTCACCCGTCGAGTCAACAGCTACCGTGACGGGCATATCTTCGACGATAAATTCGTGAATCGCCTCCATGCCAAGATCTGCGAAAGCAACTACCCTGGATTCTCGAATAGCTTTTGAAACCAGATAAGCTGCGCCTCCAACTGCCATCAGATAGACCGCCTTGTGTTTGCGAATAGCGTTAATGCCTGCCTCTCCACGCTCCGCTTTACCAATCATGCCAAGGAGCCCGTATTCAGCAAGCATCATCTCTGTGAATTTGTCCATACGAGTCGATGTGGTTGGGCCCGCTGGACCGACGATCTCGTCGCGCACGGCATCGACAGGGCCCACGTAGTAGATGAATTTTCCATTGAAATCGACACCCTCTGGCAGCGACTCGCCGCTTTCCAGCATGCCTTGTAGGCGTTTGTGCGCGGCATCCCGACCAGTGAGCATAGTTCCGCTGAGCAACAAGGTTTCGCCAGGTTTCCAGGTGGCAGCATCAGCGGGTGTGACGCTATCCAGGTTGACCTTGCGAGCTCCATCTCCGGCATCCCAGCTAATGGAAGGCCAGTCCTGAAGTGAGGGGGGCGACTGAAAGGCAGGGCCACTGCCATCAAGTGTGAAGTGGGCGTGACGCGTTGCAGCGCAATTGGGAATCATGGCTACCGGCTTGGATGCAGCATGTGTTGGCTGGTCAAGAATTTTTACGTCTACGACCGTTGTTAACCCACCGAGGCCTTGTGCTCCGATTCCCAAGGCGTTGACCGCTTCGAATATTTCCAGTCTCAATTCTTCAATGCGGTTGCTCGGGCCACGATCTTTTAGCGCCTGAATGTCTACCGCATCCATGAGCGATTGTTTGGCGAGTACGGCGGCCTTTTCAGCAGTACCGCCAATGCCAATTCCCAGCATTCCGGGCGGACACCAGCCGGCACCCATGGTGGGAACTGTTTTGACAACCCAGTCAACAATGCTGTCACTGGGATTAAGCATGGCTAATTTGGATTTGTTCTCAGAACCACCACCTTTCGCCGCAATTTCGAATTCTACGCTGTTGCCTTCCACTATTTCGTAGTGGATTACCGCAGGCGTGTTGTCTCCAGTATTCTTTCTGGCTCCAGCGGGGTCCGCAAGAATTGATGCTCGCAGTTTGTTGTCTGGATGGTTATAGGCGCGCCGCACTCCTTCGTTGATCATATCCGTAAGACTCATTTTGGCGTCCCACTGCACACCCATTCCTACTTTTACGAAGGCTGTGACGATTCCGGTGTCCTGGCACAGCGGCCGCTTGCCCTCGGCGCACATTCTGGAATTGACCAGAATTTGTGCCATGGCATCCTTGGCCGCCTGTGACTCCTCTCTTTTCCAGGCATCGTGCACAGCGTCGATGTAGTCCTTGGGGTGGTAGTAGGACATGAACTGCAGCGCGTCGCACACGCTGTCGATCAAATCATCTTGACGGATCTTGCTCATAGGCTAGGGTGCTCGTTGTTTTTTTAGTATGTCTTCTGTAGACAGTATATCCGCGAGAGGTTCGGCATGCGATTGTGCGAGGCCATCAGGAGTTATTGCGGCTGAGTGGATAAGGGGCTTGACGTCTGGCAATCGTTAAAGGCACTATCCGTATCGTGAATATAAATCTACTAAACAAACCCCCTCATCCGGGGCTGCAGGCATGGCGCTGGCGAGGCTGATATACCCCGCGACCGGTGGCAGTAACATTAACTTGCCAATTTTTCTTTGCCTAATCAGTAGATTATCAAATCAGCATGAACCCCTCCGATTTCGAGCGTTACCGCGCTAAAGGTTTTTCGCGTATTCCACTAAGCTGTGAATTGGTTGCCGATCTGGACAACCCGCTCTCGGTTTTCATGAAACTGGCCGACGAGCCTTATACCTTCCTTTTCGAGTCTGTTCAGGGAGGCGAAAAATGGGGGCGCTATTCGATTATCGGATTGCCAGCCAGCAAGGTTATTCGTATTCGCGCCAAAAACATAAGCATTAGCGAGGATGACGTCGAGTTGGAGAACTTTGACGTCGAAGATCCTTTGCAATGGATCGAGCAGTACCAGGCTCAATTCCGTGTGCCGGATATTTCTGGTTTGCCGCGAATCACAGGCGGTCTGGTTGGCTACTTCGGTTATGACACAGTCCGTTATGTTGAACCGCGTCTGGGGCCCAATCCACATCCTGATCCGATAGGCAACCCGGACATTCTGTTGATGGTCACTGACGAACTGGTGATCTTTGACAACCTGAGTGGCAAACTGACGGTTATAGTTCTGGTGGATCCATCCAAACCAGACGCCAGGCTTCAAGGTCTCAGGCGCGTTGCCGATTTGCACAAGCGATTACGAGCGCCTTTACCAGTTAAAACTGCCACACATACGAACTCGGCAGTGTCAGAAGATGACTTCGAAAGTGGTTTTACGCAGACGGGTTTCAAGGCTGCCGTAAAGCGGATTATTGAATACATCACGCAAGGTGAATGTATGCAGGTGGTGTTGTCTCAGCGGCTTGTGGTGCCTTATGAAGCTCCGCCACTGGATTTGTACCGTGCTCTGCGTACGCTTAATCCCTCGCCATATATGTTTTACCTGGACCTTGGTGATCATCATGTTGTCGGTGCTTCCCCGGAGATTCTGGTGCGTCTGGAAGAGGGTGAAGTGACCGTTCGGCCTTTGGCAGGGACACGGCCCCGGGGCGCATCCGATGATGAGGACAGGGCAAACGAGACGAGCCTTCTGGCCGATCCCAAGGAGCTCGCCGAGCACTTGATGTTGATTGATCTTGGGCGCAATGACATTGGCAGAATTGCACAAACAGGATCCGTAAAGGTTACCGATCAATTCAACATTGAACGGTATTCGCATGTTATGCACATCGTTTCCAACGTGGTTGGCAAGTTAAAACAGGGTATGTCGCCGATGGATGTTCTCAGGGCGACGTTTCCCGCAGGTACGCTTTCTGGAGCGCCCAAGGTAAGGGCTATGGAAATCATCCAAGAGCTGGAACCCGTCAAGCGTGGCGTTTACTCAGGTGCTGTGGGTTATCTTTCCTGGAACGGAAACATGGACACGGCAATAGCTATCCGTACTGCTGTTATCAAGAACGGGCAACTCAACGTGCAGGCTGGAGCGGGTATCGTTTACGATTCTGATCCTGAAAGTGAGTGGCAGGAAACACACTCGAAGGCACGCGCCATTTTTCGTGCGGTAAGCATGGCGCAGGCCGGCCTGGATGCGCCACCGGCAATGTTCGCGGAGCTGAATCAGCAACCGGACATTACATCTGACGAGGGTTTCACTGATGAGCATGGGGGTGTCTGACATGCTGGCAGTCATCGATAATTATGATTCCTTCACGTGGAATCTGGTGCAATACTCGGCGGAGCTTGGGTGCCGGGTTGAGGTGTTTCGCAACGATCAAACAAGCTGCGACGACCTGTTGGCGTTAGCTCCCGGCGCTATCATGGTATCTCCGGGCCCGGGCAGACCGGATAGTGCGGGCATTTCGCTGGAGCTCATCAAGCGTTTTGCCGGGCAGATTCCAATACTGGGTGTCTGTCTGGGTCATCAGTGTATTGGCCAACACAGTGGCGGCCATATTGTCCAGGCACAGCAAATCATGCACGGTAAGCTGTCTGATGTGTATCACAACAATAAAGGTGTTTTTCAAGGCTTGCCCAGCCCGTTGACAGCGACGAGGTACCATTCTCTGGTTATCGACAATGCGACACTGCCGGCCGAACTAGAGGTCACGGCATGGACACAAGATGCTAACGGCGACAGGGAAGAGATTATGGGCGTTTTACATCGAGAACATCTGGTGGAGGGAGTGCAATTTCATCCCGAGTCGGTCAGTAGCGAACATGGACATGCAATGTTGAAAAATTTCTATAACCGCGCAGGTGTGCTGCCGTTTGTGGCATAGGAAACTATCCAATGGAAAAGCGAAGCAGATATCGCTTGAAGAATATTTACAAGAATATCGGCTTGTGTGTCTGGTGGAGCGCGAAAATCCAGACAGGGCCTTTTCATAGTAGAGTCATCGGTTTAACGTTAGAAATCAGATAGCCGACCGGAATATATCAATGAAAATCCAGCAGGCGCTTGAACGCCTATTGAATCGGGACGATCTCAGCGGTGATGAAATGAGCGCTGTTATGCGTCAGGTGATGACGGGAGAAGCATCTCCTGCACAGATTGGCGGGTTTCTGGTTGCTCTTCGCATGAAGGGTGAAACTGTCGACGAGGTTGCGGCTGCTGCCAGCGTCATGAGAAGCCTTGCTGACGCCGTATCGCTCGGTGATAAACCGGCTATAGATATTGTGGGTACAGGTGGTGATTCCACGAGTACATTCAATATTTCCACTTGCAGCGCAATCGTGGCAGCCAGTGCAGGTGTCAGAGTTGCAAAACATGGTAATCGATCTGTCTCCAGTAAATCCGGAGCGGCAGACTTACTTGAGCAGGCAGGTGTGAATATCGACCTGACACCTGAGCAGGTGGCCAGTTGTGTCGAGGAGCTTGATCTCGGATTTATGTTTGCACCACGGCATCACAGCGCTATGAAGCATGCCATTGGGCCGCGACGCGAAATGGCAATTCGTACTGTGTTCAATCTACTGGGGCCATTGACTAATCCGGCAGGAGCACGAAGTCAACTTTTAGGGGTCTATGACAGGCAGTGGGTTCGTCCTATAGCTGATGTTCTTGACAAGCTTGGTAGTGATCACGTTATCGTTGTACATGGTAACGATGGTATGGACGAAATCAGTGTCAGTGGTCCAACACAGGTTGCCGAACTCAAGGACGGTCAGGTGCGCGAGTATGTCATTGAGCCGGGTCAATTCGGCCTCTCTGAAGCGCCTCTAAGCCAGATCGCTGTAGACAGTGCTGAACAAAGCCTGGCCATGATCAACGCGGTTCTCGATAACAAACAAGGCGCTGCCCGGGATATCGTGCTTTTGAATGCGGGAGCAGCGATCTGTGTCGGAGGCTGTGCAGCGAACATTGGCGCCGGTGTTGAAGTGGCCCGGGATGTCATCGCCAACGGTGAGGCAAAACGCAAGTTGCAGCGCCTAATAGAGTTTTCGCAGTCGTTTGCCTGAGCGGGAGTCAGCGCGCAAGGTATGCGCCTCAATAGATACGTTAAGTTGCTGGAATTAGAGAGTCATGGCCGTAGATGTCCCCGATATCCTGAAAAAAATCATCGCTCGAAAACGCGAAGAAATTGTTGCCGCGCAGCGGCATACATCCGTAGCGCAGTTGCAACAACGCATTGCCGAGGCTGATCAATGCCGTGGATTTGCGCGTGCGATAGCTAACCGCCTGATGGCAGGCGAGCCGGCGGTAATCGCCGAGATCAAAAAGGCATCACCGAGCAAGGGCGTGTTGCGAGACCCTTTTGTACCGGAGGAGGTGGCTATGAGCTATGAGAATGCAGGTGCTGCCTGCTTATCGGTTCTGACAGATGTTGATTTTTTTCAAGGGGGTGAATGGGCCCTGAAAGAGGCGCGAGCCGCTTGTTCTTTGCCGGTAATACGCAAGGATTTTATTGTTGACTCGTATCAAGTGCTCGAAGCTCGGGCGATGGGCGCAGACTGTATTCTGCTCATTGCCGGGGTTTTATCTGAGTCTGAGTTAAAAGCGCTATATGAGCAGGCCGTGAATCTGGGTATGGATGTCTTGGTCGAAGTGCATGACAGCGTTGAGTTGAAAAGAGCACAAACCGTGAACCCCATGCTGCTTGGTATCAACAATAGAGATTTACGAACGTTCGATGTCAGTCTTTCAACAACCGAAGACTTGCTATCTGATATTGCTGATGGCACCACCGTAGTTACAGAGAGCGGTATCATGTCGCCAGCTGATGTCATGAGAATGCGCAGCAGTGGTGTACATGCATTCCTTGTCGGGGAAGCATTCATGCGGGCAGACGATCCGGGGGCGGCACTGCGTAAACTGTTTGGATGACTGGTTCATGTCATCCACGCACTAAGCCGATTTCAGAGAGTTTATTTGCACCATATAACAGGCGTTAAAAAGCCGGAGATCCTTGCAAATCTCCGGCTGTCAAAAACAGGCCTGGTCGTAACGGATACCGCCGCGTAACTATATCGCTATTTACAGCGCTTGGTGCTGGCTTTGATGGTCAGGGCTGGATAAGTGCGATATTTTTAGTACGCTAGCGAGTACCGTAAATCACCATGGTTTTGCCGCGTGCGTGAATCAGTGGTTCACCGGTTGGTGGGTGCTCAAGTTCTTTGAGGACACGGCCCACCATCTCACGTGAACAACCGACTATGCGTGCGATTTCCTGACGTGTAATGCGAATCTGCATGCCATCGGGGTGTGTTATTGCGTCCGGCATATGAGCCAGATCAAGCAGCGTCACGGCAACGCGTTGTTTAACATCAAGGAATACCATGTCACCGACTTTGCTACTGGTCTTGCGCAAACGCGCAGCCATCTGTGTAGTCAATGCATACAGGAGGTCTGGTTGCTCTGTGGACAAGCGCCTGAACTGATCGTAGTTCATTTCGGCAACTTCGCACTTTGTTCGTGCGACGACCCAGGCACTGCGCTTGGATTCGGGTTCGAATAATCCCATTTCACCGAAAAATTCTCCAGCGTGCAAATACGCCAGGACAATCTCACGGCCTTCAGGGCCTTCGGTTACCACACTAACGGATCCATCAACGATATAGAACAACGTTTCGGATACATCACCGTGGTGAATTATGGTAGTTTTTGCCGGGTACTGTCTGCGGTGGCTGCTCCTCAGGAACATGTCCAACCATTCGACAGGTGGCGGTGCAATACGTGGCGCCAGCATTCTATTCTCTCTCCGTACTCAAAGTTTGCGCAAGAACCAGGTTGATCATTGGCGACCATCCAGGCTGTTTTTGTCTAACGTCAAACATTGATCGGCGGGGTTTTTATTTTCTTCAGTGAGGTCTGCATCATTGTTTAGGTAGCAGAGCCGGCAAAAGGGTGGACGAAATTGCACGCACGAGTTAAGTGGCTTGATCATATGAGCTTCGTTGGTGAATCGGGAAGTGGCCATTCCGTGGTCCTCGACGGTTCACCCGAACATGGTGGTCGTAATCTGGGTATCAGACCGATGGAGATGGTGCTTATCGGCCTGGGTGGATGTACCGCATTTGATGTTGTGCTGATGTTGCAAAAGTCTCGCCAGAATGTTGTTGATGTCGAGGTTTGCCTCGACGCAGAGCGCTCTGAAGACATTCCGCATGTGTTCACGCACATTAAGGCGCATTTTAAAATCTGGGGAAATTCCTTAAGTGAAAAGCATGTGGAGCGGGCCGTCAATCTGTCGGCAGAGAAGTACTGTTCTGCCACCAAAATGCTGGAGAAGAGTGCCGAAATTACCTATTCCTGGGAGATTGTCGAGTCATGATACTGCCGTATTGGAAGGCAATATCATGGGTTGAAAATGGTGCATTTTTGTACTGTGCCAAGGTTCCGGAAGGTGTTGAGCATTTTCTGGTTTTGTGATCTACCTCGCGTTTGTGCTCTCGTTTTTTATCGAGCGGTGGCTCGAATGACCCACAAAAAAGCAATATTCGCCAATTCCATGTCGTAAATTGCGTGATAATTCCGGTGGCAAGTTAAATTTTAGGCGTTTCAGTTTTTTTATTGGGTTGGAGTGCAGCTGGCAAGCACATTGCATTGAGTTCTGGTGCAAGTGTAGTTTTCTCCTCCATCCTCCCTGAGATGGTTTACAGCGCAACCCGACGGGTTGCGCTGTATTTCTTGCCAAGTCGGCAATTGTGTTATTCAAAACCCTTTCCGACGTTAAAAATCCAGTTTCATGGTTGAGCTTAAGTGAAACCTGCATTACAATGGCGGGCTTAGTCCGACTACGCCATACCGAGATACTCCCAAGTGAACAAGACTACCGTCAGCGCCAAGCCTGCAGAGGTTAAACGTGAGTGGTTCGTTATCGATGCCGAGGGCAAAACCCTGGGCAACGTGGCCACAGAATGCGCGCGACGCCTGCGCGGCAAACACAAAGCTATCTACACTCCACATGTAGACACCGGAGACTACATGGTAGTCATTAACGCTGCCAAAGTCGAAGTGACTGGCAATAAGGCGAAAAACAAGATGTACCACCACCATACCGGGTACATCGGTAACCTTAAATCCACCAACTTCGAAAAATTGCAGCAGACTCACCCCGAACGTATCATCGAGCTCGCCGTCAAGGGCATGTTGCCGAAAAATGCATTGGGGCGTGATATGTATCGCAAGCTGCGGGTTTTTGCAGACGCAAAACATACCCACGAAGCGCAGCAGCCGCAGTTACTGGAACTCAAATAAATCATGGCAGCACAACAGTATTACGGCACTGGCCGTCGTAAGTCATCTACCGCGCGTGTGTTCATGCACTCTGGCAGCGGAAAAATAACGGTCAACCAAAAGCCACTCGACGAGTATTTTGGTCGTAAGACGGCGCATATGATCATTCGGCAGCCCCTCGAGCGAACTGAGACTCTGTCAAATTTTGATTTCAACATCACTGTAAAAGGTGGCGGTGGAAGTGGACAGGCAGGTGCCATTCGCCTTGGCATATCCAGAGCGCTCCTTTCGTACGACGAAACTCTACGCCAACAGCTTCGTGGAGCTGGTTTTCTCACTCGGGATGCCCGAGAAGTGGAGAGAAAGAAGGTCGGACTGCGCAAGGCCCGTAAGGCAACTCAGTACTCCAAGCGCTAATATAAGTCCTCTCAAGACTGTTGAAAAAGCCCCGCTAGCCGGGGCTTTTTCGTTTCAGACCAGCTGGTAGTGCCTGCAAGAGCCCAGGGCACGTTTCTCGCAGATAATCATGCCTGCGCGTAACGAGTATTATCGTCAGCACGCCCATACGAAAATCAATTTCCAGCGTATCGTTATATCCATGAACGCACCTCTTACTGTTGAACCCATTCAGTCGCCCCGGCAGCTGCGTGAAATACCATACAACTACACCTCTTTTTCCGATCGTGAGATCGCTCTGCGATACCTCGGCGAAACCGGCTGGCAGTTAATCCAGTCTCTACGCGGCGAGCGTCGTACCGGTCAATCCGCGCGCATGTTGTTTGAAGTGCTGGGTGATATCTGGGTCATCGATAGAAATCCTTTCATTCAGGAGGATCTGTTTGAAAATGGCAGACGTCGAGACGCGCTGATTGGAGCGCTGAAGCATCGTGTCACACAAATTGTGGAACGTGGTAGTTCAGACCCCAGAGTCAGTAATCTGATCGGCAACGCTAATCAGTCGATTGAAGAATTTGAGTGTCGGCTGCGGGACTCGCAAACTCTTCGGCGGCGCACCATCCAGAGCATGCGTGGCATCACGCATGTCGATAACGTCAGATTTGATGGACTCTCGCGTGTCTCCCACGTTACCGACGCGACGGATTGGCGAGTAGAGTTGCCGTTCGTTGTTCTTACCCCGGATTCCGAGGAAGAGCTGCCCGGGCTGATTAAGAGCTGTATCAATCTGGGTCTAACGATGATCGCGCGTGGCGGTGGAACCGGCTACACCGGAGGGGCCATACCATTGCATGCCAGCACTGCTGTTATCAATCTGGAGAAGCTCGATAATCTAGAACCGATAACGAAGTCCACACTACCGATATCGGGAAAGCTTGTTAGCCCAGCTGCTGATACTTGCGCGCATACGATCTCGGTGGGAGCTGGTGTTGTAACTCGTCGAGTTTCCGAGGCTGCCGCAGCGCAGGGGCTGGCGTTCGCTGTTGATCCGACATCACAGGATGCGTCTACTATTGGTGGAAACATTGCCATGAACGCTGGTGGCAAAAAGGCTGTGCTTTGGGGCACCACACTCGATAACCTGTTGTCCTGGAAAATGGTGGACCCTGATGGACACTGGCTGGATGTCGAGAGACTGGATCATAACCTGGGTAAAATTCACCTACAGGATACTGTCCGGTTCCGTGTTACGCGAACGGATGCCAGTAGTAACAAGGTACTCGGTGAGCCCCGGATAATAGAACTTCCTGGTGCAAGTTTGCGTCTTCAGGGTTTGGGCAAGGATGTGACAGACAAATTCCTTGGAGGTCTGCCAGGTGTGCAGAAAGAGGGTTGTGATGGTTTGATTACTTCAGCTGTCATGATCTTGCATCGTATGCCTGCACATGTGCGCACAGTCTGTATGGAGTTTTATGGAAAGGATCTTCGCGATGCTGTACAGGCGATTACCGAAGTTAAGGACTACATCGACCAGACACCGGATATTCAGCTGGCAGGGCTCGAACACCTCGATGATCGATATATAAAGGCGGTCAAGTACAGTGCGAAAGCAGCACGCGGTATGTTGCCCAAGATGTTACTGCTTGCTGATATTGTCAGTGACGACAATGACCTGGTGGGCAAGGTAGCTTCGGATGTCGTGCAGCTGGTTAACAGGCGTGGGGCTGAGGGTTTCATCGCTGTCAGCAGTGAAGCGCGCAAACAGTTCTGGGCTGCCCGCTCACGAACAGCCGCTATCGCCGCACACACCAATGCATTCAAGATCAATGAGGACGTTGTGATACCTCTGCCGCGATTGGCAGATTACAGTGAGGGCATCGAAAGAATAAATATAGAGTACTCGCTGAGTAACAAACTGGAGATGTTGCATAGCGTAAAAACCTTGCTCGAATCAGGTGACGCACATGCCCTGGTATCACAATCTGAAGGCTCAAGCGAAGAGAGTCAGGCTATTGTTGATAACGCGATTAGCGCTGCAGCGGCCGAGCTTGCTGGCGTGCAGGCACACTGGAACGATTTGTACGACAAACTTCGTGTAGCTGATGAGCATTTTCTTCGGTCCCTGGAGCAGGGTGTCACACCCGTTGAAGAGATCGAGTGTGTTCTTGGATTGCTTCGGCGCGATGAGATTCTCTCTTATCGAACCTCTGTCGAGAAGCCTCTTAAAGAACGTTTTACCGGTAATCGCTTTGCACAACTTCGTCGAAAGATAGACGACATTCATGCGCAATTGCGCCCTCAGCGACTCTTCACGGCGTTGCACATGCATGCAGGTGACGGAAATATCCACACAAATATTCCCGTTAATTCCAACGACTACATGATGATGCGACAGGCCGAATCGATCGTAGATCGAGTAATGGAACTGGCCAAATTATTAAATGGTGTTATATCAGGTGAACATGGCATCGGGTTGACAAAGATGCAGTATATGGACACTGATACTGTCAACGCGTTTGCTGATTATAAAAACGAGATCGACCCCAATCATCATTTCAATAAGGGCAAGCTCATGCCGGGCTCAAGCCTGGCTAATGCCTATACGCCTTCGCTAAGGCTGGTTCAGCAGGAAGCTCTAATTCTGGAACAAAGCGAGTTGGGTGCATTAAACGACAGCATCAAGGATTGCTTGCGTTGTGGTAAGTGCAAACCGGTTTGCGCAACACATTCACCCGGCGCTAACTTGCTCTACTCTCCGCGTAACAAGATTCTCGGAACCGGTCTGATCATCGAAGCTTTCCTGTACGAGGAACAGACACGCCGAGGATTGTCTATTCGGCATTTCGATGAAATGAACGACATTGCAGATCACTGCACGGTCTGTCACAAATGTCTCGCGCCGTGCCCTGTCGACATCGATTATGGCGATGTGACAATAACCATGCGTAAAATACTCAAAGATCGTGGACAGAAGAAATTCAGTCTGGGCACCAAGGCATCCATGGCCTTCTTGAATGCTAAAGACCCAATGATTATCAAGCTCATGCGCAAAGGGATGGTTGATTGGGGTTTTCAGGCGCAACGTGCGGCAAGCAGTCTGGTAGATCGTTTGCCAGTTGTATCTGCTTCCAGGCAACAGCCACCAAGTACGACAGGTGCTGGTAAACCGATTGCGCAAGTGGTGCACTTCGTAAATCGTAAGTTGCCCAACCGTGCCATGTTACCGGCTAAAACAACCAGAGCATTGTTGGGCATAGAGAATCGTGATTACGTCCCTATCGTGCGAGATCCTGAAAAGACAAGCGATGAAAGTGATGCGGTTTTTTACTTTCCAGGTTGCGGGTCGGAACGCTTGTTTAGTCAGGTGGGTCTAGCCACTCTGGCGATGCTCTATGATACTGGTAGCAAGACTGTTTTACCGCCAGGCTATCTTTGTTGCGGCTATCCGCAAACATCTACAGGCGATGTTGATCAAGGTAAACAGATAACGACTGAAAACCGCGTACTGTTTCATCGAGTTGCCAATACGCTCAATTATATGGATATAAAGACTGTCATTGTTTCCTGTGGCACTTGCATGGATCAACTGATGAAGTATGAGTTTGAGCAGATATTTCCAGGGTGCAGACTTCTTGATATCCATGAGTATCTGATGGAAAAAGGATATTCGCTTGACGGCGTCAGTGGCGAACAGTACATGTACCATGATCCGTGTCACAGCCCGATGAAAACGTATCAGCCGCTTAAAGTGACAGAGGCTCTGTTGGGAAAGCCGGTGATTCAGTCTGACAGATGTTGCGGCGAAGCCGGTACGTTCGCAGTCGCTCGCCCGGACGTCGCTACACAAGTGCGCAAACGTAAGGCTGATGAACTAACTGGGAATCTTGGGCAACTGGACGTAGAGCCAGGTAATACTGATCACAACGTCAAGATGATGACCTCGTGTCCGGCCTGTGTCCAGGGACTGAGTCGTTATCGGGACGAAACCGGTCTGGATACCGATTACATCGTTGTCGAGTTGGCCAAAGGCATGTTTGGTGAGAACTGGGCGGCAGAGTTTGTTGACAGAGCCAATCTGGGTGGCGTAGAACAAGTGCTGCTTTAAAAGTGACTGCTGAAGGGCTGGTTTGTGTACCAGCCCTTCAATATATTCAGGTGGCTGCGGGAGTTTTTACCCGGCTTTCATGAGCTCGTGCTCACTCGCGCTCAGCTCATTGATAACATTAATGATGCCTTCGTGACTTCCGGCCAGAGAAGCGCCTGTTCGGAACTTGCCATTGATAACAATGGAGGGAACACCAGTCAGTCCCGCCCCCGCGGCCATTTGCATGGCTTGATTGATCTTGGTATTGGTGGCAAAGGAATCCATAGTCTTACCGAATTTGTCTGCATCAATTCCAAGCTCACCCACAAATTTGACAATTTGCTTTGGCGAGCGAAGAGCTCTTCGATCTACATGGATAGCATTAAACATGGGTTCGAAAAACTGATCACTCACGCCCATGAGCTCGGAAGCATAAAAAGCTCGGGAATGCGCCTCCCATGAAGGATTCAAAGGAGGGGCTTCGCGGACGAATTCGACATAGTCCGGCTTGTTGTCTTTCCATGCATTAATGGCTGGTTCGAAAGAAAAGCAATGCGGGCAACCAAACCAGAAATACTCGATGACTTCAACCTTGTCGGATACCCGAGTGTTCAGCGGTGGGTCAATGAGCTCGTAGTTCTTTTTTGCCTGGGCGAGAGCCGATGACGCGTAGGGTGCTGCAATTGCGGCTGCACTAAGTGCCATACCGGATTTGATGAAGTCTCTTTTATTCATAATGGTGGATGAGTTGCCGAAATTTTGGGTGTTAACACTGTGACAATGGCTGCCGGTACAAAGTTCAATAAGGCATGCCGATGAAGGGTTTATAAGGAGACAGGTTACATGAGCCACCTTTACAGCGTCTGAACAGATCGGATGAACAACACAGGTCATGGGATAGCATCGGATGCGTTGGTATCGAGATCATTTCCAACTAACGAGTGTGATCAAATTCACTAGTGTCAAGGCCTGTCAAATATAGAGCCTGAAGTAGGGCTGAGTAACTTGTGGTAGAGCTTTCCTGCTGAGACGTCGGTCATGCTGGAAAGATAGTCGGCGATGGCTCGATGTCCTTGAGCTTCATATTGCTCGAAAACAGGGACAGGCAATAGCCGTTTGGGGTTCGCGTCGAAAATCTCGAACAATCTGACGACCACTCGTTGACCCTTGTATTGAAGCATCTGCAATTCCGGCCGGAATATCACATGCTCCATCACGAAATCCTTGATAAGCAACAGGATTTCATAGGCAAGTGGTTCCATGCAGGCTTGCAGGCTAAGCAAAGGGTGTTTGAAATTACCCTGATTCTCGATGGTGATGCTTCTAATCAGATAGCCGACCAGGCGGCTGATAGCGTGTTTTCGATCTTTGGCGTCGTTACTGAACAGTAGCCGGGTGAACTCGTCAATTTTAGAACTGACCGGGTTCTCATCTAGCCCACGTAAAACTGAGACGACCTGTGCCTGCCATGCGTCACGTACTACCAGGCCCAGCGCCAGAGCATCTTCGAGATCGTGCACACCGTAGGCGATATCGTCCGCCAGTTCCATAATGCTGGTGTCGAAGGCCTTATATACGGTGCGTGCGTGACCATCACGTTTGGTATCCAGAGATAAAAACAAGGTCTTGTCTTGATCATCGAAAGGTTCCAGCAACCAGTCAAGGACGCCTCGCTCATTGTCATAAATACACTTTGGCGGTGCCCAGTGATCAATGTTCAATGGGTTATCGGTCAGGCCTTCCGGATAGCGGCAGACATCGGAATAGCATGCAGGATATTTGATCGTGCCCAACATGGTGCGCCTTGTCAGATCCAGGCCGCTGTCAGGTGAATATTCACCCAGACGAGCGAGGATTCGAAGGGTCTGACCGTTGGCTTCGAATCCGCCATGGTTTCGCATCATGGTGTTCATGGCGATCTCTCCACCATGTCCAAAGGGGGAGTGACCGATGTCGTGAGCAAGACAAATCGCTTCGATGAGACTAAACGAGGGTATCAGCTCGCGAAATTCAGCCAATGATTCCTGATCTCGAAGCCATTCACAGATGCCGGATCCAACTTGTGCGACTTCCAGAGAGTGCGTCAGGCGGGTCCGATAAAAGTCACTTTCGCCCAGGCCAAGCACTTGTGTCTTTGATTGCAGACTGCGAAATGAGGCACTGTGGATAATCCTGGCGCGATCTCGCTGATACTGGCTGTCGTCACGGGTGCTGTTGAAGCCGCGACCCGCTTGGCCTCTTGATTCGGATCTGCGTTCTAGCCAGACGCTCAACTCTTTCTCCTTATGTTTTGTGCTGTCTCAGAAAACTAAAACGCAAGATGATGACGTATTGTCTAAAGACATCTTGCGCGCCGTCATAGTGTAGGTTATCGGTCGATCGGGTAACACCTGTTCAAGCCGGTTTAAAGAGTAAGTAGGCTCTTTGTATGGAAATCGGGCAAGGTGCGAAAAATTATTGGACGCTCCTATCCGTCATGTTTTGTTGACAATACTGTCAATTAGACCGGACAATCTGTATGATAGAGGTGTTTGCATTCGTTAAATTAAGCCGATTAACTGACTACTCATGGCGAGAAAACCAAGGATTCACTTCTCAGGCGCTGTATATCACGTCATCCTGTCCGGCCTAGACCAGCAAGTAGTTTTCAAGTCTGTTGCTGACAGGCGTCACTGGGAGTCACTTATAGCCGATGGTGTGAGCAGGTTTGGGCACTCTATTCACGGGTATACCTGGGCCAGGAATCATGTGCAGATGGCTATTCAGGTCAAGGATGAACCCTTGTCCAAGGTCATGCAGAATCTGACATTTCGCTATACCCGGTATTTTAATTCAAACCATGACAGGAAAGGCCCCCTGTTCCACGGCCGATACAAGGCTATCGTAGTTGATGCGGATAAGTATCTGGACGATCTTGTCGGATACATTCACAACAATCCCGTCAGGAACGGACAATCCAAAACAGCGAGTGCCGGAAAATGGACAAGTCATGCTGGCTATATGGACGCTGCTGTAAAACCCGATTGGCTGACGACCTCCACCGTGCTGAAATCCTTTGGTAAAACTGACAATTCAGCAAGAAAAAGCTTCGCCCAATTCGTAGATCAGGCCCGTCGTGAAGGTATTCGTCCAGACCTAATGAAAGGAAGCGAGGATGGACGGATTCTTGGTGATGATAAGTTTGCCCGAAAAGCTCTTAAACCCGCAAAAGTCGTGGCGAAACCTGTGACGCTCAATCAGCTTGTAAAGCGTGTCTGCAAAGAGGAGGGTGTCAAGGAGTCGGAATTGACGAATGCCAGCCGAGCGCGTGCAGAGAGCCAGATTCGGCAGACGATAACCTATCTAGCCATGGAGCTGGGCGTGGCAAGTCTTACCGATATGGCGAAGCGTTTTGGTCGAGACTTGACGACAATGAGTCGTAACCAGCGGTACTATCGCGATAAGTTGGTAGACGACAAGCCATTGCAGAAACATGTTCGCAAACTCAAGAATAGTGTTCTAGCCAGCTAGGAAACTCGTCGTGACGGAATGGCTTGATATTGTCGATACTGAGGATAGGGTCGTCGGTCGCGAAACGCGGGCGAGGGTGCATGCCGAAGGGCATTTGCATCGCTCATCGCACATTGTGCTGTTCAATGCCCGGGGTGAGGTTTTTGTCCAGCTTCGGAGCATAAGCAAGGATTCCGGGCCCGGGCTTTGGGATACAAGTGCAGCCGGACACGTAGACAGCGGCGAAACCTATCTCGATTGTGCTATCCGTGAGCTTCAGGAAGAGCTGGGTGTCACGGTTCGCGCCGATGCTCTTACCGAAATAACGAAGTTGCCTCCGGATGAACGCACTGGCTTTGAGTTTACGACAGTTTATAGCGTGTGTTCGGAGCAAGCGCTCGTATTGCAGTCCGAAGAAATCGATGATGGGCGATGGCTGATGCCCGAGGCCTTGGACGAGTGGTTGAAAAGCGGTGGCGAGCAGTTTACCGATGGATTCAAACTGATCTGGCAACTTGTCAGGAAAATGCCCAACGAGATGCCCGGGTGAGTGGTTCGTCGGCACTGCTCGTAACCTGCGCACTAGGGAACGTCGCTCGCGTACGGTAGTGTGGTGTGCTACAAGAGTAAGATTAGGCTCGTTCGCGCACCATGCCGGCTTCAACCTCGTTGTCAGAACTGCTAAGAATTTGAGCCACTGTGCGGGTGATTCATGCCGGGAAACCGGTCGAAGCCGGAATTCTAATTCTTGAGGTTATCCATCTGTGTCAGATTCATTCCCGTCAAAAGCCAGCGCCGTCATTATTGGGGGTGGAGTTACCGGCGCAAGTGTTGCCTATCATCTAGCAAAACTCGGTTGGCAAGATGTTGTACTGCTTGAGAGAAAACAATTTGCTTGCGGTACTACCTGGCATGCTGCGGGGTTGATCGGGACAGTCCGAGCCAATGAAAGTCATGCCAGGCTGACCGAATATTCCATGCGCCTGCTGCACGAACTGGAAGCCGAGACTGGTCAGTCAACCGGCTTCAGGCAAGTGGGTAGCCTCAGCATTGCCCATAGTGTTGATCGTTGGGAAGAGCTTCGTCGTGTGGCAGCCATGAATAACGCGTTTGGGGTGACACAAGTGGATACAGTGACTAGTGAAGAAGTCAAGAATCTGTTTCCGCTAATTGACGACACCGATATTATAGGTGGCACCTACGTTGCGCACGATGGCAAGGGAAACCCTATCGAAATCACTACGGCATTTATCAAAGGTGCCAGGCAGCGAGGTGCTCGCTGCATCGAAGGGGTGTTGGTAAATGAGGTCGTGATTGAAGATGGTCGCGTCAAAGGTGTAGTCACTGATCAAGGAACTATTGCCACCGATTTTGTTGTTAACTGCGGTGGTATGTGGGCCAGGGAGCTTGGCCGTAAGAGCGGGGTCAATATTCCATTGCATGCCTGTGAACACTACTACGCGGTTACTGAGAAGCACGATTCAGTAACCCCGGATTTACCGGTGCTGCGCGATCACGATAAATGTGTGTATATCAAGGAAGACGCAGGTGGTTTGCTGGTTGGCGCGTTCGAAAAGCGGGCAATTGCCTGGGGTCAACAAGGCATACCGGCAGATTTCTGCTTTGACGAGTTACCGGGGCATATGGAATCTCAATTGATGCCTGTACTGGAAGATGCCATGGTGCGAGTGCCCATGCTTGGGGATGTCGGCTGGCGCAGTTTTTTCTGCGGCCCGGAGTCCTTTACGCCAGACGATCAGTTTCACGTTGGTGAAGCGCCGGAGGTACGAGGCTACTTTGTAGCTGCCGGACTCAACTCCGTTGGTATACAAAGCGCAGGTGGCCTTGGCAAGGTCTGCGCTGAATGGATGGACAGCGGGCATTGTCCACTGGATTTATGGGGTAACGATATTCGCCGTATGTACCCGTTTATGGGAACGAGGCAGTTTACCGCTGAACGTGCAGAAGAATCACTTGGATTGTTGTACGAGCATCATTATCCGTTCCGTCAGTTCGAAACCTGCCGGAACATCAGGCTGTCACCCATTCATCAGAGACATTTAGATCATCGCGCCTGTTTCGGGCAGGTAGCGGGTTGGGAGCGACCAAACTGGTATGCGCCTGAAGGCGTCGAACCCGCTTATGAATACAGTTTTGGTCGACAGAACTGGTTCGACTACTCGGCAACTGAACACACGGCTGCCAGAGAATCGGTGGCCTTGTTCGACCAGTCCAGTTTCTCTAAATATCTGGTTCAGGGACGCGATGCCACATCGGTGCTGCAACGGGTTTGCTCCGCCAATATAGACACAACAGCCAACCGTATTGTCTACACGCATTGGCTGAATGATCGAGGATGTATAGAAGCCGATCTGACGGTTACGCGCTTGTCGGAGAATGAGTACATGGTGATTAGCGGTGCCGCTACGACTCATAAGGACTTGCACTGGCTTCGTACTCACATCGCCCCTGACGACTTCTGTACGGTTACGGATGTCACATCGCAATATGCGGTGTTTGGTGTGATGGGCCCAAACAGTCGGGCCATGCTGGAGCCACTCCTGAACATGGATCTTTCCGCTAAAGCATTCCCTTTTGGTCGCAGTGTTAATGGTGAGCTGGGTTATGCGCCAATCCGGGTTACGCGTGTTTCCTTTGTGGGTGAATTGGGTTGGGAGCTGTTCATCCCTGCTGAGATGGCAATTGCCTGCTTTGATCGTTTACTTGCGGCTGGCGAAGGTCATGGACTTCGTCTGGCAGGCCTGCACGCGCTGGATAGTTGCAGAATCGAGAAGAAATTCCTGCACTTCGGGCACGATGTCGCTGACGAGGACACGCCTCTGGAAGCAGGTGTGGGATTTGTCTGCGCAATGGATAAAGGTGTGCCTTTTATCGGTTATGACGCCATTGCAAAGCAGAAAGATTCGCGATCGCATTTGCATAAGCGTCTCGTGCAATTCGTATTGAAAGAGCCTGAGCCAATTTTTTATCATCATGAGCCGATTATGCAGTCGGGTAATTGTATCGGCTACCTGACGTCAGGGAATTATGGGCACACTGCTGGAGCATCGGTAGGGCTTGGCTATGTCAAGAGTGAAGAACAGATCAACGCTGATTGGTTGGCGGGGCAAAGCTGGCAAATTGATGTCGGCGGAACTTTGTACGACGCGTCAGCTAGCCTGAAGGCCGTATATGATCCCGAAGGCTTGAACATGCGCTAAATCTGGATGCCGGGCGCTGTGCATGGGGGTTACTGGCGTGGCTATTGCACACTCTCAGGCTTGGTTCGCTGCGCGTGAGTAACAAATTTACAGCTGTACAAAAAAGTGTCGGCACCTGATTTGATGCACAGCGTGTAGAATTACGTATATTTGGTAGTCTTTCATGCAAATTATTGACACATCGCTAGCCGATGTAAAGATTCTCGAGCCCAAGGTATTTGGTGACGAGCGTGGTTTTTTTCTGGAATCCTGGAACCAGAAACTATTTGCCGATAACGGATTACCCAGCCAGTTTGTTCAAGACAACCACAGTCGATCTCAGCAAGGCGTGCTTAGAGGGCTGCACTACCAGATAAAAAACCCTCAAGGAAAACTTGTCCGCGTAACTCAGGGTGAAGTCTTCGATGTCGCTGTTGATATGCGCAAATCGTCGGCACAGTTCGGGCAATGGGTGGGCGTGTTGCTATCGGAGACTAATCGACGGCAATTGTGGGTGCCACCAGGATTTGCACATGGATTTTATGTTGTCTCGGCCAGCGCGGATTTCCAGTATAAATGCACAGATTACTATGCGCCTGAGCATGAACGCAGTCTTTTATGGAATGACCCTGCAGTGGGTATTGAGTGGCCTTTGAAAGAGGGTAGTGCCCCAGTGCTGGCTGCAAAGGATGCCGCCGGGCTTGAACTTGACCAGTGTGATTATTACTCATAATGCGCGTATTTATCACTGGCTCCGATCGTGGCCAGTTGCACTGGGAATTATTGCGAAGTTGTCCTGCGGACGTAGACGTCGTGTGTGTTTCGCCGCGACTCGATCTTTACGATACCCAGGCAATTCACGAAATTCTTGACGATCTGAAACCCGATGCCATTATAAACGCGGCTGCCTATACAGCCGTTGACAAAGCAGAATCTGAGCCCGGGAATGCAACAGCGTTAAACGAGGTGGCCGTAGAGCAACTGGCGGAGGCAGCCAAACGACTTGACGCAAGGCTATTGCACGTATCAACCGATTTTATTTTCGGCAAGAGCAATGGTTCCCCATTTGCAGTGGATGCGCCGACCGATCCAGTTAGTGTTTATGGCAAGAGCAAGCTCGCAGGTGAAAAAGCATTGATGCGTGTCTTGCCGGAAAAGGCAACCATCATCAGAACAGCCTGGGTGTATTCCGCGCACGGTAACAATTTTGTAAAAACCATGTTGCGCCTTATGCAAGAGCGCGGTGAGGTAGGCGTCATTGCCGATCAGGTAGGTTCTCCGACATGGGCTTTTTCCCTCGCACAAGCACTTTGGCGGTCATTGGAGCGAGAAACATCCGGGGTGCTTCACTGGACGGGTGCAGGGGTTGCCAGCTGGTATGATTTTGCCGTTGCGATTGCTGAAGAGGCAACGCAGCTGAGCATTCTTGATAAGCCTGTCATTGTCAATCCTCTCACCACCGAACAATACCCCACACCTGCAAGCAGGCCGGCCTATAGCGTTCTGAGGTTGGATGATACCTGGCAGATGCTTGGAATGAAGCCGCCACAATGGCGCGAAGATCTGCGATCGATGCTTAAGGAATTAACATGAAACGACTTCTGGTAACCGGTGCGGCAGGCTTTATCGGGTCCAATTTTGTGCGTTATTGGGTCGAGGAATATCCTGAAGATTTCATCGTTATTGTTGATGCACTGACTTATGCAGGCAATCGTTCCAATATCACTGATTTGTTATCACAACGTTGTGTATTCGTTCAATCAGATATAAACGATACTGATTGCATGAAGGGTTTACTGCGTGATCACCAGATTGACACGATTGTTCATTTTGCTGCAGAGAGTCATGTAGACAGATCCATCGAGGGACCGGATGCGTTTATTGAGGCAAATATTCTTGGGACCCACAGCTTGTTAAAAGCGGCCCGCCAGGTCTGGCAGGTAGAAGGTCAAGCTCCGGATACACATCGTTTTCATCACGTATCGACCGATGAGGTCTATGGCTCGCTTGAACATGAAGATCCGGCGTTTACTGAAAATACAGCGTATGCGCCAAATTCTCCCTATTCAGCAAGCAAAGCATCATCTGATTTTCTGGTTCGTGCCTATCACCATACTTATGGACTTGCAGTAACGACAAGCAATTGCTCGAACAACTACGGTCCTTATCATTTCCCTGAAAAACTCATTCCTTTGGTAATCATAAACCTGCTTCATGGAAAAGACTTGCCGATATATGGTGATGGAAAGAACATACGTGACTGGCTTTACGTAGACGATCATGCCAGAGGCATCGAGAAAGTATTAAGTGCCGGCAGGCTGGGTGAAACCTACAACATAGGTGGAGTTAACGAGTGGACCAACATAGATATCGTTACCTTGATCTGTACACTCATGGACAGGAAATTTGCTGAGGACGGATCCTTGCAAACACGTTATCCGGATTGCCCGGCTGCCAGGGGAGCTGAATGTGCCTCTCTGATAAGTTATGTAACTGACAGGGCAGGACACGATTTTCGCTACGCAATTGATACCACCAAAATACGTGACGAGCTTGGGTATGAACCTGCGGTTAGTTTTGAGCAGGGTATCGCTTTGACTCTGGAATGGTACCTGTCAAACAGCCTTTGGTGGCAAGCTGTGCTGGATGGTAGTTACCGCAACTAGCGGCTCTGGTATAGCGTCCATAAAGTCAGCCAGGCAGGAGGCCGTATTTTGCCTGAGACTCCTCAATCATATCATTCGAAGTAAAAAAGGCCGATCAGTGAAAACTGATCGGCCTTTTTTAGATTCTGTTGCAATGAGTCCGGGTAAAACACCCTGCCATAGGCATGATCGTTTGGCCGAACCCCGGCAGGGATGACTGTTATCAGATGCCGACAAAAGGCTGCATGATTTTCCCTAACATCCCCGAATAATTAACCGGTGAATGCGTGGCTATCAATGCAATGCAGGGAATTTCCGAGTCAACGACGGGTTGATGGGGCTCCTCATGGCCATCGAGGTCGGCGATGTCGCCGGTCATGAACCGGCCTAGCTCATCGCTATACGAGCCTTGTACCAGATACGTCAACTCCCGATCATTGTGTGAGTGTGCGCTTAGAACGACACCGGGCTCGAGATGGAGCAATTGGAAAGCACCATGCTTGCGGTGCTGATCACTGAGATTGTGCTGCTTTATGCCGGGAGCAATTCTGCGCCAGTCCAATTCTTCCAGTGATGTTGGCAACAATCTGGCGAGTGGCCTGGGGACGCCTGTCACACTCGGGATGTCTTTGGAAAATGAGGGCGCCGAATGATCCGGGATTAGAGCCGATCTGGCTAGCAGCTCCGAAGCTGACAGCGCTACACCAACCGATTCTGATTCGCTGAACAAGGTGCCACCGATGTCGTCCGCGGTTTTTACTCTCATCCTGCACTTGCTACATACCGTCAGGTGGCATGCCACCAACGTCTCCATGGGTGCGCTCAGACTTCCTGAAGCGTAGTCCTGAATGGTTTCGTCGGTTAAATGGTGTGAAACGCTCATTGGATACTAACTCTTGTTTGTATATTCATCGAGCAAGTTTTCGTCCTCACTCTGTAAGCTAGACCTTACGGCCTGCATGGCCAAACGGATTCGCGATTTTACCGTGCCGATTGGAAGATCCAGCCATTTGGCAATAGCGCCATGTGACTGTCCTCGAAAGTAGGAAAGGTGCATGACCTGACGCTGCTCTTGGGGAAGTTTCGCCAGGGCCCGATCCAGCTGCTTTGCAGCTTGTGAATCACTGACAAATTTTGCCTGGGGATCGGTGTCTGTGGTCTCTACGTCCAGCATCTCGTCGTCGAGTTCTACCTCGATTCGGGAATTCCCTCTCAGATAATCTATACGTCTGTTTCGGGCAATCGTGAAAAGCCACGTGCTTGCTGCGGCTTTCTTGGGGTCGTAGCTTTCAGCCCTGCGCCAGACAGTAAGCATTATTTCCTGGGTCAGTTCCTCGGAGATTTCGTCGCTCATGCCTTTGCCCATGAGAAACGACTTTACTCGGCCGGCGTAGTAGCCGTAGAGGTCGGCAAATGCTGCTTCATCCCGATTCTGGCCTATGGCCTTAAGGTTGTCTCCCATACGCTTGCGCAGAGCCAAAGACGCCTCGGTTTTCTTATCGGTTGCAGCGTTGCTGCGCTTTTTTGGAGGTGTTGCCACTGAAGTATTCATTGTTGATTGGATTTACGCATTCGGTGTCTCACCGGATCTGTCTGATCCTTCGAGCGCTGCAGCGCGTACACTGACCGGCACCCGATAGAGTAGACTCCCCTCCATGGTACACGACGATAAAATGCATGTTGCTGTTGTAGGTAGCGGCGCTGCAGGGCTCGCCGCCGCCTGGCTACTGGCGAAACGGCATCGTGTCACACTTTTGGAAAAAGACGAACGACTAGGGGGGCACGCCCACACTGCCACGGTGAATCTGCCCGGGAACGACAAGAACCCAGCAGAGTCAGATAAGGCTGGAACGGTAAATATTGACACAGGCTTCATTGTCTACAACGAGCCCAGCTATCCTAATATGGTTCGCTGGTTTGATGCTCTGGGAGTAACCACCGAGGCGAGCGACATGTCCTTCGCGGTATCGCGCGACAATGGCGGTTTTGAATACGCTGGGGGGCCTGCTTTGGGTCTTCTGGCTCAACCGACCCTGCCGTTGCGCCCCCGATTCTGGAAGATGCTGCTTGATCTTTTGCGTTTCTACCGGCAGGCACCAGGCCAGATTCCAGAGGATTCCACGCAGACTCTAGGGGAATTCCTGAACGAGCATCGTTACAACGACGCTTTTGTTCAGGATCATCTACTTCCATTTGGCGCAGCCATATGGTCAACCTCCAAACGCAAGATGCTGGATTACCCGGCAGCTGCGTTCATCCGGTTTTGCAGTAATCATGGCTTACTGCAAGTCAGTAATCGCCCTCAATGGCGTACTGTCACTGGCGGCAGTCAACAATATGTTAAAGCCGTCGAGCAATCTCTGGGTCCGGACGCTGTCGTTACAGGATTTGATGTTAAAAAAATTCATCGCTCGGAAGAAGGGGTCAGCATATTTGACAGTTCGGGGCGGCAAGTTAATGCCGACCACGTTGTGCTGGCGGCTCATGCCGATCAAGCGCTCGCTTGCCTGGAAACGCCAACTCCGCAGGAGAGTGCTCTGTTGTCTGCTTTCAAGTATGAGGACAACCTGGCAATACTGCATACAGATGAATCCTATCTGCCCAAACGTCGCCGAGCCTGGTGCAGTTGGAATTACGTGGAACGCGATGGTGACAATGCCTCGCAAGTGTCGGTCAGCTACTGGATGAATCGTTTGCAGAATCTCACTACCGCTGACAACTATATCGTGACGCTAAATCCCAGCGAGATGCCAGACGCAAGCCGGATATTTCGCTCGCAAATGTATCATCATCCGGTATTCACGTCGGAGAGCTGGATAGCGCAGCAGAAACTCTGGTCGTTGCAAGGCCTGCAAAGAACCTGGTTCTGCGGTAGCTACTTCGGATCAGGTTTTCATGAGGATGCCGTGCAGGCTGGCCTGGCTGTTGCCGAACAACTGGGTGCACTCGAGCGCCCATGGGAACTTGAAAACCCGTCATCGCGAATAAATGTGCCGTCCGCACGTCTCAGTGAGTACCAATCTCGGGAAGAGGCCGCTGCATGAGTCTGCGTAGTAGCCTGTATGTAGGACAGGTGTATCACAAACGCATGCGTCCCAAGGTGCATGTGCTCAAATACACGGTGTTTTCCGTGTTGATAGATCTGTCTGAGATTGACACTATCACCCGCAAATTCTGGTTGTTTTCACATAACCGTTTTAATCTTTTCAGTTTCCACGATAGTGATTTTGGTGAATCCAGCAAGGAAACACTGACAGATTACCTACACCGCCAATTGAGTCAGGCAGGTATTCATACTATGCCTGTGCGGACGCTTCTAAGCTGCTACCCGAGAGTTTTAGGGTACTCATTCAACCCGTTGAGCCTGTTTTATTGTCTGGATGAAAACGATAGATGTTACGCGGTGGTGCATGAAGTTCATAATACGTTTGGCGAGCGACATGCCTACGTGCTACCGGTAAGCAGCGATGAAAGCGAGGCGTGTGAATGGATTCACCAGCACGCAAGCAAATCACTGTTTGTGTCACCGTTTGCGCATATGGATATGCACTATGAATTCAGGCTCAACCATCCCGCCGAGAAGCAGGTCGTGGTTATCCGTGCATCAGATGAAAAAGGACTTGTGATAACCGCCAGCTACATAGCCCTGCGTCAGGTGCTTAGCACGTCACAATTACTGAAGGTTTTTCTACGGATTCCCTTGTTAGGTGCCAAGGTTATCACCGGTATTCACTGGGAAGCATTCAAGCTCTGGGTAAAAGGAATACCATTGTTCAAGCATCAACCGAAAAAACGTACAACCTGACGTATCTCTCTTAGCTACAATCAACTCCGATGTCCGATATAGACAACCAGTCAATACGTCCAGCTCTGCCTATCCGTTACAAGCTTCAGCATGCGCTTGGGAGTTTGATAGGGCGTCGCTTCGACCACCTGCTTGATGGCATTCAATATGGCCAGCTGCGATTCACGTGGCCCGACGGGCATACGTCTTTGCATGGAAGCAAGTCGGACAATCCCAATGAAAACGCACAGGTCACTTTACATAACTTCAAGCCGATCAGGCAGATGATGGCCAATGGAGAGATCGGGTTTGCCGAAAGCTATTTGCGCGGAGACTGGTCATCAGACAATTTGCACAGTCTGTTCACCTTGATAATGAATAACGAAACGCAGGTCGCTGCAATGACATCTGGCAGCTGGTACGCAAGGCTTGCCAATTCAATCCGTCACGGACGTAATCATAATTCGCTGAGTGGCAGCCGACGAAATATTGAATTTCACTATGACCTTGGAAACAAGTTTTACGAACTTTGGCTCGATCCTACGATGAGCTATTCCTCAGCCATCTTTCGTCAAGATGAAACACTGGAGATGGCTCAGCACGTCAAGCTAGATCAGGTAGTCAACTATCTCAACCCTCAGCCTGGCGCTCGTGTTCTGGAAATTGGCTGCGGCTGGGGGGCAATGGCAAACAAGCTTGCCACCCGAGCTCAGTGCAAGGTAGAGGGCATCTCTCTAAGTCACGAGCAGCTTCGTTATGCAGAGGAACACAACAGTATTTTACCCGGCGACAATACGCAAGGATCGACCACTTTCCGGCATCAGGACTATCGGCAAGTCACGGGAACCTACGATCATATCGTTTCCATCGAGATGTTCGAAGCTGTGGGCGAGCAGTACTGGACAACGTATTTTTCAAAGTTGAATGCTCTGCTGGAGAAGCAGGGCACGGCAGTGTTGCAGGTGATAACCATTGCCGAAGATCGCTTTGAGGAATATAAAGCCAGTCCGGATTTCATTCAGCGTTACATTTTTCCCGGAGGCATGTTACCCAGCAAAACCCACCTCAAAGGGCTGATCAACCAGGCTGGCTTCGATATCGTGAAAACGGATTGGTTCGGGCAAAGCTATGCCACAACATTAAGATTGTGGCGGGATCGGTTTGATCAGATGGGACGAGAGGTGCAGGGACAGGGTTTTGATGAAAGGTTCATGCGTATGTGGCGATATTACCTGAGCTACTGTGAAACCGGTTTTCAGTTTGAACGAACGGATGTCGGGCAGTTGCTGTTGATCAAGCGCTAGGACGAGTATTAAAGCGGTGCGTTAGCCATATGGCCTATGATCTAGGCATCGCCCCACAGCGTAATCTGTTCATCAAACGCGAATGTTTAGCCGTACATAGACAAGCTGAACGCGAAAGAGTTCCTGAAGTTGCAATGCGATTTAGGTGGAGGATCAGAGCAGTGCTAGCATCACTTGAAAAAAAAGGGGGAAAGCGCGCTATTAACGAGCCCTCCAACAGTACTACCAAACTGCCTCAATTCGATTTCACAGAGTATTTCCGTGGCCACACCAGGGCGTCTGGTTGGTTTTCAGACAGATTTGGAAAACCCAGAAGACATTTTTGTGGCGACTTTTACGGTTTTTTCGAAAAAGATGAGTTTATTCTGGATGAGAAGCTTTTCTACACCGATGATATTGTTGAGGTTCGCCAGTGGAAGGTCAATGTCACAGGTAACGGTATTTTTAGTGCGAAATCAGATTCGCTCATCAACGGTGCTCACGGTTTTGTGGACGGTAACAGGCTTTCCATGCGTTACTCGATGAAGGTTAAAATCGAGCAGGACAAAGAGTGGGGGCTGGATATGAAAGACCTGATGATTCTGCAACCTGACGGTAGCCTTCACAACATCACGCAAGTATGTAAATGGGGCTGTAGAATCGGTATAGTCTCCACGCATTTTACCAAGCATGAAGGAGATCGACTGTGTGCGGTAGAGAGTTCCAACAGTCAGGGTAGGCTGCGCGGCGAAAACACAGGACGACATTTATCGTCAGTCGGTTCTTAAGTATCGGATAACGCTTCCATCTTCACCGTTAAATTTCATTTTCAACCATAGGCCGTTGGTGTCATACCAGACATTCAACGAAGCCTCATTCTCGTATTGATAACGGCGAGCAGATACAACGGTTCCAGAGAGAGTCTCGATCTGTTCTATCTCCAATGGCTTAACCTGCACAATGTCTGTCTCGCCTGTCAGGGTATTGAAGACTGCATTGCCAGTGAGTACACCAGGGTGCCAATGGTTAGTGGCAAATTTTATGGGTGAATCATCGCGAAATGTCCAACTGACGGTGTTGCCCTCACCGTTTTCTATGGTAGTAGCTGATGCTGATATCAGTGTATTGTTTTGCCATACTTCCTCTGCAACATATGACAATCGATACACGGGTATACGTAGAATAGTAACCGTGATAGACGAGTCAACGCTAACGGTGAGTTGATCAGGATCTTTATGGAAACGTAAAGTATGCGTGCCGATCTTCTTACCATTGCGGCTTATAGAAAACACTTTTTCCGTGCCGTAAGCCGACGCAATTTGATGAGCAGTGCGTGTCAGCAGCGGATTGGCAATAATACTCTGTGAATTGGCGTAACCATTTGTCGTAAACAGTGATAAGGCACAGATACTTACAAGTAAAAACATTGCAAGCCCGTTGTTCGTTGTAGCAAATCTCAGCTTGGTCGGGGGTATCATCAAAGACATGGCTGGGTTCCTGAGGCAGTAGCGTCTCTAAGAGTGAATATCGACACGAAGCGCTCGAAAAAATTATGACGATTGAATGTCAAGCCAAAGTTGTACGTGGTTGCGTAGTTCAAGTTCATATTGACGTACGCTTTGACCAGCTTGTTGCACCAATGACAGATCTATCTGGTTGCTTAGCCTTCGCAGTGATGCGTAAGTGTCGTGATAACTTCGCTGCCCTGCAGCGAAACGTTGAAGCAGTTGCCTATCACGTTCAGCTTTTGGTGAAGATGTTGCTGGAGGGGGGGAGGCCACAACCGCTGATTGGCGTGCCAGTTCATTGTCTCTATGTATGTCCGAAGCGGTGAACAAGGTATCCGAAAGCAGCGGTTCAAAACTTTGCATTATTGCCACAGCGCGTTTTCCCGTGCGCGGATTCGCTCGAAAACCACGATGAAACTCAATGAAACCCAGACTTCGCCAGAATCCCAATGAACAGTCGTCCGCAGCAAAGCTTGCACCGATAGCATCCACACCCGGCTGCGTTTGCGTGTGTCCGGATAGAGTGTGTGGTCTCAAATACTCAGCGGTTACCGTCTGAACTAATCGTGATGCGAGTTTTTGTCGTCGTAAATCTGAATTAACAGCCAGACGCAAAATTCGGACGTATCGCTTTCCCAGTGCATCAGATTGATTCGCTGTCTGAGCGAGAAGTTGTGGCAGTAATTGATTCGGCAGGCGTCTTTTCCTGGCAAGAATCGCATCGTGCAGGCAAGCAGGGATGTCTCCCTCTCGTTCTAGCACCAGAACTCCAACCACAGCCTCGTCAAGCTTTTGTATCCAGAGTTGAACAGTCGGCGCGTCCAGAAGATGCTCCAGATCTTTGGTAGTAGTCTGATAATGCGTGCTGTGTAATAGCGAGTGTACGCTGGCTAGCAAATTCTCATCGCCAGTTAATTCGTGTTGACTGACATGAGTAAGCTGGCATTGCGCAGCATGCGCTTTTGCCCGATCTCTGGGGTATCGAATAAGTTGATGCTGCGGCACAACAACTTTGTTGAGTAACAGGTGATCTGTAAAGTGTTCCAGAGCATCATTTTTTGCCCATCGCCAGGGTTGTTTTGCTTCAAGCTGGAGAAGGGGCTTCGATGTATGAGCCCAATCTGACAGCATGCGTACGTCAAAAGCTCTACCTGACGCTTCATAGCCATCAATCGTCGTGCAAAAAACAAGCTGTTTAAAGTGCGTCAGAAATCTTTGAAGTTGTTTAAATGACAGGCTGGCGGCCTCATCAACGAGCAACACATCGACGCTTGCTGTGCAGGCTGACTCCGGGCTCAGGTAATGTTTGGCCAACTGACTGGCGTGTTGGTGAAAAGCGCTCAGCGCCGATTCATGTAAAGCCGTTATTCTGAAATCAATGCCGATATCGGAAAGATGCAAGGCCAGGCGGGCTAGTAGAGACGATTTACCTCGGCCTCTACGACCTTTAATGACTATACAGCTGTCGTCGTGGTCGGCAAGATGCTTGGACGCCTGAGCCAGCAACCGGTTTTGTTCAGCGAAGGCATGCGTATTGAATGCGGTTGACCGTGGTTTGTAAGAATCGTCATCTGGCATTTCAATTCTGTCAGCCTGTGTTGCGAAAGCTGCCTTGCCGCCCTGAGGTTGAATCTCAATACATCGCACTGTGTCCGGGAAAGCCAGGGCTGTCAGTGCTGCGAGATTTTCAAACCTCTGGATTGAGTGGCTGGATGCCGGAGGAGCGCTTGTTTTTTCACCATTGTGGTCATTTATCGGGAGCTGTTCGGGACTTCCGGATGTGCCAATGATTAGGATTCCGCCTGCTTTGATGGTCCCTGCGACTGCTGCGATAAGTCCAAGATCGGGTCTGGGGCCGGTTTGTACGATGGCCACATACCTTTCTGAGCCGAGATATGCGGAAATTCGATCGGCTCTGTCTATATTAGAATCGCATGGCAGGAGTTCGCACTGGCAAAGTTGCGCAAACTGTTCAAGCCAGCCCTCGGGAGGGGAGATGACAACGAGGAAAGCTCGGGTGCCTCGATCAGCCGCCTGGGTTCGACAAATCTGTGCTTGTCTTACCAGGTCAAGCTGATTGCTGATTCTGAGGCGCGAGTTCATTGTGATAACGTCACATGTAAAGCATAGAAACGCCAGTACAATCAAGCTTCGAAAGTGTGGTGACTTTCGTTATTCCTCCTCCAAGTGGTATATAGGCAAGGAGCTGCTTTGGGCCAAGGATGGCCTGCTTTTTTATCAGTTACCGTCCTTGAGACGCGAGACTATACACCAATTCCCCTTCAACGTGCTTTTGCAGTGCATTTGCAGGCGCTGTGGCCAGACAATATTGGCGACCAGGGTCACATTCTGCCCAGACTGACCTTTAGCGAGAAATTGCTCAGGTCGGATAAATACTGCAGATTCTTGTTGATGCTGTGTGATTAACAAAGCTTATCCAACGCATCATGATTGCATTAGGACTGATACCAGATTAAAATATCAGCCTATTCAGCAGTTTGTGATGCCTTCATAACCCTTTTCAACGACTTTGGAAAAAGTTGGCGGGCAGCGGTTTGGATCGTAGTGTTTGGTCACAAGTATTCAGACTTGTCACTTTCAGGTATGCACGGTGGGGATAGAATAGTGCGGACTAACAAGCTTTTAAGCGTGACTAGATGATAATGTCCCGGTTTTTCGCGAATCAGTTCGCACTGTGGCCTGGGCGTTTGCTATAGCATTGCGCCCAAGCGAGAGGGACCTATACTCTACCGGCAGGTACAGATTCGATGCTGCATCGTAGTGGTAGTGTCTTCGGTTTGTAGTTTTGTAAAATGATTTCGCCAAACTAGATTGTTAGACAGTTTTTTTAAATACACAGAGGATCACTCATGATTAAGAAGTATTTTGCGATGACTATTATCGCGGCTAGCGTATCGCTGGTTGCTTGCTCGGATGACGACGATGACGACGAAGTAGCGCCTACTCCGACAACACCAACCGTACCAGCAGTACCAGCAGCTACACCTGGCGTGGGTGGTACAGCTTTTGACACGATCGTAAACTCGCCTGATCACCAGGCACTTGAAGATGCCATCATTGCAGCTGGTCTGGCTGACACTCTGGATAACCCAGACAGCCAGTTCACTATCTTCGCTCCGACTGATGCAGCACTTACAGCCGCTCAAGAAGCTCTGGGCGACGATTTCCCATCGGGTGATGCACTGGCTCGAGTTCTTACCTACCACGTGTTGCCAGGCACTGTTAATGCAGAAGCTGCTTCAACAGCTATCACCAATGCTGGTGATGAAGCTGCAAGTGTCGACACCATCCTGGTAGACCTGGCTGGTACCGCGGACGAAGTCACACAATCAGTTGCTCTTACAGCTGGCGGTGCATTGGGTATCCTGGTAAACGACAACGAAGTTACTGCAGCTGATGTAGTTTTGCGTGGTGCAGATGAGACGGAAGAGTCAACTCCGTCGATTGGTCTCGTCCACGTCATTGGTGCGGTTCTCCTTCCACCAGCAGCTCCTGAGCCTACAGCGCCAGTTGATCCGGTTGATCCGGTTGACCCTGTAGATCCAGGTCCGGTAGCAGGTGGTGCTGGAGAAGCTGCAGTGGAAGCATTAGGTACATCCGGTATCTTCCTTGGTGCAATTGCTCGTGAATTCTCGGGTAACTTCGACTCGCAGGCGTGGACTTTCTTCATTCCTAGCGATGCAGCGCTTGGTGCTGCTGGACTTACCGACCTGACGACTGCGCAACTGCAAGCTCACATCGCCACTACTGCCTTCAGTGCAGATGATTTGGCAGGTGCATCGTCTGTCAGTGTGTCTAACAACACTGCATATGCTGTTGCAACAGATGGTGGAGTTACCACAGTTGACGGCAATGCCATCACTTTTGTTGGAGCTGGTGCAGCAGGTGCTCAGATCTACACTATCGACGGTATTCTTGGCGCCGAGTAGTGCAAAGCGTCTGATGCGGTAACCCCGCATCTTCGCTTTTAACGTAAAGCTGGCGGATCGTTCAACGATCCGCCAGCTTTTTTTTTGATAATTTTTTAGAAAGTACACGCAAACTTGAACCCTGCCATCAATTGCCAGTTTGACAGCGGTAACATCGAGCTTGTTGACGCGAGTAAGTGTTCTGGAGTCCGGCTCAGAATAAGACGTGATGCGTCTTCCGAATTCATGCAATGGTTTCATTTCAGTGCAGCTGGCGTGAAGGGCCAAAAATGCACTTTTATCATCGAGAACGCAGGAAAGACCAGCTATCCCAAGGGTTGGGAAAATTATCATGTCGCTTCAAGTATTGATCGGCAAACCTGGACCAGAATTCCCAGTAAATTTAACGGGGATGAGCTGCAATGGACTGTCGAGGCTGAAGCCGATCAGATATGGTTTGCTTATTTTGCGCCGTATTCAATGGAGCAGCATGCTGATCTGATCAACACTGCGGCGCTGGCGCCCAGAGTCTGTCACGAGGTTCTCGGTCTTACTCATCAAGGTAGGCCCATTGATTACTTGCATGTGTTGCCGTTTGCTGATTCTGATCTGTCAGCCAATGACGCTTCACAAACGGAAGCGATTAAAAGAGCGCAAATCTGGTTAATCGCGCGGCAACATCCCGGTGAGTCCATGGCAGAGTGGTTCATCGAAGGATTGCTAGCCCGACTGTTGGATTCCAACGATGCCACTAGCCGCGCTCTTCGTCAGATCACCGATGTGCACATTGTGCCGAACATGAATCCGGATGGCTCTTTCCTGGGGCATTTGCGTACGAATGCGCTGGGAGTAAATCTGAATCGTGAGTGGGCAGGGCCTAGTTTAGATCGCAGTCCTGAGGTGCTTTACGTTCTAGAGCGCATGAAACAAACAGGTATCAATCTGGCGCTGGATATTCATGGTGATGAGGCCTTGCCGTATAACTTCATAGCGGGTACTGAAGGTGTCAGTGATTGGACGTTCGTCAGGAATGAAGAGTTGATCAATCTCAAACATACCTGGGCATCGATATACCCGGATTTTCAGGATCGATACGGTTACCCGATAAATTCGCCCGGAAATGCAAATCTGAATATATGCAGCAATCAACTTGCGTCGCGATTCGGATGTCTTGCCATGACACTTGAAATGCCTTTTAAAGACACAGCCAATGCGCCTCGCCCCTCGGTGGGTTGGTCTCCCGAGCGGTGTTTGCGGTTGGGAGCTTCTTTTGTTGATGTGGCTTACCTTGCGATAACGAAACGGTTGCTGGTAAAGGCATGAATTAGAGCAAGCTCGTAACAGGCAACGATCGCGAGTCTATCTACGATGCATGTCAGAGCTGCTCTCCCTGTATTGGGTCGCATCTACCGTAATGTGTCTACACTATTGGAAAGCGGTTTCGAAAAAGCTTCGCAGCTTTCTGGAATGCAAACGTTCAGCCTTCATTTCACTCATTTTCTGCATTGCGAGCATGCCGATTTCAAGATGCTGCGCCACCTGCGTCTGATAAAAATCTGATGCCATTCCCGGAAGTTTTAACTCTCCTTGTAACGGTTTGTCCGACACGCAAAGAAGCGTGCCGTAGGGCACTCTGAGTCGAAAGCCGTTCGCTGCAATGGTGGCTGACTCCATATCCAGGGCAACGGCTCGAGACTGTGACAACCTCCGTACCGGCTCTTTCTGATCCTGTAGTTCCCAGTTTCTATTGTCTATTGAGGCGACAGTGCCCGTGCGCATGATGCGTTTCAGCTCGTACCCCTCCAGTCCAGTGACTTCGGCCACAGCGCTTTCCAGTGCCTGTTGTACTTCAGCAAGGGCTGGTACAGGAACCCAGACGGGAAGATCAGCATCGAGCACTTTGTCTTCACGTACATAGGCGTGCGCCAATACGTAGTCGCCGAGTTCTTGAGAATTGCGTAACCCGGCGCAGTGACCGAGCATAAGCCATGCGTGTGGACGCAGGACGGCGACATGGTCGGTTATGGTTTTAGCATTGGAAGGTCCTACGCCGATATTGACCATTGTAATGCCTTTGCTTTTGCCAGCCTTAAGATGGTAGGCGGGCATTTGTGACTGGCGTGAAGGCGCAGTTCCGGAGCTGGGCTCAGATTGACCATTTAACGTGATAACGTTTCCGGGCTCCACGAATGCTTCGTAACGAGAATCACCTTTGGCCATCAAGTCTCGCGCGAGCCTGCAAAACTCTTCAATATAGAACTGGTAGTTGGTAAACAGGACGTAGTTTTGAAAGTGTTCAGGTGCAGTTGCTGAATAATGTACAAGTCTATACAGGGAATAGTCTATGCGTTGAGCAGGGAAGGGCGCGAGCGGCATTGGTAAGCCGGGCTCCAGCTCCTGTGTGCCGTTGACAATGTAATCATTGACGTGGGCTATATCAGGGACATCGAACGCATCCCTCAATGCTGTACTGATTTCCTGCGGTCGATTCACCGCGAGGGTAGAGCCAGCCTCCAGTGCAAAGTGCAACGGAATGGGGACATCTGAGAGTGCAATCTCTACGGGTTCGTTGTGGTTGCTGATTAACAGGTTTAACTGGTGCACCAGATAACCGCGATAAAGTGAAGGCTGGGTAATGGTAGTGGTATAAAGTCCGGGCTGGTCAACGTGCCCATAGGACAGGCGCGAATCCACTCGAGCGAAGGTGCTGGTTCTGAAGCGGATTTCAGGGTAGAACGCGCGATGTTTGTTGTCGGGAAGTTGGCCGGCCAGATAATCTTTAAACGCAGAGCGAAGAAACCTGGTGCTGATTTCGTAAAGTCTTATCAGCTCATCGACGGCTAATGAAGCGTCGGTAAAACTTCTCGTGGTTTGTGGTTCCGGGGTGCTTATCGTTGTACTCATATGAACTCCATTGGAATTCGCAAGCAGGATACCACGTCTCCTACTTTCGGTCTAATGGTTCACTCTTATAGGCCAGATAAACAAGGGATAAGCCAGTAGCCGCAAGGTAAATAAGCTGCATCGTAAATTGAGTGTGTGTGGGTAAAATGAAAAGTACGGCCCCGAGTGCTATGAAAAAGAAGCCTAATATCCACTGCGAGCTGTAACT
The DNA here is from genome assembly GCA_045106855.1 of Granulosicoccus sp. Classification (GTDB taxonomy): domain Bacteria; phylum Pseudomonadota; class Gammaproteobacteria; order Granulosicoccales; family Granulosicoccaceae; genus Granulosicoccus. The sequence continues at coordinate 86,028 of JBGCFI010000008.1, forward strand.
TTTTACTAGCAGGTATTGCACAGCGCCTTCGCGTCTGGCGACATCGAAAAAACGTTTGTTGAATGCCAGTCGAAAGAAGGATGAGAAGAACGTAACAACCAGCAGCGTAACGAGCAGGCTGGCTCCTTCGGATGCTTCAGTCAGGGTGAATCGAAGAAGCCACGATATGGCATATACGATTACTGCTACTCGGTAGACGCGGTCGATATCCAGATTATCGATAGTGTTTTTAATGGCAAAGAAAACAAGCGCAAAACCTATAGCGAGTAACACAACGACAACCCCGAGTTTTGTAAAATCCCGGTTCACAACAAGAAATAAAGACAAGGTCCAGAAGTGGCTTTCCAGATAAAGAAATATTCCATCGACAGCAAAAGCGCTTCTGGATCCTCGCTTGTCGGAAAAGCGAAGGCTCTGTCGCGAGTTAACGATACCTCGCTGTTGAAGTAACGGTACGCTACCTTTATCAGAGCGAGCCAACCATAAGTTCGACGTCGTGCTTATTCCTGCGCTAAGGGCTAGTAACCAGACAAATCCTCCGTGTTCCAGAAAAAAACCACCCAGGATAATGCCCACTTTGAGAAACACTGTGACGAATATCTGAAAGTTTCCAAACTGTTTGCCCGTATCGTTCTGTCCAAGCTGTTGCAAAAACAGGGTGCGCTGGGTTGTCCAGAAAAATGCGTTATATAAACCGTTAAAAAATCCGATAGCACAGGCCGCGGCAATCAAATGGGTTGTTGATGTAGAGTCAACCTCGGACGTCAGGGGAAACAACGCCATGCCCGGTATCGTTGTGAAGAGTCCGACGATAAAAACCAGACAGATCTCAAAGATGAACGTCAGGGCGATGAGGCGTTGAAGTGGCCACCGCGCGGACAGTCTTTGCCAAAGTCTTAACGAGGAGGCGAAGGTAATTCCTGAGACGCCGACAAGCAGGCTCAGGCCAGCCAGTTCAAGTCCGTGTGTCCAGAGATAGACTGGTAGAAAAAACGGCAGCAGACCAATGAGTAGTGAGTGCGCGCCCAGAAACTGGTAGAAGTATAGAGCTGATCGCTTACCGCTCAAGGTGTCCTGGCCAGGGTTGTGCTGCCTGCAACAGTGCTGAGGATTTCACCGTTTGCAGTGTAGGCTTTAAGAGTATTGTTCAGAACGTATCAGCGTCGGCTACGGCCAACGCATCCATTTGTGCATAGAACGCATCGAGGTTCTCGGTTTTCCCGTAACGGGGAAAGCTGTGCATACGCGTATACGGTCTCGAATTTACTTCCAGAAATATGCAGCGTTGTTCCCGGTAATCCGTTTCAATGCCTTCTTCGAAGATCACATCAATTCCGAACAGTTTTGCATCGAAAGCCTTGATGACACTCAAAAACAATTCGCGGTTGGCCGCAGGGATAGTTGACTGGTCTATGGTTTCCACGACGCCGCCGGGAGCCAGGGCAACCCGATTGAACGTATAAACGCGTTCACCGTTTGCTGGTACCGTTGCAAGGGTTCGACCGGATTTGGCTAGATAATTTACCGTAGCGGCGCTTTTGGAGATTGGATAGATCGTAGGGTGCAATCCCATGTCCTTTCGCACTGTGTTTTCGGTATCAATGAGTGTGTCGATGTTATCGCTGCCGTTACCATCCACAAATGGCGGGTAGCGGCGAATTACTGAGACGATGTCAGTGTCGGTGGCAAGTACGCGGTAGTTTGATCCGAGCAAGTATTGTTCAACAACACTTGCCGGCCACCAGACCTTGACCCACAATGCAGCTTTCCAGAGTTCCCGGTAGTTGTTGATGGGGAAGTGACTACCACGTGAAAAACCACTTACATTCGGTTTGATGCACAGTGGAAAGCCATGCTCTTTTGCGAACCTGTGTGCAGTCAGCGGGTTGAAAAACAAGGTCCCTCTGGCGTGCGGCACATTGTGCTGCGCAAACATGTCACGCGCCTGACGTTTTGAGCGGCTGGCCTTTCTGACTTGCAGCGAGTTGTAATTACTGCAGCCCGCCATGTATTTCTGACTGACCCAGCGATAGATCAGTGCTTTGAGAGATTTCACCGGGGAGTTAGCATAAAATTCAAGGCTGCGGGTAGTGCTCACGAATATCGGTTTCGACACCGTGGCCAGCTGGTGACGCTGCAGCTTTACTACGACCGTACATCATCATACTGGCAAAAATTGGCTGAGGCTTGTCCACCGGTTTGATAAGTTTGGTTGCTTGCGCAAGGCTCATCATGGCTGATCGGATAAACCGCCATTTTTCAGCCCAGGAATAGTCGCCATCGAGCAGATTGATAGGCATCGGGAGGAATAGATTGATCTCTATCACTCGAAAATCACCCTCGATAAGTGCCTCCAGACTGTCAGCCCGCACACTCATTCGGCTAATTCCGAATTTGCCAATCTGCGAAAGATAGTTAGCCAGCAGCGCCTGTTGTTCGGGGTTGAACTGGCTCGTGATATCGGCGTATCGGGTGAAGCGGTTGTACTTGCTGTTTATCGGGTAGTGTTCATTCTTATTGATGGCTTCCGTTATCGTGAACACATCATGCTTATCATCGTCCCGGTCCGCGTCAATGCTGAAAAGTTCAAATTCACGCTCTCCGGGCGCTGCTTCCTGCAACAGGTAGCGTTGCGGCTGCTCAGCTAACTCAGAGCGCAATTGCATGAGCTGCGCCTGGTTGTCTGCCCGGCGAATACCGTGCGCATTCTGTCCCCACTCTGGCTTGAGAAAAACCGGGAAATGGCTGGGCGTAAGCGAGTCGGAGTCAATGCTCTGTGCGAGTCTCCAGCGCTCGGGAATGAGGGAGTCCATCGACAGTTTGGAGAACACCCCTTTCTCACTGGAAAAATAGCGGGCATTCAGTTGCCAATAGCGCCACGGTGCCGTCGCAATCCTCGCACAGCAGAGGATGTACGTAACTACCATGATGATCGTAATATGCATGACGTGTTACCGCCTACTCCTGTGCTGGTCGGTGGACGAATCAAACAGCCGTTGCCTAATGTTACCGTGCATCGACATGTGCCTGCCAGCATTCGCTGTCCGTAATTCTTGCAATCTCGTTACTAATCAAGTTTCTGGCATAGATCTTCGAGACCGTCTCCAGAACGTCTGAGTGCAATAACGAGTGAAGGTTCAATCATCGCCAATGTCCGTTTTCCGGCAACTATTGAGGATAGCCGATGGTGCGCGTGATGCAATTGTGCAAGGCCCGATCGCTCTGTTCCCTCAGCAAACTGTCGCATTGATTTGCCAGATCCCGTGTATCTGAAGTCGTGAGTAGCCGGTGCACCACATTGCGTATTGTTTTACCCAGTTCGACTGTGACCGAAGCGGCGCCAGATCGCGTCCAGCCGTTCAGCTGGTGCCAAACCTGACCACCTGCTGGCTATATGACTTGAATACTACCGGGCAGGGTGAATTCGTTCTGACGTCTGTGCCAATATGTTGTCGTGTAAGGCGTTATTGTGTCTGTCAGGAGGGTGCGACAGGACAGGATTTAGAAAAGCGTAGAATCCTCAGCCTCGTCTGGCTTGCCCCATTGACTCTTCGATTGACGGAAATTCCGTGAATTTTGTCCACGCAAGGCGGCATATTACTGATTGATTATCCGGATACATCGCAATAGAGACGTAATAGGCCTTGCTAACTGACATGCCCGCCCCAAAATTCGGTAGAATTGTGGGTTTACCAAGCAAGGCACACTGCTCGACACAGAGTATCGGTTTCCGCTCGTAAATTTTTGGCTGTTCTCGCTCCAGACAATGGACGTATGGCAGGCATTTTGATATGTCCGGGACGTTACAGATCGGTCGAAGTGTGCTTTTCGCGTTTCACCCGTTTTCATTTGTACTTTTCTTGAATTTTTGTAGGTATCGTCCGGCGTACGTGTCTTGCAGGTTGACACATTTCGTACGCTGGGTCGGACCCCTATTCCCAGAGCGTGAGCACTAACATGACTGACCTTTCACACTACCGCAACATCGGCATCTTTGCCCACGTTGATGCAGGTAAGACCACGACCACTGAGCGCATACTCAAACTCACGGGCAAGATCCACAAGTCCGGCGAAGTGCACGATGGTGAGGCCACCACCGATTTCATGGAGCAAGAGCAGGAACGTGGAATTACCATCCAGTCTGCTGCGACAAGTTGTGAGTGGGACGGACACCGTTTCAATATCATCGATACCCCGGGCCACGTTGATTTCACCATCGAGGTGTACCGCTCCTTGAAAGTGCTCGATGGCGGCGTGGGCGTATTTTGTGGTTCGGGTGGTGTAGAGCCACAATCAGAAACGAACTGGCGTTATGCGAACGATTCGGAAGTGGCCCGTGTCATTTTCATCAACAAGCTTGATCGCATGGGAGCTGACTTCTATCGAGTGGTCAATCAGGTCAAGGAAGTGCTGGCAGCACGGCCACTGGTTATGGTTCTGCCTATTGGAACTGAAGACGATTTTGTCGGTGTTGTCGATCTACTGACTGAAAAAGCCTGGATCTGGGACGAGACCGGAAATCCAGAGAATTACACTATCGAAGACGTGCCAGAGGACATGAAAGAAGATGTCGCTAAATGGCGTGAAGAGCTGGTAGAGACGGCTCTGGAAATGGATGATGCCGCTATGGAACGCTATTTTGAAGGTGAAGTCCCTGATATCGATACACTCAAAAAATGTATTCGTAAAGGCACTATTGATCTGGAATGGTTTCCGACCTTCTGTGGTTCGGCATTCAAGAACAAGGGCATTCAGCCAATGCTTGACGGCGTAGTCTCATTTCTTCCCAGCCCGACGGAGGTTGTTCCACAACCGGAAGTTGACCTGGAAGGCAACGAGACGGGTGAGCGTGCTGTTGTGGATCCCAACAAGCCATTGCGCGCTCTGGCGTTCAAGATCATGGATGACCGTTACGGCGCGTTGACCTTTATCCGAATTTATTCGGGCAAAATTGCGAAAGGTGACACGGTCCTCAATACCTTCACAGGTAAAACAGAGCGTATCGGCCGTATCGTGGAAATGCACGCTGACTCTCGCGAAGAGCTCGATTCTGCACAGGCTGGCGATATTGTCGCTGTGCTGGGTATGAAGAATGTCCAGACCGGGCATACGTTGGCAGATCCTAAAAATCCGGCAACTCTGGAACCTATGGTATTTCCTGACCCGGTCATCTCCATTGCCGTGTCTCCGAAAGATAAAGCAGGTAGTGAGAAGCTTGGCGTTGCTATCGGCAAGATGGTCGCAGAAGATCCTTCGTTCCGAGTCATGACTGACGAGGAAAGTGGTGAAACCATTCTTATGGGTATGGGTGAGCTGCACCTGGATATCAAGATCGACATTTTGAAGCGTACTCATGGCGTCGAGGTCGAAGTTGGTAAGCCGCAAGTGGCCTATCGTGAGACGATCACGGCACCTATTGAAGACACCTATACGCACAAGAAACAGTCAGGTGGTTCCGGTCAATATGGGCGAATCGATTACACCATCGAACCAGGCGAGCCGGGCACCGGCTTTGAATTCGAATCCAAGGTTACTGGTGGTAACGTTCCGCGAGAATACTGGCCTGCCGTTGAAAAAGGATTTAAAACCTCAATGGTGGAAGGAGTGCTGGCGGGTTATCCATTGCTCGACTTCCGCGTTGTGTTGAATGATGGTGCTTTCCACGCGGTTGATTCTTCCGCGCTGGCGTTCGAGATTGCCGCCAAAGGTGCATACCGTCAATCAATTCCCAAAGCCAGCCCGCAGATTATCGAGCCGGTTATGAAAGTTGATGTGTTCACACCGGATGATCATGTAGGTGATGTCATTGGTGACTTGAACCGACGTCGGGGAATGATTGCAGGACAGGAAGCCGGTGCCACGGGCGTGCGCATCAAGGCGGATGTGCCTTTGTCAGAGATGTTTGGTTACATTGGTGACCTGCGTACGATGACATCCGGACGAGGCCAGTTTTCCATGGAGTTCAGCCATTACAGTCAGTGTCCTAAAAACGTGGCAGATGTCGTTATCAAAGAAGCACAGGAAAGAAAGGCCGCTAAATAGGTCTTTTGTTATGCGCTCAAGCCCTGAGCTTGGGCGCATATAACTGAGGCATACGTAGTCGAGAACGGTTGCGGATGCACACATTGAGTCACTGGCATTCGATCAGTGAAGACCGCAGGTCAGCGCGACAGACTATTCGCGACGGTAAGCTCATTGGAATGTCTGTCATCGCTGAACAATGATTCTTGCTTTGACGGTCGATATCCGAAGCACATCCCATACTTGCAAGCTATTGATCGATGCCCGCCACAGGGCTGCAGCTTAGCGCATTGCCGGGCAGGGTTTTCCCTGATACAGGTTTGCTACCGGAAAATTAAGGGCTGATCGCGGCTTTACTTTACGATAGTTGTGTTGGCTGGATAGTCCGACCAGGTTATCAGGACAGCACCTGAGCGACACGTACCGACCTTATCGAAAGAGGCAAGATTGCGCAGAGCGGCCGGCTCTGCCATCATGAAACCGCACAAATTATCCTCTGTTGTGTAGGTCGTCTAAAAATTTTACTGGATCGTGTTTCCAACGTATCAGGGGTATGGCAAGCTGGGCTATCGTGCCTGGTAACTACCTGGCCAGATCACCCGAAATGCCAGCTATCGTGGCTGATTTTGCGAGATCGTATTTCTTCGCAAGCTCAGAATCTGAAACGCATCGATATAATTGAGTCGATTTGTCGTATTTTTTAACCTGCTCATCCTGTTCCGACGTTACCCAATTACTATTCTGGCGTGTACGATAACGCTATAAACTGCCTGAAGACTGGACTCATGCTCGACACCTTTTCCGCAAATGACGATGGCAATGCGCTTTTGCCAGACACTACGGTCTCAGTAAGAGACGTATTTGGCCTTGATATCGATTTACAGGTACCGGCGTATTCTCAGCCCAGTGAGCGTGTGCCCGATCTGGATGCCAGCTATTTATTTGATCACCGCACGACCATGGCCATACTGTCGGGTTTTGCCAATGACTGGCGAGTTCTTATTTCAGGTTTTCATGGTACGGGAAAGTCCACGCACATAGAGCAGGTTGCAGCCAGACTGAACTGGCCGTGCTTACGGATCAATCTGGATAGCCATGTCAGCCGGATAGATCTGATCGGGAAAGATGCCATTGTCCTGAAGGATGGTAAGCAGGTTACCGAGTTCCAGGATGGTATTTTGCCGTGGTCCTATCAGCGTAACGTTGCTCTTGTTTTCGATGAATATGATGCCGGCCGTCCTGACGTCATGTTCGTGATTCAGCGTGTACTTGAATCAACCGGTCAGCTGACGCTTCTGGACCAAAGCAGAGTGATAAGGCCTCATCCGGCATTCAGATTTTTTGCAACGGCGAATACGGTTGGACTTGGAGATACTACGGGCCTGTATCACGGCACGCAGCAGATCAATCAGGCGCAAATGGATCGATGGTCAGTGACGACGGTCCTCAACTATCTGCCTCACGACAAAGAGACAAACGTGGTTCTGGCTAAAGCACCCCATCTGCAAAATGATGAAGGGCGCCAACTGGTGGAGAAAATGGTTTCGCTTGCAGGTCTGACTCGCAGCGCATTTCGCAATGGCGATCTTGCGACGGTGATGAGCCCTCGTACCGTCATAACCTGGACTCAAAATCTAACCTTTTTCAAGGATGTGGCGTTGTCACTGGAACTGGCTTTCGTCAACAAATGTGATCCGGCAGAACGTGCACTCATCGCTGAGCTTTATCAGCGAGTATTCGGGGAGGAGCTGGCGGATAGTGACGGTTGACAAGCATCCGCACAATATTGGCGAAATAAAGCCTAAGGGAGAAGATCTGCCGGCGCCATTGAGTCAAGGTTTCAAGACATCGACGGGCGCTTGCGCGCGAGCAATATCAAGAGATCGCTCTATCGAAATTACGTTCGATGATAAAGCCTCCGACGTCGAGGGTATGGTGTTGCCGGAAATTCCGGTAGACGCGACGCTGAAGGAGCGGCTTGAAACACGAGGGCGCAGCGACGGGATTGCGTTGCATCGCCAATATCACGACCCGGTAACTCACAGACGTTTCCAGCCATCCACCGATACCTCTCAGCGTTTGTACCATATGGCGGAACAGACTCGTGTTGAATTGTTGGGAAGTACGGTTTTTGAAGGCGTTGGTCGAAATCTGGATGCTGCGCTTGATGGTCGCTACCAGTTGCTGCTGGACACGCTAAGGAAGCCCGTTATTGAATTGGGAGATACCTCCGAGCCACGGTTGGGAATTGATCATGCACTCTCTCTATACCTGCGCGAACAGTTGGGTAATCGCCCTTTGCCACCGGCTGCTATGGAAGTGCTTTCCGACTGGCGGCAATGGCTGGAGAGCGATGTTAAAAACAAGTTCGAAAAAGCTGGCTTCGATATAAACGATCAGGGTAGTTTTGCCACTGCGCTCGGGAAGCTACTGCGTTCTCTGGAACTGGACGATGGTAGTGAAAGCGATGCCCAGGACGAGATGGACGACAGTAACAGACCGCCTGATGAACAGTCTGCCGAAGATGATGATTCAGATATGGGTGATTCCGACAGTACCTCCATGCAGGAGGATGGTGAGTCGGACACTGTTGACGATGAGGGTAGTGCGGAAGATGCCAGCGATGGGGTCGAACCTGACGAAGACATGCCCGAAAACAGTTCTGAGAATGCCGGTAGCGAGTGGCGTGCCGTAGCAACCGATGCTGTCAAGCGGGATATCAACGACTATCACGTTTATACCCGAGAATTTGATGAGGTGATAAAACCCTCAGATCTTTGTGATCATGAAGAGCTCATACGATTACGGCAGACATTGGATACTCATATCGGCGACCTGCAACGTTTAGTGGGCCGGTTTGCTAACCGTCTGCAACGCGTGTTGATGGCCCAGCAGCAACGCTCCTGGGAATTCGATCTGGAAGAAGGGCAGTTGGACACAGCGAGGCTGGTGCGTGTGCTGACCGATCCGATGATGCCGTTGACGTTCAAGCAAGAGTCAGAGACTCCATTTCGCGATACGGTCGTAACACTCTTGCTGGATAACTCAGGTTCAATGCATGGGAGATCCATCCGGGTCGCTGCGGTCTGTGCGGATATTCTGTCTGCAACGCTCGAGCGTTGTGGAGTGAGAGTGGAAATTCTGGGTTTTACCACAGGTGCCTGGAAGGGGGGTAAATCGCGCGAGAAGTGGGTTGCGAATGGTTATCCGGCTAACCCCGGGCGATTGAACGATCTACGCCATATCATATTCAAATCAGCTGATTCGCCACGCCGTCATTCCCGGGTAAACCTTGGACTCATGATGCGTAAGGGTTTGCTCAAGGAGAACATCGATGGAGAGGCGCTGATGTGGGCATACGGGCGTTTATTGCAGCGGCCGGAACAGCGCCGTATCCTGATGATGATTTCGGATGGTGCGCCTATTGATGATTCAACCTTGTCCACCAATCCCGGGCGATTTCTTGAAAAGCATTTGCGTCATACTATCGCTCATATAGAGAGGCAGGACGATGTGGAGTTAGTGGCTATCGGTATTGGTCACGATGTCAGACAGTATTACTCGCGCGCCACAACGATTCACGATGTCTCCCAACTGGCAGATGTCATGACCAGCCAACTGGTCGAGCTGTTTTCATGCAACGGTCTTGCGACATCTCGCTGAAAGCATCTTTCACTGTTGTTTGAAAGGTTGTGCATCAAAGGAAAAATTATCACGGTTGCGCTCTTAAGAGGTCTCGAATAGATAGAGCCGTGCAGGCTCCGGCGTGCAGCGGTATTACTTGCATAGAGCTCTTCGCCGTGTACGATGCACACCATGCGAGTGAAAAAAGAGCTGTTACTACCGACCCTGGCGGACCATCCCACTGTTGATCTGGGGCTGGACGTCACACCGATACAAATTTTACCCAGACTCAGCGATGCCCTTGGCGTGTCGCTTCTGGTTAAGCGTGATGATGTGTCGCTTCTTGCCATGGGTGGTAACAAGGTAAGGCAACTCGAGTATTACCTGGGCCCCGCACGTCAAATGCAAGCCGATACAGTCTTGATTACCGGTGCAGTCCAGTCGAATTTTGTACGACTATGTGCCGCGGCAGCTGCCAAAATGGGCTGGCACGCCGTTGTACAGCTTGAACAACGTGTTCCCAAGGACGATGCTCAATACAATCAATCCGGCAACGTGCTGCTTAACCATATTCTCGGTGCGGAAGTCCGGTATTTTCCAGAAGGAGAAAACGAAGCCGCAGCTGATGCCAGCCTCGACATTATCGCCGATGAACTGAAACGTGCTGGTCGTAAGCCCTACGTGGTGCATCTGGGTATCGAACATGCGCCGATAGGTGCGCTTGGCTATGCAAACTGTGCTGCTGAGTGCTACACGCAACTTCAGAACATGGACACCATGCCAGATCATGTTGTGCTCCCGTCCGGTAGTGGTCTGACGCATGCAGGCTTTCTAGCGGGGGCAAGAACTTTCGGCTGGGGTGTACCTGTCTATGGTATTTGCGTGCGACGAGACGCGTTCGAGCAGAAGGTTCGCATAGCTCGTCGTACAGATGAAGTAGCTAAATTACTTGCATCGGCTTTGGGTATTGTTGGCGCAGATATTCTTGTGGATGATTCAGTTCTCGCGCCCGGATATGGTCAAATAAACCCCGCCGTTATGTCAGCGATTACGCAATCAGCGCGTCTTGAAGCTCTTATTCTTGATCCGGTTTACTCAGGTAGAACTATGGCTGGTTTAAAGTCGCTGATAGAACAGGGTGCCATCAAGAGAGGTGATTCGGTGCTATTTGTTCACACTGGTGGATTACCATCGCTGTTTGCGTATCAGACTGATCTTATGCAACGTTTGTAGTCGGCAAGTATTGCTTATGTTGAATGAATGCGTTTTTACTCAACAAAGTGGTCAATCGATAATCAAATGTATCGCGCTGAGTATTTAGTGTGAATTAATTTATCAACGTATGATTTATGGTGAATTAACATAGATTTCATTGCATCCTGTGTCTTGTCAATCTGTCATTGTTGGTAATATAAAAAGACAAGCTCTTACGGTTCTGAAATCTGGATTACGAATTGACGCTTTTCTATAGCTTAGTCTGTAGCATGCCCCCCGTAGTGTAAATCTGAAAACGGTAAGCAGACGAACCATGCTGGTTCGCATGCTTTAGCGCAATGGTAAACATGTGAGGGACTATGAAAAAATATAGAATATTTTTGTTTGTGTCGTTGTCGTTACTCTTGATATCTTCATCGTCTGTTGCTAATCAATCTGGTGTTGAGGAGTTAATGACACAAGAGGCTTCATCATCATCTTCGCCAGGAGAAAATCAACGTCGCGCAGGAGCTGCCAATACATCTACACTATTTTATCTGGTCGATGAGAAATCTGAATACAAGGGTGACACCCTTGAGATCGATCGGCGGCGTTACCAGCTGGTGCGTAATGATGTAAAAACCAATGGAAGAATTTTTCTTGTTCGAGAGTTCCTGATTCTCTGGAACTGGAGGGATCGATCCTATTCGCTGGTCAATGTTGATAGGCAGGAACCCGGTGTCTGGAGGTCGTGCTGGGGGCAGGATGCCTCAAGCGTAAGGGCTTGTGATGATACAACCGAGGTGATTTATATCTTCGACGATAAGATTGCCGCGGAAAACTATGTACCCGGGGGGGAAGAGACGCCAAATGTGCCAGCCCAACCAGAGCAACCAGAGCAACCAGAGCAACCGGAGCAACCGGAGCAACCGGAGCAACCGGAGCAACCGGAGCAACCGGAGCAACCGGAGCAGCCAGAGCAACCGGAGCAACCGGAGCAACCGGAGCAACCGGAGCAACCGGAGCAGCCGGAGCAGCCAGAGCAGCCAGAGCAGCCAGAGCAGCCAGAGCAGCCAGAGCAGCCAGAGCAGCCAGAGCAGCCAGAGCAGCCAGAGCAACCAGAGCAACCAGAGCAACCAGAGCAACCAGAGCAACCAGAGCAACCAGAGCAGCCGGAGCAGCCGGAGCAACCTGGGCTACCGCAATTGCCGGGAGACCTAGCCTCTGTAGCTTGTTCCGCGTCTACTGATGAGATGAAAGCTGCTCTGCTGCAGGCAACTAACGAGTCACGAGCACAGCCTCAGCAGTGTGGTACCGAGTTATTTCAGGCAGCTCCTGCGCTTGTCTGGAATGATGCACTCACCTCAGCCGCCACAAGACATTCAAATGACATGGCTGGTAATAACTTCTTCAGTCACACAGGCTCCGATGGCTTAGAGGTATGGGATCGAGCGAATTCCGACGGTTATCAATATCGCTACATCGGCGAAAACATTGCAGGTGGCCAGAACAGCGTTGCGGTTGTTCAGGATGGCTGGATGAAAAGTCCCGGTCACTGCCGCAATATCATGAACCCCGGCATCACGGAAATGGGCGCAAGCTGCGTTGAAAACACCGGTAGTGATTATCGTACTTACTGGACGGTGGTCGTCGGTCAGCCACAATAGCCGGATCGGCTCTCTCATGAGGTATCCAGTGCAACGGTGACCTGGATGCCTCGTGCTTTAACTATCGACTACTGCATAGTGCAAATGTCGACTTTGACTGACTCTCGCACAATATCATTGCAAGTTGCGTTTGGTGTGGTCGTCGGAGAATGCGCAGTCAGCATAGCCACTAGTTATAGATCTGCTGGACTCACGCAATAGATTGATTTTGCGAGTGTTGGTTTTTGGCACAAGGACGAGTTCGTGTATAGCGCTGTTATCTGCGCTGGTGTGTTGGTAATTTTCCTATTGCGTTTGAAAGCAAATACGGTGTTCCGCATTGCGAAAACTGTAAATTCTCAGATACAACGTGTCTTGACTTATCGTGTGACCAGAATTTACAAGGACGGTTTGTTGACACGAAGTGCCTGGTTCAAGATAAAACGCAATACGACAGGCGATCTCGCTGATATCAAACGCAGAAGATGTCCTTTTAAAGCTATAGAAGGTAAAAAAATGGGGATTTGTGGTGTAATAGCCTAATCGAGTGTGATGTAGTCCGCAGACACCGGCGCGATAGAGCTAACGTGCAGTTCAAATGGAGCACGTTTGTAGGGAGTACATATGAAGGAGCACCGATGCCGTGCGCCAGTCGGCGAGTCTCCGCAGGAGATGGCGAGGGGTTACTCGGTACGTCATCTATTCGACCCGTTTGGACGACTTCGATTGCGGCTTCCTGCAGCAGGCCGCGCAGCCCGTTCCTATAGTTTGCGATTCAGCATCGGCTTTCTGTTTACAGCACTAATTACATTGCTGGGTGCCGGTCTGATTGTCCACAACTACGAGCGCCATCGCTCACTGGCGCTAGATGATGCAGGAGAGCTATTTTCCGAGGTGGCGAGAAATACCGCGGCTACCGCCAGCGCCTTGTATTCACCGGTCGAATCGTTTATCGAGCAGACGGCGCGAGTCGACATGGGTGACAGTTCGATCAACAAGCTCCCACTTGCTCTCGATTACTTCGCCGAGTCATTGGCCAGTAATAATCAGATTGACTCTATCTATCTGGGTTTTGACAATGGTGATTTCTTTCTCGTCAGAAATGTCTTCAATGATGAGGAAAGTCGTCGAGCTCTTGCTGCGCCGGACGAGGCAAGCTACATCGTTCAGCGGATTGAAAGAGGTGGGCTTGAGCAGCCGCTGCATCTGACGACCTACTACGATGCCGACCTGAGAGAGCTTGAGCTGAACAGTAACTTCATTACTGGCTATGATCCGCGTTCGCGTCACTGGTATCGTCAGGCGATGAAGGCCAGTGGAACCATCGCTACAGAGTTCTATCGATTCTATACCACAGGAGATATTGGCACGACACTGGCGCGCAGAATGCGGGGTGGCCATGTCGTCATTGGCGCTGATATGCGCCTTGAGACCATATCGTCGCGACTGGGTTCGCCATCCCTTAATGATTCAGCCCGCATCGTCCTGTTCACCGAATCCGGTGACATTGTCGGTTACAACGATGCCGATTGGCTAAAACTACGCACACGCGAAGCAGTCCTCGGCAAGTTGCGCTCACCGTTGGTAAGCGATATTGAAGAACCTGAAATCAGAGTGCTGTTCGATCGATTCGTCTCTGGAGAAACCGAGGGGCAGATGTCAATCGATGTAGGTAATGGTCCATGGTTCGCGTCTATTGCGCCTATAGATATAGGTGTAAACAAGATCCATGAAGTTTATGCGGCCATTCTCACACCGGAAAGTGAGTTACTCTCAGGCCAGTCGACTGTAAGGCTGCAAAGCATCCTGATTTCACTGCTCGCACTGGCACTGGCAATAGCGCTCGCGTGGTGGTTGTCAGTGTCGATATCCCGCTCAACAGAGGCTTTAGCGCTCGAGGCAAGGCGCATTCAGCGACTCAAGCTGGATGGACCGGTAACCGTTCGATCGCGAGTATCAGAGATAGACGGGCTGGCAAACACCATCGCTACGATGAAGTCAGCGCTGCAGCGTTTCGTTGCGCTAACCAACGCGACCCTTGGAGAACTGGATGTCGATGCGTTGGGAGAACTGGCCATCGAACACATCGCCCCCGCTTGCGGTGCAACCAGCGCCACCGTGCTATTGCTCTCGGATGACAAAAGTCGCCTGGTACGGGTTAAACAAAGACATATTGAACGTAATCACGCGTATGGAATTGCACAAGCGGATGACTATATTTCGGATGTTATCGAGTTGCCTGCTGCAGTAACGAGCGAGATAAAGTTATGCCCGGATCAGTATGCCGCACTGAATCGTGAACGCGTTTGGATTGAAGATATAAGCGAATCTCACACGTATGACACACGAGCGTATCGCTCACACTCTGTACTTGTTTTACCTTTACTATCGCGCAATGGTGAGCTCGTGGGTGTCATTCATCTTGGCGATATTAGGCCACGCAACACTCAAGCGCTGGCCGCCAACACGTGGTTGTTCGCGGAATCGCTTGCTGCACATGCTGGTCTTGCGTTCGAGAACCAGCGACTGGCAGAAGGTCGGCGAAATAGCTTCGAAGCGTTGATCCGGTTGGTTGCGCAAGCCATCGATGCAAAATCGCCTCATACGGGCAAGCATTGTCAACGTGTTCCAATATTGTGCACCTTGCTGGCCGAGGCAGCCAGTGAATCACAGTTATCTGTTTTTCGAGACTATTCTCTGACTGATGCAGCAAGAGAGGAGTTCGAAGTTGCCAGCTGGTTGCACGATTGCGGTAAAGTTGCAACGCCAGATCACATCATTGATAAGGCAACAAAGCTCGAGACTGTCCACAATCGCATCCACGATATCCGCACGCGCTTTGAAGTTCTCTGGCGTGATGCGGAAATCAAGTATCTGCGCACGCTGCTTGTTGAGCCTGGGGTTGACAGGATTGCTGCAGAATCCCGGCGCGACCAGACACAGGCAGCTCTCATTGACGACTTCGCCTTTATCGCGCGATGTAATCTCGGAACAGATTCGATGGATGGAAATGACATCGAACGTATCCGTACACTTGGCAAGCGAACGTGGACTCGTCACTTTAATGACAAACTGGGGCTATCAGCGGCAGAGCTTGCAAGGTATCCCTCAACACAGGATGAGTTACCGGTGAGAGAAACGCTTCTGGCAGATAAGCCATTTCAGCGAATCGAACGTGAACATAAGTTAACTCCCTGGGGTGATAACCCCTACGAATTTGACATGACGGTGCCTGCCAATGAGATTGATGACGGTGAAATTCATAATCTGACGATCCCCCGTGGCACACTGAATGAAGAAGAGAGATTTCGTGTCAACGATCACGTCGTGCAGACTATCCAGATGCTTGAAGCAATTCCTTTCCCGAGAGAGCTTGCCCGGGTGCCCCGAATTGCCGGCAATCATCACGAACGCCTTGATGGTTCCGGGTATCCCCGAAGACGAAGTGCTGATGAGTTGGGTATCGAGGACCGAATTCTTGCGATAGCGGATGTCTTCGAGGCTTTGACCGCCGCGGACCGTCCTTACAGGGCAGCTCGAACGGTAGAGGCGTCTCTTGCGATTATGCGCGGCATGTGTGACGCCGGTCAGTTATGCCCGAACCTTTTTGACTTGTTCGTCGAGCATCGTCTGCATCAGACCTATGCCCAAATCACGGGCCGACATCTTGTGAGTGAATTGGACAGGCGCACAGGCGTTGAAAACGCTCTGCACAACGATGATACTCAAGGAGAGCTTCACAATGACATTGACTGATACGCGTTTGGCCGCTGGCGAGGTTCATCGAGGAAACCGCATCGCGGTCGCTTTGTTAGTCGCGATCACGGTTTTCGCGACTGGCTCCATCGTTTCACTCATTGCCAGCCGCTCAGCTGCAGATAGAGCCACAAGTACTGCGTCCGCAGAGCTTCGTTCGGAACTGGAATTCCGCAAGCTCAGGGTCATCGATTATCTGGAAGATGTAGAGAGTAATCTTGCAAGTATCGCCTCATCGCAAATTGCCGTGAGCATTACGGAAGAGTTTGTCTCCGCACTAGAGTCTGACGGTGATAATGGCTACGCAAACACGCGCCTTGCCTATATAACCAACAATCCGAATCCACCGGGACGCAGGCAGGCTTTGCTGTACGCAAGTGATGACAGTAACTACAGTCGTATTCACGCACGCTATCATGATTGGTTGCTGAGTTTTTCCACGGCGCACGATTACTACGATATGTTAATAGCAGATGCTGAGGGCAACATTGTCTACTCGGTTTTCAAGGAGGACGATTTCGGTACCAACCTTGTGACTGGCGAATATCGTGATACCGCTCTTGCCGTGACGTTTGATCGTGTTCGCGACAACAGTCTTCCAGAAAGGGCAATTTTCAGCAACTTTGATACCTATGCCCCGAGCAATGACCTGCCGGCAGCTTTCATCGGTTCACCTGTGATGCAGGATGGAAAATTTGGCGGTGCGTTTATCGTGCAACTGAAACATTCGCGACTCAACAGGCTGTTGCATGCGGACGAGGCAGAACTCAATGGTATTCGTGCCTACCTCGTTGGCGATGACGGATTTCTGCGTGCAGGCAGCGGTATTGCGAGTGATGAGGTTATGCAGATCGCCTATGAGCAAGCGAATGCCAAGGCAGCGCTATCGAATCGCGCGGGCGTCACCGAATCCAAAAGCATGCTGGGTGTCGATGTACTCTCGGCACATGCACCGCTTCGCTGGAACGGGGTGGTGTGGGCGCTGTTGGTAGAGCGCGACAGGAGTTCCGTTAACGAGCCGGTCCAGAGATTACGCAGATTGTTGATGCTCTCAGTCTTGCTGTGCTCTGTATTGGGCTTTGTTGTGGGTTGGCTGCTCGCTGATAGTCCTGATCCTGATCATTTTCCGCTCGCTGACGAAAGCACTTGATGTTTTAAATCGGGTCTACGAAGCGTGCATCACTCGCTTTGTGTGTACACCCAACCGGAGCTTCTGCTTAAGGAGGCCCCGGTCGGTCATTGCCCTTTACATAAAAGGACTAACTTTCGACATCGATTTTTGATTATCTAGTGGCACCAGACCCGGATGAGATGACGGCTCTGATCGGAGAGATGGGCTCCGGAGTCAATATTCGCCACATCGCTTGAATCCTTGAATTCCTTGCGCGCGTGGACGGTTGTCCAATTGTTTACGAGCTGAAAGTCCCCGGCTTTCAAGGTCATGGAAAAGCGTGGTTGCTGTTGAATTATCGATTTAAGTAGCTGCAAAGCCTCTACCACAGCGCTTTCTTTTTTCTGGCCACTGATATCAAAGCCGGTTAATACATAGCTTTCATAATAACGCCCTAGAAAACGGTCCTCGGCATTTTCGAACAACGGGTTCATCTCCCAGGCCAGCTCATTTTCCGTGTGCTCGCCTTGCTTGTTCCATGGCAAAGGCTTGCATAAGAGTGCCGCCGCATCAGGTTCTGTGCGTCGCAGTTCCTGAAAAGCGCTATACAGGCTGGTCATTTCACTTCCACCACCTTGTACCGCATTGCTGATACAAAAAAGACCAATTATGCGTGCTGGCGTTGTTAACCAGCCACCGTCGGTATGAAAGGGCTGTGCAAGGTTGGTGATTGATTTTCTAACTTTTAGCGGGTCAGATACGTGCTTGTTTTTCACGTCGTATAGCAGGGTGTCGTGTCTGTCCTGAGGGATAAGTTTGCCGATGAGTTGGGCAAATACGCGGCAGATCTCCTTGTTCTGTGACTCTGAAAGTTCGTTAACCGGAAATCGTTCAATGATCGCCATTCCTGGCCCCTCGTTATTCAGGAAGCTTGAGGTTTTTTCCGCAAACAATGTTGTCTCTTTGAAGTTGTTTTCAACGAGAGGCTGCCCTTTGGCGAACGCAATGAGTTCGTCAATACAGTTGTCAGGTAACGATAAAATAGTTGCTGCAGCTGATTTTTCAGGTGTGAGCCAGAAATTCAAATGAGAACTCGGCGAGAATTTTTCCGCTTTTTGCGAGGCGTTCTGGATGGGTGTTTCGATAGTCATCGGTATGTATTCTCTTACAGATTGAAATGGAGCGCGTTTCGTCAATTGGTTAACAATTTGTAGCCACTGAAAACCAGGATCAAACTAATAAAATATTTGAATGTCTGGTTTGAGATCGTCACGTGCGCTTTTCCGCCAACAAAAAGTGCAAGCGCCGCGACTGGCAGGTATTTGAGTAGAAAGATGGCAACGGGTGTGTTGAGTAGTCCGAACACGGTAAAACCTACCAGCCGTATGGTCCCGTCGACGAAAAAATAGGCAGCGAAACTGGAACGTGTTTGTACCTTGTCGAGTCCGCGTATGGTGAGGTAGATCATGTAGAACGGGCCACCAGTGCCAAAAAGTGTGCCCACTAATCCTCCCATCAACCCAGCTGGAACACACCAGTATCTAGAGCCTTTTAGATCCGGTAAAGGAA
The DNA here is from genome assembly GCA_045106855.1 of Granulosicoccus sp. Taxonomy (GTDB): domain Bacteria; phylum Pseudomonadota; class Gammaproteobacteria; order Granulosicoccales; family Granulosicoccaceae; genus Granulosicoccus. The sequence goes on from JBGCFI010000008.1 coordinate 104,949, forward strand.
GTAGCTGATAGATCGAAAAGACGACAATAAACACTGCCAGTGCCGTTGTCAGAACACCTGTGTCTATGGATTTGAACAATAACAGTGCAGTGCCACAGCCGATCAGCGTAAACGGGAGCAATGGTGTGATTTCGGCCCAGGAGATGTTTTCGCGATTTTTTACACCCTGCGCCAGTGACCCCAGAAAATCCAGAGCGACAACCAGAGGTACAACAATCTCGAGTGGGTGCGCCAACAGTAGCAATGGAATCGCTACCAGGCCAGAGCCAAAGCCTGCTAGCCCTCTGATGAAGTAGGCAACAAATATTACTCCGGCCGTATAAATAATTAATTCCAAACTATATGACTCACAGTAAGTGTTCCAACCAGCTGTCGTGGTTACAGACTAGTTATCAGCGGGTTGGCACCAAATAAAAGCGGCGCTGAGTTAGCCTCTTGCCACAGCAGATAGTTCAACGCCAGGGCAATTCATCTGGATTTTTTCTTTTCAGGACACGGAAAGTGCTTACCCGTGCGTGGATTTGAAGCTGTATTCACGTTTTAAAGATCATCATTACCAGCGATGCAAAACTTGAATGTAAAATGTTACAAACCACGTCATGTAGTCAAAGCAGTTCGACAAAAAAAAGTCAGCACTCCACGGCTGCAACAATTGTTGCAGAGTACGTGTCTTAACGGGATTACTGCCTACCAGGACAATCCGTGCGTCAGACTGGTAAGCGTGTCGAAATTCGTTTGAATGTATGTTACCTGTAGAGTTGGCCTATTACTCGTGCTTGTCAACATGAGCAATAAAAGTTTACATTCGGCAACCCTGTGGATAAGGAGCTGGTGAAAATTTTCGACGATGTCGCATAGCGAATTTTTTCGCAAATCATTTATGGTCGCGTCATGTCAGATACGCTTGTGTTATGTCAGAAACACTTGCGTCATCACGGACGACCGTCATTCCCGCGAAGGCGGGAATCTTTCTACACCGTGCAAGGATACCTGGGGCATCAGATCTCCGCCTCCGCGGAGATGACATGGTTTCCAATATCGTAAATAGCGAGTGTGGGCTTGCGTGAGTCTTGAGGACAGCTAGAGCCATTCTAGGCTGCCTTGAAGACGGATGCCTTTCGTTGATCTATCAGTGCATCAAAAGGATACGGTTTGGCATAGTGGTAGCCTTGCGCATAGTCCACATTCAAGCCGATGAGTTCTGTTTCAATTTCGGCGCATTCAACGAATTCGGCAACAGTATGAATGCCTAGTAATCCGGCGACAGCTTGCATGCATTTGACCATCTCTCGATCTACTTCGCTATTGTGAATATTCTTGATGAATTGACCATCAATTTTCAGAAAATCAACAGGTAGCGTTTTCAAGTATCCAAACGAACTGACCCCAGACCCAAAATCATCGAGAGCAATCGTACACCCCAGATCGTGCAGGTAGTGAACCATCTTCAATGCATGTTGCATGTTGGCAATAGCGCTGGTTTCGGTTATTTCGAAACACAGCCTGCTGGCATGTACACCGGTACGAACCAACTGCTGTGAGATGAAATAGGGCAGCTCAGTATCAACAGTGGATTGTCCGGAAAGGTTTATCGAGAAACTTGTGTGCCGACTCTCGTTAACGGTGGTCAGGTATGCGATTTTTTCCAGCGAAGTCTTTATCACCCAACGGTCAATCTCACGCATCAGGTCATACCGCTCGGCCGCCAGAATGAGCTGATAGGGAGTTATGACCTGGCCGTCGTCTTCGATTAATCTGAGTAGAATTTCAAAATGCTCATGCTCTTCAGTTGCGTTGTGGGAAAGGCCTACGATCGGCTGAACGAACAACCTGAAATTGTCACATCGCAGTGCTTTTTGAAGTTTTGGCAAGAGAAGCATTTCGTCTTTACGATCGACTGTCTCTTCACTTGATTGACTGTATATATGAAGCTCGTTTCTACCCCGATCCTTTGCTGAATAGCAAGCTAGATCTGCCGCAGCCATTACGTCTTCTACGTTATCGTGTTGGCCGTTAAGATGGACAAATCCTATGCTTGCGCGAACCGCAAATACATTTTCTTTGTGTTGAAAATAACAATTCTGGAAGAATTGATATATCGATCTGGCAATAGCCTCGGCACCTTTTTCATCCGAGTCTCTAATGAGCAGACCAAATTCATCCCCACCAAGGCGGGCCAGCATATCCTGATCTCGAATGATGTTCTTGAGGCCTTCTGTCACTTGAATCAGTAACTTATCGCCAGCGGAATGCCCGCAGGTATCGTTCACGATTTTGAACTGATCCAGATCAATGTAGCAAATCGCATGTTGTTCACGGGTGTACCTTGAAGACAATACAAGTTTGCGTAAATTCTGTTCGAAGTTATAACGATTTGAAATTTTTGTCAGCGCATCGTGCGTCGCATAGTATTCCAGCTCTCGAGTAAGCTCACGTTCAGCGCTCACATCTCGCATCACTAGCACTGAACCCTGGAATATTCCGGAAGATTTTTCTCGCAATGCCGTTAGAGCACTGTCTATCAGCGTGACACTGGATTCGTGGTCTAACAGACTAAGCTCGGGAAACTTGACGGATTTTTTTTCTTTCAGAGCATTTTCCAGGCAATTTTCCGCGGAGGAACTGTTCTGAGTGCCGGTTTCAAACCGAACAACTGAAGTCAAAGGCTTACCTTTGAGTTCAGTATTACCCGTTTTCAGTAGCTCCGCAGATGATGGGTTAGCAAATGTAATGTTACCGTTGATATCAGTTGTAATTACCGCCTCTGATATTGAACTGAGGGTAATGAGTGCCATTTCCTGCTGTCTTTCAAGATCTTTTAAGCCGCTGTTGCGTTTCGACTCAGCGACACGTTTCTGTACGATTAGTGTGAGTATCACTATATAAAGAAACAAAGCCAGTAGTGACCAGGCGACAGCATCCTTTATGGCAGAGAACGAAATGCCGTTTGCGAATTTTAGTGATATCTGAACCCTGGCGTCTCTGCTATAAGGCTTAAACGTATGAAATTTGCCTGAAAACAGACTTTGAAGGTATGAAGTCTCGGTATTCTTGAAATCGTGATCAGCAAGAACAAATTCTTTGGATTTGCCTGGGTCATATTCAGAAACATCGGTTTCGCGAAAGGTCAAGGATATCGAGAGTTGATCTTCTATATTCAGAATGGAATTCACGATAGCAGCAGGATCTACTTCAAATATATAGCCTCCGTCATGCTGCTGCTGTCTCTGGTTAACTTGCCCTGGTACCTCTCGACCAAAGTAGGTTGGATGTATCAGAGTCAATTTGTGCTTGTCTCGCACCGGAAAATCGAATCGGGAGACACTAACGCTACTGGAAACAAGAGCTTCGTCAATGGCCTCACTCATATTATCGATTGAGACAAGATTTAGCCCGATGTACTTGACGGTGGATGGACTGAACGGGAAAACATTTTTCAAAGGGTAGTTAACATCACTTATTTGCCCCGGTACGAGAGAGCCAGTGTAAGCCATGTCCTTAAGTGAGAAATTGTATATTCCGAATTCAGACATCTCGTTTGCAAAAGCCGCCACCTGATGGTCCAGTACTTTTTCATAGCGAGAGACTGTGGTGACGAATTCGTTTTTGGAGAGTATGGATTTGGCGTAGGATTCTATGTTTGATCGCTCGCTCTCCGTTTGCAATTGCTGTATGGAGGCAACTGACACAAGAGTAGCTACCAGGCCACTGAAAGACTCATAGACCGAACGTTCTACGACGCGTGCGATATCCCGATCTCTATCCAGTTGTCGCTGATACAAATGAAAAACTGACGCAAAGGCGGTGCCGAGAGTGACTACTAATGCAAGCGCGATACAGGATACGTACTCGCGGCGTGACATACACAGTTTACTTGCGATCATTTTGACGCTACCTGTTCGAGCGACGACACTTGCTTCGCGTAACGTGAAAACATTATGGGTATCTTTTTGCAAGTAGCGTTAGCAACGTCTTGGTTTAGCCATAAATCCCATTTCCTGTTAGTGACAATCGGTATTTCGTTGATCGGAACACCATCCAGTACAGCCAGAGCAACTTCTGCGGCCCATTCGCCGTGTTCTTGTGGGATTTTGGTATAGCCGAGCGCTGTCACTCCCATCATCCATTCGTGGTTGGTTACGCTGATCACTCTGGTTTTTCTACTGGCTAATTCGCGCGCCGCCTCTTCGTCCCAACCGGATATGCCCGAGTTACTGCCAATAACCAGAAAATCCATGCTCTGAGAATTTTCGAACTCACTTACCCATGTATCAAATTCAGAAACCAGAGACATCTTTAAACTGATTCCCAGCTTTTCGGCACCTTTCGCAATTCGATCAAAGTTCTTCCGTTCGGTGAGCGTATTTGCGCCCAGATAGATAGCTCTCTTGCCTTCAGAAACTCTCGCTGCTTCCTTCAGCATGGGTTCGATAGGAGCCACTTCCACTATCCCGGTCACATTGTCAAACGGAAAGCCATATTCCTTTACCGTCCAATTGACACCACTAAACACAAAAGGGGTGCTGGAATTCTTGAAGTAGGGAACGATCAGGTATTTTGCGGCGTTGTCGTCAGATGTAATGACGACATCGGGTTGCCACTTGTCGATAATTGCAAGCACTTTCCTGGCTGCAAGTTCTTTTTCTTCGACACTTTGCTTGCGTTTAGTGTCCATATCGAATTGCAGGATCTCGCACTTACCCGCAAGAGTATTTCGTATGCCCTCTTCGAGTGCGTCAGACCAGTCATAGCCCTTATGGTACGACGATACGTACAGGCACTTGGACAGCTCTGCGGACTGCAATTGCGCCGAGCTGATTACGAAGATCAGCGTTGCAAGTAGAAGTCTGCTAGTTACGCTGAAATTAGATGGATTTTGACGTGTCCTTTCAAACCCTTTTTCCTTGTTACACATAAGGCTGTCTCTGATAACCGATAGATACCACGCACCAGAGTTCGGACGTCAATTTCCATATTGCATCAAACTACAAAAGTGACCCGATACACAGCCCTTATCGACATAACTGCGTTATTGTTTAGTTGAGATTATCGATTTTTAAGTCTCCAAACCATGTCTGCAGTGCTGAAACGTTGATCCAACGGGCTTTCTTTGGGATGCAGAATATCCGGCAGACGATAGGATGGGTTCACATTGTCAGGATTTTGCAAAATTTGATTCACGGTTTTCGCCCATCAAGCTTTCGGGGCTTTATGTAAAATCCCAAAAAGCTGAAATTTGACCATTTGGAAAAAAATTGCTTTAATCGGCTTTGTCATGAGCCAATTCAGGGAGTTTGCCGCATGAGTTCCAATAACTTCGAGCAGCTTCGACAGGATCTGCATCCACCGTTAACCCGGCATGAAGCTCTGGTCGAGTCAGATCGCTGTTATTTTTGTTATGACGCGCCATGCATAACAGCTTGCCCGACTGATATTGATATCCCGTTGTTCATAAGGCAGATAAAAACCGATAACCCCAAAGGCTCAGCTCGCACCATCTTTAATGAGAATATTCTCGGTGGAATGTGTGCCCGTGTATGTCCCACTGAAACGCTCTGTGAACAAGCTTGTGTGCGCAATACAGCCGAAGATAATCCAGTTCGCATCGGAGAGCTGCAACGCTATTCCACTGATCATCTCATGCAGACGGGAAAGCAACCCTTTACCCGGGCAGCATCCACAAGTCGACGAGTCGCGGTTGTTGGTGCGGGTCCGGCCGGGATTGCGTGTGCGCATCGTCTGGCTCTCTATGGCCATGAAGTGAAGATCTTTGATGCAATGCCAAAGCCTGGCGGCCTGAACGAATACGGCATCGCAGCTTATAAGACAGTTGATGATTTTGCTCAGGCAGAAGTACAGTACATTCTGTCTATCGGAGGTATTTCAGTTAATTACAACCATGCGCTCGGCGTTGATGTAACGCTGGATCAACTTTGCCAGGATTTCGATGCTGTTTTTCTGGGATTGGGCCTGGGTACCGTTAACCAGTTGTCTGTCGAGGGGCATGATCTTGAAGGGGTGGTCGATGCCGTTGCCTTTATTCGCGAGCTAAGGCAGTCAAGCGATCTGTCATCACTGAAGGTTGGTCGTAAAACAGTGGTTGTTGGTGGAGGAATGACCGCCATTGATGCGGCCGTCCAGACCAGAATGCTGGGCGCAGAAGAGGTAACGGTCGCTTACCGGCGCGGTGTGGAGAATATGAATGCCAGCGTGTTCGAACAGGACCTGGCCAAAGTCAATGGTGTGAGCATTAGAACATCGCTTCAGCCGTTAAAAGTCCATGGCAGCGATGGCAAGGTAACTGGCATCGAGTTTTCCTATATGCAAGGGCTGGGTGATTCTTATGCGCCGACAGGTGAAACGCTGCTCCTGAACTGTGATCAGGTTCTAATGGCCATCGGCCAGCAGTTTGTTACCTCTAACACCGAAGATGCGCTGGTTCTGGACAGAGGAAGAATCAGAGTGGACGCTGAAAAACGCACATCCAATGAAAAAATCTGGGCAGGTGGTGATTGTATTGCCGGTGGAGAAGATCTAACTGTGGCTGCTGTTCAGGATGGCAAACTGGCTGCTGAATCGATTCACAAACACTTGAAGGGGTAAGCGGTTATGGCCGATCTAAGCACAGAATTTATCGGAATCAAGTCGCCCAATCCTTTCTGGTTGGCCTCTGCACCACCCACTGACAAGGAATACAACGTGGTCCGTGCTTTTGAAGCTGGCTGGGGAGGGGTTGTCTGGAAAACCCTCGGGGAAGATCCGAATATCGTCAACGTCAATGGTCCACGATATGGCGTATTGCATTCAAGTGACAGAACTCTGATTGGTTTCAACAACATAGAGCTGATAACCGATCGCCCATTGCAGATCAACCTGGATGAAATAACACGCGTCAAGCGTGACTGGCCAGACCGGGCCATGATCGTATCCCTCATGGTGCCCTGTGAAGAGAAGAACTGGAAAGATATCCTGGCGCGCGTTGAAGATACCGGTGCGGATGGCGTTGAGTTGAATTTTGGTTGTCCGCATGGAATGTCCGAACGTGGGATGGGGGCGGCTGTCGGGCAGGTGCCCGAATATATTCAAATGGTGACGCAGTGGTGCAAGCTGTATACGAAAATGCCCGTAATAGTCAAACTCACACCTAATGTGTCTGATATCAAAGGCCCGGCGCGCGCAGCGCATGCTGGTGGTGCTGATGCTGTGTCGTTAATCAATACCGTGAATTCCATAATCAGCGTCAACCTGGATACGATGTCCCCGGAACCCTCCATTGATGGCTGGGGATCGCACGGCGGCTACTGCGGTCCCGCAGTGAAGCCTATTGCGCTTAACATGGTTGCTGAAATTTCTCGGGATCCGCAAACATCGAATCTGCCTGTATCCGGGATTGGAGGGGTAACCACATGGCGAGATGCGGCGGAATTTCTGGCACTTGGTGCCGCAAATGTCCAAGTCTGCACTGCTGCCATGACTTACGGTTTTCGCATCATTGATGAGTTGACGTCCGGATTATCAGATTGGATGGATGAGAAAGGTTATTCCTCAGTCAGTGAAGTAACCGGCAAAGCGACGCCTAACGTGAAAGACTGGCAAAATCTGAACCTCAATTACATTACCAAGGCTGTTATCGATCAGGATCTGTGCATTCAATGTGGCAGGTGTCATGTTGTCTGTGAAGACACCTCGCACCAGGCCATAACACATACGGTAGAGGGCAAGCGTATGTTTCAGGTGATTGATGAAGAATGCGTGGGATGTAACCTGTGTGTCAGTGTCTGTCCCGTAGACAACTGTATTTCGATGGAGCAACTTGCCGGTGGTGTCGATCCCAGAACGGACCAACCTGTATTGGACGAGTATGCTAACTGGACAACACACCCGAACAATCCTATGGCAGATAGCCGTTAGCAATAATTTTTCATATCGTGGACCCCAGTATCGCGTCACGCCATAGCTGATACTTTTCCTGAAGGGACAGACTTGCCATGGCAGGGCTTGTGGATGGAAGACTCATGATGCGAGGCATCGGGTGTTTGAGCTGAGGTAATATATGACGATTGAATAGTGCCTCGGCGGTACGACCGTTACAGACGATAGTGTGCAGTTTTACATGACGATCTATTAGTTGGGAAATAGGATTGGGTATCTCTGACTGGCGAACAATGCTGGTATCAAGGCTACCAGGTCTTTCGCAGCGGGCCAGCACATCCCAGAGAGCAAACCCTGCCTGCATAATCGTTGCGCAGCGTTGTTCGTATGACATCTGCATGTGTACGTCGTAGCTTGGTGAATTGTCGTTGGCGATGGCGCACAAGATTGGCCATAAGGCATTTCGCTGATGTGCATAGTACTGTTGTAGCTGCAATGATTTCCGGCCTGGCATGCTTCCAAGAACAAGCGTGTGCACGTGCTCACCTAATAGTGGTGGAAATGATTCGTTGAGAGCGTAATTGCTGTCGGCGGAGTCGCTCACGGTGTGAGTCCGCGGGTAATGATCAACCGGAGAGTGTGTTCGGCCTCGTCATACAAGCTCTGCTCATCTGCTTCGTATAATGCTTCAATCTGCGGCTGAAAGTCTGCGTAGTGTTGTGTCGATGACCAGATGAGAAACAGTAAGTGCAGGGGGCTGACGGCGACCAGTTTTCCCTGATCTATCCAGTCTTGTATTATCTGGCATCGTGAATTCACCAGTGTCTTCAAGCCTGTTTGTAAAAATGGACGTACCGAGTTTGCACCTTGTAGTATTTCGTTGGCGAACAGGCGGGAGGCATGGGGAGCTGTACGCGACAGCTGGAGCTTCTGTTGAGCGTAGTTCCAGATTTGTTCGATCGGGTCGCCGTTCGGGTCCAGTTGTTCCAGAGGGTCAAGCCAGATACTCAAGGTACGATTCAGAACCGCAGTGTAAATCTCATCTTTGGTATTAAAGTAGTACAGCACATTGGCCTTGGACATACCGGCATGTCGGGCAATCTGGTCTACCGTGGAGCCCCTGAAGCCATTGGATGAAAACACATCCAGAGCGGCCGCGATAATGCGGGTCTCATTCTGTAACTGAATGCGGGTTCGCTTCCTGGGTGCCGGTTTGATTGCCAATTCGCTGTCTGCAAATGTTGACCAGATGGTCAAGGTACGATAGCGTGGCAACAAGTACAAGCAGAACCTTTGTAACCGGCATTATCAAGCGATGTAAACTATCGCCCACTTCAACAACCAGAGTATTCAGTGTCATGATTGACAACCTTATCGGTGGACAGCGCGTGTCCAGCAAAAGTGGCAGATCACAGCCGATTTACAACCCGGCAACTGGTGAAGCTATTGATGAACTGGGCCTGAGTACCGCTGACGAGGTGGGTGTTGCCGTAGCAGCAGCAGCGGCTGCGTTTCCAGCGTGGGCCGCCACACCGCCGCTAAAGCGCGCTTCTGTCATGTTTCGCTTTAATGAACTGCTTATTCAGCATGCCGACGCGATAGCCCGGGAGATCTCCCGGGAACATGGTAAAACCCATGATGACGCCCTGGGCGAAGTTCAGCGCGGCAGAGAAGTGGTTGAATTCGTTTGCGGTATACCGCAGCTTCTCAAAGGCGAGTTTTCCCGAAACGTAGGGCCAGCTATCGATTCCTACTCCGATCGCCAGGCACTGGGCGTATGCGCTGGCATCACGCCTTTCAACTTTCCTGCGATGGTTCCCTTGTGGATGTACCCGGTCGCTATTGCCTGTGGTAACACCTTTGTGTTGAAACCCTCAGAAAGGGATCCCTCATCCGTAATGATGATTGCTGATCTGCTTCATCAGGCAGGGTTACCCGATGGTGTGCTCAATGTGGTGCACGGCGACAAGGAAGCTGTGGATGCGCTGCTGGATCATACCGAGGTACGGGCGGTCAGTTTCGTGGGCTCGACACCCATAGCAGAATACGTCTACAACCGGGGTAATCAGGCGGGCAAGCGCGTTCAGGCTCTGGGTGGTGCCAAGAATCATATGGTTGTCATGCCGGATGCAGATCTGGATCAGGCGGTGGATGCATTGATGGGAGCCGGGTTTGGTTCAGCGGGTGAACGGTGCATGGCCGTGTCAGTAGCCGTGCCGGTAGGAGAGGACACAGCCAACAGGCTGGTAGAGGCCTTGCGACCCAAGGTTGAGGCTTTGCGTGTCGGACCTGCCGATGATCCGGATGCGGAAATGGGCCCGGTAATTACTGCGGACGCCAAACAGCGAATATGTGGTTTGATTGATAGCGGCGTTGCAGCCGGCGCTGATCTTGTTGTCGACGGACGCAATCTCTCATTGCAAGGCTATGAAAACGGTTACTTTCTGGGAGGTTCATTGTTCGACAACGTCACTACTGACATGGACATCTATAAGCAGGAGATTTTCGGCCCTGTACTGTCGATTGTGCGCGCCAATAAATACGATGACGCGGTGAAAATGATCAACGACCATGAGTATGGCAACGGTACCGCAATATTTACGCGTGACGGTGATGCTGCTCGCTCGTTCGCTGACAGTATTCAGGTAGGTATGGTTGGTGTGAATGTTCCCATTCCTGTGCCAGTTGCCTATCACAGTTTTGGCGGCTGGAAACGGTCGATATTCGGTGATCATTCAATCTACGGTCCTGAGGGTGTGCATTTCTATACCCGCCTGAAGACGGTTACCACGCGTTGGCCAACAGGGATAAAACAAGGGGCGGTCTTTACCTTTCCAACCTGAGCCAGACATTAACCACGGCTACTCAGGCCAGGCATTCATTGACAAGGGGGCGGTTATGGCAATCACCAGTAATATGCGAATCAACGGCGAGCGCTTGTGGGACTCGCTCATGGAGATGGCCAAAATCGGGCCTGGAGTGGCTGGCGGAAATAATCGTCAGACGCTAACTGATGAAGATGCGGAAGGTCGCAAGCTGTTCCAGCGATGGTGCGAAGATGCTGGCTGCACAATGGGTCTCGATAAGATGGGCACCATGTTCGCACGTCGTGAAGGCACCGATCTGGACGCATTGCCGGTCTACGTCGGCTCGCATCTGGATACGCAGCCCACGGGTGGGAAATATGATGGAGTGCTGGGCGTTCTAGGTGGGCTGGAAATTATCCGGCAGCTTAATGATATGAATATCAAGACCCGACATCCGATCGTGGTGGTTAATTTTACGAACGAGGAGGGCACCCGCTTTGCTCCGGCCATGGTGGCCTCTGGCGTGTTTTCTGGTATGCATACCCTGGACTGGGCCTACGATCGCACTGACGCGGACGGTATTCGCCTGGGCGATGAGCTGGAGCGAGTGGGTTATCTAGGTGATGAGGAGGTGGGCGCACGCGATATGCACGCCTTTTTCGAATTGCATATCGAGCAGGGTCCCATACTGGAACGCTCAGGTAAGGATATTGGTGTGGTCACTCACGGGCAGGGGTTGAAATGGCTTGAACTAACCCTGATCGGTAAAGAGAGTCACACAGGTTCCACACCTATGCCAATGCGCGTAAACGCCGGCCTGGGCATGGCAAGAATAACCGAGCTGGTCAACGAGATTGCATTGAGTCATGCACCGCATGCGGTAGGTGCTATCGGTCAATGTGATGTTTACCCGAATTCTCGGAACATCATCCCTGGAAAAGTCGTATTCACTATCGATTTTCGTCATCCGGAAAAAGCCGTGATTGATGATATGGAGATGCGTCTTCGTGATGGTGCCAAAAGTATCGCTAACGACATTGGTCTTGAGCTGAGCATTGAAGAGGTGGGTGGATTTGATCCAGTCAGTTTCGATGAAAACTGCGTAAATGCGGTGCGCTCTGCTGCAGAGCGACTCGGCTACAGCCATCAGAATATCGTGTCCGGTGCCGGACATGATGCTTGCTGGATCAACCGGGTCGCCCCCACTTCTATGGTGATGTGTCCGTGCGTTGACGGCTTATCACACAACGAAGCGGAAGAGATTTCACCAGAGTGGGCAACGGCCGGGGCCAACGTCTTGTTCCATGCCGTTGTTGAAACAGCAAAAATCGTTGATTAGCGGTGCTGAACATCAGATTGTTTGACAACAACAACGGGTTACAACGTAGCGGTAGTTTCGTTTCTCGCTAAACGTCTATCTAAATCTACCAATTCGGGAGCTAATACCATGAGTACAGTGATCAAGGGCGGCACGGTTGTTACCGCTGATCGAACCTACAGCGCCGATGTGAAAATTGAAAACGGCATCATCACTCAGATAGGCAACAATCTGGATGCAGATAAAACGCTTGATGCAGAAGGCTGTTACGTGATGCCCGGCGGCATTGATCCGCACACTCATTTGGAAATGCCATTCATGGGTACGTATTCGTCTGATGATTTCGAATCCGGTACGCGCGCGGCGCTCTCAGGTGGTACCACCATGGTGGTTGATTTCTGTTTGCCGGCCCCCGGGCAATCACTTCTGGAAGCTCGCCAGATGTGGGATAACAAGACATCAAAAGCCTCTTGTGATTTTTCCTTTCACATGGCGATCACCTGGTGGGACAAGCAAGTGTTCGAAGAGATGGCAACCGTTGTTGATAGCGGTATCAATACATTCAAACATTTCATGGCCTACAAAGGAGCGTTGATGGTAAACGATGAGGAACTGTACTCATCGTTCAAACGTTGTTCTGCATTGGGTGCCATGCCGCTTGTGCATGCAGAAAATGGTGATGTCGTTGCTCAACTGCAGGCTAGTTTGATGGCTGACGGCAATAGCGGGCCGGAAGCTCATGCGTATTCGCGCCCACCGCAGGTCGAGGGTGAGGCCGTTAATCGTGCCATCATGATTGCCGATATGGCCGGTGTGCCTCTCTATGTGGTGCATGTATCCTGTGAGGAGGCGCATGAAGCCATACGCCGCTCACGGCAAAATGGGAAACGAGTATTTGGCGAGCCTTTGATCCAGCACCTGACTCTCGATGAGTCGGAGTACGCGCATCCAGACTGGGATCACGCAGCGCGACGTGTCATGTCGCCTCCGTTCAGAAGCCGAGACCATCAGGACTCTTTGTGGGCGGGTCTGGCTGCAGGTAGTCTGCAGGTCGTTGCTACCGATCACTGTGCCTTTACCAGTGATCAGAAGCGCATGGGTTTGAATGATTTCACCAAAATTCCGAATGGTACCGGTGGGCTGGAGGATCGACTATCCGTATTGTGGACGCGCGGTGTCAAAACAGGCCGGCTTACAATGAACGAGTTCGTTGCAACCACATCAACTAACATCGCCAAGATACTGAACATGTATCCCAAAAAGGGTGCGATTCTGGAAGGCTGCGATGCTGATATCGTTGTCTGGGATCCGAAACGTAGCAAAATTATCAGTGCCGAATCCCAGCAATCGGCGATTGATTACAACGTATTCGAAGGTATAGAAGTGCATGGTCTACCACGCTTCACACTCACTCGTGGTCAGTGTGTCGTAACTGAGGACTCTGTTAATACGGAAGAGGGCCACGGCAGGTTTGTCGCGCGTAAACCCTATCCCGAGGTTAACCGGGCATTGTCGCAATGGAAAGAACTAACAGCGCCTCATCCTGTTATGCGGGATCCGGCGAATATGCCGGCGGGTGTGTAGAGAGTTACCTCAATCTTTCACTAATAAGCAACGTGCACGAACAATTGCTCAACTATGAATAGGCAAGTCATCGAGATTGAAGATCTGTCGCTGACATTTCCAACCAGCGATGGTGACGTTCAAGCGTTAAGTCATATTGATCTTACTATTGGGCAAGGTGATTTCGTCTCGTTCATTGGACCTTCGGGTTGCGGCAAAACCACATTGTTGCGCGTGATAGCGGATCTGGAAACTGCGAGTTCGGGCAAGATCACGGTTAATGGGATGAGTCCGGCAGAGGCGCGGCTGGCACGTGCATACGGTTACGTGTTTCAAGCGGCAGCGCTTTACCCATGGCGCAGTATCGCAAAAAACGTTGCCTTACCACTGGAAATCATGGGCCTCGACAGCGATACGATCAAGTCTCGTGTTGCAAGCAACCTTGAGCTTGTCAACCTGAGTGGATTTGAACAGAAATATCCATGGCAATTGTCGGGAGGAATGCAGCAAAGAGCATCTATTGCCAGGGCTCTTGCTGTTGAACCAGACCTGTTGTTAATGGATGAACCTTTTGGTGCTCTGGATGAGATTGTTCGGGATCATCTTAATGAGCAGCTGCTTCAGTTATGGGCGGCGACTCACAAGAGCGTTGTGTTCGTGACACATTCAATCCCGGAAGCGGTATTTCTCTCTACGCATATTGTTGTTATGTCTCCTCGCCCGGGCCGCATACATGAAATCATCAAGAGTGATTTACCTTTAAAGCGCGACCTTAACGTTCGCGAGTCTGCTGAATTTTTGGTGTTGGCTAATCGCGTGCGTGATGGGTTGCGTAGCGGTCATGGTTACGACGAGGTTGCCTGAGTGGTAAGTACAGCAGCGCCGGCAGCCTCATTTGTGACAACAAATCAGGCAACTTCTTCCGTTTTTCCGGTTGCTGTCATTGTCATGGTCATTTTCGGGATATGGTATGCAGCTGCCGTCGTACTTAACCTGGCCTGGGAGAAAAGTTCGGCCGAACGCGCTGGTACAACGCCCGCATTGATGACGATGGTTGGCAACACAATGGCGCAGGAGCGGCCGGTATTACCAGCACCTCACCAGGTATTTACAGAAGTCTACAACACCACAGTCAAGAAAAAGATCAGCTCGAAACGTAGTCTCGTTTATCACGCGGGCATTACTTTGAGCTCATCAATGCTGGGATTTGCAATGGGTACCTTGCTGGGGATATTACTGGCAGTTGCAATTGTCTATAACACTGCGTTGAACAAAAGCTTACTACCCTGGATTATTGCATCACAGACTATTCCGATTCTGGCTATTGCACCAATGATTATCGTGGTACTGAATGCCATAGGCGTACAGGGGCTGCTGCCCAAGGCATTTATTTCAATGTATTTAAGCTTCTTCCCCGTGGTTGTGAGCATGGTAAAAGGATTGACCTCGGCCGACCGAAGCTACATGGACCTCATGCATACCTACAACGCTTCGCCAGGCCAGACTTTCTGGAAGTTAAGGCTACCTACTTCTTTGCCATATTTGTTCGCCAGCATGAAGGTAGCAGTTGCCATATCGCTGGTAGGTGCCATTGTGGCAGAGCTGCCTACTGGCGCTGTTGCAGGATTGGGTGCACGTCTGCTGGCTGGTTCCTACTACGGACAGACTATTCAGATCTGGTCTGCTCTGGTAGTGGCATCCCTGCTGGCCGCTGTGCTTGTCGCGATTATCGGCATGATAGGCAAATGGGTCAATCAGCGAATGGGGCTACCCGATGTCTGAAGCCATGCTGTTGGATAAGTCAGCTGCACGGTTCAAACCCATGCAACGCGTATTACTCCTTGGCGTACTTATTTTTGCGTTATTGTCATTGGCTCTACTAGCGATAGCCTTGCTATCAGGTGGAACACGCGATGATGGGACAGCGTTGTTCGCGAACACCGCCGTGGTGGTCAGGCTTTTTCTGGTGTCGACGATATTACTTGCCGTCGTATGGTTATCAACCAGGGTTATGGACAAATCACGGTATGTGCCGCTGGCTGTCATCAGTCTGCTCGGCTCAAGCGTTGCGGCGTTTTTGCTTTTGAGCTCATTAGATACCGTTCGAATGGTACCTATAGCCTATTGGCTGAATGTGATGGCGGCATGGTTACTGGCCTGGGCTTGTGTCGAGCAACTGGCCAGTATCAAGACCCGAATGAGCTGGTATCAAGCAATTCTCAATGTACTTATACCGTTGCTGTTCGGTGTCTGGCTACTGCTACTTTGGGAGATACTGGTACGTGGTCTGAATATTCCACAGGTGCTGTTACCCGCGCCTAGTGTTATTGGACAGAGATTCGGTACGTCAGCCTCGATTCTGTGGGCCGACTTTCAACAGACGTTTTTGCGCGCGGTTCTCATTGGTTATGTCATTGGATGTGGTGCTGGTTTTATCGTTGCGGTATTGATCGATCGCTCGCCATTTCTAAAGCGAGGGCTACTGCCTATCGGCAATCTGGTATCGGCGTTGCCCATTGTCGGGGTTGCGCCGATTATGGTCATGTGGTTCGGTTTCGACTGGCCATCCAAGGCCGCTGTCGTGGTAATCATGACGTTTTTTCCGATGCTGGTGAATACAGTAGCAGGCTTGAGCGCGGCCCAACCCATGCAGCTTGATCTGATGAAGACGTATGCTGCAAGCTATTGGCAGAATCTGTTAAAGCTTCGCATTCCCGAAGCTCTGCCTTTTATCTTTAACGCGCTAAAGATCAATTCGACTCTGGCCATGATCGGGGCGATCGTAGCGGAGTTTTTTGGCACACCAACCGTGGGTATGGGTTTTCGTATCTCCACTGAAGTCGGACGGATGAATGTGGATATGGTGTGGGCAGAAATTGCAGTAGCGGCTGTTGCCGGATCCTTATTCTACGGTGCAGTCGCGCTGGCTGAACGGAAGCTGACGTTTTGGCATTCGTCCAACAGGCACGGTTAGCGTGATTTCGTTAGCCACGGGCAAGCAATGGTGTCAGCTTGATGAACATAATCAAGGTACATTTCAGACACTTGATGAGTGGTGCACTTTACGAGTTCCAACATTGTTTTTTACAAGGGCTAAACAGGAGATATATACATGCGTAGATTAAACAGACATTCGGCCAGCTACCTGCGGGGCGGCGTGCTCACTCTGGCCATGGCACTGGCCAGCTCGACATCACAGGCGGCCGATGATCTCTCTCTGCAGCTGAAATGGGTGACTCAGGGGCAGTTCGCAGGCTATTACGTTGCACAGGATAAGGGCTTCTATGAAGAGGCCGATCTAAACGTCACCATCAAGCCCGGCGGACCGGATATCGCACCGCCTCAAGTCATCGCAGGAGGTGGTGCAGATGTCATTGTGGACTGGATGCCTTCGGCGCTGGCAAGTCGTGAAAAAGGCGTAGCGCTAGTCAATATCGCTCAACCCTTCAAACGCTCTGGCATGATGCTGACCTGCCTGAAAGAGACAGGCATAACCTCACCGGAAGATTTCAAGGGACGTACGCTGGGAGTCTGGTTTTTTGGTAACGAGTATCCCTTCCTGAGTTGGATGTCGAGTCTGGGCATATCCACCGAAGGTGGTGAAGAGGGTGTTACCGTTCTCAAGCAGGGGTTTAACGTGGATCCTTTGCTGCAGAAGCAGGCAGATTGCATCTCGACGATGACCTACAACGAGTACTGGCAGGTTATTGATGCAGGGATCAGTGAAGATCAACTTGTTGTGTTCAAATACGAAGATCAGGGGGTATCCACAATGGAAGACGGCCTGTACGTATTAGAGGAAAACCTCGCTGATTCTGCTTTCGTGGACAAGATGGCACGCTTTGTTGCGGCATCGATGAAAGGTTGGGAGTACGCTCGTGAAAACCCTGATGAAGCTGCAGATATTGTCCTGGAGAACGATGCAAGTGGTGCACAAACAGAAAAACATCAGCAACGCATGGTACGGGAGATCAATAAGTTGACGGAAGGCAGTGATGGAACGCTCGATGTAGCTGACTACCAGCGTACCGTGGATACCCTTTTGTCGGGAGGCTCGGACCCTGTTATCAGTAAAGAGCCCGAGGGTGCCTGGTCATCGATTGTGATGGACAAAGTTTCCGCTATGTAGTTATCTATCTCCAGGGTGTGCGTTCGATGAAATTCTCGTGCAATATATTTTGTATATGAGGTAATTGATCGTCGGCGGGACAGGTTGATACGCATGCGTTAGCTTTGGCTCATTGTTTGTAATTGTCGATTAAGCCGGTTGTCGGCACACTTGGTTTTTACCTGATGGAGTGAAAAGGGCGTACTCTTGTATGCCCTTTTCTCTTGAATCAGCTTGCACTTTTATGTCGGAATTGTCTGCAGCCAGGCCAACTATCGGGCTGGTCGTCGGTATTCTTGTACTCGCATCCAGTGTGAGCATCATGTCGACAGACATGTACACTCCGAGCTTGCCTGATCTGGCTGACTGGTTCGACACAACCCCCACTCGCGTCAAGCTAACCATCAGCCTCAATATGCTGGCTTTTGGCCTCGCTCAGTTAATACATGGGCCTTTGTCCGATCGTTTTGGGCGTAAACCGGTGCTGATCGTATCATCAGCATTCGTTGTTGTTTTAAGTCTTGCTTGTGGCTTGGCTCAATCCATCGATCAATTGATCGTTGCGCGCGTATTGCTGGGGCTGGCTGCTGCTGCGGAAGCGGTCATTGGTCTGGCGATCATCAAGGATTTGTACAACGAGAAAGAGCAGGTCAAAGCGCTTGCGTTGCTTGGAATGGTGATTGCGATTACGCCTGCGGCCGCACCGATCATTGGTGGCTATTTACACGTTGCATTTGGCTGGCAAAGTAATTTTTACGTTATCAGCGCAATGGCTTTCCTATCCATGTGTGTTGTCGCCAGGTTTCTACCGGAGTCATCCACGCCAGATCCGGATGCCTTGAATCCCCGGACGCTCGCTAAAGGCTATGGGAATCTGTTAAAGAATACGGATTTTCTCAGTCATTGCGCCATGCTTGGGGTGGCACTTGGTCTGATCTTCGTTTTTGTTACAGGTGCGCCTTTTATCCTTATCGATAAACTGGGTGTAGCTCCGGATCAGTTTGGCTACTACCAGGCCGGCATTGTGGCTTCATTCTTTTTTGGAAGCGTACTGGCATCGAGGCTGGCGGATCATTGGGAGGCAATGAGCCTGTTACGCCTGGGGGTTGTGCTTGTTCTTGCTGGCGCAATTGTCTTGTGCGTCGTCATTATCAGTAATTCCACAACACCCATGACGCTGACGGGCGCTTACATGATTATTACGTTTGGAATGGGGCCGCTGTTCGCCGTTGCACCTAGTCGGGCACTTCGTTCAATTGAAGGGCAAGCGGGTACCGCATCAGCATTGTTGAGTGGTATTGAACAGACCATGGCGGGAATGGCCGCAGTAATGATCAGCGTACTGCATGATGGAACCGCTCGTCCGATGGCGTTGGTTACCGTATTCCTTGGCCTGCTACTTATCAGTTTGTTCGTGCGATCAAGAATTGAGGATCGCTTGAGAGAGGTTTGAAAAGAGAGTGACTGGTTCGCGTGTTTTAGTCAGCTTGTTTGTATGAGTTACTGATAGAGGCTCTCTGCCTCAACGAGCGTCGAAGCAGAGAGTGCTAATACGAGTCAAATTCCGTACTGGTAGGTTTTTTCAGTTTGCGGGCTACTGAATTCCGAAGCGATAGCCGACACCAAAAATGAACTCGTCGATGAGATCTGCGCCAGCATAGAGCGTACCCGGACCCATAGGAAGATAGACACCGCCACCCAGTTGCAATTCGATTTCGCTTTCCGAGCCACCACCAAAAACACCAAAGACTGTGTTTATTCTGGGAACATCGACGGTTAACCGTGTAAAGCCCACATTGGCGTACCAGTTCATGCCGTTATCAGGATTGAAAGCTGTCTTGGGACTAACAAGCAAGGCGGCACCAATGGCGCTGGTATCGAGATCGAAACCGCCGCTGTCCAATGTGGCCGTGTGATAACTTGCCTGGATAGCGACATCTTTGTCACCAAAGAAAGATACCGAATCACTCATGTTTGGCAGATAGTAAAACAAGCCGGCGCCGAAAGCAGTGCCGTCAGGTCCATTTAATTCCGCAAGACCGAAGTCGCCATAGACAGTTAGTGATTCGTTAACACCATAATTGATTCGTGCACCGATATTTTGATAGTCCCCACCGGTTGTGAACGATCCTTCTACCGATAGTTGTGGATTGTTTGCCGGATTGGCTGAGCGACCACTGAGAGTGCCCCAAAAATCAGCGTGAGCCGAGAAACTAACGCCTAGCAGCCCGGCTACCAGCGCAATTCTCATTAGCTTCATTTTTCTTCTCCGTATGTTTTGCATTATTGATGATATGAAATTATGTTCTTACCACACCGTAAGAGTATACACGGGTGATGTAACTTCTCTCGCGCTGCGAGTTTCTACCAAGGTCTTAATATTCCTTGTTATTGCCACTTGCAAAACGCTCCATAAGTGCTATGCAGATAGCGCCCAATATCATCAGGCTTATTGCTATCCAGGTATGGATATCCTGCAGGGCAGGTACAAACCATTCGTAGCGAGTGATGATTTCCCGGGCAGTTTTTCCGTCGCGTTCAACGGTTTCAACGATGGCTTTTTTCCACGGCCATATTACAACCAGTGATCCGACCACAAAGCCTGTCATCAATGCCAGAGTCTGGTCGGAATAACGTTTGAACACCCAGGAAAGAATATGGGAAAACGCAATCAGACCAAATGCGCATCCCAGTGCCAGCGGGATGAGAACGGCTAACGTGAATGAACTGATTGCTCCAAGCACTAATGCATAGTTACCCATGAGAATGAGCACGAATGAGCCTGAAAGACCTGGCAGTATCATGCTACTTATGGCGATAACTCCACACAGAAAAACATACAGCACTCCATCATTTTCAGATGCTGGTGCAAGTGTTGCGATCGCCACCGCGACTGCGGTGCCCAGCAGCAATGACACGATCGTGGAAAACTTCCAGCTGCGAACGCCGCGTGCAACATAGGCGATGGAAAGTAGAATCAGGCCAAAGAAAAAAGCCATGGTGAACTGTTCATATCGCTCCAGCAGAAATTCAAAAAGCCTGGCGAGTGTCACAATACTGAGACCAACGCCACCCAGTAGAGTGACAAGCCACAATCCGTCTACATGTTTCCATGCTGCCCTGACATTGCCATGCCGTAACATATTAAGAGCGGTGAGATCACATTGCTTTATAGCGTTGATTAAACGTTCATAGATACCGGTTATCAGTGCGATCGTGCCACCGGAGACTCCCGGTATGACGTTGGCAGCCCCCATGGCCAGGCCTTTGAGGAACAGGACTATCTGTGGATTCATTCTGAAGGTGTGTCGTCAAGGCTGTCCAGAATTGGCAGCATCCAGGGTTTGTTCGCAACTATTTCATCACGAGTGAGTCCGCTAAGTTCATAGGGCATAACTAACCATTGATCGGTAGTATGCAAGTAGAAATCCGGTTTGATATCAGTGCGGTTGTTTTTGGGTTTGTACCATGGCACGGCAATACGAACCTGCTCAGGCATATTATTCTTCAGGCGGTACCGCAACCGGCTTAGTACTGCACTGGCGGTTAATCCCGAGCTGAAAACATCATCAACAATCAGCAGTCCATCATCATGATTCACGGTCTCCAGCAAGTACTGGGTTCCATGAATACGTATTTCTTCCTGAGGGTTGTCAACCATTTGCTGGTAGGTGTTCAGTCCGCGATAGGAGGTTCTGATAGAGATGTGGTCGGTCGGGAAGTCAAGATACTGCAGGCATTCCTGCACAGCTATTCCTACAACACTGCCGCCTCGCCAGAGGCCGACGATAAACGTCGGACGAAAACCGCTTTCCGCTATCTGCACACCCAGCCTGTATGCGTCGTGTAGAAGATCAGTCTCAGTAACGTAGTGTTTATCTTGCAAAGCAAATCCAGGGGAGGGTGGGTAAGGTAATTTCGAGCGATAACGAACGCATACCTGCGTAAATTCACCAATGAGCGCTTATTATAGTATTTCCTGAAATGTTCAATTTTATAATTGTCAGGATTTGACCGGAACGCCCGCATAGATCAGTCGAGCACCTGCGCATACTCAGGGAAGACAGTGAGAAGACGTGACGTTCGCCACAATGGCGACGGTCGTGAACAATGCGGACGGTTGCGGGCAAAATTGAATTTAGTGCGACAATAACCAAATGTAACAATAGCCCGGATAACCCGTCCAATGAAGAAATACTATCTGGATACACAGCAGCTTCTGGAGGATTCTTTCCGGTTGGCGGCGATGGTCTATAAAAGCGGATTCCGCCCGAGTTTTATTGTGGCGGTCTGGCGTGGTGGAGCACCGATGGGCATTGCCATGCAAGAATTGCTAGCGTACCGAGGTGTCAATTCTGATCACATTACGGTGAGAACCTCGTCTTATCAAGGCATCGATCAGCAAGAACGAAACGTGCAGGTTTTTAGTATGAATTACCTGGTCAAGAAGCTATGTGCCGACGATCGCTTGCTCATTGTGGATGATGTTTACGATTCTGGAAGAAGTATCGAGGCGATCATTGAAACTTTGGGAAACAAGACACGCCGTAATCTTCCGTCAGACATAAGGATTGCGGTTCCATACTACAAGCCAACGCGAAACCAGACAGAACGTGTTCCGGATTATTACCTGCATGAAACAGATGCATGGCTTAAATTTCCTCATTCACTTGAAGGGCTGAGTATGGATGAGGTTAAGCATAGTCGCGCAGAACTGGCCAAAATATTGTCGGAGTATTCAGGCTTGCAATAGTGAATTTTTAAGCTTTGTTGCTGCAAATGTAACGGTTATCTAACAGGTTTATTGGGTCGTTTACGAGTTTTTTTGTATCCTTGTGTGACAATGAAATGACTGAGTCACAAGTTTTGGTAATGCTCTGGCAGGGCAACTTCTGACAAGGTAGTATTCGCGTGTCGGCTCGAAACCCATGTCTTTGCTGCATCGGTTTCGTGGCAACGTTCAAGGCTCAACAAGATGGCGCTTCTTTACCTCAATGACTGTCAGTACCAAACATAATTCCAAGGCAGATATCGTCGCGCTGCCCCTCATGCGCCAAGCTTCGACCGGAACGTCAGTAGCTTTGCGCTCGCGTGGCAGTTGCAGCAACCCCGGGCATTCCGCAGCACTCCTATCCTTACGTGAGCATCTGAGTTTCAAGGCTTCGATCGGTATCAACGATTTCGCTTTTATAGCGCAAAGTTATTCGCCTCAAGTGGCGGATAAAATCATGGCCACTATCCGAGAGCTACTCGATCGCGAGTTTGGTTATTTACGCGTCTATCGGCGACATCAGGTTTTCGTTGTACGCCATCACAGTATGGAGTCTCTGATTGCGGGCTTGCTCACCGTTCAATTCCACAGCTGCCAGATACCCTTGCCAGTAACACGTGATGGCAACGGCATCAGTGATTTGTGCGGTGTTCCCCTGTCATGGGGAGTGGGCCGGTCCCAGGCTGAGGCGGAGAGCGAGCGTCAACGTAAGCTAAGTGGCTGAAGAGCCCTGGCGATGTTTTGCAATAAATTGCTCACTTGAGTTTTATGATCAAGTTCGAACTTGATCAGCCTTCGTGTCTTGATCGCAAGTTACGCTCGAACCGTCTGAGAAGTAACGAAAGAACGATGGTTGTGATCAGATACACATAGGCTACGACGTTATAGGTTTCCATGAATCGAAACGAGCCCGCAGCGTAGATCTTGCCAAGCTGAGTCACATCAGCAACACCTAGAACGGATACCAGCGCAGAATCCTTGATCATGGCAATGAAGTCATTCCCCAGTGGTGGCAGGATTGTGCGGATCGCCTGAGGAAATATTACAAATCTGAATCGACTCCAGTCTGACAAGCCGAGCGATTGCGCTGCCTCTTTCTGGCCAGGCCCGACGGCTTGAATGCCCGCCCTGAATACTTCTGCAATGAAAGCAGAATAGCCCAGCGTCAGTGCGAGAATCGCGCGCCACATGAGTGAAATATCGCGGGTTCTTATGGGTTCTTCCAGCACTGGAGCAAGCACCACATTAAGCGCTTCAACCAGAAGTGGAGCACCAACGAACGCGATATAGAAAAGCAGCACCAGCATTGGAATGCCGCGCATTATTTCTATGTAAAACCGTGCAAGCTGTCGCAGCAGCAAGTACGGGGAAAGAGCGGCCATAGCCAGCAATAGTCCCAGCATGCTGGCCAGTGAAAATGCGGTAACTGTGACAAAGGCGGTAACGCCGATGCCTTTTACCAGTATGGCAAACACCTCTGAGTAAAGCTCGTCAGAGATAATCCGATAACCCAGCCACAAACCGATAAGGACAGTGACTAAGAGCCACCAGGGAAAGTCTTCGGCTGATTCGTGCGTTGCCTGTTTGTCGATGTTATCCACACGACATGATGGCATAGGTACTTTTTGTTTCGCTACTGCCCCATTTTGTATTCTAGAAACCAGCGTGTATTCAAGGCCTCCAGAGTGCCGTCGGTACGCATGCTGTCCAGTCCGGCGTTGAAAGGGCCGACCAGATCAGAACCTTTGGGGAAAATGAAGCCAAAGTCCTCTGATCCCATGGCGTTGCCGACGAGTTTGAATGCGCCTGGATTCGCGTCTACATAGCCAGCCCCGGCAGTTCCGTCAGTGAGGACCAGGTCGACATCACCAGAGCGCAAAGCCTGAACAGAAGCCCCGAAGGTCTCGAATAGCTTTATTCTTGGATTGGCTTCATCGCCATCGAGAACTTCATAGACGGCGGTATAAAATGGAGTCGTACCTGCTTGCGCGCCGATGAGGCCATCCTTGATAGCCGCAAACTCCTCAGGCGTGGAGAACCTTTCTTCATCAGCCTTAACCAGCATGAACATTTCTGATCTCATGTAAGGTGCTGAAAAGTCAACTTTTTCACGACGGTCATCACGTATCGTAATGCCGGTCATCCCGACATCATACTGTCCCTCGCTAACGGCCGGAATCATTGCATCCCAGCTGGTGTTTTCTATGACGGGCTCAAAATTAAGTCGAGCAGCAAGTTCATTCATCGCGTCATATTCCCAACCCATGGCTTCACCGGTTTTCGGATTGACAAACTGCAAGGGGGGGTAGGCATTTTCAGTTGCCACAATAACGTTTCGGCCTTGAAGATCTGGTAGATCGGCGGCGTAGCTAAACCCTGTCCACATACTGGCAGCGACCACGGCCAGACACGTGGCTCGCCTCAACCGGGAAAAGGTACCAGATACAACCTGATTCATCCGTAACTCCTGAAAATTCCATTGGAGCAGCCATTGTCGTAAAGCTTCACGCCAGAAGCAAGCATGTCAGATGGATTGTCAGCAATATAGTGGCGCATTCCACTAACGAAAATATAAACTGTCAATATAACGTCATAGTATGTTCAGGGCTTCGTTGGCCAGATAGGCAATACTGCACACTATGAGACCGACGCTCCAGGTTTTCATCCAAAGGATATTGCCGTGCCTTCCTGCTGCGAACAATATAGCTCCGATAACAACGGACATCCACATCGTCAGGGTCAGCATGTCGTGCATAGACTCGCCGTATGGAATATCGGTATTCGGTGGTGCGTTTTCCGGATATCTCATGCACTTGTCTGTCCGGATATACTGATAGACAGCTCCTCAGCGCTTGGCAATCGACTGACATCTCCATGATTATCTGCGTTCCAGAGTTCGGAGCGCCTTATCGCACGTGCGTTTTGTACATAGGCTGATTTAATATTCACCAATATGACGGTTGCGGGTGCCGGTAAATCGTTCGCAATGAAGCTCTGAAGAAGATCGGCGTTGATAGAGATGGTTGCCGTGCCCTTGATACGCAGCGCCTCGTCGACGCCGGGTACGATAAATAAAAGGCCAATTTGAGGATCGTTGATCAGGTTGCGTAGGGTATCGATGCGGTTGTTACCGCGCCTGTCTGGAATCGCGATGGTGCGATCATCGAGAATTCGGAATGCCTCGCCCGGTTTGTCACCTCGTGGTGAGCAATCCAGACCCTCATCTGAAACTGTGCTCAGAATAAAAAATGAAGAGAATGCCAGCCATTTCTGCATCAGCGGACTCAGTTTGTCGCTGATTTTTGACTGCGAAGTCTTGCGTGGAGAGCGATAGTGTTGCTCCAGATCCTCTATGGACTGCAGCAGATCGGATTTTGTCACAGGCGGTAGCGCGCTGGTATCAGAGATGAGTGCCTGACTTTTAACAGATTAAGCGTATGGCGGCAACTGGCAATCTGATAAACGCCATTGCCAGATCATCAGCCCGCGAAGTAGCTCTGGTACTCTCCGCGGGCCGTTGAACCGTCGCTATTTGCATGCAGCGTTACGGTATTGGCTTGACGAGATAAATAATATGCTTAATCGGCAGTTACGGATGAGGCACATTGCTCAGAATCCAATGGCGCTAAGTGAACCAGGTAACAAATCACGATCCCTGCATTGAAGATATAAGGTCATCGTGCGCATGGCGTCGGAGTGTTTTCACCAAACCGTCAGTGTTTTGTATAAACAAGCGCTCTTTTCCAACGTCGAAGATGATTCCGGTGATTTATTAAAAATTCGGGTTAAGCGCCGAGTGAATCCAGAGTCTTGAGCGGCGCGCGTTGAATGGAGTCGTAGTAGTTACGAATACCATCGACTAGTGCGGCTGCCAGACGGTTGCGGTAGTCATCGCTGGCCAGTCGATCAGCTTCCTCAACGTGACTAAGGCAACTGATTTCAATCAAGGCAGCAGGTGTAAAGCTTCGCGTCAGCACAAACAGCGTTTCCTCCTTCACACCGGCGTTCTGGACCTTATCTGCATCGAAACTGACTTCGGAAAAAATATGTTGTTGCAGCGTTTTCGCTAGCCTGGCGGAGCCTTCGGTAAAAGCAAGATCCAAGGTCCGGGTTGTATTGTTTGTGCGTTGAAATTCTCCTTTACGGGCCTGTCTTTGAACAGACAGGCTTTGCTCAATGTTTTTGCGCCCCGCGTAATAGGACTCCACCAGGTTGACTTCTGTTTGCGGTAGGTGGTTGAAGTGGAGGGAGATGACCATATCGGCCTCACTTTTCCTTATGGCGTCGACACGCGACTGACGGGACAAGCCATAGTCGTGATGGCGCGTGAGTCGAACATCGATATCGTCAACTTCGTTCAGAAAAAGCCTAATCCGGCGGGCAATATCCAGCGTCAGGTCTTTTTCAAGGAGGCCGTTGTGTCCTTTGGATCCCGGGTCTGAACCGCCATGGCCCGGATCAATCATGACAATAAAGGGTTCGTTGTCAGTTTTTGCAGTCAGAGATCGCGCGCTATAAGACATGTCCTGCCAGTGGGAGCGTTGGAATCCCCGAGGGCTGAGAACGGCGCTGAATTCTTGCAGATGTCGATGGACCGTGCTTACTTTCAGCATGTCACCGTCCTCGGTACCGGGCCATCTGACATGTTTGCTGTCAATCGAGGCGGTGTTTAGAGTTTTGATGGCGGGTAGTGTCGCTAGCACGTTTGCTATAGCGGATGAGTGCCTGTCGCCATCCATCATCGCGACGTTTTTCAGGAACGACACATCAGCTTTACTGCGTATTGGCGCCTGTTCACTGACGTTTTCGGCATTGGCTTGACGAACTGGGTTATTTTTTTTCGGCTTTTCCAAACGTTGTACCGTATCGTCAGGGGCCTCATCCAGGTTTGTGTCGTTTAGTGGATTTACCGGATCAACTTGAACGGCTTGCTCTTGCATGGCAGCATCTGCAGCAACATCGGCGATATTAGCTGTTGGCAGCGTATTGGGTACAAAAGCCGGAAAAATGCTGGAATAGGCCAGCGCGTTGGCCTCATCCGAGACAAGTTGTGCGTTTTCAGCTTGGGCCGGCACCGGGCTCGCTATCGATGCATGGCCACGGCTTTCCATGGGCTTATCCACATAAAAAGCGCTGGCGATTGCAATAGTGCCAAGGCTCAAGGCCAGTTTGATAACCATAAGACCACATCACAGACACGAAGACTCTGTGAGGGGTGGCGCAAATTATGTGCCAGCTTGCTAGCGTATTTTTAAGATAATGCAAGTGGCGATGTTACATCGTCGTATAAACGGCATGGAAGAAGCCGCCGGGTAAGATTTACGGTTGGCGTAATATCAGCGTCTGCAAGGCCCTGCCAACAACACCTTGCTCGTCGAATAACAAGGCGTCGGCCAGTCCGATTCCATTGGGTTCCCAGTAACCGACACTTTGTGAACCAAGCCACTCACCAACCGGATCACGTTGTAGTACCAGAGTCAGGTCGGTATTCATGAACGTTATATCGGTGGGTTCCGCATTGCGTCCAAACGCGTTTCCGCAATCGGCTAGTGGGCAAATACGCTGAAACGGTGTGGGGATTTCGTCAGTTAGCAATGGCAGAGTTTTCACCCAAGCGGTTGTAGGACCCGGAAGTGGAGTCTGGCCATCCGGATAACGTATCCGGACGCCATCGCCATTAAATGCAGGCTTGTCATGTAAGGTATCTTTTAACGGAAATTCGCCAGCGTGAGCTTCGTCGGCCGTTCCAAAGTGTTGCTGGTAAGTTGGGATGCCTGATAACTCGACTGAGCTTAGATGCATTCCCGCCGCCGTAATGACCACTTTATCCTCACCATCGATCAGCCGAGCTTCAGAAAGACTGACGGTGCGGCCATTCCTGGTAACTGTGGCCTCGATACGAAATCCAGCGTACGGTACGGGGCGTTGAAGATTAACAGTCAGTCTGGTGAGTCTTTGCGCAGGTAGCAGCTTTTGTAACGCACGAGCAACCAGCCCTGTCGGAGGGCCAGCATGACAGGCATGTTCATCCCACGGCCCACGCGTATGTGGGGTTGGCTGAAACCATTCGTTGTCAATCGATGTGAAGAAGCTATCGCTCATGGGACTAATCTACTGACTAGTTGGAGAGTATGTCGTTAAGAAACGACGCTGTGTGAGAGCGCCTGGATTGCGCGACTTTTGCCGGCCTTCCTTTGGCAACCACTTTTCCTCCACCGTCACCACCCTCAGGCCCCATATCAATTAACCAGTCTGCTTCTGCCATGATATCCAGATTGTGCTCGATGACAATCACCGAGTTGCCTGCATCAACCAGCCGCTGCAGTACATGAATCAGCCTTTCCACATCAGCCATATGCAGGCCGACAGTGGGCTCATCCAGAATATACAAAGTATGCACGCTCGCAATGGTGCGGCCTTTTGAATCCTGTACTGCGGGTTTAGCCTTGGCTAATTCAGATACCAGCTTGATTCGTTGTGCTTCTCCACCGCTCAAGGTTCGGCTTTGCTGACCGAGCGTCAGGTAACCAAGCCCGACATCCTGGAGTAATTTTAATGAATGATGGATGTTCGTGTGATTGATAAAGAACTCGACACCTTCATCCACGTTCATCATCAATACATCACCAATAGACTTATCTTTATAAGTGATAGATAGTGTTTCGTGGTTGAATCGTTGTCCATTACAGACTTCACAGAGCACGCGAACATCCGGCAGGAAGCTCATTTCGATGCGTTGCATACCTTGACCTGCACATTCCTGGCATCGCCCGTCACCGGTATTGAACGAAAATCGACTGGCACTGTAGCCACGTATTCTTGCTTCGGTGGTATCAGCAAACAAACGCCGGATGTTATCCCAGAAGCCGATATAAGTTGCAGGGCAGGAGCGCGATGTCTTGCCAATAGGTGTCTGGTCAACCTCCAGAAGGCGAGAGATGCTTTCCCAACCCGTGATGGCTTCACATCCGACAAGTGTGCCCAGTTTTCGCCGATTCTTTTGTGCATTAAGAACGCGCAGGCTGTCATGAAGAACATCCCGAACCAGAGTGCTCTTCCCTGATCCTGACACACCTGTGACACAAACCAGCTGTGCGAGCGGAATGTCTACGCTTACCTTTTTTAGATTATGCAGACTGGCATTTTTGATGTGTAGCGAATGTTCAGGCTTTTTACGCGCCGGGTACAGCGGATGTTTCAGTGGTTTATCCAGTAACCGCCCGGTAGCTGAGTTCGGATTTTTACGTACCTGCGAGACAGTGCCAGTGGCCACGATCTCACCACCTCGGACGCCGGCACCGGGACCGATATCGATGATGTGATCTGCGCTCCTGATCGTATCTTCATCATGTTCGACGACAACAATCGTATTGCCTTTGCTTTGCAAACTGCCCAGAGTCTCCAGCAGCATGCGGTTGTCTCGTGGGTGCAAGCCGATAGTCGGTTCGTCAAGGATGTAACAAACGCCCTGCAGGTTGGATCCGAGTTGGGCCGCCAGGCGTATTCGTTGAGCTTCACCCCCGCTTAGTGTGGGTGCTGCGCGATCCAGGGACAGATAAGACAGACCTACCTGATCAAGAAAATCCAGACGCGATTGCAACTCTTTCAGGCTGTCGCGCGCAATGACAGCTTCTCTATCATTCAGTTTTATCTCGTTAAATGTCTTGCCCGCTTCCTCGATCGACTGGCAGGTGTAGTCTGCAATGTTCCAGTCCTTGAAATACACAGACAGAGATTCAGGTTTTAATCGCTGGCCTGCACAGCCCGGACACTCTATGGGATCCTCATCCTTGCCTTCCCAGCTGCGTTCCTCGCCGGTCTGTTCCTCGTCAAAGCCGGGAATGATGACACCTGTGCCGAAGCAATCCAGGCACCATCCATGGCGGGAATTATAGGAAAACATGCGTGGATCGAGTTCGGGAAAACTGCGTTGACAGCTGGCGCAGGCACGTTGAGTTGAAAACAGTTTTTCGTTACGGTTTGTGCTGCCTATTTTGACAAGACCACTACCATAGTCGACTGCACGTTGTATCAGCAGTTGCAGTTCGGCTTCATGTTTGACATCAACACGAATCGAGCCCACCGGCAAGTCAATAGTATGTTCCTTGAAGCGATCAAGCCGGGGCCATTCGGCGGTCGGTTGGGGCGTGCCGTCAACACGCAGAAAGTCAAACCCTTTATTGAGCCCCCATTTTGCAAGGTCCGTGTAGTAGCCCTTGCGATCAACGATAAGTGGCGCATGTAAACTGACTGCTTTGCCACGATGTTGTTTGATGATTTGTGCAGTGATGGCATCAACCGACTGGGCTGAAATTTCTACTTCACAATCCGGGCAGTATTGCACGCCCAGTTTGACAAACAGTAGTCGAAGAAAGTGATAGATCTCAGTCATGGTGGCAACAGTACTTTTGCGTCCACCACGGCTGGTCCGTTGTTCAATAGCCACGGTTGGTGGTATGCCGGTGATCGCATCAACGTCAGGCCTCGATGCGGGCTGTACGAATTGACGGGCATACGCGTTCAGTGACTCCAGGTACCGGCGCTGCCCTTCGTTAAAAACGATATCAAAAGCCAGTGTGCTCTTACCGCTGCCACTTACCCCCGTGATCACAGTAAACGCGTCGCGAGGTATTTCCACCTCTATATTCTTTAGATTGTGCTCGCGCGCCTTGTGCACATGGATGCTGTCACTTGTGACTATTTTCGGTACTGCAATGGCCGGATGTGCAGGTTCCGAGATGGCTGACTGCCTGAGTTTGTCACTGGCATCCTGATACTCGCGTAGCGAGGCGGCCGTAACGCTGCTCTTGTGCGACATCACTTGTTTAAGGGTGCCTTTGCAAATAATTCTGCCGCCGGCATCACCGCCCTGCGGGCCCAGATCTATGATCCAGTCAGCATTGGCAATGACATCCAGATTATGTTCGATAACTAACAGTGAATGCCCTTGTGCAACCAGTTGTTCGAAAGCACCAAGCAATTTATCAATGTCCTCGAAGTGCAAACCAGTAGTGGGTTCATCAAACAGAAACAGAGTGTGTCCCTCTATCGTGCGCTTGGATCGGATCATTGCTGCTTGTCCAAGATAGGCGGCCAGTTTCAGACGTTGCGCCTCACCTCCACTGAGGGTAGGTACCGGTTGCCCCAGTTGCAGATATCCCAGGCCAACCTCCTTTAACGGTTGCAGGGCAGTGAGTACCGCCTTGTTATCACGAAAAAATTCCAGCGCACGTTCAACCGTCATTTCCAATACGTCAGCAATTGACTGACCTTGCTCTTCATGGGCGTTAAATAATTTGATCTCCAGGAGCTCAGGACGGTAGCGGCGACCTGAGCACTCGGCACAGCGTAAATAAACGTCGGAGAGAAATTGCATTTCTACGTGCTCGAAGCCGTTGCCAGAGCATGCCGGACAGCGCATACCGGAGTTAAAGCTGAAAGCGCTGGCCTTGTAGCCGCGATTGGCTGCTTCCGGAACTTTCTCAAACAGCTTTCTGATCGCTTCAAACGCTCCGGTATAGCTGACCGGGTTGGAACGGGCAGATTTTCCGATTGGCGACTGATCAACCAGAATCACATCGCTTATCTGATCGTGACCTTCTATTGAATCGTAAGGCTGAGGCAGATCCTTGGGTTTACCCTTTATCGATGAGAGTGCATTGAAGAGCGTATCTTGAATAAGTGTGGACTTGCCGGATCCGCTCGGACCTGTCAGGCAGACGAGCCGGTTGAGCGGGATACTCAGATCGATGTTTTTCAGATTATGCCCGGTCGCACCCTTGAGGATTAGCGCTGGCGAGTTTCTGTTTGTGCCTGCTCGCGTTGTGGTCTTGAATTTCAACGATTTGTCACCGTTGAGGTATTGCGCGGTCAACGAAGATTTTTGTGCCAGTAATGCCTGTGGTTTTCCGTTGAACACGATATTGCCGCCGGCGTTACCGGGGCCCGGGCCGATGTCAATAATACGATCAGCAGCCAGCATGAGCTGCGGGTCATGTTCCACGACGATAAGCGTGTTACCGGCATCCCGCAGTCTTTGCAGTACCCGGATGACCCGATCCATATCCTGAGCATGTAAACCGATACTGGGCTCATCAAGCACGAACAGTGTGTTGACCAGAGAGGTACCCAGTGCTGTCGTGAGGTTAATACGCTGTACTTCTCCCCCTGACAACGTTCTTGATTGCCGATCAAGGCACAGGTAACCGAGACCGACATCGTTGAGGTAGGCCAGTCGTGAGCGCATCTCCTTGACGACCATTGTCGTTGCATCATCCTTGTGCCCTTCAGCGATGGATTCAACGAAGGTTTGAGCACGCTCCAGTGGCAAGCGCATGATGTCGATCACGTTAAGTCCGGGCAGGGTTTTCATTCTGGAGGCAGGCAGCTTGCTGTCCGGTGAACGATAACGTTGCTTCGGGTCAAGCACCGTGGTTGCCTGCTGAAGTGTGCCAATACGCCAGTTCAAGGATGCCGGTTTTAATCGAGCGCCGTAGCAGGCGGTACACTCGTCATAACTTCGGTACTTGGCCAGCATGACTCTGACGTGCATGCGATAGGATTTACGTTCCAGCCAGTCAAAAAATCCGACGACACCATACCAGTCGCTTTTATCGCCAGCATCGCCTTCGATGACCCAACGCTGCTGTTTTGCGGTCATTTTTTCATACGGAACATCCATGGGTATACCGGCTTTTTTCGCAGCCTTTTCCATATCGCGTTGGCAGACCCTTGATTTTTCAGTCTGAAAAACCTTTACGGCTCCGCCTTTAAGCGATTTGCTCGTGTCGGGGATGGCCAGACGATAATCTATGCCAATAACCCGGCCAAATCCTTTACACGCCTCACATGCGCCCAAAGGGGAGTTGAACGAAAAACTTGACGGAGTGGGTTCTCTGAAGTTTGTACCGCAATCATCGCAACGCAGCGTCGTCGAGTAGTTGTGTTGCCTGACAGAGCGACGTTCATCATCAAGCGTGTGCACGCACAGGCTGCCTTGTCCATAACGAAGCGCGGCTTCAACTGCCTCAATAAAGCGACCACGATTGTCATCGGTAGTGCGTAAACGATCCTGGATGACATCGATGATTTTTTTGGTTTGCTTGTGAACTCGGGTATAGCCCTGACGCGCTAGCCAGTCGGTTATTTCATCGGCACTGAAATTTTCCGGAATGCGAACTTGAAACGTCACCATGATCCGTTCTGGCTCTGTGCCATTGAACCATTCGTGACTGATGTTCTCAGGGGTGTCCTGTTTAACCGCTTTGCCACAATCACCGCAATATAATTGTGCGGTTCTGGCAAACAGCAGTTTGAGGTGATCGTTAAGCTCGGTCATTGTGCCGACGGTGGAGCGAGAGGTTCGCACCGGATTGGTTTGATCAATGGCAATTGCCGGGGGAATACCTTCTATTCGATCCACTTTGGGTTTGTCCATGCGATCCAGAAACTGTCGCGCATAGGGAGAGAAGGTTTCGACATAGCGCCGCTGACCTTCCGCATAGATGGTGTCGAAGGCAAGAGTCGACTTGCCACTGCCGCTGACACCGGTTACCACGATCAGTTCGCCATGCGGCAGGGTAAGGTCGAGCGCTTTCAGATTGTTCTGATGGGCGTTCTCGATCAGGATATGCTTGCTCATTTGTTATTCACTGTGCGACGTGGTACGTAGTGTACGGATCTGCGCCGTCATGGACTCATTCCTGTCTATGCAAGAATCTCCGGATTCCTGATAAATACAAGACAGGCGACACGGTAGTGTACGGAGGGGTAAACTTCAACTATCTTGAGTGGAAACACGTCCGGCATGGCTCCAAGGGATTATCCCGGTCCTAAGCCATTGCCCGGTCATTCACTCTTAAAATGAACATAGGGCAACACCTCAAGGTGACATCGTGACTGATCTCTCTCAAGCGGTAACCGATTTTAATCGAGATGGTTATTTCGTTGCGCGCGACCTTTTCAGCACGGATCACGTCAAGGCTCTGGTCGCCCTGATTGATCACTCGCTGAAGCCTGCACTTGCGCCAGTGGAATTCGAGGCTGATGTGCATTATCCGGGCGCACCGGTGTCACGTCAGGCACCGGGAGGCCAGACACCGCGCCGACTATTGCATGCATTTGGGCGCGATTCGCTGTTCCAGCAGGTCGGTAAGCATCCGCAAGTGGTGCAGCTACTTAAAAAACTGATGAATGCCGGGCAGATTCGGTTGTCACAGAATCACCACAATTGTGTGATGACAAAACACCCCGGGTTCAGCAGTGTAACAAGCTGGCATCAGGATATCCGCTACTGGCGCTTCGACCGACGCGAGCTGGTCAGTACATGGCTGGCACTTGGACCGGAGACGCGTGAGAATGGCGGTTTGTTGGTAATACCCGGATCGCATACACTCGATTTCGAACCCGGTCAATTTGATGCATCATTGTTTTTACGCACCGATCTGGACGACAACGCCGAGCTTCTGGACAAAGCGGTTGTAGTTGAGTTGCAGGCTGGCGATATGTTGTTTTTTCACTCCCGTACGCTTCATGCCGCGGGTCAGAACGAGACCGACATGATAAAGCGTTCGCTGGTTTACACTTACCGGGCTGAAGACAACCAGCCAATTCCCGAGACTCGCTCTGCGCTCTACGAAGATATCCCGGTATAAATTGACAATCGTTCATGTCTCATCACACAACTAACGACAGCGATGCCGAAGGCTACCGCTCTTGCCCGATCAATGGCCTGACCTTTGCGCCTGAATGGGCAGGCACTAATATCTACCTTAAAAGCCAACCTGTGGCCGACCATACCCACGAACTGTATGAAGAAGAACTGGCGATAATCAAAACAGCCGCGCAGCTGCGACGAAACACCTTCTCATCGGGTCGCAGTTGCGCGCGTGCTGTGATGTTGGAGGCCGGATTACCCACCTGTGCCCTGCAACGATTTAACGATGGTTCGGTGCAGTGGCCGGAGGGCTTGCTGGGCAGCTTGAGCCACACCAACGAATGGGCAGTCGCGGCCATTGCTGTCACATCCATGTGCGAGGCCAAGCATATCGGGATCGATCTGGAGCGAATAAAACCGTTGGAAGAGGGTGTTATCAATCTTATCGCCACACCTGTGGAGCGTGAGGAGCTGATGGCTGCCAACTCCCCGGTCTGGCATGCTATGGCTTTGTTCAGTCTTAAAGAGAGTATCTACAAATGTCTTGCCAGAGATTTTGGTCACTTCATCGAATTTCATGATGTCGAAATCAGTCATCTGGCCAGTGGACGCCCACAGCTGAGATTCTGTCGTAAAGAGCTTGCGCAACGCTATGCCCCCGAGCTGCTAGAGCTGCGTATGGCTATAACACCCTGGCATGTTTTTACCCTGGCCTGGCTCCGTGCCCAAGGCTAACTCTGTCCGGCCACCTCGTAATCCAGATGGCAAGCGCTATAAACGTTACAGGGGATTGGGATGGCTTAAACAATCCGGGGCACGGATACGCAGGCGAGACCACTCTGCATAACCGTGTGCTGTACACTAGAGGGCACCCGTAAGCCACATTCTGTCACGGCAGTTTGCGTGTATCCGATCTGGCTACGGTCCCTAATGGCCCATGGCCTCAACGATTTGCTTTAAAGGTTTCACATGCAGGACCAATACGATTTTCGCCGCACTGAGGCTGAAGTTCAGGCTTTGTGGGAGGCTAACGATGCTTTCCTGGTAACCGAAGATTCAACCCTGCCAAAGTACTACTGCCTTTGCATGTTTCCCTATCCCAGTGGCAGTTTGCACATGGGGCATGTGCGCAATTACACCATTGGTGATGTGGTATCGCGCTATAAACGCATGCAGGGATTTAACGTGCTGCAACCTATGGGCTGGGATGCTTTCGGCTTACCGGCCGAAAATGCGGCGATCAAAAACAATACAGCGCCGGCGAAATGGACTCACAGCAATATCGCAGAGATGCGAGAGCAATTGCAAAAACTGGGTTTTGCCTACGACTGGTCCCGCGAGCTGGCTACGTGCACCCCGGAATACTACCAATGGGAACAATGGTTCTTCACCCGATTGGTAAAGAAAGGCCTGGCCTACAAGAAAATGGCGGTAGTCAACTGGGATCCTGTTGAAGAGACCGTGCTGGCCAACGAGCAAGTAGATGCTAACGGTTGTGGGTGGCGTTCAGGTGCCAAAGTTGAGCGACGTGAAATTCCCCAGTGGTTTTTGAAGATAACGCAGTATGCAGACGAGTTACTGGAGGAGACCGACAAGCTGGACGGTTGGCCAGAGGCCGTTCGCACGCAGCAAAAAAACTGGATTGGGCGCTCGGAAGGAGTGGAGTTCGAGTTCCGGTTAGCCGGGCGGGGCGACTCCGAACTGGATATCACCGATGACGGTAAAGCCGATGGCCTCCGTGTCTACACAACGCGGCCGGATACAGTGGCCGGGGTAACCTACATGGCGGTTGCCGCTGAACATCCGGTAGCTCGTGCGATGGCGAAGCGCAACTCCGAAGTTGCAGACTTCATTACCCAGTGCACGAGTAACGGCACCTCGGAGGCGGTACTGGAAGCCATGGAAAAACGTGGCGTTCCCTTAGGCATTGAGGTCATTAATCCGGTGTCCGGAGATCGCGTGCCAGTCTATGTAGCTAATTTTGTCCTGATAACTTACGGAACTGGCGCTGTCATGGCAGTACCCGGGCATGATCAACGTGACTGGGAATTCGCCACCAAGTACGGCTTGCCTATCAAACAGGTTGTGCAGTCGACTACATCACCTGTCGATTGCAGTGAAGGTGCCTTCACGGATAAGGAAAACACCATCACGATCAACTCTGGTGAGTTTGACGGTCTGGATTTTGAACATGCTTTCGAGGCAACTTCCGAGCATCTGGTCAATGTTGCGAACGGGGCTCGTAAGGTCAACTATCGGTTGCGCGATTGGGGAATTTCCCGTCAGCGCTATTGGGGATGTCCAATCCCCGTTATCTACGATGAAGATGGCAATGTGCATCTCGTACCTGACGAGGATTTACCAGTCGTTCTGCCAGAAGATGTTGCCTATTCAGGTGTTACATCACCTATCAAGGAAGACCCGGATTTTATAAATACCACCGTACCGGGTACCGATAAACCAGGGATTCGGGAAACGGATACGTTCGATACGTTTTTCGAATCAAGTTGGTATTTTGCACGTTTTTGTAGTCCGGGTGCTCCGGCCATGGTGGATGAACGCGCAAATTACTGGCTTCCAGTGGATCAGTACATTGGTGGCGTGGAGCATGCCGTGTTGCACCTTTTGTACGCGCGCTTTTTTCACAAGTTGATGAGAGATGTCGGACTGGTCGAATCAGATGAGCCGTTCAAGCAGTTGTTGACCCAGGGAATGGTCATAGCGGAATCTTTCTATCGGGAAGGTGATAACGGTAAAAAGGAATATTTTAATCGCCGTGAGCTTGAGATAAGCAATGATGACAAGGGGCGAATCGCAGGGGCTACGCTAATCGCTGACGGATTGCCCGTTACCGTCGGCCGTGTCGAGAAAATGTCCAAGTCAAAAAACAACGGTGTAGATCCTCTGGAGATGATTGATCGCTACGGTGCAGACACCATGCGTTTGTTCTCAATGAGTGACACACCCCCTCATCAGTCGCTGGAGTGGAAAGAGGGCGGCGTTGAAGGTATGCATCGTTTTTTGAAGCGTGTCTGGCGAGAACTGAGTTCTGTAGATCCATCGTATATGCACGTGCCCTTGAATCCTTCGGCGCTTAGCGCTGATCAGAAAGCACTTCGGCGCAAGACACACGAAACTATCAGTAAGGTGACAGACGATATAGAGAGGCGCATGACGTTCAATACTGCCATAGCCTCGATGATGGAGCTGTTCAATGAGCTTTCGCGCTTCGATGATCGAAGTGATGACGGTAAGGCTGTAGTTTTTGAAGCTAGCAGTGCATTGGTGCGTATGTTAAGCCCCTTCGTGCCACACATTGCACATGAGCTCTGGACTGGGCTTGGGTACCAGAGTGCCTTGATTGATGAAGCCTGGCCGGAGGTCGATGAGAGCGCTCTGGTCCGCGACGAAATCGAGATGGTAGTACAGGTTAATGGTAAACGTCGTTCTTTCATAACGGTGGCGGCTGATGCTTCAAAGGACGATTGTGAAGCCAGGGCGATTGCTGATGATGGCGTACAGAAGCATATAGAAGGATTAAACGTGGTTAAAGTGATTGTGGTTCCGGAACGCTTGGTGAACATCGTTGCCAAATAAGCAGAATAAGCCAGGTCGTGATGAATTTTCTTTAAGAAAAAAGGTTGCTCAGGCGACTAAGCTTCGGTGATGTCTGGTCGCCTCCTGCGCTCGCTTACAGATAACGCCTATCTGATGCTAATCATTGCACCTCTCCTGTGGGGAGGGAATGCGGTAGCGGGTCGTATGGCGACCGAGGACTGGCAACCGTTTACGCTGACATGCCTGCGCTGGTTTTGTGCCATGTTGTTGTTAACACCGTTTGCTGTCAGACCGTTGCAGCGAGATTGGCCAGTCATCAAAACGCATTGTGTTCTGCTCTTCTGTCTGGGCGCTTTTGGTATGGCTGCGTTCAACCTCACCATGTATCTGGCGCTGAATTTCACTACTGCCATTAATGTCAGTATTGAACAGGCAGCCATGCCGGCGATGATCATGCTGGCAAATTTTTTTCTGCTCTCTCAAAAAGTGCGCATATTTCAGATTCTTGGGCTGGTACTTACCTTATTGGGTGTGTTGTTAACAACCACGGCTGGCGAACCTGCAAGGTTTTTCTCTGAAGGCTTGAACAAAGGCGATGCAATCATGTTGTTAGCATGCGTTTTCTACGCAGCCTATACATTCGGTCTTCGATGGAAACCCGCGATTCACTGGATGAGTTTCATGTGGGTTATTGCTGTGAGTGCTTTTGTCATGACCGTGCCGTTTGCTGGCTGGGAGTTGTCCAAGGGTCAATTTGAAATACCGTCGTTGCAGGGACAGATGGTATTGATATACGTGATTATTTTTCCTACCATCCTGAGTCAGTTGTCATGGGCACGTGGCGTAGAGCTGATTGGTAGTAACCGCGCCGGGTTATTCATTAATCTGGTGCCTATTTTTGGCTCCATTATGGCGGTGTTGATTCTGCGCGAGCGTTTCGAGTGGTATCACCTTGTGGGTCTTTCGCTGGTCTTACTGGGGATCGGTCTTTCAGAGCGGGCGGCGGGCAAACAACGCTGAGACCTGGCGGACGCATCCTTGCGCCAGATGTTGCTCCACCCGTTTGTAAATCAGGCTCGCCAGGCGCGTTCAAACGGCAATCGCCACGCTCTGGGGGCGATCAGCTGATGTATAGCATTTGGACCCCATGAACCTTGGGCATAGCGCATCACTGGCGGTGGTGATTCCAGTAACGGTGACGATACGTCCCATAGTTTTTCAATACCATCCGAGGTGGTAAAGAGGGTGTGATCTCCTCTCATGGCATCAAGTATCAAGCGTTCGTAAGCTTCAAGGATATCGCCGATATGCTTGTTTTCGTCCATCGCAAACTGCAAGCTGTGTTTATCGAGTTTCATGCCGGGACCGGGCCGCTTTCCATAGAATGACAGCGAAGTTCGTGAGGCATCAGACAGGTCGAAAGTGAGGTGATCGGGACCTTGCAAGCCGACACCGGAATCTCTTGGAAACATGCTTCTGGGTGGTTCGTGAAATGCGATAGAGATAATGCGTTGCCCTTCAGCCAGACGTTTGCCTGTGCGCAGAAAGAAGGGCACGCCAGCCCAGCGCCAATTGTCAATCGTGCACTTGAGCGCAATAAACGTCTCGGTTTGTGACTCAGGATCTACGCCATCGAGTTCGCGATAGCCGTTGAACTGGCCCCGAACCGCATCCTGAGGCTCAATGCGAAGCATACTGCGAAAAACTTTGCGCTTTTCTTCGGTGATAGCCTGTGGGTCCAGCGCTACCGGAGGTTCCATGGCCACAAAAGCAAGAATCTGAAACAGGTGAGTGACCACCATGTCGCGAAAGGCACCGGTGTTTTCGTAGAAAGATGCCCGATTATCCAGGCCCAGTGTTTCGGGTACATCTATCTGTATATTGTCGATAAAGTTTCGGTTCCAGATGGGTTCGAACAAGCCGTTGGCAAAGCGAAAGGCCAGTATGTTCTGGGCAGGTTCCTTCCCCAGGAAATGATCAATTCGAAAGACTTGCTTCTCATCGAATACCTTGTGTACTTCGTTGTTGAGAAACACCGCTGATTCCAGGTCAACACCGAAAGGTTTCTCCATGACTACATGTGCGCGGTCAATCAGATTAGCTTGCCCGAGCAGCGTAACAACCGATAGCGCGGCTGTCGGTGGGACGCTCAGATAGTGAAGGCGTCGACATTCACCTTCCATCGATTGCTCCGCCTTTAGCACCGCTTCCTCAAGCTTTTCCGGACCCGCCGCCAGCGGCAGATATTCAAGCTTTTCACTGAAGCTGTTCCAATGTTCGTCTGTGATGTCACGTGACGAAAATTCGCTCAAGGACTCGCGGCAAAGGTTACGAAAATCTTCGGCATTCATGTCATCCAGTGAGATGCCGATTATTCTGCAATCAGGAATAAACCCTGATGTATATAAATGGTAAAGCCCTGGTATGAGTTTACGTTTCGCCAGGTCGCCGGTAGCGCCAACAAGAACAACCACTTGTGGATGTTTAGGTCCTACTTCAGTTGCTACTTTTGCCATGTGGGTTTGTCCGGAAAAGATCGATGGGTTTTAGACGGAATGTTCACTAAACCTTTAGGCTTTGCCGCCTCATCGGTCCAGCTAGAGAATCAGACTATTTTTAATCTATTCAGATTTAAGACAGATGATATTTCAGATCGCTTGCACGAAGAAGATGAACCGCGCTCTGGCCGTGTCATAAGACTTGATACGCAGCTGCACACCCTGGCCAAGTTGCCACTGCGGGCATGTTTTGTCTGCGGGTATGGCTAGTGCTTCAGTAATGATATAGCTGGTTGAGTAAGTCATGTCGAGATCATCACGGTAGACCTTTATATCCAGTGCCATTGCGTCAAGGTTAATGTAAATCTTGTCGGCGCGCATGCCCATGATGGTTCCGGTATGCCAAGGAGTAACCTCTGCGTCCAGGTCACGGCTAAAAACACTGTGAAGCATGGCAAGCTCTATACGCTTGTCCAGCTGCCGTTGCCGTTGCCGTGCAGCGTTGGCAGAGTCGATTACCTGATCACGTAAAACATGATCAGCCGCATTGTCAAAGTGGCCGCCATTGAGTGCCTCAATTAACTCCTTATGCGTGAATATACCGACGATTTCGCGCATCGGTGATGAAAAGCGTGCATAACTTGACGCTTTCAGCGCATGGTGCTCGCTGGGGTCGGGTGTAAACGTTGATCCTCGCTGAGCTTGCATGATCTGGCGCTGGATAGCACGCACTCGTCTTTGAAATTGAGGGTCGCCGGGCAGGGTTGCGACATACTGCGCCAGGCTCTGACCCTCCTGCCATCTCCATGGTTGAGGATCTTCAAACGTGTTTGCCAATGCGTTAAGCGTCTCTTTCAGCCGGGCCAGGTTCTTGCGTAACGGTGCCGCATGGATTCGAAAAATGGCTTGCAGCACATCGGTTACTCCTGCAAACCCCAGCAACAGCTCTGCTCCCTGTAAATTGCAGAGGAGACTGATCTGTTCATTGTAGCGTTCAGAGTGGAAGCGAGAACGAAGCGTGGCTTGCAGATGCGGTGGAGAGCCACTTACCTGAATACTGTTTTCGGTACGGTCAAATTGAATCACTCCCCGCGCATCGGCTGCTACGATCAACTTCTCTCCCAGCTCTCTGAGTAATCGCAGGCTGGAGTGATAACTCTTCGAATCAACCTCGCTGGCATCAAGCCATTGTTGCACGCCGGAATAGCTGAGTTTTGCATGGCTTTTAATCTTTGCGCGTACGATTTTGCAGTTCGCGACAACAGCATTTTTATCCAGCCACATCTCAAACACCAGCGAGCGTCTCAAGACGTCCGGATTCAGAGAAATCAAACCTTCCGATAGCGCGGTAGGTAACATCGGTGCCGCTAAAAGCGGCGTATAGAACGTTGTTCCTCGATGTAGCGCCTCAGAGAACAGTGCGCTGTCGGGTCTGATGTAATAGGAGGCATCTGCCAGGGCATAAAACACGTGATAGCCATCAGCGTGGGTCGTTATGTACAAGGCCTGATCAAGATCGCGTGAGTCTTCGTTATCGATAGTGACAAAAGGCAGGTGTGTCAGGTCGGTAAGTGCCGGATCATCAAGGCCGTCGTTTTCCAGCCAATACTCAGTTTCTGACAGGCTTTGTGGCGAGTGTTCGATGCTGATATCCAATGACTGTAATGCCTCGTGAATGACATCATGCGGACTCTGGTATCTATTCGTTTTCATGACGGTATCTGGCCTACTCAATGTGGCTTAGTCGCCGGGCTTGTCACAGGCTAACGGTTCAGCTCAATGATGGGATCTGGACAGTACTCGCGTCTCATGCACTGATGGCAATGCTCGCCGAGATATAACTCGTCGATCCATTGCATGAGTTCGGTAAGCTGTTGTCTGTCATCAAATACAAATCCGGCTTCAAAATTCCTTTTATCCTGGTGTTTGGCTCCGAGACCTGCGCCAGTCAGGTTGGCAGAACCCACGAATGCCAGGTTGCCGTCAATGACGATCGCCTTTGTGTGTACTCTCGGGCAAAGTATGCGCTCAAATAAA
Organism: Granulosicoccus sp.; assembly: GCA_045106855.1. Classification (GTDB taxonomy): domain Bacteria; phylum Pseudomonadota; class Gammaproteobacteria; order Granulosicoccales; family Granulosicoccaceae; genus Granulosicoccus. Next base: position 148,136 of record JBGCFI010000008.1, read on the forward strand.
TCATTGTTGATCAAAGCATCGAATCGATCAAAGTCTTCTCTAAATCTCGGGCCTGGCTCCTTCGCATGAATTAGCCGGACTGCAACACCGCTTACCACCAGGTCGTTGAGAACTTCCAGTAGTGGTTGAAACCGGTTATTGACATCCATGTGCAGATCTTTGATATCGGCGGTGACAATCCACAGAAACCGCTTCGCCTCGGGTATGCAAGGTTGTACGAATTCTGTATAGATATCTCGGTTGAGCAGGAGCCGGTGCATAGTGATCCGTCAAAAAACTGTTACGGTATGTTTACGCAGTGTACCCAGACGTCACAGTTTTTGCCGAAGCTGTACACTGTTATGCTTGACGCCCAGTTTATGTTCCTCAGGAGGAATGCTGCATGAAAGCCATTTTATTTGCCGTTGTCGCTCTTTTTTCCATTCAAAGTGCGATGGCTCAGGAAGGTCTGGAGACTGTTGAAAGTCCTCATGATGTAGCAACGACCATCGATAATCTCACCTCGGTGCTTGAAGCCAAGGGAATGACGGTTTTTGGCAGAGTCAATCACGCCCAAAACGCTGAGAAAGCAGGATTAAGCCTGCGTCCTACAGAGGTCTTGATTTTTGGTAACCCGAAAATAGGTACACCGCTAATGAATTGCGCCCAAAGCGTGGCCCTTGATTTGCCACAGAAAATGATTGCCTGGCAGGACGAGGCAGGTGCGACTTATCTTGGCTGGAACGATCCGATGTATCTTAAAAACAGACACGGTATCGAGGGCTGTGACGAAGTTCTTCAGAAAGTCGGTGGTGCGCTCGCTAATTTTGCCAAAGCTGCCACTAGCGAATAGTCTGTCTTGATTTTTTTGTGTTTGAATTTTTTCTTGGGTCCGATTGGAACGGTCCGTAGAGGCAAACCATGTCGGAGTGGAAGCCTGTGGATCAGGTATCTGGCCCCGCTTGTTTTGTTCAGCGGTCTTATTTTCTTGTCAGCCTGTGGATTTTATCCACGCGGTAGTCTTATCACGGCTGCCGAGCTTGGCAGTATTTATGTTGACGCTGAGCGAGATTTGTCAATTGCCGAGGAAGTCAGGGAGGCGTTGATAGATTCGTCATTTGAGCTGGCTTCTAACCGCGATGATGCGGTGATCCTCCTGCGCTTGAGCAATGAGAGCGAAAGTGAGCGCGTAGTGTCAGTCACCAGTAACGGGCGCGTTAGCGAGTTGGAACTGACGCACGCAGTCAATATGCTTATTGCTGTTTCCAAAGACGGTGAAAAGCCCTTTTATCAACCAGGGCAATCGTCAAATCGTGTAGGGGTGAACCGAGAATACACCTACGATGAGACTGGCGTTCTCGGTAAGGAGAATGAGGCCAGGATACTAAGAGATGAAATGAAGCGCGATCTTGTCAGGCAAATCATTTTGCGATCGATTGCCAGTCTTGCGCCTTCAGTACCCTCTTGATTGATCAATAAGGCCATCAGGTTTCTGCCCATTTTCAACCTGGCCGATACTGCGCATTATCTGCGCAACCGATTCGTCTATCAGGCTTCTGGCCGCTTCATGTGGCGTCACGATTATTCTGGGATGTTTCCAGAATGGGTGAGTATCTGGTAGTGGCTCATGATGAAAAACATCAAGCAAAGCTCCGGACAACTGCCCGTCATCAATGGCATTGAGTAGATCCACATCGACAAGATGCTTGCCACGCGCACAGTTTATGATAAACGCACCACAAGGCAGCTGGCTGAACAGCTGGGCGTTGAGGATGCCTTGAGTCTCTTCGGTGAGCGCCAGCAAGCACACCAGAACATCGGTATTAGCCAGAAATTGGGGCAGGGCATCAGCTCCGTGAACCTGGCAAACCCCTGTCGGTGGAGTTTTGAAGGTACGACTCCAGCACGTGGCAGGATATCCATTGAGTACGAGCCGCGAGGCCACGGCAAAACCCAGGATACCAGCACCTAGAATTCCGACACGCGTGTCTTCGGATCGCCTGACCGGGAGTCCATGTACCCACTTGGCCTGGCGCTGCGCAACGTCGAATTCATGAAAATTTCTTTGTGCATGAAGGGTTCCATACAGCACGTACTCCGCCATTTGCGAGGCCATTCCTGCATCCTGGAGGCGAATCAGCTTTACGTTGTCAGGAAGCGCGGGATGTTTCAGCAGTTGATCGACTCCGGCAGCCATTGCATAGACATGGGTCAGATTGGTAAGACCATCAAAAAAGTCATCAGGTGGCATCCATACAATCGCCGCACTTATCGAGGAACGATCATCTTCTGAAATAGTCTCTCTGGCATCGAGTAGCGTATGCGAAAACGGGGGTGTTTTAAGAGCCTGCCTGAACGCCGACAACATTTGCCCGTCATCACCCTGACAGTAAAACAGAAAGTTCACAGCGGAACGGGTTCTACCACAGCGAATCGCCTGTCGGTGTAGATCAGGGGTTCTCCACTGGTTGTACGCACATCCACAACCTTGCCAAAAAACACGCGATGGGTGCCATGCACTTGTTCAGATTCAACAACGCAATCCAGAGCAACCAGTGCGTCACTCAAGATGGGAGAGCCAGTGGTTAGGCGAGTCCATACACCGATGTCGAAACGGGTATTGGTAAGTTCTTCGACCAGACCTGCAAACACCATTGCCAGTTCAACGCAGGAGCTGGGCAGGATATTCACTGCAAAGTGGCCACTGCCTAGAGCCATGTCACAGAACTCATTGTCTGAATTTACACAAATCAGCACCAGTGCTGGATCTGCGCACACCGAGCACATCGAGCTTACTGTAAGCCCTGTATCCACCTCATCATGCGTGGTCGTGACTACGCAAACACCATTGGCTGCTAGCGAAAGCGCTGAGGTAAACGCTGAAGCTGTGATAGTCGGTGTGTTCTCGTTGGCGGTGGTGGGTGACAAATCAGTTACCTGTTCTTTCGGATGTTCGGGCTCCGCACAGCTTGCGAGAGTGGCATAGTGCACCACCGAATCCTCTTGAGACAGGATTCAGTGGGTTTAAAAGATTCTGGTTGAAGCAGGAATGTTAAAACTATTTGACAGGGTAGTCCCGCTGAGGAGCCCCAGTGTAGATCTGCCTGGGCCGCCCGATACGAAATTCGGGATCTTCATGCATTTCCATCCAGTGCGAAATCCAGCCTACGGTTCGCGACATGGCAAACATGACGGTAAACATGTCCATAGGGATATCCAGCGCTCGCAGAATGATGCCCGAGTAGAAATCAACGTTTGGATATAGTTTGCGTTCGACAAAGTATTGATCGGCTAATGTCGCTTTTTCCAATTCCATAGCCAACTCGAACAAGGGCTGGTCACCGTCCAGATCGTTGAGAAGGTCGTGGCACATCTTCTGGATAAGACGGGCGCGTGGATCAAAATTCTTGTAAACGCGATGGCCAAATCCCATGAGTCTGAACGGATCGTTTTTGTCTTTGGCCCGGGCAATTGTCTGTTCGATGGTTTGCCCTGAGTAAAGGATGTTATCCAGCATGTTGATAACGGCTTCATTTGCGCCACCGTGGGCTGGTCCCCATAAGCAGGCAATACCTGAAGCAATTGATGCAAACGGGTTAGCACCCGAGCTGCCAGCCAGGCGCACGGTTGATGTGCTGGCATTCTGTTCATGATCGGCATGTAAAATCATGATGAGTTCTATGGCTTTGACGGCAACCGGGTTAAGCGTAAAATCTTCGGCAGGTACTGCGAACATAAGTCGAGTGAAATTTTCTACATAGCTAAGGTTGTTGTCCGGGTACATGAAGGGCTGACCACGATGATGCTTGTAACAGTACGACGCGATAGTCGGCATTTTCGCGATAAGTCTTTGTGCCGAGATTTCGCGATGTTCGGGGTTATTGATATCAACCGAGTCATGGTAGAACGATGACAAGGCGCCGACAGTACCCACCAGCATGGCCATGGGGTGAGCGTCGTAACGAAAACCGTCCACAAAATCCCTGATATTTTCATGCACCATGGTGTGCTGGGAGATTGTGTGCGTGAAATTCCTGCTCTGCTCAGGAGTGGGTAGCTCTCCGTACATCAACAGATAGCAGACCTCGAGATAGTTGCTGTGTTCGGCTAATTGTTCGATGGGATAACCGCGATAGAGCAGGATGCCCTCGTCACCATCAATAAACGTAATAGCGCTCTTGCAGCTTGCAGTGGTGGCAAAACCCGGATCGTAGGTGAATAGCCCGGTGTTTTTGTACAGTGTACGTACGTCGGCAACGTCTGGCCCGCAAGTTGGACTTATGCGCGGAACCTCGCACTCTCGGCCGTCTTCTGTGCTTATTTTTATGGTGCGTTCAGTCATCAACATTCTCCAACGTATATCATCCTATTATAAGGTCAAAGCCACTTGCACTTGGCAATAGAAACTATTGGCTGTGTCATCCCGACGCAACCAGAGCTCGTTATTTTTTTGGCTATACTCAGTCAGGTAATTATAAAGGCACGGATTGCCTGCAAGATCAACAAGGCGCTCCGGTATGATCGACACTACTCAATTTGCATTATTATCCCGGGTTTGTCGCCCCTTGGTCGTTGTAGTGTCTGTGATAATTTCCAGCGCTTGCGGGACTCCAGGGTCATCCTCCAGCGAAACAGGCGCATGGCTGCCGGGTGTGGCAGTGATTGGCAGTGCAGCAAAAATCGGGCTCAAAGCGCCGGTGAATGCATCGCGTATGTCATCTGATCTCGCCATGCTACTAGGCCAGCGCAGCGACGTTACGGTAACATCTTTGCCCGCTTTGCGTGAAATCGTCGGTGCTGCGCCTCATGATGAAATGATGGCGTTTTATGCGCGACATGGACGATTTGCCCCCTATCAGATACAACGTTTGATGGCCGCCAATCTGCCTGCATCGAAGGCGATAGCGGTTCGCCTCGAAGCGGACACGGTAGAACGACTGCCGCTGTTGCGTGAAAATGTTTTGAATTCGGCCGGTATGGTGCTGGCGGATCGGGAACGACATACCTATACAACGCGTCGAGTCACAAGGATATCCGCTACCTTGCTGAATCTACGCAATGGGCGGGTTATCTGGACGCGCCAGTATCGGGTTTCACCGGAGACAGCCCTGAGCTCGGATCAACTGATGGGTCGCAGTTTTAGTTCAAGTGTTGCGGCGGCCGTGGCCAACACACTCGTCAATGGTCTGAACGAAACCCGCTACCCTGAGCCTGTGCCGTTACTTGATTCGGTCCAGGTACTGTTGGAGGAGGTGGCCTACAACGCACCTCTAAGATGACGCTGTTCATTAAATACGCGTGGGCACATGTGAAAAATCGTAAACCCTTTGACGCAAGCAGGGTGTCGGATCATGCGATTTCGTCACAGGTTTTGAGACTATTCATGCCTGACAGTGGCTATTGCGGACCAATTTCAGCGGTTTTCGGACTGAAACGCCACTTATCATGATAATCAGTTAACGGTTTCTTTGAAACGCAACAACTAGTTGTAATCGAACGGTAATATGTTAGCTTATCTCGCTGGTTGGCGCCGAATGGGTGACGTGCCTTTGCACCAACTCGACATATCTCAGACCAAAACATTTGGAGCATCATAAATGCAACTAGTAAAAACAATGGCCGTCTCAGCGATACTCGCTGCAACAGCTGGCCTTGCACACGCGGATGAAACGCTGAACGCCGTTAAAGACAAAGGATTTGTTCAATGTGGTGTATCACAAGGTCTTCCAGGTTTCTCTAACCCGGACGATCAGGGTAACTGGACGGGTCTTGATGTGGAGTATTGCCGGGCAATGGCCGCAGCTATCTTCAATGACCCTCAGGCGGTTAAATTTACGCCTCTGTCTGCCAAGGTTCGTTTCACAGCACTTACCTCCGGAGAGATCGATGTACTTGCTCGGAATACCACCTGGACAATGAGCAGGGACAGTGATTTCGGCGAATTCGTTGGCGTCAACTACTACGACGGCCAGGGATTTATGGTTCCTACCAACCTGGGTGTGAGTAGCGCGCTTGAGCTGGACGGTGCGGCTGTCTGCACTAACACAGGTACAACCACTGAGTTGAATGTGGCTGACTTTTTTCGTGCAAACAATCTGCAATACACCGTTGTAGCTTTCGAAAAAGCAGACGAAGTTGTTGCCGCCTATGACTCTGGTCGCTGTGATGTATACACCACTGACCGTTCGGGCCTGGCAGCTCAACGTAGCAAGCTGTCTAAGCCGGATGATCACGTTGTATTGCCTGAAATCATCTCCAAAGAGCCGCTGGGCCCACTAGTGCGTCATGGTGACAGCCAATGGGGTGACATTGCACGTTGGACTCTCAACTGCATGATCAATGCGGAAGAGGCAGGTATTACTTCGGCCAATGTGGCTGATATGGCGTCAACAGATGATCCTAACATCAAGAGAATTCTGGGCACTGAGGGCGATTTGGGTACCAAGATCGGCCTTGACAACGGATTCTGCGCAAACGTGATTGCAGGTGTTGGAAACTACGGCGAGAGTTATGATCGTAATGTGGGTCCAGATACCCCGCTGAAGCTCGATCGAGGTGTTAATGCGCTCTGGTCCGACGGTGGAATCCTGTACGCGCCGCCTCAGCGATAATTCTGTCGTTTAGTTGTTTCTGCGTCAGTCTTGTTGGTGTGACTGAACATGCTCCAAAGGGGTCGCTATTGCGACCCCTTTTTTTATGTGACGAAGAGTGCATTGTAAATGGCAAAGATTTCTGATTCGGCGGTGCCGGCACCTCCGTTCTGGCGCAATCCCGCTTTTCGGGCCGTGTTTTATCAGGCTGTGGCAATCCTGCTCCTCGTCTGGCTGGTCATCGAAATTGTTAGTAACACGGCGACAAATATGGAACGCCAGGGGCTGGCGTCAGGCTTTGGTTTTCTCACATCCTCAGCAGGCTTCGGTATTATTTCGACGCCCTTTGTCTCGTATAGCGAGGAGTCAAACTACCTGACAGTTTTTCTTGTCGGTCTGGTCAATACCATCATTATTGCCTTTGTCGGATGTGTGCTCGCTTTGTTTCTGGGATTCCTTATCGGTATTGCCCGTCTTTCGAGCAACTGGCTGATCCAGAAAGTCGCAACGTTTTACATTGAGCTTTTTCGCAATGTCCCGTTGCTGCTGCAAATACTTTTCTGGTACAGCGCTGTTCTCAAACCCTTGCCTGGTCCGCGGCAATTGCACGAAGCTGGTGATGCGGTTTTCTTTTCAATTAATAATCGTGGATTGATTTTCGCCGAACCCGTCGGGCAACCGGGTTTTAGTTACGTCTGGTACGCTTTTTTTGGCGCAATTGTTCTCACTTGGCTGTTAAAAAAATGGTCAACGGCGCGTCAGATGAAAACCGGCCAGCAGTTTCCGATGTTTCTTACGGGAATTGCGCTTATTGTCGGCGCACCATTGGTCACTTTTCTACTTATGGGGCGCCCGCTGGCCTTTGAACCGGCCGAAATGTCGCGCTTTGCCTTGCGCGGTGGTGTCACGATTATTCCTGAGTTTGTTGCTTTGCTGCTTGCTCTGGTTATTTATACGGCGGCCTTTATTGCTGAGATTGTACGTGCAGGCATTCAGGCAGTCAGTCATGGGCAGACCGAAGCCGCTTCAGCGCTGGGCATCAAACCTTCGCATCGTATGCGATTGGTTGTGATACCTCAGGCGATGCGTGTGATCGTGCCGCCCTTGACCAGTCAGTTTTTGAATCTGACCAAAAATTCGTCGTTGGCAACAGCTATCGCGTATCCCGATCTTTTTTCCGTGTTCGCGGGGACCACACTCAACCAAACGGGCCAGGCAGTAGAAATCATGGCAATGACGCTGGCCGTCTATCTGACTTTAAGCCTTCTGACATCAGGTTTCATGAACTGGTACAACTCGCGCATCGCGCTGGTGGAGCGATAGTCCATGGCATTCGAAAACCAATATCCGAATGGTGGCGTGGTCAATGCTGGCGACCTGCCCGATAAACCAGCGCCGATACGCACTGACGGTCTGATCGCATGGATGCGGGATAATCTGTTCAACGGCATGTTCAACTCTATGTTGAGTCTCGTGGCCTTGGCCCTGATTATCTACACGGTGCCGCCGGCGCTTAACTGGTTGATTTTCAACGCCAGCTGGGTAGGGGGTGCTGATGCTTGCCGGGCCAATCCCGACGGAGCATGCTGGCCTTTCGTGACTTCCCGCTGGGAACAGTTTCTTTATGGTTTCTACGAAAAATCCGAACGCTGGCGAATAGACATATTGCTGGCAATCCTTGCCGTAGGCATTGTTCTGATGGTTTGGGAAAACGCACCGGGCAGGCGCCTGGTTGCCGTGTTCATGCTATTCGTTTATCCGTTGCTGGCATTTTTCATGATGTACGGCATTGTGGCAATCAACATGATGTGGATAGCAGGTCCGTTAATCGTTCTGGGGCTGTTATTGTTGATTTTTACTGGCGGTTACTTGCGTATTTTTAGCGCATTGTTGTTTGTCGCAGGCTCCGCGCTGGCCTACAAAGTAATAGATGGGACGGTACAGTCCATCTACCCCTTGGGCGAGTACGCGTTGCCCATCGTCGATACACCGCAATGGGGTGGATTTACTCTGACACTGGTCATTGCGTTGAGTGGCATCGTTGCCTCCTTGCCTCTGGGTGTCGTACTGGCACTTGGGCGTCGCTCGAAGATGCCAATTATCAGTCTCTTCTGTACTATTTTTATTGAGTTCTGGCGTGGTATTCCGTTGGTTGCCGTTCTGTTTATGGCGACGATCATGTTCCCCTTGTTCTTGCCCGAGGGCGTCACCTTCGATCAGTTGTTGCGTGCTGTCATCGGTGTGGCACTGTTTGCATCGGCTTACATGGCTGAAGTGGTGCGAGGCGGTTTGCAAGCTATTCCAAAAGGTCAGTATGAAGGGGCCATGGCACTTGGTCTGCCTTATTCGAAAATGATGCGGCTGATTGTTTTACCGCAAGCGCTTAAGGTTGTTATTCCAGGTATCGTCAACACATTTATCGGTCTGTTCAAGGACACGACGCTTGTCTTGATAATTGCCCTTTTTGATCTGTTGGGAATTGTGCAAGCTTCCATTGCAGACCCCAATTGGTCGATCAAATCCGTGCCGTACACGGGGTATGCATTCGTCGGAATTGTCTTCTGGATGTGCTGCTACAGTATGGCCCGTTACAGTCGGTACATTGAAGCAAAACTGCATACAGGACATAAACGATGACGCAAGGTAATTCGCAGGTATCCGGGAGCACAGTAGATATGCAGGTCAGCGAAGAACGTGTAATAACCATTACCGATATGAACAAGTGGTACGGTGATTTTCACGTATTGAAAGACATTAATCTCACGGTTAGGCGTGGTGAGCGAATTGTCATTTGCGGGCCGTCAGGCTCCGGAAAATCCACACTCATTCGCTGTGTCAACCGGCTTGAGGAGCATCAGCAGGGTTCTATCAATGTTGATGGGATAGAGCTCAATAATGACCTCAAGAACATTGATGCTATCCGTCGCGAAGTGGGTATGGTGTTCCAGCATTTCAATCTTTTTCCTCATCTGACTGTTCTTCAAAACTGCACGCTTGCCCCGATCTGGGTCAAGAAAATGCCCAAAAAAGACGCCGAAGAAGTGGCCATGCAGTATCTGGAGAGGGTGCGTATTCCCGAGCAGGCCGACAAGTTTCCCGGTCAGCTTTCTGGTGGGCAGCAACAGCGAGTAGCAATTGCCCGATCGCTGTGCATGAATCCGAAGATCATGTTGTTTGATGAGCCGACGTCGGCGCTCGATCCCGAAATGATCAAGGAGGTTCTGGATGTCATGATAGAGCTTGCCAGAGAAGGGATGACCATGATTTGTGTCACCCATGAAATGGGGTTTGCCAAAACCGTCGCCAACCGGGTGATTTTCATGGATGGTGGGCAGATAATCGAAGAAAACGAGCCACAGGAATTCTTTAACAACCCCCAGTCCGAAAGGACACAGCTGTTTTTGAGTCAAATTCTTGCCCACTGAGTATTGCCCGCAAGTTTAGCCGGTAATCCTTGTTCAATGACATCGCGTGTCTGATCCAGAGACTTCGATCGTCAGAAAGTAGCTCCGCGGAATAGGCTGTAACGGAATTCAGCGCGCTGGCCCGATATAGATGAGAATTGGCCGGTGGGCTGAGTTACCCCCGAATGTGTGTCGGCATTGCAAATAATTGTGGGTTAGGGTGCTCGGGTGGTTGACTTGTGAAATTGAATATAACTATAATTATCGGCTTGCCTGATGGAGGGATTCCCGAGCGGTCAAAGGGGGCAGACTGTAAATCTGCTGGTTCATCCTTCGGAGGTTCGAATCCTCCTCCCTCCACCATCAAGCACAGTGTTTGTACAGAAGTTTGTGAAAGGTTTTGCTACTAGCGGCAGTGCGGAAGCAGCTTCTGATGTAAGCGAGGCGGGAAGGTTCTCCCCCGTTTGCGGGCTTGTTTTATCAGTAGTTTGAAGTCCCTTTGAAAAAAGGCGGGTGTCGTATAATGGCTATTACCTCAGCCTTCCAAGCTGATGACGAGGGTTCGAATCCCTTCACCCGCTCCAGGGGCTTCTTTTGCAAGAATTACGCGAAGTAGTATGAATTGAAGGCAGCAAGGTTGAAGCGGAAGTCAGGCCTTTCCCGGGTCTTTCCAATGTTTGCTCATATAGCTCAGTCGGTAGAGCACTTCCTTGGTAAGGAAGAGGTCACCGGTTCAATTCCGGTTATGAGCTCCAGTGCTGCCGGCAATGACAAGTTAAATGCTCTATCCCTTTTGTTGGGCTGGGGAAAGTGGTATCACAGTATGACTACGTCGCGGCGTCGCGCGGCTGATCCTTCATGTCGACGACAGAACAACCTAATCCGGTAGAGGCAGCGCCTGATGTCTAAGGAAAAATTCGAACGTACCAAACCACATGTCAACGTAGGCACGATAGGCCACGTCGACCATGGAAAGACGACATTAACAGCAGCACTGACAATTTGTCAGGCCGAGGCATTTGGCGGGTCCGCCAGTGCTTACGACCAGATAGACAATGCGCCGGAAGAGAAAGCACGTGGCATAACGATCGCCACGGCGCACGTGGAATACGAAAGTGAGAATCGTCACTACGCCCACGTTGATTGCCCGGGCCATGCGGATTATGTGAAGAACATGATTACGGGGGCGGCGCAGATGGATGGAGCGATCCTGGTGTGTTCAGCGGCCGATGGTCCGATGCCACAGACTCGTGAGCACATCCTGCTGGCGCGTCAGGTAGGGGTGCCGTACATTGTTGTGTACCTGAACAAGGCAGATATGGTGGATGATGCCGAGCTGCTCGAGCTTGTGGAGATGGAAGTACGAGAGCTTCTCGACAGCTACGAATTCCCGGGCGACGACACGCCGATCATCACAGGATCAGCGCTAAAGGCGATCGAGGGTGATACCTCCGATATTGGTCGTCCGTCGATTGCCAAGTTGGTGGATGCGCTG
>JBGCFI010000080.1:0-5639 GCA_045106855.1 Granulosicoccus sp.
ATCGTCCTTGATGGCCAACGCATATTCTTCGCTTTCACGTACAGGATTGGTATCGTCGAAACGCAGATTGCAACGCCCGTTGAATCGGGAGGCCATGCCGAAATTCAGGCAAATGGACTTGGCATGACCAATATGCAGATAACCGTTGGGCTCGGGAGGAAACCGCGTGACAACCTGACCGTCGTGCTTGCCAGCGGCAACATCAGCTTCGATCATGTTACGGATGAAATTGCTGGCCTCGACAGGCTCTGGTTTGCTCATGTGTGCAGTCGCTACGCGCTGTTATAGATCAGGGTGGGCAAGTATAGCTCTACACCGACGTTGTGAAGTCGTTTCGTGCCCTCTTTATGCGAAGGGGCGCGTTCCAGACTGGTTCGTCGGGGTAAATCTAGTCTTCTGACTTAGCAAGTTGCGTGGCAGTTTTCTGCATCTCTGTGTATCGACTCTGAAATGCCCTGACCGATACGATGTAGCGTTGGGTTTCTTTAAAGGGAGGAACGCCATTGTAGCGATCAACGTTACCCGGGCCTGCGTTATAGGCTGCCAGTGCCAGATCCAGTTTGTTTTCGTAACGGGCAAGCATGGCAGACAGATAGCGGGCGCCGCCCATAATATTCTGCTCGGCATCAAAACTGTTTTTGATGCTTAATGATTTGGCGGTTAATGGCATCAACTGCATCAGGCCTCGTGCACCGGCGCGTGATACCGCTTTGGGATCGAAACACGATTCTGCGCGGGCAACCGCCTTTAGCAAGCTGGCAGGTACACCCGTGTATTCGGAGGCCTTGGTGAACAGGCGGTCCAGCGATTTTCCTTTGGCATCGAGTTTGGCGGTGGTTAGCCCCTTGCAAGGATTGGCGACCGCAGGTTTTCGTTTTTCGCCAGCGTAACTGGTTCTGACAACCTTGCCGTTACTGATGGGTGCATCGCTGAACGTGACGGTGCCGTCGGCTGCGCGATGTTTAAATGGAGAGGTCTGCGCGTGTACATTTGGAGTAACAAGTGCGATAGCCATGAGCGCGCGAACACCCCAATTGGCCAGACACCAATTTTTACCGCAAGAGAGGGGGACAGACAACCGCATAGGGTCTTTATCGGCAGCTTGTTGTAGAGCTTTAACGGTTTTGTGGGTTCTTGATAACTTGTATGTGATGCATTGTGCGTTCTGCAGGCAAAAGTCCTAAACTGGGCAGCTTGGCGTTGTCGTGCGCGTAACCTGCAACCGACATTCTTGAGTATCCGGTTGTAAAGCCGCGCCCGGTAACACGAATACAGAATTCATCGGAAGGATGAGCATGAGCGAGATTGAATACAGGCTGGGTATATCGAATGCCGATGCGCATCTGATTGATGTGCGAATGAACCTGTCCAGCCCGGATGCGCAGGGTCAGGTGCTCAGTTTGCCTAACTGGTTGCCGGGCAGTTACATGATCCGGGATTTTTCGCGCAACATTGTCAGTATTAGTGCCCAGAGCAATGGTGTTGATGTTGAGCTGGCCAAAGTAGACAAGTCAACCTGGAAGGCACCAGAAGGGTTGTCACAGTTGAGCGTTGTGTATCGCGTTTATGCCTGGGATTTGTCGGTTCGGGCGGCACATGTGGACAGAACACATGCGTTTTTTAATGGCAGCAGTGTGTTTTTAAGCGCACACGGTTTCGAGTCAGCTACCCATCGGGTGGTCATCCAGCGACCTGAACACGATACCGGTCATACGTTCGAGGTGGCGACCACACTGCCAGGTGAAGAGCTCGATGCTTCAGGCTTCGGGGTATACGCCGCGCCAGACTACGATGAGCTTATTGATCATCCGGTAGAGATGGGGACCTTTAAACGGCTGCACTTCGATGTCGGTGGTGTACCCCATGAGGTTGTGTTTACCGGCGGCTGCTACTTTGATGAGCAGCGTGTTGTTGATGACCTTGCGCGCATCTGCGAATACGAAGTAGCGTTTTTCGGTCAGCCTGTACCGTATGAGCGCTATGTGTTTCTGGTGATGGTGGTGGGTGCAGGCTATGGCGGCCTGGAGCATCGTGCATCGACAGCGCTTATGATCACGCGGGAAAATCTACCGGTGCCGGGCGAGGCTGACGTTAGCGATAAGTACTTGGATTTTCTGGGATTGTGTAGTCACGAGTATTTTCATAACTGGAACGTCAAACGCATCAAGCCAGCGCGCTTTGTTCCTTTTAAATTGCAGTCGGAATCCTATACCGAACTGCTATGGTTTTTCGAAGGCATGACCTCTTACTATGATGATCTGATTCTGGCGCGTTGCGGTCTGATAACGCAAGAGCGGTATCTGGGCCTGTTGTCAAAAACGCTGACGCGTGTGCAACGAGGTTCGGGCAGGCTTTCGCAGAGTGTCACCGACTCCAGCTTTGATGCCTGGCATAAGTTTTATAAGCAGGATGAAAACGCGCCCAATGCCATCGTGAGCTACTATGCCAAAGGTGCGCTTGTAGCCTTGTGCCTTGATAGCCTGATGCGCCGTCATAGTGATGATGCGGTCACCCTCGATAAACTGATGTTGATGCTGTGGGAGCAATGGCTAAACGGGCAGCAGGGCATTGCCGAGCAAGAGCCTCAGGCACTGGTCGCACAATTAATTGATGAGGATTTGTCCGGGTTCTTTCAGGCAGCGCTTTATGAGACGGATGAATTGCCTGTCATTAATGCGCTTGAGTATCTGGGTGTAAACCTTGAGTGGAAAGCACGAACATCAGCGGATGATGCAGGGGGTACGCGAAAGCCCGTTGCCTCTGACACAAATGAACCCGACTCTTATTGGCTGGGCGCCAACGTTGCCGATGCTCCCGGGGGTGTGAGGATCACACATGTCATGAATGGGTCTCCTGCTGAGCGAGCTGGTTTGAGTGCGGGCGATTGTCTGGTTGCCATGGCAGGTTTTTCAGTTTCAAAAGCGGATGTAGCCAACCATTTAAATCGCTTTGCCGATCAACGCTGTATAACGATTCACTACTTTCGTCTCGGCGAGCTGCACGAAAGCCGCTTGTCGATAGAAACGGCACCCGCGGATACTGCTGTGCTTACGGTGACCGATGAAGAGGCAGTTAATCGATGGCTGGGTGGGGCGACTAGCGAGTGAATGCGATAGAGCCTGATGCCTCTGTTGTGCAGGCAGCTTTAGGTGCGGGATACCAGAGTGCGGTCGATGTTCATGTATTCGATAAACTGGATTCCACCAGTGCCTGGTTAGGTGGTCGGCGTGAGTCTATGCGTTTGCCACTTGAGCAAGGCCATGCACAGTTATGTATGACTGACTGGCAGCAGGCCGGAGTGGGCAGGCGAGGTAAGAGCTGGCAGACTAAGCCCGGTAACGTGACATTCTCTGTTATGGCGCGTTATGCCGAGCCAGCGCAGAATCTATTGGGCTTGAGCCTGGTTACCGGCATTGCGGTTGCTGATGCGCTTGATGAAGCCTTAGGGCTGAAACTTATGCTCAAGTGGCCCAATGATGTCATTGCCAATGACCGCAAACTGGGTGGTCTGTTGACAGAGGTCATGACGGTATCTGATCAAGCACCTAACACCACAAACCCTGTCACTGATGTGATTAGCGGGATAGGTATTAACGTTGACCATGATGAAACCGTTGAAGGTCTTGGCATTGGTGCAACGTCTTTGCGTGCGGCAGGTATCGAGATTCAGTCATCTGACAGAGATGCTCTGGTAGGAGCTATCGCCGCTGCGGTTCTAACCTCTCATCAACGGTTTCTCGCTAAGGGGTGGGTGGCTTTCGCCGACAAGTGGGCAGAGCTGGATTGGTTAATGGGTAAGGATGTGACCATTCATAAAGAGAATGCAACGGAACATGCAGTGGCTTGTGGTGTCAATAAGCAGGGAGCGTTGCTGGTTAAGAGCGCTGGAAAGCTTATCCCGCTGTATGGCGGCAATGTATCCATAAGACCCACCTTATGAGAATTCTGGTAGATATTGGTAACTCGCGGTGTAAGGCAGCCATTGAGGATCAGGCAGGCCTGCATCCACTAGAGACTTTCGCCTGGAAAGATGTTTTTCTGGATGAGGTTCTTGATGAGCTGTGGCGTAAGCCTTTGGGGAACCGGCTTCCCAGCAGTGTGCTTGTGTCTAATGTGGCAGGAGAACGGCTGCTTCCCAGCCTGTCGGCCTGGTGCTTTGCCCAGCTTGGCGTGCGGCCCATCGAGATTGTGTCCACAGCAGAATTCAATGGTTTGAAAAACGGGTATCAGGAGCCCTCTACCCTGGGGGTTGATCGCTGGGCAGCCATGATTGGCGCACGGGCAGAATATAGCGGCGCCTTATGCGTTATAGACTCTGGCACTGCCGCCACTGTGGATGTTATTGACGCCGATGGCCAGCATCTGGGGGGTGCGATTTTGCCGGGAATATACACCATGCGCCGCGCACTGGGAAAGTACACCTCGGCCCTGTTTGCCGCCGGTGGCGAGATAGCGCCATTTTCTGACAACACCGCAGGCGGCATTGCCGGTGGTACCGGATTTTCCTCTGTGGGTGCGATGGACAGGTTTGTTGTGGAGGCCGGCAAGCTGGCGGATTCTGTCACCACGATTGTCACCGGCGGAGAGTCAGCCATTCTTGAATCCATGATGGTGAGCGAGGTGGTTAGAGACCCTGCACTGGTGTTAAAAGGGATATCGGTTATTGCTGGTAATTTGAGCCATCAACAATGTGGCCGGGCATCGGGCTTTGAGGGCCTGCCGGTTAACTGACAGGCCCATGGTGGCGCGGTTTGAAGATTATTAATCTTTTCATCTCCGGATGCGTTGCCAAATGCCCTCGAAGTGAATACACTATGCGGCTTCGCCAAGTGACAGAGCCTTGGAGAAGGCTGAGAGTGGCGCGAAAATTGAAAGCCCGCATCAGTGTCAGGAAGTACCCAGTGCCGGTATAGCTCAGTTGGTAGAGCAACTGATTTGTAATCAGTAGGTCCCGAGTTCGACTCTTGGTGCCGGCACCAGCAAAAACAATCACTTATGGTTAGTTTTCTAATACGCCACATCATGACATCTGCGGTTTAGACGTTTTTTAGTCGCGTTGTGTTTTTTTTCGGCCTGAAATCACTCATCTGCCGTAAATCTGACACCCACCTGAAAAAACGATTTCACCGTCCCTGCTACTGCTCCACCTGCTACTTGTGCTACGGGCGCAGTATCGTCTCTGTGCTTAGAAAAACCCTTTCTGGCGATGTTCGAAATGCCTAGATACTTCCAATAGACGATTGCATCACAATTATCGACCTTATATGTAGGCTTCCTGATAGAGTTATTTGGCGAAAAATCCTTCGATCATCAGGAAAATAATTGGAATGAATTTGAGATACATAGTTCTTTGCTGTGCAGCTCTATTGCTGGTGGCTGGTTGTTCATCTAGTTCTGACACCAACTCGAACACACCGGACAACAGCAACCCCGCTGATGTAAGTGAACCTGGTCAAACAGTCACGCCGTCGACAGACGCTGGGTCCCCTGATGAAGGAGAACCTGTTGTTGATGATGGGTCATCGGAAGAAGGCGAAACAACTACAGATGAAAGTGAGCCTGTTGTAGATGATGGATCATCGGAAGAAGGCGAAACAACTACAGATGAAAGTGAGCCTGTTGTAGATGATGGATCATCG
>JBGCFI010000081.1:0-11146 GCA_045106855.1 Granulosicoccus sp.
AGACATAAATGTGGGTAAATCTCCGTTTGATCATCACTTTAATGTATTTTTGCATCCGGATGCAAATTACGTTATGGTCTGTCAGGTTGTACCACTACAGGAGAAATAGTATGCACTCAATTGTCTGGCGCGGTCTCACGGCGACCATGACCGCAGCGGCGCTAACGCTGATAAGCACGGCCGCTACTGCCGAAAAGTATGGTTTAAAAGACGGCAAGCCCTTTGACGGAACCAAAATAAACATATTGTCCGTAGTAACACCACAGTTCGACGGACTGATGTTGCGCGATTCTGAGTTCACCGAACTGACCGGAATCGAAACTGAATGGACGTTTATCCCATTTGGCTCATTACAGGAAAAAATCACGGCTGAAGGGGTCGCTGCCAACGGCACTTACGACGTTGTGAATTACCTCGACAGTTGGGGACCACCCAACTCCCACTGGCTTGAGTCGATTGATGATCGTCTGGCAGAGGATGGTATTTCGATGGATCGCTATCCAGCGGCATTCGCAAAATCTGCACAATTCGAAGGTAAGACTTTGGGCTTTCCACTTCGTGCGCACGCGCAGCTGATGTTCTATCGAAAAGATCTGATACCGGAGCCACCAAAAAGTTGGGAGGATGTCATACGCGTTAGCAAAGAGCTAAAAGGCAGTGGCACAGACATAGAACCTCTGGCTCTTTATTATAACAACGACGGCAATCGCCAAAATCTGTTTATCTGGCTCAATTTTCTTTGGGCGGCAGGTGCTGATGTGTTTGACGAAGACGGTAAACCTGCGTGGGACAGCGAAGCTGGATTGAAGGCAACAGAAGACTACATTGCCCTGCACACCACGGAGAAAGTCACAAACCCTGCATCACTGTCTTTTGTTGAACAAGACGCGCGACAGTCATTCATGCAAGGTAAATCAGCCATGATTCCGGTGTGGTGGTGGGCCTATTCATCGATGATCAACCCCGAATCCTCAGTACTCACAGAAGATCAGGTGGGCTTCACTGGTATGCCGTCCTATCAGGACAAGACAGTGACTTATGCGATCTCTATGCCTTTTTCGATATCATCGTATTCGAAGAACAAGGATGCAGCCTGGGAGTTTATGAAATGGTTGTCCAACCCGGAAATGGACAAGGCCAATGCTACCGTTCGCGAAGTTGCTGGTAAACCCATTGTGAACAACGTGGTCACGCATGTCAGTAGCCTGCAAGACCCTGAAGTTAATGCCGCAAATGCCAACATTCAGCAAGCTGCGTGGGAGTCGTTGGCGAACTCTGACATCATGCCTCAAATACCAGAGTGGCCGGAAGTCGGCGACGTGCTCTCCAGTGCAATTGCACAAGCAGCAGGTGGCGGTGATACCCGTGAACTGATGACTGCGGCTGCCGAGCAGGCAACCAAATTACTTAAACGTGCTGGCCGCATTGACTAGCCAACTATAAGTAAGCTGCAAGGTGGATCATTCAATTCCACCTTGCAGGTTTGCTTGAGCCAACGATGCGCGATAAGTATCTGAAGTATCTTCTTGTAGCCCCAGCAGTACTGCTGGTGTTCGCCACGGCTATCTGGCCTCTGGCAGAGTCATTACGTTATTCGTTTTTCGCCGGTCGTTTGTCACGCCCGGATTTTCCACAAGCATTTATTGGTTTCGAAAATTATACTTGGGCGTTTTTTGAAGAACCTGCATTCTGGAACTCTGTGTGGGTCACTCTGCTGTTCACACTCATCACAGTTTTCCTCACTACGTTCTTTGCGTTGGTATTTGCTTTGCTGTTGGCTCCCGGAGGGCGCTTCCGTGTGGGAATACAGTCCCTGCTGATTCTTCCGTTTGCCATGAGTCCTGCACTTATCGGCGTCTCGTTTCGTTTTATGTTCAATCCCGAGTTTGGATTATTTGACGCGTTTTTTGGTGCGATCATTCCGGGCTTTGCCGATATAGCCTGGCTGTCAGATCCGACCCTCGCGTTCTGGGTCATCGTTATGGCTGATGTCTGGGGCTGGATTCCCTTTCTCACATTAGTGCTCATTGGTGGGTTGGCCTCTATACCTCAGGAAACGCTGGAGGCAGGGCAAGTTGATGGTGCCTCAGGTATTCGAATACTGCGCGATATAACCATCCCACAACTCATGCCGGTACTCGCGGTCGTCGTCATACTCAAAGCGATCTTTTCATTAAAGACCTTCGACCTGGTTTATATGCTGACTAATGGTGGCCCCGGAGCCGCTACCCAAACACTGTCGCACTATGTCTACTTCAACGGACTCAAGTACGCGAACATCGGATATTCGGCGGCGGTTGCCTGGTTGATGGTGATCCCGATGATTCTTCTAACCTACGCGTATACCCGCCTTGTGTTTGCCAAGGAGTCGTCGAACTGATGACAATGACGGGCAGACAGAAAAAACAGTTCTGGAACAGTGTTCAGATTCTGCTGATCCTGCTATTCACATTGATAATGCTTGTCCCGATAGCATGGATTGCGCTTGCTGCATTTAAACAGCATGTTGATGTCTATCAGTTGAAATTGTTTTTCACACCGACGTTTGAGAATTTCCGAATCGTGTTTGAAGAACCTTATGAGCTTGGAGAAAAGCTGAAAAATTCTACGATTGTAGCGACAGCAACCGTGTTGGTTGCCATCCCCGTTGCCACCTGTGCCGCTTATTCATTCTCTCGTTTTGAACTGCGTGGCCGCACCGCATTGTTGGTGCTCATTCTGGCCACCCAGTTTGTTCCAGCCGTGGTGATCGTACTGCCGTTCTTTGTCATGTTCCGGGATATCGGTATTCTGGATACCTTGCATGGACTGGTGCTGGTGAATACCGCCATCGTGATGCCGTTTGCCATCTGGATGATCAAAGGGTTTATTGATGGTATTCCCATTGATACCGAAGAGGCGGCTCTAGTGGATGGATCTACGCGGCTGCAGGTGATCAAAAACATCGTACTGCCAATGGCTGCTCCCGGTTTAGTGACTGCCTGTATTTTCTGTTTCATTATTGCGTGGAATGAATTCCTATTCGCATTGATACTGACCAACAGAGACGCGGTCACGTTGCCAGTCGGGCTAGCGTTATTCAAAGCCGAGGAGGGTGATCTCTGGAATCTACTCGCGGCTGCCGGCATCATCATCATGGTACCCATGTTCATACTGGCATTAATTATCCGCAAGCATTTTGTTCAAGGTATGACCATGGGAGCGGTTCGCTGATGGCGAGTATATCGTTAGTCAATATCACCAAGCGCTGGGGCAATTTTATCGGGGTGGATAATCAGTCTCTATCTATCGCTGACAAGGAATTTCTGGTTTTGCTGGGGCCATCCGGTTGCGGTAAAACGACCACTATGCGAATGATCGCAGGCTTGGAGGACCCAACCGGCGGTGACGTTTTTATCGGTGATAGACGGGTTAATGACGATTTACCCAAAGATCGGGATATAGCCATGGTGTTCCAGAGCTATGGTCTTTACCCGCACATGTCGGTGGCTGACAATATCGCCTACCCACTCAAGGTTCGTGGGGTTGCCAAGTCAGCGGTTCCTGAACGAGTCAGAGCCGCGGCGGAGCAAGTGGAATTATTGGATTTTCTCGACAGAAAACCCAAGGCTCTATCCGGCGGACAGCGGCAACGTGTTGCTTTGGCCCGAGCTATTGTCCGTACTCCACAAGTTTTTCTAATGGATGAGCCTTTGTCCAATCTGGATGCGAAATTGCGCGTCACGATGCGTGCCGAATTAAAAAACCTCTCTCATCGATTGCAGATAACGACGGTGTATGTCACCCACGATCAGATTGAAGCCATGACGTTGGCAGATCGCGTGGCTGTCATGCACCAGGGGAAAATCCTTCAGCTTGGACCACCTTCGCAAATTTACAATGATCCACGTAGTTTGTTTGTCGCTGGTTTCATCGGGTCTCCTGCAATGAATCTAATCGACGGAGAGATTCATGACGGCGCCTTCTTCGCTAATGGCATTCGTGTGCTGGAGACGGCTCTCCAGGCTCGATCGAATCTGGTCCTGGGCATACGTCCTGAAGATATACAGGTGGTTCCTCAGGGGCAAGGTGATTTCGATGCCCCCGTATTTGCATCAGAGAATACGGGCGAGAGTGTATTGATGACAGTACATGCTGGTACACAGAGACTGACTGCTAAAGCAGATCGTCATGCAACGGCTAACATCGATGAAGTCATTGGCCTGAGGATCGATAAGTCACACATCTATCTATTCGATAAAACAACTGAAGCAAGAATAGACAGCTGAAGTATGTATCAATTTTCGCAGCGAAACTGCTCAGGGAAATATCCATGACTCCACAAGCTTTTGAACAGCGCATCGTACGCTATGGCGACTTGGTACCTTGCAAGACTGCATTTATCGACGCGCATACACCAGGTTCTGACCAGAAGGAGAATTTCACCATTATTGGTGGAGGGGTCTCCGAAAGCCCTGATCAGCATGTACACATTCAAGAAACTCCTGGCTTCAATATAGGCGCAGCAGGACAACCACCCGGTTGTAGGAACTCCTTGCATACCCATTACACAGCAGAAGTCTTCTTTGTTTTAAAGGGGACATGGCGCTTCTTCTGGGGGCGTCACGGGAACGCGGGCGAGGTAGTTCTGCAAGAAGGTGATCTTTTTGATATTCCCACAGACATGTTTCGCGGCTTTGAGAACATCGGTACCGACTACGGTATGATCATGGCAATACTTGGTGGCGATGATGCCGGTGGCGGCGTTGTTTGGGCACCAGAGGTCATTCGAGACGCTAGTGATCATGGCCTCGTGCTTGGCGCAACAGGCGTTCTCTATGACACGAAAAAAGGCGAACAATTGCCCAAAGGTGTTGCTCCGATGGAACCTTTGAGCGACGAACAATTGAATAATCTAGGCAACCCGACAACTGATGAGGTAGTGCCACATTATGTCGCCTACTATCGAGACCTGCTTGCAGCAGCCGTTGATGTGCCAGTGCCTGTCATCGGCAAGAACGCAATGATAAAAGACCGGCCAGGATTTGAAGTGGATTTTGTTTCGCATCAATGCTCCGGCGATTCCATCTATACAACGGACCAACACGAAATATTGATGCCGTTTCGTGGTCACTGGCGAGTCGATTGGGACGGTGGTACCGCTGCTCTCAATCCGGGAGACACCTGTGCCGTGCCACCCGATCTATCACGGAAGCTATATCCGGCTATGCCCGGCGAGTCGGGGCTTTATCGGGTACGTAGTACCGACGATTCTGCTGGACCAACGCAAGTATCGTTTAAATAGCTCAATGCATCCTATCGTGTTTCTGCCGGGCATGATGTGCGATGCACGCTTGTTTGAGCATCAACTGGAGGTATTCTCGTCCGAGCGCGCAGTGCAAGTCGGCTGCCTCACGACTGCTGACAACGTTGAGCAATTAGCCCGGCAAGTACTTAATAATGCACCACTGGAGTTTGTGCTTGTGGGGCTGTCCATGGGTGGTATCGTGGCGATGGAGATCATTCGCCAGGCTCCTGAACGGGTCACGAGTTTGGCCCTGCTGGATACGAATCCGCTTCCAGAACCAGATGACGTCAGAAAAGCCAGGGCCGATCAGGTAAACCGTGTTAGAGCCGGTGGGCTTGAAAATGTCATGCGTGATGAGCTCAAGCCACATTATCTGTTCAATGGACCTCGCCGCACCGATGTGCTGGATGTGTGTCTGGCAATGGCATTGGATTTAGGTGAAGCAACGTTCGCCATGCAGGCACAGGCGATTACCAATAGGCCAGATCAGCAAAGCACGCTTCGGCACGTACGAGTGCCAACACTTGTGATGTCGGGTGACAACGATCGCTTATGCCCGATGGATCGGCACACGCTTATGCATGAACTGATTCCTCATTCTTCGCTGGTAGTTATTCCCAACGCAGGGCACTTGCCGACACTCGAGCAGCCCGCACTTACGACAAGAGCATTGCAACGATGGTTACAGAAAACATAAGTGAGACCCTGCTAGAGCGTCTTCGCATTATTGATACGCCAAGCGTATGCAATGCCATTGAAGTGGCTCAAGGTAAACGAGGTTTTGCAGACTTCACTCGCGATACGATGATGAGTTCGGACCCACAGGCATTGGCGATTGTTGGTTATGCCAAAACAGCGAAAATTGCAGGCAGTGAACCACCTTTAGAACCACAGGACGTTATAAAGCAACGGCGCCTCGACTATTTTCGCCACATGGCAGAAAGTCTTTCACCCTCTCTGGCAGTCATTGAAGATATCGATTTTCCACAGTGCGCCGGAGCATGGTGGGGTGAGGTACATACTGTCGTACACAAGGGGTTAGGCTTGTCGGGCGCCCTTACAAATGGCGCTATGAGAGATCTGGGTGATCTTGCGCCCGAGTTTCCTGTTATCGCAGGTTCAGTTAGCCCGAGTCACGGATTTGTCCATGTACGTGAGTTAGGTACACCGGTTACAATTTTTGGTTTGACAGTAGAGCAGGGCGATCTAGTTCACGCCGATCGACACGGTGCGTTGGTCATTCCAACACAGGTGCTGCCCGACTTAGAGAGGGCCATTGATAAATTGTTTGAATCGGAAAAATTGATTCTTGAACCTGCGCGTAAGCCTGGCTTCGACCTAGCCGCGTTGGAAGACGCGTGGAAAGCGTTTGAGAATTCGCGGACGTGATTAGACTAATTGTCTGTTCGAGTGGGTGTTCTTTCTGGTAAGACTGTTTCGATAGTCCCGCGGACTGCAATCAAACATCGTCCGAAAAGTCGTGGAGAAGTGTTGTAAATTGGAAAATCCGTAACGAAATGCAATGTCACTTATCGACTGGTTACTAAAGCGTTCGTCCCGCAAGTCAGCCGCTACTGCATCAAGCCGTGTTCTGCGGATTAAGGTGCTTAGCGATTGGCCCTGTTTGGAAAATATTTCATTTAGTCGACGCACCGACATACCGATGTGCGTCGCAACCTGGTGACGATCCAGTTCAGGATCTCCAAGGTTGTCGGTTATGTAGGTTTTGGCTCTGAGCATGAGCTGTTGTTCAGGCAATTGCAGTTCAGCCTTTTGCACACCTTGCGATGCCAGACCCGTGGCAATCAAATCGATAAGCGTTTCCTGCACGAGTGACTGAAGCACCGGATCGGTTGAATTCACATACTCGGAAAACGCCAGAATATTCTGTCTTACCAACTTACCCAGACCGGATTGGCCACTGATGTTCCGTGCGGTGAGCATGCCTGCATTGGGTAATCGTTCAATCAGTTTGTTAGCCGGCAGTTGCACAACATGCTGACTGAAGTTATCGGACAAGTGCAGCGTGTAGGGTTCTATACTGTAGTACAAGGCCATGTCGCCCGGTTCAAGAGCCGTGGAACGACCTGACTGAGAAACGACTGCAGACTTTCCCGTCTGCAGGCTAAGTAGAAAATAGGCATCGTGGCTTGAGCTGATATCACTTTTTCGTCGCTCCGCACTGTGTGCCAATCCAGCCACTTTTGAGATGGACAAGATGGAGTGGTGGGTAACGTCGATTCTGCCGGAAAAATAATCCCGGTTTTCTGTTTCGCAAGACAGTTTGACGTAGCTATCGCAAACCGCCTCACGCCAGTAGGCAAAACGGTCCCGCAGCGGCATGTCGTTGGTGTCGTAACGCGTCTGTGTCGTCATAGGATTAGCCCTCGTTGGCACAATAATGTCCTTCTCGCTCAAAAATGCAAGTTTTAGCGCCCAAAAACGAAAGATGTTCCGTCGATTATTAGGCAGCATCGAGTCTTCTGCACAGGAGATTGAGCATGACAAAGCCTTTTACTGTTGCGGCCGTTCAGGCTGCGCCATCGTTTCTTGATCTGGACACCGGGATAGAGCAAGCCGTCAAATATATTAAATCAGCCGCTGAAGCAGGTGCAAAACTGGTAGTTTTTCCAGAAACCTGGCTTCCGGGGTACCCTAATCACATCTGGTTGGGTCCTGTTGCGTGGCAAATGCAATTTGTCGGGCGCTATTTCGAAAATTCCGTGGAAGCAGGTAGCCATCACGATCAGAGACTGGCAAAAGCGGCCAGAGAACACCAGATTCAAGTGTCTATGGGGCTTTCCGAGCGCGACGGTGGAAGCTTGTATATTGCTCAATGGCACTACGGGGAAGATGGTGAGCTGATCAATCGTCGACGCAAACTCAAGCCGACTCATGTTGAGCGTACCGTTTTCGGCGAGGGTGATGGTAGTGATCTGACTGTGCGCGAAACCTCGCTTGGGCGAATTGGTCAGCTTTCATGCTGGGAACATCTGCAGCCGCTGAGTAAATACGCGATGTATGCACAGAACGAGCAGATTCACTGCGCAGCCTGGCCGAATCTGGCGTTGTATGAAGGTGGCGCTTACGCATTGGGTCATCAGGTCAACAATGCCGCCAGTATGTTGTATGCGGTTGAAGGCAGTTGTTTTGTGATAGCGGCGTGTGCATTGGTCAGCAAGAAACAACAGGCGATTTTGTGCGAGGGAGACGCCATGAAGGAATCTTTATGCCCAGTCGGCGGCGGATATACCAAAATCTATGCACCCGATGGTCAATCAATTGGCTCGGAGCTAGCACACACGGAGGAAGGCCTGGTACTGGCTGATGTAGATCTGAGCATGATCGCGTATGCAAAAGCCGCCGCCGATCCTGCAGGTCATTACTCGCGACCGGATGTGACCCGCCTGATGCTCAATAACACACGACAACGCCCAGTCATGGCGTTCGATGAAACAGCTGGTGTTATCAAAGAGAACGAAGAAAGTGAGACGCACATGCCAGCAGAGACCGTCGACTGAACACTTTTTTTTGAGTTTTAGAGGTACAACTGATAAAGGATTTTACTATGCCTACACCCGATGAATTTTACAGTGATGCGCAACGAACGCTGCAAAAAGAAGGTAAGCATGAAAAGCTGGCAGAAGTTGTAGTACACGCCATTGTACGAGATGAACTTGAGGATATACATTCGGACTATATCAACAGTCGCGACTACTTCTTTTTATCCACTGTGACGGCTAAAGGTGAACCGACGGTATCGTACAAGGGTGGACCCGTCGGATTCGTCAAGGTCAT
The DNA here is from genome assembly GCA_045106855.1 of Granulosicoccus sp. Lineage (GTDB taxonomy): Bacteria > Pseudomonadota > Gammaproteobacteria > Granulosicoccales > Granulosicoccaceae > Granulosicoccus. The sequence goes on from JBGCFI010000081.1 coordinate 9,086, forward strand.
GTCACCTAGCCGGCTTGTATTTCCGAACTACGATGGTAACGGCATGTGGCTATCTATGGGTAACATTAAAGAGGCCGCAAAAGTGGGCATGCTGTTTATGGACATGGTGACCCCTTGGCGAATTCGGGTACAAGGCACTGCCACTCTATCCAGGGATGCTGAGCTCAAGGCGTTGTTTCCAGGCTGCAACATGGTTGTTGATGTTGCGGTTGATGTGGTCTTCCAGAACTGCGCACGCTATATACACAAGCATGAGCGTGTCGAAAGCTCGCCCTACGTACCTGCAGCCGATGGCAGTCAGCCGTTTCCCGCCTGGAAACGCATTGATGGTCTACAATCCGTGCTGCACCCGGATGATCAAGGCCGAGCTGAAAGGGAAGGTGGCGTCATCAGTGAAGAGCAATATCTGGATAAAGTGCTGAAAGGCACATCCTGAATTAGGTTAAACAGATGCAAATTGCCGAAACTACACAGCCCTTGGCGTCTATCAAAATCTTCGATTTAATCTCAAGCTAATAGGGTTGCTCTCCACGTTGTACATGATAGCCCGCTATTAATAATATTTGACTCAGTTCAGAATCCAGAGTCGCCCTCCAAGTACGGCAATATCATAATACTCAGAGATCCATACTTTGTAATCCTGAGAACTTTTAAATGAATTCGGTAAAGACGTATCGAATGATCCTTTTGCATACGGGCAGTTTGCCAGACTGCAAATAGACATAACTTCGTGGTAACTGTGCATGCCACCTCCAACCAGATACGCCACGATCGCCAGTGCGTATTGCTTACGGTCCTCTTCATCCAAATTGCCAAAAACCATACCGGCTTGAAGTAGGGTGCCGGTTGAACCAGAGGGGCCTGCTCCAAATACCAAATTTCTTTGAGAAAGGTCTCTGGAAAACGCGGACTGACTCCCGGTTGACGGCTCCCAGCGATCAATGCCGCGTGCTCGCTTCTGATAAGGAGCAATTGAAGCCGGGGCGGTGCCAGGACTAAGCACACCAGGTTCTGATGTCGCTGTTATGGCTCCTGCTCTTTCGGTCCGTCCACGTAGTTGAGCGAGTGCCTCTGGACTGCTGTCGGCAGAACCGAACATGTGCGCTGGACGAACTAAAGAGCCGGTACTGGCGTATAAAGCATTCTGACCTTCGGTACCTTTGTGCTTATCAAATACCTTGCGGCCCATAAAATCATGAATGGCAAGAATTGAAGGTAGACTGGCAGTTCCACTGCTGAGTGTTTTAAGCGCGGTTTCATAAAGTAAATCTTCGCTTGCAGGTTTACTGGACGGTTGTCCTAGACGGCCGTAGCCAGCGTCTGAATACATATAACGGCCCATGTGAGCGGCTACATCTTTCTTAACCTGCCCATCACCATATCCTTGTGCGAGATAGTCAATTATACCAAGACTAACTTTTATTACTGCACGATTAGTATGTGTGCGGTTGATGGTTGCATAATGAGCGAGTGCTGTTTGACATCTACGGCGGCGCGTTTGGCTCATCGCCGCCGTATATATTGTCATTGTAGGTGAAACTTCAGATTTGATATCTTTGTATCTTGCATAAATAACTTGATTGACACTGTTCATCGCCCAAGGTAACCATCCATCAGCCTTTCCTTCCGCTGGTGGAAGAGTAAAAACTGTCTTTGTTCCTACTTTGGCGTCTCGAATCTGAAACATATTGTTGGGTATTCCATGTAGAAACAGTTATGGGTATAGGGACCTCTCACTTAGTATATTGATTTTTCCTGGCAGTGTAGGCGGAAAAAAGTCTAGTCAACTCGGATTATTGTTTAAATGAGTAAAACCGTTCAATTCCAGTATGCGTGGAGGCTATAGATGGCAGCGACAAGCTATACCGACAGTAAGGGGCGTGTCCGATGGGTGCGTAATGATGAGGTGGCACATGTTGTCAAACAACTGGGTGAATTCCTGATTATCGGCGGGTACCCTGAGAAACACGCCGCGCGCTATGCACAGATCGCCAACACGCTGTCTCGATGGCCGGAACCCATCGATGAACTGGCTGCGTGCAATAAACTGGATTCAATCCC
>JBGCFI010000082.1:0-8251 GCA_045106855.1 Granulosicoccus sp.
GCGGCCATCGCCAATGCGAATCCGTTTCGAACCGGGATTTCTGCATTTACATTGGGGCTGGGTAAAATTGTCGCGCCCATGGCCTTTGTGTACGCACCAGTATTACTTATCGTCTCGTCAACGGGTTTTGATTTGTTAACGTTTTCCTATACGGCAACCAGTTGCATTATTGGCGTATTCTTTCTCTCATCAGCCGTTGTGGGTTATCTGAAAGTATCTATGGGGGCTTTTCAGAGAACGTTATTGGCGTTGTCTGGTGTTGTCATGATAGCGCCAGGTTTCCAGGCTGACATGATTGCACTGGCTATTGCGGCACCTGCATTGCTTATTCAATGGCGCCAGAGCGGAAAAGGGAGCGGTGAGTTAGAGGCGGCTTGAATATGTTGCTGTTGGGGCTTGCGAATTCTGGTAGAACGCTTCACCAGAATGTTTCTGCAATCTGTCTGTTGTTATAAAACTGAGGCACATGAAACGTCAGACGGACAAAAGGGTCAATCCTTCATCACACGATCTTCAGGTTCAAGCAGGACGGTAAAGACCACACATCTTGTGGCCGTCCGGGTCGAGGAAATAACACAAGTGTAGAGATCCCATCGTGCCTTCACGCGGACCCGGCGGATCCTCTACGCTCACACCGCCATTGGCCACCGCGACATCGTGTAGTTCTTTTACTTGCTCGGGTGAACTGCAGGCAAATCCGATGGTAGAGCCGTTAGCGACGCTCGCGGGTTCACCATTGATCGGCTCGCTAATGCTAAAAGTGGATCCATTGTGGATGTAGAACAGACGCATCTGCCCGGTATTGTTCTTGTGTTCTTTAGGAGCCCCTGCGCCTAGAACAGCAAGAACAGCGTTATAAAAACGCTTCGATTTCTCGATGTTGTTCGAACCAATCATCACGTGATTCAGCATTGCCAGCTCTCTAGTCGGTTTATGAAAAAATCCCATGTGAGGCATTTCTGCCTGGCAGTGTCGCTATGGTATCGCATAGTTGAGTCTGTGGTCAGGAGTTGAGCAGCCCGACGGCGGTGGATGCATGCGCTGTCAGAGCCAATTGACAGACGGTAGCATTGACATTAATCAAACTGTATGAATTCAAAATGCTGGATTACTACGAACTGCGGATTCCGAACTGTCTACATGAACTCTCACGTGTTAAAAGCCCTGACTTGGGCCAGTCGATGAACAACCGATTTGGTGTTTTCAGTCTGTTCGTATATTGTGTAAGCAGAATTAACAAGCAATGCTATCGAGCGGGTATTAAATATCATGTTCAGCGACGCAGGACGCTTCAGGCCTCGAATCATTATTATTGCATTTTCCCTCTTTCTTGGAGGATGCGACGTGATCGGCTGCATTATCAACAATCATCCGGAATTCTCCAAAAACACTGTTCGACAGGCAATCCTTAATCAAGTTTATGAAAAAGCCATCGAGTGTCGATCTCCAATAGCCTTGAAGATAATCGGTATGACTATAGGTGGCAGGTTCAGGGAGAACTACCCGAAGGCATCAACCTGACGACGTCGGTGCGTACAATAAGTTTCCTGGGCACGCCCACTGAGCTGGGTGAATTTCCGTTTCGACTCACAGTAGAAGCAACAGAAAAATCCTTTGGAACCGGTATCAATATCGGGAGTGAGCCAGATACGCTTTGCGACGATACAGAAAGTCGTAATATGGTTTTGTCGGTTGTTCAGGGGTTTTGATCTGCACACGAACCACCGGCATCGGGTTTGCAGTCCGTGAGTAATTCGGGCATCAGAAAACCACAAATTTGACCACACCGTAATCAAACTGGAAATTGCCCCATGCAAGATGACTATGCGTTTGGTCCATGTACGCCATTGTTCATCGTGTCGAACGTCCAGACTTCGCTAGACTACTATGCAGACTCACTGAGTTTTAACTGCCGATACTAGACAACCGGTAATCCAACATTGTTTGCCATCGTTGGTCGCGGATCAGCGCAAATCATGCTGAAATCGATATCTGATAAGGTCGGGCCTCTACCAATTCCGAAACGGCATCGCTGGGCTCGCTGGGATGCATTTGTGTATGTCGAGAATCCAGTAAAATTCGAGACAGAACTTCAGACGCGTAACTCACTACAGAATCACTCAACCCATATTACTGATGAGGGACTCGAAGGATTCGAACTTATGGATCCAGACGGTTACGTCTGCTTCTTTGGGCATCCAATCTGATGTTCACTACACTTGCCTGTCATTGAGTCAGCTACAGCGAGCAGCTTGTTCCCAAAATCTTCAGATATTCGTTACACGAAGGCGACAGGCGCTTATCAAGAATCCAAAAAATCAAAATTACTCCGCATTATTTGCACATTATTTTATTATGTTCTTTAACATAGCTCGAAACTACTTACATGCTCCATGGCTCGTGACATTCTTTGCGAAAAAAATTAAACCCGTACCATGACCAGTAAAGCTATTGTTGTAAGACAGGCATACATCTAGTTAAATAATAGTGAACCAGAAAGTGAAAACTCTCATGCTCAAGACCATTGCATATTCCATTTCAATATGCGCACTGCTTTCCATGCGCCTTGCTTATGCAGAGAACGTGGAAATTTACCTTCAGGATATACTCGATAACGTGCAAAGCGGATATAGTATTGATATTGCGCGCTCAAGGTGATAAGGCCAACCCCGAAGACGGTCTTCAAGGGCATACTTGCTACAGCCCGAAGGGTGAATTAATGGTGGATCAGATATTCGATATCAATAGGTTCGTCGACGGTATCCTTTACATGCCAGAGTTCGACGTATGCGCTCAAATTTCTTCTGTAGCCGCCGGGTCTTCGATCGAATCGGCAGCGTGCAATGGCAGTCTCGAGCAATCGTTCCAGTTTTCAGGTGAAGGAAAAATAGCGTCTGGCTCTGCAACAGACATGTGCTTGACGCTTGCCGAAGATACACGCACCGGCAGAAGTGATGCCAACCAAATCAAGGTGCTAACTCTGGAAACGTGTGCGGATGATAAAGCGGATTTTCAATTATGGGCTGTCAGGAGCGGTTTATAGGAGATGCGTATTGCTCGATAAACGAGCAGTGTTCTCAACAGTATGTAACCCGGTAACGAACTCGACCTGCCAGCCCCGAAGATTGATAGAGTCCTAAGGTGCTTTTCCCATTATAGTGTCGGCGCACTACCACAGCGAAGAGCAGGTTTAGTCACTGGAAAACCGTTCAGTAATTCAACCGAATCCACAGAAACCGGATTTATTTCCAGCGCAGGTATAAGCAAGACCATAACGACAGAATATACCTGACGGTTATCAGCAAAGGTAACATGTAACGCTACGTTGCCAACAACCTCAGTTTTTCAAAATCATAGCCGTTAATCAGACACTCAATAGCTACAGAAGCTATCTCTGAGACGCAACCTGAGTATCGTTTTTGCCTTTCATAAATTCGATTGCTTTTGCTGCCGGTTTCTGACGTTGCAACGGAAGAATTAATGACACTTAGAACTGTTGGAAAGCACATATTGGGTTACTTGGCCGCCATAGCTATTACCCTGGCCGGACCCGCGATAGCCGAGCGTCCCATCAAGATTGGTCACTTGACTCATCACACTGGACAATATGGTGGATTTGGTGATTTTTTCGATGGAATCACCGACTTTTCGTTAAATGTGATCAATGAATCTCCGCCGATGGGTCGTCCCATTACCGTTATTCATGAAGATATCGGTACTGTCGGAGAAACGCGTGGGGTCCGGCGACTGCTGAATGTGGAAAAAGTGGATATCCTGCTCAATTCATCTCACCAGTACGATGAATACCGCGAGACGCTTCTCAAACGTATCAAATATCTGAATAAGCCATTGCTACCGTCTGTACATGGGGGTTCGATTGATCCGACGCGCGGCGGTGTGGGAAGCGAACCTTTGTTTCGTGGGGGCCCTATGGACACAGCCCAGAGTATTGCGGCCTTGCTACATCTAAGCGAATCCGGAAAACAGCGTATTGTCATGGTTTCAACGACACTGAAAGGACATCAGCAGCAACGCGATGCTGGTATACAGGTGGCTGAAAGGCTTGGCCTGACCGTCGTTGGGTCCGTGAATATTCAACCGACATGGACTGACTACACTAGCGTGGTCAAAAAGGTTGCGCGCATGAAACCCGATGCAGTGGTTGTGCTCTCAGCGCCTCATAATGGGGGTCTGTTTGTACGGAATGCCGCGGATGCAGGTTTCTCATGGACCATTATAGGAACCACCGAGTGGCAGGAAATTGATTTCGTCAAAACAGCTGGCGACAGGGCACTGGCGTTTCATGAAAGTGTGGTGTTGAGTGCGTACGCCTACGCCGATTCACCTGCCTGGGAATTTTATAAACAGGCTGTTAGCACCTCGTCACAAGCCGACAACATTGGCGACGCGGCTAACTCGTATGCGATGCAGTACTATGACTTGTTGGTGTTGACTGCTCTGGCGCTGGAAAAAGCCGGCTCAGTCCATTCGGACAGTTGGGCGAGTGCCATGCATGCGGTATCCGGAGGTGAAGGGCAAGTCGTGTACACCTATGCTCAAGGTATTGCTGCGCTGCGCGCGGGCAAGGAGATCAACTACGACGGTGTCACTGGCAGTATGGAATACTCGGAAACCGGTGTGGTTTCAGGCCTGTTTGGTATATTCAGCTGGTCCGGTGGTCAGTTGCAACGAATAAGCGTAGCCGATGGCGATCGCGTTGCTGAGCTAGATCAATAAGAAGCTCGTCAATCTGGCCAGTAAAAAGGCACACCATACCAACCGGTGCGCCTCATTCCTTGACATCAGTTTTCGCACTGGCAGTAGAAACGAAAGTCACTACCAGCTGATCGGGTTGAAACAATAATGACAAATCTCACTTTTGGAATCCGCTTCAAGCTGATAGTGGCTTTCGGATCAGTTGTGTCTGGTACATTGCTGGCTTGCTTGATCGGTGCAGTGGCATTCGGCCATGTCGCAAACGCCTTGAGTGAAATATCCGGCAAGAGTGTGCCACTGATGTCGGAATCTATGCAACTCAGTCAATCCGGGATGACACTCAGTGCGGTGTTACCTTTGCTTGCGAATGCAACCTCACAGGAGCAACGACAGCTGCAGGCCGACCAAGCACAAAGCATGATCAACCAGATCGAGGTGACTTTGAATGCCCGCGCAGTTGAGGATCGACAGGATATACGAGAGGTTGGACTTGCTCGAATCAACAAACTGTCTGAGGGTACACACGATCTTGACAACGCTGTCGAGAAGCGATTGGATGCTACAGCTCGTGTATATCAACTGGTACTTGAGGCTGATCTGAGTCATACCGGTATCAATAACGATCTGGTTTCAATCATTGAGCGAGAGTCGTCATTTTTCTTTGACACTACAGATGACCTGCTCGGTGAGAATCTGGAAATAATCGATTCCTATCTCGGTATACCATTCGAATCGCTATTGGCTGCAGTCAGGATGCAAAGCAACCTGGCGAGTCTCGGACATTGGCTGATGCGTGCCGAGAGTGCAAACAACCTCGTTCGATGGGAACAGTCAGTTCAAGCCAGCCTGATTGCCATGACTGGTATCTTGTCAGGCAGCACACTGATTCCGATCGAGGATCTGAATGAACCACAGGCTTATGCCGATTCGATTGCTACGTTAAAAAAGGAGTACCAGAATTTGAGCACTCTGCTCAAGCAGCCGGATCTGAATCTGGCAGTGCGACGATCAGGTGCGTCCTCCAGTGCAGAGCTTGTTTTGTCAGTGCAGTCAGACCTGATCAACGCGTTGACTGGATTTGCCGATATGCAACAGTTCCTATTGATGCTCAACGGGGATGAGTTGCGCAACAGCACCGCCAACATCATGCCTGAATTGTTGAGAAACAGGATAACAATCCAGTCTGATCTACTTGAACTGAGAGCCGAAATGAATACGTTGGCTGGAATTATCGGTCAGGCGACGTTTGTAGGTACCCGTGCTTCACTTATGGCCATGCGTACGCGCTTCGAGGAGACAAGCACATCGGTAGTGGATCTGCTGGAAAATCTGCAAACCGTACAGGGTCTGATCGATGTCCGTGAACGTACCAACGATCTTCTGCTACTTGCCACAAAGTCTGGAGGTATCTTTGATCAGCGTGGAATCGTGCTGGATGTAGAAGCTTCGATTATTGATCTGCAAGGTAATCTGTTTAACGATCAAGCGTTGTTTGTTGAACAACTAGTGGATCAGGTTCGGCTCAGCCGTGAGAACGTTGACCTTTCCGGTGCAAATTTAATGCATTTGATTGAAGATAAACGCTTGCAGCTTGTCATGCTTTCCATAGTGAGTATTTTTGTCACGATCATTATTTACTGGTCAGTGGTACATCGGAGTTTGCTTGGACGTTTGTTAAGCACCATAGAGGCATTGCGCGCGATTGCTGCCGGTAACCTTGACGCAAGCACAGAGGTATCCGGTACGGACGAGCTGGGCGAGCTGGCACGTACAGTGGAGGTATTTCGCAAGAACGCTCAAGAGGCAAAGCGTTTGCATGCCGAGCAACTCGAAGCAGCTACACAAAAGCAGCGTGAAAGTGACGAACGAGAACGCATGTTCAAAGAGCATGAGGTGCTGGAAAAACGTGCGGAGCAGCATGCGCGCCAGCAGAGCGCCGCCGATGAACGGGAACGTCACGCCAAACAACTGCAAATACGAGTCGATAGATTGCTCGACACCATTAACGCTATTTCACAAGGTGATCTGGAAAGAGTCATCGACATACAGGGAGACGATGTGGCTGGTCAGATGGGCCATGCACTCAAACGCCTGATAGAAGAGCTACGCCATACCATGCTCGAAATGTCTTCGAATGCAAAAAGTCTGACAAATGCGGCCGACGGATTATCCTCACTGTCCGATACCATGCGCTCAGCGGTGCAAGAGAACGCGGCTGATACCTCACGTGCGGCTGAATTGACTAATGAGGTTGATGACGGTGTCACCAGGGTCGCCAGTGCCACTGAACAAATGAGCCAATCGATCAAAGCGATTTCGCGCAGTACGGTGGATGCTGAAAAAGTGGCTCAGGAAGCGGTGGTATTGTCACGAACTACTGATTGCACCATGAAGAAACTGGCCGAAAGCAGCGGTAGTATCGGCTCTGTTGTGAAGGTCATCACGTCGATAGCAGAGCAAACGAATCTGCTGGCACTGAATGCGACCATTGAAGCTGCGCGGGCTGGTGAGGCAGGCAAAGGTTTTGCGGTTGTAGCCAACGAGGTGAAAGATCTAGCCAGAGGAACTGCTGAGGCTACCCAGGAAATCGAATCCAGAATCGTGGAAATACAGGCAGATACCCAAACTGCCGTCGACGCCATCACCTCAATCAGTCAGATTATCAATTCCATCAACGATATTCAGGCATCGATCACCATCGCAGTGCAGGAGCAGTCAGTCTCCACGCAGGAGATCACCCGGAGCATCGCAAAGACCTCATCAAACACCAATGCAATATCCGGAATCATCGACAATGTCGCGACCAAGGCAAAAAGTAATCAAGAGGCCGTCGAGAGAGTCAATCAGGCTTCCGCTGAGCTTTCCACTATGGCAGTTGATCTGGAAGGCCTGGTAGCGCGATTTAAAGTACAAGATGCGAATACTGTAAAGCACGCTGCCTGACCTTGGCAACCTGAGCGCCGGCTGGGGTCGCGATAGGAATGCCGGTTACCCGGCACCCCTCGCACAGATCCCGGCGAGCGCTGCTAACGCACCGGGCTCCTGCCTTGAGTATTGGCGTCAAAGCGAACTGCCGGATACGGATGGATAACACGCACTGCCGGAAAGTAGCGGGCCATGATGCGGTGGAAACGAGCCACCGTCATACGATGACGCTGGCTGCGCCTGCGCAGGGAACGGAACCAGTACCAGCCAACACGACGAAAGAAGAACTGCACGCTACCGTAGTTGCATGGCACACCAAAATAATTCTGGTGACCTGACAACACCCGTTGTAACCACTGGCCCGTTTCGGCGATCGGGCGATGAAGGCGTCGTCGCAGTGACAGTTTGATGTCTTTGAGCGTACTGATCATCCGCTTCTTTATCGTCTTACGGCTTACCATGAACCGTCCGCTTGTACGCGTGACCGTGCAGTAGTGAGTAAAACCAAGAAAGTCGAACGTAGACGCTTTGACGCCATCAAACTGCCTGCTGTCCTGCATCGCAAATCGACCAAATCGGATCAGCTTTGTCTTCTTCGGGTGAAGCTGTA
>JBGCFI010000083.1:0-6282 GCA_045106855.1 Granulosicoccus sp.
TGGAGCAGCGCCCTGCTTCTTAGCATGCCAATAATTGTATCGAGCAACGGTTTAAGTAGCGTGATCATGTTAAAAACCACACTGGCCATGGGTAGGAATTGTCAACCGTTTCAATGAGTACCTGTTTTTGGTAGGGACAGGCACTCACCAAACCCGATTGATAACACCATCCCACCTGCATTAAGCCATGACCCTGCGCCTGCAGTTCTCGAAATTCCAGAACCCATAGGCACGTCTGAAAATCAGTCTCAGTAGGCCAAAAAAAGAAGCGCGAGGTAAGAGTGCCGACGACGATATCTTGTACGACGCAGCTCTTCTAAATCTCCAGACCTTATTGGAAACAAAGGCCAGCCCTTGTCTTAGCAACTACTCCGAGCACAAACAGCGATACACTAAAACGCACAATCTGCTGGTAGTGGATCAACAAACGCAAGCTCTTCCATAAAGGATGACTCAATAGTATCCCGTGTTAAACCCTCTAAAATGCTTCCGCTGAATACTTGTTCACCGTACCCAATGGTATTCATGTGGGCCCGCACAATTATAGTTTCATTGTCTATGACTTCCACAGGACCACCACTACGTGTGAACGGTTGTTCATTCACATGACTATGAGCTAATATTCTTCGGTACACCAAACTACCATCAGCTCGCAACACTTCCCACCAGTCAGCATATTGGGTACATCCAGTATCCGGACTCGCTACAGTGACTGAGAATGTATAACTCGCAGGTTCACCGCTGATCGAGACGCCAATTACTGCTGCATTGTTGTGATCAATATCAGGGGCTACTTCATTGTTCATTCCATTACCCGTAGAATCTGTGCCGCTGCATGCACCTATCATTATTGAACAAAGCAGTAGACTGGATACTGTTTTAATTTTATAGCTTGCCACTATTTCCTTTCTATGATTCGGAGCGATGTTTGAGCCTGAGAGTAAGGACGTAACATATTGTAGAGTGACCAAACCTGACTGCAACTGTAAGGTCCATGAGCGTATGTCAAGTGGTCGATTAAATTGTATTCCTGAATACAGAAGAACCTAGCCACTCAACTTTGAAGCTATGACTGAATCCCTATGCTCAAACGCACTGGCCATCCGATCAGTATCACTGACGTTTAATCCAAAGGCTTTAGAAACATCTCGCCACATTGCCACCGCTGCCCTACTTCGGCCACAATAGTACGAGCGTTGGCAAGCGATAAACCAAACAACTCTGCCTGCGACAGTACAAGATCTATTGAACAAGTACCTTCATCGAGGCTAATGTTGGTACTGAGAATTCTGGCCTTCAAATCTGTAGGCGTTGGATTCAAGTCATAGGCTGGCGACAACCCCCACCTTTCCACACCAGTCCATAGAAATCCATGATTGCGTAAGTGATCATCCACATTGGACACCAGTATATTGTATATCATTCGTCGAAACAGCTCCAGCGAATCTACTTTCGTATTCGCTCCATGCTGAGACAGCTCATCAACAATTTCAGGGTAACTCGCACGATCACCATCTTTTGCTTGTAACAAGGACATGGCTGACAGAAAAGGTATTCGTCGTTGGTGTTTGCGGTCAAAGCGCCAAGAGATCAAAACGTACCTGCCATCCACCATTTTTAGTTCATGCTTAGCGACATTGATTCTAGCGCGCGCTGCAAGTACCAGCGCTATGTGTTCCCAGACCTCAATACTATAGTCATCGCTTTCCTTGGGGAATTTTGCAATAGCCAACATTCCTTGAGTATCAACCACGGACGCCTTTGGCCTTGCCCCGCCAAGTGAAGAACCAGGAGCAAATATTTTGGAAAGGTCTTCATCTGTTTCGCTTTTATTTTCTATCCGCTGAGAGCTTTTGAGAAGACGGCCCAAGTTGATAAAACCAGGTACACCTTCTCCTGTCGATTTTTGAAACTCTTCATCTGTCTTTGCTTAGAATCTCAAGGAACCGAGACGAGACACATCGGCCACACCGAGTAGATAATCTGCCTCATTCAAAGTGTGAGGATGTCGACCTTCGTTATTGGCCTGCCGTCGTTCTGCTCGCTGCATTAACCTGCGTCCCCAGGTATCCGGGACCGAGTCTCCGATTGCACCAAAAATCTCACGATCTGCACCAGGATGGAATGCACCTTCCCCTACGTGCAGGCCAGGCTCCAGGGAAAATCGCTTGGAGTTGGCAAGCCAATCTTCGTGATACTCGAAGGTAACAGACTCCCTTCCACGAGCGGCCTATCTGTATAGAGTGCCGACTCTGTAAGTGATCTCATCAAGTGAGATATGAACTTCAATGTCATTCACTGGGATTTTTTTCGAATACGTTCTGGCAGACTGGCGCTCGCCAGCCTCATACCTATTTTATCGTTTGCAGGATCGGCCAGAACTGTTAATCCATCTAGCAAACCCAGCGCATTCAGTACAGACGCATAAATTCCGATACTGACACCATGATCACCTTAATGCGCTGCAGGGTTTTGCGTGACGTGAAGGCCCTCGTCGCCAAGGTTTCCATCGAAAGGCGCCGACGCATGCGCGCATCCCTGATATCGTGACCAAGTGTACGTAGAGCTCTTCTAACACCGCTTGGAGGCGTTGTTGGCGTCGGCATTTTGCGACCTTCGTAACTCATTAAAGCCAATTATGGGTCACCAAGGTTACATTTTAAAGCGTTTTAGCTTGTCTATGCCAAACTGCCACGGGATTTGAATGCTTGCGGACCCGAGATGGTCACAATCCGCGGACTTCAGATGGTCCGTTTCGGACGTGGGATTGTCACAATGGGACCATCTGGGGTCCGCTTGACTTCCAAATTCTTGTAATTGCCGCTCTACCCACTTAATGGGTGATCACCAGGCTTTTAGTCATCAATATCTCATTCTCGATGATGGCATGAGCCTCGACTTTACCGGAGCTGGAGCTAACAACACAGCCGATCTTGAATACATCGACATGGTCGGTGGTGCTGGTGAAACCATGACGTTGACTGCGGCTGATGTTATAGACATGACCAATGCCAACGACTCTCTGATTATTCTTGGTGATGCAGCAGATACATTGAATATTGTTGGAGCTGAGGCAACAGGCTCACAACAATCGATTCAATGTCAAACGTATGGTATTAACGCTTTAGGTGACGCTCAGATTCTGGTGCTTGAAGATGTTGGGACTATCGTGATCTAAACCGTCTTATCAGACGCTACCAAGAAGGCTCGCTGGTTTAACCGGCGGGCCTTTTTTATTCTATGCAGCTGGATGTAAAAACTGTCCCAGTTGAATGGGGAAAGGTTCAACACGAAATACTCAAACTCACTAAATAAACTGATAATTGTTATTCAGTTTTATCAAATCTTGCCGCTTAAACCATCAACGTATTCTCTAAATAGAAAACTAACATGTACGGGATGATCAACAGCGCCATCGAAGACCTTGTCGTGACGAGTGCTGGTGTGGATGTCTGGAATAACATTAAGCAGAACGCTGGCATAGAACTCAGCGTATTTATTGATAGCGCGCAATACAGTGACGATATCACTTACAAGTTAGTTGAAGCAGCTAGCGAGACACTAGGACAATCACCTGAAGAAATTCTGCATGCATTCGGGCGACATTGGACTCTCTACACAGGCAAAGAAGGATGGGCGTCGGTATTTGATCTTGGTGGGGATAACATGATCGATTTTATCAATGGTTTGGATAGCATGCATGCTAGAGTTCAGATTGCCCTTCCCGATGCACAAATGCCAGAGTTCTCCGTTGTGGAGAACGCCGACCACTTAGAGCTAACTTATCGCTCCCCTCGACCAAAGCTTGCTCCAATGGTGCTTGGATTGCTAGACGGGCTAGCCGAACAATTTGAAGAAAGTTGGCAGGTAGAGCATATTAGCGAGAAGAGCACAAAGGGCTGTGATATTTTCCATCTAAGACAAATACAAGCTAATGCAGCATGATGGGTTAACACTCTCTGCAAACAATGTTGCTACCCTTTTCCCTTTTCATATATTGATTAGCGACAAAGACGCGCAAGTGTTGTCGCTTGGGGCAGGTATTGTTGAGTTGCTTGGCACTGAGTGTACCGGCACGGCGTTTGAGGACCTATTCGAAGTCACTCGCCCTAGGCTTGCAGAGCTTACTGTGACAACGGTTAACGCGCATTCACGATCATCGGTTTTTTTGCGCATTACTCATCGCGATATGAACGTCATGTTGCGTGGACAACTTCTTGCAACGTCGGCAAATACCGTTCTGTTTATTGGTACGCCTCAGGTTAAAAACGGATTGACACTGGAACAACATGACATCAACTTAAAGTTGTTTCAGCCTTATGATTTAACGCCCGACTTGGTTATATTGCATAAGTTCCGTGAATTAGAGCTTCGGGATAGTCAGAAAAACGCTAAGACACTTTATGAAGTATCCCGGTCTCGCGACGAATTGCATGAATTTGCCAACACCGACGCGTTAACTAACGTTACCAATCGTCGTGGCTTTTGGTTAGGTGGGGAAAATATTCTGGAAGAGCACAACCGTAACCCCTCTTCCACCTTATTGCTGGCCGTGCTAGATCTTGTTCAATTCAAAGCTATAAATGACCACTTTGGTCACAAAGCTGGGGATGCAATACTGTGTGAGCTAGCTGATCGGCTTTTGCAATTTATCGGAACCAGAGGGTTGGTTGGACGATTAGGCGGGGATGAGTTTGTTGTTCTGTATAAGCTCGACGCAGATAGAGACTGCGTTGAATGCATACAGTCAGCGCTAAACCTGATCAACAAACCATTTATACACGAGAACCAGAAACTTCCATTAAACGCGAGCATCGGTGTAACTACAATAAAAACTAACGATACGCTTGAAAGTGCGATACACGATGCGGATATTGCTATGTATGAAGGCCGTTTTACAAGCACAGCTGGCATTCACTGGTACACACCTGAGCTGGCCAAACGAATAGAAGAAAAATCGGATTTATTGGAAAGACTCAAACGGGCGATTGACTCAGAATTAATTGAACCACACTTTCAACCAATCATAGAGTTATCGAACAATAAGCTTATTGGCTTTGAAGCACTCGCCCGCTGGAATGATGCCAAAGATGGCATGATATTGCCTGATATTTTTATCGCTTTGGCTGAGGAGCTTGGTATTCTTGCAACGCTTGATAGGCAAATACTTGGAAAAACGCTAGATCAATTGCATAGCTGGCGTGAGTCAGGTGAAAACTACTCTGTGCATGTAAACGTATCTGCGGCATCTATTGATCCGTCTCTCGTTGCCTACGTGAGTAGCGCGCTTTCCATTCGAAAACTCGACCCAGCCTGCTTAATTCTTGAATTAACTGAAACAACTATTCTTGAAAAAACGGATTTAACTAAAGAAGTCATCGAGGGCTTGCAGTCATTAGGCGTAAAGGTTCAGTTAGATGATTTTGGTACCGGCTATTCTTCTTTATCTCATATTCGTGATTTTCCCGTGTCGGGAATAAAAATAGATCGAAGCTTCGTTGCTGATGCACACGTTAACGATCGAGCCAAAGCCTTACTGAAATCGGTGGTGAATATCGCACAGGAGTTAAATTTGGATATTGTCGCAGAAGGAATAGATAATCAATTGCAAATGAAATTTCTAGCAAACATTGGTTGCCAATGTGGGCAAGGATTCTATATTGGTAAGCCATCAAGACCGAGCTCATGTGAGCAGTTGTTCCCCGAATCCCAAAAACGCGCAGCTTAGTACAACTGCTGCATACAGGCTTGTATCGTAAGCGTCCGGTCTGAACCGCATTGACGATTACTGGTAATGTGTGCTGCTAGCCGGCTGACGAACTCAGGTTGACATTCCAAGGCAGCAGCTCATCAACTCGCGATACAGGATGATCAGCGATATGGGTCAGTACATGGCGCAAGTATACCTCGGGATCAAGCCCATTAAGCTTAGCGGTATTGAGTAAGCTGTACATCAAAGCAGCAGAGTCTGCGCCTGCATCAGAGCCTGCAAAAAGATAATTTTTACGACCAAGGACAACGGGGCGTATTTGTCGC
Organism: Granulosicoccus sp.; assembly: GCA_045106855.1. Classification (GTDB taxonomy): domain Bacteria; phylum Pseudomonadota; class Gammaproteobacteria; order Granulosicoccales; family Granulosicoccaceae; genus Granulosicoccus. The sequence goes on from JBGCFI010000083.1 coordinate 6,037, forward strand.
TCCACCGCATTCTTATCCATATCCAACAGACCATCATTCAGATAGCGCGACAATGCCTCCCGACGAGTGAGCGAGTAATGGATCGCTTTTGCCCGTGATGATGTAAGCATTCCCGTATTTAGGTACATTTCAATTTAGAGTTTTCCGACGTAAACTGATTACACGGAGAACGAAAGATGAAGAAAACGAGATATAGCGAAAGTCAGATAGTTAAGGCACTGAGAGAAGTCGAGGGCGGGCGCAATG
>JBGCFI010000084.1:0-5708 GCA_045106855.1 Granulosicoccus sp.
TAATAGTGCGCGTTGGGTAGAGCCGGTAAAACTGTGGCGGGAAGCAGCGCCGCGTAGCTCACGCAACACACAGCCTTATTGACCATCGCAACCTAGCTAACCACGATCCAGACAGTGTTGCCCCAATCAGAAAGTTTCCCAGGACTATATTCAGACACCTTTGGCGCAGTTCTATCCAAACGGCGCCATATTTACACCCAAAACTGGCGCAGTTTACATAACTGCGCCATAATTGAACCATAAACAGCTAAAACGGCGCCATATTTACCATGCGTCCTTCGGGTAAATCAGAGCTGACTGGATGTTGATGTTACCGGGTACTCATTGCGCGCTAACTTATGCCTGTTACGTAGAGATTTGTAAGCATCACCCGAGCAATTTTCGGTTATTAATACTACTGGAAACACCGAACCAAGTAACTCTGTGTTCGATTTTTCCAGACGGTTGGGCAGTCGTGTGCTGGCGCGAGAAATCACCCGCACCAAGCCCCAGGACGGTCGACGTACAGGCTGCCAAATCTGGAGTACCCTCCCTTGGAATTGGGCCAGGAAGCGTGTCAGGTTTCCCTAATCCGAGAAAAACCGGAAGGAAAAAGGAGCAGCACTCAGATGAGCAGATAGTCAAAATTCTGCGTGAAGCCAACTAGACAATTATCGCTGGCACGGCTAGGAGTCACGGCATCACAGAGCAAACAATCTATCGTTGGCGGGGGCTATACGACGGCATGCAGGTCAACGCTGTTTAAGAGTTGAAGGCTCTGCGTGACGGAAACCAGAGTTTGGAGAAATTACTGGCACAGCGTGATCTTGAAGTCGAATTCATGAATGAGATCTATGCAAAAGATGCAACATACGGACTCAGGTCTGCAATGGCAGCATCGTCTTCATTGCTTGTCTCTGCTGCGATGCGATTTGAATCTCAAGTACAGGTAGTAAATGGCAAGGTAAACAAGCAGCCAGCATGTCATTCTGACCGAAGCCTTTCCCAGAAACCGGGCTAATTCACTCTGCTCTACCACCCCGAACGCAAGACCCGAATTCGTGATTATCCATTTCGCAAAAAATTGAGATGGAATAACTGACAGAAGCAAAACTGGCAATGACAGATTAAAGCGATCTACGATTCTCATTGTACTATTCGATCTCCAGTATTGGCAGAAAAAGCGGTGTGATCGCTGGCAGACGTAAGCAACAACCTTAACATCAGTTCACACTTGCAGTGTTCGCAAACTGTCGCGATAAGGAAATTTTCAAATATCCTTCAGTTTGTAATGGGCGAAAACATTGGCATAGCTGGACCCGTCTAGTGGAAGAGGACGCCCATGCTTCAATCTACCTCCTTCGTACAGCAGCATTTCCCCTGGCTTAAGACTGATTTCATGCTTGCGAACCATATGATCCTCAATAGACAGCAACCAGTCAGTTTTTACATTCTGATCGATATTCAAAATGACGCTTGCCACATGAGTCTCCAAACGGTCACGGTGAATTTCCAACACGCTGCCCTTGCGGTACTCTCTGATTCCGAAAACTTGAGTTGGTGTCAGGTAATCTCCAATCCAGGATTGCACTACATTTAAATGTATGTCATGAATATCTTGCCTTAATTCATCTGGCAACTGAATTAAAACACTGCCCGGCTGACCTGATTCCGACTGGATTGTAGAAGTGTTGCTTTATGCCACCCTGCCCATAAGGTAGCAACATCTTCCACACTCATCCGATGCGCTGTCGTGTTTTTCATCATAACCCCTCCTCATAGCCTGCCGACTATTGTAAGAGGTGTTGCGCTCACTGATAGTACCCGCCATAACTTGCAGTTGAGTTTTCGGGGGTGAGCGGTAGCGTAGGGAGGGAAAAATCAATCTGTCGAGTTCATGGCTGAGATAGACCTGCGTTGCGATATTTTGACTCCTTTTGCTCCGTAACAGCTTCCCTTTGAATAAAGCTAGAGTGTTGCTACTGCTGGCTAGCTGGAAGGTAGATCCTGACTCGCTTCCAAATTTGCACAGTACGGTTTGCTTTTGTGCCACATCCTAAGCATTGAGTCATCAGGCAATAAACTTTCTATACTAGTTAGTTTGATCCATGCTAGTTCATTGGATTCTGAGCTTACGATAAACTCCGTTGATTCGGCCTGAAACAAAAAACGAATATCGTAATGAAGGTGCTCCGATATTCCTTTCCTTGCTGGAATCTCATGAATGTCAATATCGAAAATCGAATCATCCAAAATATTAATTCTATCAATACCGCTTTCTTCTACGGCCTCTCGATGCGCCGCCTGATGAATCGTAGAATCGTTTTCGATGTGCCCGCCTAACTGCAACCAGCGGTTTAATTTTTTATGATGGGTAAGAAGTACAGCTGATGGAATCGGAGAAAGTACCCAAGCAGAAGCAGTGATATGACCAGCTAGATTGCTGGTGGATGTACAGTTTTCATTTTGGCGTAAGAACGCTAAAGTGTTAACGGTATGATCTTTTTCGATACCATCAAACGGGGTATGTTTGGATACAAGATCTATCAACGCTTCTCTCATGCTTCTGCTTTCTACTAGCATTTGTAACCTGCATTACGATAACACGATGAATAATATTGTTTATCATTTTTCCCAACGAAGTATTGATTTCTTGAATTTCCGCGAGTGTCCTAACGTACACACAGAATCAAGTCAAATATCGCGATGATTTCATGCAGTAGGTCTAACATTTCCCGTAACTTGCAGTTGCGGCGCGGCCTGGTTCTGAGGTACTCATTTGGTTCAGACCGCGGCGCAACTGTCGGGTTCACGGCTGGGTTAGATGTCAGTTTGCTAGTCTCTTGAATCGACGATTAGAGTCTAGATCACCAGAGCAAGTGCCCTCAATTTCTTTAGTTTCGCAGCCATATTGTGAAGTAAATCTGTTACAGATTAGTGCTATATGGCCTAACATGCCATACATGACTCCAGCGACACTAGTTTTCCGAGGTAAATTGGTATTCCCTGATGGAGCGATACTTGAAATTATAATTTAGCGGTTGCCTCAGCCTGATGTAGAGAGACCGCACGGACTGAAATATAGTCTGTATAACGGCAAAGATGGAGTACGTCTTGTTGGGTACGAAAATGAGAGAGGAAAAGGAGATCACCGGCATTACGGCCCCCACGAAGAGCAATATGAATTCTCGTCTGCCGAGTAACTTATGTTTGACTTCGATGTTGATGTGCAAAAACTAAGAGGTAGCTGATATGAAACAGAAGAAGATAGAAATTGGATTGAGCAACGCTAAAGAAAGCTACCAATGATTTATAGACGCATGGCATAAAGCAGAATCTGGCAAGCCGATGGATGTAGAAGTGCATTTGAATTTTGACGATCTTGAGACGCTAGTATCAGTACTTACCAATACGCGGCTTGAATTGCTCAAAACATTAAGAAAGCATGGGCCAATGAGTGCAAGGGCATTATCGAAAAAGTTAGGTCGAGACTATAAAAACGTGCACGTTGATACTGCGGCCTTAGAAGCAGATGATTTGATACAGCGTGATGATGAAGACTTAGTAATTGCGCCTTGGGATGTCATCGATGCGCAACTACGACTAGTAGCGTAACTCCCGTACACTGAAAGAACTGCCTGTCAAACGGAATTAGAAACTGGTACATCGCGCATGAGCCGCAAGTATAGGAAGAATAAACCACCTATTACCCACTAAGGCGGCAAACCAAAATACCTACCATCACGATACTTTAACAGTGAGACGGCTACCCACTAACACCCACCCACTGTTTGACGCACCGGCTGCGACCCATCAGCCCACTCCATCACACATCTGGCATCTGATCAATTTCCACCGCGAACACATTGATGAACTGCGCTCTCTGGGGTACTTTTCATCACCTCAAACTACAGTCGGAGGTGTCTATGAACAACAATTTCATTAATATCGGCCTGGATATCACTGCACGACCAATACAGTTTTTTGCAGGTCTAAGGCTGGCATAAGATCAACTGGGTCGCAAACCATCTCAATTGGATTGTAGGTTGCGTCACCCTTAGAGAGTCCAAGGCCTGAGTGGTCAAACGTGATAACTCGAAAACCTTGTGCGACCAGCGCGTCCAGAAAGGCTGGGGCCCAGGAATCCATGTTGCCCTGGAAGCGACCGCAAAGAACGACTAGCTTACCCTCACTAAAAGAACGGTAGGCTAAGTGTCTGCCGTTAATGTATGCAAATTGGTTCTCACAAGTCAGTGACACAATTCTAGCTCTTTACAAGGCACCTTCGATATTTTTGAAAGAATCGTTTTGCCTCTGCACCATTACTACGTTTTTCACGCTTAGCTTGTCGAGTTGCACTTACAAATTGAATTCGCCTTTATAAAAATATTGCCGAATAGAAAAAGTATCACGAACGGTTGTATGCCTGTAATTGTCGCGGACAGTTCCAGATCGCAAAAGATTGCCAGGCACCGCAGCCAGGTAGTGATATTCCCTGAGATGGTCAGCAGTACTTCACCTCCTAAATAGTAGGTCATACCGAATCCTCCCAGCAACCTGGGAGGTTCCAGTGAAGTTCTAGATGGCAAATTAGCGCGCAGCGTCAGTATTGATCCATAGGCGTATTGCACCTACCACCGCTGTATCCAGAGGCTTGCCTCGAAACGGCATTTGTGACCCGACATCATGCGTTCCTTCCAGTTTGCGTATGAGCAGACTGTTGTTCGCATCATTGGGGGACACTCTATCGAGCTGTGGTTCGTTCAGACTGGGGGTATTCACCAGTGAGTTATACGAACTGTCAGCTGATGTCAGATTCATGATGCCAGGCAGAGTCGATCCCGCACCTGTATGGCAGCCGGAGCAGGTTGGTGAAAACACCTTGGTCTGTATGTCATCTAGCGTGCTCTGAAGGGAAACAACCGGCCTTTCATTACTCAGTTGTGAGCGGATTTCGCCGTCGGGATTCTCTGGTGATAATACGGTTATGTGAATCTGTCCGGCGTTGAACGCTGCTATTTGCCCTGGTGTAAGAATGACATTGTCAGGTATGACATAGGTGTTTGCATCAGCCTGCATTAGCGTTGCGATCACCGCACCATTCTGGCCAATACCTCCTTCTCGTATCACCGCACCGGTTGCATTGCTAACCGTGTGTGTGACCTTGCCTGTTAACGCTCCAGTGACTGAGTTCAGTGCAACGCTGGTAGCTCCAACCGCGCGCGTTGCCACCGGTGGTATTGTCTGCGTACCATCAAGTGAATTGGCTATGGTTAGCGCAAACGATGCGTTTGCCGAAGGGCGGCTGACAGTACTGTTATTTACAAACGATGGGTTATTATTCGGGATCGTCGCTTCATTGCTACCTGGATTGGCCGGCGCCGAACCGCTTACACTGTTGCCGCCCCCACCGCACGCTGCAACTACCAGCACGCTGCCAATCACTGCCACTGCCCTGAATCGCATTTTCCTGCGTACCGATGGCAGCCGTCGATGCAATGCCAATAACAACGTTCCTATCATTGACCACAATCCGAATAAACCACCACCGCTAATGGCACCGCCGCCCACAATTGCCGGTACGGCGACCGGCGCATCATTCTGCACGAAAGATAATGTATACGACAGTTTGTCCGGTGTTGCACCCTGATCTGGATGATAGTCCACGGCATCACCGTCCACTGCGGTGTTGTCTCCTCGCATCAGCAGGTCAACACTCACAGGATTAC
>JBGCFI010000085.1:0-4675 GCA_045106855.1 Granulosicoccus sp.
TGGGTGGGTCTAGCCCAGATATCAAGACCTTTATTCCAATCGACGCGTTCGACTTTCAGGCCAGGAATACCTAACATGCGAGATGCGAGGGACATCGGTGTATCTCCATTAAATTGATTTGTCGCAAAACCAGTTTAATGAATGCCGGTGTCCCCCGTTAATGATGTAGAGCCCGAATTTTTCGCTGTGAGTGGGCTCTATCAAGTGCACCATCTCATGAACAACCACGTACCCCAAGAGATCGCGAGGTTTTTTAACCAGTTCTGTGTTCAATCGAATGCTACGGTTCTTGCTGTTACAACTACCCCAGCGTGTTTTCATACGTTGCAGATAGTATGCAGAAACTTGCACGCCTAGTTTCGACTCCCAGCGCTCAACGAGTGGTGGAATCGATTCGTGCAGTAAAGACTTTTGCCATGAATACAAAACCTGCGCTCGCTTATCCAGAGTGCTGCCTGGCCTGACATATAATCTGATTCGTTTATGGTCTAGTGACACACTAGGAACAGACTCCTTCTCGGTAACGGTCAAAATATAGCGCCGCCCCCACAACCAATGGCTTTCCCCTTCAACAAACTGCCGTGGTGTTTCACGGGCTTGATCTGCCAATGTCTTCTGCTGCTTGCGAATCCAGCCTAGCTTCGTTATTGCGTAGGCGCGAGCAACCTCCAAACGAGTTCCCAACGGCGCTGACAGTGTCACTCGCCCATGCGGAGGATGAACAGTCAGGTGCACGTTCTTGATGGCTTTTCGAGTCACTGCGATGGAGAGATCACCGAGTTCGATGATTTCAGTCATTAGTAACCTTGCTGATTTCGAATGACCTCAAAAAATAGCTTCGGTCGCTTCTCTGTCTCTACCCATCATAGGAAACAGAACGTTTTTCACAACCCCTTCTCTAGCTGAATCACCTTTCCAATCTGCAGGAGCCTGCTCTCGCATGGCCTTGTCAATGGCCATCGCTAGGGCAAGCTTACTATCAGGGTATTCCGGAGCCGTCTCGCCCGCGTCGTCTTCATTATCCGTGGGACCAAGACTGGGTAAATTGTTGTAAACCGCAGCAGCCTCAGGATTATCCTTAAGCTCCACGGGTAACGTGTTTTGACTATCTTTGCTGTTCATCTGTCTGACGAGCGCTTCAGCGTCGATCAAAAACTGCTCGTAGGCGTCGGTGTCATCACGCTGCTGCCTAATCAAATCATCCAGTAACTCTGACATCTTTGCATAAAAGCGCGGATCGGTGAGCTGGTCTCGAATGATGGTTTTGCGAACGTTATTGATGATGCCTTCAGCCACAGAATTGTTTGAAAGCTTACCTTGCTGATTGAGCTTTTTTGCAATTGCATCATGTATTCCGGTACGGATAATCAGCTCCACCAAGGACACTGAACCAAGGTCGGCAAGTATGTCGGCGTCTTCTGCTTGCACGTAGGTATTGATGAGGTGGCGCATGTCAGCCTCGTAGGGCTTGATATCCAGCTCCTCCGCGGCGTGCTGCTTTATGGCCTGCCGAATATCGGTAAACCAATCTGTCTCGCGTTTCAACGCGGCGATGTCATCAGAAGAATAACCGGCCTTCTCCAGATCGGTCGCCACGTCGGCGTAAGCACGAATGAAGTCAATGGTTGTCTTGTAGAACGACATGCGGAGAGCTTCCGTGTCATCAAGAGACGAGGTTTCGTTAGCTTTTCCACAGAAGTAATGGAGATACTGTTCCAGCTCCTTAGGTGGCTCAACCGGCTCACACAAATAATGTAATACCTCACGCGTCTCATCGAGCTTCTTTTTACCTTCCTTCAACCAGTCCTTTAGCTTGACATTGCCATCGCTACCGTCACTTTCGTCCACATCAAGCTCATCCGACGTATAGACAGCAATTGACTCCTGGACCTTGTTGAACATTTCTTTGAAATCAACGATGTACCCATAATGCTTGTCGTTACCGTCTAGCCGATTTGTTCGACAAATAGCCTGAAACAGATTGTGATCACGCAACTCGTTGTCAAGGTAGATATAAGTGCATGAAGGCGCATCAAAACCGGTCAATAGCTTACTGACAACGATCAGTAATTTGCAATTGGCAGGCTCTTCGATAAAACGTTTCTTAATTGCATCTTCGTATTGCTTGGTCGTCTGTCCTTGCGCCAGAACCAGATCATTATAGGTATCAAACTTGTAGCGCTCATCGCTGTCTGCTTCTTCTTTGGAGATTTTGTTGGCATTGGGTTCAAACGAGGTAACGATGCCAGATTTCTTGCCAAGCGGTGACTCACGAACAAGTCGATAGTAGTGGCAGGCGTCATAGATAGATGCTGCAACCAGAATAGCTGTACCTCGGTTGTTATTCAGGCGAGGCTTGATCCCGAAGTCGTGCACAATGCTGGCAACTATTCGATCCTTGCGCCCTGCTGACGACATCAATTTTTCCATTGTTGCCCAGCGTTTGCGCAATACCGCCTGTTGAAAACCGTTCAGGCCGCGGTTTTTTTCAGTGAACCACTCGTCTATCTTGTCTGCTGAACTTAGACGCTGAGGTACGGTACGTGCCTCATATTTTAAATCCAGCACGACACCGTCAGCCACGGCTTGATCAAACTTGTAAGTATGGATATTGCTTCCAAATACCTCTCCCGTTGTTTTTTTTGTCTTTACGTAACAGGGGTGTGCCGGTAAAACCAATGAAGATGGCATCAGGCAACCATTGCTTCATCTGCTTGTTCATATTGCCACCTTGTGTACGATGACATTCATCTACCAATACGTAAAAACGGCCATGCGCCCTGGGCGGCAAACTGTTCAGATCAGGATTGAACTTATGAATCAGGGCACACAGCAAGCGTGGCGTTGTAGCACTCAACTTCTGCTGAAATTCTGCACGCGACTGGATACGAAGCGACCCTGCATCGCTGTCACTCAACACGCCCGTGTTTTGCATGACACCTTCAATCTGTTTGTCCAGCTCGTCCCTGTCAGTGACAATCAAGACACGCCCTTCAGGATCATTCTCCAGCAACCACTGTGTCAGCATCACCATGAAAATGCTCTTGCCGCTACCTTGTGTATGCCAAATGACACCACCTTGGCGTTGCTCAATGCGCTCTTGCGTTTTTTTCAGACCATGGTACTGATGCTCTCTGGGTACCTTCTTGATACCAGCATCGAAGATGATGCAATTACGTATCAAGTCCAGCAATCGCTCTTTCTGGCACATCTGTATCAATGGTTGATCGAGAAGATAGCCCTCGGAAGACTGAGCATCACCACCTTGCTTCCAACTCAGAAAATATTTGGTGTCTGTCCCTGTTGTGCCATACCGTAATCCTTGTGCATCACTACCTGCAAAAAGGTATTGCACCGTGCTAAAAAATGCGGCATTGAACTGTTCTTCCTGATTGGTTCTGAGCTGTTGAATCGCATCATTGACGTTCACTGAACCTCGTTTGAGCTCCATAACCGCAATAGCGAGCCCGTTGATATACAGAACAATATCGGGACGACGCTCGCTGCCATGGCGTAGCGTGACCTCTTCTGCCAGAGCGAAGTGATTTGCTTCACCGTTTTCCCAATCAATGAGGTAAACATCTTCGTGCTCCTTATCGATGGCCACTTTGACTTTGATGCCTTAGCGCAGCAACTGGTATACGCGACGGTTAGCCTGATACAGCGAATCGCGAGTGACATCTGCCGCTTTTTGCAATTACTGTGGCGCAGCAGACACTTGCGTGCTGGTGTATCCGCGCTGCTCAAGGTTGCGCTTTAAATAGCTAACTTCAATGCCACGGTTAGCATCCCGCTGTTGCCAGTCACCCAGGTAGTCGTAGCCCAAAGAGCGCGGATGGCTAGGGTCAGTAAACAAACGCACTACGCGTTGCTGGGTAAGCCGTTCCGATCTCGCCGGATTCGTCATCGTGTCGATACCATTTCGTTGAGCAGTGCATCCATATCGTTCCATGGCACCACGTGTCCACGCTCCCTGCGTTGTCGGCTATTACCACCATAAATCAGCCATGGGTCTAGCGTAACCGAGCCAAGCCGTTCACGCCAGTGGTCCAGACCATTGAAAAAATCACTGGCCACTGTGGCTCCCGACTTGATCTCAATGCCCATGAGGCTACCGGAACCCGTTTCGATAAGCGCATCAAGCTCGTGCCCCTGCTTGTCACGCAAAAAGTACACGCTTGGCTTCAGCCCTGCGTTGCACTGCCCCTTTATCAGCTCCATAATGGCCCAATTCTCAAACAAAGCTCCTCGCAGCGGATGGGCCATGACTTGCGAGACATCACGAATACCCATGAGTGATGCAGCCAAAGCGCTATCGACGAAATAAAGCTTGGGTGTCTTAATCAGACGCTTGGATATATTGGTAGCCCACGGTTGCACCAGCAACACCAGATGGCTTGCCTGCAATACGCTCAGCCAGCTTTGTGCGGTCGCCCGATTGATTCCGGCATCCTCAGCCAGCGAATTGATATTTAACAACTGCCCACATCGGCCCGCACACAACTGCACAAAGCGCTGGAATGCCACCACATCGCGGATGTTCATCAGTGCCCGTACATCGCGCTCCACGTATGTAGCGATGTAATCCTGCAGCCAGACCTCGGCAGCAACCGGACGGTCGTGAATGGGCGGAAACAGCCCCTGTTGCAGTAATTGAGCAACCGAAGACGGTGCA
>JBGCFI010000086.1:0-11065 GCA_045106855.1 Granulosicoccus sp.
GCGGTCTTCATGAGCTGCCCGCCATCTTTTACGATCAGCGGCAACAGGAAGATACACGCTATGAAATTTCGAAAAAATGCAATTTCAAAAGGGTGTATCTCTTGGCCCAGATAGCGTACGCAGACATGCATCATCGAGAACAGGATGGTTGACGCAATCATCGCGACACAACCGAGAATGACACTTTTACGTTGATTTTTTATTTTCGACATACGCTATCGTACATCTTCACACAGGTGAGAAACGTTTGATGGCACCGCATGATGGTGATTACGGATAGAGCTCAGCAGCGATGGTGTAAGAGGTTCTCCAGATACTTCCGGCAGACAACCTTATGGCTGTTTTAATGCCTTCCCGTGATAGTGGGTTGTCATTGGCAGATATATCGACGCCCAGGTCGAATGCTGCGCAAACCGGCTCAATTCCTAACGCAAGGTGTCGCCCAGACCAGGGAGCTTGCTGGCGACCTCGATTGCTGATCCATAAAAGAACACACGGAAAGTCCTTGGCATTCCATTCCAGTAAAACCCGATACCCTTGATCGAGGTAGCGAAGTTCAAATCGCCCTTGAGTACCGGTGAGTAGCAGTAGATCCTCACTGCTACCCTGAAATGGAAGGCGACTAGCGTCGATACATGAACCTGAACGTCCTGGCAAGGCACGAAGACTGGCATACCTTTCACCGGGGTAAAAACAAGACTCGCCGCCCGTCTCACCGGGGTAAGTCCAGACCTCATCAAACGCACCCGGAATCAGTTGCACAGCGCCTGTTGTTTCAGGCAATCGAAATATCGGGTGCACCCCAACGGGAATACAGGTATCAGCCCTTGGATCAATAGCCAGCTGCATTTCCAGTCTGGCGCTACCTGACACACCACTTACAGTTCTTTCCAGAGTACTGATATCAGAATCACGAGGATACTCGATACGTGCCCGGATTGAGCTTTCGGCGATTGATTGAAGCGTCCAATGGGCATTGGCCGAAAAGCCATGCGCCACGCCGTCAGATTGCGTCGATTGATATTTCCACCGCGAGTTGATGGTGGCAAGGTTGGCCGCACCAAACGGAACACAGGGCCACTCCCCACGCAAAGCACGCAGTATGGGAGCAGTGTCCGGCGATATGGGTTCGTCTGCCCAAGGTGCGACATGCAGTGGTGATACCACTCGGCCATCGGATAGAGTGAAGTCAACCGGCGCGAGCATGGCACCCAGACTTTGGATTTCTGCACGCCCGTGACTCCAGTTGATCGATGCCGTGCAAACTTCGTCGCTCATCCGTCTGCCGCAAGCAGAGTGCCATTCATACCTGAGTCACCTCGTTCCACCGCGGATAAAGAGCCGCTTGGTTCGAGTCTATCTGTGCAAACCGTCCTATTGCAAGCATCCCCGTTTCTACGAGGCGGCCATCAGGATTCGTCGAGTCCAAAGTTCTCGTTAAAAAAACGGTACCAGTTGCCGCCCATAACCGCAGCTACTTCGCTTTCACTCATACCGACATCGAGCAATCCCGATTGAATATTACCGAAGTCACGGTTGTCCTGAAACCATTCAGGCATCGGTGGAAAACCTGATTGACTTGCTGAACCTTCTCCGTAGTCTATCTCTTTTGTCCAGCGGCCAACACGCATCCATTCCACAACACTGTCTGGCTGATCCTGACAAAGATCAGAACCGATTCCCAAATGTTGCACACCATACTTGTCGGCTGTTCGAGCAATCATTTCGCAAAAACTTCGCAAAGTGCAAGCGGACTTGTCTTTGAGATGATGCGGATACAATGAAAAACCCAGCATTCCTCCGTGCTGAAATAATGCATCGAGAACATTGTCTTTTTTATTTCGTAAACCTGGAGACCAGGTGTATGGATTGGCATGAGTAACCGCAATAGGGCGTTCGGACAATTCACACGCTTCTATGGTTGATAGATCGGCCGAATGGCTCATGTCTACCACCAGCCCTACCCGATTCATCTCTTTTATAACCTGCTTTCCCATTCGAGTGATGCCGGAGTCATCTGATTCATAGCAACCTGTCGCCAGGAGTGATTGGTTGTTGTAGGTCAGTTGCATAAATCGAGCACCTAATGTATGCAGTATCTCGACAAGATCTATATCGTCTTCAATCGGGCTTGGGTTCTGAAATCCAAAAAAAATCGCGGTGCGTCCAGCGGCCTGGGCAATGTCGATATCCTGCGCCGTCAAGCCTTTCTGTATAAGATCAGGGTACTGCTCAAACCAGCGATTCCACCGCTCGAAATTAAGTACGGTTTCGCGAAAATTTTCATGATAAGCAATCGTCACATGCACAGCATCGACGTTACCTTCGCGCATTTGCCGGAATATACGCTCCGACCAATTAGCATATTGCAGGCAGTCGATACGCATTACGCTTGTCCGGCGCTGATATAGGCTGTTTTTACGGTGGTATAGAATTCCGCCGCTGCCCGCCCTTGTTCTCGCGGACCGTAGGAACTATCGCCTCGGCCACCAAAAGGCACATGGTAGTCGGTTCCTGCTGTTGGCAGATTAACGGTGACTACACCTGTTCTGGCTTTGCGACGAAAGTGTGTAGCTCGTGCAAGGCTTTTAGTGACAATACCCGACGTCAAACCAAACTGAGTGTCATTTACCACGCTTAGAGCCTCATCAAAGCTGCCCACGCTAATAATAGATGCTAAGGGTGCAAACATCTCCTCACGATTGATTCGCATGGCGTTGTGAGTATTCACGAACACACCGGGCGACATGTAGTAACCCTCCTGGGGCAGATCGAGTTGCTTTCCACCACACACAAGTTCAGCTCCTTCGGCAAGGCCAATCGCTACGTAGTCGAGATTTTCCTGCAACTGTTGCTCGCTGACGACCGGTCCTATTTGCGTACCCTCTTCCAACGCGTGGCCCACTTGCAACCCTTTTGCAGCGGCAATTAATTTTTCCGTAAAAACATCGCGAATAGATTCGTGAACAATCAGGCGCGAGGACGCGGTACATTTCTGTCCGCTGCCACCAAATGCTCCACCCACCGCAACGGTAACGGCGAGTTCTATGTCTGCGTCATCCATAACTACCAGCGCATTCTTGGAACCCATCTCCATTTGTACTTTGGTGAGGTTTGCTATTGCTGCTGCTGCGATCTGTTTTCCAACGGGAACGGAGCCAGTAAAAGTGATGGCGTCAACGTCCACACTTTCTACCAGCTGCTGTCCGATAGTGCCACCAGCCCCCATAACAAGAGAGAACAATCCTTCAGGAATATCTTGTTTTGCAATGATTTCAGTCAACGCAACTGCTGACGCTGGTGTGAGATTTGCAGGCTTCCAGACAACAGCGTTGCCATAACACAGTGCCGGCGCAATCTTCCAAGAAGCAGTGGCGGTCGGGAAATTCCAGGGTGATATCACCGCTACAACACCGACTGGCTCCCGGCGAACATCAATTTCAATTCCATCTCGCACACTGTCGGCATTTTCGCCAAGTTGGCGTAAGCATTCAGCGGCGTAATATGTAAAAAACTGACCTGCGCGATAGACTTCGCCTTTGCCCTCTGCAACGGGCTTGCCCTCTTCGCGACTCAGCAGAGCACCCAACTCCTGAGATCGAGCCATCAGCTCAGTGCCTATAGAATTAAGAACCGACTGTTTACGCTCCAAACCGTAAGCAGCCCACTCAATTTGAGCCTGTTTCGCGCGGTTTATAGTTGCTGCTAGCTGATCACTGGTGGCCTGGGCGTAAAGTCCGATGAGATCCGACACATCCGACGGACTGCGATTCTCTATCTCTTTGTCACCCGCGCTCCACGCGCCGGCAATCAGGTTCAAATGAGATTTGGGCATTCTGTTGAGTTTTCTATGTTGTTTGGGGATAGGGTGACTTCTATCCATGGATCAGTCAAACTGTAATATTTTAAGTTTATTTCAATTTTTCTGAAATATGTCAATCAAAATCGAGATGATGCGATGTTTCAGCACGGTCGCACAAACAGGAAACCTGTCAGACGCGGCTGATCGACTGTCGAAAACCCAGTCGGCCCTGTCAATGACACTCAAGCAATTTGAATCTCTAATCGGACAACGCCTGTTCGAAAGTGATAGAAAAAACCGCCTGAGCCCGCTTGGAGAGCAAGTATTCGAATTAACCCAGGAGCAATTAAGGCAGTTTGATAACACCGTCAACGCCATTATGAGCGCTGCCAATCACCCACGCGGCCTATTAAGAATTGCCTCGATACCATCCGTATCAAGTATGGTCTGTCCCTTGGCAATCAGGAAACTAACGCAACAATACCCAGGGCTAAAAGTGGAACTACAAGACACAGATACCCAACGCGTTATTGATGCACTCATTCAAGGCCACGCTGACTTTGGCATCGTATCCGGACAACAAGCGCTAAGTGGAATAAAAAGTATCTTGTTGTTTGAGGATCAATTTGGACTGATTTGCTCCACGGCTCATCCGCTTGCAACGCAAACCCGGTCACCAGTCATCAGTGACCTGATCTCTAAGGATTTTGTTAGTAACAACCTGTGTAACACAATCGAATCTTTAGAATTTAAAGCGGCCGTATCGCAAGCCAATGTATCAGTACACAACACGCTTTCATTGATCGGTATGATTCGAACACAAAATTGGATAACAGTACTGCCGCAGCAGGTTACTCATTTATTGCCAAACGAATTGACGTTTAGAAAAATAGATTCGCTCGAAGAAAAACGTCCAGTGTTCATACTTGTCAGAGAACGCTCACCTTATTTGCGTTACGCAGAAACGCTTGTCGAAATACTATGTGACTTGTAAACACGCTATCACAATATAGTCAAGTCTTGGACAGATAAACATAATAAGAGCAGGGATGGTCAGAAATATCACCTCCGGGTGGTGCGTCATCTAGCCTATCCGCATAATCCACTCACTCACTTTTTTACAATTGGCAAATTCGATGGCGCTACAGAGCATCGTGCTATCACATGAATATTACTCATCGAATTATGATAGACGCGTAAAAAACCTGCACCAGGTGATTGCAGATCTTAGAGATATCAGCACCGGATACGAACGCTTTGCCACCAGCACCAGACTATAAAAACACCCAGGCTTGATCGTCTTCAAGACATGCTGCCAGCATCTCTATGGTGGATTGCCACATGGCAAGTACTACCGCTTTGCGACGCTCGCGGGTTTGTCCAAATAATACGACCTATCATGGCCTTACTACGGGCAATCATTTTATTTGTATTCGTTATGAAACTAAAGTGACTAAATGATATCCCTGGCGCGCAAATCACTGATCTCATCGTCACTATACCCAAGCATCGACAAGAGCTCTTCCGTTTGTTGGCCACGTTCAGGAGGCGCTGTGAGAATTGAACTGGGAGTGCGATCAAGCACCACAGGCTGGCTTATAAGATTGAGCTCACCCAACGAATCAGACATGACCTTTTGTGACATGTTCAAGTGTTCTACCTGCGGATCTGCAAATGTCTGATCTATGGTGTAGATGCTGCCACATGGCACACCGGCAGCGCTTAACGCGCCTATCCAGTGATCACTGCTGTGATTTTCCGTGACCGCATTGATCGCCGTATTTAGAGCCTTACGATTATTGGAGCGCAAGGTGGCATCACAGTAATCACAGTGCTCAAACCATTCTGTTTTATCCAGCGCCTTGCAGAATCGCTCCCAGGTTACCTCCCCCGCTACAGCAATATTGATATATCCATCGCTGGTTGCAAACACACCTGTTGGTATAGTGGTTGGATGATCGTTTCCAGCTTGATTTGGGACGTCCCCATCATTGGTCCAGCGAGCAGCTTGAAAATCGAGCATCGCTATCATTGCCTGCAACAGGGAAGTGTGGAGCCACTGGCCCTTGCCGGATCGTTCACGCTCGTATAAAGCCAGCAAAATTCCTTGCGCACAAAAGTGACCGGCACACAAATCAGCAATGGGTATACCAACTCTCATGGGCCCTTCACCAGGTGCTCCGGTAATAGACATCAGACCGCCCATGCCCTGCAGTATCTGATCAAACCCGGGACGGTTTGCATAAGGGCCGTCCTGCCCGAAGCCTGAAATACTGGCATAGATCAGTCGTGGGTTGATTGACTGCATTGATTCGTAGTCAATACCCAATCTTTTTTTGACATCAGGACGGAAGTTCTCTACCAATACATCAGTGTCTTCAACCAGTTTTCTAAATATTTCAAGTCCCTCTGGCGCTTTGAGATTTAATGTCAAACTACGCTTGTTGCGTTGCAGATTCTGAAAATCCGATGTGTCTCGTGCCGCACCCAGCGCACCATCTGCTTCAAGTGCAACGGGTTGTTCAATCTTGATGACGTCCGCACCCCAGTCAGCCAGTTGTCGAACTGCAGTGGGGCCGGAACGCACACGCGTAAGATCTAGGACTCTAACGTCCTGGAGAACGCTGCTGGCGGGTTGATGTGGCATTTCCGGTTCTCGCAGTTGGGACTGTAGGTAAAGAATGGCCGGCAAGACAACGCGACTTGCCTGATTCGACTTTTTATTTAAGTCATTTAACAATTTATTTTTGTACACTGTCAACAACGGACAACGATGGTCACCAGTGGTAACCGCGCATCAGTGCCAACCGTCTTTCTTTGTACTGACACACGAACTCGGGGTGATACACTTTTGTCATCCGCTTCGCGGGAAAAAGCCGCCACTGACCTACTTACGATATCTAGTAGTCAATAGCTTAAATGGTTGAACCACCTCATTCTGCAGTGTGAATTACTGATAATCGAAAAGTCACCACTTGGTACTCTAGACAACCTGATTGACCAAATGGATTAGGTGGTCAGTCTTGGTGAGGTCGGCACCTATGATCCAAACAATTTGGAATTGTACGAATAGCGGGTAACAAATTTTTACGCTAGATATATCGCTTTCTGCTGCGCATACAATACCAGTTTCAACATCGCGGTTAGTCCCACCGCGATATCCTTGTGATGTTTAAGTGTGTGCACTTTTTAAGGCAGTTTCAGCCGCGATGGGTAGCGTAATTTCTGCATTTAACAGCAAGCGTGATCACATACCACACGTATTTCGACGCATGCTAAATATTCACGTAAAAATAGTGCTGTGTGAAAAGTGGTGCTTCATACTTAGCTGGAACTTTAAATGGCAAACCGGCCTAAGAATTAAATGACATTGACCGGGCAATCTGCATGGTCACAGCGGCAAATAAATCCAACCTTGGTTTCACCAAGTTTGGGCTTATCCACAAAGCCATGATAACTTCTCAGGGCATTTTCCACGTTGCCGTTGCGAGAGCTACCAGCTTGCCATTGACATCAGATAAACGGCTTTCCATAAAGGCTATTGAACGGCCCCTGCGAGTAAATCGCCCTTCGCACGTGACTAAGCCCTCGGTTACCGGGCGCATGAACTGGACCTTCATTTCAATCGTCGCTCCCGGACCCGCTACTTTGTTCACCAAATGGCCCATGGAGATGTCCATCACGGTTGCCATGGCACCACCGTGCAACGACCCCTGCGGGTTCTTGAGCATATCCGACATGGGAAAACTCACCCGGCAGACTTCTTTTTCCACATCAAGCGCCTCATGCGGTAAATACTCAAATGACAGATTCAGAAATCTCGCCAAAAAGAATCTCTCAAAAGCTTGTTCGTGATCACTTAGTATCGTATCCAGATGAGCACGTGCAGCCTTTTCATCGACACGCTCAGGGATTTTATTACTCATGATGCTTCCACGAGCGTTGCCGTGCGTTTTTCAAGGTACACGTGAGATCCCTCAACATCGCCCCAGCTAACCAGACTGGCCAACACTTTGGTATCGCAGACTGCAAGTAAAAAATGCCATACCGATTGTGTTATCGAGGGAACGGGATTCGCTACTGGGAAAGGAACGGCGGGCGTTGTTCTTTCGAAAGTATTGGGTGATTTCATGAATAATCCGGGCTAGTGTCAAGCAACAGGTGATTATAGGAAATCTCAAACAAATATCTCCATCAGACTGCTACAGCAAAACCAAATCCTGGCTCTCGAGTTACTTAGTCTTAGGCAGTAGCAAAGGTTAGTGGTGCTGTCGACGATTAAAAGGTGGCTGGCTTGGTTTGCTTCTCACTTCTCGATAGGCGGTTCTATCGTAATTTCACTTCAATCAATTTTAACAACACGACTCATATTGTTTGTAGCGTATCAAAAAAATCTCCGTGAATAGCTTCCGCTTTCTAGCATGGAAGAAACACTTCGAATAAGCATTGTTGCAGCAGTCCCTCAGTAATAACGCTCAGACAAATACGATCGGCATCTAATTCCATTGAAACTTGTATGATCCAACTTGGAATACCCTGCCCGGGTGTATGGTCAAGTCCGGAAAACCCCTACTCTGAATGATCGCAACTCGCACGGAATCAAAGTGGTTAATGCAGTGCATTGACAACTCTTTAAAAGTAGGCTAGAACGGAATGCTCTGCATGCGATCAGGATATCACGATGAAAGCTACCATACAAAGAGAGCACTATACCGATAAACAGGTGACCGGTACTCTAACGTTAAAGGATGGTAGGAAAAATATCTTTACTTGTAAAACACTCGAGCTACCCTGGCGCGATAATGAACGGGACATTTCATGCATTCCAACGGGCAAGTACCGAGCGCTAAAACGCGTTTCAGAAAAATATAAACACAGTTATCACATTAAAAGCCCCGGTAAGCAGGAAGTGAATGGCAGAAGCTTTGTCTTGATTCATCCTGGCAACTATTACACTGACATTCGTGGATGCATCCTGATCGGCAGTGATTTCGTGGATTTGAATGATGACGGTTACTCGGACGTCACCGCCTCCAAAAAATCTGTTAGAAAGCTAATTGCACTGGCCGGCAAAGAGTTTGATTTGGTCATTAAAGGCGAGCAACCCTCATTTGATGCCGTCGAAAATATCAGCGACATTCCGGATTTAGAGATTGCAGAGGGTGACAAAGCTATTGTGGTAGCCAATTCTCTAAAAATTCGAAGAATTGGTGAACCAGATGCCGAAGCAATACCAAATGTTCTACCTAACGGGTATGCAGTTAATGTGAATAAAATCAAAGGTGACTGGGCAAAAGTAGAAGTAACCTTCAGTGGCTGGATTCAACGAAAACACATGCGAAAGGCCTAATGAAGTTAATAACAGGAACTGAAACTTTCACCTGTATTTTAGTAACAATACCTTTATTGGTGAGTTGCAGCGGATCTCATAGGACTTCCTCGGCACTGAATGCCGTCCCTAGCAAACCGTGCGTTTGCTCAGCGGGAATCGGATCTAGTCAAGGCGATATCCCCGTTCTTACTTTAACAATCGACGACAAGCCACGCCTAGCGGTCTGTGGATATCCGGAATCAGTTGTCGAACCAGCCAGCACCATCATAAGCGAATTTGATGTCTTTGACTGTTCTTCAAACCTTAGCGTTGCCCGATACGGGGCCAACGATTCACGTGAAGTAAGCTTGAATGCCAACTCTATTGACATCTCACATCTGATTAGCCTACCAGCCGGACCACACTGGGCGCAACGTGATGTTCTCGTGTCGCATCAGAAAATATCTGTCACTGGTTCATCGGTCCAGATATCAACTCGTCAAACACTGATAGAACCGCCAGCCCTCGAGCCAGAAGAAATTGAGAGCTTCAAACGAACATTATTCGAGTTAAAGTCTCGCCCGCGCCTATCACTGAAAGAGTGGGAGATTACGTTGAGCCAACTATTGGTATGCTCGTTGATGACAGATGAACAATGCCTGGCTTTTCTACGCAATCCAGAAACCCTGCTGGGGCTTAAGCTAGACGGTACTGCTAGCCAAATGCATCAAGACGCAGTCCAATTGTTTGATCAACTGACTAGGAAAACGACATAAATAAATGAAAATTGGCCACACACGTACATGTAAATGATACATCGTCCAGTCGTTGATGCATTATGCTAAGGGAAAAACGTGCAGAATTGATCTACTAGCGACAAGGCGACATAATTTATAGGCAGAGTATTAACGCATCCTTGACAATTCCGGGTAACGATGCCATCAAAAGTTGCCGAAATGCCACGACAAACGCATTATTGATGAATACAACCGGATATAAAAAAAATCATAAAGGGCGCAAGTGACTACTGCAGAGGTAACTTTATGCGATGCACCTAGCGTGATTTTCAAGCTAGAGTGTTAACATGAACAGATAAAGAATGAAATTCCATCATCATGAGTATCTTCGATACGTTAGCCGAGAACCGCTACCAACAGTGGCTTGTAGAAAAATCGAAGCCAACCTATAAAGCGCCAGACCCGGTTTCTCGAACCAGATCCAGAACATCATTCGAGGCACAACTCTATCAACAGACCCTGGATCTAATAGAGTCAGCTGCCAAGTTAAAGGCCGACATTCATCATGACGAGAAAACACTAAATGCTAGATTGGCACAGGCTGACGAACGACAGTTTCAGCTATATGTGTCTCTGGAAAAACGAAACTTGCCACTTGTTGCTGCCACACTGACACAATCATTAAACCAGCGAAAACGCGCACTTGGGCTGTAGCAACAGTACAACCATATTAAATATCAGGCAAGAACCATATGTTGCCCGTTGATACAAACCCTCAGAGCCACACGAGCTTTGAAAATCGTCACAAGAACTAAACAACTTACTTGAAGAGTCATAGATGACACTGCTAGTCGATAACAGTACCACTCACTTGCGCAGATCAAGCTTCCTCTCAGTAGGAAACGGGATAGATCGCAAGCGGTGCCAGTAACGAGTCAGGCAGAAAGGCCCCCAACATCCCTTCAGCTTCAATACATTAGAGCTATGTAAAGTCATAGTCGCCCGGTAGGTCCGTCCATCTTCCGGATTGTAGATACGTCCCTGCCATTTGTCGCCATCCTTTCGAAACTTACTGAACAGTTGCAGGCCAACCAGAGGCTGCTTCTGTCTAGCTTGCGCAGAATTCTTGACATCCATCATCTTTCTGCCTGCAACAGCAACATCCCACATCCAGGCAATTTCCGCACACAGCGAGTCTTTACATTTGCTGATCTC
>JBGCFI010000087.1:0-25340 GCA_045106855.1 Granulosicoccus sp.
CGCGTCAGCCCCATCAACAATGCCGGTTTCAAGTGCAGTAAACACTTCGGTAAAATCCATCACCACAGGCTTGGCTCCAAGTGAGGCAAAGATTTCACTTTCCATACCGGGAGGAGATCGAAATTTAAAATTCTTCAGATCCTCAATGCCACGTAGCGGTTTAGTGGAATTCAACGATTCTTGACCACCCACATGCGCGCCAATGAAGGTCATACCAAAATCTGCGTAAAGCTCATTTATCTGCTCACGTCCACCACCGTAGTTGACCCAGGCCAGGTATTGCAAAGGCGTGTCGTACCCACCCATGGTATCGGCCACAAACTGAAAGGCTGCATTTTTACCGGTCTGGTAACTACCGTTGGTCATGTCGCAATCAAGAATACCGGTTTGAGCCGCATCAAACGTCTCGGCTGACTTGACAACGGCAGACGAGTAAAAGAACTCGAGTTCAATATCCCCACCAGACATGGTGTGAACGTTATCAACAAATTCCTGAAGCAGTCTGCCTTGCGTCGATTCCACTGATTGGTGACTCTGGATTCTGAGTTTGGATGTTTCGGCAATTGCCGATGTGCCTACCGCACTGAGTGCAATAGCGGTTACAAGAAAGGTGGTGGTTTTTGTAAACATTTTTACTTCCTCCATTAATTTCAATACATGAACGCCTCCGTCTGGAGCCGCTATGATCAGGCTTTAATCATTAATCAAAAGGCTTATTTTTTATGAGTGCGTGAACTACATGTATACTCACATACTTATCATACCAGTTGCCACTTTATTTAGCAGTAATCACATAAAAAGGATCTGAAAATTCGGAAACTAGCAATGTTCGGAGCGGGCGGAAAAATGGGAGTGCGCCTATCTCATAACCTTGATAATTCCGATTTGAAACTGCACACGTAGAAGTACCCCAGGAAGGGCGAGACAGACTGAAATCAGAGTTAGGCCATGATTGCCAGGAGCCCTCTGCAGCACTGGAAGGTGCCAGGGTCGTGGTGTTGGCTGTTCCTGACACCGTCATTGGAAAAGTAGCCACATTCATTATTGATGAAATACCCTCGGGCGCCATCGTTGTTTGTCTGGATGCTGCGGCACCTTTTGCCGGGCACCTCCCAAAGCGCGACGACGTCACCTACTTCGTAATCCATCCCTGCCACCCCCCTATTTTCAACAACGACAATACGACTGAGGAGCGCAAGGATTATTTCGGCGGTATTTCCACAACCCAAGGCATCGTCAACGCGATTATGCAAGGCCCGGAAGAGGACTACGCCTGAGCTAAGGTTGTCTTTCCTTACTGTCTGGGATTGTCACTATTCGCGGACTTCAGATGATCCCGGTCCTATGTTTTTAGATACCCTTCGTCAGAACAGAGAAGCTATTCTCCAGCTAGCCCCTGAGCACGGCGCGAGTCAGGCGCGAGTATTCGGGTCAGTGTCTCGTGGCGATGATCACAAGGCGAGCGACGTCGATTTCCGGGCTCTACCCAATTAACGGGGAAAAATGGAAAACAGCTGCCACGCTTTTAGTAACGGCGGCCACCAAAGCCCAAAGCCTGGCGATCTCAATGCATGAGGTTTCAATCCATATGCGAGCGACAATATCAAATTGTAAGCTGTTGATTGCATAATGAAGACACAAACCCAGCTGGTATTCAGCCTTCTCAAATCGGCATCCTGCATCGAACGAAAACTCGATCGTGCTCTGTCCTGCACCAAAGGGATAAGCTTCACCGAGTTTCATCTGCTTAACGAGCTGCAGATGAAGTACAAGGGTGCTGCAATGCGTGTGGATCTGGCGGAGGCCGTTAGCCTGACGCCCTCGGCGGTAGCACGAGCGTTGAAATCACTGGAGAAAATCGGCCTCGTGATCACTGAAAAAAGTGTACGTGACGCTCGCAGAAGCATGGCGACGCTGACACCCGCCAGGTTTGAATTGCTGGAAGATGCCAATCGTATTGTGCAGGACGGAATCGCCTCACTGTCGCTGATGGACTCCAATGTTTCCGATGCGCTCGACGTGTTGAATCAACGGTAAGCTCTCGGTCGAACGGGCAACAGTGGTTACGCCTGTGAGTATTTTACCGCAGAATCAACCGCCTGATCCTTAGGTAGTCTCGAGGGCGTCTATAATCAAGCTGACCACCGTTACGGTTGATACGCTTGTTGACGTTGAACCACAACAACCGTTCAGCGGCTTGGTGCTAACTGACGTCGTTCAGTCAATTAAGGCAGGAATTCATGGAGCTCCGTATGATACATCGACTTTACGTTATATCTGCATCAATCATGCTTTTTGCAGTCTCGGTGGTGAGCGGCTGTTCGGCCCTTAGTCCCGAAGCTCGGGAATCGCTACAGGATGCCAGAGGCTCTCTCCCCGGGTTTCTGCGTGGCGATGCAGTACCGCTTGAAGAACAACCCATGCCTTCCATCAGCGGTAAATGGGTGGATAACGATTTTCCGCAATTGAGCTTAAGGGTGAAGCAGTCCGGAAACGCTCTCACCATTAACAGAGATGGAAGACGCTATGACATTCTGGTCAAAGAGCAGATCAACGCGGTAATGACGGGCCGTGCAATCGACGCCGAGTTCATTAACAACTCACCCGATCAGATACGTCCTACCAGCGGAAAATGCCATGGCGCTGTAACGAAGGATTCCAGAACAATACGGCTTACGTGCACCTATAAAGGTAATACGATGCCGTTGAATTTTTCGAAAGCCGGCTAGTGAGCTAAGCGGTCACTTATGTGGGAGCAACTGAGATTGAAAACGATGGAATTCCGTTTGAAGTGAAGATGAACGCCACATGCCCCCCGCTAGCCGCATCGAAATCTACCAAACCGATGACGGTCAGACGCGCATCGAAGTGCGGCTTGGGGAGGATACCTTGTGGCTATCACAAGCCAAGCCCAGATGGCAGAGCTGTTTGAAAAGGGCGCGGACACCATCGGCCTGCACCTGAAAAACATCTGTAGGCGGGTGAGCTGGTAATCAATGACACGGGACTGGCGGCGATTACTTTGCTAATAAAGACCATGCCTTCGGATACTGGAAAATTCAGGTGTGAAACGATGCTTCTACTCTGTACCGTTCAAGTTCGTAACTCTAGGTCAAAACATACCGTTTGAGTTGGCAAACGTATCCGGAATAGCCTGAACAACATCCCAGTGTTCTATGATTTTTCCATCTTCCACGCGAAAAATATCCATTACCGCGCCACCATTTTCTCCAGGCCAACTATAGAATTTAACGTGGAGGGCAACCATATTTTCCTCTGCTATTACTCGGACAATCTCACCAAGAGGGCCGCCGCTTTTAACCTCAGGCACGAGACTTTTAAGCAGATCCCGGAGTGCCTCTTTTCCGTCAGCTATATCAGGGTTGTGTTGTATGTATGTTTCTCCAACAAACGTGTCAAGCTTTTCGTATCCTGCATTCAGAACAACCTCATTGTAGAAGTTGGTGACCAGCTCCTTGTTCTTCTTTGTCAGCTCATTCGCCCATGATGCAAACGGTACCATCAGTAAAACAAGCAGTAACGTGACTCTCTTCATCGAGTATTTCCCCTTTGAGTAATTTCCAGTAGGTAGCAACTGATATCGGCAGGTGTTTCCAACCATTGCCTCTATCGGCCTTGTTTGATAATTCCATGGTAGTTTCCGGCATAATGAATGTCGGCACTAGATATTCAATTTCGAATGGAGTGTTCTGTATTTGAGTACAATAAACCCATCGCACCTTCGACATCTGGCGATTTTTGCCAGTGTCGTAGAATGTGGTAGTTTTGCCTCTGCGGCACGACAGATGAGCACCAGTCGGTCACGAGTGAGTGAGCAGGTTGCGCAGCTGGAGCAAGTGCTTGGCGTGCGATTGTTGCAACGCTCAACACGGCAATTAACGATTACTTCCGAAGGCCAGCGTGTATACGAGCATGCGCGCGCATTACCCCGAATATTGCAGGACGTGGAAGCGATTGTCTCCTCCCCTGAACCCCATGGGCGCGTCTTGCTCACCGTCAATCATGATATTGCTCACAAACACCTGCTACCTCGATTGCACGCATTCAGAAAACGCTATCCGCTCATTCAATTGGACCTCCTCCTTGATGATGACAAGCTGGATCTGATACACGAGCAGATAGATTTAGGCATTCGTATTGGTATTCCGCAGGACGATTCACTGGTTGCCAGGGTGCTGCATGAGGAATGTTTGTTGTTGTATGCAAGTCCTGACTATCTGAAGAAAAATGGCAAACCGCAGACAGTAAGAGAATTGAAAAAACATCACTGGATTGCGTTGTCACAAAAAACCCGCACTGGCGTCCACCAGTTTAGACAACGTGGCAAATTGCTCGAAGTCCAACCGCAGAATTACACCCTGTGCAACTCTCCGTTGATGCTTCAGCAGATGGTTCTCGCTGGACATG
Organism: Granulosicoccus sp.; assembly: GCA_045106855.1. GTDB lineage: Bacteria > Pseudomonadota > Gammaproteobacteria > Granulosicoccales > Granulosicoccaceae > Granulosicoccus. Next base: position 4,429 of record JBGCFI010000087.1, read on the forward strand.
GTATCGGTGCGATATTCGGCAGCATGATAAATAAAGAGATCGCCAAAGGACAACTGGTACCCATACTGCCCTCGGTTGCCAGCGATCCCGTCGTTTTCTACCTCATTTATCCTTCAAGACGGCAAGTACCCTTGAGAACTCGAGTGTTGATCGATTTTCTGTTAGAGCAGAATCTGGTGAGTACCTAGAATTTCCGGAATCGGCACTTAAATCCACATTCAGCCCTCGCAACACAATTGCCGTCGTCTTTTTCCAGCCTCCATGGAAAATAACAGGGCATACAACCCACCTACACCCACTAAGCCGCCACACAAAATGAGATTCGGGGATTCTCCCCAGCAGCAACGGACAATCAATTAGGCAGCGTTTGCCATCTTATTGTTGACCAGGATGGAATTGCCGATCGCAGTGTGATGGCATTCGTTAGAGCGGACGCATTGCAAATCATAAGTCAGGCCCATAACGCGCGTACAGCGAATACTCCTTTCCCTGATAGTGCTACTCTTGGGCGTCTTCCAGTGCGAATACATCAAGTGCGATATTGAGTGCGTTAATTGCAGCTGGAAAGCCGCCATAAAGTGCCATTTGTCAGATCACTTCTCCAATTTCCTGTCGAGTAAGCCCTATTCCACGTGCACCAGAAATATTAATCGCCAGTTGTGGCGACGTCTGCGCCCCAAAGCTGCCAGGGCGGCAATCGTTGCAAGGTATCGTTCGCGAAGTGGCAAACCCGGGCGGGCGTACTGGCGACCGTAGGCAAAATCCACAACGCCTTCCGCAAGCCCGGGAACCAGTTGCTCATATCTTGTCTTGCCTCCAACGCAGCTTCCATTCTAGGGTTAAGCCTTTCGGAAAGCTCGCGCCCGATATCAGTGGTTGTATTCATTATTCCCCCCCCCCCACAGGGCTTGATCAAACGCCCAGTTACTGAACATGGCTCCACCCGTTTGATCGGCTTTGACGAAACGCAGTACGCCGAAGTGTTTGAGCATTGAACAGTCAAAAATAAACAAGAATGCAGCCTATGAGCAGCGCGATCAGCATGTACTAAAGTAGCTATTCTAACGCAAAGATGATTGACGACTTAGACTATGCAGCCTGGACCTTAACTGAAACAAGTGAAATTACCTGGACAACGACCGGTGACAGCGATGTCAGTATTTACATAGACATCGCTTTTCCGATCGACGCAGTTTCATAAGGTCATGCCGAACACGAACATGGCTCTCAATGAAGAAAGCTATAGACAGTACGAAATAGTGTCATCATGAAGTTACGCTTTTAACGCTATGACCAGATCCATGACATTAGTACCTGTGGGCCCGGTAGTCACCAGCGCATCTGTTCTCTGCAAATATTCACCGGAATTAGCACTAACTAGATATTGCTCAATGTCGAGCCCACGTTGTACGCCGATGTTAAAAGTATCATTATCGACAAGACCGCCTGCATCGCTGGTAGGTCCATCGGAGCCATCGGTGCCACAACACAATGCCTGCCAGCGTGTAGTAACTGTTTCAGCTCCTGAGGAGCTCATTTGCATTTCGATCAGCAGCCGCAACGCCAACTGCTGGTTACGTCCACCGCGACCCGGTGATTCGGGTAAAAGCACCGTTGTCTCTCCACCCCAAATATAAATACCACTCACTTGATTTGGGTCTGTCAGCGTCTGAGCTATCATAGACGCCATGTTGGTAACATCACCAGTTAGTATCCCATCGTCCTGTTGAACGACAAGACCGTTCGACCGCGCACAATCTGCTGCAGCGTGACAGGCCATTTTATTAGACGCAATAATCTTCGATTCGATCTGCGACCAAATTGGTGAATCGCTGTCAGGTGTACTACTACCGCCACGCAGATAGTCCTTTATCCAATCCGGCAATGTATCGGCAAATTCAAAAGCGTGATCACCGGTCGCCGGCTGCACCAGCAATCCCGACCCTATCGAATCCAGTGCATCACCGGGAACATCCGATATCAGCAATTGCAAGGTAGCTTGCGGTCCGAGAAAATTGGCCAAACGACCACCTTTGATTAATGAAAGAGACTTTCGAACCGTATTCATCACATTGATGTCCAGCCCGGCCGATAACAAATAGTGATTGACCCGCTGCAGATCTTTCAGTGACAAATCCGGGTGCAACGATTCTACCAACGACGAGGCACCACCTGAGATTAGAACCAGGAGATTGCTGTCATTTGGCAAGCCTTGCAAAAACTGCTGCAAGTGTAAGCCTGCCTCTAACGACCTACCATCCGGAACTGGATGAGCAGATTCCATGCATTTACAACGATCATCATTTTTAAGGGTGTCGTCGATATGTTCATATTTAGAAATGACTAGTGCTCGACTCAACTGAGTTCCTAATGCATCAATGGCCCCATGCATCATTGATGCGGCTGCTTTGCCGATAGCGATGACATACACGGTTTCAGCGCTGAAGTTTTGTAAAGCTCTACGCGTAGAGTTTTCACCTGCTACAGCTGCAATGGCTGAATCAAACAAACCACGTAGTACTGGCGATTCGTTCTTCTCATCTAGGTTAATCATGCAACACCGGTGCAGGCGAATTCGGAATTCGTACTTTGAGAATTCGTAAACGACTTAGTGGTTTGATTCGGCCTGGGAAAAGAGTCGATTGGAAAAAATAGAATCATCCGTGCCCCGCTTTGTTGACGATTTTTGCTATTTATCACTTGGAGGTCCGCCGAGCGTAGATCACATACTTCAATTTTATGTTCAAACTTTGTTGCAGGTCCGATGTCACATCGACTAGCTCGCACTCGATGCACGCCGAATGAGTGACACAGAAAGACGAGTAATTGGATCAGGTAACTTTCCATCATTGATCCAATCCAGCATACTTTTGGCCGCAGTTTCTGCAAACTCCGGTATGTTGCAACTTACTGACGTCAAAGATGGAAAACTATCACGACAGTCTTCAATATCATCAAATCCAATAACTCGGATGTCATGTCCTACACGTGGGCCATGCTCTGCACAAGACGCCAATACACCGAGAGCAACCAAATCGTTAAAGCAGAGTATTCCATCAACGCTGGGATTTTCGGAAGCTAGTTCAATGGCGGCAGACCTGCCAAACTGTCGGGTCGCTTGCCCAGTTAGAAATATTGGATCTATCTTATTTTTTCTTAATAGTGACAAATAGCCACTCATTCTTTCATCAGTCACAGGGCGCCCCTCCAACCCGCCAAGAAACGCAATTCGTTTACACCCTGAGTCAATCAACTCTTGCGTCGCCAACACACTACCGAGTTCATAGTCTGGAGCAATAAAAGGGAATTGCGAGCTGTCTCCATCAAGTCGACGAAAGACCTGAATGGTTGGTATTGCCGCCGCATGAAGCGCGCAGGTTGTCTCTTTTTCGCAACCGTAAGCCGGGGAAATGATCAATCCGGAAATACCGTGTTCGATCAAAGATGAAATTGTACGCGCTTGCAAATTTGGATCTTCATCAGTGTTCGCAATGACAGTTGCATACCCTTGTTCAGCCAAATTCATTTGGAGTGAAGCTGCAAACTCAGTAAAGAATGGGTTGCGCACATCGTTGATAACCAATCCAATCAAACCAGATGTAGCCGACCGTAAGGTCGCGGCAGAACGATTGTAAACGTAGCCAATCGCAGCCATGGAGTTTCGCACAGCAAGACGCGTCGTATCCTTAACCGTGTCGCTATCTTGTAATACTAGACTCACAGTCGACTTGGACACGCCAGCATGCTTAGCTACATCAACTATCGTAGGACGTCGTGCCATATTCAATTCAATTTTCTATGCCATGGAGCGCCAATAGAATCTTCATTCTGTACTCAGCTAATTCTGGGTTGAGTAGCAATCTCGACGCGTCGGCGAGTCGATATACATTAGCATAGTATGTGATGTCTCGACTTGATTGAAACCCAGCCGGCATAATAAAGTGCGACTGGTAACCATTTAGCCACGCCAGAAACGCTATGCCAGCTTTATAGAACCGTGTAGGTGCTTTAAATAATTCCCGGCTGAGTAGAACTGTCGGCCCTAGTAGCGCGTGGTAATTTTCTTTATTCCCGTTTGCAAGTGCTTCGAGTGCCTGAGACGCTGCGGGACCGATGGCCGCAAATATACCCAGCAGTGCGTGACTATACTTCTCCCCATCCCCGGCTATCAAGTCTGCATAGTTGAAGTCATCACCCGTATAAAGCCGCACACCTTCCGGCAGTCTTGCACGAAAACTCTCCTCGTGCGCCTGATCAAGAAGAGATATTTTTATACCATCGACTTTTGACGGGTTCTCTTGAATAAGCGACAGGACAAATTTGTTCGCACTTTCTAGCTCGTTCGAGCCCCAATAGTCTGCTAATTTAGGGTCGAACATATCCCCCAACCAATGAAGAATAACCGGTTGGGCCGCCTCATCAATCAGTCTGCGATAAACCTTATAATAATCATCAGGCGTTGCGTTGATTACCGTAAACGCCTGTGACGCCATCAGAATAAGCTGCCCACCTGCAGCTTCGATCGCTTCAGCCTGCTCCTGATAGGCTGCGAGTATTGCTGCAGAGTTGCCAAGTTCGCCCAACGACTTATGATCAGTGCCTGCGCCACAGGCCACACGTGGTCTAAGAGAATGAGCTTTGGCAGATAATAAAGTACGTTCGATCAGTTCCTTCGCCGTTAGCCAGTCCACTCCCATTCCACGTTGTGCGGTGTCCATGGCTTCCGCCAAACCCAGCCCTTGATCCCACAGTGCATTTCGGAATGCCAACGTCGAATCCCAGTCTACCGCTGGGCGTGTATCCCAAGGGCTGCGTTCACGCAATGGATCGCTGGCAACGTGAGCCGCAGCAAAGGCTGTACGGGTCAAAGGCACACGTGGCGCTCTTGGTAAGAGTGGTTCCCCTGCCGTCGTATAGTTTTCGAGAGTCCCATCGTCAATTGGAAGCTTTAGCATCGTTTATCCTTACGTTTCAATATCGAGTACAAGAATTCCATCGAGACCACCAACGGCGTTCTCAACAAGCCGCGCACCCAGAGCTTTGAGCTCTTTGTTTTCCGAATAAGCCTGCAATGCATCCCAACTATCGAAATCGATGACTAAGCCATGTAAATACCCACGCTCAATTTGTTCTGGACTTTCAGACCGACCTGCGCAAAACCCTTGCGCGCCAGCCAACCATTCTATCAAAGCAGATAAGTCAGAGTAAATGTTGTTGATACGCTCTTCAGTAATATCTGGCTTAAACTTGGTAACTACAATATGACGAATCATTAAAGCAGTCCTTGATCTTGTTTGATCATATCAGCAGCTTTTTCACCGATCATAATAGATGGTGCATTCGTATTAGACGAATTAACTGTTGGCATAATTGAAGCATCTGCAACTCGCAACCCTTCAATTCCATTGAAGCCCAAACGTGGATCCAGCACCGCTTCGGCATCAATCCCCATACGACAAGTCCCGGCACAATGATGAGCAGTTTTCGAGTGCGCGCAAATATAATTGAAGTAATCTTCGTCTGTTTTCACATCAGGACCGGGCAGTCGTTCGGCAAGAATAAATGGCTTTAGAGCACTCTGAGAGAGTATGTCCTGGACAAGCTTTAAACCACGAATTGACATTATACGATCGTAAGGTTCGGACATATAGTTTGGGTTGATCAGCGGCATATCAGCAGGATTGCTGCTTTGCAGACGAACTGTGCCTCGAGATTGCGGACGTAGATGACACGCGTTGAGTGTCACGCCGCCATTGACCATAGCTTCCACTCCAGCTTCTATGCCAGTTCCCAGACCAAGATGCATTTGTATATCAGGTGACCGGGCATTATCATCTGCATACCAGAAACCACCGGTTTCAAACAGACTCGACGCCACAGGGCCCTTACGGGTAAATAGATACTGCAAACCGGCAAGGACAGATAAGTGCGGTTGCGCATAGCGATCATAAGTATGAGGCCCAGAGACTTCACAAATGGCGTACAGATCAAGGTGGTCTTGGAGGTTTTTTCCAACACTGGGTTGATCAAAGACGACATCAACGCCAATACTTTTTAGATGATCTGCCGGGCCTATTCCTGAGAGCTGCAACAATCGAGGTGAACCTATTGCTCCTGATGTGAGTATGACTTCACGCTCAGCGGTGATACGTGTGCCGTCGAGCAACTCTACACCCGTTGCGCGACCATGCTGCACGATAATGCGACGGACTGACGCATTTTTCTTTACCGTCAGATTTTTACGTGTTGTAGCCGGAGCAAGAAAGGCCATAGCCGTCGATGAGCGCCGGGCGTTTTTCTGAGTAAGCTGATAATAGCCTGCACCATCAGGCTTTTCGCCATTAACATCTACGGTTTTTGGAATTCCATGCTGAGCCGCCGCCTCGATAAAAGCATCACAGATTGGTAGTGGCGCAGTGGGCATCGATACGCCGAGTAAACCACCCTTGCTATGAAACTTTCCATTGTAAGTGTCGTTATCTTCTGACTTCTTAAAGTAAGGAAGTACGTCATCGTAACTCCACCCTTCACAACCGCTTTGGCACCAATCATCATAATCCTGAGCTGCCCCACGGGTATAGATCTGTGCATTAATCGAGGACCCACCGCCAATCACTTTAGCCTGAGTGTAATTGAAGACCTTATTTTGCATAGATTGCTGGGGTGTTGTTTGCCAGCCCCATGAACCGATACCTTTGGTCATTCTGGCAAACCCTGCCGGAAAATGAAAAAAAGGATGCCAGTCGCTACCACCAGCTTCAAGCAAAAGAACTGTGGCATCAGAAATTTCTGATAATCTCGACGCTACAACACATCCTGCTGAACCACCTCCAATAACAATAAAATCGAATCCACTATTCATCTAATTTGCTCACAGTCTAGAAATTGATAAGCCACCATCAACGGGTATGACTGCACCTGTCGCAAAGCTCATCTGTCCCTTAGCAAGTGGTACGACGATTTCTCCAATATCGCGCGGGTAACCCCAACGCCCAGCCGGAACCAATCCTTGCTCAATTAGATGAGTGTATTTATCTTTTACACCTGCTGTCATTTCGGTTGCAATGACCCCTGGACGTAATTCGAAAACACCAACTCCATGTGGCGCAAGCCGCACTGAAAATAGTTCGCTCATCATGGCCGCACCTGCCTTGGAAATGCAGTACTCCGATCTGTCAGCCGATACCATTGACGCACTGACCGATGTGACAAAAATTATCGATCGATAAACACCCTGTTCAAGCAATATCATGCGACGCGCTACCTCTTGTGCAAGAAAAAACGCACCACGCAAATTAATGTTCATGACAAAATCAAAATTGTCTGGCTCGAGATCTAATAGATCACCACGCTTCGGTGCACCCACCCCTGCATTACTGACCAACGTTGTAACCGTTCCTACTTCAGCCTCGATTAGATCTATTAAAGTCGGAACCCTCTCTATTGCACTTACGTCGTGTTGAAAATAATGCACACTGCCACCCAGTGTTTCGAGCACTTCTTGCACTTTGGAATTAGCTACGTCTGAACGTGACGCTATGGCTACTTGAAAGTCAGCATCGACTAAATTTTTTACAATACCAAGACCGATGCCCTGCTGACCACCTGTTACCAATGCAACTCCGCTCATGTCGCAAACTCCTGTTCCTGTATATGCCTACCCGCTCTTAACGCCAAAGCTGCCACCGTCAACGCTGGGTTAACCGCCGCAGACGTCGGCAACACAGAAGCATCTACGATAAAGAGGTTTTTATGATCATGGGATCGACAATAAGTATCCACAACGCTCGACCTTGGGTCAGACCCCATCTTTGCTGTTCCACATTGGTGAGAGGGCGTCTGCCGATCAAACGTTTGGGAGAGAACTACCGGAAACCCCACTCTTCGCAACACCTGCTTTGTTTTGTGCACAAGTCGCAAATGTGTGTCCCAATTAGAACGTCGCCAATCGAGCTTGATTTGCCCATCTTTAAGCGTTACCCGGCTTTCAGAATTCGGTAAGTCTTCTGACATGGCATAGAAATCAATGCTCCGCGCAGCGATCTGCTTCGCTAACCATGCAGGTAATTTGGAGTTGGCACAGAGTATTGGACCTGTAATTTTGCCTAGTAATTGAATATTACCCAATGGGGCATCCCCGTTTTCTTGGCCCAAATAGAAATCGTTTAGCATGAGTGTTTTTTGATAGACAGTTCGATTACGTCGCAAAGGATTAATGGCTAATATCGCGGAACAATTGTGATTCATAAAATTGCGACCAACTTGATCAGAGCTATTTGCGACTCCATTTGAATATTCGTTACTTGTGGAACCCAGAAGCAGAGCTGCGGATTGCACCGCACCTGCAGCAAGTACAATTAACGGTGCAGATAGGTGCTGCATCTTGCCCGCGATCCTGCATTCAACCTTATTCACCCGCGCATCACGACCACAAGCCAGCGCAACAACGCGACAACCCGTTTTAAGCGTTACATTCTCATGTGCAAGCGCTGCTCGAAGTGCACAGGTTTCAGCATCCATTTTACCGCCGCAGGTATTTGGGTAAGCGTCCCATGCAGTCTGGCCAGCGTTAAGCCAGCGATCGATATCAACACCCAGTGGCAACGAAGAAGGGTGTAATCCGGCAGCCTTTAAACGAATGCGTAAATTGGCAATATCAGATTCATCGGGCACCGAGTCGTATGGATAACGGCCCGAATGCCAGGGCTCACTTGGATCTTCTGCTGGGTTGCCTCTTACGGCATAAAGTGTTTCCGCCGCCTGATAGTCCGCTTCAATGTCTTCGTAAGATATCGGCCAGCCTGGGGTCCAACCACCTAGGTGTCGAACGGGGGAAAAATCTTCACGGCGGTATCGTATAAGTGCGGCACCATAGAACTTGGAATTACCACCTACGTTGTAATAATTGCCCGGACTAAAGGGTTTGTCTTGCGCATCAAGCCAGGATTCAGTTGGCCGGAACACACCGTCTCTGAAAATAGCGTTAGCATCCCGATCATGTGCAGCAGGAAGCAAATACTCGCCCCGCTCTATAATTAGAATGCGACGGCCGGTGGGAGCTAGCGCAGCGGCAAGCGTTGCGCCACCCATGCCCGAACCAATAATGATAACGTCAGGTTGCATCAGCTAACGATACAATCTTCAGTTTTAGGATCGAAGGCGACAGCCTTATCCATATTCACAGCAAACTGAAAGTCTTTACATGACTGAACATTTGCATCAGAGCGCATACGTGCGATCACATCTTTGCCGCCTAAGCTCATGGTGACGAATGTGTCCGACCCAGCTGGTTCGGTAACGATTATCCGATTAGTCAGCTCAACAATATTCGTAGAATTCCGATCAGCACCATCTGTGTCGGTAATATTCTCTGGACGAATGCCCAGCATAATTTCCTTACCTTCCCACGAGCTAAGATTCATCTGGCTAAGCTGCAGAGACACAACTGAACGATCATGCAAAGCCACACAGGCCACCGGTTTGCCATGCTGCATAGCAACAGTGGCTGGCACAACGTTCATTGCGGGGGAGCCCATAAACGTTGCAACAAAGATATTAGCTGGGTTGTCATAAATTTCTTGCGGCGTTCCAAGTTGTTGAACGCAACCGCCATTCATAACCGCTATACGGCTCGATAGTGTCATAGCCTCGATCTGATCATGAGTAACATAAACGATCGTCGTGCCTAGTTTTTGATGCAGTTTCTTAATTTCAGTACGCATATCGACGCGCAATTTTGCATCAAGGTTGGAAAGTGGCTCATCAAAAAGAAAAACATCCGGGTTACGCACCAATGCTCGACCCATCGCCACGCGTTGTCGTTGACCACCTGAGAGCGCCCCCGGCTTACGATCCAGAAGCGGCTCAATTTGCAACAGGCTTGCAACATCTGCCATTGCTTTCTCACGTTCAGCCTTTGGAGTACCATGCATCTCGAGTCCGAAAGTAATGTTTTTCCCAACAGTCATGTTGGGATAGAGTGCATAAGACTGGAACACCATGGCAATGTTGCGCTTGGATGGATGAACCCCATTCATCGCAGTTCCTTTGATTCGAATCTCACCACTGGTAATTTCCTCGAGTCCTGCAATCATATTTAGCAATGTAGACTTTCCGCAACCTGATGGTCCGACCAAGACAAGGAATTCCCCTTGTTCTACCGATATATTAATATCCTGTAGAACTTCCAATGATCCATATGCCTTTGCTGCGTTGTGAATATCAAGAAATCCCATTATTTTCGTTCCATTTAGTTTGGGTGAGCAAGCCCGACCTTGGTCGGGCATACCGAATGGTTATTTCGCTAGTTCAACCGATTCAACCAGAAGTACTAAGGCTTCTTTCGGTGTCATCTCAGTGTTGAAAAATTCAGTCACAACGTCAGTCACTGCGGCAACAACACTCGCGTTTGACGCATGCGTCCCTGCAAAAGTAGGTACCGCAGTACCGTCTGAGTCATTAGCAATGAGATCTACAGAAGTTGATTGAGCACAAGCATCTAGTGTAGACAGATCCACATCGGTGCGTGCTGGGATAGCGCCCTTAGCTAGATTGAATGCAACTTGAACCTCGGGATTCATAATTGCACTTGCCAGTTTTGCCTGTGCCTCTGCTTGCTCCGAATCAGGTTGTTCGAAAAAACTCAGTGAATTGATAAGGTAGACAAATCCTGAGTCATGAGCTTTGGGAACAGGAATACAAGCGTAGTCTTTACCAGGCACTTTGCCCGCATTCGTGAATTCACCCTTAGCCCAGTCACCCATGATCTGCATCGCGGCTTCGCCCTGTATCACCATGGATGTTGCAAGGTTCCAGTCGCGCCCAGAATAATTATCGTCGACCATACCTCGTATATTTGCCATCTGTAAAAACACCGCTTCCATTTCATCGGACATCAATGCTTCATGATTCAGATCAACTAAGGCAGCGCGATAGAAGTCGGGGCCACCCACACCGATAACTATCGCTTCAAACATGTAGGCTTCTTGCCATGCTTGCCCGCCATGAGCAATCGGGATTATCCCGGCTGCAACAAACCGTGGAGCAAGGGAGTTAAATTCAGCCCAAGTGGTCGGATATTCCGCACCTATAGCGTCGAAAGCCGCCTTGGACGCCCAGATCATGTCGGTGCGATGAACATTGGTTGGCGCTGCAACGTAGGCTCCATTGATTTTATTGAACTCTTGTACAGACTTTGGTAATACTTCATCCCAACCTTCATCTTCAGCCACGGCGTTTACATCGCCAAGTATCCCTTCATTAGCCCAATCAATAATATTCTGTCCAAGGATGAGCATTGCTGCTGGAGGATTACCAGCAGCTATTCTGGCTTGAAGGGCTGTCTTAGCTTGATCTCCACCACCGCCGGCAACCGGTGCATCCTCCCAAACCAATCCTTGCTTCTCAACATGGTCTTTAATTATTCCCAAAGCTGCTGCTTCCCCGCCTGAGGTCCAGAAATGCATCACTTCAAGGTTCTGCTGCGCACTAACACCCGCGGAAAAAAAAAGTGTAGCTGCCATTCCGATATGTATATAACGGTTCATTTTTTAAATTTCCTCTTTTATTGTTACTGCCGGATTGCGCACCGACGTTTGCGTTCTTGACAAAGTCGAGGATTGGCTGATTCCAACCGTCGAACACCAACTATCGATAACTAACCTTTAACCGAGCCGGCCATCAGACCGCGAACAAAATATCGGCCAGCAACAACGTAAACAAGTAGAGTTGGAAGCGCGGCGAGTATGGCGCCGGCGAAATGCACGTTGTATTCTTTTACGCCATGAGAAGCCTGCACTAAATTGTTAAGTGCAACTGTTATCGGCTGACTACCTGCGTCGGCAAACGAGGCACCAAATAAAAAATCATTCCAAATATTGGTGAATTGCCAAATGATCGATACCACCGCTATTGGACCCGAAGACGGCAAAAGAATCCGCCAAAATATCCGAAAAAAACCAGCACCGTCAATTTGCGCTGCCTTAACTAATTCAGTTGGGAAAACAGCGTAGTAATTGCGAAAATACAATGTTGTAAAACCAAGACCATATACTATGTGCACCAAGGCTAGCCCACTGGTTGAACCAGCAATCCCCATCAAGCCCAACATGCGAGCCATAGGTATCAGGACAATTTGAAATGGAATAAAGCACGCAAACAACATCAAACCAAACACTATTTTGTCGTACCTGAACTGCCATTTCGTAAGCACATAACCATTGAGAGCGCCAAGAATGGTCGATATCACAACAGCAGGAACAACCATTTTAATAGAGTTCCAAAAGTACGGAGACAAACCGGTGGGATTAACGCCAATTTGCGCAGTTGACCATGCCTTTGCCCAAGGCTCAAGCGTAAATGCCTGAGGCAAGTTCATCATTCCACCACCAGTTATCTCATTGAGTGGCTTAACCGAATTAACCAACATGACATATAACGGTAACAGGTAGAACAAACCGAACAGCAGTAGCACTAAGTAAATTAGGTTGCGAACAGTGCGACCAGTACGAATAGCGGTGTCTTGCGTTGCAATAGCCATTATTTTTTATCCCGCAATTCTGCATATAAATAGGGAATCATAATGGCCGCTATAGTCATTAGCATGATCGTGGCCGAGGCCGCGCCAATACCCATTTGATTGCGCGAAAAAGTGTATGAATACATAAAGGTCGCCGGGAGTTCAGTTGCCCGGCCCGGTCCACCACCGGTTAGTGCAATTACCAAATCAAATGTTTTAATTGCTAGATGACTGAGAATCACGAACGCAGATAAGAACGCCGGCCGTAACTGCGGGATGACTATGCGCCTGTACAAATTCCAGTTCGAAGCTCCATCCATCTGGGCTGCTTTCAGGATTTCGTTATCTATTCCACGCAACCCAGCGAGAAACATCGCCATTACAAAACCACTGGTTTGCCAAACGGCAGCCAAAACGACCGTGTAGATTGCATAGTTTCTGTCTTTAATCCAATCAAACTCAAACTCTGTCCAACCCAACCCTTGTATAACGTTTTCTAGTCCGATACCCGGATCCAAAAACCATTTCCAGGCTGTACCGGTTACGATAAAACTCAGGGCCATGGGGTATAAATATATTGATCGCAAAACACCTTCTGCACGTATTTTCTGATCGAGAAAAATTGCCAAACAAAGACCTATACATGTACAAATGCCAATATAAAGCAGCGCAAATATACCCATATTAGTCAACGATGTTTTCCAGTGACTAAGCCGCCAAAGTTTAGAGTAGTTTTCCCACCCCACTAGACCATAAGATGGCAGCAATCGACTGTCCGTAAAAGACAAATAAACCGAAAATGCGATAAAAACATAGACAAACACCAACACCAACACCAGTGATGGAGCCAATACTAGTTTTGGCAACCAGTTTTGCAGCCGTGTTTTAAAGTCTACGTTTGTCAACTTTTATTACTCCAAAAAATGTATTAGCAGCACACTCGATGGAGTGATCAAACCACCCCATCTGGCGGCATTACTTAGCAATAGATACTGCGTCTACAAGTTCCAGAACAGCGGTATCGCTGTCATACTCACCATTGAAATGGTCTGTAACAACATCATAGATTGCATTCTTTATCCCGGCAGGATTCGCATGACCATGTGCCATCGAGCCATACAAGTTCCCTGACTTCGCTGCAGCGGCCAAGTCTGCAATAGCTTTTTTACCACAGGCGTCGAACGATTCATCTGAGACATCTGTTCTCGCCGGAACTGACCCCTTAACAACATTAAACGCCGATTGAAATGCTGGCGACAGGATTGCAGTAGCCAAGGCCGCTTGTTCAGCCGACACCGCACCACCTTGGTCAAACATCATGAATTGGTCAGCATTGAAAGTGACCTGTTCAGAAGTGCCAGGAAATCTGAAGCATACGAAGTCCTTACCGGGAACCTTATCCGCATTCAGAAATTCACCTTTAGCCCAGTCCCCCATCATCTGAAAACCAGCTTTACCATTGATGACCATGGCTGTCGCAAGATTCCAGTCACGACCAGAAAAATTATCATCCACGTTGGAACGTATGACTGCCATGCGATCGAACGCTTCTTTCATTTCATCACCGCCTAACACGCTCTCGTCCAAATCAACAAATGCTGCTTGGTATTTTTCAGGACCGAGGACTGACATCGATACCCCATCAAATATGGTTGCATCCTGCCAAGGCTGGCCACCATGAGCTATCGGAGTGATACCAGCCGCCTTTAGTTTATCCATTGCGGCTGCAAATTCTTCCCATGTGCTTGGCACTTTGATGTCGTTAGCATCAAGTACAGCTTTGTTGGCCCAAACCCAGTTGGTCGAGTGCACGTTGACTGGGGCAGAAACCCACTTGCCATCCACTTTCGCAAACTGCTGCAATGCTTCAGGTACAACAGCGTCCCAGTCTTCACGTGCTGCCACTTCGTTGAGATTTGCCAATGAACCTTGCTTGGCCCAGTCGATAATATCGAAGCCCAAACCTTGAACAGCGGTCGGTGCATTCCCAGCAGTAACTCGGGCTCGCAGAACAGTCATAGCCTGCTCACCACCACCACCTGCTACTGGCATGTCAGTCCAGCCGATACCTTGGCTTTCAAGATCATCTTTGAGAATATTCAGTGCGGCTGCTTCACCACCTGATGTCCACCAATGAAGAACCTCAACATCTTCTGCTTGAGCAGTAGCTGCGGTAAGCATGAAAGCCACGGCAATATTTGTTTTTAGAAACTTATGCATCAAGAAACTCCTCCGATTAGCGATTAAATTACAATGATTAAACACGCCTCATACGCGTTGTTGAACCCAAGGCGTCCGGCTGCGCCCAATGCGCATAAGTATCGACTTCACCTCAAGAAACTCTTCATACCCGTACCGGCCAATTTCTCGGCCCTGACCTGACTGCTTAACACCGCCAAAGGCAAGCTCTGGATAACCATCCATCCAGGTATTGGTCCAGACGGTGCCTGCCTCGACTTTCCGTGAAAACTCAATACACGTATGCACGTTTTCACTCCATACCCCTGCGGACAAACCAAATTCGCTGTCGTTAACCATCGTTATGGCTTGGTTTAATGTACGAAAGGTCAATACGCTAAGCACCGGCCCAAACACCTCTTCACGAGCAATGTCCATATCAGGAGTAACGCCACTTAGCACAGTGGGTTGATAAAACTGATTGCCAAGTCCATCGATGGATAATCTCTCCCCACCTAGCTCAAGCTTGGCTCCGGCCTTAATGGCCGTCTGAACATACTCATGGATTTTCGTATTGTGCTCGTCTGTTACGATCGCACCAACCTGAGTATCGGGGTTCATCGGGTCACCAAACTTAACCTGCTTAGACAGTTCGATAACACGCTGTATAAATGTGTCAGCAATATCCTCATGCACGATGATGCGACTTGATGAATTGCAACACTGTCCAACATTGAAATACACACCAAAAGCAACTGCATCCGCCGCGCTCTCAAGATCGGCATCCGGAAAAATCACCTGCGGATTCTTTCCACCCAGTTCCAATGCAACTTTTTTTAATGTATTCGAGCAGGCTTGTGTTATCAGCTTGCCTACAGCGGTAGAACCAGTAAACGACACCATATCGACTTCTTTATGCTCCGCCATCAAGCAACCCACTGGTTGACCGTGCCCCAACACGATGTTGCACACACCCGCTGGTAGCCCTGCTTCTAAAAGGAGTTCGCCAAGCATGACGGTTGATGACGGCGTCATTTCTGATGGTTTAACTATTACTGTGCAGCCGGCGGCGAGAGCAAAAGGCAATTTCTGGCTAAGAATCCAAAACGGAAAGTTCCATGGAGTGATAATCGAAACAACACCCACGGGTTCCTTCACAACGACGCCAAGCATATCTTCACCCAGACTGTTATGACTATCACCGTGACCAGTCCGCGCTAGGGATGCAGCGTAGCGCCAAAGATCTGAGGCGCCACCAACCTCACCACGTGACTGAGCGATCGGTTTCCCACTTTCAAGGGTTTCTTGAACTGCAATACTCTCAACATTGGCATCGATTAAATCGGCAATCTTTAACAGAAAAGTTGCCCGCTGTTTGCCAGAAAGCCCGCTCCATGAGCCACTCTCGAAAGCACTTCTTGCAGCCGCCACCGCTTGTTCAGTTTCACTAACCGTGCCCTTAGCAGAAATACTCACCACTAAGCCATGAGAAGGTGAAACACGCTCAAATGTTTCAGAACCGCTTACCCACTCCCCATTGATAAGGTGTTTACCAACATAGGGGGCAGGTTCGGCGATCTCGAGAACATTACTTATTGTCAGTTCAGACATCTGTTTAATTTCCTTTAAATTCAGGTGGCCGCTTGTCAAGAAAGGCTTGCACACCTTCTTCACGATCAATACTGCCCGCAGCAGCAGCGCTGCCAAGCGCCTCGATAGCTGCGGAGCTATCCTCGCCAACCGCAGCGTGAATCATCAACTTAGCCAACTCGTTAGAGCGTAACGACATACTTTCCAGGTTCGATGCAATTTCTTTTGCGGTCTCGAGCGGATTGGTTGAAACTTCAGCAGCAAAACCCAATGAGTAAGCCCGCTTGGCATCTACATGACGTCCAAACAAAGCAATCTCTTTCAATACAGACTCTGGCAACAAGCGACCAAGTCGTTGAGTACCTGACCAACCGGGCACGATACCCACTTTGGCTTCTGGGAGTGCAAGCGTACTGTTGTCAGAAAAAATGCGTATGTCGCAACAAGCTGCGAGTTCCAGACCGCCGCCAAAGGCATGCCCGTTGACTGCGCACAACGTCGGTTTATTAAAGCGAGCCAATCGATCAAAAACACGATGCCCATTACGAACCCAATAGCGCGAGAAATCGGCTGAACTTAAAGCACCCCATTCTGAAATATCTGCTCCACAACAAAACGCTTTTATTCCAGACCCAGTTACTATGAGGGCACGAACTTTAGGATTACGCTCAATCTCGACCAGACAGTCGTTGATTTGGGTAAGCATTCCTGTGGTTAGTGCATTCAACTTGCTTTCATTTGAAAGCGTTAGCACGGCAGCATTGTCTTCGTAACTACAAATGATCTGACTCATAACGTTAAGCCAAATGGTGAAATAGCCAGTATCGATGTCGACATGATCTTCAAATCATCAGCGAGACTAATTCGTCCATTAGAAGCATCAACAATATTCTTTTGAGGATCGATACCCGGCATGACCTCAATGGCTACCAGTCCTTTTTCAGTCAACTGCATCACGCAGCGCTCAGTTACATAAGTCACTCTTTGCCCTTGCTCTAAGGCGCGATGACCCGAGAAGGTGACGTGTTCAACTTCGTCGACAATTTTTACGAATTTGCCAGGTTCGGCGATAGTTATTCCAACATCATCATTAAATTCGACTTTGGCCCCAGCCTCAAACCAGCCCAAAAACACGATATTTCTGGCACGAGAGGTAATATCCACAAAACCACCGCACCCAGCAGTCAAATACGGTTTTTTACCTAACTTTGACACGTTCACATTGCCTTCAACATCAATCTCAAGGAAAGATAAAAATGAAATATCAAACCCAGCACCTTGAAAATAGATAAATTGCTGCGGCGCAGGTAAAAAGGCATCTGCATTCGACGCACAGCCAAATGCAAACCCTGTCAACGGCACACCGCCAACTGCTCCTTGCTCTATGGCCCAGGTAACCGCATCTGGACAACCCTCTTCAAGAAGAATACGAGGCACTAAGGCGCTAATCCCAAATCCCAGGTTTGCAGTCATACCACGACGCAATTCAAGCGCGGCACGCCGCGCGATGATCTTTTCAATGCCATGCTCAGCCAATGTAAAGCTGTTCCATGAGCGCATAACTTCACCTGAAATTGCCGGTTCGTAAACAGTTTCAGTTGTTTGTTTTTGATTCGGATCGACTACCACACAATCAACAAGATTGCCCGGAACATGCACATCGTGTGGGCGCAAACTACCTGTAGCAGTAACCCTTTTTACCTGCGCAATAACTATCCCCCCATTATTACGCACACAAATTGCCTGCTCTAAACCACCCAGATAAGCACCTTCATGTTCATAAGTCAGATTGCCTTTTTCATCAGCAGTGGTAGCGCGAATGATCGCTACATTGGGAATAATGTTTGGAAAATGCAGCCATGTCTCATCCGCAAACTCCACGCGCTTTACGATTGGATTTTGCGCTCCCTGCTCGTTCATTGCACAGCCCTCGCGCTGAGGATCAACAAAGGTATCCAAACCAACTTTGGTTAATACACCAGGCTTGTGTGCAGCAGCCTCACGATGCATATCAAACAAAATGCCAGAAGGTACGTTATAAGCAGCTACACGATCTTCGACAACCATCTTCCATATCTCGGGCATTTCAACGCTTGATGGACCAGAGGGATATGAACCTGCGAGAATGCAATCCAAAAGACCATCTTTGGCAATGTGATCGATGCCGTCCACGCCATAAACGTCACCGGCTGCAATTGGATTCAGTGACGTTATGCCTCTTGGATGACCTTCTTTATCGTAGCGCTCGCCAATTGCCTTTAACACAGCGTCCGGGCAACCAAGCGCGGATGAAGAGGACACGGAAATCACAGCACCATCAGGAATACGTTTTACCGCATCGCTCACATCAATTAACTTAGTCATTTGCTCACTCATAATTCACACTAACCGATTGACCATTCTGTGCCGACTCACGTACTGCCAACGAGACAGCCAGCGACTTTAAACCGTCCAAACCAGTTGCCGCGGGGGACCCTTTACCACGAGCCGCGGATACAAAATCAGCTACCCCTTGAACGTATAAGGAGCGATTACTAAACGGTATTAGCTTTTCCCCACCAGCATTGCGCAGGCTTATAGACCCGACAGGTTCTTGTGTCATTACACCAGTTGCCACAATCGAACCCTGTGTACCGTGTATTTCCAAACCTGTTCCAGCAAACGGGTGAGTAAAGCTTTCATGCGACATCACCATCGCGCCTGAGGGCATACGCCAAACTGACATGCAGGAATCTTCAACCCCTACTCCCATGCCCGACATTTCGCTTTTAGCTACTACCTCAACTGGGTCCTCATCTAATAGAAACCGAACAACATCAACGTTGTGCACTGTAATATCTGCGATAACACCTCCACCTACGCTGGCATCATTGATGCGCCAAGCTTGAAGGGCTGCGGGAAGATGAACAGCGTGGTGAACTCGCACAGACAAAACACGACCAATTTCACCATTGGCAATCTTTTCACGAATCATCTGATGCGACCCTGAGCACCTCAAATGATGGTTCGTTCCGAATACCAAATTAGCTTCATGTGCAGCGGCAACCATTTGCCGAGCTTCGTCCATAGTTAACGCAAGCGGTTTTTCACAAAGGACATGCTTACCTGCAGCAATAGCCGTCATAGCCTGAACAAAGTGCTTCTCATTTGTAGAGGAGATGTATACACAGGACACACTATCGTCAGCGAGAGCTTCTTCGATTGATGATGTGGATCGAGGAATTTCGTGCTCGCTGGAATAACGATTAGCGTACTCGGATGACCCACTCACTAACCAAGTCACATCGCAGCCTGCTTCAGCTCGAACAGCGTTAATCATGAATTCCGACGCGACTGTGCTAGCACCTACAAATATCCAACGCATTGTTATCTGACCAGAGAAATTGGAACGTTCCAATTAATATACTGGAACGTTCCAATTTATGCAACAATTTTGAGCATTAATTAAAATCCATTGATTTATCTATAATCCTCCCTAATAACCATCGGCAGAATAATTCGTAGTGCCACCTCTATAAATCAAGCGTGGTCTTTGGATTTATATGAGCGATGCACGTCAGATGGCAGAGCAAGAACACTGAGAACAATTAATGTGATCAATGACTAAAGAGACGTCGAAAACTGGCGAGATATTGGTGACAGTAATGACGACGATGAAGAAATTACCGTAAGCAGATATTGATTCAGTCTCAAATGTAGTTTTGTCGGTTTCATTTTCATATCTTGCTTCCACAGCATCGATTGTTTCATCCTTCGCACACCCTATCGTGAGCTTAACAATGCAAAATGCGCCGTTAAGCGATCACTGGTCACTTGATAAACAACGAAGGCTAAGTCAAGATTTTACAAACGTAATCAAGAGTCTTACTGCACGTGCTGTTAAAAGAATTCATCTGGCTATGGCAGCACCGAATAGCATTGTTTTTCACTTCGGCGGGAGATACGGAACTTCACGGAAATTATTGTGTATCACTTCGAAAACGGAAATAAAACTGCTTACCCTTGGGGAATCAGCATGCCAGTAGCTGCATTGCAGACTGGCTCCATCGTGAACGTAGATCAATTTTAACAGCCTACATATGCTGCAAAATATATGGACAGATAAGCATTGTTTTTGTCCGCATGTTGAAGAAAAAATGTGGACAATTAACGTGAATGGCACAAACACTCTAACTAATAGAATTAGTTGAATATTCTTAAAATTTCACACCTGTCCATATTTTACTCTCTGAAGCTTGGGGTTGCGATACTGTAAAAACAAACACGTAAGTGGTTAGATGCAAACGAGATCGGCTATGAATTCCACGACTACAAAAAGAAAGGTATAGACAAAGCCACTTTGAATCGGTGGTGTAAACAGGCAGGCTGGGAACCTTTGCTCAATACACGCGGCACGACGTGGAGAAAACTAAACGAAGACGATAAAAAAGACCTAACACAACCCAAGGTTATTTCGTTGCTTCTGGCGAATACCTGTGTCTACCAAAAACTCTGTCCGGATATCCGAAGCTGCAGCCGCGCGGAGCCAACTGTTGTTGGCTTCCAGTATCAAGCTGCGCGCAGGTACTCGTGATGGAGTCCACCAACGTGAGGAAACGCGATGACTTGCCCTTTATCGGGTGATTCA
>JBGCFI010000088.1:0-38947 GCA_045106855.1 Granulosicoccus sp.
AAAGGTCAGTCTAATTCGTTTGAAGTACTTCGTCAGTTGCCTTCAGAGCTGGGGAAAACTGCTACAGGAAATGAGGGCGATGAAAAAAAGACTATTATGTTGTCGCTTTTTCAACCGGCAGAATCAGGTCAGAGAATCTTCCAGCTCTTAACCAGTGTATTGAATGAGCTGTACGCAAACAATCGACCGCCACATAAAAAACAACCACGTCTTGGCTGTTTGATTATCCGGAATACCATAAAAACATATAACCTTGCCAGACCAATGGCTATAGCTACAGCCGTTTTCATATTTCTGTTGTGGTTAGTGCATCTTTTGCTAAATCATTCGGAAGAAGGCACCAATCCCTTGCGCTCTGATTTTTCACACTGGATGAACTTCCAGAGCGGATTTTTAGTTTGTGGTTTTATTCTTTGCTACCTGTTATTGGCTCTGATTTGGTTAGCGCAGACCGTCAAAAGTGAAATTATACACGGCATCATAAAAAATGATCTCGGGTTATGCAGAGGAAGTTCTCAAGTTACTGTGGACGGAGCACCAGTTCCTGCACTTATTGAATGGATACACGAAGCCATTCAAAGAGGCGCCGGATTGTCTCTGGATGGCCCTCCACTGACGTTCGAGGATCTATGGAACGCACCCCTCTGGCCGGGTGGGCACAGCCCTGAGCTGGATGAAAACGATGTGCCTCTTGAACGCTCTATCAACCTGGAAATGGTAACGACGAATGTTACTCATGGACGCCCCTATCGCTTGCCGCTAGTCGATCGGGAAGCACGACTTTTCTTCGACCCGGAAGAATGGAAAAAATTTTTCCCGGAACAAGTCATGACGTCGCTTTGTAAAGCGAGCTCACCGTACAGGCCACTTTCCGCAAAAGATCCATCAAAACCCAGGGGACATGAGCGCTTGTTTGAACTACCATGCGGCAAATTGCCAATTGTGGTGGCGGCAAGACTCAGTCTGAGTTTTCCGTTGCTGTTTTCAACCGTGCCACTTTACGCAATTGACCATGAAGATAAAAGCGGTGAAAAATATAAACTGCGTTTGTGCCGTTTTTCAGACGGAGGGCTGTGTTCTAATTTTCCTGTACATTTTTTTGATAGTGCCCTGCCGCGTTGGCCAACGTTCGCTCTTTCTCTTGAAGAACGAAACTATTTTGTTGAAGATGACGAACCAGTCTCGTTGCCGAAAAGTCAGGACTCCGGGGCACATGAACGTTGGTATCGCTTTGAGCCCGAGGAAGCAGTCAATAATCAGGAAAATTCTGTTCGAATAAGCTCGAAAAAACAAGCTCGCAAATTTAGCACACTTACCCGATTTCTCTGGTCAGCGTACCTCACTTCCAAGGACTGGCGAGACAAGACAGCGATAAGAATGCCCCATGTACGCCGTCGCGTCGTCAGATTGGCTCTTGAACCAAAAAACGGGGAAGGTCAAATGAACATTGGCATGACAGAAGAAACAATCATGTCAATGGCAAAAACCTACGGAACTGCTTCCGGTAAATTGCTGTGCGATGAGTATGCAACACGCGATAGCAAACCCGGGGATGCCTGGCGCGAGCACGTCTGGGTGAGATCACAAGTGATACTGCAGGCACTCAACCGCCTACTTCGTAATTTTTCAATAGCAACCACTTCCGAAGGATATACCCTCGGTACACGCCAACTCCTACAAGAGGCAGCTGACAAGCCACCAATTAACCATCAATTAGATAAACGTCAGCTCTCAGAGAGCCAGCAGGCTGAACTTAACGAGCTGGTCGAACGCGTAGCTGAGCTGGAGAGCGCCTTATCGTCTCGGAGTGATATACCGCATAAGCCTGAACCGCTTCCAGAACTCAGACTCAGGCCTCCGCTCTAGCCGGGGTTATCCGCTTATCTAACTTTTCGTGAGCGATCCGGAACTTTGAACTGTGTCTGTTTGTTTGTTCGATGTGTACTCTTGCTTTGTCTGACGAGTACTCGACTTCCAAATTTTTTCCAGCGACTGGCCTCAATGGCCGTGATTGACTCCTGAGTAACACAGGATATTCTGAACAAGGTATCTTAAGTCACAAATTATTGTGATCCTTGTAGCGGTAAATAATGGAAAAAAGCATTTTCACGTTCATCTGGAAGTACTCGAAACGAGACCAGATCGTACTCTTGTTGGTAACGATTCTGACATTCCCGGTTCTGTACGTCACTCTTGAGCTACCCAAGCGCATCATAAATGATGCGATAAGCGGATCAAATCAAGGGATACAGCTGCTGGGAGTTTCGCTTAGCCAGGTACAGTTCTTAATGCTTCTGTGCGCAGGCTTCCTGTTGGCTGTGCTGGTAAACGGACTATTGAAAATGCGGCTGAACACCATGAAAGGTGTGCTGGCGGAACGCTTACTACGACGATTTCGCTTTCAACTGTTGACACGCATTCTTCGATTTCCCAAACCCTATTTCAGGCACACAAGCCAGGGCGAGCTGGTGTCTATGGTCACATCAGAAGCCGAGCCACTAGGCGGCATTATGGGCGATATGTTGTCTCAACCCATTCTTCAGGCGGGTCAGATGATCACCATTCTAGTGTTTCTGTTTGCTCAGAGTGTCTGGTTTGGATTAGCCGCCATAGCCTTGATACCTTTACAAGCCTGGATTATTCCGATTTTACAACGACAGATCAATCTACTTAATAAAGTACGGATTCAGGAAGTACGGAATCTTGCCGCCGATATTGGTGAAACGGCCGCCAGCGTTAGCGACATACGTACAAATGGTGGACTGAGATACAGGATGTCATTGTTTTCCCACCGACTAGGCAGTCTCTACGATATCCGGTTTGAAATTTACCAGAAGAAGTTCTTTATGAAATTTCTGAATAATTTCATCAATCAATTGACCCCATTCTTTTTCTACTCGGTCGGCGGTTATCTGGCGATCACTGGCCACATAACCGTTGGAGCCTTGGTAGCGGCACTCGCAGCGTTCAAGGATATGTCCTCTCCCTGGAAAGAACTGCTCGCGTTCTACAATACAACGCAAGACGTCGCTCTGCGGTGGGAAGCGGTAACAGAACGATTTGCACCAAGCAGTCTTGTCGACGACAGATTATTCGAAGGTACACCCGATAATGTCGTCAGCCTGAAAGGTGATATCGAGATTACTGATGTCACTGTCCGCGATGAAGATGGTCACACGGTGCTGGAAGATATCAATCTCAGAATACCGCATGGCGCACGAGTCGGTATACAGGCTTCGAATGAAACCACAGCTCTGGCATTTGCGGATTTACTAACACGAGAGGTCGTGCCATACCGAGGATCGGTTACGATAGCCGGCCATGACTTGAACACCATCCATCAGGAAACGCTTGCCAACTGCATTGGCTATGCCCAATCCAATCCGCACATCCTGAAAGGCACGCTCGGTGAGAACATTCTCATGCCGTTCAAATCCAGGCCCATTGATGATTCAAATATCCACGACGATGCAGACAACTTTCAATTGAAGGCTGCGCAGTCAGGGAACAGCACAGACCTGTTGGACACTGATTGGATAGATCCCGCCATTGCCGGACTGCAGTCCTCTGAAGAAATTCGGGACTGGTGGTTCCAACTGGTTCAGGCAATGGGAATAGACGATTTCATGGTACGTCGGGCCTTGCGATTGCGGATTGAACACGACATCCATCAGAAATTAACAGAGTCGATTGTAAAACTGCGACCTGAAATCGCCAGAAGACTTGCCGAAGCAGATCTTGATGATGTTGTCCATTATTTTCACCCCGACAAATACAATCCTGTCTCACCACTGGGTAGCAACCTTCTCTATGCATTACCGACTCGCCTCTTGACGCAGGAATCCTTGTCCAGGGACAACAACTTCGTTCGAATCCTGCGAGAGCACGGATTGGCAGATGAGTTGATGGAGATGTCCGCCAGTCTAATTGAAAACCTGACCGCAACTTTTGGTAAAGACGGTACAGATCATCCGCTTTTTCGACGATTGAATATGGAGGAAGAACTCTATCATCGCCTGGGCGAGATTTTGCTTAAGCGTCGAAAAACGGGGGATGACATGCTACCGCCTGAAGATTATGCGCTGATGTTGACAGTGCCTTTCGCCTTCTCTTCCGAACAGATGGGCCCTGCATTCAGTGAATCATTTAAAGAACGTGTACTGAAAATTCGTAAGAGTGACTCGGTCCAGATGGTCCAGGAATTAGGTGAGTTATTCGAAACCATTGATGCGCAAAAGTATATCCCTGTCATGACGGTGATGGGAAATGCACTATTTGGACGAATATCGGCCATGGCGGGTGCTCGTGAGAAAAAAATTGAAGACATTGTTGTTGATGTACTGAGTGAACACGGTTTACTTCGACTGGTCGCAGAATCCATATACGATCTGGAGACGTCTACGGGTGGAGAGAATATGCCTGCTGTATTCAGGGAGCGAATTGCCTTCAGCAGGGCCGGAATAAAGAAACCTGATGTTCTGATATTGGGTAACTCGCTTGCCAGCCATGATAGCGAGGCGCGTGATCAGATGCGGCAACGCGTAAGTGCCCTGATGCCCGAAACGACCAAGATCTTCATCGAGAAGCAGATCCTGAGTCCTGATAACTATGATCTCTATCTAGAGATTATTAACGGCAGGATTGATGGCGTCTCCCGGCATGTAGACGATCAGGATATGGATGCGCGTCAGGATATAAATCAAAAAATCGAAGCGATTGCAGATACTGAGTTGTTTGGTGGACTCGATCGCAAACAGCAGCGCTTACTCGCTTTTACCGCGCAATGGTTCAAAGCGGAAAAAGGACGTACAATATTTTCAATTGATGAAAACGCCGATGCAGCCTATCTGTGTATCAAAGGCCTGGCCGGCCTGTATTGGCATGTTGAAGGTGCTGAAAGACGACTTGTCTCAGAAGTTGCGCCCGGGCGTTTAATCGGCGATCTATCGGTCATAATGAATAGTCCTCGCCCGCTGGAACTTATCGCTATAGAGGATTGCAAGTTTTTACGTATTGGTGCATCCGAGCTAATGGCAGTGATAGAAAACGATGCACTGGTCGCATCCAATTTGCTGCGATCGGTCGCTGGCCACCTGACGATGACAGTAGACAGATTGATCGAAGTCAGGACCTATTCAGCGAATCGTGGTGTGGATTTCTCTGAATTTGATAAAAATTAGGCCACCAAAGTCACATAAAACTCCCTTGAAAAATCATGACAAATATAAGGAAAAATAATACATAGCGCAGTACTGTGAAAGCCTTCTCAAACTAGGTGGACGTAACATGTTCCACAGATTGGAACTTTTTTTACAGTAAATTTTCAGCGATGTTGCCACTCGCCGATAGCAGGATTGCTTTGATTCGTCTCGCGAACTGATACGACTGAAGCATCATCCACTATCCAGAGTAGACATAAATGCAATCAGCCAAACCCGAGGGTTCGCAGACAAACGAGACGCCTGACGTTCCGGAAAACACCAAGAATAAAACACTGCTGACCAAGCCCGTAGGGCCCAAGGACACACCACCCACACCAGGAAACGAGACACGGTTTCCAGTCTCCTTCACAGGCAGTGGCAAAGAATACTTCCGTATCTGGATTGTCAACATTATGTTGAGCGTGCTGACCTTATTCATCTATTCAGCATGGGCAAAAGTACGTAACGAACGCTATTTCGCTGGTAATACCTTCGTTGATGACTCATCATTTGACTATCACGCAACCGGTAAACAGATATTATTAGGCAGAGTGGTTGCGGTTGCATTACTGGCAGTCGCCGTCATCCTTGGTTCGTTAAGCCCTATCGCTGAAGTTGCCATCGTTCTCGCCACCGTATTGGCAATGCCATGGGTAATCTGGAGATCGTTAAAATTCAACTTTCGAATGAAGAGCTATCGAAATGTGCGTTTTGAATTCTCAGGTTCCTTAACGGGTGCATACCTCACATTGCTGGTATGGCCATTACTGCCTTTGATGATCGGTGCTATTGTCGCCGGAGCTGCCTTTTACTTTCTGGGAAGCAGTCAGATAGCAGCCATTTCTATGGGATTAGCACTTTTAGCAACGATCTTGATGATTCCTCTGGTCCAACAAAAAGTGTCACACTATGCACTTAACGGATCTCAATTCGGTCAGTCTACATTCACGGGCACACCATCGGCGACACGCTATTACAGCATCTACCTCAAGGCGCTGGGTCTGTCCCTGCTCATACCATTTGCCATCGTTTCCATGCTGGCGGTTGTATTCGGGCTAATGGGTATGCAATCTCCAGACGGTCTGACAGGCCTGTTGGCGGGAGCGGAGAACATGGACACCTCATTGGTAATAGTGCCTGTAATACTCATGTATGTGTTCTTTATTCTGGGCGGGATGCTAGTCAAGTCCTATGTCTCGGTGCGCATACGTCATCACCTGTTATCACAAACACAATTAGACGGGAAGGTTAGCTTCCAATCCACCATGCGTGTCCTGCCTCTGATGTGGTTAGTTCTTTCTAACTCGCTATTGCTGCTGGTTACGCTGGGTCTTGCCATGCCATGGACGAAAGTTCGTCTTGCGCGTTATGAAGCAGAGCATACATGTTTACACTCTGCGAATGGTTTGCATGCAGTCGTCGCAGCTGAACAATCTCATCAATCATCTCTGGGTGACGAAATCGGCGAGGCATTCGACATGGATGTAAGTATCGGTATTTAATTTAGCTTGTCTGCTTTGCCTCAATAACCTACGAGGTTGAGGCGTAATTTGTCCAACAGGAGCACACCTGAACAGAACCTGACATGTACTCCATGCAGGTTCTGTTCGGTGTAATCAAGCCTTTCGGAGACCAACAAGGCTGATGTACAGTTAAGTAGTACGCATTTGTCACGATTTATTACTTTAACTGTTGTTGTTTTAGAGCATTGATACGTGTGAAGGCGATAAATCCGAACATCGTTGTGGACAAAGCCCTACTCCCAATCCATAACCACCTTGCCGGCTTTTCCCGAAAGCATGACATCAAATCCCGATTCGAAATCATCAATGCTGATGCGATGAGTGATCAAATCCTTAAGGTCCAGACCACTTTGCACTAAAGCGATCATCTTGTACCAGGTCTCGAAAATCTCGCGCCCGTAGATACCTTTGATATTCAGCATTTTAAAAATAATCTCGTTCCAGTCTACGGCAAATTCTGTCGGTGCTATACCGAGCAAGGCAATCTTGCCGCCATTGTTCATCGTCTGAATCATGTTGCGCATGGCAGGTGCAGACCCTGACATCTCCAGGCCGACATCGAATCCCTCGGTCATACCAATGCGAGACATCACATCTGCCAGTGTCTCTTCAGCCGCATTGACAACGTTTTGCACGCCAAGTTGTCTGGCCAGAGCTACCCGGAAAGGATTTATGTCCGTTATAACTACTTTGCGAGCTCCCACTCTCTGAGCAACCAGTGCGCCCATGATTCCGATTGGGCCGGCTCCAGTGACCAGCACATCTTCGCCGACTAGATCAAAGCTAAGTGCAGTATGCACCGCGTTACCAAAAGGGTCGAAGATGGCGGCTATTTCATCGGGAATATCGTCGGGGATCGGCACAACATTAACTTCGGGAATGCACAGGTATTCTGCGAAACTTCCCGGACGCGTCACACCAACGCCCTGCGTATTCCGACAAAGATGGCCGCGCCCAGCGCGACAGTTGCGGCAAAAACCACAAACAATATGTCCTTCCCCGGAGACTCGCTGACCCACCTTGAACTTTGTCGCTGCAGAACCGGTGCCCACAATCTGCCCACAGAATTCGTGTCCAATGATCATAGGCACGGGTACGGTCTTGGCAGACCACTCATCCCACTTCCAAATGTGCATGTCAGTTCCGCAAATAGCGGATTTACGCACCTTGATCAGGACGTCTTGCGGACCAGGCTCAGGGACTGGAACGCTTTGCATCCACAACCCTTCGCGTGGCTCATTTTTAACAAGGGCTTTCATTGTCATAAAGTCACCTGCAGTTCCGGGCTTATTGATGTACAGGCCCTCTTAGCTTATCCCTTGCAACACTGAGTCGATACTTGTAATCAGCTCGGCACTAGGTGATTTTAATAACCGCCTTGCCTTGCAGTTGACCACTGGCCAGATCACGTAGTGCGTCAGGAACCTGATCCAGACGGTATGTGTGCTCAATGGGCGACACAATAGCACCGCTTGCCATCATTTCGCCAAGAAACTTTATGTCTTCCTGGCGTTCACTGGAAATGAACATCTTCAGACGTTGGCGAACGAATGCGGAAATAAAAAGCGCGAACAGTTGCCTACCCATTCCTCCGGTGAATCGATCACCGCCCTCCCCACCGACAATGACAAGCGTACCGGTGCGTGTCATGCCTCGTCGCAGCCGTGCAACGGAATTGCGACCACCAATGTCAAGGATCAAGTCGTACCGCCTGCGGCCATCAAGTGCATCCTGCCGTGTGTAGTCGACAACGTCTTCCGCCCCGAGCGAGCGAACGAAATCAAGTTTGGAAGTGCTGGCAACACCGGTAACGTGAGCACCGAAGTACCTGGCAAGCTGAACCGCAAAAGTACCAACACCACCTGACGCTCCCAGAATAAGCACTTGCTGGCCAGGCTGTACGCATCCTACGTCGCGCAGCGCTTCGAGCGCTGTTATTCCGGATACTGATGCAGCAGCAGCCTGATCTGGCGATAGTGTATCGGGTCTGTGCGCCAGTTTCCCCGCGTCCGCAATCGCATATCGGGCAAAGGTTCCCGATCCTATGCCGTAAACAGGATCACCAATCGTGAATCCTTGCACGTCTGCTCCTAGAGCGGCGACACGCCCACTGACATCAAGCCCGGGTACGGGTTGCTTCGGTCTTGAGAATCCGAATCCGATCAACCTGACCAGAAATGGTAGCCCCGTCATCAGGTGCCACACGCCTCGATCAACACCTGCAGCATCAACCTCGATGAGTATCTGGTTATTTTCTGGCTGTGGCACTTTAACGTTGCTTAATTCCAGCACCTCAGCGTCACCGTATCGATCCTGAGTCACTGCGGTCATCATTGCGGGCGGTTGTTGAACCTGTTTTTTTTCAGAGGCACTCAATTCAGGCCTGATTTGGCTTTGTACA
Source organism: Granulosicoccus sp. (assembly GCA_045106855.1). Lineage (GTDB taxonomy): Bacteria > Pseudomonadota > Gammaproteobacteria > Granulosicoccales > Granulosicoccaceae > Granulosicoccus. The sequence goes on from JBGCFI010000088.1 coordinate 9,126, forward strand.
TTCATAAGAAATTCCTGCTTACCACGAGCGTACTTTGTACGGTATAAATTTATTATGAACGTACTAAGTACGTTTTTCAAGCTATACTCGGTTACTTATTTGATAAAAACATCAGAAGTGACGAATGGGAAAAAGTCGCACAGTGAATAAATCCGGAGCCAAGCGAAAGCCATTACACATAGAAGCTGTCATTGACGGAGCTGTTCGACTTGCTGATCAACACGGCGTCGAACCTCTTACCATCCGAAAGCTGGCAACTCACCTGGGCGTAAAGCCGATGGCCATCTACCATCATGTATCAGGCAAGGAGGCGATTCTTGACGGAATGGTCGATCGGGTTTTCTCGGAAATTGAACTACCGCCCGATGATGTCGACTGGCGCACTGGGATGCGTGTTCGCGCCCATTCTGCGCGCGCCGTCTTTGCCCGACACCACTGGGCCGCCTCTATGATGGATAGTCGCAATACGCCGGGGCCAGCAACCCTCAGACACCACGACGCTGTATTGAGATGTTTGCGTAGCGGGCTGTCATTGACAATGGCCGCTCATGCCTATGCGTTAATCGATGCGTTTATATTCGGCTTCGCCCTGACCGAAGCAGCGTTACCAGCAGAAAACGATGAGGAGTTGACAGAACTCGCCACCGACATACTCGATGGATTTGAGGAAGACGCTTATCCGCATTTAACGGAGTTGACAGTCAACCATATACTCCAGCCAGGTTACTCTTTTGGAGCGGAGTTTGATTTTGGTCTTGACCTTATTCTGGAGGGCCTGGCAAGCACCGCCCAACGCAAAGCCTGAGTTTAGTTGCAGCGGCGGTCTAGCTGCAATTATCGGGATTCATTTTATTCAGACATGCGGATTTAAAGAGCCATTACCCATTAACCAACGTCAGCAGATCAAGTGGAGACGAGACTAACAGCCATTCAGTGAGCGTAATCAGCTTATGCTTTAAAGCTACAGGCAAATCGCTTACACACGACCTGCATTGGGAAATGTTCTGGACGCATCATAGTGATCAAAGCTCTCAAGAGTCTGAGCATTACACTGCGTCTGCCAGGTAGAGCCCGGCACCACGGCTGAAGCGCAAGGATACTGATTACGGTACCCGAGTGTTCGCTCGTTCTCTTCAATGGCAATGGCAGCTATACCCGCAACCGTTCCCTCTTGTCGTTCAACCAATCGAATTGCACCATCTATCGTACCGCCTGTTTCAACCCACTGATCTGCAAGTAGAACCCGTGTACCTGCAGCAAATGCGGGTGTTCGCATCTCCATGTCTTGAATACGACCTGAATAATTGCCAAACTCCACACTGTCTGTATCAACGCACAACTTGCCGGCTTTGCGTATGGGCAGAAAACCGACATTGCGACGAGTTGCCAGCCCGGCTCCTAATACAAACCCCATGGCATCAAGTCCTGCAACAACATCAAACTCTACCGCCTTTAAATCTTCGGTAAGATCATCCAGTAAATCCTGAAAGGCCCTTGCATTGATATATATGGATGTCGGATCCAGCCACGCAAATTTTTCTCCTTTGGTATTAGGCGACATGAGTGATAAATACCAACGGTTATCACGAGGTCCTTGAGCAGGGTCTTTCGCCGACATTTGGCTCATAGTGTTCCCCTGTTTCGTTCTTCCCCGATAGTGCGAGTAATTTCCATCAACCGTCCAAGCCTGTGTTTGTCAATATTATAAAAATCACCATCCAGATTAATCCCGGTCGCCACCATGAAGCAATCAACTTCTGAATAGCTGGATGCATTTTCCGGAGTTATCCCCGATGCCAAAGCGAGAACGTGCTCACCAATATACTCCCGAAAAACCTTGATCTTATCTGTTTCTGCCTCGATACCAGTGGCATAGCCTGAGGTGCACACAGCATCCATAAAATGTGTGGCTAACGCTGCAGCTGTGCCGTAGTGAGCAGGCTCGACTTCGCGTTGTTTCTTGAAACAGGTACCACCCAGGTACAGACCATCCCAACCGGATTGCGTGCGCGCCTGCTTGATCAGCTTAGCTTGTGTTTGATCCGGTATTGCAGCATGTTCATCTATACACGCATCGTCCGCCCAATAAGCGTCTATAAGGCAACCTTCATTCTGCAAATTTCCGAGAACCGGGAATGCATGTTCACCGGTTACTGCGAGAAAATTAAGTCCCAACCAAACGTCAGGATAACGCACTCTGATGGTGCGTACGATCGGTAGAAACTGCTCCACCGAAAAATCATGGTTAATGAGAAAGATGCCAGCAACACCCGCATCCAGCGCAATGTCGATGTTTTTTGCGGTTTGCTCTACATCCAGTACATGAATGACCGGAGTCACCACCGGACCCAAACAATTGAACCTCAGATGAAATTCGTTTCTGTTCATTGATGAAAAACATTGTCTCTTGCACCGACAAAGAACATATTAATTCCATTGTTTTTATCAGCATGTATTACAAGCTTGACGCGAGTTCCAATAAATGTCCAACAAAATATCCAGACCGAACTCAGGGGACGACATTGAAGAAAAGTCGGAGCCGGAGGGGAAGAGAATACTTCACGAAAAAAAGAGATATCCCTCTCTGCCAGCGTTCCATACCGGGATTTTCTATCGGCATTCTCAGGTATCTGGCGTAGGATTGCTACTGATCGAACATTTAAACCACTTTCAAACGGGTCTGGCTGAGAATTAATGTGTATATTTGTAGTACCGACAGTCAAAATCAATGACCAGTTTCCACAATCATCTTCACAAACTCAATATCACAGATTAACGCAGGATCAGAGGGAGCACCATGAACGAGCCGAAGAAAGAAACCGTTAAAAACTCGTCGCGGCGAGACTTGCTGAAGTACACAGTGGCAGCCGGAATCGGTATGCCGTTCATCAAAAGTGCAAAGGCTGCCCCAACAGAAATCAACATGCTTGCCTGGTACGGTCATGGCGAAGCCGATATTGTCGGAGCCTACGAAGAGGCGAACAACGTCAAATTCAATGCGAAATACTATGCTGGCGGAGACAATATGCTTGCCCTGGTTTCGCAGTCCCCACCAGGAACCTACGACCTGATTTTGTCAGATGGCGAATTTGTTCAGCAGCTTAACGCCGCAGGGTATATCGAGGAGCTCGACGCTGCCGATTACAATTTTGACGATATGCTGCATGAAGATTTCAAGAATTTTCCCGGTCACTGGAAAGATGGCAAACTCTTTTCCGTCATGGTCCGTTTCGGGCACCTGGGTGTTTCCTACAACAAGAATGCCATGACAGCTGAAGAAGCCATGAGCTATAAAAGCTTCTGGAAACCTGAGCTCAAGGGAAAAGTAGGTCATTTTGATTGGCACTTGCCCAACCTTGGCATGATGAGTCTGTACAACGGCAACGGCCCAAAACTTTGGGACATTGACGATGCAGGATGGAAGGCCGTGCAGGAGACAGCACTTTCGTTGCGACCACAGGTGGGTGGTTTTTTTGACTATGGAGGCACATTCAACTCATTGAAGAACGGTGAAATGCAAGCCATGTGTGGTATTGGTGACTGGATTACCGGCGTTCTGGAAAAGGACGGTGCACCGGTTGCGTCAGTTGTACCCAAGGAAGGCGGCATTCAATTTACCGAATCCTACTCAATTGGCAAGGGCAGCTCGAAGGCTGCTGAAGTCAAGAAATTTATCCAGCATATGCTCACCCCAGAGGGACAGTTACGCTCCACGGAAATGGCCGCCTACCCTGCCTTCTGCGTAACCAAAGGTGGTCGCGCACTGCTCAACGAGGTAAATCTGGCGGAAGCACAACGCAGCGGCCAGATAGAGGGCGCCGAGAACGATCCTATACGCCTGATTAACGAGGGGCGCATTCACTACAGAAATATTCCGGTGCAACAGAGTCTTGAAGACTGGAACGACTTCTGGTCGGACTACAAGAACGGTTAAACCAAGCACCCGGCCCGGCATCTTCAAATGTCGGGTCTGGGTGAATTTATCAAGACACTTAACTTGCCTGACGAGCCGTGGTTTTCTCCAGCAGAAAAAATAAAGTTGATGCCTATGCCCTGACGTGGCGGCTACCGATTATCGTCTGGCAGGTTCTTTTCTTCGTTGGGCCCTTGCTATTTCTTATTGCGATGTCGTTTTTCGTGGTGAAAAACTATCGCATGGTCGAGACATTTGATCTGGCGGCCTGGGAGAGAATGCTCACACGGAATTATTTCTGGAGCAGCTACTTTTATACGTTTGGTATGGCGAGTCTAGCGACCATCGTCGCCACAGCACTTGCATTTCCAGCCTCCTACGCGTTGGCGTTCAAGGTGTCCGAAAACGTCAGGCGATGGGCCGTGTTTTTTCTCATTGTTCCTTTTTTCACCAGCTATCTGGTGCGCACTTTTTCGTGGTACGTCATTCTCGCAGAATCAGGGGTTATTAATTCACTGCTGGCTTATGTTGGCCTGGGGCCCTACATCATGCTCAATACGCCTTTTGGCACCATGGTAGGTTTCATGACGCTGGTATTGCCATTGTTAGTTATATTGCAAACCTTGTCTCTCAGTCAAATAGACAGAAATCTTATTGAAGCGGCACATAATCTGGGTTGTGGCCGAATAAGAACCGTTTTCGCCGTCATCGTGCCGCTGGCTAAAATAGGCCTGGTTGTGGGTGCACTGTTTTGTTTTATCCTATCGTTTGGCGACTTCATCAGTCCATACTATCTGGGAGGCTCATCACCTCCCACTTTATCGATACTTATCATCGACACCACTAAATCCGGACAACAATGGCCACGTGCAGCAGTGGTCGCTATATGCATGATGACAACCTTGTTCGTTATGGCCTTCGTAGCTATTCGGTTTGCTTATCGGAAGTCGACATCTTGATCAAGGACAATGTCATCAGCTTTCTTCTGAAAGCCTATCTGATCGGTTTGTTCCTATTTGTCTTTGCCCCCATTGTTGCCAGTGTTGTCTTTTCCTTTAATTCCGACCGGTTTCCTACTATTCCGCTCGGTGAGTTCAGTCTGCACTGGTATCAGTTGATACTGAACGATCCAGATATGATGACAGCGGCACTCAACAGTATTTTTGTGGCAGTGTGCTCGGCTTTTCTGGCTACATTTATCGGTTTCTGCGCGGCTTATTCCGATTATCGATACAATTTCCGTTTCAAGGGCCCCTACCTGGCACTTGCATTGTTACCACCCACCATTCCTCTTATCATCATGGCCCTGGCCATGTTGGCCTGGCTTTCCAGATTCGGACTATCAGGCTCTGTTTTGTCAATCATCCTGGCGCACACCGTATTGTGTACACCATTTGCCATGGCCATCATTCGCTTACGCCTGAGTCAGATGGATACAAGCCTCGAAGCTGCGGCCTGGAATCTTGGTGCGTCGGAATGGGGAGCTATGCGTGAAGTTGTCATCCCCTTCACCCGTCCTGCCATCGTGTCCTCGCTATGCTTGACAGCCGCCGTATCCTTTGATGAATTTGCCGTGGCGTGGTTTGTCTCGGGTTTGAACAAGACAGTGCCTGTCGTCATACTTGAAATCGTTCAGGGGAATATTGACCCCAGGGTCAATGCTATCGGTACTTTTGTTTTCCTGACGTCCATGACGCTTGTCATTATTGCCCAGATCATCTTCATGAAAAATCAAAAGAATGGGGCCCCACGTGCCTGATCAGCTTATTGAGCCACTTGTTCAATTCAAAAACGTTGTTAAACGCTTTGATGATTTTGTGGCGGTCAAGACGATGAATCTTGATATTCATGAAGGTGAATTTGTTGCCTTGATGGGACCATCAGGCTGCGGCAAAACAACTACATTAAGACTCCTGGCAGGTCTGGAACAACCCAGTGAAGGACAAATCACGTTAGCCGGCAAGCTAATGAATGATGTTAAAGCGCACGAGCGTGAGACTCCTCTGGTTTGGCAATCATTGGCGCTTTTTCCTTTTCTAAACGCACGGGAAAATGTTGAATTCGGGTTAAAGATGCGTGGATTCGAACCGGATGCTCGCCGGGACAAAGCCGTTCAATGGTTGGAACGACTGGGAATGGGAGATTTTATCGAACGTGATGTGTCTCAACTCTCTGGTGGACAACGGCAACGAGTAGCGCTTGCCCGAGCATTGGTCACTGAACCTAAAATTCTATTGCTTGATGAACCTTTGTCAGCGCTGGATGCACATCTGGTTATCCGAATGCAGGGCGTCCTGACAAAATTGCAGCGAGAACTAGGAATCACATTCGTCTATGTGACTCACTCCCAATCGGAAGCTTTTGCAATGGCAGATAGGGTGGTAATCATGGGCGATGGCGATATCATGCAAATCGGATCTGCAAGGCAGATATATCGCACCCCCAAAAACCGCTTTGTGGCTGAGTTCGTCGGTCGCAACAACATACTGTCAGGTACTGTGGATACGATAGACGCAGATACCCTGAATGTGACGACGGCGTGCGGCAAATTTACTGTTCCGAAGCCAGTTAATCGAGCATTCAAGAAAACAGACCCGATCAGTTTTTCTGTGTCAGCCGACCTGGTGACCATTACCGCTGACAAAACAGATGCGGATAATTGCGTTGAGTGCAATCTGATTTCCGAGGAATTTGTCGGCTCTGTTGTCACCCTCTTTCTCGAAGCAAACGACGGGACCGAGCTCAAGGCGCAAGTTCAGGAAAAAGAGCTTGAGAAGATCAATCCCAAGCTTCAAATACCCTACTATATTAGCTGGCCTTCCCGTAGCGCGCATGTTCTCGAGAGTGAAACGTAAATCGACAGGTACAGTAGTTCGCCACATTGCACATTGAAGAAACGGCTCATTGTGACAACATCTGCTCTAGCGTTTATCAGAGATGCATTACAGTCACCCTTTTTCAATATGAATTTATAATTATTCAAACCCGTGAATTCGTTTATTAACCTAGCCAATCACCCGATCGATCAAACGGCATTTCGTGAAGCCTGCAAACTTGCGCTGGATGAAGATGGTGTGTTGGTGCTTCCCGGATTCCTGACGCCTGAAACTGTTGCAGGCGTGGCCCGGGAAGGAGTCGAATGTCAGCAACTGGCGTACTACACCGTTAGTGATCACAACGCCTATCTTAAGACACCTGATCCGGCCTATACCGAAGATCATCCTCGCAACCGCCTGGTGTCCTCTTCCAAGGGTTGCATAACCACTGACCAAATACCTCCTTCGTCGCCACTTCATAAACTCTACGACTGTAAATCGTTCAAGGCGTTTCTTTGTGCTGTGCTTGACGAAGATTCTTTGCATGAGTACGCAGATCCTCTCTCCTCAATCAACCTTCACTATGCCGCACAGGGTCAAGAGCTGGGCTGGCATTTTGATAACTCATCGTTTGCGATCACACTGCTGATTCAAAAGCCAGAAGCGGGAGCTGCCTTTGAGTACGTACGGGATGTGCGTAATGCCGATAGTGGAGATATGAATTATGAGCGATGCGGCAAGGTACTCGACGGAGACGTGCCAGTGAAAACCTTATCGATGGATACCGGGACGCTGGTGCTCTTTCGTGGGCGTAATTCACTACACCGTGTAACGCCAACACAAGGGAACATCACACGCATGTTAGTTGTTCTGGCTTATAACACAAAGCCGAACATCGCCTTATCGGAATCAGCACGCATGACCTTCTATGGTCGCCTTGAGTAACTAGCCGGCTAGCCATATCAACCACACTCTGCTGGCGCATACCTATTGAATCAATAGTACCTCTACCCACTTCAGGGACTGATTGACGGAAGTGACAAGGTAAAAACTGAAACCATCTAATCTAGAATGCGCCTGGCAAGTTGGTATCCACAACTGGAGGCAAACAAGTTGTTAACGGGTAAACAAGTTGTATCCGTTTAAAAGTATCAAGCGCAAAGCAAGTGCTGTGAGCACCCACTTCAACACGGTTTTGAATCGATCATCAGTCATCTTCTTCAATAAATGTGTGCCCGCAAAGGTTCCCAGCCAAGCTCCGGCGAACAGTACTGCAATGTGAGACAAGTAGGCAGTCAACTGGATACCGGCGACAAGATAAGCAACAACCTTGATGCCGTGCTGAAAAGCCATGGCAGCACCGTGGTTGCCCACAATTTGTTCCTTCGTCCATTGAGATTTTGGATGCGCTGACATAGCAAGGGGGCCGGTAGCACCAAATAACACCCCGAGACCACTACTTAGACCACCACTCATTACCGGCGGTAGCTTCGAGACACTTAACCTCTTTGGAAACCAGGTGACCAGTAAAATAAAAACACCAACAGCAATCGCACCAATCACGGGATTTACATAAATCACCAGTGGAACAAATGCAAAAGCGCCTATAGCTGAGCCGAACATAAACGGCTTGAGATAAGCCCACTCAAGTTTTGATCGATGGATAACGCCGCGATTGGCATTTGAGAAAAACTGGGCAACACCATGCAACGGTATGAGAATGGCGGGTGCGAATAATTGCGCCATGAGCGCAAGCAGCAACATGCCACCACCCAGGCCCGCCATGGCAGTAACCAGAGCAGTGAAAGTCGAAAATAAACCGAGTGCGACTAACTCTCCGATCAAAACTGGTACCGACGTAAACCACCGGCTACAGGGATTACCGTTCCGGTGATATAGCTGGCAATGGGAGAGGCGAGAAATGTTGCAAGCGCCGCCAGATCTTCTGGTTCACCGTAACGGGGCATCGGGATTTCGTTATCACATTGCCACTGTCGATATTCCGGTGTGTAGTTTCGGAAGATTTGCTCGGAATGTATGCGTCCAGGAGGAATGCAATTGACTGTTATACCGTGTTTCCCCACCATTCGTGACAAACCTTTTGCCCACGAGTGGATACCTGCTTTTGCGCAAACAGCACCATTCACATGATCTGATTCGCTTTTCCCTGTGATGTTAATGATACGACCAAACTTTCGACCAATCATCTGATCAATCAAGGTATCAGCCAGTTGACGTGGCCTATGAAAAATTAACGTAAAGGCCTCTTCCCAACGTTCTTCGTCAACATGTAAATCGGCGAACGGTCGGGACCCTCCAGCATTGTTAATCAGGATATCGATGTGGCCCAGTGCGTCTAAAGCGACAGCAGCAAGTTTAACAGACGCCTCATCTTCATAAAGGTCGCTAGTTATGACAACAGGCCTTGGGTGTCCATCGCCTTCGAATTCACCAGCGAGTTCATCCAGTGCTTCCTGGCGACGCGCAGCTATGGTTGAGACAAAGGGCATGGGTTTCAATAATTTTTTCCCTTTGGTTAGGATAAAGTGAATCACAAACGTTTATACAATTAGATTTACAGTCTCTTCACCTGAATCATTTACACAGAATAGCCTCGCTTGAACCCTTCTCTATTGGAAATTCAATTGGCATTTTTGCGAACAGTTCTTCTAAATCGTCATAATATTTAATCATGGCTGGAATATTCTCAACTGCCTTCTTAGCGGCATCATTATTACCAAGATATTCTGAATAAATACCGGGAGAAAATGATCTCCCATTGGGGTACCTGCAAACAATTTCATGCTGACCAATTTGGTAAATCATCAATCCGTCACTTTTAGCAATATCTTTATTACCAACGCTACCCAAATTTATCTTCCCATTTTCAGAAATGTGCAAAGTTACGAAGGCTAGTCCTTCATACCTTTTATAATTTTCGACCAAAAGAACTCCGTCTAGATTCTCTAAGTTCTTTTCCAAACCAAATGTATCACCAATAGTAATTGAAAAAATAAAATATGCAATCAGCCCAGCCGCTGGCAATAAAACCCACTTAACTAGTCTAACTATTATTTGCATAAGCAGTCATCTCTAGTACGCTGTTTATCAATATAGTCCTTATACTCGGGATAGCCGTTATCAATAAAATTCCAAAGTGTTTTTGTTCTAATTTTCGCGGCTCCCAAGCCTGAAACGTTACCTTTACTATCGATTTTCGCGGTTCCTCCCTTAATTTTATACCACTGGCCTTTAAACCTTATAAAGTCAATGTCTGCAGGATACGGAATCGGAACATCTCCACACTCAGCACGAACCCTGTCTCCTGGTAAATCGACTATCCACTCATCGATTCCTACACCAGACTTATTATCCAGGTCCGCGTTAAACCATAACCATTCAGGGTAATATTTTAGTCCATCTGGCTCTACATTAATTATTGCATTGTTATTTGTATGTGCATAAGTATTTATACCACCATCTAATCCAATTGGATCCGACTGTGTATAGGTTAAGTTGGCCCAAACCGCCGATTTTAAGCAGTAGTGATTCGCCAATGAGTTGGCGTCGGAGTGCGGCATCATGGTGTGAATTCGAAGGAGATATCCATGCCAGATGCGACTACACAAGACGATGATTACCTGCTACCACAGAGTGATCGCCTTCAGATCCTTACACCTGAGGAGTATGAGCTACTGTGGGGATTTCCCCAGTTCTCAGAGAGTGATCGGACAATATATTTCCAATTAACTCCTGGTGACGAAGGAGTATTGTCGCGTCTGCGAACGCCCAGATCAAAGGCACACTTTCTACCGCAATCGGGTTATTTTCGAGCTCGACAACGCTTCTTTCAGCTCGACACCGACCAAGTTCATGACGATTTATCCTATGTTTGTCATCACTATCTGGATAACGCTCATATTGCCGACTTAGCGGTATCGCTGCACACCCGGTTTAAGCATTTTGAGTGGATAACAGAACTGTTTGGTTACCGCGTGTTCGCTCGCGATGATCGGTTTGTATTAGAGCAGCGTGCCCTTGACGCAGCACGCATCTCCAGTTGACCGCTGTATGTTTTACGCGATCTCATCGACCGGTTGCGCCAACAACGCATTGTGCTTCCCGGCTACACCTACCTCCAGGACGTCGTTAGAAGAGCGCTGTCGTTTGAACGTAACCGCTTGTCAGAAACATTGGCAGCATCAATGACGCGTGATGATAAGCAGTTATTAGATCGTTTGTTACGCGATGATGATGGCTTGCATGCAGTGACAGCCATAAAGCATCATCCCAGGGATTTTAGTCATAAACAGATCATCACCGAGATTGAACGTGGTGAACAACTTCACGGCCTATACCAAGTGGCGGAACGCATCATCGCCGATACTGATCTTTCTGTTGAAAGTGTGCGTTTCTATGCCTCACTGGTGGACTACTATACAGTCTACAAACTAAAGCGTATGAACCGCACTATGACACGGCTGTATCTACTGTGCTTTGTGCGGAATCGATATCAACGACTTAACGACCATCTGATCGCCGCATTCTGTGCCTTGGTTCGGCGATATACAGATGAAGTCAACGAGCGTGCAAAGGATGCGCACTACCAGCATCGGCGTCAGGCCAACGAAGACATCGATCAAGGTGCCAAGGTTCTGTTTCTCTTTGTCGATCCCAAGGTGCCGGATAATCGACCCTTTGGTGACGTGCGGGCTCAAGCCAAGACGATGCTTCCATCCGATCGTATTGCCAGGCTCTGCGATCAACTTTCTGGCAATAATGACTTTGAGAAGCTGCGTGAGCACCCTGGTGGAGCTCCTACCATTCCTAGTGAAAATCAGGACGTTTCGGGCACGAAAGTCAGGACTTTGGACAGCTGCCTCTTTTTTATATACATTGACCATCTAATTTTTACTCTCATAAAGACAGTTGCTCAATTGCAAAACCCAAATCCCACATATGATCAATAAGAATATCGGGCGAATGTTTTTGCAGCTTCTTTCTTAGGTTGGCATGTGGTGCATGACTCCCACCGGTGAAAGCAATTGTTTTTATTCCAGCCGCCTTTGCTGCTTGAAGGCCAGCAGGGCTGTCTTCAATGACAAGTGCATCAGCTGGTTCATAGCCCATCTTTTCACAGGCGTACAAGAACACATCTGGATGTGGCTTACCCTTGGAAACCATATCTGTACTGAAATAATACTCACCAAAAAATGAGGATAGATTCGTTAAGTCAACGGATACTTTAATTCGATGTAAATTGCTTGACGAAGCAACACATTTAGGATTGACAAGCAGTCTTAGTGCTCTCTCGATGCCATCAAGCGGATGCAGAGACGTACCAAATTTATCTAAAATAGCTTCCTGAAATATTTCCAAATCAACATCCGGTATGGGCCTTTTAAACATACGGGAAGCTTCGGCACCTGCATCCGCGACAGGCTTGCCGAGAAAACAATCGCATGCTTGATTGAGATCAATCAGTAATCCATTATCCGCACAATGATCAATAAGTAGGCCAAGCGAAACAAGTTCGCTGTCTACTAGAACTCCATCACAATCGAATATCAACAGAGGTACTTTGTTCATAGACCAATTCCTTGAATATCTTTTAAATGTTTATATCTAAAGCGCTAATCCCGCAGGCGGATGCAGCGTTGTCCCCCGCTCCTCCCGCTATCACTACGTCGTTAAGTAGGCCCCATTTTTCTCTTAGACTATCGCGAAGTAGCCCTGCTTTCTCTGATCCAGCAACAAGATTCGGTATTTGTGCCAAAGACATTTTGCTTACTCTGAGCAGCTCTTCAGACCACTTTTGATTTCTAATATCTAGCCACGATGTGCCAGAACTGACCGAGTAATCAGACACGTACTCACCGGTTAAATACAGGTTTAGAAATGCCGCTGGTAATAGAAATTTATGGATCTTTGAATAATTCTGCGGTTCATTCTCTCGAACCCATTCATGTTTTGGTGCGGTGAACCCTGGGAACACTATATTCCCGCTCTGTTCACGCATCACACCTATCTCGTCTAATCGTGAGGCTTAATTCATCGAGCGTGTATCGTTCCACAAGATACAATGACGAAGTGGATCATTATTTTTGTCAATAAGGGTTGCACCATGCATATGGCCTGCAACTCCAATACCCTTTATGTTTTTAAATTCAGAACACGATGTTGAAATTTCTTTTATGGTTTTCTCGAGAGCATCTATCCGGTGCATGGGGTCTTGTTCAGACCAACTGTCCGAGTTGTGGTGCACAACATAACTCGCTACCGCGGAATTTATCGCCATGCCTTGTCATCGATTAGTAAAACTCGAAGTCCTGATGTGGCTAAATCAATCCCCAAGTAGCTCATTTTATAAGTAGTGCTCTTTTCGTATTGGCATCGAATAAATGTATGTGTTCTTCATCGAATAGAAAATGCACGAGCCTACCTTCATTGATGGTGTACCTTGCGTCCACGAACGCGGTAAAAGATATTTTGCCATCTATTACTAGGCCAACTAGCAGATTGTCACCATGGAACTCGACGAAGTCGACCAATCCAGAAATCGTCTTACCTTCCAGTGGATTCTCTATTAGTTGCAATTTCGACGGTCTAATGCCCATAACAACATCTTGCCCTTCGGACAAATTGAAGCGATCGTTTGAGACAGCCAACCGTGAGCTACCCAGAACAACATCCCAGCCTGCAGATGTTTTACTCACTCTTGCCTTCTGTAGGTTCATTGCCGGAGTGCCAATAAAACCTGCAACGAATAGACTTTCTGGGTACTCATAGATTTCGGCGGGTGTGCCAACTTGTTCTATATTTCCCCTATTGAGCAACACGATCCTGTCCGCTAGCGTCATGGCTTCCATTTGATCGTGTGTAACGTAGACAGACGTCGTCTTAAGTTGTTTGTGTAATCGAGCAATTTCTATACGCATGTGCGCTCTCAACTTGGCATCAAGATTTGATAAAGGCTCGTCAAATAGGAAAACTTCGGGTGTCTTTATCATCGCTCGTGCAATAGCCACTCGTTGCTGTTGGCCACCGGAAAGCTCGGTTGGTATTCGGTCGAGATATGCTGACAACCCGAGCATCGTAGTCACGTGTTCAACGCGTGTTGATATCTCAGCCTCTGGCGTTTTTATTCTTCGGAGACCAAAAGCGATATTGTCCCGTATTGACATATGTGGATAGAGCGCATAGTTTTGGAAAACCATTGCAATTCCTCGGTCCCTAGGCTCCACGCCGTTGACGATATTGCCAGCGATTTTTAGCTCCCCACCAGTAATGTCTTCAAGACCTGCAAGCATGCGTAATATCGTCGATTTGCCACATCCAGATGGGCCTAGAAAAACGATAAACTCCTGATCAATTACATTAAGATTAAAGTTACTAACGACTTCTATCGCGCCATAACTCTTACTTATTGCGTTACATTCAATACTTGCCATCGTAAGACTCGACTCGCTTAATTACTTAATTTTATTTGAAGTTTTATATCGGCCGAGCGCCCTTCTGCGGCTCGTTCGAAGGCTTTTATTGATTGATCAAAAGAAAATGTATCGGAGATAAGTGGCTTGAGATCAACTTTGCCTGAGGTAATCAGGTTCAGTGCTCGATCGAAAACGTTTGCATATCGGAATACAGTTTCGATTCTTATTTGTCGACAAATCGCGGCATTGACGTCTAGCTCGGGATTGGCTGTTGGTAACCCGACAAGTACCAGCGTACCGCCGGCGCGTGCTGTGCGAACGATATCCTTAAACACAGATAGAGCACCGCTTGCTTCAAATACAACGTCCGCACCCCAGTTGTTTGTCTCCTCGCTCACACGAGTGACCAGGTCTTCAGACGTTGCATTGATCGGAACGATTCCGTCATATTGAGCAGCTATTGCCAACTTCTTTTCACTTAAATCCGATACCATTACCTTGCTACAACCTGCAGCTAGCGCAGCCAATGCGACCATTATTCCTATCGTTCCGGCACCGGTAACGACGGCAACATCACCTGGAGTGATTCTGGCTCTAGATGCCGCTTGCATTCCAACTGCAAATGGCTCAACCATGGCGGCCTCGCTAAAGCTGACAGTGTCTGGCACCTTGTAGGTGAAATTGGCAGCGTGAACAACAAACGGCGTTAAAATGCCGTGATCAGGTGGAGTTGCCCAAAATGTGACGTCTGGATCAAGGTTGTACAAGCCAAGCTTGGACTCGCGTGATTTGGAGTTAGGGACGCCAGGCTCCATACACACACGGTCTCCAACACGAAAATTGTCTACATTGCTTCCAACTTCTGTAATGATGCCAGCCCCTTCATGACCGAGCACCATAGGGCTGTTTAATACAAAGTCGCCGATTCGCCCGTGAGTGTAATAGTGAACATCACTGCCACAAACACCAACAGTGTCGATTTGGATCTTGACATCATCTGCCCCAACCTTCCGAGGCAGTTCAATGTCTCGAATCTGCAATTTCCCTACTTCTTCTAATACAAGAGCTTTCATGTGTTTTCTACCGTGACTTATTTGTAAACATCGTATTCATGAATCCGCTTAGAAGACCCAGGAGCAACAACGGTGGGATTGAAAGAAGAACGACAGCGGCGTTAAGTACACCCCAAGGCGTATCAAACCCGACCTGCGACATTTCAGATGCAACGATGGGGAGCGTTTTTGCATCGCTTGTCGTTAGCATCAGCGCGATCAAGAACTCATTCCAAATAAGAACGAAACTAAACGCCACAGCGCCAAGCAACGTTTTCATTGCCACAGGAAGAGCGATTTTTAGAAAGATTGAATACGCTCCGTACCCGTCAACCCGAGCGGCCTCTTCAATTGATACAGGAACTTGCTGAAACGCAGGCACGGATAGCCAAATCGTGATGGATATGGTCAGCAAACTGTATGTGGCAACCATGGCGAGGCGAGTATCGTATACGCCCAGATTCAACCAAATCACCATTAGAGGTATGGCTATCGCGACAGGTGGCAAGAAACGAAGTGATAGTACGAAAAACTGTACTTCGTTGGTCCAACGATTCGGGTAACGCGCTACCGCGTAAGCCGCTGGAAGGCCTAGCGCTATACCGATAACTACCGCTGATAGACATATCCAGATTGAATTTGCCAGAGCGTTAGCAACGCTTTTTCTCTCCAGAACATACTTGATGTTTTCAAACGTAGGATCAAAGAACAACTTGGGTTTTAACGTTCTAATATCGACATTTTCTTTAAATGCGTTCAATACCGTCCATAACAGTGGAACAAGTATAATGAGAGCCACCAGAACCAATATGGCTTTGCCGAGTATTCTAGATATTTTCATCGTATTCACACTCGCGCCTTTTTCCAAATAATCGTGAAAATGATGATGGTAGCGATCATCATTATCACAGCCATGCTCGAGGCATAGGATATTTTTCCAGCCTCGATAAAGCCTTGCGAAAACGCATACATATCCAACGTTTCAGTAGCTATGCCTGGCCCGCCTCGGGTCATGATATAAACGAGATCGAACGACCGAAGTGATTCGATGGCTTTGACAAAAATGAGACTGATTATTGGCGCTCTTAGCATCGGTAACGTGATGTACCAATGAAGTTGCCAGGTGTTTGTATAGTCAAGGCGCGCAGCTTCCAATGGCTGAGTCGGTAACGCTTCGAGTAATTTCAGAATAATGACTGAGAAAAAGGGTGCCCACTGCCATATATCAACAAATGCGACAGCGTACAGCGCAAAATTCGGATCAGATAGTACGTCCAGGGTATCGCCGGTTATTAGACGATAGGGGTACGTAACGATCCCATAGAGAGGATGGAATGCGAACTTCCATACAAACGCTGCCGAAACACGGGGTAACAAAACGGGAATAAGAAATATCAAACACAGCAATACTCTTGATCGGTTTGATAACAGTTCGAACATCATGATTCCCAAGAATATGGCAGCTATCATCGTGCCGGAAACTGTCACGAGTTCCCATTTCAGCGATACGAAGAGTGAGTTGATAAAACGCCTATCCGAAAACAACTCTATGTAATTTTCTAAACCGATAAATCCTGCGTTTGGTGAAATCAGCGTCCTGTCGTGAAGTGATATGTTGATTGCGTACAGCGTCGGCACCAGCGCCAAGATTGCGAGAATCAGTATCGTAGGGACTAAAAATGTGTACGGAAGTGATTGTCTACTGTTCATTTGCTTCGAATTAACCTCTATGCCTATTTACTACTGAAGAAAACATCGAGGTGAAGCTAAGTGAACAGACTAGCGAACCGTTATTCACGGTGCGCCGCTATATCAGCGGCGCACCTGAACCTCAATACTTCTATCAGGAAATAATTTGCGCTAGTTAGACAACTTAGCAGCGAACTCTTCCAACTCAGAGAGCGTTCCTTTGATGTCGGTTCGTGTTCCGGCAATCAACTCCTCAAGCATGATTCCCCACTGATTGCCCAGCTCCGGCCAATTAGCGTCTTGCCAGTAGTTCACGGCGGTAACGTTGGCGGTATCTTCTAGCGCCGCTGGCAATTCAGTTCCAAAAATATTGGAAAACTCAGCACTATTGAATATGCTTGATCGGTTCAACTCACCAGACTGGCCTGCTTGAAGGCGGCGCTGCTCTTGTTCCTTTGAAGTTGCCCACGCAACCCACAGCCCGGCGCAGTCTTTCTCCAAATCGCTTTTATTTGCCTTCGTGCTTATCGCAAAGCCGTGAGCGTAACCACCACCAGTGAGCGGTGCTGGAGGGCGTGCGAATCCTACGAGATCCGCCACTTGTGATTGGGATTTATCCAATGAAATACCGCCCAGAGGCGCAGACTCAATGATAATGGCTATCTGGCCAGCGCGGAACGCTCCGGTTGATTCATCCCAGCTACCTGTCTTCGTTCCAGGTGCTGAGTGTTCGAACAACTCAAGATAGGTTTCAGTGGCTTTCACTGCCGCATCAGAATTCATGACAGGCGTGCCGTCATCACTGAACCACTCACCGCCAAAGCCGCGGAAATAAGGCATCCAACGCCAAACATTCGCACCTGATCCGCGCTGACCGCGTAATCCAACACCGTAAACACCGTTGCTCGGATCGTGCATCGTTTTGACTGCCGTCTTGAATTCGTCCAAGGTTGTAGGGACGGACAAACCTGCTTTTTCAAGCAGATCTTTTCGATAGATGAGTAGATCACCACCGCCTTGAATAGGCGCAAAGTAAACTTCACCGTCAAAAGTCGCTGTGGCCTGACGGCCCGGGTCGAAGTCAGCGAAATCATATTCTTCTGGGTAGTGATTCAGCAATGGCGTAATCCACCCCGATGAGGCGAACAACGCGAGATTTGCTTCGTCAACGTAGTAAACATTGTACTTACCGATCGTTGATGCATCAGCTTTAGACTTGGCTCGTCGATCGTTTTCATTGAGATAGTCCATCTGAAAATCGACGCCGGACAACGCTTTAAATTCTGCAGCGGATTCCTCTAAGAGCATCAGACCGTCGCGTGGTTGGGCGAGAATTCGAACATCGCTTTCACAAGCCAACTGACCCGCTGCGGCAACATTGGCAACGGGCATAACAGCCATTGCACAAACCGCAGCTGTAGATAGAACACAGCTTTTAAATTTCTTCACTTTGTAGTTTCCTCCCGGATATTTGAGTCGAGCCAAAACCGTGGCACTGATCGATTATCGCCAACAGGTGAACTGGAGGACTAGCACTGTGGATGCGTATTTTCTATACTTTAATGCATCTTGCTCGAAATAGAAGAAATGGACAATGTCATTAATAGAGGTTCGTAAACCATCAAATGAAGCCACTTATGAGCAGATTGCGGTCCCAGCTGGGCAGAGTTTTCTGTGGCGTTGTGATGATTACCCGTGGGCCCGCAACGTATGGAACTACCACCCAGAAGTGGAAATTCATCTAGTTCGGAAATCCAGTGGCCTCGCCTACGTCGGCGATTACATTGGAAACTTTGAACCAGGAAATCTATCTATCATTGGTGGATTGCTACCGCATAATTGGATTTCGCTTCCAGCGCCGAGTCGACTTATTCAAGAGCGTGACATAGTAGTACAGTTTCTCCCAGAGAGATTTTTAGAACTTTCGAGTAATCTTCCTGAGCTAGCTGAGCTTGATCAATTATTTAAACGGGCAGAATTAGGGTTGGAGTTCACAGGAGATACGGCGATTCAAGGAGCAAATATCTTAGAATCAATGGGTAGTTTTAAAGGAATCGAAAAGCTCTCAAAAATGATTGAGCTTCTGGCTCTGCTGGCAAATTCTGAAGAAGTAACCACCTTGGCCTCAAGCCATTTTGCGTCTTTACAAAGACGGGGTAGTGAAGTTGAGATTGAGATGCTGGAGACAGCGCTCACTTACTTGCAGGACAATTTTTTACAGCACCCGAAATTATGCGATGTTGCAGATTTAGTTGGCATGTCGGAGAGTAAATTTTCGCGGTTTTTTAAAAAACAAACAGGAAATTCATATACGGACCATTTGACATCACTAAGACTGTGGTCAGCAAAACGCCAGCTTCGAGAGACGGATATCAGTGTGACCGAAATATGTTTTGCGTCCGGTTTTTCAAACATTTCAAATTTCAATCGAACCTTCCTCAGGCAAACAGGATTACGTCCTCTGGCTTATCGTAAGGCTGCAAAACAAAGAAAGTGATTTGTTTTCTACAGATAGCGAATTCTGCATTCGTTTAAGCTCCAAGAGCAAAACCATCATGCGGGTAGTGTTTCTCCGGATTTAAAGAGCGTTTAATAATCTCAGATAACGACAACGCGGTCATTGATCTGGCAGCCGACATCATTACTGCTTAATCTGACTCTACCTCGGTGGTCATTATCGATGAAGAACTTGAACTAGAATCCTAGCTATGCTGAATATTCTTGCGAATCGAATAGGCCATGCACTTACAGCGCCGATCTAACAATCTCGGCAATGAATGCTCCGGTATACAGCGACAGTGCTAACCAAAGAGCGATAAACGAATTTCGGATAAATATACCTTCAGTAAAATTGAATCCCTTTAAATACGGTTGAACCAATGTTGCGCCCAAAACCGTTAACATGACTAGTAAAGGCCCAATCAGGAGTCCAAATTGCACATACCATGTAACCGGACGAGTACCTGTGGATGGCTAAATACGATCTGCCCGCTTTCGTACCCACTTTGCCGCGAATAAGCTGGCTGCACAATCACGGTGATGATCAATAGCCAATCTAGTGCGCCTGAGGCGACAGGCGAATCACCCATGCGTGGCGCTATGGCCTCTTGACCACTCACTAACTGTGTAAATGCTACACGTGGTGTGTATGTGCCACGCTCTGTGACAGCGACTGAATCGAAGAGCGCCATTGTCGCTGCCGGGTGCTCACCGCGAATTTCTTTTGGTTGTGGCAAGGCCTGTTTGTAAAGTTTAATAGAGCGTACTGGCTTGTCGAGTTGCAAGCTTCGTGTCGTATTCATCTGCATCAAAATTTGCGACAACAGATTTTATCAGCTCACCCGCGCGAGGCAAAGAGTTCGGATCTACTTTCGACTCTGCATTCCATAGCTGTGAGCGCTTGAGCGCGCGAGCGCACTGAAAAAACATAGTTTCAATTTTGATGACTAGAGCTGTTACAGGAAGAGAACCATCTACTTCAAAGGAAGCTAAGAGGTTTTCATTAGTTGAAATATGTGCACGACCATTAATACGCAAAGTCTCATTCAATCCTGGTATCAAAAACAGCAATGCAATACGCGGGTCTTGCAATACGTTTCGCAGAGTATCGAGTCGATTGTTGCCCCGTCTATCGGGAAGAGCAACTGTTCGACTATCTAGAATGTGTACGAAACCGGCTTTATCACCACGCGGGGAACAATCTAGTCCGCTATAACCGACACTAGCGACTGTCACAAACGATGCGGCCTCTATTAAGCTTCGGTACGCAGCATTAATCTCCGAAGTTTCCTTGTCCACCGATGCCCTGGCTGGCTGGGAATAGAGCGATTCAAGTTGTTTCAGAGTTGAGACAGTGTCAGACATTTATAATATACTCCGCGCGTCGTATCAGTGTTGTTCGTGTATTGATCACTTCACGTCCTCATTCGATAAAGTTCAACCACTAACGTGAATACACGTTTCGATGGCTGACTGTGTTCAAGCACTAAATCCGAGTTAAAGCGCCACCTCGGTCTGTGGATCAAATAGGTGAACTTTGCGCAAATCAACGTCAAGTCGGACGAACTGGTTAGGTTGTGTCCGATTGTGTGCTTCAACTTGCGCAATAAAGGGGTCCCCGTTAACGTGCCCCAATAGTAATTTGTAAGCACCGAGTGTCTCGAACGCGTCCACTGACAAGCCAATACCCTCATCAGTTGAAGACGACAGCCCGTTAATGTGTTCTGGGCGAATGCCAATGACTACCTGGTCAGACTGATGCTGTAAAAGCTTATTGTTTAACAATTCGGGGAGATCTTTATAGCTGTACTCTCCAATCGTCAAAGTAGCGTTTTCTCCAACGAGTGAGACGTTTGCATTAAGAAAATTCATACTTGGCGCACCAATGAATCCAGCGACAAATCGATTTGAAGGTGACTCATACAATTCTAGTGGTGATGCTGCCTGTTCGATTTTTCCTGCACGCATCACCACCACTCGATCAGCTAGTGTCATAGCCTCGATCTGATCGTGTGTCACGTAGATAATGGTTGTTTGTAGTCGTTGATGCAGTTTCTTGATCTCCGCGCGCATCTCAACGCGCAGCTTGGCATCTAGGTTCGACAAAGGCTCATCAAAAAGGAACACTTCAGGATCACGGACCAATGCTCGACCAATCGCTACGCGCTGGCGCTGACCACCCGAAAGCTCTTTGGGGCGTCGATGAATAAGATCAGTAAGTCCCAGAATTCCCGACACGTGCATCAAGGCCTCCTGCCGCGTTTGCTCAGATTCACCACGTACCTTCATGCCGTAGCAAATGTTATCTGCTACCGTCATGTGGGGATAGAGCGCATAGTTCTGGAACACCATGGCGCAATTGCGCAAGCCGGGTCTTGCGTGTGTGACATCAGTGCCATTAATCACGATCTGTCCATCAGTTGATGTTTCCAAGCCAGCGATCATTCGCAGCGCAGTAGATTTCCCGCACCCAGACGGCCCTACTAACACCACGAACTCGCCGTCCGTCACCTCCAGGTTCAAGGATGGGATGACATTGACTGGCCCGTAGGACTTGTTCAAATTGGTAAGTTGGACGTTAGCCATTAGCGTGCATTAGTGTGAGTTGAGAGCGATGGTGCTAGAAAAAACCAATATTTTGCCTAGTGGGCTTCGCCCTTGATCCATCAAACACAGGGTCAAGGGCGATGCACTGCTGCAGGGGAATGACTGACTACTCGATACCCATTGAGGCACGGTAGGCGGCCAGTTGACTTTCTCGTCCGAAATCGTCGGTTAGCCGATCCCATTCTTCTGCAATTTGATCGAGCGCCTCTTGTGGAGATACCTGTCCGGCGAGCGCTTTGGATAACTCGATTTCCAGTATTTCGGTATAGCTGAAGTAACCCGGTAGGCGCATATCGAGAGCGACATTCTCTGCTTCGATTGAACCTTGTTGAGCTGCAAGATACGATTCAGCTTCGACATCAGTCATCAAGTCGGTCCACTTGGATACATCGAAATGTGAAGTGCGGTATGGATTAACCCCGGTGCCCCCTGTCACAGCTTGCTTGATGCTGTTCTCGGCATTCGTCAGATGAGCGACGAAGTTCCAGGCTGCCTCTTTTTGATTGGAGGATTCAGGAACCCCTGCTTGCCAGCCACCAAACGCCATAAACGGTGATTGCACTGGCGTCTCATAGCTTTTCCATTTGTGCTCAGAAGCACTCCAGATCTCAGTTGAACCTGGTAACAAAGCAGAACCCACATTGCCTGCCACTGAGCTTTGATCCGGGTCTGTAGCCACTGTACCGGTATCACCCCAATCGAAGTTCATGGCGACCTTTCCACCAGAAAAAGCTGTCCGTATATCGCCGGAGCTAAAACCTGTAGCACCCGGTGGAGAGACAGCAACCGTCTTGATGTAGTCTTCGAGTGCTTTTACCCATCCAGGGTTATTGATCCGCGCATCCATAGTCTTCGGATCGAAAAACATGCCTCCTTGTTCGTCTGGATCATTGGTGTAACTGGCCGCATGTGAAAAGAAGAACCAGAATTGTTGACCGCCACGAACCATGGCCTCAGCAGTGCCCCACAGATTGTCATCGGGACGAGTGAAGAACTCGGCAATATCGTAGTACTGATCCCACGTTGCAGGCGGTGCTAATTCGTAGCCGTACTTTTCCTTGAACGCCGCTTGCTCTGTTGAATCATTAAACAGATCCAACCGATACTGAAGCGTGTGAACATCGCCATCCATCGACTGCGAGATAACCTTATCATTCCAGACCATTAAGCGATCCCGATAGACGGGCGCGATATCCAACCACCCCTTGCTTGTGCGATAACTTTCAGGCATCTCCGACAGATATGCGGCAAAATCACCAAGCCAAGCCGGTGCATACGTCATGATGTCAAAATCGACGCTGCCAGTCGTTAATCCGGTTATGTATTTTGGATACAGCTCACCAAACGGGATCTCCACGATATTGAGTTCTCCACAGGTTTTCTCTTCCCAGGTATCACCTGCCATGCGCAATGCAGAGGCGATGAATGGGCCTGTTTGCGACACAGCAGTCAGTGTCACCCCTTCATAATCAGGCGAGCACGCTGCGTGTGCAGCCCCTCCTAAAGCGGTGCCCGCCAGCAGAACTACCGCAGCCACACTGGTCTTCATTGGTATTTTCATTTTATCGATATTCTCTATACTCGACCCGTTCATTTGATACCTCCAATAGCCAGGCCGGATCGCATAAACCGAGCTAGAGTGGCGGCGACAACCACCATGGGTGCGATGGAGATGACCGCTGCGACCGCAATGGCCCACCATTCATCTCCGCGGTAGGAGTTCTGTCCAGCTAGCCACACCGGCAGGGTTTGCCACTTGGATGTAGTCAACAGCAGTGAATACAGAAACTCATTCCAGATAAAACTCAGGACGATCACAAATGTTGCAATGAGTCCGGGCAAGGTCATGGGTAGTACGATGTCGAAGAAGATGCGAAGTCTTGGAACATCTTCAATAAGCGCCGCTTCTTCGATTTCCAGCGGTACCGATGCAATGAAGTCGCGCATCAGCCAAACGGCGATGGGCAACGTGAAGGCGGTGTACGCCAATACCATTCCAACAAACGTATCGAGCAAGGGTATGCCGGCTTTGCCTGTCTCTGAATAAATCAAGAACAATGAAAATGCACTTACGATCGGCGGAAACATCCTTTGGGAGACAAACCAGAACAGCACATCGTTGTTCCCCAGAATGGGCCCTGGAATCTTCCATGAGTTAATCCAGATGCTTAGTGGCAAGCCGATCCCAAAGGCTATTGCTGTTGCGAATGCTTTATTCAAACCGTACTGATTGGCGCCAATAAGATAAGCGCCGACAACAAATGCAACAAAGAACAATCCAGAGAGGAGCTTGACGCGAAACTCAAAGCGCACTAACGAGTAGGCAGCCATTGATCCGATCAAAACCGCCAGAAAGGCAGAGGTCAGGCTGATCAACATTGAATGCCATAGTGGAGAGAAAAGTTGACCGCGTTTCCCAAAGAGCGCATCACTATAAGCATTCATAGTGGGTTGGAAATCCACACCCGGGAAGTACGTTGGCCCCAAACTGACAGCAGTAGGCGGCTTGAAGCTGGTGACAAACACCCAGTACAAGGGGAACAAGGTAATGAATAGCCAAAACAGGCACCAGGAAAAACCCAGGCAGCTCAAGCGACTCGGCAAACGATGTCGGCTGATCATGTGCGCCTCTCGATGTGAGGTTTGATGGCAGCGACGTAGAGCGTGCCGAACACCACCACCAGGATCAGAAATAGAAAACTCACTGCGGAGGTGTAACCAAGGTTGAATTTCTTGAACCCTTCTTGATAGGTGTAGAGCGACAACGTCTCAGTGGCAATTCCGGGCCCCCCGCCGGTTAACACAAACACTGTATCCATCACCTTGAAACTCTCCACCATCCTGAGTAGAAAGACTGCCGCCGAAATAGGTAACAACAAAGGGAACGTGATGTCGCAAAACTGTCGCCACGCCGAGGCATTCTCAAGATCAGCTGCTTCGTAGACGTCTTTGGGGAGGCTTTGCAGGCCTGCAAGCAAGACAATGATCACAAAAGATGTCCACTGCCATACCTCCAGTGTGATCAATACTGACGTTGCCCACACCGGGTCTGTAAAAAACGGGGGATCTGGATATCCGAAGATTGCAAAGAAATCCCGCACTGGTCCCACGCCGGGGTGAAAGAGCATTTTGCCGATGAGAGCGACAGCGATAGGCGCCATGAGTAACGGGAACAGGAATACCGCTCTGAACACGCTCTGTAGAGGTAGTCGCGCATTCAAGGCAATCGCAATCGATAGTCCAATGATGTATTGAAGCGATACCGCAATGACTGAGATCAATGCAGTGTTACCCACAGAGCGCCAAAAGCGCGGATTGGACAAGGCAGTTGCGTAATTTTCGAACCCAACAAATCGTTCAGGAGTCGGAGGCACCAGGCGCACTTGACTGAAGCTGATCGTCAGTGAGTACATCAACGGAAACAGGCTGACCAGCAGCACTATCAGAAACGCTGGGAATATAAATCCGTACTTGGCGCGGTCATTGATCATAAACCCATCACCATGACTATTCTGCAAAGGAACATAGTTGTATTTTCTAGTAGTCCAAAAGAAATTCGACTTCGATCTCTCCGACTAGAATCTCTTCTAACAACGGGCCTATAGCTTTAACGTGTGCTGTTTCGAGATGTGCCTGAAAGGCAGCCTCATTCGTGTAGGCTTCAAAATTGATGAACACCGTCGGATCCTTGGGCGACTGATAGGAGCGGTAGTCAACAACGCCCTCCTCCAGACGACTTTGATCGATATTGATCTTCATCGCTTCCATGAATCGCTCATCCTGCCCTTCTTGAACGCGAAATGTGGCGACAAGTGCAAAGGATGCTTGGTCTATAGCTGCTGAAGCATCGTTTTCAGCCATGGCGGGAATCGAACTCATGATCAGGACTGCATAAAGGCCTACTGCACGCATTGATGCCAACATTGATAGATGTCCTCATAATTTTGATACATGCACCATCGATGGTGCATGTGGGCAAAATATTTTTGCACCACCGATGGTGCGTCGAAATCGAAGTATGCACCATCGACGGTGCCGTATCAATACCTATCCTTGAAAAAGAAAACTAATTAGTCGATTACAGTCAATGTTCAGATTGCGCACGACTCGAAGAAGCGATTGCCGACATGAACCTTCTTCAACATGGGAGTTAATGTGAAACGCACGCTCTAACAACGGCTAGCTAACTATCGGTCGTTAGTTGGATGTCGATTAAGTGCCTTATGTCCCCAATTTCGACATTCATCGATATGTTTGTATCAATGCCAGCTGATTAATCGAGCTACCATCGAATCTATACCAGGCATTTCTTACACACCGTACTGGTCTAAAAATATCTTATAACGATCATTGTGAAATAGCGTTGCTGAAGGCTCAGGCCTTCGAACAGTGTATTCACCTGATATTTTACCGATGACGCCAGCCATTCCTTGTGGCTCTGAGAGTGGTGCAAGAGCTGCGATTGCCGCTCCCAGAAGAACAGGTTCTTCAAAGGGCGATAACACAACATCACATCCCGTTGCGTCACAGTAGAGTCCGACCAGTAGTTCTGATTTTTTGTGACCACCGCTTAAATGAATAGTATTTATTCGATAACCATTTTCATTCAACCGATCAATGATCAAGCGCGTGCCGTAAGCGATGCTAACAGCAGCAGCCCAATAAACCTTCAAAAACGTCTCATGAGTATCTTCGATTGTCAGACCACTTATAGCACCTCGCAGTTCGGGGTTAGCATAAGGAGATCTGTTTCCTAGAAAATCAGGAATGACCTGTACGGCACTCGCAAAGTCAGGCGCAGACGCCAAACGAGCGCTCAACACTTTAGAGATCGCCGCATGAGGGTTGTCTCCATAGGCCGCTCCCGCTGAGAATAGATTAACGATGTGATCGAGCAACGCACCCGTTACGCTCTGCCCGCCTTCATTGGCCCACATGGCTGGTGTTACAGCGCCTGCATAAGGTCCCCAAACACCAGGGACCTCTCGGCGTGTGCGGCTCAGGGCTATGTGACAATTCGATGTACCGGCAATTAATGCCAAACGCTCTTCAACTTGGTTGTCAGCGAACAGTCCAAGCGTACCGAGAGCACCGGAGTGCGCATCAATCAAGCCCGTTGCCACCTGACACCTTGTGGTCAACCCGAGCTCACTTGCCGCCTTTGCCGTCAACACACCAATACCAGTCCCTATGGGGGTAGCTGTGTCCGGAAGGCTTGCCTTGTTAAGTAGATCATCCAACCCGACTTGACTGAGAAACGTATGGTTCCATGCGTTTAGATCAGGATCGAACGTCCACTTGCAGCCCATCGTACACACCGAACGCATAATTGATCCACTGCACCGGAAGGTCAAATAGTCCGCTAGGTCGCCAGCGTACCCCAGCCGTTCCCAAAGCTCCGGGCGGTGTGCCCTAAGCCACATCAGTTTGGGAATCTGCATTTCCGGAGACATCACGCCACCAAGGGTCTCCAGAACTATGGAGCCACTAGCACTGATTTGAGCAGCCTCTGATACGGCCCGGTGGTCCATCCAAACCACAACATCCCAAAGCTCAGAGCCTTCAGACAGTAACAACGGTTCGTTGTTGCGGTCCAGTAACACTAAGGAGCAGGTCGCGCTGAAAGAAATACCATCGATTTCAACAGCATCGATATCGCAGCTGGACAAACACTCTTGCACGCTGGCACAGATCGATGCCCAGATGCTCGTCGAGCTTTGCTCTGCCCATTCGGGTTGAGGCCGGTGAAGGGCTATCGCTCGCTGTGCGGTAGCGTACATTCGACCCGTTTCGTCGAAAATTCCGGCTCTCGCACTGCCTGTGCCGACATCCACGCCAACTACATATCTCATCTGTCTCTACTGCCTTTTTTTCGACTCATGTGTATTGCTACTCGCATTTGACGATACGAATATGGTGACCACAGCCAGGCGATGGTCCAGCCAGAACCAACTTCGGTGAATTAATATCGCGGTATATTCTGTAAAAGCACTAATTCAGAGATCAATTGTCAAAAAATCAATCTCAAAGAGAGTTAATTTGCATGAAGTGCAGACAAATTCACCGCGATTAGGCAACATGTCATCAGATGAGCACTATCGATAGAGCGCCTCTGCACCGACGATGGTGCATCATGAGGCGAACGAGCTATATTGTCAACCGACCTTCTGTAGCGCGCCCATAGGACACCGAATCGTTGAGTCGCAAACACACCCTGAAACGTCCCACCATATATGATCTTGCGCAGCTGTCCGATACGTCAGCAAGTACCGTGGGTTCCGTGTTGAATGGCACGTGGGAGAAACGCCGTATTAGCAAGCAGCTTGCTGCAAAGATTCTAAAATTAGCCGAAGAAAAGGGATACTCGACCAACCTTCAAGCTCGGGCCCTCAGGACCGAACGCTCCGGTATTGTTGGGATGCTAGTGCCGATGTACGACAATCGGTATTTCAGTTCGATAGCTCAAACGTTCGAACTCAAAGCCAGAGAGAGGGGTCTGTTCCCGATCGTGACCTGCACTGGCCGAGACCCTGACCTTGAGTTAGATGCCGCCCGTTCCATGCTCGATTATCGAGTAGATCATTTGATTTGTACCGGAGCTACTGATCCGGACAGAATTTCGGAGCTGTGCAATGCGAACGGAATTCGTACTATCAACCTCGATTTACCCGGATCTAAAGCTCTATCGATTATCTCAGACAACTACAACGCTGCCATAGATCTTACAGCCGACATCATTGAAAGGATGGAGGCTGCTGACGCTCTTGTCGGTCGTCGAATGCTCTTTATTGGCGGGCGTGAGTCTGATCACAACACTTCGGAACGCGTTAGGGGCTTTCGACAAGCACATAGAGCACGCAAACTTCGCGTTAATAAGGCACACATTCTGACCTGCGGATATGCGGCACAAAAGGCGGAGCAGGCTTTTAATCAATATGTGCAA
Organism: Granulosicoccus sp.; assembly: GCA_045106855.1. Taxonomy (GTDB): domain Bacteria; phylum Pseudomonadota; class Gammaproteobacteria; order Granulosicoccales; family Granulosicoccaceae; genus Granulosicoccus. The sequence continues at coordinate 38,078 of JBGCFI010000088.1, forward strand.
AAAGAAGGAAACATTCCACCAGGAATATTTGTGAATTCAACAATTTCCCTGGAAGGGATCTATAACTGGTTCCAGCGCGAGGGTATAAACCTATTAGATGACGTTGCACTCGGGTGTTTCGACTGGGACCCGTTTGCAGCCATGATTGGCAAAAGTACTGCGATGGTCAGGCAGGACGTGCCGGCAATGATTGAACTACTCTTCACGCAACTGGATGAGCCTACTAAAAAAGAAAACAAAATACTTGAAATACGACCTGAGATACTCAAGCCCATTCATGTGTGATTAAGTAGTCCACCTCGGCTTGATATAGCGGGCCACCTAAGTGTATACCTTGAGTTTCGTTAGGAACGACAATTCAACATTCCAGATAGAATTCATGTCGTGAACAGTTTAAAACTGAAGGTTACGCAATAACCACATCGCTAAACAGACGAAATCGCGTCGGATCAAAAAGAGCAACAGAGAGTTCCATTAAAAGATTGTCTTCCACGTACAACGCTGCATCTATCTTTAAAACGGATTCGCCTACTTTTATTCCCATGATGCCGGCTTGGGGTTTACGGCCATTTCATGCAAAAAGCGCCCTTAAGGAATTCTATATAAATCAATAAGTTAAAATCATAAATCGGTAAAAGCATAACAATGACAATCACTTGCTTTGATTTTCACTTTTCGATGGTATTTCGCTGAATTAAAGGATCGCTTGAACAGCCGATCCTCACCCTGCTCTATCGGGAATGTAAAATGGCCATTGAAGTTGATGTATCGATGATGAATTGGCGCAATCTTGCTCAAGTGTTCAATGGATATGTCGCTGGTGCCTTGCAGTGATCGGTTGAAGTAACTCTGCAGATTGATCGTGTTCCA
>JBGCFI010000089.1:0-9973 GCA_045106855.1 Granulosicoccus sp.
GTTGGAGTAGCTGGAGTAGTTGGAGTAGTTGGAGTAGCTGGAGTAGCTGGAGTAGCTGGAGTAGCTGGAGTAGCTGGAGTAGCTGGAGTAGCTGGAGTAGCTGGAGTAGCTGGAGTAGTTGGAGTAGTTGGAGTCGTCGGGGCGGACGTAGTATCTGCTGTGTCCTCAATGAAATCAGGTGTATCAACTCTGTTTGGATCAAACAGGTTAGGCGGAGTTACATCGGGCTCTGCATTGATTTCCAATGAAGCTTCTGAACCAGCGGGAACTTCTTGAACGATCGTTTTCTCTGTGCATGCACTGATGAGAAGGCAACTGCCGACAACTAGCCAGCGACTTTGATAGATGAAGCGCATTGAAGGATCCTTGTTTAGATAATGTCTACTGTGTCGTCCCTTTCGGGGAAACTTGAAGCACGACACAGTGGGCTAACGGTTAACTGCTTATCACTGGTTCTCAGTCCTTAGCTAATGGTGTAAAGCTTGCGCTGAGTAAGGCCATGAAAAGAATCGTTATAGTGTTTCTGCCTTTTTTATCCATACTGGCTGAGCCTGCTGTTACTGCTCAGAGACTCACGAATGTAACCCCTGAAAATGTAAGCAATACAGTTGCAATGGCAACAGAGTTTCAGTCGTTGGATTCCATTCGCACGACGGTTGAATCATTTATTCAATCGAGTCAGTCCGATGAGCGAAGTGTATCGGTCACGGTTAAATCTCTGGATAAAAGGTTGCGACTGGTAAATTGCCTGACGCCGCTTGAGCCTACATGGTCTAACAGAAGTCGGAAGCTGGGGCGCGTGACGGTGCAAGTGGCTTGTTCATCACCGAAACCCTGGCGTGTTCATGTCCAGGCTACCGTCACCATGAAAGGAATGGTTTGGACACTCGGTCGTGGGGTGCAGCGCGATCAGATTCTTAGCCGTGATGTGCTTGTCAGAAAAGAAGTTACACTGGGAGCCAACAATGCGGCTTTTACTTCACTGGGTACACCCATTGTCGACATAGAACCTTGGCTCGGTTATGCCTTCGCTCAAAGAGTTAGTACAGGTAAGGTATTAGATGAGCGAATGCTCAAGCCTGCAAAGGTGCTCAGCAAAGGGGATGCCGTGGTCATTCGTTTTCGGTCAAAAGGTTTGACCCTGCAAACGAGAGGGGTTGCGTTACGTGATGCCGCAGCGTTGCGGCAGACACAGGTGCGTAATAGCTCCTCCGGAAAAATTATAGACGTTATGGTTATATCTCCAGGTGTCGTCGAAATTTACCAGTAGCCCAGGCCTTTGTACCCCGCTTTTAATATCGTCAAACAATCCCTGGCTGAGAATGCAGGATGGGATTGTACAGAGACGAATTTTTACATTCCACGTTTATTACCCTATAAAAATCAGGATACCGAAGTAACATGAATCATTCGACCAAAAAAAAGTTAAAGCCCCCCCCTGATAGCCCATCGCAACAATCGTTGATTAGTAAGGCAGAACATTTGATCGGCGAGTTTGAACGATTACTCGCTAGCGAGCTTCATTTACTCAAGACGGGACAGTCTGTTGGTTTGGAAGAAATTGCCGAAGCCAAACAAGCACTTGTCGATCAGATCGGAGGGCACGAGGCGGAGTTGATCGGCCTTTTCGAGCAACAGCGTGACAACGTTGAGGTCGACGAACTTAAAAAGAGGTTGACGCAATGCCGGACAGACAATAAAAGCAATCATGCGCTGGTGATGTTGGAGCTAAAACACGCTAACAAGAGTCTTGAGCTGTTGCGTTCGGTATTGAATATGGATGATTTGTCGTTGTATAGCGAACGCGGCGAGGTTCAAATCAATCGCGAGAAACGCAAATTTGGAAGTGCCTGAATAACAATTACCTTGCTGGCTCAGAAAAAAGCGGGCAGGGGCTAGTCTGTCAAAAACTATTATCTCGCGGTTACCGCGTGTAGGAGTACAGGGCGAGAGGTTTGTTGAGCTCTGTAACACAACACGCCTGATTCAATAGTGGGTTTGTTTGCCTGGCTTGTCGCTTCGTACACCGTGTTGGCAAGGAGCACTTACATAGACTAACCCACCGGGTATAAAGAACGCCTGTAGATAATTTTCTGCCTGATTTCCGGTGTCCCGGTGCTGCCCGGTCAGCAGCTGCACTTCCATCTGCATCGCTCGGTATTAGGGCTTACTTACCTTTGCAAGGATGACATATTGCAACTGCTGACACAGAGCAGACGGGTCCGACGAAGCGTTCTGCCGCTGCCGGACCTCCAGTGCCTGAGAGCATTCTGAGGGTGATTGTAACCGCCGTTTTTGCTGAATAGAGAAGTTCTTCAAGCCACTTTTGAGGCTGACCGGTAGGCTTGCCACAATTGGTTGACGTTTTGCTTTCGAGCTTCGTCGCTCTCGGCAGTCTCTTTTGTCGTGGTTTGCACGCTAACGTGTGTGCTCTGTGAGCTGTCCGTTCGTGCTGTCCCGTCCGTCTCGCCCCGGTATCCAACGGCCAAGGAGTTTGGTAATTCGGGCGTGGCACTCATCTCGCTTCGCAGAATAAACTTCGGGATATAGGAACCGGGCTTCATTTCGATGAATACTGGCGTGTTGGGATTCTTCTCATAATAGGCATCGAGGGATGAGCGCAAACGTTTGGCCAGAACGCGCACGGAAGGATCTGTCTGCGGGTCAAAGCTGGATGACTTGCCCAGCGCTTCGATCCCTACCGTAAACGCCTTGATGCGACGAGTATTTCCCAGCAGGGTCTGCTCTACAACGTACTTAAGAAATGCAGACATTTGGGGAGATGCTGAAAATTTGTCAGTCGTCAAAATGTTGTGCAGTGCAGCGGTGACATCTGTGCTGTCTATCTCTACGTTGCTGTTTTCGTTGATCATGATGTTGCTCTCTCGTTTGAATTGCCCGTTGTTGGCACGGGTGCTACAGACGGAGCAAGAACAGGACGAAACAGGCACGTAATATTACCCCGACCACCAGAGTGCTCTACGTAAAACGGCTATGAAACCACGTTAAATAAGCCTTTCAGCGTTTCGATGGATTACCGTTACGCAGTAACGTTATGCGTGAAATCTTTCTCATGTAACGTGCCTCAAAGGTAAATGATCGTCAATTTTTACCGATGTCAGTTCAATGGCGTAGTTAGCATTTCAAAAGTGTCAAAAGGTTAACCAGGCTGTCCGAGCTGTTGACACATTGACGTTTTAATGAATGTTCTAGCCGGACTGACTAACACTGTGAGCCGAGTTACCCGTTCAGTACAAGTGTCATTCAGCCGTCAAACGTGGGGTAAGTAAGACTTCCCGAACCATACACATCGAGACAAGAAGCTGATGCTGATACTGACACGAAGAGTTGATGAACGAATTTTTATTGGAGAGAACATCACCTTGTGCGTACTTGACATTGAAGGTAACCGAGTTCGGCTGGGGCTTGATGCTCCAAAGGAGATTGCGATCCTTAGAGAAGAGATTCATGAACGCTACTCTGGCGCTGCATCCAATGATTCATATCATGTAAAGCCGGGAGGTGGCAAAAAGTCCGCCTGACACTTAATCATCGCTTTCCGCATCAGCACAACAATGCCTGGATTCAAAAGGATTCGTGCAGGAAAATGCCAACGCTAACCATCAACTCTCGGAGCACTTGATACATGTTGTTCCCACCGGCACGACAGCCAGCGCTACATCCTCGTAAGACGTTTAGTCGACAGGACAAGCACCATGCAATTGGTGCGATGCTGCTTCGTGATGGATGTCTTTCACAGTCCGTACTGGACAAGGCGACAAGACTGCTGAACAAGCTTGATGAGGACACCACTCTCTTCAGTGTTCTCAGAAAACTTGTGAAGATTGACGACGCACATTTCCTTCAGTGTGTCAGACAGTATCAGCCGGGTATTCCTCTTGGCGCACTTCTGGTAGAGCTGGACCTGGTGACTCCGGCTCAGTTAAAGCAGGCGCTAAGGCTTCAAGAGCAGGGCGAATTCAAGGAAAAGCTGGGAGAACTTCTATTAAGTAGAAGAATGATCAAGGAGCGAGACCTTACTCGCGTATTGGCGGCTCAGCACGGGTATAGCTCGATAGATCTTGACATCAGTGCCTGTGAGCAAGTGTTGCTGGACAGAGTTACGGTGAAGCTTGCCAGAGCCATGCGGTTTATACCCGTGCGCATGGAGTCGGACAAGGCTATCGTTGCATTTATCGACCCCATGAACCAGGAGGCACGTACCGAAGCGGCTCGCGCTCTGGAATGTTCCATCGAGCCAATGATGGTTTCGCCGAGAGCACTGGAATCAGCGCTTGCAGCGTTAGAGCGTCGAAGACAACCTCGTAGTGCAAACGATTCCAGAATTGCTGCTGAGGACTCAGCGTCGGGTAGAGTGAATCGTATTCTGCAGGATGCAATCCGGCTGGGTGCCAGCGATATTCACATTGAGCCGTTACGCGTCCGTGTAAGGGTGCGCCTTCGCGTAGATGGAATGTTGCGAGAGCAAAGTGAATTTGACTCCGGCGAGCTCGCAGCCGTTGTGTCGCGACTGAAGATCATGTCGGAGGGCGACATTGTGGAACGTCGTCGTCATCAGGATGGGCGGATAGAGTTCGAGGACCCGGATAATGGCTCTATTACGGATCTTCGCGTGTCTTTTTATGTCACAGTCAACGGCGAGTCGGTTGTCTTAAGGGTTTTAAACCAGAACAACAAGGTGTTGGACCTTGAAAATATAGGAATGGCGCCACCACTACTTGATCGCTTTCGGCGTCAGGCTCTGGATGCTCCCAGTGGGGTCATTATCATCACCGGCCCCACTGGTTCGGGAAAAACATCCACACTTTATAGCTGTGTTCGCCATCTGAACAACGATTCGACCAGCATTATTACCGCCGAAGATCCTGTGGAGTTCCAGGTCGATGGTATTTCTCAGTGTTCGGTCAATCCCAAATTGGGGCGAACCTTTGATGAGTCCTTGCGTCACATGGTGCGGCAGGATCCGGATATTATTGTTCTGGGCGAGATTCGAGATTCCAACTCCGCAGATAGCGCGATACAGGCAGCGCTAACCGGGCACAAAGTACTCACGACCTTTCATACGGAGGATTCCGTTGGGGGATTATTGAGACTGATGAACATGGACATAGAGGCTTTTCTGATCTCTTCGACTGTGGTTTGTGTTATCGCTCAACGTCTACTGCGCAGGGTATGCGCAAGCTGCACTCAGCCGGTGCAGCTGGATTTTGCCGACCTGCAATTGCTGGGCTGCTCGGCTGAATCGCTAGCCAGTGCTAAATTTGCAGAGGGTGAGGGCTGCGAAGCCTGCCAGTTCACAGGGTACAAGGGCCGCGTTGGCGTTTTCGAGTCGCTGGTTCTGGAAGAATCTGTGCGTGAGGCAATCGTTGCCCGTAAAACAGCTGCAGAGATGCGTCGGATTAGTATTGAAAGCTCCGGGCTAGTCACGTTGCTCGAAGATGGCATTGTCAAGGCGGCCAGAGGGGAGACCACGGTAGCGGAGATTCGCCGAAGTTTGCCCAGGCTCAACAAGCCGCGTGATTTGCAGGAGCTGCGACGACTCACGGGTAAAAATTTGTGAAGGAACAAATATCCCTGGTCGCGCTAATTGATCAACGGCTGGAAAGTGGCGAGGTTGAACTCCCGGTTTTTGATGATATTGCTGTTCGTGTCAGTCGTGAGGTGCGTGAGAACAATCTCGATGCCGATGAAATGTGTCAAATCCTGGAAGAAGATCCGGTTCTTGTTTCTGAGCTGCTACGTACGGCAAACTCGTCATTTTTTGCTGGCCTGACTTCGGTGAAAAATCTGCGTGAGGCAGCGGTCAGGCTTGGTATGAATCAGATTGCGGAGATCGTTTTCACCGTCAGTCAGAAAAAAATGTATAGCGCTTCACGTGGGCATTTTCGCACCCGGCTGCAGCGTCTATGGCTGCATTCATCGGCCGTATCTTTGGGGTCAAGATGGCTGGCCAAGAGTGCTGGTTACGATAATCTATCTGATGATGCGTTTGTAGCGGGGCTTCTGCATGATGTGGGTAAGCTATCCCTTTTGTGCATCATCGAGGACATTATTCTCAAGGACGAACTCGTATTGAGCGATGCCATTGTCAGTCTGACTCTCAAGCAGTTGTATTGCGAGCACGGCGCCAAGTTGCTGGACATCTGGAACTTGCCACCCATATTCAAGGAAGTCGTGTTACATCAGGGTGATGAGGAATACGACGATACCAACGTAGTTCTTTCCATTGTCCGGTTGGTGGATAAGGCCTGTCTGCTTGAAGGTATTAGTGATATGCCCGACGATAATTCGGTGGATCTTGTGTCGATGCCAGAAGCCCGTGCGTTGGGACTGTCGGATATTGATCTGGCTGAGCTCAGATTGATCCTGGAAGACTGCCGTGAAGAGAGGCAAAGCGCTGCCTGAGCCGTGTTGGTCCATACTTGCCCTGAATTCGTGTAACGTCCATCGACACGAGCGTAATACTGGTTCTGTGTCGTAATTTGTGGCAAATGGAACAGGATTTGTGCCGCGAACTGGTTAGCCCGGGACCACAATTGTTGCGTGGGTGGTTGACACTGGCAACAGCTTGCCATTACAATTCCGGAGCTCGATAACAGGCCGACTAGTACGGTCTGGCATCCTTGGGCTGCCCTTCGAAGATACTGATGTCTGGTGTTGTGCTCTGATCCGGTGGATTGTAGAACAAACCCGACGCATCATTTTTGAATCAGACTTATTCAAATTACCGAGTCATGGCTTCCAGCCAGGCCGGAACAACGACAGCACTGTATGGCGACGATCAACCAACTCGTCCGCAAGCCGCGTAAGCGCAAGGCGGAGAAATCCAACGTACCGGCACTGCAGGCCTGCCCGCAGAAGCGAGGGGTATGCACACGCGTGTACACCACTACGCCCAAAAAGCCAAACTCGGCGATGCGTAAGGTAGCTCGAGTTCGATTAACCAACGGGTATGAAGTAACTTCATATATCGGCGGTGAAGGGCACAACCTCCAGGAACACTCGGTAGTGCTGATCCGCGGTGGTCGAGTAAAGGATTTACCAGGTGTTCGATACCACACAGTTCGTGGCAGCCTGGATACACAGGGCGTTGATTCACGCCGTCAGGGTCGTTCTAAATACGGCGCCAAGCGCCCGAAAGGTTAAGCCAGCATGTCAAGACGAGTTCAAGCCCCAAAACGCGATATTCTTCCCGACCCCAAGTACGGTAGCGTGCGTCTGGCGAAGTTCATCAACATTCTCATGCTGGACGGCAAAAAAGCCGTTGCAGAAAGAGTCATATATGGCGCTCTTGATGTCATCAAGGAAAAAGGCGTAGCAGAGCCCATCGAAACTCTGGAGCTGGCACTGGAAAACGTCAGCCCGGCAGTTGAAGTAAAATCACGTCGGGTCGGTGGTGCAACCTATCAGGTGCCTGTTGAAGTACGCCCGGTGCGTCGTAGTGCCCTGGCCATGCGCTGGATCATTGATGCCGCTCGTAAACGCGGTGAGAAATCGATGATGCTCAAGCTGGCTGGAGAGCTGAGTGATGCTGCAGAAAAGCGTGGTACAGCTGTCAAGAAGCGGGACGATGTCCATCGTATGGCAGAAGCTAACAAGGCGTTCTCTCACTACCGCTGGTAACGCTGTGGGTGCGGGTCACATCTAAGGTCTTAACGTGGCTCGAATAACGCCTATAACTCTGTATCGTAACGTCGGCATCATGGCTCACATTGATGCCGGCAAAACGACGACGACAGAACGAATCCTCTTCTACACTGGTGTTTCGCACAAAATGGGCGAAGTTCACCACGGCTCTGCCACCATGGATTGGATGGCGCAAGAGCAGGAACGAGGCATCACGATCACCTCTGCAGCCACCACATGCTTCTGGAAAGGCATGGATGGAAGCCGCAAGGAACACCGTATCAATATTATCGACACGCCCGGTCATGTCGACTTTACCATTGAGGTTGAGCGCTCCCTCAGAGTGCTTGACGGCGCGGTTGCCGTATTTGACTCTGTTGGTGGAGTGGAACCGCAGTCCGAGACTGTCTGGCGTCAAGCCAACAAATATTCTGTCCCCAGAGTTGCCTTCGTCAACAAGATGGATCGCGTCGGTGCGGATTTTCCGCGTGTACTCGACCAGATTCGAGAACGTCTGGGCGCTAACCCGATTGCTATCCAGATTCCTATCGGTGCTGAAGAAAGTTTCACTGGCGTCATCGATCTGGTAGCCATGCAAGCGGTAACCTGGTCAGAATCGGATCAAGGTCTGACATATACCAGAGAGGCAATACCAGCAGAGCTTCAAGAGGCGGCCGAACAGGCACATGAGCTTCTCGTCGAAGCAGCAGCTGAAGGTAATGAACAGCTCATGGACCGCTATCTGGAAACCGGTGAGCTGTCTGAGGATGAGATCCGACGAGGTCTCAGAGCCCAGACTCTGGCCAACAAAGCGGTACCTGTTCTTTGTGGATCAGCTTTCAAGAATAAGGGTGTGCAATCCTTGCTGGATGCCATTGTCGACTACATGCCGGCACCGGATGACGTCCCACCGGTTGAAGGACAGCTGGATAACGACTCCACTGACACCCGTCCGGCGAATGATGAATCTCCGTTTGCGGCACTGGTCTTCAAGATCGCCAATGATAGCTATGTGGGCTCATTAGCTTTCTTGCGGGTTTACTCTGGTGTAGTCAAGACCGGGGATATGGTCTTCAACCCGCTGCGAGGCAAGAAGGAGCGAATAGGTCGCCTTCTTCAAATGCACGCCAACAATCGCGAGGAGATCAAGGAAGTCAGGGCAGGCGACATCGCTGCGGCTGTCGGTCTGAAGGAGGTCGGTACAGGCGATACGCTGTGCGAACAGAGAAATGCCATTGCGTTGGAGCGTATGGAGTTTCCGGAGCCGGTAATTTCAGTTGCCGTGGAACCCAAAACACTGGCAGATCAGGAAAAGATGGCAACGGCGCTGGAAAGGCTCGCCAAGGAAGATCCCTCATTCAGGGTGCGAACCGATGAAGACTCCGGTCAGATAATCATCAGTGGCATGGGTGAGTTACATCTGGATATCATAGTGGACCGTATGAAACGCGAATTCAACGTTATTGCCAACGTTGGAAAGCCGCAGGTTTCTTACCGGGAGACTATCAGAACAGCAGTAAAAGCCGAGGGTAAGTTCATTCGTCAGACGGGTGGAACTGGTCAGTATGGACACGTGTTACTCCGTATTGAGCCCCTGGAACGCGGTGCGGGCTACGAATTCGTCAGCGAAATCGTGGGGGGCACGATTCCAAAGGAGTACATTCCAGCGGTTGAAAAAGGGGTGGAGGATGCGCTTGCTAATGGCGTGCTGGGTGGATATCCGATGGTGGACTTGCGAGTGACGTTATACGATGGCTCTTACCACGATGTTGATTCCAACGAAATCGCCTTTAAAATAGCAGGCTCAATGGGGTTCAGAAATGGTGCGATGGACGCAAGCCCGACCTTGTTGGAGCCCATCATGAAAGTGGAAGTCGTGACCCCCGAGGATTACATGGGAGATGTCATGGGCGATCTCAACCGTCGACGTGGCATAGTCATCGGGATGGACGAGCAACCCGGCGGGAAAGTTGTCAAGGCACAGGTGCCTCTGGCACAGATGTTTGGTTACTCCACAGATTTACGTTCCGCCACGCAAGGCAGAGCGGTGTATTCAATGGAATTTGAAAGTTATGAAGTACCACCTCAGGCGGTGGTTGATGCCGTACTGCATCGTTGAGCACTCAACGTTTGTTTTCACAAGTTTACAGTCAATAAACAGGCAGTTACTGCATGAGTGCTTACCACAGGTCCTAACTACTGTATCATCCGCAGCCCAGATGTGATCAAACAGGTCGCGCGGGCTATCTGTTATGAAAATTACCGAAAACGAGGCCAGAACTTAAGTGTCTAAGGAAAAATTCGAACGTACCAAACCACACGTCAA
>JBGCFI010000009.1:0-235220 GCA_045106855.1 Granulosicoccus sp.
GATCACTTACGTCCCGGCCATTTCGATGACGATCCCCCGTTTGACGGGATTCGTTAACTGACCAATAGCAACTAGGGAGACAACTATGCTCAAAGGTCTTACAACAGCGGCGCTGGCCGCAACCATGCTGGCAGGAGGTGCACTCAGCGCGCTTGCTGACGGACATGTGGAATACACCATCCGTGCAACGGCAAACTCGAATGAGAACGACGAAGACTATGACGGTCTGGTGGTTTTCAAAAACTATGTCGAGCAAGCTTCAAACGGCAAAATCGCTGTCGAGATGTTCATCGGTACACAGCTTTGCTCAAACGGTGCTGAGTGTCTGCAAGGCGTGGCTGATGGCAACATTGACGTCTATATCTCAACCTCGGGCGGTGCCTCGGGTATCTTCCCATTCGTTCAGGTGCTTGACCTGCCCTACCTGATGGCAGACGACCGTGTGGCCGAAGCAGCCCTGTCCGGCGGCACAGAGTTCATGACCAAGATGAAGGAAATGACGCTGGAAGCTTCTGGTGGCATGATCCGCCTAATGACCGTGGGTAATACGGGCGGCTGGAGAAACTTTGCCAACACCAAGCGTCGCGTCACAAGTCCTACAGATATGGATGGCTTGAAAATCCGGACCGTTGTTGCCGACTTGCCACAGGAACTGGTTAAGGCCTTAGGTGCTTCTCCCACGCCTATCCCCTGGCCGGAGTTATTCACATCGTTTCAAACTGGCGTAGTGGAAGGCTCTAAAAACGGTATCACCGACATTATGGGTATGAAGTTTCCTGATGCCGGCCTGAAATATGTAACACTTGACGGCCATGCGTATATGGGAGCTTTGTGGTGGATGAATAACGAGAAATTCAAGGGTCTGGACGAAGACTTGCGCCAGGTCATTGTTGATGGTTTCTCTGCATTGCAGCAAGCTACATTCGCATCGCCAAAGCGTAAGTCAATCGCCGCTTATGAAGAATTCGTAGCAGGCGGTGGTGATCTGTATGTGCCTACTCCTGACGAGAAGGCTGCTTTCAAGGCAGCTGCTGCGCCGGTTTACGATTGGTTCAAAGCGAACGTTGAAGGCGGTCCGGAAATCTTCGATGCACTGACCAGCGCTGTTGCTGAAACCGAGAAATCACTAGCTGAAGGTAACGCTAAGGATTTGCAATAACCCGACCCTAACGCAGGCATGGGTACGGGCTATTGCCCATGCCTGCTTTATTATTCAACGCTTTACTCAAGTGGATAAATCCAGGCTTTGTAGTCGTCAATTAACTTATGTGCCTGTTCAATCTGCGCGTCAGACATTTTTTTAATAACTTCTTCCTGACTTATGGCCGCATCAGGATCACCACCAATGGCAGACAACACGTACCAGGCGTAAGCCCTCACCAAATCGGGCGCCTCGACACCGCGACCAACTTCGTAGTACCAGCCTATCCCCGATTGGGCACCGGCATGACCTTTAAGCGATGCACGCAAATACCATTCGAAAGCCCTGACATCGTCGCGTGGAACTCCCAGTCCCATCGCATGCATGACACCAATCAATTCCTCGGCTTCAGCATTCCCCGATACTGCTGCAGGCTGGAGTGCTTGCATGGCAGATTTGAACTCTCCCGATTCCATCAGATCACGAGCCTTTTCAAGATCCGCTTTGACGAACGAACCAGTCAGGCACAACGTTATGGCAATGACAGCCAGCGACTGTTTTCGTACAAAATGTCTTCCATGCAAAAAGTATTGAGTCATTGCTATCAACCTGTATCCGTTATGCGTAGCAAGCTTTGCTCGCTACTGCTTGTTTTATTGACAGTATTGTCAGTGTTTATTCCGACGAGTGCTGCGCAGCTACCCGCCCGACTAGGCCCCGACGACTTTCCTGCACAGAACGAAAAACAGGTAAAGCTGGGCCAATTACTTTTCTATGACAAGATTCTATCCGGAAACAAGAATATTTCCTGCGGTACTTGTCACCACCATAATCACTTTGGAGGAGACGGTTTGTCGCTGGGGATTGGCGAAGGTGGCACAGGTGTAGGCCCGGATCGGCGTGCTGGCAATGGAAAAACACGCATCAAACGTCGCATACCTCGCAACGCACCTTCATTGTGGAACCTCGGTGCTCACGAGATAGAGATCCTTTTTCATGATGGCCGCTTATCGAAATCAGACGACTACGGCACGGGGTTTAACTCTCCGGCTCAAGAACGCCTACCTGAAGGGCTATCCGGCTTACTAGCCGCACAAGCCGTTCTACCGCTAGCGTCCCGATTCGAGATGGCGGGTGATCCAGAAGAGAATTCCGTAGCACGGGCAGCCTTTGATCGTATTGATCACGTCTGGCCAATTATTACAAAGCGAATACAAGCTATTCCTGAGTACGAGACCCTGTTTGTAGCTGCCTTTGATTCGATTGATAGTGCAGGTGACATTAGTATTATTGATATCGCAAACGCGCTGGCAGCATTTCAGACAGTTGAATGGCAATCGTTTGATTCCGCATTTGACGAATACCTTGCTGGAAATAATTTAGCGATTACACCTACCGAAAAATCGGGGATGAAGCTGTTTTACGGTGAAGCAGGCTGTCACCAGTGTCACTCCGGAAAACTGATGACAGACCAGAAATTCCATGCACTCAAACTACCGGTTTTCGGACCAGGGCGCACCCGAACACATGATCCGATTCCTCGTGACACGGGAAGGATGGCGGAAAGCGACAGGCTTGAAGATAGCTACCGATTTCGAACTCCATCCCTTCGCAATGTCGACGTTACAGGCCCCTACGGGCACAACGGTGCTTACAAATCATTGGAACGGATGATTAGACACCATCTGGATCCGCAATTCTATTTTGAACAATGGCAACGTCATGACGCAACGCTGCCTGACATTAGCTGGCTGAACGATACAGATCTCGTTTTACTTCATGACAAACGAGAAATGGCTCGATACCAGGCCAAGAGTGACGTTAAAAAGCAAACTCTCACTGATGATCAAATTGAGAGATTAGTGTTATTTCTAAAGACACTTACAGGCTATAGCATAGAGAACACGCCGTTAGGCGTACCATCGAGCGTACCAAGCGGGTTACCTGTTGACGGGCCAGATAAAAAGTAATCTTTGTCATTTCAACGCGACGCGCAAAACAGCAATTGCGCAACGCTTCCAGAGTTGCCATACACGATAGCATTCTGATCAAACACTGTACCGTAAGCCAACGCCTTTTCCTGGTCGATACCCAATACCAGAAACGATGGCTCAGGAGGCCAGTCACCCGACTCTCCAATACCCTCACCTTCAAAGAACTCAAATTTTGCAATACTTAGTAAAGACTGAAGTAATTGTTGTCGATGCTGATTGGCTGACGCAGGTAACGGGCGAGAAAACGGATTGTACGCCGTAATAACCGCCCACGACGTCACGGCGTGCTCGTGACACAGGTCCTCAAGTTCTACACACACCTGACCTATCCTTATAGTCGCAGTACGACCTTTAGAGGTGAATTTATAGCTCGTAGTCTGATAGGCTACTTCTAGTGATTTATCTATGCTATTCATACTAACTATACTGCCGTATCCTGCGTCATTTTATGCTCGGAGATCCGCCTTTACGCTCTACCCGTAGCACAATTTTCTAAACAATCCATCTTGCCGAGTCTTACAGGATGTAAAATCATCGTTTCGAACGGCAGTTTATTTACAGAGGATTACCCGCTAAATTTTTCGATGAGATAGATAATATCAATCGTACCGGTAAGAAAAACGTGTCATTAACTCTGGCTCCCGAGTCGCGATTGCATTTTGAATGTAATTGGCAGTGAGACATTCCGCTATATTGACATCTAATGAAGGGTAACTACTACTCCGCGCCCGCTATCTACCTTTTAGGGAATCGCAAATGAACACAACACAACAGGCCGCTGAAATCATCCTAGACAACTGGAACAACGGTGGCGTCTTGTCAGAGCTTCCTGAAAATATCGCGCCTACAACGCCAGAAGGCGGCTATGCCGTTCAGGCCGAGCTGGCCCGGCTACGTGGCGAGCCTGTAGTTGGATGGAAAATAGCGGCAACCTCAGAAAAAGGCCGAAACCATATTCGCGTAGATCGTCCCATGGCCGGACGGCTCTATCCATCCATCGTTTATAAGGATGGATCTACCATTGCGTTAGCATCCAACCGCATGCTAGTTGCAGAGGCTGAAATTGTGCTTACTCTAAAACAGGATCTGCCGCCCCTTGAGCGACAAAGATCAGAAGAAGAAGTGGCAGCGGCAGTTGGTAAAATACATGCAGGACTTGAGTTCCCGGATTCGCGTTTCGACGATTTTACGGTGGCAGGGACAGCTTGCCTGATCGCCGATAATGCTTGCGCCAGGCACTTTGTGCTGGGCGAGGCAGTGACACCTCCCGCCGATCTAGCTCAACTGGCACAAATTCCGACTATGCTGCGAATTAACAATAAACTGGCAACCAGTGGATTGGGTAGCGATGCGCTGGGTGGATCACTCACCGCGCTGACGTGGCTGGTCAATACCGTTAATGAACTGGGAATTTCCGTAAATGCCGGTGAATTCGTGACGACCGGTGTTACCGGAGCACCAACTCCAATTCACCCTAACGACCATTTGGAGGTACTAATTGGCACGGTCGCTAGCGTTGCAGCGACCGTCGTCGCATAAGTCTGCGCATGTACCTGTACAGAGACAGCCAGACAGCTCTTCAGAAGATTCACATTCCACTGAACATGACTGTTTTTGAAAATACCCTATAGTTGCGGGTTGCCGTTTTTCTTCACGATTTCTAATTCGAGAGTAAATTTATGAACACTGCGCCCCGTTTTCTGATTCCGGTTGTTGTCGGAATCGCTGTTGTGGTTATGTTGGTTATTTCGCAAAAGAAATCGCCTGAGGACGATGCCTCGGCGAACGTTGATAAACAAGCTAGTTCTAGCGCCAGCAAAGAAGCTGAAACCGTTGAACTTGCTGCCAAAGAAAAAGCGGAAACTGAAGCAGCTGAAGTTGCCGCTAAGGCGAAAGCGGAAGCTGCC
This sequence comes from Granulosicoccus sp., assembly GCA_045106855.1. GTDB lineage: Bacteria > Pseudomonadota > Gammaproteobacteria > Granulosicoccales > Granulosicoccaceae > Granulosicoccus. The sequence continues at coordinate 5,043 of JBGCFI010000009.1, forward strand.
GAGATTGCTGCTAAGGCAAAGGCGGAAGCAGAAGCAGCCGAGATTGCTACTAAGGCAAAGGCGGAAGCGGAAGCTGCCGAGATTGCTGCTAAGGCAAAGGCGGAAGCAGAAGCAGAAGCAGCCGAGATTGCTGCTAAGGCAAAGGCGGAAGCAGAAGCAGAAGCGGCTGAAATTGCTGCAAAAGCAAAAGCTGAAGCTGCAGAACTTGCGGCCAAAGCTGAAACCGCCAAACTCGCCGAAAAAGCCAAAGCTGAAGCTGCAGACCTCGCGGCCAAGGCTAACTTGGCCAAAGCTGCGGCGACAACAGCAATCGCATCAGTTAGTTCAAATGGCAACTCCTCGGCTCCCCAATACGGTGTAAAAGATGGAATGGTCGACAAGGGTACGTTTAACGGCTATCGAAGGTTTCATGGGACCTGTCATGCTTGTCATGGCCAGGATGCAGCCGGCGGAAGCTTCGCACCTTCACTGGTAGAGTCGTTAAAGACCATCGACTATGCGGAGTTCACCAAGGTCGTAACAGATGGACGGCAGGCCACGAGTTCGACTGGCGCTGTAAGTGCCATGCCGGCGTTTAGCAACGATCCCAATATCATGAAACATCTTGATGACATCTATCGTTATCTGGCCGCTCGATCAGATGGTGTGGTTGGAACCGGCCGACCTATGAAAATTCCAAAATAATCAACAGGGCAACGCTTTCAACTCAATACATCAAAGTATGTTCCGAATTCTTTGATGTATAGAGTGATTCAAAGGGTTTCCTTTCTATAGTTCTATTCATTCGACCATCATGATATTCCCGTGTACCAAACATTGAATATCCACCTACGCTTAGGTAGCAAGTTTTTTATAACCTTATCTGCACCTTATCTACGTAAGTTAAAGCTATTGTTTCGGAGCGTTGTAACTTGATCTATCTGTGAAGTACGATAATTCACATTGATCATCTGCCAGACACCCGACAACATTGCCCTCTTTGTCGCTTATATAAAAGTGCCAATACCCACTTCGTCTGACTTCGATTCATCACCCTGATGCGTAATTCGCATCAGGGTGGTCATTTTTTAACACTTGTACAAACGTCATGACGTTTGTACAATCATTTTATGAGCTGGGACGAGGGAACACTGACGTACGGGCCTATTCCGCTTTGGCATCAAATTGCCGAGCGTTTGCGACACGCAATCGCTAATGGTGAATTCGGCCCCGGGGAAGCACTACCCTCGGAAGCAGAAATTAACGCCCGATTTGGTGTTAGCCGAACAACCGCCCGAACCTCACTAGACAGACTCAAAGAAGATGGGCTCATCAGCCGTCGCTCTGGCAAGGGGTCTATTGTCTTGGCACCACGCGTTGTGCAACCTTTAGACAGACTCTCTAGCTTCTCCAACGACATGCGTGCTCGTGGCTTAATGCCCTCTTACGTTACTGAGTCGATTCGCCGTTGTCCAGTTACCCAGCGTGCGGCACGCGCACTGGACATAGAACCAAAATCTGAGGCACTGAGGATCAAGCGGCAACTGCTGGCAGATGAATTTCTGATTGGGTTGTCAGATTCATGGATAGCACCTTCCATCATAGGTAATCACTCGCCACCCGATAAGGCTGCACTTGACAACGGCAGTCTCTATGACTGGTTGCGCGACATCTGCGGCGCCGTCATTGCCGGTGGCCATGAAATCATCAAAGCTACCGCTGCCAATAGATACCAGGCCAGTGCCCTTGATGTACCAACAGGCTCACCACTACTTTTGGCACATCGTACGTGCCATACACATGATGGCTCTCCCATTGAGCACGCCACCATGCATTACCGTCCCGACCGTTATCGGTTCAGGGTAGATCTCGTTAACCACTAATATTTTATTTTACTCTATCGCTGACTATTCCCTAACTTATCCCCTCAACCAAGAGTACTTCCCATGATGATCAGAACTCAATCCAGACAAAACGCCATGAACGGCAATGCAAAACGTAAAACACTATCCTTGAGCCTGGCTATTGCCCTGGCAGCAGGTTTCGGTAGTTTTTCATTTTCGACACTGTCAATTGCCCAGGATGACAAAAAGACGTTTGCCCTTGTTCAGATAAATCAACAAGCACTTTTCTTTAATCAAATGAACGAAGGGGCGCAAGAAGCAGCTGATGCGGCGGGTGCCGAGCTGGTTATTTTCAACGCCAACAATGATTCTGCGGCGCAAAACAGCGCGATAGAAACGTACGTTACCGAAGGTGTTGATGGTCTGATCGTGGTTGCCATTGACGTCAATGGTGTTATGCCTGCAGTGGAGCAAGCCGATGCCGCGGGAATTCCTGTAGTGGCTGTAGATGCCATCCTGCCCGAAGATGGCCCTCAAAAAGCCCAGGTGGGAGTTGACAATGCCCAGGCCGGTGCAGACATGGCCGCTTACGTTAACGAATTTGCATCCAGCATGGGTGGAACGATGCAACTGGGAGTCGTTGGCGCTTTAAACAGCTTTATCCAGAACGTGCGCAAAGACGGTTTTGTGGATGCATTGGAAAAAGTTGAAGTCATTGCAACCGTAGATGGGCAAAATGTACAAGATATCGCCCTGGCAGCAGCTGAAAATCTCATGACGGCAAACCCCACGATGAATGCCATTTATGCCACTGGAGAACCTGCACTTCTCGGTGCTATTGCCGCAGTCGAAAGCCAGGGAAGACAGGATGATGTGACGGTATTTGGATGGGACCTAACGGCACAGGCTATCGACGGCATTGATGCGGGTTATGTCGAAGCTGTGGTTCAGCAGAGTCCCTCAGGTATGGGTGCATCGGCAGTGGATGCTTTAGTCGCACTGAGCTCTGGAGATAGCGTCGATAGTCAAATCGATGTTCCTATCACCATTGTGACCAATGAAAATGTCGACGGTTTCCGGGACACATTCAAGTAGATAAACCATGCCTTCAGGCATATCGGTATCGGGCAGTACGGTGCAAGCAAGCACCGTGCAGCCTCGTATCGCGATTAAGGGTATCCGAAAAAGCTTCGGGTCGGTAGAAGCGCTTCGCGGAGTGGATCTTACGTTGATGCCAGGGGAATGCCTTGGGCTGGTGGGCGACAATGCTGCCGGCAAGTCAACCCTGTCAAAAGTAATCTCAGGCACTTATCTAGCCGACTCTGGAACGCTTGCCATCGATGGGGAAACTGTCAGGTTTAAAGGGCCTGCCGATGCCCGGGCTCGTCAAATAGAGATGGTTTATCAGGATCTGTCTCTGTGTAACCACATCGACGTTGTCGGCAATTTGTTCCTGGGCCGGGAGTTGGTTCGCGGACCGTTTCTGGATAGGAAAAGAATGCTGGAAGAGTCTCGGCATATGCTCGACTCTCTGGAAATACGTATACCTCGCCTTGGCGCCAGGGTTGAACAACTCTCGGGAGGCCAACGGCAAGCCATCGCTATCGCAAGAGCGGCCTCATTTGAACCCAAGGTGCTTATCATGGATGAGCCGACATCAGCGCTCGCAGTTGCAGAGGTGGAGGCGGTGCTGGGCCTGATTAATCGCGTAAAATCACGCGGTGTTTCAGTAATACTGATTACGCATCGCCTGCAGGATTTGTTTCGGGTGTGCGATCGAATTGCAGTGATGTATGAAGGGACGAAAGTCGCTGAACGGGCCATCGCAAATACCCACCTGGAAGAGCTTGTCCGCCTGATTGTAGGTGATACCGGTTTGCACACGCAGGCATCAACCGGCTCGACATCATGAATACCGTTTATACAGAGCGCGGCAAAGGGTCTCAACTTGCGGACTTTTTTTCAGAACATGCGCAGGTGTTATCCATCGCATTATTTTTCGTGGCCTGTATTCTCTTTTTTTCGAGTACGACCACCACGTTTTTAACCATACCGAACCTGTTGAATGTCATTCGTCAGGCAGCACCAATATTGGTTGTTGCAACGGCCATGACATTTGTCATCATTACCGCAGGTATTGACCTATCGGTAGGATCACTGGTCGCTCTCGTTAATGCGGTGGCGGCCATTGCCATCGCCGCAGGTTTTCCATGGCCCCTGGTTGTTGTCGGTATGCTTCTTCTGGGTGGAGGTATTGGACTCGCACAAGGATGGTTCGCCGCTTTTCAAGGGATACCAGCGTTTATCGTCACGTTAGCGGGCCTTTCCATTTTCCGCGGTATAGCGCTATACCTGACTCAAGGCTATTCCATCCCCATAAGAGATGTTCCCGGATTTCTTTATCTGGGTCGCGGAGAATTTATGGGTATCCCGGTGCCGGCCATTATCGCCATTGGCATCGTTATCCTGGGCTATGTGGTGTTGAGCAGTACGCGCTATGGCAGGCGTGTAGTGGCCGTGGGTTCCAACCCGGAAGCCGCACGTAGAGTGGGTATGCCCTCTCGCGGTATTCTTGCCTCGGTTTATGTTGTCTCAGGCGTAGCCGCGGCCATTGCAGGACTACTCTTTGCGGCGCGCTTGGGGTCTGGATCTTCCAATGCCGCGGTAGGCTTCGAATTACAGGTCATTGCTGCAGTGGTGTTAGGTGGCACATCATTAATGGGTGGACGTGGTTCGATGATTGGCACCTTGTTAGGCACCCTGACAATAGCCGTGATCGGCAATGGACTGATATTGATGCGAATTTCACCGTTTTTTACGCAAATTGTTACAGGAGCCATAATACTAATCGCGATCTGGTTGAACACACGCCTGTTCACGAAAGGAGCGGGTCCGTGAACCCAGACGAAAGCCGCGTGATGACGGTAACCGGACCTATACCTGCCTCTGCATTGGGTAATACCCTGATGCATGAACATATTCTCAATGATTGCTCATGCTGGTGGAACAAACCGGTACACGCCGAACGAGAATACCTAGCCCATGCTGACGTTAATATCGAAATTTTATCCGAATTGCGACAAGACCCGTTTGTCTGTAAACATAACCTGGCGCTCAACGATGAAACACTTGCCATCCATGAACTTGGCCAATTCAAACTCTGTGGCGGGAATACGGTAGTTGATCCTACTTGCCGTGGCATTGGCCGAAACCCCGAAGGCCTAGCCCGAATCTCTCGAAATACGGGTCTCAATATCATCATGGGCTCGGGTTACTACCTTCAGAGTTCGCATCCGGCAGAACTGAAAGACATGAGCATAACTGCCGTGGCAGATCAAATTATCCATGAAGCCAAAGAGGGTGTTGATACCGGATCTGAACACGCGTCAGAGCGCATTCGCATAGGTCTGATCGGTGAGATAGGTGTGTCTTCCGACTTTACCTCTGTTGAGCTAAAATCGTTGCAAGGTGCAGCCCGGGCGCAAGTTCAAACAGGTCTGCCACTGATGGTGCACTTGCCTGCCTGGTTCAGATTAGGACATAAGGTGCTGGATATCGTAGAAAAAGAAGGCGTTGACCCCAGGCACGTCGTGCTCTGCCACATGAACCCGTCGCACTTTGATAACGCTTATCAATTAGGTCTCGCACAACGTGGCGCTTTCATCGAATATGACATGATTGGAATGGACTACTTCTATGCAGACCAGCAAGTACAATGTCCCAGCGATGAAGAATCAGTAAGTGGCATTCTTACATTGGCAGAGCACGGTCACTTAGATAAAGTCCTGTTATCACAAGATGTATTTTTAAAAATGATGTTGACGCGGTACGGTGGCAACGGATACGCCTATGTTCAGCGCCATTTTTTACCACGTTTACAACGACACGGTTTTGATGACAACAGCATTCATCAGTTGACACATCAAAATCCCAGGCGAGTCTTTGATCCGGGCTTCATCCCCCGGAAGGGAGAAAACGAATGAGTACGCAATCCAGAAAAAAGGTATTGCTGATCGGTGAGAGCTGGGTCAGTGCTGCCACGCATTACAAGGGATTTGATCAGTTCGGTAGCGTAACGTTTCATACCGGAGCCGATCCTCTGGTCAACTCTCTGGAAGGCAGCCCGTTTGAACTGACCTGGATGAAAGCGCATGAGGCCGTTGAACAGTTCCCTTACGATATGGCGGGTCTTGAACAGTACGACGCCTTTATATTATCTGATATAGGAGCGAATTCACTGTTGCTGCCGCCAGAGGTGTGGTTACACTCCCGGACGGTTCCCAATCGCCTTAAATTACTCCGTCAGAGAATAGAAGATGGCGCTGGTTTATTGATGTGTGGCGGCTATTTTTCGTTTCAAGGCATTGACGGCAAGGCACGCTGGCGACGCACCCCCATCGAGGACGTACTACCGGTAACATGCTTACCCTGGGATGATCGCGTTGAAATTCCTGAAGGCACCCACGCTGAGATCGTACTGCCCGATCACGATGTCGTTGCGGGTTTAAATGAGACCTGGCCGTATTTACTGGGTGTCAACGAAGTGGAGGTACGCCAGCGAGAAGATGTGAAGCTGGTGGCCCGATTGCCTGCCAATCAGGGAGCTCATCCACTACTGGTCGTAGGTGAATATGGCGCGGGCCGCAGTGCAGCGTGGACATCGGATATCGGACCACACTGGTTGTCCCCTGCGTTCTGCGAATGGTCTGGATACCAGCGCCTTTGGAGCAACGTTTTAGGTTGGCTTACCCACCTCGATGACACTGAATGACAACATCCCAATGAACGCATCAGTGAGAAACCTCTAACATCATTGTCTCAAATAACAACCATTTCTCAACTAACCAGGATAGCAGCAAGCTCGGTGCCTGTCGGAAAAGCGCTGCGCGCACCATGAAAACTGATGGTATGCGCCGCAGCCTGCGCGGCATGGGTCAGTGCAAGCACATCAAGAGCCACGCAACGTCTGGCTGCCGAGGCCATGGCAACCGCCAGGTAGGTATCACCCGCACCGGTGGTATCGACCGCGTCGGTATTGATACTTGGTACAGACTCAATATGGATTTGATCAGTCGCCTCGGCATTATCATATCGTGTACCCAGCAGAGCGCTCTCGGCACCACGTGTAAGAACAACCTGAGACGGGCCTTTACAAAGCATGGCGGTAACGGCGGCCTCACTGTTTTTTCCAGTGATGCAAGAGGCCTCCATTTCATTCACAAAGACAATATCTACCAACGTAACAATAGACGACATCCAGGGCAACAAAGGCGAGGGATTAAGCACCACAGTGAGACCGCGTTTTTTAGCATCACTGACAAGAAGACGGGTGAGCGCTTGAGTCAAGTTGCCTTGCAATATGAGAAATCCGTTTTCTGGCAGTCTTTCAAGCGCCTGGCGAGCATGCAAAGCCTCGAGACTATGAGCGGCCTCTACGGTCGTAACGATGGTGTTATGCCCATGCACGTCAACATTTATCAATGAGATATCAGTACTGCACTGTGTTGATTGAACGAGATCCAGAACAATGGTTTCCTGCATTAACTCGTTTTTTATGTAGTTTCCGCGAGCATCATCTCCAATGACCGCTACAAGCGCTGTTCCCAATCCGCAACGAGCCAACACGGTTGCAACGTTTGCACCCTTTCCTCCAACATCGCGTGCACGTAATTGCCCTACCGACGATTCGCCGATGGCCGGTAATTCTTTGACGCTGTATGTTTCGTCCACTGTGGCATTGGCTACAACCAAAGCCTGAACAACCTCATCATTTTTACGGTTTCTATCGTCCATGCATTCTATAACCTCTAAGCCCGACGACACTATCACTTCCTTGTTTGGTGGAAAAGCACTCATTGGGGTTATTCACTGCCCCGCTTTTCCCGGATCACCCCGCTATGACGGCCGTGGTATTGAAACCATCTATGATACCTGCATGAGAGATGTTGAAGCGTACATGGAAGGAGGCATGAACGGACTCATCGTTGAGAATCATGGTGATATTCCGTTTCTGAAACCCGACAGGATCGGCTGTGAAACCACGGGATTTTTATCGGTAATCACCGATAGAATAGTAAATCAGGTTGATTGCCCTGTAGGGGTAAACGTGTTGGCAAACGCCCCTATCCCCGCATTTGCGGTGGCTGTAGCGGCCGGCGCATCGTTTATCAGAGTAAACCAGTGGGCGAACGCCTATGTGGCTAATGAAGGCTTTATCGAAGGCCAGGCCGGCGAAGCACTACGTTATAGAGCCAACCTGCAGGCAAATCACATCCAAGTATTTGCCGACAGTCATGTGAAACATGGCAGCCATGCCATAGTGGCCGATCGCAGTGTAGAGGAGCTCACTCGCGATGTGGCTTTTTTTGATGCAGATGCTGTTATTGCGACAGGGCATCGAACTGGCAATGCTGCCACTCTTGAAGAGATAACCAGTATCGGCTCATCTACCCGTTTGCCTTTGCTCGTCGGTTCCGGAGTTACTCCGGATAATATTGCTACGATTCTAGAGCACGTAGATGGCGTCATCGTTGCCTCATCACTGAAGCGTGATGGTGATTGGTGGAACGAGGTGCAACTGCCACGCGTCAAATCTTTGGTGAAAGCCGCCAACCAGTCAACGTAGCCTGATAGCCGGCGTTCGATCAACACCCAATAACCGGATCGAGAAATAAGCTCTAACCCGTTGTGCTTTGCGGGCCTGCCGTTTCAACCTTTTTAACAGGCCCGATGTCATATTTACCTTACCTTGTGCCTAAAAACATACAGCATGGAAAGTACGGCGAGACTGGACATGACTATAAGCACACCAGCGGCAATAGAAAATACCTGAGCACCACCCAGAGCGACAATGATTGCTCCGGCGATACCGCCAGTCGCCATTTGCCAGGCGCCAAGGATGCCACTGCCAGTGCCCCCGTATTTGCCAGCAGAAGAAATTGCGCCTGCGGTACTGTTTGCCACAATTACGCCATTACCAAATCCGAACAAACAACACGGCAGCGCTATTGACAGTGCATGGGTATATCCCAACGCCTGTGTTGAGAACAGCAACACGACGGAAAACAAGCTTAGTACACACCCAATCAATGCCGTATTTTCAATACCACGACTGACAAACCACATGCGATTAAACGTATTGCCTAGAATATAACAAACTGGAGTCAGGGAAAACCACAAGCCGAATTCAGCCATGCTGTAACCATGGCGCTGATATTGATAGGCGAGAAAAGCATTCAGAGAGAAGAAAATTCCAATTTGCATTCCACCGACTATTGTCCAGCATACAAACAGTTTGTTATTCAGTACAGCTTTGTACGAATCGAAAACAGTTCGCAGATTAAGTCTATCAAGTCGCTTAAGGTTAGTTTCACCAGAAAATCGTACGGCACTGACAAACACCAATAACCCACTGACTGACAGCACAGCCATTGTCCCTTTCCAGCCAGCGCTTTGCGCCAATACGCCGCCAAAGGCCAATGACAGCGCGGGCGCTATTGCTAGCACGGTTGAAATAGTGGACATTTTACGCGCAGCATCTTCCCGGGCATAGACATCGTTGATGATTGCGCGTCCCATAGAAACACAGGCAGCAGCACCCAGTCCCTGTAACAATCGCAGTATGATCAGTATCCCGATGCTATGGGTAAACATGGCTAAAAATCCAGCGACACTGAACAGCACGGCACCCACTAGCAGGATCGGTCTCCGCCCTGTTCTTTCAGATACCGGTCCACAAAATAGTTGTCCGACGGCTAGTGCAAATAGATAGGCAGTCAATAATTGTTGTACAGCCTCGTTTGAGACATCAAGCTCTGACTTGATTAAGGGCAACGTCGGTGTCAGCAACGTCAGCCCCACAACCGCGCTAGCTGTGGTTAACGCGAGAAACCAGACAGGCGGGGCGGTGGGCGCTGCAGAATTACAATGGCGGGAATCACTCATCGAACCCAAGCTAACACATATCGACATAGTCGCTGCACGAATACAATTCAGAGCCTCTTAATTCACAAGCATATGTATCGCAAAGCACACCCCAACAACTTACAAATGCCTGCAATAGGCTACCATTAGCTCACTACAACCTAATCTAGGCCATATTCATTCGTCATCACATTCTACTATTTGTCCATGAACAGCACCATTGATCTACTGTTATCCCATCGCTCGATTCGTCAATTCACTGATCAGACGCTTGATCAAGCAACCGTTAATCAAATTGTCAGCTGCGGTCAGGCGGCAGCGACTTCCAGTAACGTCCAGGCAGTGACGGTTATTCATGTTCACGACCCTGCCAAGAGAGAGACACTCACCAAATTGGCTGGCGGCCAGCCATACGTTGCGTCGGCTGGTGCATTCCTTGTGTACTGCGCAGACTTGAACCGTCCAAAATACGCCTGTGAAAAACAGGATGGCGGTTTTACCCCGGGCATGACAGAGCACTTTATCATTGCGACTGTCGATGTTGCGCTATCCGCACAGAATGCGGTGATTGCGGCAGAATCCCTGGGTCTGGGTATTTGCTACATCGGAGGTCTACGTAACAATCCTGCGGAAGTCAGCAAATTACTGGAATTGCCCGACCATGTGTATCCGGTATTTGGCCTGTGCCTGGGCCACCCTGCACAAGACCCTGAGGTTAAGCCTCGCATGCCGCTTGAGGCGGTGTTGATGCACGATGCTTACGATAGCAACGTATTTGACAAAAACGTTGGCGAATATGATGCAACGGTCAAAGAATATTACAAGACTCGTACAGGTGGTAATAAAGACAGCACTTGGAGCCAGGAAATGAAAACGCTGTTAAGTGAGAAAGCACGACCTCATATGAGTGGATTTCTGAAAGCACGTGAATTTCTTTTGAAGTAGTTATATTTTATTGGACTTCAGTACCAGTGCCTGTATCTCACAGGCACTACGGCCCATTGTTAATGGTAACAATGATGCCGGCAATTTGATTTTTATCGTTAAAGCCACATTAATGCGATGAGAACGGGAACAGCCGGACAACAAGCTCGATCCCCTTCTCTTTCGCTGTGAAGCCTCATAAAGTCGAGAGTTCTTTTAGCGTTGTTATAAAACTTTACGCGCTGCAGTCTTCGAATGTCGTCCGAGATTTTTCACAGCTGACTATACAGACTTGCAATCAATTTCATGCATAATGTCGTCGCGAATTTTCTCGGCCTGATCGTCGATGAATACCATGGTTCCAACTCCCGAGGCATAGACGGTCAATACTAGTGAAAAATAGAAAACCATACCGCTTTTTTCAATTTTATCTCTGAGTGTCATAATTATGATCTCCGCTATTCGTTGAATTTCCAATCAATTCGATATTGGATTTATCCGACGTACATGGGCTGAACAGTAATTAACTGGGTGGTCAATATCGAGATGAAAATCTAACAGTAGATCGCTTGCACAAATGGTGTGTAGTTCACACAAATATTTTCATTTTCAACAGATTTAGACTTTTCTGTACTTGTTCACAAATTTTCGCCAGCTTATGAAAACTATGGGGGCATTTTCCTTACTACAGCTTGAAGCGCAACAAATCACCCGCCGATAGGGTTACATAGACAGTGGTTAGCTGATCGCTATCACTGCGGTACCTCCAGATAATAAAAATAAAAAATGAGCGAGTACCATGCTAAATACCAATAATATTGTCAGGATTCCACCTGAGTACCAAATTACTGTTGAGGATATTCTGGATCGTGCAGATGAAATAGCATCGACACCCACCCACGGAAGGCCCTCGTCGGATTCGGAATATAAACCGAAGATTGAAACCAAGGTCCGTCTGGATCCGGAGGTTATCGATTGGCTAAAAACTCAGGGGCCACGACACTACAGCCGTATAAACGGCATACTTAAGGCTGTTATGGAAGCTGAGCAACTGGGAACACATAAGTAGCTCTACCATTGTTTCCTCTGCAAGAGTTGGATACCGAAGAACAAACACCCTTACAAGGTTTCCAGCAAACCGTCTGGATAAAGTTCGACACTACCGTTTTTCAACTCGTCAATGGAATACCATCTGGCGGTACAATCCGATCCACTGTCCTCAGAGAACACAATAAGCTCGCGGTTGTAAAGCGTTGTGTCCAACAACGAAACACCTATGGCGGAAACAATTTCGTGACCGCGTTTTCCGCTGTGTAAATAAAGGTTTTCAAATACACGCCACTCTCCGGAACAACTTATTTCAGTATCGAGCTCTTCTCTGAATTCACGCTGTATGGCGGTATCGCGGGTTTCACCAAATTCAACCAAACCACCCAGCGGGCGCACACCTTTAACGGACCCATCGTCATTGAGCACTTCCCCGGCTAACAGGGAACCCTCATGTATGCATATACCGATAACCTTGACTTGAATTTCCTGTGCAGGGCGCCATTTGCTCATGGAATAGGACTCAATTTTTTGGCGCAGTGTACTACCAGAACTCTCAAAGAGACAAATTCAATTTGGCATTGTCGCAACGTTTCCCGCCCTACCGTCAATTCCCGATGCTGATATCTGAGCGGTTCTGGGCTAATCCACAGCTTTATTTGCTTATGACCCGACGTAAAATCTGCGGAACGGCATATTGTCAATTTGGAGGATTTTTTACCGGTACGCATCGGCTACCGTTACGTGATTCGTCTTCAGCGTACATCACAACATCCAGAGCCCGACACGCATTTGCCGCTCCAGTTTGAGGATTTGCTGTATTCACCAGCAAGGCACTGAGTTCAACCGGCGTTAACGTTGGCGACAGGCTGCGTACAAGCGCGACAAGGCCTGTGACATGTGCTGTAGAAAACGAGCTACCATCATAGAAATCGTATTGATCATTGGGACTTGTACTAAGCACACGATGTCCCGGTGCAGACAATTCTTGTAAATGTTTACCTGGCATCGCAACGGCTATGGTTCCGGGTATAGAGACGGGAAACGCTTTTTCATTATGTGTCGGTATCGCACCAATCACAACGATATCATTAGACAAGGCCTTTAAAACGAGCCGTTCCAACACCGGATCAGGAGGTCCTGTCAAGCTTAGATTAATGATGTCGACTTCTTGTTCAATCGAGTAATTTAGTGCTTTGGCAAGCGTTAAGGTATTGCAGCGCGCCCTGGACTCGTCTGGACTGGTATGCCAACACGCTTTGAGACCGAGTAGGGCTGCATCAGGTGCGATACCCACCATACCAGCACCATTGTTTGCCTCAGCGGCAATAATGCCTCCAATAGCCGTACCATGAGTGTCGGCACGGAACGTAGCCACATCGCTATCAACAAAGTTTCTAGTGGCTTCGCTGCTAGCAGCAAGGTCGGGGTGAGTATCATCCATTCCGGTATCTATAACCGCAACCCGTATGCCCTTACCACGTGTCCATTGGTGTGAGTTAAAGGCGTCGATGTCATGGAATCCGTGTTGAAGAGGCAAATACGGATCGTTATAGGCCTCCGACTGGGAATCAAAGGTCTGTACAAGTTGTGCGGTTTCGATATCAGGTTCTTGTGCTAGTGCAACAATGGTATTTGCCCGGTTATCAGATTCCCTGACTTCGAATACAACGCAAAATATGTTGATGGCAGGCAATGGCCAATTTGCCACACGCTTCAGACCATACCTTGATTCCATCCTGGAAAGAAAGTCATCATACAAGGAAGGCAGCTCGCCTGACATCGGGACCGTTTTCAACCCCGTATAGCGTGCATGATATTTCTCAGTCATCGTAATGAGGATTAGCCTAGACTCTAGATTCTCTTGATAACGCCCGAACGTTTCATCAGTAATCACTTTGCCAGCCGCTGGCGAGGCGTGGATTGATGCGCATCCCGACAGTGTCACGTACAGACAAAGCGCTATAAGAATTTTTACAGTATTAATATATTTCTCCCGCGAGAGGCAGCATCAACAGATTATGACAAATCATTCAGTAAAATTATACAGAGACCGTTTTAGAAAATACTGCCTCAAGTTAGTACTTCAGCCGCAACCAAGCTGAGTTCCTTAGAATTATAAAAACGGGGTAGCCTCAAACCAACTACTCTACCCCGCGCTGCTTAATTCAACCGAACGCTGCTACTACAGTTTTTATTGAATCTGTTGCCGGATGAATGCTGGCAAGTCTGACAAGGATGCCAGAGTTGGCGGGTAATTTGTAATGTCTAGAACTTCAATGTTCTCAACTCCGCCACCATCTCCAACCTCGCGGCTGGTACAAACAACATATTCTACATTACGAAGACTTAAAGCCACGCGCAAACCGTCGTCATCGCTGCGAGTTCCTGCATCAAATGCATCAGCAACTCCACGCAAGCTGAATCTAACCAGATGATCCAGTGCAAGCGTTGATAACTCGGCTGGATGAGTTGATTCATCTAGCACCGTGCAAAATCCGGGCGATGTAGAAACACTGATTGTGGGTAGCTTGGTGACAGGATCGAGAAAAATTCCGTCAAAGTTAAGGCTACCGTCGGACCCAGGTGGGTTTACATTGAAAAACGGCGCTCCGCTACTACTACCATCACTGTCACGTTGTTCCCCTACGAGACCAAACGCGATAACATCCGTTCCCGCGCCACCGTCGAAAAAATCACTTCCGTCACCAGGTGTCCAGATAAACAGATCATTTCCATTTTCGCCAAACGCGCGATCGCGATTGTCTGATCCATTATCATCGCCATCAACGTTGGCATTGAAATCCTCGGTTCCTCCTATTATGACGTCATTTCCATCCCCTCCGAGTAAAACGTCTACTCCGAGCGCTCCAATGAGTACATCATCGCTTGTTTCTCCCTGGAGTACATCACCACTTCGAAGACTCTGGTTGGGAGACCCTCCCGGTCCATCAGCATTGAGCGACAACAACCCGCTACCAATATTATTCAGATCACTTCCTTGTAAAACAATACGCTCAGGTACTGAATCCTGGGGCGGTGCAACCTCTTGACTACTCTCGTTTTCAGAACTGCTGCAACTAATAAGCAACAATGACAAAAGTGATAAAACACTGAACTTTCCAGCATCGGCTATTCGCGGTGGTGCAATTTTTCCAATAATCATAATAATGCTACTCCAGTTAATTAGACGGGTTATTTCTGAATGATGTTGAAAGCCTGAGCCGGCAATTCAGAGACATCAATGGGCGTGGGAGGGCTGGTTCTGAGATCCAGTGCGACAATCTCCCCGGCATTAGAACCACCACATACCAGATACTCGGTATTCTTCAGATGTAACGCGATACGTAGTCCGGTATCAGGATTGGCTGCATCCGCTGCAGGTCCACGAAGAATGAATCGGATAAGATGATCAAGTTCCAATGCTTCCAGTTCTGCGGAATCGGCATCACTGCCACTACCATCCACCACCTCACAAAATCCGGGACCACCGGAAACGTCCATAATCGGAATACCGGCAGATGGATCAACGTATATTCCATCAAAATCCTGGCTACCAGATCCGGAGGGTGGATTTACGTTAAAAAACGGCGCACCTGCGGAACTACCATCAGTATCACGTTGCTCCCCGATCAAGCCCAACATGACGACATCAAGGTTCTGGCCACCGTCAAAGAAATCATTGCCATCACCAGGGGCCCAGAGGAATACATCATCGCCAGCTCCACCAAAAGCCCGATCACGATTGAATGCATTAAAGTCTTCGGTGCCTCCGATCAGAATATCATTACCGTCATAGCCCAAGAGTATGTCTATACCTAAAGCTCCCACCAAAAGATCTGAATGTTCACTACCAATTAACGAATCGCCGCTTTGCAAGCTCTGATCGCCGCCGCCATTACTTCCCCTGTTAGCGGATAAGAATTCTCGCAAGTTCTCGTTATCCGCGGATAGCGAGTGTTGGTCATTTCCGACAACGGTGGTAACCACCTCAGCGATTGCCGATAATGAGATACCTCCTGAAAGCACAAATGCCGTCAGCAGAGACGCTCGTTTATAAACGCTTAATAAGTTGAGTGACATGATGTAGATCTCCACTATGTGTATTAGGTAAAATTGCGTTCATTTTTAATGATGCAATGATCGCAAGCTATAGACCTGAAATAAAAACGGAAAAGGGTATTAACATTATTAGGATCGTTATCAACAAGTTAATAGCCAACTGAGTAATACGTATCGAATTAGCTGATTCGAACGTAGGTACCCTCCGCAGTCGAAACGGTTCATTTCGAGAAGATTTACTTTTTTGACTGCATTCGTCATATTCCATGAGCGGAACATGTCCGGCACATATAAAGGCGCTCGCGCTATTAGTGGAGCATTTCCTAATCAACCCAATCGGGCTTTAGTTAGCGCTACTACTGGAACACCCATGTAAAAATACCTGGATCATGGTTATAAAGTAGAATTTGCTCGTACCCTAAATTTCATAAAATAAAACGGGTATAAATACCGCCGTTTCTGAAATTCTGGCGAACCAGAACCTTCTCGAGGATTAGACGAAAAAATAGTACCCAGCATTGAACCGTTCCGTTAGAAACAGGTACCTACAGATTCAGGAGAACAGACGAAGCAAATGTTATGATTGCAGCTATTCTGGACAGTGAATATCGAATAGCATTGGAACAGCCAATTGACAATGAAGTGGAATTAGTTCGTTCCGTAGCAACGGGTGACCGTAATGCCTTTGAACGACTCTTCCATTTGTACCATCCTCGCATCTATAAATTTTCGATCAGAATGCTACAGGATCATTCATCAGCCGAAGAGGTGGCGTCCGACACCATGTATGCAGTCTGGGGAAGTGCTTCCCGATTTCGTGAGCAATCAGCCGTATCTTCCTGGATTTTGGGCATTGCTTATAGGCGATCATTGAAAAGCTACAGCAAAAGTGCAAGGCATACAGAAAACAGGGAGCCTGTGTCTGAGCTGGAGGCACTGGTAGAAGGTGCACCTGATGCTAATCCGGAAACCCATACCAACAATGCGATGAAACTGAGCCAAATGCAGAAGGCGCTGTCAACACTCAGCAGAGACCACCGTGCTGTCATGGAATTGATCGCATTAGGTTATTCAGTCAGTGAAATTGCCAGTATTGTCGGATGCCCTGAGAACACGGTTAAAACCCGCACATTCCATGCGCGTCGTCAGCTTAAGATAGCCTTGCAGGAGTAAAAACATGTCAAATCACATGCATAACCCTTCTGATCATGACGAAATTGCAGAAATGTTGCCATGGTTTGTTAATCGAACTCTGGACGCAGATCAGAGAAAGTCTGTATCCAGACATCTGGAACACTGTATTGAGTGTCAACGTGAAATTCAATTTCTTAAAACACTGAATGAAGCAGTTCAGCATGATGCCCAGGAAAAACTGACCAATAATACTGACGTTGACAAAAGTCTGGCCAGTGTGATGGAACGAATTGATGGCAATAACCAACACAATAATCTGGCAATGTCGGCTGTTTCCTGGGTAAAACGGAACCTTGGAAGTATTTTCCAGTTTACAGAGAATTTGACATTTCCTCAGTGGAGTGCAACGGCACTAGCCGGATTATTGGTAGTTGTCTTAGGATTTCAATGGTATAACGGAAAGGTAGATAGTGACTATACGGTACTCAGCTCATCTGACAACGAAAATGTGTCTATGCGCTTATCGGTTCAGCCAACATTGGCTGCAAACGAATCTCAGGTACTGTCTATTTTTAAAATTGAAGCAAACAAACTCGGACGATCTATTGATGTCGTCAATCACTCCGACGGAACGTATATCATCGAAATAGAGAATCCAGTCGGGGTTCACGAATTGAGTAAATTCGTCACCGCGCTCGAAAACAATTCAGTGATTGAACGTGTTGAGATTCTGCCTTAGCGAATCCAGTCAAATAGGAAAACCCATCGCCACCTAAAGTATTCGATTCGGGTAAATCTCATGAAGACTATGGTTTGAAAGAAGGCATTCGGCAGTATAGACCGATAGTCAACAATGCCCAACTATACATTGACTACTATTCGACAGCACGGTGCTACTGAGCTGGCTACACCGGTTACTTATTCATCTAGTCCCAGTTGCGCACGCTGCAAAATGAACCAGTCATCCTTACTGTCTTCGCTTTGGTCACCGTTGTCACGAATAAACAGGACTCCATCTGAAAATGGTGTCACCCCTTCCACATTCTCGAACAGATCCTTATCCTTCGATTTGTGGCGTTTAGGGTTTTCCATGGTATCAGCGGAAACCGACCACAACATGAACCTCTTTTTCTTGCCTGATTCACGCCGGCTGACTATCAGCAACTTGTCTGATTGATCGTCGTACGCCAGTGCTCTGATACCCCCCTTACCCAGGTACAGACGATGGAGTCTTTCACCAAATACCGGTTTACCACCAGCCAGGTACTCCAATGCGTTATCAAGCCTGATAACGAAGGCTTCAGCATCTTCAGTATCGTCAGCAATCGGTGTTCTCAAACCAATATAGAGCCGCAGACGTTTGCGGTCAAAAGCAATTGATTCGATGTTTAATGGTTGCCGCTTTCGAACTGACGTCTTTTTCATAATGTCACGCAGTTCCGGGTAACGTTTTTTAAGCTTCTTGTACAGATTTTTACGAATCTGTGCACTGACAATCTCATTATTCTCCAGTGTAAAAAGCACCAGCTTCTCACGGCCTGGCCATGTCCCCTTTCTTGCACTTTCATGCGACCCAGTGACAATGAATTGCGTTGGTGAGACTCGCGCAATGCCTTCAAGATCATCGAGCGGTCCGTCCAGCGGACCATCGAATAATTCGCTTCCTATGGGTTGATCAAATTCTGCGAATTTAAGAGAGGTGGGATTGTCGGTTAGCGAAGATAAACGCCTAAGAGGAGTTTTCGCTTCATCTTCAACCACAATAAATGAGTTAAGACCCAGTGCGATGACACCGGATGGTTCACTAAGCAGCTCAAACTGGCCTCTGGAGGCTGGGGAAACTATTTTCCCGGGGTGGCTGTCAGCTAGTAAACAATTACTTATCAACACACTGCTTAATCCAAACAGAATGCGGACCACACCTGAAGATCTTGAGCTCACTAAGGTTGACATTCTGAAATATACTGAAAAAAAGAATCACTGGCAACCAAGCATAACTCAATCCTGATTGCTACACACCCAATTCGAAAGAGCGCCACCTCTAAGCGACTTTTTTGAATATCAAACACACGGCAGACTTTTTAGTACCAGATTCCACTGAATACAGTACGGTTAATTTATCACATCGGAGCATTCCAGTTCGTGACTGCATATGACGTAACCAAACAGCTTCCCACCTAACATCACACCGTCAAACTGGTGTGTAATAAATCGTTCAGGTTGTTACCGGTAAGTAAACTTCATCGAAAGATCAATATTTCCCGATTCGACTACCCTATACCTTTGTCAATTTGGCCTAAGCCAGTTTCAGCGTTACGATAATGGTTATTGCATGCTAAAACCATGGTTTAGGTGGTAATTATCATGACTTTAACGTCTCCAAATTTTCGCAATGTCCCACAACTCGAAGCAGCATCAGGAAATAGTCCATGGCTAAAAAAAGGGGTACGTGGTCACGGTGTGCACCTGATTCAGTTTGCGTTGATCGATCTGGGATTTCCCATGCCTCAATCGATCGGTGGCGCTGGCCTGAGCCCCGACGGTATTTATGGTGATGAGACAGTACAGAGGATGAAGGAATTCCAGCGCTCCTCATTCGGAGGACCACCGATCAAAGATGATGGTGCTGCCGGAAGCAACACGATGTCTAAACTTGACCGCGCGGTGAGCAGTTTTACCCACCGAGTGCGTGTACACATGTTTATAAACGTAACACCGGAAGCCCCTGTTTTAAAGGCAGAAAACCTTGCCAAAGAACTCTATGGCCGCTACGGAATCGACTTGCAAATCGTATCTAGTCAATCACTGCCATTATCTCATGAAGAGGAACAGGAATTTTCGCAGCACGCATTGCCTTTTAGGCGGATGAAGGAGCTTGCACAGGCGTACACCACAATCCAGCCTCTACCGACTGAAATCATGGTTTTTTACATTCTGCTATTCGATCCGGACACCGATCTCGCTCTCTCACTGGCCAATAGGACCGGGGCTGTTACCCGCATCAAGAAAAATGCAGATGTGAGCACATTGGCGCACGAGATTGCCCACAACCTTATTGATAGCCCACACGGAGTATCCGAACATGTCGCGCACAAACACAATATTCTCGCGGTGCTACCACGAAGCACGCCTTTTGTTCTAAGTATTGAACAAGTAGAGCAGATGCGCAAAAACATCAGACTCCTTCCGGCTTAGTGATGATGTGCACCTTTCTGGGTCACTTTGTTCATATGCTAATTCCTTTGCCGAACGTTATATACTCATTGTTTGGAATTTCACCTTCGACAAGTAACGAGGAAACAGCTGCCGGCATTGAATCCCTGGTACCACAAAATGGTTCTGGTGTTCCTATAAGACGTTTGACATCCGCCAAACGGTGTTTGACAAACCATTGATATCCGGATGTTGTGACATCAAGCCAATCAAAGAAACCTTTAACATCCACCACAGAGTTACTGTAGTGCTTGCTCAAAGAGCGTGCTTGTACTAACGAAAGCCTCTGATGGCGAATCTCTCGTGTCAGGTGATCATGAATTTTTCTATAACCGTTGCGTTTCAGCTTTAGCAAGTCATGTATTCCGTAATACACAGAACTTCCTGCTCTTTCGTAAGGATCAAATGTCGATGTTTGTTGTTGCGGCGAATACCCTTGTTCGACTGCATTTCGGTTCTGTACCAGAGGGTCCCAGGGGATATAATTACTTAGATAAATACCCCTAATAGCGCTTCTATGTAAATCGTCAGGCGATGGGTATTGATAATAATTCAAATGCTTGTCGATGACGTTAGTGCCATTACCAATGAGGGTATCTGTATCAACATTGAACAAGTCATGCTCTTTTCTGCTCCAACGAGACATTTCTATTTCATCAGTATGAGAACACTTACCTACTTGCTCCACAGCCTGATTCTGCCCCCACACAACAAGCGGGATTTTGTGTTGCTGAGCAACATGAACAGGAAAGCTGGTATGTAGCTGTAGATACGGTAGCAACACATGGTTAAACTTCCTGAGCGATGTTCGCACCAGTTCCTTGTAAACCGACATATCAGTGTTGAAAACCAGCGAATCAACATCGAAGAAAGTAATGAGATTGTGAAGATTGTGCCAGCCAATATCGTTTTTAAAATAATCATTTATACAAACAACCAGTGGCGACATCCCTGCTCCCAATAAAGTATTCAACGTAAAATAGTCTTCGGCATCTCCACAAATAGGGACGACACAATCGTAACTGCGCTTCTGACTCGTATTTTTATTAAATACTGACTCTAACTGCTCACGTCTCAAGTCCCAGTCGAGAGTCGTTTTTTCCTTGTGAGTGACACATCCTAAACACTCACCATCGAGAAACGTCATGCCAAAAGGATGATTCTCCGTATACAGACACTTTTTACACGTTTTAGGCATATCGATAGCCGGCAACAGAATATTCCCGGTGTAGTGTCTTGTTGTCTATCAAAATAGAGGCAACCCGGCAATCGTCTGCCTTCTTTCTTGAATCAGCCCCTATCCCACCACTGATAACCAAACGAGAGGCTTCAATATCTATATTTTCCAGTATCCGGAAATCAAAACAGTCTCTTTGCCCTTCGCGCGCACAGTCATAGAGAATAACTTCATTCGCATAGTCACTTATGAAGTTGAAGTCATATCGTTTCAACGATTGTTTTTTTCCAGTCGAGCAGTTAAAAACAAAGACCTCATTATCATGCATGAAAACCGGAATCATGCACTGAATGGACTGCCGTCCGAAGCGACCTATCGCACTTTCAATCAGAGATTCGTTTTTGGCTAAAAAAGCAGATGAAAATATCAGTCGCTCTATTGGGAGACCATAGATTAGCTCAAGATGCCATTGAGATCGTATACCACCGCCAAATGAAATCGGCGTCATTGAATGTAAAGCTTTGAGTGTAATGACATCATTCGCATAAGACTGAAACGTGTCATGTTGTCGCACAGGTCGTATGATCGCAATTTCATCACACTCGAAATGTTCCAGTTCATCGACAACAGTTTGCAGCTTTCCCAGCGGTCGAAAATGATTCCAATTGTAAGACTGCACACACAATTGGTTGGATAGCAAAACGGTTGACCCAAGTCTCATAGTTGTGCCCCTATAGAATCATCTGAATGATTTCCAGGCCAGTCTTCTGACTTTTTTCTGGATGAAACTGCATACCAATTATTCGATCCTTGACGGCAACCGCGCTGTAATTACTCAGTTCTTTATTAATAGGCTGTGAATATGCTTTCTTGTCGTCTACAACAAATCCGTACTCGTGATTAAAAAACACCCTGCCCTTTACAGTACGTTTTTTTGTGAGATTCGCCTGCTGATAAAAACTCTGCACACCCATCCTGTCCTTACTTAGTTTAAATGGTTGCCACTGATTATTTGAATGTAGCCCGTTTAGTTTTTTAACCTCACCTTTTATAAGTCCAAGGCCTCTATGTCCGCTGTTCTCTTCACAAAAATCTGACATTGCCTGGAAACCCAGACAAATTCCTATGAGTCTCCCGCCCTTATCCACATGCTCCAAAATAGCATTATCAAAATTGGACGCACGCAGGGATTTCAAATAATATCCAGCAGCGCCCACACCTGGGAGTACAATTATCTGAGATTTAAGCTCACGAACATTCGATACAACCCGTGTCGATATATTAGTATTCTCCACCCAGTTCCTGATGGAACCAATATTGCCACATCCGACATCGACAATATCAACATACATAATCTTCTCCCACAGAAAACCGAGGGATGGGACGTCCACTTTTCTGAACTTCAAATAATTCCTGGTTAACGTAACTATTCGCAACCTGCCAAAACCGGGAAACCTCTATTCCAACGTAGTCTGAAAATTCACGAATAATTCTATCTGAACAGATTCCATCGTATTTTTTTACAATCTCGATTCCGTCCTGCCTTGTAATTTTATTAATGCGTATCTGTTCATTCACCATATCAGTGGTACGCCCAAATCCGAACTTGAAGTATTTCAACATCATATTGATATTCGAAAATTCTTCGTCCAACATAGAGGCATTTGAGATGTCACCCGTCTCAAGCTCTTCTTCCGGACGTAGTGTCAAGCCGTTTAGCGCAGCATACGTTGAGTTGTTCTCATTACTCCAGTCATCCCAGGCCGGGCCAAGATAAATAATGTTGATTTTTTTTCGTTCAAACTCTATTTGTTCTGGATAGTAATAGTGATCGGCTTTATAGGGTTCTGTGATGGCACTTTTCAACCATTTATTACCGCCATCAGTCAGTGTATTCAGGTTTCTCAAGTTATTTCCATCAAACTCATCTATTCCTTCAACTGCGCTGTCACCCACTTGCAGTGCAGGATTTTCTCCCCAGAAAATGGTATTGACGTTAAGAGATATGGCGAGTCTGGGAACCGTTGCAAAAAGCGACATTTCCGTTGCCTTGCAAATATTGCCAAATTTTAAAAAAGACTCTAACGCTAGTTTTTGAGCCGTTTTTGGAGCAGGCGTCGCGTTGATCAAATCGAATCCCAGAGAGATTAGGTTAGATAGATTCTGCGCACCAATTTCGCTCATTTGCCTGGGAGGATATGAGCAACAGATTAACAGCGGGCGAAGCCCAAGACGATCCCGTACCCAATGTGCCTGTCGTGTACTATCCTTGCCGCCGCTTACACCAACTATGCAATCATAGGCTTTCTTGTCTGCCAGCTTACCGCGACTGCGTTTTATGGATTGCTTGAGTAATGCCAGCTTCAAGCCTGATTTTTTCTGATCACTTATGTTTTTGTCTGAATACTCGCAAGCAATACAAACGCCGTTCTTGAACGATGAGTTAGGCCTGAGATCAGTCGCTAGACACCTTTTACAGTATTTCATCGTTTACAGCAGATTAATGTTATCCAGAAACTCTACATGGCTTCCTGTCCATGACATAAAACTGTGGTATGTGTGAAATTTTCACGTCGTTAACCGAGTCGAGCAATAGCTGGACCAACACTAAGGGTCATGCTACATACGAGAACTGGTTACAATTTACGGGCTCTGGTCTTTGAAAGAATGCCGCAGCTGATTGACTAGGTATAGCCTAGCGTCATGTTGCAGCACCCGCCAGTAAGAGAACGTTCGTCGTGTCAGTAAAAGACAGCGCGAGTCACGACACAAATTGAAGCACAGGCTGGTATTAGATAACTACATCGATGGTGTACCCGTTTTCCGCCTCTACTGTCGTAAGTTAACAGACTCGGACCTGGACAATCTAATGTTGGCGGCGAGCGGCATCTACGACTTCCTGGTGTCGACGCTCGCCCTCTCGAAACTCCCTGTTGCGTCTGGACACAGTGAAAAAGCCAGTGAATAAAACAATGGGATATACCAGAAACCAGCCGACACCGAAAAACCCGACGCTTAACCCGGCGGCGACCAGAGTGAACAGAACACCACCGGCCAGACTCGAATAGAATAATCCGAGCGGACCAAATAACACTGATAGAAGCAGCTGAATTAACTGGGATTTCTTCTTCAAAACGACTTCTCCATAGTACTCGCCTACCCTATATAGGGGTATTGATCGCACGGCTGAATTTCAAGCATAAGTCAATGATTTATCAAGAATATGCAATATGCGCCATAAGCATGATAGTTTTTCAACGCATGGCGGTATAAGCGCACAGAGCTTGCTCTCGGGGAGAATGGCAGATCACTGTCTGGCCCGAAGCGTTCAGTTCAGGCAAGGCGGTAAGCTGTGAAATTGATAAATCAAGGAATAACTGCCTCTATTAAAAAGGGTCCATCGTGCGAAAGTGCAAGGTCCAGAATCGTTTTGAATTCCTCAATGGTATTAGCTCGCCTGGCCTTAACGCCCATCCCTTCGGCTAATGACACCCAATCCAGCGTAGGTCTGTCCAGCTCCATCATATCCATGGCGACACGCCCGCTTGTCGCCTGCACATTGTCAAGCTCATGTTTAAGGATGGCGTAACTGCTATTTGCATATAGAATAGTGGTGATATTCAGATTCTCGCGCGCCTGAGTCCACAATGCTTGCAGAGAATACATACCGCTGCCATCTGCCTGTAAATTTACCACCTTGCGCTCTGGACTTGCGATGGCGGCTCCGACAGAGATGGGCATTCCTCCGCCGATGGATCCACCACAGACTTCCAGCCAATCATGTGGCTGGGCGCTTTGCGTGCAGTTTGTTGAACTAAGTCCTGAGGTAATGGCTTCTTCAACAACAATAGCACCTTCGGGTAACCGATTCGCTAGAACAGGTCCGATACTGTTTGCATCCAAAAGCACATCGTCTGGCTCTTCATGTATCTTCAGTTTCTGGAGTCTTGGGTTTAGTTTTTCTGCACCTAACGCTACTGCCAGATCTTGCAGTGCGCGTATACCATCTTCATGCATGCCCGCCAGATTGTGCACCAGTGCATTGTCAGGATATAGCTTGCTAGGCTTGTCTGGATAGGCGAAAAAGCCGACAGGCGCTTTAGCACAAACCGTGACAACGTGCTTGAAGGGCGACAACATGTCTATAGCCAAATCTATCGGATAAGGAATTTCCTCAACCGCTACCCTACCCGCACCACGTTGAAAACGGGCCTTAAAGGTTTCAGCCAGCAAGGTCGCGTTGCAACGCTGAGCAATTCTATCAGCCAGTTCAAGGGCCTCCGCTCTCAAGCAATGTCCGCCGAGCACAAAACATATTGCCTCATTGTTATCCAATGCCGAGGCCAGTAGCTCGCTCAGATCACCGATGTGTTGTGCCGACACCGAACCTACCGTAAAGGGTTCATTTATTTGACTACCTGATACAACCTCATCGACAGGGTCCCAGGCAGTATTGGCGGGTAATATCAATGTTGCTATGTGCCCCGGATGGACATTTGCCTGCCGTACGGCTTCAGCCCCGGCTGATGCCAGTGCGCCCGCTTCTGTAGGAGTATTCACCCAATGGGACACCGGCGCCGCAATTGCCTGAATATCAGATGTCAGGGGCGCATCATACTCAATATGGCTGAGCGCATGCTCTCCAACCACATTGACTATGGGAGTCCACGCTTTTCGGGCGTTGTGCAAACCAGACACCCCATTTGCAAGGCCCGGACCTGTGTGCAGCAAGGTCGCAGCCGGCTTACCCGCCATTCGTCCATAACCATCAGCCGCACCGGTGACGACAGTTTCGTGTAACCCCAAAACGCAGCGGAGACCAGGAACCTTATCCAGAGCCGCCACAAAATGCATCTCCGAAGTACCCGGATTAGAAAAGCACACCTCTACGCCGCTAGCTATAAGTGAGCGAACCAGGCTTTCTGCACCATTCATAAACCAGACCCTTGATAATTAATCATAGCGGATAGTAAATCATAGACATGGCTATTAACGGAAATCATCAAGCACCATGGAAAATACTCAGTCGGCATGATGTGTTTGCCATACAACAGTTGCGACTGGTGCTTATTGTCTCTGGATAGCAAGACACACCTTATTCCAAAAGTAACATAAGACGTCAGGTCAGGGGGCAATTCCATCTGTGCCTTATATCCGGGATTACAGCATCGTCGTTAGTGCAAACACTCAAAGGCACTGATTTTGCGATGACAGTATTTGCTTAAACTATCAGGGGGCTCATGCGATCACGAGGGAATATTCATGCCCCGTCATTACTGGGGTGAATTCCCGTGAAGAACAAGGATCCATCCGAGCACGATAATAAATTTAACGATCACTTCAAGGTGCCCAAGTCATGGCCACATCACCGGAGCTAATTGGCGGCACGTTGAGTCTGAAGCCGTTTTCTGAACACCATGTCTCGGAAAACTATGTTTCCTGGCTTAACGATAAAGCAACCATGGCATTTTCCGAACAGCGCCATCGGGTCCATACTCTGGATTCCTGTCGCCTGTTTTATATGTCGTTTGAGGGTGGGCCCAACCAGTTATGGGCTATTGAAATCAGCACTACTGGCGAACACATTGGCAACATAACAGTATCTCACGATATCAACAATCGCCTCGCCGATATCGGAATTCTTATCGGTGCCAATGCTACGCGTGGACGGGGTTACGGGCGTAGCGCCTGGAGCATGGTCCTGGAATACCTGAAGACCAGAAGCGATATCTACAAGATCACCGGTGGCTGTATGAAAAGTAACCTGGCGATGGCCCGCATCATGGAATCGTGTGGCATGACGCTGGATTGTGTCCGGTCCAATCACTTTCTACTTGACAACTCGCCGGAAGATATTGTTTTTTATTCCTTGCCGGGTGTATGGAATCCTTCGCTATAAAGGTTGAGACACTAGTGACTAACCGTCACGTTCTTAAATAAAATGTACGTATTCGGTCTGGTTGTTACCTGATACCAATCGCTGTACCGACTGCCAGGGTGAGACGTTGACTGGATCTACTTTCATGGCGAAAGCGCGTTACCCATTCGCCTGTTCATTCAGGTACTTCGGCTTGCTCCTTGCTCACTTTGGAGCATGATAAAAATCGTAAATCCAACCGTTTCAAACCATCATCGACAGCATGCGCAGTGGCGTTCCCGGGCATCCACACAAGCTTCGGAGAGAAGCATCGCGATGTGGATCTGGTATGACTCGTCGTACTGATTGCTAACATCGCATGAAACTCGCAGTCATACCCGCACGAGGTGGATCCAAACGAATTCCGCGCAAAAATGTTAAACAATTCGCTGGAAAACCCATGATTGCCTGGTCAATATCGGCGGCACTTGACTCGGGCATTTTCGATCACGTGATCGTAAGCACAGACGATCACGATATTTCTGAGATCGCGCGTGACGCGGGAGCTTCAACACCGTTTTTACGACCGTTAGAACTATCGGACGATCACACACCCACCGTACCGGTTATTGCCCATGCGCTGAACTGGGCAGAAAGTAATCTGGGATCAGTTAGCGCGCTTTGTTGTATCTATGCTACTGCCCCATTCATCCGATCAGCAGATCTGGTCCGCGGGGCTGACCTACTCGATGAATCTTGTGCCGATTACGTGTTTCCAGTAACCAGCTTTCCATTTCCGGTACAACGCGCCATACGACTATCTGATACAAACCGGGTGGAGATGTTGTCTCCCGAATTTTCACTGACTCGCAGTCAGGATCTTGAAGAGACATATCACGATGTTGGTCAGTTTTACTGGGGAAAGCGCGATGCATGGGCGAATGGCCACACAATAATCAGCCCCAATGCAGCTCCAATCATCATTGAGCGACACAGGGCGCAGGATATCGACACGCCTGAAGACTGGACACGTGCAGAATTCATGTTTCAGGTTATTAACCAGATGGGAAGTCCCAACTGCTGATGACCAGTGTTAACAACTATAAAGATGTGCAAATAGCTCCGGAGGAACAGTTCCGATGGACTCATTGACACTTCGTCCCGTTAATGTTGATGACGCTCAGATCATCTGGACCTGGCGAAACTCCGAAGGCGCGCATAAATATTACAAGAACCCGACCCGACAGACTTTAGAGGATCATACTGCCTGGATTAACTCGGCAATTAGCGATTCGAAAAATCAGCTCTGGATAATCGAGGACAACGGCGAGCCTGTGTCACATGTCAGGATCGATTTTGTCTCCGAGAGAATTGCTTCTGTGAGCATAGTTGTTGATCCCACCCGGTACGGCAAAGGGTATGGCAAACAGAGTTTGTTTCTCGTCCTGGATGGCCTGATATCAAACGGTATATCAGTCAGCATTTTTGCTGAAATACACATCGACAACATAGCATCGCGAAAATTGTTCGAGGCCGCCGGATTCCAAAGACACAGTGAATGCGCCCCCTTCCTGAGCTATATGCTTTCACTACGCGGCGAGAGAGTAAAAATGCAGGGCAATCCATGAAAACTGAAATCGCTATAGCCGGCCGAGTGATCGGGGCGCAACATCCACCGTATATCATTTGTGAGCTGTCCGGCAATCACAACGGTTCATTGGACAGAGCTCTTGCGCTGATTGATGCAGCGGTTGACACCGGCTGCGATGCCATCAAAATTCAGACTTACACACCTGACACGATGACCATTGATCATTCAGGCGATGAGTTTCAGATTAGGGGTGGATTGTGGGATGGTCACAGCCTTTATGACCTTTATCGCGAAGCACATACTCCGTATGAATGGCATGCAGCCATGTTCGAACGCGCAGCTGAAAGAGGTGTCACTCTTTTCTCCACGCCATTCGATGAGTCCGCCGTCGATATGTTGAGTGATCTTGGAGCTCCCGCATTCAAGATTGCCTCCTTCGAAATTGTTGACTTGCCACTCATCGCTTACGTAGCAAAACAGGGCAAACCCATGATCATATCTACGGGCCTTGCGAACCTGGGGGAAATTGAAGCTGCTGTGTCTACGGCGAAAGAGAACGGCTGTAACGAACTGGTCTTGTTACATTGTGTCAGCTCCTATCCTGCACCATCCGAACAATCCAATGTAAGGACCATGCCTCATCTAGCCAATGCATTTGGCGTTGTTGCCGGTCTGTCCGATCACACACATGGTACCGCTACAGCGGTTACGGCTGTTGCCCTTGGTGGAGCCGTAGTCGAGAAACACTTTACGTTACGTCGCGCCGACGGCGGACCGGATTCAGCCTTTAGCCTGGAGCCGAATGAGTTTAAAGCGCTATGCGAAGATTGCCATAACGCCTGGCGTTCATTAGGGCAGATCAACTACGGCATCAAACAGGCAGAAAAAGACAACCTGGCATTCCGCCGCTCACTTTACGTTGTTAAGGATATTGCGGCGAACGAGGCATTTACTACTGACAATGTGCGATCAATAAGACCGGGCTATGGCTTACCACCCGGTAATTTACAGAATGTGCTGGGCAAGAGCGCATGTGTGGCAATACAACGTGGAACCGCACTGTCATGGGATCTGGTCAAGTAGATCATGACAGTGAGTACTGGCCTTGTATATCCAGTCAGTGCAGAAGGCTCGTTTGCCGTCACAGTAACTGTTACCCCACATCAAGGTTGCCAGTAAAATGTTGAAGGCGGGCATTATCGGCGCTGGTAATATCGCCTGGCGATACGATGGTGGCGCCTGGCTGGGTAAGCCTCCTTCGCTGACTCTGGCTTCATGCCTGAACCGCCACCCTGATACCTCCCTGACCGCAGTGTTCGACCCGGCAAAGGAAGCACGGGATCGTTTTAATAAACAGTATCTTGGACCTCGTCCTGTAACACTCTATCAAAGTCTTGACAATTTTCTGATGGAGAATTTTGATCTAGTCGCTATAGCATCACCCTCACAGTTTCATGCAGAGCATATCCAAGCTTGCTTGAGGGCTGCTGTTCCGAAGTTATGGATAGAAAAGCCTGTCACCCTCGATCTGGTGGATTTCAATCGTCTGCTCGAGTGTCATCGAAACATGGACGCACCACCAAGAACCTGCGTGAACTACCTGAGACGCGCTCTTCCACAACTGGATTATATGAAGACACATCTTCGAAAGAGCCCTGATTTACCGCCTGCCATCAAAATCGCTATTAACTACAGCCGTCAACTCGAGGTCAATGGTGTGCATATGCTGGACTTACTTGGCGCCCTGACCAATGCGCAAGAAGCACCTCCCCTGGATTTTATTCGCGTCGCGGATGGTGTTAATCCTCAATTCGGGATTACGCTCAATGGGCATCCAGTGACAGTAACCGGACACGACCTACCCTACCACCTCGTTGAATTGACAATCACCGATAGCCGTGGTCGATTATCACTCGCTCGAGGTGCCCTTCAACTCGTCTGGGAGGCAGCCGAACCCAATCCGGACTATCCGGGTTTCTTTAGAGTCTCAAACCCCGAATACATAACCGAGTTCAATGGAGTGGACAGTTCGCTTGATGAGGCTACCTATCGCATGCTGTGCGAGTTAGTCGATGACCAGGAAGTATCAAGTTCATCGCTTGAAACAGCCTGGTTTTCACAGGCACTACTGGATCGCGTTCAACACGCATGCAGGGTATAGCATGAAGTTTATGTTTGCAGCCGGAGATATCGGTGGCGCACGTGCTTTGCTACCGGTAGCAAGCTTAGCAGCAACGCTAGGACATACGGTGGCCGGACTGGCACATGGCACCTTGCGTCACGAAGGCAGCTCTGACTGGCTTTGGTATGAGCAAGCAGATGCCTGTCTTCAAGCAGCTTCTTCAGATGGTGTTATCTATGCGACCAGCGTTGCGGACCAGGCTGCCTTGGAGGTTGCCAAAGCCGCCCGATCAGCGGGCAAGCCCTGCCTCCATCTGCTGGACAACTGGTCATCCTATCTCGAAAGAATCCAGGCTCTGATACCGGATGCTTATGCAGTAATGGACAATTTAGCGCTGGCAGAAGCGAAAGCGGCAGGAGTACCTTCACGCATATTGCATATTACCGGTCATCCCGATCTTGCAAAGCTTGCTGAGGAGAAAATGAGACTCCGCAAGCCGCAGGAAACACAATCACTTCTCTTTGTGTCGGAACCCGCTGCACGAGATGGCGGCGTCAGCAAACGCGGGTACGATGAGAATATAGTCACACTGCGACTTGTTGAAGCGCTGGCTAGCGTCGCATCGTCCGGCATTAATCTGCGTGTAGTGCCACACCCAAGAGAAGACAGGAACGCAGTAAAATCAAGGTTAGAGGCTGCATGTGCCAATCTCAATGGTGCACCAGACTGGTCAATTGTTGCGGCACAGGACGTTCGCTCAGCTTTACATCGAGCAAGCCATGTAGCCGGAATGTCATCAATACTTCTTTACGAAGCCTGGCTACTGGGCCGCCCCACGTTGTCGCTTCAACCCGGTCTCAAAAAAGGCATTCTGCGATCACTATCGCATCGGCAGGATTTGATATTTCACGACAAGAAAGTCGATATAGAAGCTTCCGTTATACGCTGGCTGGAACGTCATTCAGGCGCGAATACTCTCGAACTTGCAACTCACCAGACTGCGGCTTCTTCAGTTCTGTGCTTGGCAGAAAAAATGGTCTCTAATCACGCACATTGTCCACCAACTGCCTCTGCACTGCCCGAAACCAGACATGCAGACTCTACCCGTCAACCTCTGAAACAGGAGAGTGGGAATGCTTCATAAAAAAAATCCTCTGGCCATTCACGGCGGCCCAAAAGTCAGGGACACAATTTTCCCGGCTCACATCACGGTTGGGCAAGAAGAAAAACTGGCCGTCAATACTGTGCTGGATAGCGGGATCCTGTCAAACTATCTCGGCGCTTATCATGAGAATTTCATGGGGGGTACAACAGTGCAAGCCTGCGAAGCAGCCTGGGCGGAACGCTTTGGCGCGCAGCATGCACTGACAGTGAATTCAAACACCTCCGGGCTAATAGCTGCGCTTGGCGCTATTGGAGTAGGACCCGGAGATGAAGTTATTGTTACCGCATACTCAATGAGTGCAAGTGCCACCGCACCGCTTTTCTACGGAGCTCTACCTGTTTTTGCTGACGTTGAGCCTGATATGTTTTGTCTGGACCCCGCGTCGATAGAAGCTGCGATCACAAGTAATACCAAAGCTATCCTGGTTGTTGACTTATTTGGTCAGCCCTACAATGCAACCGCGATACGTGCATTGGCAAAAAAGCATGATTTAAAAATAATCGAAGATTGTGCGCAGGCACCTGGGGCAAGCTTGTCAGGGGATTGCGCCGGATTGCTGGGCGACATCGGTGTATTTTCGCTCAATTATCACAAGCATATTCATTGTGGAGAAGGTGGCATTGTCCTGACTAATGATGATGTGCTCGCGCAACGACTTTCACTGATTCGCAATCATGCCGAATCCGTAGTGGGCCCTATGGGCGTTTCAGACCTTACCAATATGATTGGCTACAATTTTCGCATGACAGAGATCGAAGCGGCCATCGCATTGTGTCAATTGAAAAAGCTTGATTCCCTGTTACAGGCACGCTGGGATCGAGTGGCTTATTTCGAACAGAAAATGGTGGGATTCGAAGGCATGACGATGCCAATGGTGCGCGAAGGTGCAGTTCATTCGTTCTACGTGCATGCTTGTCTGTGGAACACGGACAATGGAATAAATCGTAATGCCTACATCGACGCTGTCAAAGCCGAACTACCTTGTTTCGCATTGCGAGAAAAAGAAGGTGTGAAACTGGGTGCCGGCTATGTTCGGCCTATCTATTTTCTTCCTGCTTTTGAACAGCGAAAATCGATGGGGGCATCTCACGATCCACTAGCCAGTGCGTGGCAGAATTTTACACCCGGTCTTTGTCCCGTTGTAGAAGACTTGCATTTCCGAACTCTGGTCTCTCACGAATTCATTGTTCCGAGCATGCAGGAATCAGACATCGACGATGTCGTAAGAGCCTTTGAAAAAGTGTGGGATCAACGAGACACGCTTTGACCTTCATCGGGAATATCTCTGCCCCGCTGTTTAAATGTCCATCTGAGACTATAACCACTGCGAAAAGTCACACACGCGGCTAGCAATAGGCCTGGCCAGACTCCCGACAACATTCAGTCACCAAAAGCGCACTATTTGCGAGAGTTCTTTGCTGACGAACAGCGGACCAAGGATAGTAACGGTCATGAAGAGTCGATAATGGTCGACTGCGACTTCATGGAAATGATGACAGGGTGCGACTGGAAGTCGCCACTGCACTGCAGAGTGGAAAACGCGTTATACCCGAGCTGCTTGAAGGGGCGGCAACGCCATCCGCCTTAGAGCTCCCGGTATCTCTGCACCCCTTGCGTCTGCTGAATGCCCTTGAAATTAATGATTCTCGTTGGGATTACGATGTTGGCAGACTGATTGAGGCATTGAAAAATCCGTCTGTTCGCGCAGAACAGGCAGCGGACTAAACAATAGATCTGCAAATTCTGCTACCCACTCTGACTGAGGTACAAAGCCCTCGCTGAATGAAATCACTGGCAAGTGAAAGCGTTTGCAATAAGCATCACAGCGAATCCGGACCTTTTCTTATTGCTTGCCAAAAGCGTGAGTGACTAAGGAAGTCAGCTCGAGATACTTGTATTTTCGTTATCAAATCAACGTCTTAATTTAATATAGGGTTAAACAATATACGTTTTTCCCTTTATGACTATCTGCAAAAAAGAGTAGGTATCCATAGACGGTTGCGTTACGGTAACGTAGATTGGCACTTATTGACCTTCAATTTTCAGGATATTGATGTCAACTGCACGCTCACTTTTGCATACTTAAGAGGTAGACCAATTTATGAGTACGACACTAGTAGTTGGGCTGGATGGCGAGAGCTCCGGCGAACGCGCGCTGGCGTATGGCAGCAAGATGGCAAAAGTGATTGGCGATGCTGAGATACTTATTGTCTATATTATTGAATGGTCACCGTTCTCCTTCCAGACAGCGGAAGAAAACGCACAACGTCATAAACGACGCGAAGAAGAAATCTCCATGGCGCTGGAAAGAGTCGTGACACCTGCGGTTACTCGCTTGACGGATGAAAACATAAAAGCTCGCGGCATCGTAAAGCACGGTGATGTCGCCGATACTCTCAATTCCATTGCCATGGAAAACAACGCTGATCAGATAATCGTCAGCCGAAGCTCCGAAGGTGGATTTACCAGAAGGATCTTCGGAGGCTCTACAGCCAATCTTGTCATGAACGCAAGTCTGCCTGTAACGGTAGTCGCCTAATCATCAAGGGAAAATAATAATGAGAAATCTTTATCGACTCTGCCTTGCCGGATTGATAGGCATGGTAGCCACAGGTACAGCCCTGGCACAGGAGGCTGAAAGCCTTGATGCCAAAGTTAATGCCATGTTTGCCTCCGCGACTGGCCCATTTGTCAGCTTCATTTTCGCCCCGCTCCCGGGAACAACTTTCCCATGGATAGTCATGTGGCTGGTAATTGCGGCAACCATATTCACCATCTACTTCGCTTTCGTTCAACTACGTTGGTTTGGTCACGCAGTATCACTGGTGAAAGGGGATTACTCCGACCCTAATGATGCGGGTGAAGTCAGTCACTTCCAGGCATTGACTACCGCCCTATCGGGGACCGTTGGACTCGGCAACATAGCAGGCGTCGCTGTTGCAATTGGTATAGGGGGACCGGGAGCTACGTTCTGGATGATCCTGGCCGGCTTGTTGGGAATGGCATCCAAATTTACGGAGTGTACGCTGGGTGTCAAATATCGAAACGAGTACCCTGATGGCACTGTATCAGGTGGCCCGATGTACTACATATCCAAAGGCTTCAAAGAACGCGGCATACCTGGTGGAGGGTTCCTCGCCATTCTTTTTTCCATCTTCTGTATTCTTGGCGCACTTGGTGGGGGCAATATGTTCCAGGCGAACCAGGCTCATGCTCAAATATCAGGCATCGTCGGTAACTACCCCGGCTGGATCACAGGCATAATTTTCGCCGGAGTCGTTTTTGCAGTCATCGTTGGTGGTGTTAAATCCATTGCCCGAGTTACCGAAAAAGTCGTACCTTTCATGGGAATACTCTACGTAGGGGCTGCTCTGGTTATTATCCTGATGAATTTCGATAAGATTGGTTGGGCGTTTGGACAGATTTTTGAAGGTGCATTCACTGGTCTTGGTGTCGCTGGCGGTTTTGTTGGTGCTCTGATACAAGGGTTCAAACGTGCAGCATTTTCAAATGAAGCAGGTGTCGGTTCTGCTGCCATTGCACACTCTGCTGTAAAAACCAAGGAACCTATCACGGAAGGGTTTGTCTCCCTGCTCGAGCCACTGATTGACACCGTCGTCATCTGTACGATGACAGCTTTGGTAATCATCATTACCAATCAGCTGATTTCAGATCCTGAAACCGGCCTTTACGTACTCAACGAAGCAGGTTCTGCGATCTCGACAGTAGATGGAAACTCCGGAGTTGCGTTAACATCAGCCGCATTCGGATCAGCAATAGGCTGGTTCCCCTTTGTACTTGCCATAGCGGTTGTACTATTTGCATTCTCCACGATGATCTCCTGGTCGTATTACGGCTTGAAAGCCTGGACCTACCTGTTTGGCGAAGGTAAAATTTCTGAGATTGTGTTCAAGGTGATTTTTTGCATCTTCATTGTCATCGGTGCTGCAGCTAATCTCGGCCCGGTAATAGACTTCTCAGACGCCGCTATATTCGCGATGGCTGTTGTCAACATCACCGGACTCTACTTCCTGATGTCTATCGTCAAGCAAGAACTCGGTTCGTATAGTTCTCGACTCAAGTCGGGGGAGATCAAGAAATTCGCCTAACGTCACCGACACCTTCACTAAAATGACTCTTACCTACTCGTTCCTGCAAAAGGAACTAAGACATTCAAGAGTTATTCGGAATGAAGTTACAAGGTGTTCTACTAACGCAAAGCCCGGTTAACCCCGGGCTTTGCGCCGTCTTTCTGTCCCAAGGGACGCTTGTTTGACAGCTTTTACAGGCTCTGTCGGCATTAGAAATACGTGAACAGCGTCTATTTTTATGTCCTGCACGGCACCTGCCCATTCAATATCCGATCGTAAGGCCTGAACCTTGCACTTCTCTGGTCACAGAGGAGATGAGCGATATGAAACGAATTTTCCAACAAAACTGGAGCCGGTGCTCGTGGGAAGCACAACTGTTATTGACGGCATTTGGAGTGACCATTGTTGCCCATCTACTCATCCTGTCGATGATTCTGGTATTAGGCACCCACTAAACTGCGTAATCTCCATCAGGCCATATTCCCCGGCCTGCTAACTCGCTCGTAGAATTCATGAGCAGTTTTTGTCCTTTGCGACTATCAATATCATGACGCACTCACCGTGAGTAAACCACGGATACCAAAAAGCACCTGGCCTGACTATTCAGGGCAATTGATACGTCTGTTGAATCAGTACAGCACCCGCGCTCTCAAGCGCATCAATTTGCTCGGTATCCCGAGGCGCAACATTCAGTACGAATCTGGCAGATCTGACTGATGCAATACCGGGCAAGGGTTGAAATAAATCACATAACATATCAATTGCAGGTTTTATCAAAGATGCATATCCAGCCAGCATATTGATCCCGATATGATTTGACTCCAGAAGATAAACGCTACCTACGCTAAGCTGCTCTTGCTGCACAATAAACCATCCACGATAGGGATGCGACAGAACAAACGCTTTGTGATCATCATACGATGGCATAGCTCTGTGACTGATACCGAATTGACGTTGTTGCAGAAGACTGAACAGTTCGTTAACGTCTGCATCGCTTGTTGTCACGGGACGTAACGTTAGTAAGGTAGGATTAACTGTCATTGTGCGCATCTATCTACATAGCAAACCCTAGATGTAAAAATATCTTTCATTTGAGTGATCATAAATGGGTATTCATAAAATTTAAAACCATACAGTCTTTAGGCATACTTGCGATTGATGCAAATATACACCAATCAGAGTAACTCTCTTGACTAACCGTTACCAAACAAAAAATAACCTTACGACACAACCACGAAAGTACACCCTCGACAGTATCTAACATCAGGTGTTCTTTGAAAAGAATCTGTGGCAGGCAAATTGAATAATCCGAACCAACCGTACCTAATCGGAGTATTGTTTTGTCTTACAATTTTAGTAAAAATCAATGGGGAGAAAAATACGTTGAGGAACTAAATCGTTCCGATTTTACTAAAATGAAATCTAACGAATTTTTTAATACTTTACTCGATTACGATCTGCAACTGGACAATACGCTTTATCTAATCATTGGAAGCGACTCAGGGCTCATCCTTCCCTATATTAAGCAATTATCTGTAGGTCGTGGCTCTAAGTTCGCTGTTATTGAGCATGATGATGTATACCCGTTAATTGCCAAGGAATATCGGGGATTACTCGAGACCCACAATAATCCAGATAGCGATGAAAAAATCGTAACACTGCACGCACATAGCAGTTGGCAACACGAAATATTTGACGGTACTGACAAGCCATGGTTACTCGGTGGTCAAGTCAGACTTGTCGAAAGTAACGCCTCTTCCGCTGACTACTCACGACTTTACATGCCCATACTATGTGCCGTAAAAAAGGCGGCCAGCGAGCGTGTTCTTGACATTTCGGTAACCCTGAGTCGCAGAGTCTTTACGGAAATGCAATTTCGTAATGCAACGGATAGTACAGTGGCATTGGACAACAGTCTCGACTTCGGAGCTGGGCGTTCGGCCTTGATCCTTGGCGGAGGACCATCTTTGGACCTTCATCTTGACTGGGTTATATCTAATCGAGACAGATTGTTCATTTTCGCCGTATCCCGAATCGCGGGAAAATTGATGAAGCATGATATCAAGCCGGATATTCTTGTATCAGTTGATCCGTACGACATATCCTATGAAGTTTCAAAAAAGGGAATCCTCTGGACAGATGTCCCCTTGGTTTATAACTTTCACGTGTCTTCAAAGCTGCTTCAGCAGTGGCAAGGGCCTGCTTATTTACTGGGCAAGCGCCTACCATGGCATAGTGTAAAGCAACAGGCAGGCAAGGTAATGTCAGCGGGCCCTACGGTTAGCCATACAGCAGTTTTTGTCGCTTCACAACTCGGCTTCTCTCAAATTCTCATGACAGGTGTTGATCTGTGCTACAGCGTATCTGCATCTACACATGCTGATGACTCTCCAGAGCAAATGATTCAGCAAATGCCCAGTTTGTGTGATGCCAAGGTAGAAACTTATAACGGACGTATCGCCGGCACATCAGCCGGCTTGAAACAAAGTGTTGACGCTCTAAACGATCTCGGGGTGTTAATCAATCGGAACAAGCCAGTACTGTTTAACCTCAGCGATGAAGCAGCCCGATGCGAGTCCATCTCGCATATCAGCATTGCAGACGTTCAATTACCTTCTGAAAAACCTGACTTCTCCACACATATGGATACAGAAATCCGTGCGGTATCCCCAGAAGAACTGGAGGAATTGGAAAGGGATTTGAAATTGGCGAGACACTCTTTCACACAGGTACGCATGCTGTGCACAAAAGCCAAATCGGCGGTGTCGAAGATGCATGCGCCTGACGTAGGTCTTCACGCAAAAAAGTATTCAATAAAACTGTCAAGGATTCGTAAAGAACTTGAAAGTGATTACGAAGAGTACCTTGCGGCTATCACCTACGACAAGGCTGTGGAATTCAGTAAAACCCAATTACCCACAGACTTCAAGGATATGAAGAAATCCGAATTAATTGACTGGGGACGCAATTACTATGATTTGATCGAGAAAGGTACTCGTTCAATGATTGAAGAAATTGAAAAGTTGCAAAAGCGAATACAACTGCGACGCGATGAGCACGATCCCAGCATCAATGTTCGTGAATTGGCAAAACGCTGGCGTGAGGATGAAACGCCGGGACGGATACTACTTTGGAAACGCCTTAACTGGCACCGGGTAGCTCCGGAAGATAGAGCGTGGGTTCAGCGCTCCGTCGGAAAATTCAGATCGACCTTAAACGAGCCTTCGCGATCGACCAGGGAATACTTGCTCGGTGAGAATATGAGCATCGAGAACGTTATGAAGTCGTTGGTGTTTCTTAGCGATAGCAAGCGTCAAGACGAGTTGCAAGCGATCGCCTCCAGACTGGATGCCAACACCTGGCCATACTCTGCACTGAAGCCGTTTACCGAAGGATTACTGATGGACCTGGAAAATAACACCCAGGGAGCACTGAATCGATTCCAGACATCTATAGATACCTGCAGTGAACACCTTGAGAACAACACCGATTCGTTGTCAACCATGCAGCGGCTTATTGAGGAATGCCTGGTTAGAATGACACAGTGTTACATGTCCCGTCAGGATCATGAATCCGCGTTGGTATCTCTTGGCATGCTTTGCGAGATGTTACCGTTGTACGTGGTCAGTTACGCAAAAATGCTTAATTTGTGTGGTCAACGTCAATTCGCCATCGAGCTTCTGGAGTCCTATGTCGAGCTGTATCCGTCAAATAAAAAGGCCCACTTTATTCTTAACAGTCTGCAACCTGACGTCAAGCCTCAGGCTTCAGAAGTCGACCCGGTGTATGTTGATAAGATCAGTGATGCCATGCATGCCATCATGGGAAATGATTCAAAACAAACCGTGTAAGTGTAATTATGATTAACGCTATTCCATTGGCACGTCCGATGGAATAGCATGTTCTCGCAACACAACCTCACCGGCAATCAAGCTCGCACTGTTAGCCTCCTCCAACAGAGCCAACTCCGGGGCGGATCTTTTTTATCAGGAAATAGTGTTACCTATCCGGAGCAGTAACAGCATAGGAAGAGAAACCCGCTCCGGGCATTAACTGCGTTTGGGCCCAAACAAACTAGGCCGCAAGACGTGAACGCGGCTGAGAGGAGGAAAATTCCTCCAGTAGCCCGATAACACGATCCTGTTCCGCGTCGGTCATCGTGCCGAACAGTGGCAGACTGATCGTACGTTGGTAATAATCTTCCGCTACCGGGAAATCACCCCACGAGTACCCCAGGTTCTGATAATAGGGTTGGGTATGCACCGGAATGTAATGAACATTGACGCCAATTCCGTTCGCCTGCAAAAACTGGAATAACGCAAGTCTGGTAGCGCAGTGATCGTCACCCGGTGATACCAGTATCGGATACAGGTGCAGGGCCGATCTGGACTGGTTGACGGTTGAGGGTAATTCGAATGGGAGATGCGATAATGCTTTCGAATACTGCAGAGCCAGTTCGTGACGCCTATCGACAAATTCGCCCAGTCTTCGCATCTGACTGAGTCCAAGGGCGGCATGCACATCCGTCATTCGATAATTATAACCAAGCAACACCTGCTCATAAGCCCATGGTTCATCGCTGGAGCGACCTCGTTCCACTTCTGGCTTGAAAACACCATGGCTTCGTGTTAACCGCATGCTCTGTGCCAGAGAGTCACTGTTAGTCAGCGCCATGCCTCCTTCACAAGTAGTGATTATCTTCACCGGATGAAAACTGAAAACAGTTATGTCGCTGTAACGACAGTTACCAACAGGCTTTTCTTCGTAAGTGGCACCAATGGCATGTGAAGCATCTTCTATAAGTTTGAAATCATACTTGTCAGCAAGTTTTGCGAACATGGACATGTCACAGGGCTGACCCGCAAAATGCACCACAATGATCACTTTGGGTAACGGTAGAGCATTTGCCCGGGCGTGCTTGAGCTTAGTAGCTAATGCTTTCGGGCACATATTGTAAGTACGTGGATCGATATCGACAAAGTCGACATCTGCCAGGCAGTATCGAGCGCAATTGGCACTGGCCACGAAAGTATTCGGCGTTGTCCACACGGAATCCCCCTTGCCTACGCCAAGTGCCATGCAGGCAATATGCAGCGCTGAGGTTGCACTGTTTACAGCCACCGCATGCTTCGCACCACAATAATCGCTTAGTGCCTCTTCAAACTGTGGAATAAGCGGACCTTGAGTAATGAAGTCTGATTTCAGGACTCGACAAACTGCGTCGATGTCATCTGAGTTTATATGCTGTCGTCCATAGGGCAACCTGCGCTCACTCATATCAGGCAGCCTGATCAAGCACAGGCAAGCCGATCCAATTGCGTAGATCATACGCATTCAGCCAATGCTCGTTCTTATCACTAGTGTACTCAAAGCCTTCTGCTACCTTCACACCATTTTTTATTCGATGGGGATCGTCTCCCCAATGGTTGATCGCGGGAAGAATTTTATAATAGTCCTCGTATTCATAAGTGGTATGCGAATCCTCAACACTTATCATCTGCTCGTGCAGCTTTTCACCCGGACGGATGCCGATATACTCATGGCGGGCATCAGGAGCAACAGCTTTGGCGATATCGGTTATGGTCATCGATGGAATTTTACGCACGTATATCTCGCCGCCCACCATGTCATTGAATGCCTGCCATACGGCTTCAATTCCCTGCTCCAAAGTGATCATGAACCGTGTCATGCGTTTGTCAGTTATGGGTAAAACGCCCTGATCACGAAGCCCTGTAAAAAAGGGAATAACCGATCCTCGAGACCCCATCACGTTTCCATACCTGACCACAGCGAAACGCGTACTCTTGCCTCCACTATAAGCATTACCGGCGACAAACAGTTTGTCTGACGCCAACTTGGTAGCGCCGTAAAGGTTAGATGGGCTGCTGGCTTTATCCGTAGACAAAGCAACCACCCTCCTGACTTTGCTGTCGATGGCGGCATCGATGACATTCATGGCACCATCAATATTGGTTTTGATGCATTCAAACGGGTTATATTCGGCCGAGGGCACAATTTTCATTGCTGCCGCGTGAACAACATAGTCAACCCCGTTCAGTGCGCGGTATAACCGCTCC
Source organism: Granulosicoccus sp. (assembly GCA_045106855.1). Taxonomy (GTDB): domain Bacteria; phylum Pseudomonadota; class Gammaproteobacteria; order Granulosicoccales; family Granulosicoccaceae; genus Granulosicoccus. The sequence continues at coordinate 47,249 of JBGCFI010000009.1, forward strand.
CTGTCCCTCACATCGCCGATGAAAAAACGAATTCGCGGGTCATGCCCAAACTTTTTGGCCATCTCCCATTGCTTCATTTCATCCCGGGAGTAAACAATGATTCTTCGCGGGTGCTGGACATCAAGGGCCTGCCTGACAAAGGCATGACCGAAGGAACCCGTACCTCCGGTGATAAGAATGGTGGATTTTTTTATATCTATCATGCAATGTACTACCTTGTTTCGAGTAAGTCCGCTGCATTTCAGCGGCTTTGGTACAGTCGTCGGGAATCCAAGCTGCAGTAAAAGTGCCGCGCTTGACATTTCATCCTCACAGCTAACCTCTTGAATTTGCGCACACATTTGAATCGGGCAATCAAAAGACTTTAGTAAAAATTACGAATGATCAGGTTACTTCCGACCAAACGGTGTATCCTCCACATGTCACAAGGTTCTGACAAGATGAAAAGGGAACGAGGTGAAACGCCTCGGCTGCCCCCGCAACTGTAAGTAGTTTATGTGTAACGCAAAACCACTGAGACTGGTGTCAATCTCGGGAAGGGCGTTGCATAGCTAACTCCGTAAATTTCGGAGTTGCATCACTACGAGCCAGGAGACCTGCCTTGAGATGTCAACTCACAGCCAGACGGGGCGTCTGGAGGTGTTAGGGATATCTGCCGCACGTTTTCATCGGCTTATCCCCTGCCCCTCCATATGAATTGTCCGGTTAAACCTGAGGTTTCGCGGGGTGCGTTCCTGTACCGGATTTTCAACATACCCGAAAGCTGGCATTCGCTGGAAGGTCGGGCGCGGCTGTGCATCATGAACCACGGTGCTGACGCTAATGCTTTGCAATCTCCCGCATGCGCCATCGTATGCCTGGCATTCTTCTATATGCTTCTTGTTTTTCCAGGCTGGCTGGCAGCAGCTCAGGAAAATCCTGAGGGCTTGCGAGAGCTTGCGTCAACCAGCCCACCGATGCTTGACGAATTGGAAATTACAGGCAGTAACAATACTGTCACACAGACGGGTGATGTCGTCGGCGAAGAACATACAGGTAGTCGTGGCAAAGTAACATGGGCAAGGCTCAGCCAACCGGGGTCACAACTTGGCGATTTGTTGAGTGGCGTTAGCGGTGTGCAACAGAAGCAGTCCGGTGGATTCGGCACCTTCTCGAACATTACCGTAAGAGCAGCCTCTGCGGCTCAAACCGCAGTTTATCTTGATGGCATATTGCTCAATACCGGTGGCGAGTCGGTTATCGATTTGTCAACACTGGAAATTCTCAACCTTGCTTCAGTCGACGTCTACAAGGGAAGCACACCGTTACAACTGGGACACGCCAGCATGGGGGGAGCAGTTAATCTCAATACCATGCGCTTCGGCGGTCAACCAGATTCCAGGATAAGACTCGGCCTTGGAAGTTTCTCCCACTTGTCACTACTAGCAGCACATCAGGGGAATACGGAAAACTGGGACTGGACGGCGACTCTGAGTCGACAACAAAGTGATAATGATTTCCCGTTTACCAACAACAACGCGACTCCACTCAACCCTGACGATGATGAGCGCCAGCGGCGCAGGAACAATCAGGTTGAGCGCACGTCGGTTTTGCTGAAGACCGGCCATCAAGGCTCTGCTAATCGTCGAACCGATCTCCTGCTGCAGATTGCAGATAGAGAAACGGGGGTTGCGACAGCGCGAAACACCATTGCCGATCAGGCCAGTTATGAAACCCTAAAGTCTCAAGTCCAGTTATCGCAAGTCATCGACAAATGGTACGGGTGGAACTCACGACATACGCTTTACTGGCACCTATCAGATAGTGTGTATGACGATTCGTTAAGCCAGGTGGGACTGGGCGATCAATATATAGACACGGACATTCGAACTCTTGGTGCAAAAACGTACTGGGAGCGATTCCTTGACCTCGGTACAGTCGGTCTGTCTATTGATTTTCGCAACGAATCATTGGATCTGGAAGACGAATTGAATGCCGACGAAAATTTTACCGCCGACCGGCAGTTGATTACCGCCACATCACACTTGGCAATACTGGACGAAAAAGAACGCTGGATGATAGCGCCTGCGCTTCGGTGGCAACAAAGCCAGCGCCTTGGAACATCAACCTCTCTCGGTGTTCCGGCATCACTCCCCGAACAAAACGAGTCTGAGCTTGGCTTGCAGATCGGTTTGTCATATTCGATCAACCCTTTATTAAGCGTAAACGCCAATGCTGGTAACTATTTCCGCGAACCTGCATTTACTGAATTATATGGCTCTATCGGTCTGATTAATGGCAACCCTGCTCTAGAACCTGAAAGCGGCATTAACGCTGATATCGGTGTCAGCTATGACACTGACAAACTTCAACTGGGAATGACGTATTTCCAGAACCGCCACGACAATCTGATTCTCAACTCGTTTGATGCACGAGGGATCGGCAGACCAGGTAATACAGGCAAGGCAGATATCAACGGCCTGGAGCTCTCTGCCCAGTGGATACCTGCTCCAGATTGGCGAATCACCGCCAGTGCTACCATTCAAAATCCACGCAATCGGGATCCATTCAAAGGGTACAAGGACAAAATATTACCCGGGGAATCAAAGCGCACAGGATTTGTGCGGCTGGCTTACCGCCGCACAAATGTGGCGTACTGGTGTGAATGGCAAGTTGCTGCTGACAAATTCTACGACAGCACCAACCTGCTACCAGCGGCTGACACATCCGTGCACTCCGTGGGTATGAATCTCGAGCGTAAACGCTGGAACCTTAGCCTGCGAATACAGAATCTGGGCGACGATATCATTGAGGATTTCAATGGATTTCCAAAGCCCGGCCGCAGTTTTTTTATAGCTCTTATCCAGAAACTGTAACCACGTGAATAACACAAACGCTATCCCTCGCACTCCTGATAAAATCTGACTAACACATGATTATTCCACTTAACCACACCCTGTTCACCCGGCTCGCACTAGTCACTTCATTAGTGCTCGTTAACGCCTGTAGCTCCAGCGATAGTAATAGTGATGGCAATGACAATCCACCTCTAGCAGATCCAGGCAGCACAAGCTACGGATACGTATTCACACGTGGACCTAAATTTGAGTCTGGTCAGATAGAACGCCTCTCGTTGACCGACGGTAACACTATTGACAGCACATACCCCGCAACAAGTTCTGATCATAGAGTTGCGACCGATGGCGAAAGCATCTATCAGATTGGTCGATTCAACATTGATAATCTAACTAAGTTCAGCGCAACGGATACTTCTATAACCAATTATCAACTGTCAGTCCTCGGTGATGTAACAGGAACCTCCAATCCGCAAGCGCTTGCGTTTGTTGATGAAAACCTGGCGTATCTGACTCGACGCAGCAGCGACAGACTTCTGATTCTTGATCCAAGCCCGGAGGATGCAACATCGGAATCATTGATCACAGGAGAAATCAGTCTGGCTGACTATAATCTAGGCAGTGGTGAAACTCTGGACCTGCCAGACATGACCAACGCGGTGATTGTCGATGACAAGCTTTTTGTCCTGCTTGAAAATCTGGACGGTTTCGCGCCGATTAACGGAGGTTATATTGCGGTAATTGACACTAACACCAATACGGAAATTGACACAGGACAAGGCGAATTCCCTAGACGGGGGATTGCGCTGGATACGGTCAATCCTACCGCACTACATTATAATGAAACCACCGGGCTGCTGTATGTCACCGGGCGTGGCAATGCATTCAGTAATCCTTCAGCACCCGGCGATCCCTACACGGGTGGTATCGAGTCAATCGATCCTAGAACTTATCAAACCACACTTGTGTTAGACGATGGTACAGAAGAAGACAACAAAGGCTTTTTCTCGGAGGCCATCGTCATCAATGATTCCATCGGCTACGTGATTACCCTTGATGGATTTACGTCGGACTTCATCTCCATCAACAACCTGCGCACTTTCAATCCAACAACAGGTGAATTATCTGAGCCAATTGCCGGCACCGAAGAACAAAGCCTGACGATGTTGGCATCGGGACCGGATAATCATCTCTGGGTCGGAATTCAATCAGACACTCCGGGATTCATGCGCGTTGATCTGACAACCGGATTGCCTGCCGAGCAAATGGTTGCAACCGGTCAGATACCCGCTGATATGGTATTCCTGCAAGTCGACCGCTAGGTTCAATTAAAGGAGCTGCCAATAAATGAGCGACCGATACAGTTTGCTGCTGCTAACCGTGTTGGTCGCTATATTGTGCCTCATCAGTTTATGCCTGGGTGATCAATGGACCTCATTGCACAACACTCTGACGTTGCCGTTTACCAACCCTGAATCAGTCAGCGCAGTTATCACTCGCGAAATAAGGCTACCCCGTACACTTATCGCACTGATAGCCGGCATGTCGATGGGCGTCTCTGGCGCTGCAATGCAAGGACTCCTGCAAAATCCACTGGCAAGTCCCGGCCTTGTAGGAAGCGCGAGTGGTGCGGCACTAGGTGCTGTTCTGGCGTTATATTTTTTCTCCAATCTGTGGCACCCACAGCTAGTGCCTGTCGCCGGCATGGTCGGGGCTTTGCTGACGACAGGCGTTGTTTATATTCTTGCAGGGCGCGATGCCACGGTAAGCACACTCATCCTGGCAGGGGTAGCCATTAATGCCCTGGCTGCTGCCGGTTTGTCATTACTTCTCAATCTTGCTCCAAGTCCCTTCGCGGTTAGGGAACTGGTTCTGTGGACATTAGGCGATATATCCGACAGAAGCCTTCGAGACGCCTGGATTATGCTTCCCTGCACATTGCTAGGTTGGGCAATGCTCACAGGAACCGGACGCTCGCTTGACGCACTAACGCTAGGTGAACGCACAGCCAGAAGCATGGGAGTCAACATGCATCGTTTGTCATGGCGCGTGTTCATTGCAGTCTCTCTGTGCGTAGGCGCAGCTGTTGCAACGACCGGTATGATCGGCTTTATTGGTCTTGTTGTCCCACATCTGTTACGCCCTTTTGCCAACTATCAGCCCTCAAGATTATTGCCTCTGTCTGCCCTGGGTGGCGCTGTGATGTTGCTATCGGCAGATATCAGTGTTCGCCTGATTGGTATCTATACAACGATTCCAGTGCCATTGAAAGTCGGTGTTTTAACCGCTCTGGTGGGTGCCCCATTCTTTCTCGCCTTGATTCTGAAAAGCCGCCGGAGTTACTGGCAATGAGCTCGCCTGTGTCCGCTTCCGACCACCGCATGGATAAATCGGCTGTGCGAGTCAGGGTTACCGAGCTTGTGGTTCGACGACGGCGTAAAACGATCATTGATAATTTGTCGTTCGACGTGAAAGCGGGTGAAGTTCTTGGGCTTATCGGTCCCAACGGAGCAGGAAAATCTACCGTCCTTGCAACAATGGCAGGTATCGATACACCTGATGCCGGCACAATCCATATTGATAATCGGGATATTACTTCGCTATCTGCCAGCGATCGCGCCCAGAGTATTGGCTGGGTAGAACAGCTGGGTACCGTTCACTGGCCATTAAGCGTAGAACGATTGATCATGCTTGGCAGAATTCCGCATCTGCCGCCCTGGGGAAAAGCCACTACCGCTGACCATGAGGCCGTTGAGGACGCCATTGCCAAAGCAGATTGCACCAGCATTCGACAACGCCAGGTGCCCACACTTTCCGGAGGGGAACGCGCCAGAGTTTTGCTGGCACGAGCTCTGGCTGCAGAACCCACGCTATTGTTTGCAGACGAACCAGTATCGTCTCTGGATCTGAGCCACCAGCTTCAGACCATGCAATTACTCTGTGACTATGCAGGGGAACAGCGGGCTGTTGTTGTCGTCATGCATGATTTGTCGCTGGCAGTACGCTACTGCCATCGGCTGGTTCTAATGCATAAAGGCGAAATAGTCGCTGTGGGTGAGCCTGCAGCGGTATTAAGCAATCAGAATATCGCAGATGTTTACGGCGTCAGTGTGGTAACCGGTTGCCAGTCAGTACCATGGGTAGTTCCCGAACATATTCTGCCTAAAACGGACTGAACAAACAGGATGCCAAAAAAAAGGGTCTGGGCATTTCGAAAGAAGTTTCCAATTAGTGAACAGGCGGTTTAATTTCCGGGAACCTGCCGGAACATAGTTAAAACGAATTCAGTACAACGTACCGCAATCAGTCTACTTCGGCCACTTCAGAGGCCCATCCTGCAAATACTCGTTGTGAATAGCAGGTTAACTCATTCATGGAATCCACAACAGCCTGTTCTGATAATGCCTTTGCCTGAATTTCAAGCTCGCCAGCAATCACAGTAAATCCGTCAAACCCTACGCTGCCGCCTGCACCTTTCAAATTGTGAGCAATATTGGCAATAGCTTCATAGTCATGAGTATATATAGCGACGTTTAATGCGTCTAACTGCCCTTTCAGTCGCCTGACAAATCCTCCCACTATTCTGACAAACTGTGGATTCTCAATGAGCATATGACTGACTACCGGCGTGACGATTCGAATGTTATTTCTTTCACGCGCAATGCTACGTTTTTCACGCATCCAGCTACGATTTTCAACGCTCGGCAATGTCACAACGTCATTCACGCATATCTCTCCGATCGGGTATGCAGATACAAAAGTCAGGCAACGAAAATTAACGGCCTTGATTGCCGATGCAAGCTGCCAGTCTCTAATACCCTGAGTTTTTCGTTACATCTGCCAATAGCGGTAACCGTTACATCCGGCTAAATGACATGTTCAAAGCACTTTGGTAAAAATGGTTTCAGATCAACATCCAAACTCTATTGATGTTGACACGATCACAACAATACACCCTACCTGGCCTTCACAGAACAGCCGGCCTGCTGCTGTCTACCATCCTTCATCCACTGCCCACGAGAATCGGTACTAGCTCACACTTTCTTGATTAAGCGTGACCAAATACCGTAAAAATAGACGACTACAGCGCATCACGGGAAGTTGCCTCGTTTCCCTGTTCGAGACTTCTGCAAATACGCCGTTAAGTTCACACAATGACGTAACACGCTAACCTGAAGAAGAATACCACTCACATATCATGGCACACGAACTCCAATTCACAGCGTTGGTGGTGGATGACGAGCCAGCGATCACTGAATTGCTGACTTGCATACTGCAAAGTGTCGATATGAATGTCATCGTCGCACATGACGGTTATGCTGCAGTGGAGTTATTAGCTGGGAATAGCGTTGATGTTGTTGTTACAGACATTCGTATGAACGGGATGTCAGGCTTTGATCTGATAGAACATACGAACAGAATTGACAGCACGATAAAAGTCATCATGATGACAGGCTATGACAGCTATGACATGGTGAAAAAAGCGCTACGGGCTAACGCCTACGATTATCTCAACAAACCATTGACCGATCATGATGAAATCATCAGCACGGTATTGCGAGCCTGCGACAGTGCACGACTTACCCGCGAAAATCGCGACCTGATTGATCGCTTACAAGCTAGTAATTCAATGGTAAATGCCGCAAATAAACGGCTGCTGCAACTTAACAAACAACTAAGAACACTGGCAATTACGGATAGCCTGACGTTACTTTACAATCGCCGATATATCGATGAATGGATTCAGAGCTACGCATTTTCAAATTCAAATCTGGGTGATAGTTACTCAATACTTTTACTGGATGTTGATTACTTCAAATCCGTGAATGACAACCTTGGTCACGACGGTGGCGATAAAGTACTCAAGCATCTGGCAACGGTACTCAGAAGCGGTAGCCGCCACACTGACGTGGTCGGTCGCTATGGCGGCGAAGAGTTCATCATTGTCATGCCGGACACAGGCGAGGATGAAGCCACAGAAGCTGCAGAAAAAATCCGCTCAATGATTGAAGATACCAATATCAATGTCAGTTCCGGCACAGTGAAAATAACCGTTAGCATCGGTATTTCAACTGACCTTACTGCGGTAACATCTACCAGCAATATTAAATGGACTCCCACCGAAGCATTCTTCTCGGGCCGAGCGCTTATAGCGCAAGCTGACAAAGCACTGTATCGAGCGAAGGATCTCGGGCGTAACCGTTGTGTACATCACAGTCAGATGCTGGATGATACGGATACGAAAAGGCAGACTGGGTAAAGAGGGCTGCTGTTTAGCCGCTCCTTATGCCGGGAACGTGGGTAGCTTGCTAACCCGGACGAGCGTCAGGAGGCGAAGAAATCGACCCGACATCGAATTCCACTTGGAATGGAAAAGTCCGGATTATCCATCACCAGCCGGACGCCGAAGGTTGCGCTAGCCGCATCAGCCACTGAGTCAATTCGACGTACCACCGCCTGCAGAATCCGATCATGGAATCCGGGAACATCCAGACTGACAGACGCTGTGGTGCCGGTTTGCAAACTTCCTAAATACTCGACTGGCACAATCACCTCGACATGCAGGGGGTCAAGCTGCGCGATCTGATATACGGGTTCACTGTCAACATATTCACCTGACGACTTGTATCGCTGAGTCACAGAGCCGCTGACCGGCGTTCGGATTTCACGGCGCTCCAATAAAGCTTTGGCTCGTTCAACTTCCAGCAGAGCCAGGCGGTGTGCTTCCTGCTCCTGCTCGACTTGTAAACTTGCTATGGCGGACTCGGTACTGACCTGATCCATAACCTGTCTGGATATACTTGAGCTTTTGAGCAATTTTGCGTTTCGAATACGAGTCCTGTCACCGAACTCTGCCGTTATCTTTCGAAGCGAAACGGCCGTCGAACTAGCGGCTGCCTCTTCAGCAATCTTCAGCGATACGCGCTCAACATCACTTTCAAGACGAGCCATGAGTGTTCCGGCGCTAACGAAATCACTTCGATCATAGAAGCTGTGTGCCAGAAGCCCCGGAACGGCCGATCCCAGCTCAACAGTTTGACTTGGTTCGACGACGCAGTCCATATCTGATAACACCTCTTCAGAGGTATTTCCGGCCCAGGCAAACCCAATGGCAAGCGCGCTGATGCAAGTGACCATCACAGAACGTAGCAAGCGATAGGTGCGAATACCTTCGGAGCGCGAAGGCTCGGAAAATTCCGTCGTCAGAGTACGTTCAGACACTCTATTCATCCTCAAAATGTTCCGCTGTTTTTTATGACAAATGACCTGTGCAATGCTTCCTTTCTCCCGCCTGCCGCGACAGCACAGGACCTCACTACGATCAGCGGCGGTTCGAAAAAACCCGCCCCCGCACAGACCAGAATTGCAACATGTGGGCCAGCGCTGAGCCATAAAGCCCCTATAATCGGAGACACAGGTAGTGGCAACGGCAACATGCCGATTTTTTCGCTCACCCTATCGATCGCTGAACGCTTATCACTAACATGACGCAGCTCTATCAGGCGCAAAACAATAATTTCACAGTGTGACGCTCAACTATGGCAACTGAACTATTGGACACCTTGCGAAAAATCGTCGGCGAGGAGCACGTGCTTGACTGCGAGAGAGTCCAGGAACGAGCCACCCATTTCTGGGATTCCAGACCGCTTGTCGCCAAAGCACTGGTTCGCCCTGCAAACACAAAAGAAACCTCGGAAGTTCTTAGTGCCTGTCATGCTGCCGGACAGGTGGTCGTCACCCACGGGGGGGTTACCGGCCTGGTAGATGGCAACCACAGTACCGCAAAAGACGTCATAGTCAGTCTCGAACGGCAACAGAAAATTGAGAACATTGACGCTGTCGGACGCACCATAAGCGTCCAGGCAGGCGCTGTATTACAAACCATACGGCAGGCTGCAGATGACATTGGCCTGCAACTCGGGCTGGATCTGGGTGCACGTGGATCTTGCACAATAGGCGGTAATGTCGCGACTAACGCGGGCGGCTTATCCGTGCTGCGCTACGGTATGGCCAGGGAACAGGTTCTTGGTGTTGAGGTAGTGCTGGCTGACGGGACGATCGTGTCTTCCATGAACCACATGATGAAAAACAACGCAGGCTATGATTTAAAGCACTTGTTTATTGGAAGTGAAGGCACTCTGGGCATTATCACCCGGGTAGTATTGCGCCTGCGTGCAGCAACTCCGTACGTAAAAACAGCCCTACTGGCATTTGATGGTTTTGACGCCGTCGCAGATACTCTGCGTAAACTCGATACGGCTCTTGACGGCACGCTGGATTCTTTCGAGGTTATCTGGCAACCCTTTTACCACCTCAATACCAATCCCGACAGAGAGGATACAGCCCGCCCACCGTTATCACGTGACTACCCACTGTACGCTATTGTCGAATCCCGGAGTGCTAGAACACTGGATTGCGAGGACGTGTTTGAAAACTCACTCGCGCAACTCATGGACGAGGCGCGGGTCGTCGACGCTGTTGTTGCAAAATCCGAGAAGGAAGCCGCCAACATCTGGTACATCCGCGAGCATATCGATATCGCTCTCGAACACGACCCTGTTTTTGTCTACGACATCAGTCTGCCGATCGCCGACATGCAAGCATACGTTGATCGACTAAACGAGGAGGTTAAACGCCACTGGCCTGAGGCCTTGATCTATGTGTACGGCCACCTCGCTGATGGCAATCTGCATATTCTGATCGCCCCACCAATTGACGAAGCTATCCTGAATACACAGTCAAAGCCCGCAGGTCACTGCAATGAAGAGACACTCAAAAAACAGTGGCATGAACGCAGCAATCAGATTGTCTACGAACCGTTGCAAGCTCTCGGAGGTTCCATATCGGCAGAACATGGTATTGGACTGTTCAAGAAATCATACTTGCCCATGTCAAGAAGCCCGGCCGAAATAGAGTTGATGCGATCACTGAAACGATCGCTGGATCCTGAAAATATTCTGAATCGCGGAAAAATAATTGATATATGAAGCGTTTGCCAGTCAGGGCCGTTGTCCGGCTGTTATTGAATCTTCCAAGTCCCCCATTTATCCAGCTTAGAGAAATCCGACACCCATGTTTCAGGTTGCAGAGCTGGTCACACCCTTATTCGGCCTAATCCTCCTGGGTTATGTTGCCGGTCGGTTAACTAGAATCCCTATGGTGGGGCTCACATGGATGAATTTTTTCATCGTCAATATTGCATTGCCCGCCTTGTTCTTTAATCTGCTGGCAAAAACGCCCATCAGCGAATTTGCCAATGGCCGGTTTCTGCTTAGCACCACCTTAGGGACGTTTCTAGTATTCGCGTTTTGCTTTGTCATCGCTCGTGTGTTTCGAAACGCGAACACCCGAATAGCCACCATTCAGGGATTTACCGGTGCCTATGGCAATATCGGTTATATGGGCCCACCCTTGGCAATAGCGGCCTTCGGTCCACAAGCCGGTGTGCCTGTCGCTCTGGTTTTCTGCCTTGACAATGCCATGCATTTTACCCTTGCGCCTACTCTAATGGCGATAGGAGATAAACGTCGCGGAAGCAACATAAGACTGCTGGGTGGCATCGTCTATAAAATTTTCTCGCACCCTTTTATATTGGCAACCCTTGCTGGCATCTTAGCTGCGTTTTTTGAATTAATACCACCAGCACCCATCAATCAATTGTTAAACAGCCTGTCAAACGCAGCTGCACCTTGTGCCCTGTTTGTTATGGGTGTGACGGCCGCACTTAGACCACTCACCCGAGTCCCTATTGAGCTTGGCTATCTGGTACCGATCAAGTTACTGGTTCATCCAGCACTTATGTATCTACTGTTAAAGCAGATGACCGATCTTGATCCGGTGTGGCTTCATTCCGCCGTTTTGCTTGCAGCACTGCCCAGTGCTACCAATGTATTCGTTCTTGCTCAACACTATGGTATCTGGGAAGAGCGTGCATCCAGCGCCGTTGTCATTTCCACGGGATTGTCCATTTTCACGGTAACTACGTACTTATACTTATATTCCTCTGGTTATCTATAGAAACAGCACTTGGGCACTATGACAAACGGCCAAAACACCTCGGAGTCCGAGTCCGGGATCCAATACTTGAAGCGTGCTCGTGTAAAAGCGGCTCTGGCGAATCTGTTTATCGGCGATTCTCTGTCAATGCCGGTGCACTGGTTCTATAACCCCGGGGATATTCTCCGAGTGTATGGCAAGTACGGCATTACCGGACTCCAGGCAGCACCAGAGACTCATCCAAGTTCTATCATGTCTTTGCATTCGACGACCAGTGGCGGACGCTCAACACGACAGGCTGATCGAGACAGGCAAATTATCGGTGATGTGATTCTCAAAGGTCGCAGACATCTATGGGGCCGGCCTAACGGCCATTATCATCATGGCATGCAAGCTGGCGAAAACACTCTGAATGCCTGGTGCGCGCAGCTGCTTATCAAACATCTGCTGAAAGAAAAAACCTATCAATCAGATCAATGGATAGCCGCCTACATAGACTTCATGACGGCCGACCCACCAGACTACCCCGATACTTATGCGGAAAGCTACCATCGTGGCTTCTTTGCTAACCTGATTTCAGGTAAAGCTCCCACCGACTGTGGCGCTGTTACACATGACACACCGTCTATGGGAGCTCTGGTTACTGTTGCTCCCCTTGCGCTTGCATTACTTGGTAAGGGTACATCGCTTAAAGAGACCTGCGAAACCTGTCGCGAACATGTCTGGCTCACTCACCCGGACAAGACTCTGCTGGACGTTGTTGATGCGTACATCACCCTCATGGATACTCTGCTATGCAGCGAAGCAGGCACGGCAGATACAAGCCCTTTTATCAAAGCAGCGGCCGTTATTAATGGTACTGATCTCAAGGGTTTGCTATCAGCGAAAAAGGGCGACGCGCATGTTGTCGGCAGAACGTATTCCCTGGCCTGTTACATCACCGACTCATGGCCAAGCGTGTGTTATCTGGCAGCCAGATACCATGAAGACGTGGAAAAAGCGTTGCTGATCAATACCAACCTTGGTGGAGAAAACGCACACCGTGGGTCTGTGCTGGGCACACTTGTCGGATTAGCAAATGCCCAATACCCTGAGAAGTGGTATTCCTCACTGAGCCTGCACTCACGGTTGGACGCGGAACTGAATGATTACCTAAACACGTTTTATCCCGCAGAGTTAAGCTCTGTAAGCATGGATTGATTACGCCGGATAAGGGCACGCGATACCGGAAACAACACCAGTATCATTGCCATGCAATACACACTCATGGCGTACAACTGCGACTCAAAGCCCACGCCCAGATCAATCAACCATCCTGTCAAGCCCGGCCCCAGTGCAGATGCGAATACCATCGCCGCTGATACAACCGCCCTTACCGAGCCCAGATGACGTGTACCGTAAGTCTCAGGCCAGATTGCACCAAACACGGCGCTGGAGATTCCATAAGAGGTACCTAGCAGGACCATGAACAGATACATCACCAGCGCTGAATCAAAAATTGCCAACACAAAACAACCCAGGCTAAGCGGAAAAAGGAAAAAAGGCAGCATTGCCCGAGCACTGAAACGATCAACCAGTTGGCCTGTCAGCAATCCTACCGAGACCGAAGTTACCGATAACACGCCGAAGGAACTTGCAATCACAGTCAACGTCCAGTCTTTGAGTTCGGCCAGATGAACCTGGTGAAAGAAAACCGAAGTCCCAATGAAAGCAGGTGCCAGCACGCCGGTACAGACAGCCCAGAAAGGCAGGTCTCGCAACACCTCGGCACGGGTCCACTGATAACCTCTTTCGAAATTGTCACGATCCCTGCTCGAGGGTGTGCGAGGGCTGGATAGGGAAACGTGACTTAACGGGAGGGCAATGACCAGAAGAGCAGCAACTGCAACTAACCAGACAGATCGCCAATCCATAATCACCAGCAATCCAACGACAATCAGGGGCAGCAATCCCTCACCAAGCTGATGCCCGGTAGTGGCGACTGATACCGCCCTGCCTCGCTCGGCATGAAACCAGCGCCCCATAGCGACCAGTGCCGTGTGGCTTAGCATCCCTTGTCCAAACAAACGCAGAAAATACAATGACATGAGAAGACCGGGGACGGAATCTGCAAACGCCATAAAGCTGGCTGCCAACGCCAGCGCAATGATCCAGAACTTGGCGATCCGGGCGATGGGCACGCTGTCCACCCATTTTCCCAGCCAGACCAGGGTACCGGCGCTAAGCAGCGTGGCCAGCATGTAGTAGAACCCGAAGTCACCGTGGCTGAGCGCAAAATCAGAGCGAATCTGCCCTGCGAACAGGGAAATGAAGAATGTCTGACCAACGCTGGAGAAGAATGTCAGGAGGACACCCCCCATCAACCAGCGGATGTTTTGCCGCAGAAATGCCAAAAATGACAGAGATAAGTCACGCATTGTTACACGATTGGCATTCAAGCCTGAAAGATGCAGTCAAACACGGTATAATAACTCGTAAAGCGAGGCAGAAAAATCCTCTCTTTTCTTGTTGATGCGCCGATAACGTGGTGATTTTTACAACATTAGCGGTCAGAGCTTACATATGCTATCCACCAGTGACCAGTAAATCGCATAGGCGATGGATGTAACCCGGCGCTGCAAATTAAGCAAATCTACACTGCCAAGGCAATCAACAACAAACATCTGGCACCCTACAATGCCGGTATGTTCTTCTTATCCGCAAGTAGCAAATATACGTAACCTGCAATTCATAACCAGTAGATCACCATAAAAAACGAGTTCCCCAAATAATTTGGTGACTGCTATTTCATTCGTTCAAGAGATTATTACGTGAGTCAAGCCGACAGCGAACAGCAATTAAGAATTTGGAAAGACCTGGCCATCAGCAAGCAGATGTTGATGAACGAAGCCGCATCAGCACTGAAATTGAAAGACGATTTCACAGCAGAAGATTTGCGAGCAGCTCTGGATATCGCCATTAAGCGGGCGAAAGATGCCGACGCCGATATGGCTGAAGCGAGAAATCGTGCTTCCGAAGAAATCGGAAATATGCAGGCTGAAGTCAAAAAGATTATCAAGTCGCGCACCGAGGCAGAATCCCAAAGAGATTCGGCAACTACGCAGAAAGAGGCTGCAGAACAAGCCTTGGCAACAGGTAGAAAAGACAACGCCGAAGCGTTAAAGAAAGCCAAGCGTCTGGTAGAAGAAAAGCAAAAAGAGTTGAAGGCAATCAACACTGCTCTGGCCGATACACCAGAGAACATTGTCAAGAAGCTCAAGACCCTTAAAAAACAAAAGCTTGATGAAGCTAATGCGCGTAAAACCGCAGAAGATTCCAATCGCAAGCTGAAAAAAGAAAATAAACAGCAAAAAGAAGAACTGGACATACTGTCCGAGCTTAAGGAACAGGCCGCAACCCTACTCGCTTCATATCGAGAGCTGCGAACCTGGGCTGATGAGGTGGAAGCACGAGATCAGGAAGCTGAGGCAGCACCAAAAGCTGACGCTAAGCTTCTCTCCGCGATTGAAACCACCACTGCAGCAGCAGACGAAACAGTGGAGACCCGCGAAGCTGCCACGGCTTGACCTTTCGTAGCGACACAGCAGATAAGCGCAACTCACGCTTGAGGTAATGGTAAGGTTCACTGCATATGTATGTGAATCTCAGAGTTGCGCTATCCGCTGAAACAAGCAGCATGCCGTCAGTGGCAGCCCTCGCCTACGCAACACTGCCGCAAACATGAACGAAGGTAGCACTGACGTTGTGGGCAGGATGTCGCAAGTTGCGGGCACAGGATCGAACTGGACAGCTCTTTACGCTGGGGATACCGCTCTGATTCTCCAGTTCGGAGAAAAAATCGACCGATCTATCGTCGACCAGGTAACTGCCCTGGATACGCTGATTCACAAGGCGATTGAGGCTGGTAGCCTCGTGGGCGTGGCTGAGACTGTCCCCACGTTTCGTTCACTGGCCATTGTCTACGACATCAGCATCTTAACGCCTGATAAGCTTTTGGACACCCTGCGCTCACTTGAAGCCGCACCTTCAAATAACCCTGAAAAAATCCGGCAAGCACCTAGGCGCTGGCAGCTACCAGTACTGTATGGGAGCTCCCATGGACCCGATCTGGATAGCGTGTCACAACTTACCGGGCTGAGCCCAGAAAAGGTTATAGATCTCCACGCTACTTGCGAGTTTACCGTCTACATGCTTGGGTTCCTGCCAGGCTACGCTTTCCTTGGTGATACACCTGCCTCACTTCACCTTCCTCGCAGAAGCGAACCAAGATTGCGAGTGCCCGCAGGCAGCGTTGCCATTGCTATGCAGTTAACTGGTATATATCCCTGGGAGAGCCCGGGTGGCTGGCACATCATTGGAAATTGTCCCGTACCAATGTTCAATGCTGGACAAACACCTCCAGCCTTGTTGAAGGCAGGTGACAAAGTATCTTTCAGACAGATTGATCAACATGAGTTCGACCAATTGTCAAAAGAACTCGCGCACGCTGATTCAGCTCGCAGTCGCTGGTCTGTTGCCGAAAAATGAACGGTAACGAGCCATCACTCAACGTGGTCAGGGCTGGCCTTTTTTCCTCTATTCAAGACAGTGGGCGATTTGGCCTGCGCCATTTAGGCATCCCCTGGGCAGGCGTGCTGAGTCCGGCCTGGCAGAGAATTGCCAACTCGCTTGTGGGTAACCCTGCCGACCACCCAGTCATTGAGTGCTTTGAAGGCGGGCTGCAATTACAAGCGTGTGGACAGGCTGTTCATCTCTCTATTGTCGGGTGTGATGCCGCAATAATAAAATCCGGGTTTGGAGGTACAGAGTCTGTCAGCCGCCCCAATAGAACAATAACGCTCGCTGCAGGGGACAACCTGTTTATAAACTCTACCGGCACTTCACGACATGTACTCATCGCAGTAGCTGGTATCGCCATCGAAGATCACCTTGGCAGTGCGTCAACCTACGCTAAAGCGTCACTGGGCGGGCTGAATGGCAATACTCTCCAATCCGGTGATGTGATACGTATACGCCATTCAGAATCGTATTCGAGCGACAGATACACTGAGCAGCAGTGCCATCTGCCAAAGCCATTGCAATATCAGGCAAGCGAGCTTCGCGCATTACCCGGACCACAGTTTGATCATTTTTCAAAGGCAGGCATCGAATCTTTTCTTGCATCAGACTACGAA
Organism: Granulosicoccus sp.; assembly: GCA_045106855.1. Taxonomy (GTDB): domain Bacteria; phylum Pseudomonadota; class Gammaproteobacteria; order Granulosicoccales; family Granulosicoccaceae; genus Granulosicoccus. The sequence continues at coordinate 64,254 of JBGCFI010000009.1, forward strand.
CTGGGCAGCGAAACCGATAGGATGGGGGTGCGACTGCATGGTGCGGAAATCGAACATCGAGACTCCTCAGCCAAGGACATTGTCTCGGACGCAATACTTCCAGGCTCCATCCAAGTACCGGGAGCCGGCCAACCCATCGTCATGCTCAACGATTCACACACCGCTGGCGGCTACCCGAAAATTGCGACGATCATATCCTGCGACCTGCCTTTGCTAGGAATACAGCGAGCCGGGGCAAGTTTTAGATTTCGGCTTATCGATATTGATGAAGCTATTATGCTCAGACACCAGATGCAAACATTTATCAATGAATGTCTTTCCTCATTCACACCGTGCATCGCGAATGAGCTGGATACAGAAACACTGTTGTCGTGCAATCTGATTGACGGCGTGACCGACGGATCCTGAACGTCAGGCTGGACAGCAGCAATTCGTCAGGAACTACGCGTATTCAGCCTCGCCATATTTGAAAGAAGATAGTCATTCAATTCTTGCAAACGGGTTTAGCGGACTGTTGAAGGCTGCTATAAGTAACGTTCAACAATCAAACGGGCGAAAAACTGTGCGACTAAATCTTAACGCAGATCTGGGTGAGTCTTTTGGCGCATGGTCGATGGGCGATGACGAGAACCTGCTTCAGGTGGTCAATTCTGCCAACGTAGCTTGCGGATTTCATGCTGGCGATCCCCTGATCATGAGCCGGACTATTACACAGGCAAAAGAGCAAGCTGTCAGCATCGGAGCACATCCCGGTTTCGCCGATTTGCAAGGCTTTGGAAGAAGGCCGACTGTGCTTAAAGATGCCGAAGTAAATTCACTGGTGCTCTACCAACTGGCAGCTCTGGGCGGCATGGCTCGTAGCCACGATTACAAAATGACTCATGTAAAACCTCATGGTGCAATGAACAATATGGCATGCGAAGATCGCCAGTTGGCAACTGTCATCGTGAAGGCTGTTCGCCAGTTCGATCCAGAGCTAATTTTTCTTGCACCTGTTCTTTCAGAACTTGAATATGCGGCTCGAGAAGCTGGGTTATCGGTGGCCGGAGAAATTTTTGCAGATAGAGCCTACACAGAGAGTGGCACATTGGTATCCAGGCGTGAACCTGGAGCCGTTCTCGACACCACCTCCGAGTGCATCGCCCATGTTAGACAAATGATATCCGCAGGTGGTTTGGTGACCGTCACAGGCAATGTTCTGAAAACCGATTTCCAAAGTATCTGCGTGCATGGAGACAACGCTCACGCCGCGGATACTGCCAGACAAATCCGCATGGCACTGCTAGCAGACGGTCATGAATTGCTCACGCTGCCCGAGCTTATTTGATTGCAACGATCTCCGCAAAGTCAAAAAAATATCATTTGACGTTGTGTTTAACAATTGTATGCCACGTTGTACCCTGCTTGCCGGACATACGCCTGCATCACTAAGGGCCGGCGCAGCAGATACGAAGTCGCAGCAAACGAATTTCGATGGTCTATCTTTATGAGTAAGGGAATAGTAGAGAGTATAGATATGACTAATATCACTTATAAAACACTGATTACCAGCATCGTGGTACTCGGTATAGCAGGCTGCGGTTCGGATGTGGAGCAACCGGAAGCTCGTACAGTAACTGCTATTGCCAAGGTGGTTGCCAGTGGCGACAGTGCTGGCGATTCCAACGGTGAATCCACACAGTGGACTGACACAACCGAATTAGACGTTGATGACATCCTGACGGCAAACGGCAGCAATGATGCAGAGCTGTTCCCCGATGACATTCCCTATCCGTTGTATCCCAATGGCTCAAGGTACCGTATTGGTGGAGAGGGTGATTTGAAAATTGTTCTGTTCCAAACAGAAGATTCATTTGAAGATGTAGACGCCTACTATCAGAAAAAGGCCAACATGGCCCGGCTAAGCGCCATGAGCGACTACGTCAGATACAGCGCGGATAATAGCGATATCGATCCATGGGAGACGTCCAGACCGGGAATTGTCATTCATCAGTTCAATGACGCGTCTGAACGTGAAGCGGTAGGCGCTGATGGAAAAGCTCGTACTAATATTATCATGAGCTTTGAATAGAGAACCCCGCACAAAACAGAGTCAGGAGCCGCCTGGTTTTCAGGCAGTCTCGGTTTGATTGTCAATCCTGTTCTCCAGAAATACCGGAAGGATCCGGCGACACGTCTTTTGCAAATTCTGCAAATACACTAGCGCAGTGGTGGGACCGGCATCGTGCAGGTATGAAGCAGCTCTGAATTAATACTAAATCTCAGGTTCAGTTACCAGGTGCGATGATCTGGAGGGCAGATCATCATCTCTCCGGCGCGTTTCGTGACCACTATTGTCATGCGATGAATTTGCCAAGCTCCCATGCATTGACCTGTTTGGTGCAGAACTCAGCTCCGGAGTCTCAGCGGATAGTAATGTTGCCAACGACATGCCGATAGCCGTTGTTACCTTGCGCAGCAACGCTATTGACATGTTTCCCTGCCCCGATTCCAGCTGTGCAAGGTATCTCTCTGAAACACCCGACACCTCAGCCAATCGTTTTCTGGACATGCTCATCGTTGAGCGCTGGCTTCGGACTCGCAGTCCTACTATCCTGAGAAATTCCTCAGTAGATAATGAATCCAGGGAGGGATCCATAGTTTCAGCTACCATCGAGCAGTCGCTTCGTTGAGAAGGATTAATCATTGCCGCCACTCCATTAGTGATAAAGACTCACGTCTCCTTATACGAGCGTTACCGTATCACGTCAATCTAACGACGGAAAACCCGCGGGGGCAATTGTTTACATTTTACGACAAACCAATAGTCAAAACTGTGGAGTGGCAGTAGAAATTCGCGAAAGGGAATACCGTAATCAGGTTATTTCCTGAGTGGCTGAATCATCAATCATCGAGAAGTTTTCGCGCCTTGGAAAGCTTATCTGCCGAATATTGCTTAGAAGCTGCAGCTCCATCGCTTTGTGTTTGACGGTCGACGGAGCTTGATTTGTTTCTTACCATTACCACCAGTGACACAAGGCCAACAAGCAGTAAAACGAAAGGCCCAATCCACAAAATTGCGGTTGTCGCATTCAAACGTGGACGGTAAAGCACAAATTCACCGTATCGGGCCACCAGATACTCGTCAATATCAGCCTTACTCTTACCGTCAATAATCTGATCTCGAATCTCGCGTCTCAAGTCGCCAGCAAGGCTTGCATTAGAGTCCCATAGATTCTGGTTCTGGCATTTCAGACACCGATACTCTCTGAGCAGCATCTGATACATCTGTTTGTGATCCGGGTTATCGAACGTTACTACTTCGTCAGCTGCGCGGACAGTGAGAGGGCTTACCACTGCAATAGCAAACGCGAACAACATTACCTTTGCTACAAAGCGGAATATGCGGATAAAACTACTGTGGGTTTGGCTTACAGATGATTTCCGACCTTGCACTAACTGCGAATTAACAAAGAGCGCTGACCGACATCCGAGTATTGAAGGTTGCAAGCATACCCGAGGTACCAAGCTATGATCTGAGACCTGCATCAGGCTGGCTCCAGTTGCAACTGGTCAATAATCGGCAGCACTGTTGTTTCCAGATCTTCCGGAGACAATGGACCGACATGCTTGTATCGAACCCTTCCATCTTTGTCTATAACAAATGTTTCGGGCACGCCATATACTCCCCAATCAAGTCCCACGTCCCCTCTTTCATCTTTTAGTAAATGGGTAAACGGATTTCCGAGTCGCCCCAACCAGCTCAAAGCATTGCTGGGGACATCCTTGTAGTTTAAGCCAACGATAGATAACTCTCGCTGCTCTTCAAGTGATATCAGGACTGGATGTTCAGCAACACAGGGGCCACACCAGCTAGCCCAGATATTTAGAACCCAGACTTCACCGATCATTGATTGACTGTCAAACTGACCCTCTGTGGCAGGCAGCCGATCGGCACTGAATACCGGTGCCTGCTTGTCGATCAATGGTGAAGGCAACTTGGCAGGATCAAGAGTCAGGCCCTTTGCCAGAAATCCTGCTAATCCAAGGAAAATTCCGAACGGCAGTAATTTAAGTGCAATATTCATGGGTTTCTAAGGAGCAGCTGAACGCCCGGATCGACTAATGACAGAAGCTACTGCACTCGAACTTCCACCCATGGGAATACTCGCTTTTTTAGTCGACTTTGCCAATGCTGACTTCTCAGCAACACGTCGGTAGCGTCGGTCCATCGCAGCCATTAGCCCTCCGAGAGCCATAAATATTGTTCCTAGCCAAATCCATCGTATATACGGCTTCGTCTGAATACGCACACTCCATGCGTTGCCAGTCTGATCCATGGGTTCACCCAAAGCAATAAATAGATCTCGCGTTAAACCAGCATCGATACCTGCTTCCGTCATGACATCGCGTCTAACGTCGTATATCCGCTTTTGAGCGGCAATCTGTCCAATCTCCCGAGTGTTTTTGACAACGTTGAATGTTGCCTCGGTAGCATCAAAATTGGCACCACGTACATTCTCGAGCGAAGCCAGGGTAAAGGTGTACCCACCTGCCTGATGAGTGTCATCAATTTCGAGCCGAACTGTGTCTTCGGTAGTGTAGATAGATGTCAGAGCCACTCCGACGGTAAATACGGCGAGTCCCAAATGCGCAATGCTCATTCCCCAGAACGCTGCTGGGGTGTGTAAAACGGCAGACAGACGCCTGCGCTTATTTCGAAAACGATGAAAAATGCCGAAAACCGTAGACGACGAGATCCAGATAGCAACGGCAATAGAGGCTGCCGCTGTTGCTGTGAAATACTCCAGCCGCGTACTAAGAAAAATTCCCAACGCAATACTGGCTGAGGCAAGAATCACAAGAATAGCTCCCCTGCCAGTAAGCTTGTCACGCTTCCAGTTCAATACCGCACCGACCCCGACGACTAACAGAATAGGCAGCATCAGAGGCACGAACACCGCGTTGAAGTACTGTTCACCAACCGAAATCTTTCCGATTCCAAGGGCATCAACAAATAAGGGATAAAGTGTGCCCAATAGAACCGCTGCGCAAGCAACCACCAGGAGCACGTTGTTAAGCAGTAAGCCGGACTCCCGAGACACCAGTTCATAGGAGGCAGAGGATTGAAGCTTGTGTGCCCGGAAGGCGTAAAGCAGTAGTGAGCCACCTACGACAAAACCAAGGAAAAGCAGGATGTACAAACCACGTGTCGGATCAGCAGCGAAGGAATGCACTGACGTGAGCACACCTGACCGAACCAGAAACGTGCCCAGCAGACTCAACGAGAAGGCCAGCACCGATAACAATACCGTCCATGCTTTGAAGACTCCACGTTTTTCGGATGCTGCCAGGGAATGAATTAGCGCTGTCCCCACCAGCCATGGCATAAACGAGGCATTCTCAACCGGATCCCAGAACCACCAGCCTCCCCAGCCAAGCTCGTAATAGGCCCAGTAACTGCCGAGGGAAATGCCGATAGTAAGGAACATCCAGGCAATGTTAGTCCACGGTCGCATCCAGCGGAGCGTTGCGGCGTCGAGCTGACCACCGATCAAGGCGGCAATGGCAAATGCGAAGGCAACCGAGAACCCGACATACCCCAGGTACAACATTGGCGGGTGAATTGCCATACCCGGATCCTGCAGCAAAGGATTGAGAGATGCACCGTCAAGTGGAACAGGAAACAAGCGCTCAAACGGATTTGACGTGAGCAGGACGAACAGCAGGAAACCGATGCTGATGATGCCAAGCACAGACAGAACCCGCGCAAGCAGAACTCTCGGCAGGGAGCGACTTAAGACAGCCACTGCAACGATCCATAAAGCCGAAATAAAGCACCAGAACAGGATGGATCCCTCATGCCCACCCCAGACGCCAGAAATCTTGTATATCAGTGGGAGCCCTGAATTACTGGTGTTGGCTACATAAAGCACGCTGAAATCGTTGCTGATAAATGCCCAGGTCAGGCAGGCATAGGAAAGTGAAACCATAAAAGCATGCGCGCCTGCCGCGGGCTTGGCCATGTCCATCCAGCCTTCGTGGCCGGTTATTGTCCCGACTAAAGGGACAATAGCCAGAACTATAGCCGTGCACAGGGCAAGAATAAGTGCGAAGTGTCCGAGCTCCGGGATCATGGGTCTACCACCGTTTTGCTACTGAAATTTGCTTCGGTGCCAGGCATCTTTCCCGCTTTTTCCAGAGCTTCAGCGACCTCTGGAGGCATATAGTTTTCGTCGTGCTTTGCCAGCACTTCCGTAGCGCTGAAAGTCCCGCCGTTGTCGATTGAACCTAGCGCTACTATTCCCTGCCCTTCGCGGAATAAATCCGGAAGAATACCTTCAAAAGTCACCGGCACGGTTTCACCATGGTCAGTCAGCGCAAAAGACACTTTGAGGTCTTCCTGGCCGCGCTGCACACTGCCTTCGACGACCATACCTCCAATGCGAAAAGGTTTGCCCGCCTCGACATTACCGGCAATGACATCTGACGGCGAGTGGAACAGCATGATGTTATCACGGAACGCATTTACACCAAAGGCCACCGCGACGCCAACCCCAGCAAGCATAAGCCCCACCAGCATGAGTCTCTGTTTGCGTTTTGGAGTCACTTTGATCTCCTGGCTTGGTGTTGTAAGGCACGCTTGAAGGACTGTTCACGTGTTGTGCGGTACTTGAAAGACGACCACATGACGACACCGATCAGACAGAGCGCTGTAAGAGCGTAAGAGCTCCATACGAAAAACGCATAGCCACCCATATGCAGGAATTCGGAGAGACTATCCACGTGACGCCCGTCCTGCCAGATCAGCAACCCACGATGTGCGCGCCTCTCGCTCGAGAATTATGGTACGAACGCGCACCATGAGATTGAAAAAATAAAGCGTCTGAAAGGACAACACCATAATCAACAATGGTCTAAGCATGGAAGGATGCATCGATGGTTTATCTAACTTGGTGATCGTAGCCGGTTGATGCAAGGTATTCCACCATTCGACCGAAAAATGGATGATCGGAATATTGACGACACCCACCACGGCAAGAATGCCCGCCGCTTTCGCGGCACTTTGCGGTGTTTCCATAGCGCCACGCAGTGCCATATATCCAAGATATAGAAACAGCAGCAACAACTCGGATGTCAATCGCGCATCCCAGATCCACCAGGTGCCCCACATGGGCTTACCCCAGAATGAACCGGTCAGTAACGCCACAGCGGTGAATGCAGCGCCTATCGGTGCGGAGGCCAAAGCAACAACATCTGCAATTTTGAGTCGCCAGATGAGAAATACGGCGCTGGACACCGCCATAACCATGTACACGAACATCGACATCCATGCCGCCGGTACGTGAATGAAAATAATGCGGTAGCTCTCGCCCTGTTCATAGTCAGGGGGGGCTACAACCAGCCCGAGATAAAGCCCGATAACCAGAGATGCAAGGCAAATCACCCCGAACAAGGGGCCAAGCACCTCGGCAACCCGGTACATGAACGGCGGAGAACCAAATTTGTGAATCCACTGAAACAAGTTGTTTTAAACTCTCGGCATGTGTTTGGCTATTCTAGCGTGATTTACGTAAACTACGTATTCCCAGACCGGTGCATGACACCGGCAGATTATACGGTTTTTACGTACAAAACCTACTGCTACTTCAAAGACTTGGCGCAACACACGTATTGACGTCAAAGACCTCGAACAGTTCACCTATCGACACTATAGCGACGGGTTATACCGGCCCTATCCGAATGTTCAGCAGCACGTTTTCGCGTAACTCGTAATGCAGATCAACGCCCTGCTGCGACCCCCACTCGTAACGCCCCAGCCATTGCAAGCGGCGCCAGTGAAGCCGACATCGCCAGTATTGCTGCCAGTACCGATAGCTGCATTGAAGTCTCTAACCCCAGACCGGCCGAAGCAACCGCGCCACTACCAAAAATTAGCACTGGAACGGTCAGAGGCAACACAAGCAGGGATAATAAGACTCCACCCTGATTCACGCTTACGATCAACGCCGCACCAATACCACCAATAAAACTCAATGCCAGGGTGCCAATTAGCAAACTGAGCAAAAGGACACCATAGGCAGCGTCTGGCAGCTGCATCACCAGACCCAGCAAAGGTGATAAGAGTACCAACGGCAGACCGCCTGTTGTCCAATGAGCCAAAACCTTGGCGACAACCACAACACTCAGAGGATGTCCTCCCACAACAAACTGCTCCAGCGTGCCATCTCGGAAATCATGAGCAAACAGTGAATCCAGAGAAAGCATCATCGACAACAAGGCACTCACCCAAACAATACCGGGCGCTATGGTTTGCAGCGTTTGCGTGCCTGGCCCAATGCCTAGTGGAAACAGAGACACGACAATGACAAAGAACAACAAGGTATTCAGCCATTGTCCCGCAGATCGTACCGCCAGCGTCAGGTCACGGCGATAGATGCGACCAAACAACGTGCCCATGCCAACGTAAGGTCTGGATTGATAGGCAGCCTCATTCATGTATCGTTGCCCAGAATAATTGAATCTACCGGGAAAGAGCCGAATGACAACGCCTGATGCGTGGTAAACACGACAGCGCCACCTCGAGTTACATGGTTTTGTATTTCCTGACGTACCCAATCATATCCGTTAGTGTCAAGGGACGTCAGCGGCTCATCCAGAACCCATAATCTGGCTGATTGCAAACGCAGCCGCGCCAGTGCAATCCGGCGTTTCTGGCCTGCCGACAACGCAGCGCTGGGTAGATCAATGCGATCAGCGATCGCAAGCTCTGCCAACACCGATTCCACCTCGGCTCGACAATCCTCATTCAACTCAGGGCACAACGCTTTGATATTTTCCAAAGGTGTAAGCCCGGGGCTGATTCCCGGTTTGTGGCCGAGGTAAAGCAGCTGCGCGTATAGCGCATCTCTTGCTTTTTGAAAGGGTTGCCCACACCAGAAAACTTCACCCTCATCAAATTCCGCCAATCCAATAATCGCTCTTAGCAACGTCGTTTTGCCGCTTCCGTTAGTTCCCTGAATCTGAATGATGCTACCCGCTCGTATCTCGATATCAATCTCATCCATCAACAGATTATCGCCACGCCAGATAGTAATCTTGCGTGCTTCGAGCAACATCTCAGCGATTTCATCCATGGGTATCTTCCGGTTCGGACAAGGGCATGAAGACCCCTGAGGATTCGACGCCGACGACTCCATTTCTCAACGTTGCCCAGTCTGCTAACTGATAGAACACCGTACGACTGATCAAGGCGCGAAGCTTGCCGCGCACGATTACATAGGGAGATGGCTCACCACCAGGTTCCTTGTATTCCACATATATGCAATGGTCAGCGTTGGCGATCACTTTCTCACCCACATTGGTTGTGAACACAATTGTTGTCTCTAATGCTTCGCCAAAACGTTCGACAAGCACTGCCGTAAACGGCGAATCCTCCACAATAATTCTTAACTTTTCGTGAGGGGTGACAAGGTAGGTGTGATTATCATCATCAACTCGCAGCACCGTGGAAAACAGTTTGACCATACGCATTCGGTCTATGCGTGAATCCTGGTAGAACCAGTCGCCATTTCGCGCAATACGTATATCAACATCTCGCGCGATTCGCGGATGCCAGTCATTTACCGGAGGCAATGATTGCGCCGAAATAGCGTCGGCAATACTGTCCAGCGAGACGTTTTTCTCAGTCATGAAACGCTGCTCTGCCGAATGAAGATAACTTTCAGCAAGATCAAGAAGCGTCCTTAACAGGCCTGGGCTGACCATCTGCATCGAGGGCAACAAATGTAAACAGGCCCTCTGTAACCTGTTCCTCAGCTGCCAGTCGCTGGCGCCTCACCCAGGTTTCAACGCGAACCTGTATAGACGTTCGGCCGATGGTTTCAGTGACGCAATAGCAACTGACTTCGTCGCCGACCGTAACGGGCTTATGGAACTTCATCGCCGTCACGGCAACCGTCGCAACGCGCCCCTGGGCTTCATAAAAGGCGTGTGTCCCCCCTGCCAGATCCATTTGAGAAAGGATCCATCCACCAAAAATATCTCCATTGGGGTTGGTATCCGCAGGCATCGCAATCGTGCGTAAGGAGGCATCAGTAGAGTGTCTATCGATATCCATGGGTTTTCAGGTATCTGGCATGATCGCCGCGCCATGATACCAATACCAGACGTTGAAACTGCGCAACCTTAGAAAACGGCTGTACCTCATGGCGCTCTATCGTCTATGACAGCGCACTACGCCTGTTACTCATAGTTTCGCTGATCATCCACCACCACGCCGTCATCTGGTAGTGATTCCACCACACTCACGACGCCACCCAATCCGGTAACTTGTTTAAGGGACAGTGAGGCTGCCTCGGCCCAGGCGTCACGCTGCTCTTGCCCTGCTGGCGACGCAGCAGTATCAGCATCAAGCGTCACCTGCAATTCCATCGCATCTCGATTTTCTGCTCGTGTAATGACCAGTCGCCATCGCAGGATTTCCGGGTGCAGCTGTTTCAGTCGACTCAACTGAAGCGGATCCACGAACATGCCACGTACTTTGGCGCGTTGATCGGCTCGTCCCATCCAGCCAGCCAGACGTATGGCTGTTCTTCCACAAGGACTGGGTTCTGCTGCCAGGATTCTGGACAAGTCGCCGGTAGCAAAGCGGACTAACGGATAATCTGCATGCAAGCGGGTTACGACAATTTCACCGACTTCACCTGCTGCAACGGGCGTATCCGTGCCAGGTACAAGAATCTCCAGGATTAGGCCTTCACTGACCACCATTCCCGGGTGAACTTGCCCATCGGTCGCTGTTTCATAGGCAATAACACCCAGATCGGCCGTGGCATAGCACTGCATCACAGAAATACCTTGCTCCTCATAACGTGTGCGCATGGCCGGAAACAAAGCCCCCCCTGACACCAGGGCACGATTGACATAACTCAGTGGTTCGCCGGACTCGTTCGCATGGTCCAGCAGGGTCTGCAGATAATCCGGAGTTCCTACGTAGGCTGAGGCTTGCGTCTGCCGCAATGCGGCAACTTGCGCCTCGGTATTGCCAACCCCTGCCGGGAAAACCACGCAGCCCAGCGATTTCGCAGCTTCATCCAGGATAAAGCCACCGGGCGTAAGATGGTAGGAAAAAGCATTATGCACCCGATCACCTTTACGAATACCAGCTGCGTACAAGGCAGGTGCTCCGTGCCAAGGATCATCACCTGTGATTTGTGGCTCCCAGACGGGGCCGGGAGACATGAATATACGCGTACCCGGCAACGCCTCCTCACGGACGAATCCGCCAAACGGTGGATTAGCCTGTTGAGCCGCCATCAGGGCACTTTTTCGTAGAACCGGCAGCGACTCCAACGCGGCCCGGTCATTAACGGCCTCAAGGGTATGCCCACTAAGGTGCTCAGCCAGACCTGGACACCCGGACGTACAAGCCTTCAGACGCTGACCAAAGCCATCGAACAATGTGGCTTCTCGTTGAACAGGATCCTGGCCCTCAGATGCGCTATACATAATTTTCACTGTGGTTCTTCAAGTCAGTTGATGTTCGTATTAATCGCGATCAGGCAAGCCAGCGCTTACGTCGCTTGTAATGCTTGACCTCGCGAAAATTGCGGCGCCCCTCGCCACCCGTGCCCAGATAGAACTCCTTGACGTCTGCGTTCTCTCGTAAAGCGTCACCTGTACCATCAAGCACAACTCGTCCTGACTCGAGAATGTAACCGTAGGTTGCATACTTCAGAGCGATATTGGTGTTCTGCTCCGCCAGCAGAAACGACACGCCTGTGTCCTTGTTAAGTTGCTTGACGATCTCAAATATCTCCTCGACCAATTGCGGTGCCAGACCCATGGAAGGTTCATCCAGTAAGATCATGGAAGGCCGGGACATCAAGGCACGACCAATGGCACACATCTGCTGTTCGCCACCCGAGGTATAACCTGCCTGACTGCCGCGGCGATCACGTAGCCTGGGGAAATAGTCGTAAACCATTTCCATATCCTGCTTGATGGCGGCGCGCCCATCCTTGCGGGTAAAGGCGCCTGTCAGCAAATTCTCTTCGATACTCAGGTGGCCGAAACAGTGCCTGCCTTCCATCACCTGAATGCAGCCACGACGAACCAGTTCATTGGGTGAAAGCGACTGCACCTGTTCGCCCTTGAATTCAATCGTGCCCTTGGTGACCTCACCTCGTTCCGCATGCAACAGGTTAGAGATAGCCTTCAAGGTTGTAGTCTTGCCAGCACCGTTGGCACCAAGAATGGCCACTATGCCGCCCTCCGGAACATTCAACGACACGCCCTTGAGCACCAGGATTACATGATCGTAGATAACCTCGATGTTGTTGACGTTGAGGATGTAACTCGAAGGCTCAGGCGAACTGACGGTATTTCCGGCAACGTCTTGCTCTGTAGATTCCATGAATAGGTGCTGTCGTCGTTAGTTAAGGATCAGCCAGACAGCCCTGCCAGTGGAAATGAAAAGATCCTCTGGACAGAGCTGTGATGACAGCTGTTGAACTAACTACAGGATTGAGTCTGCCAATCTGGCTTGTCGGAAATGTAAGCCGTTGCTGCTTCCTCGAGCATCGGACGCACAACATCTATCATCGGTGGAATAAGGTCGGTTACTTTCTCAAACGCTGTTCCTGACCACTGTTGAATAAATACTGAACCACCACCTTCATGATCTTTACAAGACCCTATGACTTCACCGGTAAAATTCGGCAGACCCAATTCAGTGAGTCGTGCTTCTGTCAGGTTTATAGCCTCCAGTCCGTCGCGCATGTCGCTGCCGGTTATCACATTGTTACCCGTTTTGGCTTGTGCCTCGCGAATAGCCTCAGCAAGAATGACTGCGTTAAACACGCCACGGTTGTAAAGAACATTGCCCACATCTTCTCTTGCTGCGACTTTGCTCATGTCTTTGTCAACGACATGGGTAAGGATGTCCTGAATAGCTGGATAGTCCTGGCCGACTCCGGAGAAATTCGCTGACAGATAGCCCTTGCCCGCTTCGCCTACTGACTTCATGTCAGCGTTCGAACCAGACCACCAGTTACCGATGAAACGATCCAGCGGATAACGGATCTTGATAGCTTCCTTGATTGCTGTCGGGTTCATCGCACCCCAGCCCCACATGATCATCCAATCAGGACGTTCCTTACGTACATTCAGCCACTGCGAGGATTGATTCTGCATCTCCTTGCCACCGACCGGGAACTTCGCAACTTCGAATCCCATGGACTCCGACAACTGATCCAGCAGAGGAATAGGCTCTTTTCCATAGCCCGCATCCAGATAGATAAAACCTATCTTCTTGCCTTCCACACCGCCGTTTGCATCTATGTAGCTAAGAATGGACGATAGCTGATTCCAGTAGGACGCAGGGTAGACGAACGTCCACGGAAATTTTTCACCATCGGCTGCCGCTGACAAGCCGTAGCCCATGGAAAAGACTGGAATCTGATCAATCGGTGCCTTAGGAATCAGAGCAAGCGTAATACCGGTAGATAATGGACTGTAAGCCAGAGCTCCATTCCCCTTGGTGGCTTCGTAACACTCGACACCTTTTTGCGTGTTGTAAGCCGTTTCGCACTCTTCGACAACAATTTTTACACCGTTGATGCCGCCATCACGCTCATTGAGCATGTTGAAATAATCAGCGTAACCATCTGCGAAAGGGATACCACCCCCGGCAAAGGGGCCGGTACGGTAAGTCATGGAAGGCATGTACATGGTGTCTTGCGCCTGAGCGACCGGCACCCAGCAACTGGCAGCCACCAGACCGGCAGCTAACGTCAACAATGTGGTTTTTTTCATTTGTCGTTTTCTCCTTGGTAATTCGTTATATACATCTTTTGCAGATTGTTATTCGGTGATACAAACTAGTCATAGTGCAACCTGTGTGCAGAGGCCATCTGCCATTTATTAATACGAGCCTATCAGCTGCTCGCATACGGGAATGGCCAGGTTCTGAGCTTCTCCTTAGCGATTTGCCAAAGCCTGGCAAGTCCATGAGGTTCAACGATCAGAAAGAAAATGATAAGCACACCAATAATGATATTGGCCACATGTTCTGTTGTAGCCGCCACAACGTCTAGCCCCATGGCCGAGGGCACCGCACGAATGATAATCGGTAAAACCCAGATGAATGCAGCCCCGAAAAAGCAGCCGGCAAGCGAGCCCAGACCTCCAATGATTACCATAAACAGAATAAGAAACGAATGGTTGATATCAAACGCCTCCACCTCAGCGGACCCCAACCACATGAACACCATGAGCGCTCCCGCGACACCGCAGTAATAGCTTGAGAAAGCAAAAGCCGACAGCTTTGCATACAGAGGCCGGATGCCCATAAGCTCAGCGGCGATATCCATATCACGGATCATCATCCAGCTACGACCGATCCGGCCACGCAATACGTTAGCAGCCACCAGAGTCAGACCGGCAACAATAGTTAATATGATCAAGTAGCGTGTCGTCGCCGTTGCCGACGCACCGGTAACGGCAACATCGAATACCAGGCGTTGTGGCACCTCTATCGCGCCAGAATCATTGTAGTTATACAACCACTCTATGCGTATGAAACACCATTCCAGAAAGAACTGGGCAGCAAGTGTGGTGATGGCAAGATAAAGGCCTTTAATACGCAAACTGGGCAGTCCAAACACCATGCCAACCAGTGCAGAAAACACCCCCGATGCCAGTATCAAAACAATGATGTTGATATCTGGAAAAATAGTAGCCAGCTTGTAGCACGAATACGCGCCCACTCCCATGAATGCACCGGTCCCCAGAGACAACTGTCCCGCATAGCCAGTAAGTACATTCAACCCGATAGCCGCCAATGCAAACACCAGAAACGGGATCATGATGGCGCTGATAAAAAAATCGCTACCTAACAGAGGAATGACGATGAAGCTTATAACAATAATAAATAACAGGCCAATACGATCCTGCAGGATAGGCAGCAGCGCCTGATCCGCCGAATAACTGGTTTTGAACTGACCAGCCTCACGATAAAGCATGCAGTTCTCCTACTGGCATCTTAAGCACCGGCGATCCGGACAGCGCATGGTTGTCAGGATAAAACCACCTGCAAGAGGAGGATGCGCTAATGGCTAAAGAAATAGGATAGACCACTACACTCTCTCAATTATGCGTTCGCCAAAAAGACCTTGCGGCCGGAAGAGTAGAAATATCAGCGCCAGAACATAGGCGAACCAGGCTTCGACCCCACTACCAAATAAGGCACCCCAATACACTTCGAATAGCTTTTCACCAATACCTATAATCAATCCGCCAACAATTGCACCGGGTATCGAGGTGAAGCCGCCGAGTATGAGCACTGCCAGTGCTTTCAAAGCAATGATCTCCAGTGCGAAGGACACTTCAGAGCGTGCACCCCACATGATGCCAGTAACTAACGCGACAATACCCGATGCGAACCAGACAATGGCCCATATCTGATTAAGGGAGATACCCACCGATAAAGCCGCCTGATGATCATCGGCAACAGCTCGCAAGGCGCGACCGATCCGGGTTCTGGAGAAGAAAATGGCCAGAGCAATTACCATCAAGACGGCTATAGCGGTGGCAGCAATATCAATATGCTGAAGGATAACCAGACCGCCAAAGACCTCTAGATCGGTGGAACCTGTTGGTAGGCCCAGTTGCTCGGTAATCATGGGTTTAGGTTCACCGCCGAAAAACAACTGGCCGACGCCTTTTAAAACCAACGTCAGCCCAATGGTGGCCATCAGCAAAATGGCATCGTGCTGGTTTACCAGCTTACGCAATACCAAACGCTCAATGCCAATGGCGAGAATTGCCATGACGCCCAAAGCGAGTATCACCGACAACCAAGCGGGAACCCCCATACCATGCAAGCTCACCAGCACGAGCGCTGAAAAAACCACCATGATGCCCTGAGCGAAATTGAATACGCCCGACGCCTTGTAAATAAGCACAAAGCCTAATGCGATAAGCGAGTACAGCACACCCGCAACAAAACCTTCCCAGATCACTTGCAGCAGAAAATCTGGATAGGCAAACATCTCGATAAAGGGTGCAACCACAATAGAATGTAATATTTCCATCAATGCGCCACTCCCAGATAGGCGTCTATGACTGCCTGACTGGCCTGAACCTCAGCGGGTGTTCCGTCTGCTATTTTCAAACCATAGTCGAGCACGACAATTCGGTCTGCGAGATCCATTACGACTCCCATATCGTGTTCGATAAGCGCAATGGTGGTACCGAACTCCGTGTTCAGGTCTATGATGAAACGGCTCATGTCCTCCTTTTCTTCCAGGTTCATACCAGCCATAGGCTCATCAAGTAAAAGCAGTTCAGGTTCCATGGCCATGGCGCGTCCAAGCTCTACGCGTTTTTGCAGGCCATAGGGCAATTTGCCTACAGGCTGTTTGCGGATATGTGCGATCTCGAGAAAATCGATGATCTCCTCTACTTTGGTTCTATGGGCTATCTCTTCGGCTCGCGCAGGACCTACGTGCAGCACCTGCCAGAGAAACCCTCGATGCATCTTTAACGAGCGGCCAGACATAATGTTGTCGAGCGTGCTCATTCCCTTGAAAAGCGCAACGTTCTGGAAAGTTCTGGCAATGCCAGAGGCCGCTGCCTCGTAAGGCTTCATGCGACGACGCTTTTGACCGCGGAAATTGATCACACCTTCCTGCGGGTGATAGAACCCGTTGATAACGTTAAGCATGGATGTTTTACCAGCTCCGTTGGGGCCAATAATGGCCCGCACCTCACCCTTCATGATGTCGAAGGAGATATCGGTAATGGCATTTACACCGCCAAATGACAAAGACACATTGCTGACGCTTAACAGCTCTTCAGTATGTACTCGTTCAGCGGATGAACCCACAATGTCTTTCATGGATTTTTCAGTATTGTCCCCGGTAGTAGCCGATACCTGCGATGTCATTACGAGGCCAACCTCATTGGCGAATTCATCGCAACATCCCGAATTTCCACATCGGCCTCAATCGTCCCCTCGCGACCATCTTCGAATACAACCTTGGTTGATACAAACTGTGAGGATTTTTCAGAATACAGAGCTTCGATCAAAGGCTCGTAACGCTCATTGATGAATTTTCGACGCACTTTCTGTGTCCTTGTAAGTTCACCATCATCGGCGTCCAGCTCTTTATGCAGTACAAGAAATCGTTTTATGCACGCACCTGCAACTCTGGGTTCGGCTGCCAGATCCTGATTTACCTGTCGGATATGCTCCTCGACCATGTCATATACCAATGCATGTCCGGCGAGCTCCTGGTAGGAGGCATAGACGATGTTGTTACGTTCTGCCCAATTGGCAACTGCGGTCAAATCAATATTGACAAAGGCTGTAACAAAATCGCGCTGATCACCAAATGCGACAACCTCTTTGATGTTCGAGAAAAACTTCAGCTTGTTCTCAATGTACTTGGGTGGAAACAAGCTGCCATCATTGAGTTTGCCAACATCCTTTGCCCGATCGATAATTCGCAGGTGGCCATTGTCGTCAATGAAACCCGCATCGCCGGTATATACCCATCCATCGGGTGTCTTGGTGGACGCCGTAGCGTCATCGTTCTGGTAATACCCCAAAAAAACACCCGGCGAGCGATAAAGTACTTCTCCATTATCTGCAATTTTCAGTTCGACATCCGGTGACGGCGTACCCACGGTATCAGCATCGATCTGCCCATCAGGTTGGGCCGTGATGTATACGCTTGCTTCGGTCTGACCATAAAGCTGTTTAAGGTTGATACCTAAAGAGCGATAAAATCGAAAAATATCTGGCCCGATCGCCTCACCTGCGGTGTAGGCCACTCGCACTTTGGACATACCCAGTCGATTTTTTAACGGACCATAGACAAAAAATTCACCAAGGGCATAGTGCAGGCGTGCCATGGGTGAAACCGGGTCACCATTAAGGACTGCTTCACCGTATTTTTTTGCTACGTCGACGAAATGATGGAACATGGCGCGCTTGGGTCGACTGGCATCCTCCATAGTGACCATGATGGTTGTCAGCAGCGTTTCGAAAACTCGCGGCGGTGCAAAAAAATAAGTGGGTGCAATTTCACGACGATCAGATGTGATGGTATCGAGACTTTCAGGACAGCAAACACAGTAGCCGGCAGCTAGTGACTGGCCGTAGCTGAATACATGATCACCCACCCATGCCAGCGGCAGGTAAGCTATGGTTTCTTCTTTCTCGTCCAGATTATCGAACTTGTTGGCGTTGATAGATGTGATAATCAAATTGTTGTGCGACAGCATCACGCCTTTTGGCTTGCCGGTGGTGCCTGATGTATAAAGCATGACACACAGATCGTCACTAATTAAGTCATCGATGCCAACGCGCCACCGGACAGCCCGATTCTGGTCACGCTCTAATGCACGAAGGCCCAGCTCTTGTACAGCGGTGATGGGTAATATAATGTCTTTGGCGTAGTTGCGTAATCCGCGTGGTTCGTCATAAAGGAGCTTTTCAAGCATCGGCAACTGCTCCTGCACAGACAATACTTTATCGATCTGCTCTTGATCCTGACAAACGGCAAACCGGACACCGGCATGCTCTAATACAAACACCATTTCATCAGCGACAGCATCCGAGTACATCGGCACAGGAATAGCACCAATGGACTGGATTGCCGAAAAACTCCAATAGAGCCTTGGGCGATTAGCACCAATGATCGCTACCTTGTCACCAGGCTTGACACCCAGCTCTTGTAGTCCTATTGCGTAGGCTTGCACCTCATCGCAAACCTCTCGCCAGGTCCACTCTCGCCAGATCCCCAGATCTTTGTGGCGCATTGACACGCGATCGGCGAATTGCTCTGCATTGCGGAGCAGATAATGCGGCATGCTAGGCAATGATTGCATGGTGACTGGTCGCTACTGATGTTGTTTATTCCGGTAACAATACAGCACCTATACCGCCCATGTAAGCCCTTAATGCTTCAGGAACCTCAACGCTGCCATCGGCCTGCTGGTAATTTTCAAGAATAGCAATAAGCGTACGGCCAACCGCCAGACCCGATCCGTTTAGCGTGTGCAACAATTCAGTCTTGCGGGTTTCCGGATCCCGGAACCTGGCTTGCATGCGCCTCGCCTGAAAATCGGTGCAATTGCTACAAGAGGAAATCTCTCGATACGTATCCTGGGCAGGCAACCACACTTCCAGATCGTAGGTTTTTGCAGCCGCAAAACCGATGTCACCACCACACAATGCCACCACCCTGTAAGGCAGCTCGAGTTTTTTGAGTATATTTTCTGCATGTGAAGTCATGGCCTCGAGCGCATCGAACGAATCATCAGGGTGGACGATCTGTACCATTTCGACTTTTTCGAACTGGTGCTGTCGGATCAGGCCACGGGTGTCGCGGCCGTATGAGCCTGCTTCCGATCTGAAACAAGCGCTGTGGCAGGTGTACCGAATTGGCAGATCACCCACCTCGAGGATGGAATCCCGTACGGTATTGGTTACTGGCACTTCAGATGTAGGAATCAGGTAATAGTCACTGTCATTTGCTCCGGCTTCCTCCTGGGTTTTTGCATCACCCCACACAAGCCGAAAAAGATCCTCTTCGAATTTGGGCAGCTGTCCGGTGCCACGCAATGATTGATTGTTGACGATCTGCGGGACATTTATCTCGGTATAGCCATGTTCGCGCGTGTGCGTATCCAGCATCAATTGGACAAGAGCGCGATGCATCATCGCCAGGTCACCTCTAAGTACCGCAAAACGCGAACCTGTGAGTTTGACCGCCGTTTCGAAATCCAGCGCACTGCGCCGACTGCCAAGATCCACGTGGTCCTTAGGCGCATAATTGAACTTGCGCGGTTCGCCCACCCGGCGCATCTCGACATTATCACTTTCGTCCCTGCCGCCGGGGACACTGGCATCGACGATATTGGGCAGACTCAGCAGTATCTGCTCAAGCGCGTCCTGAACCTCAGCCAATTCTTGTTTTGCTGCTTCCAGTTCGTCCCCCAGACGCGATGTTTCTGCCAAAAGAGGCTCGATGTCCTCCCCCCTGGATTTCGCCTGTCCAATAAGTTTGGAGCGAGCGTTCCGCGTCGCCTGAAGCTCCTCCGAGGCACTTTGAAGCTTCTTGCGCTTTTGTTCCAGCTCCGACAAGGCCTCGGTGTCCAGCGAGTAATTACGCACGCTGAGACGCTCGGCGACATGAGGTAGTTGGGTTCGGATAAGTTTGGGGTCAAGCATACTTAGGGCAGGTCACCGTAGGAAATATACTCAAGTATATCTGAGTGCCGAGTCAGCATCGAGACAGCGTGCCACTAAAAAAACCTGGCCAGCCGGGCACCCAACGTGACCGCAAGAAGTGCCCCACCAACGGTAATGGATACATTGGCTATTGCGGCTGAAAGCGCCCCTGTCTGCATGAGTTTCAGGGTTTCCACAGAGAACGCCGACAAAGTGGTGAAACTTCCCAGGAAACCGGTAACGAGCAACAGATACACTGGCGAGGCTGACAATCCTCGAGACCATAAAAACGAGATAATAAAGCCAGCCAGAAAAGCACCGCTAAGATTTGCCACAAGAGTTGCAAGAGGAAAACGAACAGTGCTATCGAGCAGCAGGATGGTTAGCGCATACCGGGCACAGGCCCCCATTGCGCCTCCAGCCGCGACCATGACAAATCCTGCACCCACGCTCACCGGCACCGACCTTGCATCGTAGCCCTCAGAACCACTAATTCCGATTGCGTCATCATGATTCGTCTCTTGAGTTTTCTAGTTTTGTTAGGCAGCAGTGCCATTGTACTTGCCCAGCCCCTTTACAAATGGGTTGAATCGGATGGCTCCATTACTTTTTCTGTGACGCCGCCCGCGGCCGGTATTGACTACGAAACCGTTAGCGCAAAGGGCTCGGATCAATCACTGGCGAATGCACCGGCTGCCGCCAAAGCGCCCGCCTTGCAACAGATATTGCCCTCGGCAACGCCATCCCGGGTCCCGACACAACGCCTGGCTCCTCAGCAAGGCATTCAGGCAGGCATAGAGTCCAGCGCAGGCGTGTCGCAAGCCAACGCGCCAACACTACCAGCGGGCTATTCTGAAAAGCAGGCCCGGAGCGTTATTGGTACGAAAACAAGTCGCACACCAGAAGAAAGCAGGCGTTTAAACGACGGCTCTGTAACGGGCATGGCCAGAAGCCGCAAACAGCGGCAATGTGAAGATCTGAAAAAGAGAGTGGTGTCTCTTGAGAGGCGACTAAAAACCCGACTGACGCCTGAGGACATGGATAACACGGTCATTCACATGGCTCGTTACCAGCGGAGCTATGATCAGCACTGTGTACAGTAAGCTTTAACTACCTCAGCGCTAACAGGTTTCTCGGAAAAACTATGGCCCTGGAGAAGACAGTAGCTGAGCCATTTGTGTAAAAACCGATTGAGGCGTTGGCCTTCTTCGAGATCGCGAGTGCGCCGCTCAGCAAATCTGCCCTCAGGCAAAAGCCCGCTCATAACTTCACAGCTGCGAGCATCATGATAAAGCCGAATAAACAAGTCCGGCTCATACGGCTTGTGTCCATCGGAATTTTCAGAGAAATGGTAAGTCAACTTGAATGTGGAGGTGTATTTACTGTGGCTGATGTCTCGAAGCTCCAGCGCTGGAGTATCACCGGCCCTGGATACGAAACAACCCACGCGCATTGAACGCAGTTCTGGTGCAAGAAGCCGCATCAACATGTAGTTACGCTCGTAGAGATCCATCAGGCTCTCAAATCGGCCGCTGGTACGGGGCCTTTGCAATAATGTGTTATACATCGCTCCTATTATGGTCACCTGATCGCCAAGGTCAAACCTTATTCACGTAATATAGCGCTAGTTCGTCTCAAGCCTTGCAAAAGCAAGTATTTGCCACTATCTCCCTCTGTCGTGAAATAATACTGATGTCACGAGAAAATCCCAAAGATCCTTGATCTCTGGTACGTTTTAGTGATAAAAGCGCACGGCACTCATCAGTTAAGGTAAACCTAGAGTATTAATGGCTAAAGAAGAACCCATAGAAATGGAGGGCACTGTCATAGACACGCTCCCCAACACCATGTTCCGCGTCGAGCTGGAGAACGGACACGTGGTAACAGCGCACATTTCGGGCAAGATGCGCAAGCACTACATCCGCATATTGACCGGTGACAAAGTTACCGTGCAAATGACACCATACGACCTCAGCAAGGGTCGCATTACTTATCGAAGCAGATAAAGCGGCCACAGTTCGTTGTGTGCCGGCAGTAACCCCAGATAAAGATGCCTTGAGAGAACAGGTGAGGCATCTGCGGGAATCTATCGAGACAACCCGGTATGTTTAGAATTACCCACTAGGGTGCGCATGCCGCCGTCGCTTCATGTCCTTGCATCAATTGCCTCTGGCAATGGCCCAGATATTGACACGACAGAAACTACGGCTGGTCATTGATAACAGCTGACGGACATCCCACCAACACATTTGATTCCGGATGCAGCGCCTCTATGAAGCCAGCGCCAGCGGATAGCCTATTCCCCGGATAAAGAGTACCTACACTTAAATACAGGTGCTTGCCTATCCCCGATCCTGCCCATAGTTGTCCGGGCGACTGCACTTTGGAACTCCGGGGAGATCGGCCATTCAACAACACCCAACGGACTCAATTTTACCCAACGTTAATCAACTGTTAGTCTACAGGCATGAGTTGATAGACGTCGCAGAACGTCCAGCTCTGGTGTTGAGTCAAACTTCTCTTCAACGTTACGCCATGAGTAGTTGTAATGTAGGCGGCTAGTGGTCGGTAAATGATGGTAAACCTCGTACAGCAAAATCACGCCATAGTCCCGCGTAACCCGGGAAACTCATTATCTGCCTGTTTCTTAGCTTATACCGGCTGTAATGGCTACTTAGTAGTAAGGACAAAAAAGAGAAGGCCAAAAGACACATCAGCGATGTCGACACGAGCACTCACCACGTTGTTCCCAAACCACTCAGAGAGAGAAAAATAATATGAGCGCAAGTTATACACCTTCCCACGAAATAAAATTTATTGAAAAAACCAAGCCAGGCTATCGCTTGACACGACGCGAACTTTTGGCACAAGGCCTTGGGTTGGGCGGTAGCTTTCTCGTAGGCAGCGGTTTCATTGCTGCCAGCAGTGCTACCTGGGCGATGGAAGTTAAAGCCCTTAAACCGAGCACGATGGCAACTTTAGTCCAGATGGCTCGGGATATTTACCCGCATGACAAATTTGGCGATGAGCTTTACGCCATAGCGGTACAAGGCCATGATGATAAAGCCGCTAACGACGTTGATTTCAAGAACATGATCGAAGAAGGGGTCAGTAGTCTGGATAACATTGCCAAAGCGGCAGGCCATCCAAGCTACGTAGATACAGGTTGGGAATCGGATCGTGTTGCACTCCTGCGTTCTATTGAACAAGACAGTTTTTTTCAAACCATGCGTAGCGGTCTTGTTGTCAGTTTGTATAACCAACCTGCCGTCTGGTCACTACTGGGCTACGAAGGCTCATCGTTTGAACAAGGAGGCTACCTGGATAGAGGGTTTGATGATGTGAACTGGCTGTAGTAGTCAGCGGCCATTGTTTTCAGTAGATAAACCTTAACTATTCCGGAGAGAAATTATGACAGCCCCCTATGATTTAAATGACAAGTCAGTAGTCGTTATTATTGGCACAGGAGCTGGTGGCGGCACCCTTGCCAACGAACTAGCACAAAAAGGCATCGATGTTGTTGCGCTCGAAGCCGGCGCAAGACACCTGCCTGACGATTACATCAATGATGAATGGGCAAGTTTCGGTCAACTTGCCTGGCTGGATATGCGCACAACATCAGGTGACTGGCGTGTATCTAGAGACTTTGCCAATCTACCTGCTTGGATCGTAAAGGCCGTTGGCGGATCAACCGTTCACTGGGCCGGTGCATCACTAAGGCTGCAAGAGCATGAATTTCGCACTCAATCGCACTATGGCGATGTCGAAGGTGCAAACCTGCTGGACTGGCCATTAACTCTGCAAGACCTAGAACCCTATTACGATAAGGCGGAGGAAAAAATGGGTGTTACCCGCACCAATGGCATTCCGGGTTTACCAGGAAATAATAATTTCAAGGTTTTGAAAGCTGGCGCTGACAATATGGGTTATAAAAACTGTCATACAGGGCGTATGGCAATCAACTCCGAGCCACGTGACAATCGTGGTTCATGTCGACAGTTAGGCTTCTGCTTTCAAGGTTGCAAAATGGGCGCAAAGTGGTCAACCGCCTACACGGAAATTCCCCAAGGTGAAAGCACAGGCCATCTGGAAGTACGCGAGGGTGCTCATGTGCAAACCATCGAACATGATGCCAAAGGGGAAGTTACTGCGGTAATCTACGTTGATGCAGAGGGTAAACAGCAACGCCAGGCAGCGCGCGCAGTCTGTGTTGCAGGCAATTCCATAGAAAGCCCACGCCTGTTATTGAATTCGGCATCCAGTATGTTTCCCGATGGATTGGCTAATTCATCAGGTCAGGTTGGACGCAATTACATGCGCCATATGACTGGATCCGTTTTTGCCGCCTTCGAAAATCCGGTCAATATGTATCGCGGAACCACAATGGCGGGCATAATCACCGATGAATCCAGACATGATCCGACTCGAGGATTCGTTGGTGGCTATGAGATGGAAACGCTCGGCCTGGGTGTGCCTTTTATGGCAGCCTTCCTGAATCCCGGAGGCTGGGGACGGGAGTTCTCCGCGGCAATGGATACCTATGATCATATGGCTGGCATGTGGCTCGTTGGTGAAGACATGCCGCAGGAAAGTAATGCCATTACTTTATCTGATGAAAAAGACCAGTTCGGACTACCAGCACCAAACGTACATTTTGATGATCACCCTAACGATATCGCTATGCGCAACCACGCTTACAAACAGGGTATGGCACTTTATGATTCGGTTGGGGCAACACAGACTCACCCCACTCCGCCCTATCCATCAACGCACAATCTCGGCACAAATCGCATGAGTGCCAGCCAACGAGATGGCGTGGTGAACAGCTTTGGTCAAAGTCACGACATCAAGAATCTGTTTGTCTCCGATGGAAGCCAGTTCACTACCGGTGGTGCCGAGAACCCAACGCTCACTATTGTCACGCTCGCAATACGACAGGCTGATTACATCGCAAAACTAATGACTGCAAAAGCGATTTAGTTTCTGGTGGCTTTCTCACTTAACCGAAAAACCTCTAAGTGAGAAAGCCGATTAACGTCATCTGGTAGCCGGTGCCTTTGCACTCTGCCCGCCTTTAAACTTTTGAATATATATGCTTTCCAATTTTCCTCTCGCGGGTAAATTCATATCGATAGCCTGACGCAACTTATCGATGGAATACTGGTCTGGCTCGACTTTGCCGGGGTAGCGGTATTCGCCGTCAGTGGAGCCCTGGTTGCATCACGTAAATGCCTGGATCCTGTGGGATTTGCATTGATAGCGACAATTACCGGCATTGGTGGAGGGACGTTGCGCGATTTGCTACTAGGCCAGAGTGTTTTCTGGATTACCCAGCCAAACTATGTCGGTCTTTGCGCAACACTCGCACTCATCGTGTATTTTATTGCGCCACACATTGAGTATAGATACCGAGTGCTGCTGTGGGCGGATGCCGCGGGACTCAGTCTCTTCTGCGTACTTGGAGCAAGACTGGCTGTTGATGCAGGGTTCGGCGGAACAATTGCCATCGTCATGGGTTTGCTGACCGCAACTTTTGGCGGCCTGATTCGCGACGTGCTCTGCAATGAAATACCATTGATACTGCGCAACGAAATCTATGCAACCGCTGCGCTTTGCGGTGCATTCGTCTATATATTTCTCGAATCTCTACCACTTCCAGCCAGCGGCGCTGAGCTGGGGGGTATAGCTACCTGCTTTATGGTGCGTGCTCTGGGGTTGAGCCGAGGGCTGTCACTGCCGGGTTACCGCTTGCGTGCAGGCCGTGAGTATCCTGCCGATGACAAACCCGACTTCTAGTCACATTAGACGGTGAATTGAGCCAACTTATCTTTTCACAGATAAATCGAACTTGTTAACGATGCCAGACAACGCAAAGTTGATAGACCTTAAAAATGCAACATTGACCCAAAAAGTGCTTGAACACGACAGATTAATAAATCCAAGCACCGTTTCTCCAGCGCCAATAGTACCTATACCCTGAATACCATGAGTTATAGAACACTGGTCGCCACCGCGTTCTCCACTTGTATTCAGCGTCCTCGCTCTTTCTCGCTTCTGTAGCCTCGGCCAACAGGCTCGCCGCTTCCTCGTCGCCACGACCCGCAGCAATTGTTAGCCACTTCTCCGCCTCACGCGGATCAGAGCCCATTTCTTCAAGGCCGGTCAGGTACAGCCTGCCAACCGCTTTCTGGGCACCCAGATCGCCTCGTTCGGCAGCATCACGCATCCATTGAAGCGCTTTATAACTGTCTCGACGCACACCGTCTCCACGGAAGAGACGTAAGGCCAGATCGTGAGCCGCACGTGGGTCCTCTCTCGCCATTTCCTCCAGCGCAGGAATCCGTCCTTCCGGATCAGCATCGGGAACGGTGCTGGAGGGATCAAACCTGGCGGTGCTTTTGTCTACTTCTTCGCAGCCACTGTTATCACAAAGCCGTATGGTGTCACCACTTGGCGGGGGTGTGGAGGCACAACTTGCCAACACGAACGTGACCACAAATACAAGACTTTTGGGTAATTTCATCGAGTTCTCCGCGCGCCGACACAAATTATCAAGTGATTAAAGCGACGCTATTCTGTATATTTGGCCTATCGATACACTTTGTGTCAAGACGCTAACGTCAGGAATGGAGTTTTACATAACGATGATATCCCCCAAAATAAATCTGGCTAGCGCAGTACGCGTTGGATTAAGTGCACTGACCTGCATTGCACTAACTGGATGCCTTGCCAGTACAACAACACCCGGAGCAGGTGGCACAAGTGTCAGTGGGGCTGCCGGTGGATCCACCAGCGCAGGGGCAAACCCGACCCTTGAACGCTGCGACCAGACACTGGGAACATTAGCGGTAGACGACGGTAGCGGCGCTCCCTGGTACACAGTGTTCAACGCACGTACAAAGGTATCCACGATCGAACCCTTGTTGCGTTTGGCTGTACAGCAGTCCAACTGTTTTGTGATCACCTCGATTGGCAATTCACGCACCGAATCACGCCTGTCCGCCATCACCGACAAGCAGCGTAACTCCGGGGAATTCCGCGCTGGCTCCAATCAGCAGAAGGGGCAACGCGTTGCCGCCGACTACTTTATGGAACCCGCTATCATTGTTGACAACTCAACCGTCGGAAAAGTAGCTGGAGGACTTGCAGGAGTCCTTGGTGGATCCGCACTAGCGGGACTCGCTGGTGGCATGACAGCTAAAGAATCAGTGGTGACCTTAACACTGTACGACATTCGTTCTTCAGTACAGATTTCTGCATCCGAAGGTAGTTCTTCATCAAAGAACTACGGTGGCGTCGTTGGACTTTTCGGCGGTCGTGGCGCTGCAGGTCTGGGCGGTTTCTCCCGTACGCCAGAGGGCAAAGCAACGGTTGCCGCATTTCTGGATGCCTACAACGGCATGGTTATTTCACTTAAAAACTACACAGCGCAAGAAGTCGAAGGCGGTCTCGGTACCGGCGGCACGCTCAAGGTCAACTAGAACAATCCTGGAACGTCACTGCCAGGCGCAATGTCTGGCAGTGACGTTTTCGTTTGAAAGACCAGCATAGGTTTTACGATTGCGGATACCACTTATCCTGAGAATGTCATTGTCTTTCCCTACCCGCAACGCGACTATCGTGAAGTCAGGCGTTTATCGTTTTGATGCAGCCTGGTATAGAACCCAACTACGAACAATTGCCCCACAATTCTCATAGCATCTGGTCAAATCTGCGTATAGCAGTCTCAGAAGCACGCTTACTTTGATCTATCTCTGCCCTATTGGTGTATTACCAAAGAGGCGGCCCACACCACCCGGAGCACAGCGCCAATATTGCTCAGGTGCGTTCACAGTGGCCCCTAATTCAGCAGCCGCATGCCAGACCCAACGAGGGTCATAGAGTAATGCGCGTGCCAAGGCGATCATGTCAGCCTGACCACCGGCCACAATTTTTTCTGCCTGAGCAGGCTCGGTAATCAAACCGACAGCCATTACAGGAACGTCAACTGCACTCTTAATAGCCTTCGCAAAGTGAACCTGATACCCGGGCTTGAGCTCGATACGCTGATTCGTGGAAACCCCACCGCTGGATACATCGATCCAATCGCATCCCAGTTGTGCCAGGGACTGACAGAACACAATAGATTCATCAATTGTCCAACTGCTGTTAGAGTCCCAATCACATGCCGATATTCTTACACCTAACGGTTTATGTTGTGGCCAGGTAGCGCGCATCGCACTGAACAACTCAAGGGGATATCGCATGCGATTCTCCAGAGAACCACCGTATTGATCCGTTCTCCGGTTAGCCACCGGTGATAAAAACTGGTGTAACAAATAGCCATGCGCCGCGTGCAATTCGATAGCGTCTATGCCCAGTCGATCACTGCGTTCAGCAGCTGCTTTGAAACGCAAGGTCAGAGCCTCCAGATCTTCGATGCTAAGAGCTCTAGGCGCTAACTCATTTTTTCCATGTGCAACAGCACTGGGAGCTACGGCCTGCCAGCCGCCTTCCTGTATCGGGATTTGCGCACCTGTTTCCCAAGGCACGTGACTGGAGGATTTTCGCCCAGCATGGCTTAACTGAATACAGATCGGCAATTGATTATCAGGAACCAACTCACGAACGCCGGACAAGACCCTTGCCAGTGATTCTTCGTTTTCGTCACTGTACAAACCCAGGCAACCCGGCGTAATCCTGCCAATATCCTCAACAGCTGTGGCTTCCAGCACCAATAGACCCGCAGAGGCAATCGCCAACTGCCCCAGATGTACGGAGTGCCACAATTGTGCACTTCCTTGCACTGCGGAATACTGGCACATCGGTGAAACAACAACACGATTCGGAATTGTCAGGTCTCGTAGAGACAAGGGTTGGAATAAAGCGGGCATTGACATAAGCCGGTTGTGTGAAGAAATCTACCGTTGCCCCCTGATAGAGACTAACGACCCTTTCATGTGAACAATTGCGAGCACTAGAGCAACAGTTGTTCTCTTGAGAGCAACTATGTTAAACCGTATTAGCGCAGGCTTCCACTCTCTGGTCTTGGCACACGCCTTATCAGTTATAAGACGATTGACCGAAAACTGCGCAGGGGCAAAAGGTATATTGACGAATCAGCTGTTCCAGCTCAGGTTACTTCACGGCAAGGTCAAACACATTGCAAAGATAATCATCAAGGGACGTGGGAGTATTAAATAAGTCCAAAAACGACAACGCTGTTATGAGAATTCATCTGTCACCCCTACGCTTTCCACTGTTCATTGTTGCCCAGCTTTTGCTGATGTGCCAGTCTGGTATCGCAGCGACCCAACCCGTGAGCGAGCAACTCGAGCAGACAGGTACACCCGTTTACACCAGCCTCTCTAAAGCGAATCATGTTTTTGGTTACAAATTTCGTGTAATGGAAGATGGCCAGATCAATCAGCTCGGCGGCTACTTTGCAGGTAACAAGGTGGTGGTAATAGTCAACGACAACAAAAGTATTGTTGCATCCGTGTCAGTCCCCGGAAATAGCACGGGCTTCCAATGGGCAAGCCTACAGACGCCACTGCCGGTAGAAACAGGTACGATTTATCAAGTGCTTGTCCGTACAGGCGCTGATCAGACCAGCGCAGCGGCGTGGTCACTCTCCATGCCGTTTACTCGCGGTGGTATCGAAGTACTGTCGCTTCAACAAGGCTGGTCTTCAAACACTAATCCCCAAACCTGGACGCAAACAGCACAAACATTGCCTGGCCAGCACGCACGCGGAATCGTTGATATCGGTTTCATAGCGAACAATGAACCCTTGCAACCCACGGAGCCTCCTGATGATGTGGATCCTGGGCAACCACCCACCGAATCGGATCCATTCCCCGACACCGCTGGTGTGGTTGACTCTTTCGGACAACGCTCACCTAGTGGTCGACTCGGTATGGGATTCATGGCGATTCAATCCTATTACCGCGACTTTCCACGCCAGAACGGCGAGTGTTCTCAAGAGGTACACGATAGATATTGGGTAATGGATTCGGCTGGAGTCACACATCCAACCTGGCATCCGCCTGTTGATCCCGTGACGGGATGTCGATTCGCGCATGAACACGGCGATGATCCAAGAACATCACCTAACTATGTGTTTGCCCAGGGTATCCCGTTTGGAGTCACACATGGCCATAGTGATGGCTTGCTGATGCGACATGAAGATCATGTGGGTCACAAGGTCGTTGTGCAATCAAACTGGGAGCTGGTAGATGGTAATCCACAAAATGGGTCGCAACCTGGTTCGGATGCCATTCGAAGAACAGGTACGCAATGTGATTGGCTATCCAAGATACACCAGGGTAGCTGGTCCCGGGACGCACTGGCAAACAACGCGCACGAGTATTTCCTGAACCTACGCTGCACCGATGGTGTACAGCTTCGCTTGAAACAACTCATCACCTTTGGTCCCCCCGAGCTGGTTACCAACATATGCAATGGCCCATCGGTAAACCAGGCACAGGCATTGTTCAATCCTGGCAGAACAAGCGAAGCTTTCCCTAGTGGCGTGACCGCGACATCAGGCACGGCCGTTGTCGATCCGCTCGATGGAAAACGCGAATTCGCCTGTATTGACAATCTGCTGTGGAAGAACCGACTCGAAGAGTTATGGAAGAGCGATGGAGTTATAAAACTTCCCTCTGGCGGTTTCATACATTTCAGTCCCTACTACGTTGTCCTTAATCCGGCACGCTATCTCGATCATCGCTGGGCTGAACGTGGTGCAAGAGATGGATACGTGTCCTCGCTTGATCTTTGTTTTAATGACAATGCCGCGTTTCGAAGTCAGCCAATGGGATATTGCAACACAGTTCCCGCAGAACTGGGCCAGCTAGACAGTCGATCAAGACAACGAGACATCAGGAATCCAATGAACGGTACGAGGCGTGTGATACATCCTAAGAACGTCGTTGTATATTCAGAAAATGAGTCTGGCTCTGGAGAATCAATTGTATTTTGTACCAACCGTCTGGGCCGTGATGCCCGAATACCCGATACAGGCAATTGTAGATCCAATGAAATCGAGCAGATGGTGTCACGTTCCGACAGGCGACAGTGGGGCTGGAGTGGATCTGATGTCAACTCAATCACCGTTAATGGCCAACTGCGCGGCGCAGGATATTTGAACGAATGGGTACGTGATTTCAACGCTCCCGGTGTGCGCTTTCCCAACTAAAAAGACAGCCTGCCCAAATATTTTTTTTCCCCGAATCACTCAAGTGTTCAGAAATGGTGAATTGCCACTGAACACTTGAGCTGAGGTTCTTGCGCCTGTTGATGAGAAGGTACTTGTATCAGCTAGGCGCTATAGGAGAAACCAGAAAGCTCCAGGCTCCTCTTTACCCATACCGCGTGAACAACAATTCATGGCGGAAACTGGTCGTAACGCCCACCGGTAACAGAGCTAAAGCAGTCGGCGACCCAGGCTGCTAAACACGCGATTTTTGACAATTTTCCGCTCTATGCATTGAAGGTATCGTTTCGATCAACATCGCCAAACACCAACGGTTATCCTAACAATTTACGCTATGCTGTAGGCCCTGAATAAATCTATATAGCGCTGTTTGCAAATGACTATTGGCCAACATGTCAGTTTCCACCGCTCATTGATGACTTCACGATGTCAATCAATTGCGGTTAGTTACTCACGTAGATACAACACTCTGGCAAGGGATGATTCGCCTACCCGGCTGGTCCGTTTTTCAGACAACGGGAACGCCACAGAAAAATCCGGCTCTAACCTACTCAATGCAAAAAAATAGAAATGACTGTCTCACCTCTCATAGTGAATTCTAGAAACCCACAATCGCCTTACGGACCACGATTATGTTAATGCGCCATTACTTTCAGATTTTTGCGATCTCAGCACCGGTCGTTATTCTGGGACTTGCCCTGCTTTTCCCACCCATTCTCTGGCTGCTGGTGCTGGTATTACCTGTTATTGGATTGGGCGTCATCGACATGGTACAGACGCGGCAAACGGTCCGCCGTTTGTACCCGTTCTTTGGTCGCTTTCGTTACATGCTTGAGTCAGTACGGCCAGAGATTCAGCAGTACTTTGTCGAATCGGACACTAGCGGAACACCCGTCCCCAGAGAGTTTCGGTCACTAGTATATCAGCGCGCCAAAGGAGATAGAGACACTCGGCCCTTCGGCACCATATTCGATGTAAACAGGCAAGGCTATGAATGGATAAACCATGCCATGGTGCCCAAGAACACGCATGACTCAAACCCTAGAATAAAATTCGGTGGAGACAGATGCGCCAAACCTTATATGGCATCGCCGCTGAATATATCAGCGATGAGTTTCGGGTCACTCAGTGCCAATGCCATTCGAGCATTAAACAAAGGTGCGAAGATTGGCGGATTTTCACACAATACCGGCGAAGGCAGCTTAAGCCCATATCACCTTGAGGCTGGAGGCGATATCGTCTGGCAGATCGGTACCGGATATTTTGGATGTCGAACCGAGGAAGGCAACTTCAACCCGGAACTATTTAAAAAATCAGCGGCGTTAGAGTCGGTCAAAATGATAGAAATAAAACTATCACAAGGCGCTAAGCCAGGTCATGGCGGCATTCTTCCCGCAGCCAAGCTGACCGAAGAAATAGCTCGAATACGCCACGTGCCCATGGGCAAGGATGTTTTATCTCCACCAGCGCATTCAGCATTTTCAACACCGATGGAGTTACTCTCATTTGTAGAACAGCTTCGTGAATTATCAGGTGGTAAACCGGTTGGTTTTAAATTGTGTATTGGTCGACGCGATGAATTCCTGGCAATCTGCAAAGCGATGCTCCAGTCGGGAAAGATACCTGATTTCATCACTGTGGACGGTGGTGAAGGTGGCACAGGCGCCGCTCCTACTGAGATGACCAATTCTGTGGGTACACCATTGAAGGATGCTCTGGTTTTTGTGAATCAGACGCTCATCGGCGTTGGTTTACGCGACCAGCTACGCATTATTGCTTCCGGCAAGATTTTCTCTGCATTTCATTTACTACGCATTATTGCGTTAGGAGCTGACGCGGCAAATTCAGCACGAGGCATGATGATGGCTCTTGGTTGTATACAGGCGCGTAGTTGCAATACTGATCATTGCCCAACCGGCATTGCTACTCAGAATGCTGCTCGTACAAAAGGGCTGGTTGTGAGTGACAAAGCGACGCGAGTTGCCAATTTTCACCGTGCAACCATCGAAAACCTGGGAGAGCTTTTAGCAGCCGCGGGGCTGAGTGGGCTTGATGAGCTAAGGCCTAAACATATTAATCATCGTGTGCAAGGCACCAACATAAAGACATATGCACAAATGTATCCGGCGATTGAGCCTGGTTGCCTGCTGGATGAAAACACAATTCCAGAAGAATGGCGAGACGATTGGAATGATGCACAGGCAGATCGATGGTAGTGCAACCTTATTGCGATAAAACCTGAAACCTAACCAACAACAACCCGGCCTGCTCGTGAGACCCCGACGCTCTAAAAAGATGTCAGCCACTCATTACACTCTGGGACAAAGGACAAAATAAACGATGAAAACTTCTGATTTATTTGTAAAAGCACTGGAAAACGAAGGTGTTAAATATATATTCGGAATTCCGGGTGAAGAGAACCTGGATTTTCTGGACTCTTTGAGAGGCTCAAGTATTGAGTTGATTCTCACGCGCCATGAACAGGCAGCCGGTTTTATGGCAGCCACGTACGGACGCTTGACGGGCGAGCCCGGGGTCTGTTTATCAACACTGGGGCCTGGCGCGACTAATTTCGTGACCGCGGCTGCTTACGCGCAACTAGGCGGTATGCCCATGATCATGCTGGGCGGGCAGAAACCCATTCGCAAGAGTAAGCAGGGCCGATTTCAGATCGTCGATGTCGTCAGTTTGATGAAGCCTGTTACCAAATACTCCGAACAGGTAGTTGACGGCAATAACATACCCTCAATGGTCAGAGAAGCTTTTCGGCTGACCATGGATGAAAGACCAGGTGCAGCCTACATAGAACTACCTGAAGATATCGCTGAGGAACAAACTGATGCCAGCGTGTTCGATGTTGTTGGACATCGTCGTCCCGATGCCGGACAGCCAGCGATTGATCAAGCCGCCCAGATGATCCAGCAAGCCAAATTACCTCTTTTGCTCATTGGTGCCGGCGCGAATCGAAAGCGCACCAGCGAGTCGCTAAAAGACTTCATTGATAAAACGGGAATCTATTTCTTCAATACACAGATGGGCAAAGGCGTGGTGGACGAGCGCCACGATCGGTATCTGGGGACAGCAGCACTGTCCGAACACGACTATTTGCACTGCGCCATCGATCGTGCCGATCTGATTATCAACGTCGGGCACGATGTTATCGAAAAACCACCGTTTTTCATGGAAAAAGGCGGCAAAAAAGTTATACACGTAAATTTCAGCGCAGCCATGCTGGACGATGTCTACTTCCCACAACACAATGTCGTTGGTGATATCTCAGGTTCTATTAATAATCTGACGAAGAAGGTTGGAAAACTAAATCAGGACTTCGGTTTCTTTGAACGTGTGCGTGACGAAGTTAACGCGCACGTAACCAAATATTTCAAAGACGAGCGTTTCCCGATACTTCCGCAAGCGCTAGTTCATCTACTAAGGGAGCATCTGGATGCCGAAGATATAGTAACGCTGGATAACGGCGTTTATAAAATCTGGTTTGCACGCAACTACGAGTGCTATGCACCAAACACGCTATTACTCGACAATGCTTTAGCCACGATGGGAGCCGGCCTACCCTCCGCTATGGCTGCAAAACAACTCAAACCCAGTAGCAAAGTTGTTTCAGTTAATGGCGACGGAGGGTTCCTGATGAACTCTCAGGAGCTGGAGACAGCTGTCAGAATGAATCTCGACCTGGTAGTCATCGTATTGACTGACAATGCCTACGGCATGATCAAATGGAAGCAGGAGGGTGTCGGGTTTGATAATTTTGGATTGGACTTTAACAATCCTGATCTGGTTCAGTACGCTGAAAGTTTCGGCGCTAAGGGACATCGAGCAGAAAGTTATGAAAATTTTGTTGAAATCCTGCAAACCTCATTAAACGGGAATGGTGTACATGTAATTGACTTACCCATTGATTACTCACTGAACCATTCGATTCTCAATGTACTATTGAAAGAGAGTGCCTGCATTGTCTGAGTCAACTAACAATAACGCAACGATCGCGGTTAACCGTCCGTTTGATGGTCAGCTAATCCAGCACATCACGCTAAATACTGCAGCTGATGTGGAGCTGGCACTATCAAGGGCGTATTCCCTTTTTGACGATCGATCAGCGTGGATGCCGGCCTATCAACGAGTTGAAGTGCTGGAGCGAGCAGCAGTAATCATGTCAGAACAAGTTGAGGAATTAACTCAACTGGCGGCGCAGGAAGGTGGCAAACCCTACGCTGATTCTAAAGTCGAAGTGCTACGCGCAATCAATGGATTAAAACTCGCTGTTGAGCACATCCCTCAGATCAAAGGCGAGCAGATCCCGATGGGACATACCGAATCATCGGCCAATCGCCTGGCGTTTACACAGCGCGAACCCATTGGAGTGGTGTCCTCAATCAGTGCATTTAATCACCCGTTGAATCTCATTGTGCATCAGACTGTGCCAGCTATTGCCGTCGGTGCGCCTGTTATTATCAAACCAGCCAAGGCAACACCGTTATCATGCTTGAGATTTATCGAGATACTTGAGCAAGCCGGTTTACCGCAAGGCTGGTGCCAGGCTTTGGTGCTGGATAATAAGGATGCGGAGCCGTTGGTTGCCGACCATAGGATAAATTTTTTCTCCTTTATTGGTTCTGCAACTATTGGTTGGATGCTACGTTCCAAACTGGCGCCCGGAACTCGATGTGCACTTGAGCATGGTGGTGCCGCCCCCGTTATTGTTGATCAATCAGCTAAGGTAGATTCGGTTATCGGCGGTCTGCTCAAGGGTGGTTTTTATCATGCTGGTCAGGTCTGTGTTTCGGTCCAGCGTGTCTATGTTCATGAAAGTGTTTGCCAGGAGCTTGCTGATAAATTAGCAACAGGAGCTGCCAGATTGAATGTAGGTGATCCCATGGATCCAGCTACTGAAGTTGGGCCGTTGATTTCACCTCGGGAAGTAGACCGGGTCGCCCAATGGGTAGATGAGGCCCGTCAAAGCGGTGCTCAGATATTGTGTGGAGGTGAAAAATTATCAGATACCTGCTATGCGCCCACTGTTATTCTTAATCCGGTGGAATCTGCGCAGGTTTCGCAAAAAGAGATATTCGGTCCAGTTGTGTGTGTGTATTCCTACACCGACAAGGCAGATGCGATAGCTCGAGCAAACTCACTACAGGTAGCATTCCAGGCTTCGATATATACAAACGATCTGACTGATGTTCTGGACACATCAAATAAACTGAATGCGACTGCCGTCATGGTCAATGATCACACAGCCTTTCGCGTCGACTGGATGCCTTTCGGCGGTCGCGACGCATCGGGTATCGGGATGGGGGGCATTCAGTATTCCATGCACGAAATGACCCGTGAAAAAATGCTTGTTATCAAGAGTGAGGTTCTTTAGGTGGTCACTTTAGCGTGGCTACCGGCTTGAATGTATCGTTCAAGGTTTTGTATCAGTGATAGTCAGCATGCCGAAATTTACAGGATGCTGACTATCAGTGTTAACGCCAGGCGGCTTTTTCATAACTTAGCTACCAAGCGATTCTGTCGCAACCAATTAACAATGGAATTTGACGTTCGTGTCTATTAGTGACTCGCTATGCCCTTTTTAACAATCGGAGGGTTGCGTAAGGAGCATTGCTTTGGACTGAATGTCTCAGTTCACAGTGGATATTATTGGATAAGTTTTTTGAAAGTAGAAGTGATATCCCCATTGCGGCCAAGAACATAGTCGCCGATCGCTACAGAGTAATGAAAACGGCGTCCAGTGATTACCGCGACAGGCTCATTGCATTTTGCGTGGTGCTCTTCAGGCTGGTTACCAATTGTTGAAACTTCTCCCCCTGAACCGTGACGTGATCTCGGAGCAGGTTGGACGCTTTATCGGCATCGCCAACAGTAATTGCATTTACGATGTTGTCGTGCTCATCGAGAGATTGCAACATACGCCCTCGAAACTGCAGCTGAACTCTGCGATACGGCTTCAATCTATTCTGCAAACGTAGTGCCTTGCCCTGAAGAAAAGAGTTTCCTGCTCCTTCGTAGATTTCTTGGTGAAATTTCTCGTTTTCCAGGTAATAACCTGACACATCACCCATTTCGGCTGCTTTCTGACATTTTTCATTGGCTACCGACAACAGGTTTAGCCCGTCTTCAGAGATCCGCTGTGCCGCCAATCGGCCACAAGCAGCTTCCAACTCTGCCATAGTTTCAAACATCTCCAGGAGTTCAACTGGTCCAGGCAGGCGAATAAAAACGCCCCTACGAGGAATCTGTTCTGCCAAACCTGTTATCACCAACCGCTGAAAAGCCTCTCGAACAGGTGTTCGCGACACCTCAAATTGCTGCGCTATCTTTATTTCGTCAAGTCTCTCACCATCGGAGTATTCGCCCGAAAATACGGATTGTTCCAACGTGTCAGCTATCTGCTCGGCAAGCTTAAGTTCCATGATTCAATGATACTGACACTCAGTAATTATGCAATATTTAGTTTATTGTATACAATATGCTTGAGTTAAAATACAAAATAGGAGAGACTCCCCTTCCGAAGTCACATTTCCTGTGCCGGAATACTATTAAGGGAGAGACCATGAAATCATTTTTTCTTACCGCTATTGTCGCCACCTCATTGGGGATGGCCACCGTGGCGCACTCTGCGGAGCTGCGCTTATCACATCAGTGGTCAAACAAAGACGTACGCCATCAGGTCGCGCAGATGGTGGCTGATGAAGTAGCGGCTGCAAATGTTGATCTTGAAATAAAAATATTTGGATCAAAATCGCTGTTCAAGCCTCGCGAACAGTATCGTCCGTTGAGCCGCGGCCAGTTGGATATGACAGTACTGCCATTGAGCTACGCAGGTGGCCAGCAACCAGCATATAACCTTACACTAATGCCGGGCATGGTCAAAAATCATGATCATGCAGCTCGCCTTAGTAATTCGCCATTTATGGAAGCACTGGAAGCCAAAATGGCAGATGATGATGTCATGGTGCTAGTCCACGGATACCTCGCTGGTGGCTTTGTCGGCAAAGACAAATGTATTACCAAGCCTGCCGATATCGAGGGTCTGCAAACTCGCGCGGCCGGTAAGGCCTTTGAGCAGATGTTAGCGGGAGCAGGAGCTTCAATCACCTCCATGGCGTCCTCAGAAATT
This sequence comes from Granulosicoccus sp., assembly GCA_045106855.1. Classification (GTDB taxonomy): domain Bacteria; phylum Pseudomonadota; class Gammaproteobacteria; order Granulosicoccales; family Granulosicoccaceae; genus Granulosicoccus. The sequence goes on from JBGCFI010000009.1 coordinate 102,816, forward strand.
TACAATGCCATGCAAACCGGCATTCTTAATGCGGCAAATACTTCTTCTTCGTCTTTCGTGTCGTATCGCATATACGAACAAGTCAGTTGCTACACACCTGCCAGTGATGTCGCTCTTTGGTTTATGTACCAACCATTGCTTATTAATAAATCGACATTTGATGGCTTATCTCAGGAACAACAGACTGCATTGCTAGCCGCGTCGGACAAAGCAGAAGCGTTTTATCTGGAAGAGGCTAAGAAACAAGACGCCGCATCAAGGGATGTATTTGAGAAAGCCGGTGTTGAGATCGCCGAGATGACTTCTGAGGACTTTGAGGCCTGGCGTGCACTTGCAAAAGAGACTTCATACAAAGCCTTTGTTGAAGAAGTGCCTGATGGTCAAGAACTGCTCGATATGGCTTTAGCTGTAGAGTAAGCACTAAGGGATGGCCGCCGTACTCCGGCGGCCTCCACACTCCATTTCCGTAAAAACCAATTAAAACTTAGGAGTGCTGTCATGGCTGCGCAAGGTTCAGCTGGGGAAGCCAGCGTGGGCGATAATATTTTCTTACGAGCTGTAGCAGCGTTATCAACATTGGCTGGTTGGTGTTCGGCTGCAATGATTGTGGCAGCTGTTGGCATCACCTGCCAGATGATTTTCGTTCGCTTTGTCCTCAATGAATCCACTGTCTGGCAAACCGAAGCTGTCGTATATCTTGCCATTGGGGCGACTCTAATTGGCTTACCTTACGTACAACGGCTCCGTGGTCATGTCAATGTCGATTTGATTCCACTTTCACTCCCACCGAAAGCACGATACTGGATGTGTCTGTTAACGCTTTCTCTGTCAATTGCCATGGTCGCTGTGCTGCTTTTTTATGGGTTTGAGCACTGGCATCTGACTTATGAGCGCAATTGGAAATCAGACACAATTTGGGGTGTTCGGCTGTGGATTCCTTATCTCTCTCTACCACTTGGGTTTGGTTTGTTTTTACTCCAGCTAGTTGCTGATCTTGTCGCGGTTGTATTGAAAATCGATAAGCCCTACGGCTTGGAGGATGTGTAGTGGATCCACTATTACTCGGAGCAATTGTGGCCATCGCAACAATCGTTGTTTTGTTCTCTGGCGTCTCCGTCGCGTTAGGATTATTAATTGTATCAACCGGCTTTCTGTTGATCTACGACGGCGTACGCTCGCTCGAGCTACTACCCGAGATTTTGTTTGGCAAACTCGACAACTTCGCCCTCTTATCCATTCCTATGTTTATCATTATGGGCGCGTCCATATCGTCAACTCGAGCGGGCGCTGATCTGTACGAAGCCCTTGAACGATGGTTAACTCGCGTGCCCGGTGGGTTGGTAATTTCCAATCTTGGAGCCTGTGCGCTATTTGCAGCTATGTCTGGATCAAGCCCGGCCACGTGTGCTGCAATTGGGAAAATGGGCATTCCTGAGATGAGAAAGCGTGGCTATCCAGACGGTGTCGCGGCGGGTTCGATCGCCGCTGGCGGCACGCTGGGTATATTAATTCCGCCATCTGTAACCATGATCGTTTACGGCATCGCGACAGAAACATCGATAGGGCGTCTCTTCCTGGCAGGGGTTATACCTGGCTTGCTGCTCGTGGCACTGTTTATGGCGTGGTCGTTGTATTCGACCTGGCAGTCAGGTGATAAGAATCTTCTGACTGCAGGTAACTATACCTGGAAAGAAAAGTTTGAAATACTGCCGCGAGTATTGCCGTTTCTGGCCATTATCGTTGGTGTTCTGTACGCCATGTATGGTGGTGTTGCCACACCATCAGAAACGGCGGCAGTAGGTGCGCTCCTGTGTTTGTTGATTGCGATGATTATCTACAAACTCTGGAACCCTAAAGACCTGTGGGCAGTTCTACGCGATAGTACGAAAGAGAGCGTAATGATTCTTTTCATAATCGCAGCGGCAGGTGTATTTTCATATATGCTGTCCAGCCTTTTTATTACACAGTCGATTGCAGAGTGGATCGGTACGCTGGACGTGAATCGCTGGGTCCTGATGGGCTTTGTCATGCTGTTTCTGTTGGTGGCGGGTTTTTTCTTGCCTCCAGTTGCAGTAATACTTATGGCGGCTCCCATCTTGTTACCAATTATCACAACGGCGGGCTTCGATCCCATTTGGTTTGCAGTGGTACTGACCATTAACATGGAAATAGGCCTGATCTCGCCCCCAGTTGGTCTGAATCTGTATGTCATCAATGGCATCGCACCTGAAATATCGCTTAAAACAATCCTCAAAGGCTCGCTACCCTTCGTAGCTTGCATGGTGATCGCAATCATCCTGTTATGTTTTTTCCCAGGGCTCGCTACTTGGTTACCAGATGCTGTAATGGGTAAAGGAATATGAGTTTTTTTGGTGAGTTGATCTCAGCTGTTTTTGATCGACGTTACCAATCAACGTCATCTGATGACGTTGATGCTAGAACGACATCGGCATTGTGTAATGCATTGTTGAGTAGTCAAGGTGAAGTATCCGGAATAGCCCTGGCACGCAATGTTCTGGATCGTTATGCCGACATGGATGACGAAGAGAAAATTGCTTTTTTTGAGTATATGACTCACGAGCTTGAAATCGAACCTGACAAGGTAGTGATCTCCCTGGACGCCTATAAGAAAAATCCTGGCAAGGTCACCTATCGCGCATTCGCTACCGCTGCGGAACCACGCCGTCAAGAGTTAGCACGCCGCCTAAATCAAGTTCCGGGTGCCACCAGCAAGCTCGTTACGATGCGCAAAGACTTGCTCAGCTTAGTTAAAAAGCATCCAGATTTAGCTCCACTGGATATTGATTTACAGCATCTCTTTTCGTCTTGGTTTAACAGGGGATTTTTAGTCCTTCGCCCCATTAGCTGGCATAGCCCAGCTGATATTCTGGAGAAAATTATCGCCTATGAGGCGGTACATGCGATTGACTCTTGGGACGATCTGCGACTCAGATTAAAGCCAAGCGATAGAAGATGTTTCGGATTCTTCCATCCTGCGATGGCCGATGAGCCACTCATTTTCGTCCAAGTGGCTTTGACCAGGGGTATTCCAGATTCAATTCAAGACTTGCTAGCCGATGATCGAAAGTCTATTAACGCCGAGGCAGCAGATACTGCTGTTTTTTATTCGATATCAAATTGTCAGATCGGGTTGTCTGGCATCTCGTTCGGCAATTCCTTGATCAAGCAAGTCGTATCAGATCTATCCAGAGAATTACCTTCAATTAAAACTTTCATCACCTTGTCTCCAATTCCTAACCTTAATAGTTGGCTTAGCCAAACGAGCACTGATTTGCTTAAAAATGCAAGTGAACAAGCGGTTGCGGCTCACTATCTTATTGAAGCAAAGGGCTCGGATGGCATGCCCCTGGATCCGGTCGCGCGCTTTCATCTTGGCAATGGCGCCCTAATTCATGCGGTTCATGCAAATGCTGATACATCTGAGAATGGGCTTAAGCAATCAAATGGCACAATGGTGAACTATCTGTACGACTTATCTCAAATTTCTGCTAATCATGAGCAGTTACTAACTGAAAAAACTGTCATAACATCAGAAGAGGTCAACAAATTAAGTACATCTGCAGTTAACAAAAAATCTGGAGACAAAAATGTCTAATCCACTGTTCGACACAGTTTTCGGACAACACAGAACTAAGCATCAACCGTTTCTTGAAATGTTGGATGGATCAACTGTCACACTTGAAGAATATCTGCAGCTAGCTTCACAGTATGCCAACCTGTTTAGTCGGCTTGGCGTACAGACTGGAGATCGAGTTGCAGTTCAAATCGAAAAATCTTTACAAAGCCTAGCAGTCTATGCAGCTTGCATACAGGCAGGAATCGTTTTTTTACCGTTAAACACTGCCTATACGTCTGATGAGGTATCGTATTTCCTGAGCGACAGTGGCGCACGACTTATGTTGTGTGACGAGAAACGTATTGATGCTCTCAACTCGATTGCCAAAAGTTGTGAAGCAACTCTTGAAACCATGAACGCAGACGGAGGCGGTAGTTTTACTGATAAGGCGCAGACTATGCCGAAAACGTTTGACACCGTAGATCGGAATTTAGATGACCTGACTGCCTTATTGTATACATCTGGCACTACCGGGCGCTCCAAAGGAGCCATGCTGACTCAAGGGAATCTTCTATCTAACTGCCAAACTTTGGTTAGCGAATGGAAATTCGATGCTGACGATGTATTGATCCACGCGCTACCCATCTTTCATACGCACGGTCTTTTTGTAGCAACAAATATCGCCCTGATCTCCGGTTGTAAAATTCTTTTTTTTCCAAAGTTCGATCTCGATTCGATCATACTGTCAATACCGAAAGCAAGTTGCATGATGGGCGTACCAACGTTTTATACACGCTTGCTCGGTGATGAGCGCTTTACCCGAAAACTCACGCAGCACATGCGACTGTTCATATCCGGGAGCGCACCCTTATTGGCGGAGACCCACGTCCAGTTCGAAGAGCGTACTGGACACCGAATTCTGGAGCGCTACGGCATGACAGAAACCAACATGATTACTTCCAACCCTTACGAGGGTGAACGTCGAGCTGGTACGGTAGGGTTTCCATTACGCGACGTCGAGTTGAAAATTACTGATAGCGAAACTGGCAAAAGTCTTCCACAGGGTGAAATAGGTGCTATTGAAGTGCGGGGTCCTAACGTTTTTATGGGTTATTGGCAAATGCCTGAAAAAACTGCAGAGGAACTGAGAAAAAACGGATTTTTTATTACCGGAGACTTAGGAAAAATAGACGAAGAAGGCTACTTACATATCGTAGGACGAAACAAAGATCTTATTATCTCTGGTGGATACAACATCTATCCAAAAGAGATAGAAATGCTGCTGGATGACGAGATCGGCGTGCTTGAAAGTGCCGTAGTTGGCGTACCGCATCCTGATTTTGGAGAAACCGTGCTGGGCGTACTAGTACCCGAGCCACAAGCAACATTAGATTGTGCTGCAATAAAACAGAGCATTGGCAAATCGTTAGCAAGATTCAAGCAACCGCAGGAGCTTGTCATCGTTGCTGAACTGCCGCGCAACTCTATGGGAAAAGTACAGAAAAAAGAACTGCGTGATACGTTTAAAGACGTTTTCAAGCCAGCTTGATGTATCAGCTGTAGATATTCAGACTTTATCTTACGGACAGTACCAGATCAGGTTGAATTCAATTGCTCCAGATTGTGTTGTTCCGGTTTCCACCAATAACTGCTGGACATCTCTGCTGGTTATAACCGGTTTAAAACTCTCCTATACTCCCTGGAAAAATCTCGTCAACGCCGCCAAAATAACTTTCATCATCTCCGCGGAGACGGCGACTAGGTACCTTTGGGGTATCCATGTTTGGCGCACATAGATTCCAGCCGGCGCGGGAAAGACAAGTCAACTACCGTCGCGTCGGACCTGCACGATATCCTTAGAGTCAAAGTACAACTATTGCGACTGCCTGTCTTCAAGAAAGGTATTGAGCTCTTCCAGCATGAGCTCGAGTTCCTCGGCATCAGCCTCATTCAACTCGTTACCAATACGAGCTGTCAGCTCGTTTCTCTTCTTTACCAGTTGTGCAATTTTCGCGGCCTTCGCTTCAGCGATAGCTTGCTCCTTTATTTGCCGCTCGGCTTCAATCAATCGCACCTTCTCGGCTGCACGTGCATCCAAGGCTGCCGCTACCAACGGAGTGGAAGTTATATTGGGTGTTGCATACTCGAGATCAACTCGTTTCCATGCTGGTTGGTACACATCACTGGACAAACCGTCAAGTCCATCGACGAGAGCGTTCACAAAGCGTTCAGTTTGATCAAAACGAAAGCTAGGTGGAGTCCATCGATAGACTGCAAGAATCGCATCTACCGAATAGCTAGTGATGGACACACCCGAATCGATAACTCCAGGAAGATCAGACGAGCCTAGTGTAACGGGCGTATAAATTTCCGAGAGCGATGCGGTTTCGGGAATCTCCACAAAATGCAGATCATCACCTAAATCGAGATTTTTAATCGCTTCCGCGGCTTTCAAATCGGCCCCGGTCTGAATGGCATCAGGCGCTCTCAGCAGGTAAACCATGGCAGCCAGCTCACCCGATTTCATTTTCTCTATCGCAGTCGTGTTATTAACCTCGACATAATCAGGCTCAATACCAAGAGTTTCGAACATTATTGTGCTGGTGACGTACTCGCCAGAGCCTGGCAGGCCAAAGCCTACAACCTGCCCGTCAAGATCTTCCAGGGTTTCGTAATCCTTGCGCGCAATGACAACAATTTTCTCATCACTGACTTTTACTACGCTGTTGATCAACCCGCCAATGGTGGGGTAATTCCCCTTGCGTTTGACATACTCAATTGCATCGGCACGGACCAGCGCCAGATCGATACCTTTGAGGTACAACAAGTCATACACGCTTTGAACGTGATTCTTTCCCATGATGGGGACAATGCGCAGTCCACTATCGTGTTCAAGTTCAGACTCCATATTATGAACAAGTTGATGGAACAGTTCTTCGTGAGTAAACACGACACCAACCTTGTTTTGGTTGACTCTCTGCGCTTCTTGCCGCGTAGGTATCGTAATACCCGAATCCGCCGATGCCACTGAATACAGTAAACTCGAAAGGAATAAGGTCAGTGCAAGCGTAAAATATCGCTGGCGTAGGTTATGTTTGTACATTGCTCTTGTTCTCAAAAAATAAATTTGCGCGGCCATGATCAATGGAGTTGTAATATTCCGGATTCCTAGCGTCATGGTTTATCTGTCGAAGGCAAGGCGTTAATACTGACCGAATGACTCATATCAGCAGTTCCATCGCCTATTGACGCCTCAAGAGAGAATCGCGAAAAATCGATTCCCCGAGATACCCCTCTAGCAATGATGGCTCGACCACGCTCCTGGCTAAGCCTTAAATCCAGTCTGGAATCATCAGTTTCATGCGTTATGACAGATACAACAATTCGAGTGTCGTCATAGTTTGTGAAAATATCAAAAATGTCTCTCAGCACCAACTCCATCTGATCCGAAATTTCTTTACTGCCAACGGGAAATCGAATCTCCGCAGATCTAATTTTTAGCGATTCCAGCGTTTCGACTCTATCTACAGGCTGAGGTTCGATGACTTCTTCATAGATTCTGGTATCGATAATTCGTGCATCATCGATCAAGGAACGAATCGCATCAAGCTCTGGCAAAAGATCAGGATCTCTCGTAATCTCAAGCGTATTCTTACGGATAGATTGTTCAATCGCGCTCCCGTCAAGCTGCTGAAGTTGAAGGAGTGCTAACTGTTGCCTTTCCTTCGGTTCATTAACTAAAGAATCAAAATTCCAGAAATCCACATCCAGAGGTTCGTAAGCATTTTCAGCGATCAACAGCGATGTCATTGACTCTGGATTCTGATCATTTGCAGGTATCAACCGTGATTCGGAAACAGCAGCTGATGCTGAGTGGTCAAGTGACTCTGTCGGCAATACGACCCACTCACCCTTATCAGGTTGCACACCGGATTGTGAAATCGATTCCTTGTCGGGTTCCACGAGGGATTCGATAACAGATTCGTTGTCAAGCTCCGTGACTGCTTCACCAGCAAGCTCAGCAACTACTTCCGTGACTGAATCACTGGCAAACTCTGAGACAGGTTCTGTGACCGCATTACTCGCAAACCCTGTGACAGGTTCTGTGACCACTTCACCGGAAAGCTCTGCGACAGATTCTGTGTCCACTTCACCGGCAAGCTCTGCGACAGGTTCTGTGACCATTTCACCGGCAAGCTCTGCGACAGGTTCTGTGACCATTTCACCAGCAAGCTCTGCGACAGGTTCTGTGACCATTTCACCGGCAAGCTCTGCGACAGGTTCTTTGACCACTTCACCGGCAAGCTCTGCGACAGGTTCTGTGACCACTTCACCGGCTAGCGCTGCGACAGGTTCGGCGACTGCTTCACTGACAAGCTCTGCGACAGGTTCTGTGACCACTTCACCGGCAAGCGCTGCGACAGGTTCCGCGACTGCTTCACTGACAAGCTCTGCGACAGGTTCTCTACCGGGCTCTGCAACAGCAACGGTATTCGCATTATGATCCGTAACCGTCCCTGCGAGAGTCGCGTTGCCCGATTCCGCAACCTGTTCCGCAGTATCCAGAATTTGCTCCATGGAAGCTTCCGCTTGAGTAGCAACTTCCACATGCGGTGGCTCAAAAGAAGCAGGTAGTAACGGATCGAGCAAACTTTCCTGCACGATTGTGACGCCGTTATGAGAGCTTGAGGATGTGCCGGGTTTAGCTCGGTCTATTTCAAGAGCCTGGGTGGTAAATTCCGACACGTCACCTGCTATGGTATTTGTGCGCGACACCACTTTGGCCTCTAGAAGCTTTAGCTCTTTTGCAGGTGGATTGGCAAAGACCCGTGGCGAGGCATCAAATGATTGTTCAAGTTGCGGGGATTTGTGATGCATCCAGCTAAAAAACAATGCCAATGACATTGCCAAAGTTGCTGTAGCCACCCAAAATCCAATTGCTCCGGACTGCCGAGTTTGTTGTATTACATTACTGCTCATTACGTTAATGCGATAAATTGCTTGGCATATTTATTCCAGCCATGCGAAAAATCAGAATGTTCACTGAATACGTTACACGCACGCGTCTAAAACTATCGCAATAAAGATCGAAAGACCTACGCATCTCACAAAAAGCGATCATATTCAGCTTGATGCCGCAATACACTGTCAGCAAACACAGTTTACCTGCTAGTGACGAACTACGGCAAGAAGAAACCGAGTAGACGACAATTACAGCGTTTCGTGCGCCATAACGCATTTAATATTGACGCTGGGAACTTCAATAGACCCTGAAGTGTTGCCTAACCCGGACAATTCGTCAAAACACCATCACATGACTTGCCTTTCTGACAACTATTCTACTGCCATAGCGTATAGCGGTGGAATTCTTGTGAAGTTCGCAGTATTGATACTAATTGCTAAACCAGCGAATTGCATCCTTCATGATAATAAAACACCCTGAATTTATAGCCGAAAGTAATACTGGAAACTCGGCACGCTATCCCCAAAGCGATTGACGCGAACTCTTGTTCCACAACATCAAATTATCTAGACAAGGAGTGGCGTTCCGAGAAAGCCCCGCGTGGCGTTTCAGACTAACACCTGTTCCGGACCTGCCCCAAATTGCAACTGACAGTGCTATCTCAGGACCGGTGCTTTTTTCCTTCCAACGTCATGCGCGAAGTACAACAAAGACTACTCTGCGTCCACCTCAAGTGCGACAACTGCCATGCAGTCCCCGGCTTTTATCAAGCCGGGAAAGTGCCTTCCTGCAAGAATGCCACTTCGCAATGCACGATAGTCGACAGGCTCTACCCCGGTTCGGCCGATCGGCCAGATTCGCGCAATAACCTCCCCTTTGTTCACGATCTGACCAAGGTCGACCAACGGTTCGATCATTCCTCCCATATCAGAAAATACAAAACAGTCTGCATCAGGCATATCAAGCATGCGACTGGGAGAAACTTCTGTATCCCCTTTAACGACTGCACAGTGAATCAGAAAATTCCGCACTCCTTTTTTTGCAATTGCGATAGATTGTGCTGTGGCCGTACCTCCACCGCCAAGTTCTGTTGTTACAAATACCTTGCGCTGATTCTCTACAGCAGTGTCATACATACCAACATTGTCGATCTCCAGCAACATCATTGAATAGGGGGCATTAAATGCGCGCATTGCGGCAACGTTGGATCGTTGTTGTTTTTTATCCTCAAGAACATGGACACTGGCAAATGGCACAAAGTCCAGCGTTTTTCCACCAGAATGAAAATCCAGAACGACATCTGCCATGGGTATGAGCGTACGCTGAAAGTAATCAGCTATTTTTTCTGTAACAGTACCGTCCGGCCGACCTGGAAAAATCCTGTTCATATTGCCCTGATCAATCGGCGAGGTTCGCCGACCGGCGCAAAACGCCGGATAGTTGAAAGCCGGTACGATTATCACCCGCCCGGTAACCGTCGATGGATCAAGCGTGAGCGCAAGATGCTGTAGCGCGACGGGACCTTCATATTCATCGCCATGATTAGCCCCGGTCAATAACGCCGTTGGGCCGTCACCTTGTTTAATAACAGTAAGTGGAATCATCACCGCCCCCCAGGCAGAATCATCACGACTGTAAGGCAGGCGAAGATGACCATGATGAACTCCGTCCTGATCGAACGGTATTGTGGCTGTTATCGGATTAGGTTTCATAAAAAACCGGCCTCAGTGTGGCTATACGCTTGATTCTAGCCTGTCAGGATTACCGGTGCGAAAGTCGCCCTGGAAATTGAGGTGCTGAACGGCGTTAAATTTACTATCCGGAATATCCGGACAATTGACTTCTTGCCTGATAATCTCCAATGTGCCAAGCATACCCGCCCTATCCCGCTTAGCTAACGTAGGAATCACTATGCTAAAAAACGATCAACTCAGTCAGTGGGACCAGGATCACTTCTTTCACCCATCAACACATCTGGGACAATTTGCGCGTGGTGAGATTCCGAATAGAATCGTGACAGGTGGTGAAGGAGTCTACATAACCGATCGCGACGACAACAAGCTGCTTGATGCATTTGCCGGCCTGTACTGTGTAAATGTAGGCTATGGGCAAGAGAAGGTATCAGAGGCCATAGCCGCACAGGCCAGGGAGCTCAGTTACTACCATTCCTATGTTGGTCATGGAACCGAAGCGTCAATTACGCTTGCAAAGATGATCATTGATCGTGCACCGGAGCCCATGAGCCGAGTCTACTTCGGGCTATCCGGATCAGACGCCAATGAGACCAATATCAAACTCATCTGGTATTACAACAATATTCTGGGGCGACCTGCCAGGAAAAAAATAATATCCCGATGGCGTGGATATCATGGCTCGGGCTTAATGACGGGATCCCTGACAGGTCTGGAGTTGTTTCACAAGAAGTTTGATTTGCCTTTAAGCAACGTTCTACATACCGATGCACCTTACTATTTCAGACGCGACGATCGATCAATGAGTGAGTTGGCATTTTCTGCCCATTGTGCACAGAGACTGGAAGCCATGATCATTGATGAAGGCCCTGACACCATCGCAGCATTTATCGGAGAACCTGTATTGGGCACCGGCGGTCTGGTACCCCCTCCACAAGGCTACTGGGCAGCGATACAGTCGGTGCTGAATAAATACGATATCCTGCTCATCGCTGATGAAGTTGTCACGGGTTTTGGCAGACTGGGGAGCTCCTTCGGATCCACGCACTATGATATCCAACCCGATATCATAACGATAGCCAAAGGGCTTACATCAGCCTACGCGCCATTGTCTGGTTCAATTGTCTCCGAGAAAATCTGGAAAGTTCTCGAAGATGGCACCGATGAACATGGGCCCATCGGTCATGGCTGGACCTACTCTGCTCATCCAATATGTGCTGCCGCAGGCGTGGCTAACCTTGCGCTGATAGACGAGTTGGACTTGATCAGCAATGCACGGAACATCGGAGCCTATTTGAACAATGCCATGAAAAATGCCCTTTCCGGACATCCACATGTTGGCGACATTCGCGGCGAAGGCATGCTATGCGCTGTAGAACTTGTCAAACAAAAAGAGGAGCTTCGCTTCTTCGATACAAAACAGAAAATCGGACCTTCAATTGCTGCTTCCATGCTAAGTCGTGGTGTTATTGCGAGAGCAATGCCTCAAGGTGACATCATAGGATTCGCGCCGCCGTTGTGTCTGACAGAACAAGAAGCTGATCTAATTGTTGCCGCGACACATGATTCCATTGATGAAGTTTTCAGTAAACCATCCTGACTTCATCTGCCTATATTTCTTGCTACCCTGCCGGCCGCAATAATCGGTCTGTGCTTTTCAACAAATACCGACACTGTTGTTTCATGCTGCAACTTAAACTATCTTACTCTAATCCCTTCCGCAGTTATAAATAAAGCGCCCCTTATCTGAACCACAGGCCCACGTATTCAACTCTTGTGCAAACACATGCATTCCACAATACGCATAACCGCTGGTAAGGTTTTTTTAAAAACTCACCATTGGGCTGTGAACAACACAATTAGGAATATGCAATATCGACACGATGTCGTCGGCAACAGACTTGACTCGAACCATACTACCTATTAGATCAAGCCAATTTAATGACACCAAAACTGGAACATACACTAAGACTTTGTAGCGGCTTAGTCATAGCCGCTTTTCTAGTGATCCACCTATTAACTGCGGCGCTCGGCCTGATCTCACTCACGGCCATGGATACGGTAGGTCGAGTTATGCACGGTTTCTGGTCTATTCCTTTTTTTCTATTCTTGCTCTACGGTGCATTTGCCGTCCATATTATTATGGGACTCATTGCACTTCTTCGACACCGAACATGGAAATTGCCCTTGTGGAACGTGTTGCAGATAGCGTTTGGCCTATTATTACCACTGTTATTGATTGGACACATGATGGGAACAAGAGGTTCCTATCAGTTGCTGGATATACAGAGAACGTACTCGGACGTACTGATACAGCTATGGAGTGATCCGGGCGGTATTGTGCGTCAATACGCGCTGGTTATTCTTGCCTGGTCGCACATGTGCCTGGGCATTCATTTCTGGCTTAGGCATAAGTCATGGTATTCCTCCTGGGCATTGATGTTGTACCCGTTGAGTCTGCTCATACCGCTACTTGCCGGTCTTGGCTTTGCTCGCGCCGGTATCGACACGTGGCAGATGCAACCGGAGACAGTGGCAAAACTAACCGCTGCAATCAATTCCGCGGACCCTTATGCGCAGGATGCGCTATACCTTTTTAGCGACCGTATGCTACAAGTCTTCCTTTCGCTGGTCTTCCTGATTTTGCTTGTTCGTTTTATTCGAGATTTCCGTATTCGACGTCGCGGTGATTTTTCCTTGACACACACCACAAGCGGTAAAGTCGCAAAAGGAAAACAAGGGCAATCGGTACTGGAAGCACTTCGTGACACAGGAATTGAGCATGCTTCGGTTTGTGGTGGCCGTGGCAGGTGCACTACATGCCGTATCAGGGTTATTGAAGGCAAGGAAGCTCTTCCCTCCCCCACCGCTCTAGAGGCCTCTGCCCTCCAGCGTGTCGGTGCGACCCCTAACGTTCGGCTTGCCTGCCAGCTAAGGCCTACTTGTGACATTTCCATTACCCCCTTGCTGCAAGCTGGAATATCTGTACTAGATGCAAAATCTGCTGCTGCAGTCGTGGGACATGAACAATCAGTAGCCTGCATGTTTGTCGATATGCGCGGATCCACAACGCTAGGCGAAAAGAAAATGCCTTATGACGTTGTTTTCATTCTCAACCATTTTTTCATGCAACTGGCCAATGCCTTGGGCGAGACCAATGGCCACTATGCAAACTTTACCGGCGATGGAATCATGGGTCTTTATGGACTGGACAGTGATATCAAAACCGGTTGTCTCGAAGCGCTAAAAGGTGCCATTGAAATTCAACGCCGCATCGACATTCTCAATGGCTGGTTGGCTGAAGAGCTTGATGAGCCCTTGAAAATTGGAATTGGTATTCACTGTGGTGTTGCAATCGTTGGCACGATGGGACCTCCGGATGCACCTATAACATCAGCTATCGGCGACAATATCAATATAGCAGCCAGACTGGAAGCATTAACCAAGGAGTATGCAACAACCCTCGTCGTCTCCGAGGATGTCTTAAAAAATACGACGCTAAATTACTCACAATTACCGAGACACACGGCCCAGGTGCGCGGCCGGGGCGAACCTGTAGAAGTCTTTGTTGTGAATGATCCCGTACACCTGCTTGCCTCAGGTGTGCAAAGCTGAAATCGCAGAATCCTGCTCTATCGCTAGTTTTCCCTTGAAAAAGTCAGACGCTCAACTCCTTGCACAACAGCACTTTCGCTTTCCACCGCAGCGATTGTCGCTGTTGCAGTCGCAACGAACTTCAAGTTCCGGAAACCATTCTGCCCACCAAGGCTATACCCCGTTGCAGGCCCATTACCAAAGGCCTTGAATTCAGAAACCACGGTAGCTGCGTCATTGATGCTATCAGTTGACTCAACGACAGCACTGGAATCGTTTGCAAGCGTTACAATATTATCAATAGTAAGCAATCTATCTGCAGCGGCTTCGGCCACACGGAAAGAGGTCTGTTGAAAACGTGTATTGTTGGCAAGCTGAGTTTCTATATCACTGGTTTGCATGGCTGAAACACCCAACAAGGTGCTTACCAATACCAGAACCAGTGCGACTGCGAGTGCTGCACCCTCTTCTCTTGCTTGAATATTAAAACGACTTGTCTGAACCATGATCAGATGTTCCTGTTCCGAACGTTAAACGTCGCATTAAACGGGATTCGCAGTTTTTTACTACTCGGATAAGAAAGGGTAACTGTCGGTGCCGCTGGTGCCGGCGTTCCGTTTGCCGGATCTTCTTGTGTTTCCGTACTCGTTTCCGAGCTTGCGACGAGAGCGCTGACGCTTTGTCCGGCCAGTGTGTATGTGCGTGTAGCGTCTACCTCAGAATAGCTGCCAATCGAGGACAGTAGTAGACCGACTCTGACAGTTTCAACCCCCTCAACCCGATAACCATCTGCACCGGCTACCGCATATCTCATACTACCGTCTGTCTGGCGCACGCCAAACTCCAACACCAGCTGGTCAACACCTTCGATGAGTTCCAGCGGTGGATTTGCTGCGGTATAGGGAAAACTATGTGCATATAGGGAGTAAACGTTATCACCCTCTTCAGAGATGCGTTGCGTATCTCCAACGTAGTAAATAGTACTGACGAACGGCATGGCGCGCGTATTGTCAGGAAAATCGGAAGAAATTTCATAGGGTTTGACCAGAGATGCACCAGTCGATACCGTCACCTTGGCATTCGTCTTAGTCACACTCGATATGGTGAATAGATCAGCAGAACTGCAATCGGACACCACCATCAGTTGACCTGCGCTAAGCTGCCTGTCCGCTCTGCGGGCTAGCTCAACCGAACTGTTGTTGGAACTCATTGAAGATTCAAGCGCAAATCCGGGAAATTCCGCGTAATGTACGCTTAAAGCATGTGTACCCGGTACAGGCTGTCCTACACCTTGTGCGGCGGTATACGACTGTGGATGTTGTGGACTCCAGGTTGTATCAGTGACTACGTACCCTGTGACGGCCGAGCGCGACAAGTCAGTTGTAGGAGGATTATTCACAGTGACATTCAACGCCACATTACGCTCGGCGGAGCAACCAATAAAACCGGCAGCACGAACATCTCGACCAATGGTATCTAATGCAAATCGTGCATTGCTCTGAAGGTTCGAAACCGTCTGATTCAATGAAGACGAACGGACCACACCAGTAAATATGGAAATACAACCACCGACAATGACAATGCCTAGCACCATGGCAATCATTAGTTCGATCAGCGAGAACCCTGAGGTATGTTTCGACAAGTTTTTCATGGGAAAAATTTCACCGATAAGGTGTCATCAACTTCGGTGTCGCCATCCTGTCGCTTCCAAGTCATCGTCAACGTATAAACGCCATCAGCATCCGGATTAGAGATGGATCCAACCGCAGCTGAACCATCAGCGCTTGCAGGTAGCATGGGAATGAATGCAGATTCGCCGCGCAACGATTGCAAGTTAGCACTCCATTCGAATCTATCCAGATTCGCGAGTCCCGCGGCATCACAACCACTGCTGGCACAGGTTGGCTTGGTCACTTGACCGGTTACCATGGCATCATAGTCGCCATTAAGCACACCAACGCGGTTGTTACGCATTCGGTCCATCATATCGTGGGCAAGCATCATGGCTTGAGAGTGGTGGTAAGTATCCTGATTGGATCGCATACCCCGCAGTTGCATATTGGCTGAAATCAGAAAACCCAGCGAAAGCACCAGAAGCGCAACTAAAACCTCAATCAGACCTACACCGCGTTCATGTAGCGCTCCGTTGAATGACAATTTCCGAGTAGAGCCTGCGAGAATTGGTCGACTCATCATGAGCAACTCACCGCGGTTCCGCGCGCATCGACTACAACACCGTCAGAGTTTTCTGTGCTGTATGCACGTCTACCAATACCTGAGCCTGTCATAATCAACGCTCGAGCCTCAGCCGCGCCTCGCCCATCGCACAATACAATGGTGCCGCTTAACCAATTAGGTCGACCACGCTGGTTAAAACGTATGACAGAAGTGGCTGCAGGAGTGGTTGCATCACTTGCAAGCAAAGCAGTTGATGTCATGCTCATCCCGGGACTGAACGCCGAAATAGTCCGCAGAACAGTGTCTGTTCCATCATACGTAAGGGCCGAGCCATCGTTGATGGAATCCTGAAAAACGAGCATACCATTGGACCAGTCATCACCACAGCTGGTATCGGTCGCACGTGCGCATATACTGACAGCAGTAGAACGCTTTATTGCTTCTGAGCGAGCGTATCGCATCGTACTGGAGGCCTTGTTGTAAAGAGTGACTTGTCTGGTATCACTGACTATCGACTGAAAATTAGGCAAAGCCACGCTCACGAGCACGGTAAGCACGGCGATTCCTACGAGTAGCTCGATGAGAGTAAAACCAGCGCTCTCTTTCACCTCAGAGGCCTATCGTAAAAGAGTGACTTCATTTATCTGGGCTTCCGTACTCACAATGTATTGGTGCTCCAAAAGTGGCAGGGGCAACTCAGAGTATTAGCGTCATATTGACTAGCGAATGAAGTAGCAGCCCCTATAGATTGTGACAAGATCAGCAATTTTTAAGAAGCTGGTTCGCAATGACCAACGGGAACAGAAGGCCCAAGATCAACTGATTTTGCAAAAAAAAACCCACCCCTTTAGAGAGGTGGGCTTCGCTGACGTATAACCGGGCAATACACCCGAATATATGAAAAGAAAACGCGGTTCAGGCGTAGCCTTTATTCGGGCCTGGTACGGTGGATATGTCCTAGACGGTTGCCTCTTTACTTTCCTTGCTCTCGAACTCAAACGCAAGATTGCCTTTCTCGTCCAGAACCACCCTGACCCGACCTCCTCTACTCAGCTTACCGAAGAGTATTTCATCAGCCAACGGTTTCTTGACGTTCTCACTAATAAGCCGCGACATTGGACGCGCTCCCATTCTGGCATCAAAACCATGTTCCGCTAACCATGCCTTGGCTTCATCGTTAAAGTCGATGGCAACATTTTTCTCTTCGAGCTGAGCTTCCAGTTCGATAATAAATTTGTCGACAACGTTCAGAATGATTCCCTTGTCAAGTGGCTTGAACTGAATGATGGCGTCGAGGCGATTCCTGAATTCCGGCGTAAACAGCTTGTTGACCGCTTCCGAACCATCGCTTGTGTGGTCCTGCTGAGTGAATCCCATCGTGCTACGAGATAGGGACTCAGCGCCCGCATTGGTCGTCATTACCAGAATGATGTTGCGAAAATCTGCCTTACGGCCATTATTATCAGTCAACGTTCCGTGATCCATTACCTGCAGCAGCAGGTTGAACACATCGGGATGCGCCTTTTCGATCTCGTCAAGCAAAACCACTGCATGCGGGTTCTGAATAACCGAATCAGTTAACAATCCACCCTGATCAAATCCGACATAGCCCGGAGGCGCACCGATAAGGCGGGAAACCGTGTGGCGTTCCATGTACTCAGACATGTCAAAACGAATGAGCTCAATACCCATGACCTTTGCAAGCTGCTTGGTAACCTCAGTTTTACCAACGCCCGTAGGACCTGCAAACATGAAACTGCCAATAGGCTTGTCCTGCGGTCCCAATCCAGAGCGTGACATCTTGATAGCTGCGCCGAGAGCTTCGATGGCTTCGTCCTGACCAAAGACAAGCATGCGTAAATCACGCGACAAAGTCTTCAACTTATCCATATCGGTTGAGGAGACGCTCTTCTCTGGGATACGTGCAATCTTCGCCACTATGGCTTCGATATCCTTCACGGTAATCTGTTTTTTGCCTTTTGCTGTAATGCCCTTGACCCGGTGGTTCGCACCAGCTTCGTCAATCACATCAATGGCCTTATCCGGCAGAAAACGATCGTTTATGTAGCGACCTGACAACTCCGCTGCAGTTTTTAACGCATTGTTAGAGTACTTCACTTCGTGAAACTCTTCGTAACGCGACTTTAGACCTTTCAGTATTTCGAAAGTCTGGTCCACCGATGGTTCCACAACGTCGATTTTCTGAAATCGCCGCGACAGCGCTCGATCTTTCTCGAAAATGCCCCGGTACTCTTGATAGGTCGTGGATCCAATGCATTTCAATTCACCTGTGGCCAGCATTGGCTTGATCAGGTTTGATGCGTCCATGACACCACCGGACGCTGCACCCGCACCGATAATCGTGTGAATTTCATCAATGAACAGGATGGCACCTTTCTCTTTCTTCAGCTGATTGAGTATGCCTTTAAGACGTTTCTCGAAGTCACCCCGGTATTTTGTACCTGCAACCAGCGCCCCAAGATCCAGGGAATAGATGATGGCTTCTGCCAGAACCTCTGGCACTTCTCCGTCAACGATTCGCTTGGCCAGGCCCTCGGCAATGGCTGTCTTGCCGACACCGGCTTCTCCAACGAGCAAAGGATTATTCTTTCGACGCCGGCAAAGCACTTGAGATGCTCGTTCCACTTCGTGGTCTCGACCGATTAGGGGATCGATCTCACCAGCCATGGCCTTGGCATTGAGATTTGTGGCGTACTTGTCCAGCGGTTTGGCATCGGCCTCTCCGTCCTCACCACTGTACTCCGATGAGCCTTCTTCTGACTCTTCGGGCTCATCCTGTGAATTCTTGGAAATTCCGTGTGATATGTAGTTGACGACATCCAGACGGGTAATATTTTGCTTGTTGAGCAGATAAACGGTCTGAGAATCCTGTTCGCCAAAAATAGCAACCAGAACATTGGCCCCGGTGACCTCTTTTTTGCCTGAACTCTGCACATGGAAAACCGCCCTTTGCAAAACGCGCTGGAAACCAAGCGTAGGCTGCGTCTCGCGGGTGTCGTTTTCGTCAAGCAAAGGTGTGTTTTCATCGACGAAGCTGTCCAGTTCATCTCGGAGCGTATCCAGATCTCCACCACACGCGCGCAGCACTTGAGCCGCCGTCGGGTTGTCAATCAACGCCAAAAGAAGGTGTTCGACGGTCATGAACTCAAATCGTCGGCCACGAGCTTCCTTGAAGGCGTTGTTGAGGGTAAATTCCAGCTCTTTACTCAGCATTATTAAATCGTCCGCTCTTGATACTTCGTTTCGTTTCAGATATTTCCGTTGCCTCATCGTCCACCTGTGCAGACAACCCAAAGGAATAACTGTTTTTTGTTACTCGATGTGCCAGATTTCTATATTCCCATGTCCAGCTGCTACACCTTTTCAAGCTTACAAAGCAGCGGATGTTTTCGCTCCTGTGCTAATTGAGTCACTTGCGCCACTTTGGTTTCAGCAATTTCTCGCGTAAACACTCCGCAGACGCCCTTACCTTTCTGATGGACATGCAACATCACCCTCGTGGCCTGCTCCTTGTCCAACTTGAAAAACACTTGCAACACTTCGACCACAAACTCCATCGGCGTGTAATCGTCGTTTAGCAGTACCACTTTCCATAAAGGCGGTTTAGACAACTTTGGCTTCGCCGTCTCGACTGCCAGACCGCCTTCTCTATTCGAATCTTCTTCACTCATTTACCATTTCCACGAGAACACAGTACTCAACCTGAGAGTTGTACGTCTGAACGCACACAATGGTGCCGCGATCCACGTGGTGAACGTGGAATCGCAATATTCATACCTCACCATAATAGTGTCTTGAAAACGTAACTCAATGACACATTAGAATGCGAGTGTTTGCTACAAAAAATACCAGAATGAGCTCTGGTCCACATACTGACCATACACGGGTAAAGTTTAGCCTCACTAAGGGCTCAACACGGTGACAGAATGTAGTTTTTTTTGGCAACTAACCTCTTTCCCTGCAAGTCAGCACCCCTTGATTATGCAATAGATGCCGATTTTCTGACACCTGAAATTAAAACCTGTGCCGGCGATTAAACTACTTGTCTGCTAACGTTTCAGGCAAAGCTCTGACAAGTCGACAGTACCTACCTGTTTTTCAAGCATTTTATGCCTTGAAACGGTTAGTCAGTACAAAAATCCAAAATCGGTGCATCCTTCAGGGAGCCCCTTGCAGGTTATTCTTGAAGTTTCCTTTTTGATCGCCTCGACTTTCGTCTTAAGCGGGGGGAGCCCGACTCAGTCAGCAGGTCGGGTTCTGGCGCAGCTGTAGACCTATCTGTCGGGTTTTCCCACGGATGCACTACCTGTACTTCCCGCTCCTCAGCTTGATGGAACTCAGCCCCCCTGGAGGGTCCGGGTCGCCTGAGGAAACTTCTCTGATCTCCCTCACCCTCTAGCGCCCGACTGTTGGCCTTGTGCTTGATCCCTGACCGGTCATCTTTCGAGGTTGGCTGCCTGAACTGATCTTCGTCGCTGTCCATAGCTCTCAATTTCTTTGACTCCTGCCTGGCAAGATCGATCGCAAAAGTCCGAACCGGCTTTGGTTTCGCAGCCGCCTTCATTGCCAGTTGTTGTTGGTGACGGATGACCTGCATAATCACGAAAAACGCCCAGAAATACACCGTAAAATTAAGAGATACCGCTCTGGATCCAAAAATACAGACAACCGCAAAACACGCCGTGGATGCCGCACCGCCAATACCTATGACCCGTATGAACTTGTCTTCCTTGTTGAGACTTAGAGTTCGACCCAACCAGAAGCTATATCCGAGAATGACCAAAAACAAACTTAGCGAGGGCAGCCCCATCTGAGAACCGATGTAAAAATACATGCTGTGCGGATCACTCTCCTTGATATCCACATTGATGTAGTCATCCTTAAGAAACGGAAATCCTTTAAAGCCCTTTCCCCAAACAGGGTCTTCCACGATCATGGTCGCAGCAGCTCGCCACATAATCAAACGAATTGCCGAACTCTGATCCAGTCGATCCTCAGCCGAAGCAGCCGAATTTGCATCCTCAGTGAAAGTATCCATTCGGGCCACTATCGATGTTGGTATCAGACTTGGAAATACCAGAAAAAAACTTAGCGCGATGGCGAGCCACCAGGCTATAAAGCCTCTGCCTTTAAACCAGCCAGCTAGCAACCCACCTACAACCATCGCCAGGTACGCGCCGCGGGAAAATGTGCTGATTAGAACTTTGGCTGTCAACAGAAAATAGGGGGTAAGCAGCCACGCCCGGACATCTTTGATGTAACTGATAAATAATGCAATCAAGGGAAGAATTGTATACGCAACGAAACCTCCAAAATTGTTTGATTGAAGGTGCGGGCCACCTATCCGCGATTTATCAATGGTTGATCGGCCACTCTTTTCCAGCATCTCCGGAACCGAATATAAAACCACCAACACAGAGCCGATCATGACGTAGACAGCGCAGCGCTTGGCCGTTTCTATATCCCTTACGCACATCAACACGATGAAATAGAAAACAAACTGGTCAATCCACGCTTTGTAGCTCAATATTTCGCTGTAGAGTAAATAGACGCGACCACCGGGAATTAACATCAGCGTAAATGCAGAGAGTGATGTCAGGAATCCGAAAGCAAAAACAAGGTACGTACCGGCTGGCCATTCAGTCAGCTTCCGGCGCGTAGTCAGCAATCGCAGTGTGGCTGCAAAGAAGCCAAGGATTAGCAGCATGTTGGTGCCATTGACTCCAGGTGCAATGGGCACAACAAATACCTTTGACAACGGGAGGTAAATTAGAAGAACAGCAAGAACCAGCTCCACACCGCGAAGGGTGCTGGCAGCGACGAAAAGGCCCAGACCAAGCGCAATGGGATACAGAATGAAAGAGGGCCAGTGACCGCCTGTCAAAGTTATCACCAGCACCAGACAAGCGGGTATTGCCAGGAAACTCAGCACAGGTTTCAGGCTATTAAATTCAGGCCAACCTGCCGATACTCTGGTCGTTGCCGCCATCTCACGCATCTGTCGCAACTTGTTGCGGCTTTTACGTCGCTCGCTGTAAGCCGGAGCGCCGGCCCCACGCCGACGGAGCCGACCAGTTCGCACCAAAGGTGTGTCGACGGCGTCGTCTGCCCGGGGATCCTTATTGGCTCGATGCAAAGGATTTGTAGAGGCCATGATAGAGGCGGTTACCAATAACGCGTCGAACGAGATGTTTTACCTGTCCATTCAGACGCTGACGTCGAAAATAGGCAGGCTCCTGGGCTATCATACGACGAAATTCCTCTCGTCGAGTATTGCGTCTGACTGCAATCCTCTCAAGTGGTGTAAAACCACTCTGCGCATTCAGAAACCAACGATCCTTAAGCCCCGAATCACCAAGCTTAACGAGCCCCCTGGAAGGGTCTTCGTTTATTGGCTCACCTGCCGACGCATTGCATGCAGCATTTTCCAGATCGTTTCTCTTTTGCCAGCGTTGAGCCTCGACAAGTCCGATATCCGATCCAAACCATTGGCTGTAGCCCGCTTTAGTGAGCTGCCGTAGGGTTTCAGGTGAAAACCTGCCACCTGGGAACGAGATTGAGCGACACGCCGATTGGCACAGGTTTTCCAAAGTTTGACGGCTCTCGATGAGTTCGTGAAGTGATTCTTCACTGGACATATCATCAAAAAATCGATGAGTCTTGCCATGACTGCCAATGCACAGATCAGGTAAATTCGACAACGCAGCCAGTTCATCCGCAGACATGAAATGTCGACGTTGACCAATGAAATCACTGGTTATGAAAAAGTAGGCCGCCAGATTACGCTCAACCAGTTTAGGTGCTGCCAGACGAAGGTTACTGACATGGCCATCATCAAAAGTGATAACAACGTCCGGGGACCTGCCACTGCCACTGCCATATAACCCAACGTTTCGCTCGGTCAGTAAATCCAACTGATGGGTAAACTCGGAAAGGCTCACTGCATAAGGTAAATCTTCAGCATCAATTGAGCTGCTGTCAGAATCCGGATAAACCCCGTGATACATCAATACAACACTCACGAAGGTTTTCTTCCCGGCTGGATTTTATTCAGAAAAAAGTGCAGCCAGTTTCTTGTCTCAGGCGCCAGCATCCAGATAACCACCAGAAGCACCAAGGTTCCGGTAAAACCCTTTAATAGAAAATTGACACTATCGCCTCCAAAATCGATTCGTGTCATCAAGATATAAACCAGCAGACTGGCCAGTGTTGCGAAAATTGGTGCCACCCACTCCACACGAAATTTCACATGCCGAAACGATAGCAGCGCAACCGAGACCATGAACACTCCATACGAAAATACTGTTACCGCCGCTGCCCCGGTAATTCCGAATCGGGGTATGAACACTAGGTTAAGGCCAAGATTAATAATCGTTGCCACTAGACTGCAAAACATAAGTACTTTGGTGTTCTTGAATATATAAAGACCCGCAGCCAGAAAATACAACGCGCCTTCCAGCCAGAAACTAACAGCAACATACGGAATTATGACAGTACCAATAGCGTATTTCGGACCAGCAAGAAAACTCAGCAAGTACGGACTGGTAATTGAAAACATCGCGATAAATGGCAGACCTATTACAACGTAAAGATGAAAGCCGCGTGATAGAAATTCAGCCGTTTTTGTCGAACCCTGTGTTTCCCATATCTGTATGTATGCGGGTCGGACAGCTTGTAAAATTGCCGCCAGGATAATGATATCCAGATAGCTGGTAAGGTTATAAGAGGCCGAGTACTGTCCCAGCTCGTCAACACCCAACATGGCTTCAATAAGGTAACGATCACTGAGGCGCAACACTAGAGACAAAGACTCCAGAATCATTAGTGGCATACCGTAAACCAGCATCGCTCTGGCAAGTTTGACGGAAATTTCCGAATGATGGAAATAGAACTCGGAGCGATACTGATAAGCAACAAAGCAAACGCCGGCGAGTTCCGCAAAAAAAAGACAAGTGATGACTGAAAACGGATCCAGCGCTGATGCGAGCACCACCGCCACTAACAGTGTCAGGTTAAGAAACCTTGCCAGGCTTTGAGCAATTGCCACTTCGGCACTGCGTTGCTGGGCACGCAGAAAATTCATGATTCCGCTTCCCAGAATCCTGACAAAAACAATGGCAGATGCCAATAAAAACAAGGTTGAAATATTCTCGTACTGCAAAACTGCAGGGAGTACCTGATAGCCCATGATCAGGAACAGCAAGGTCGTCACAACTGCCAGAGCAAGGAACACGACGCTGACCGAACTGTTCATCTGCCGATCAGAGAATGCAATATTGGAATTCCTGATCTGGGCAAAGAACCGGATAACTGCGTGTTGCATGCCCAGCTTTCCCATCGCAATAAACAACGTTACGCTGGATGTGATTAATCCGACAATACCGTAATCGGCAACACTCAAATTACGCGTAAGCATTGGAAAGGTGACCAGACCGACCAGTGCTGACAGCATACCGGCTGAGGCATAGTTTCGTAGATGTTGATAGAGTCGAGGCGCTGGCATTGTGTGTATCTAGCACAAACTCTTTACGAATGTGATCATAGCTCGTCAAGAAGGTTGCGGGATATCAAGACGTAGCCCGGGCGGATTCAGCAAATATATCCTGTAGATTGCTAAGGCCTGAAAATACTGCCCCCTCTTCAGCACACCATTGCAAGGTGGTCTGCATATCGTCGATGAAACGCTTCACTTCAGTAGTATTTTGCGGATAAGGGGATGCCTTCTCAATGACTTCCATTGAGTGAAACATCATGTTTATGGATAGTACTGATACGTCTGGATGACGTCTGAGTTGATACCTGAAAACCTCCTTCATCTGTTTTACGCTTGCAAACCATGGTCTGAACCAATGTGGATCACTAAAAAACCGTGGCTTCACGCTGACAGGCACTTCGAGTATTCTTCCCTCAGAAAATTTCCCGGGAACACTCAGATTGTTCACGGAAGGAAAGTAAGGTTGTTCGGGTGCTTTTCTAAAATCGACCCTGGCTCGTGGTTCACGCCACTGCAAATGGGGTGTAACGCTCGTATCAACCTTATAACCGAGCCGCTGAAGAGAATTCACCGAATCCGCCGAAGCGCCATAGCGCCCCGCCCTGAAACTTGTGGGTAAATAGCCGAGTTTTTCCTCGAATAATGAGGTCAGATTCGCCAGTTTCTGATATTCGATATCGGGGGCGTATCCACATTGAAAATCCGGGCTATCGATACCAGCATAGTCAAAATATTTTTTCTCGGGCTCGATAAATGCTGCATGAAGGTGCGTTCCATATTCATATTTACCCGTTAATGACT
The DNA here is from genome assembly GCA_045106855.1 of Granulosicoccus sp. GTDB lineage: Bacteria > Pseudomonadota > Gammaproteobacteria > Granulosicoccales > Granulosicoccaceae > Granulosicoccus. The sequence goes on from JBGCFI010000009.1 coordinate 128,135, forward strand.
TAAGAGTATCGACGGACGCCGAGTCCTCCAGTACCTCGACAGTCAGCAAATATGTGGGAACAGCACCGACAGCTTCAAAAGCCGGTTGCAATCGATTTGGAAGACCATCAAGAATCGAATCGAATCTTAATGGACTGGAACGAACCCACTGAGGGTCATGATCGCATTCAGTATCAATCGAAACGGTTACGACGATTTTTTCAATTGAACTACGCAAGGTATAAGGCCGCAAGTTTTCGAGTTACCAGGTCAATGCCGTATCGCTCGACGATAAGCTGCCGCCCCTTCCCTGCAAGCCGCCGACTCAGCTCGGGCTCATCGAGCAATCGAGCCAGCTGACCCGCTAAAGCTATAGCATTACCCGTCTCAAACAGTAGTCCACTGACCCCCTCTTGCACCAGATCGCTGTTTCCCCCAATATCAGTTGCTACCACAGGGCGCCGGGCAACCATCGCCTCCATAACGGAATTTGGTAATCCTTCTGCAAATGAGGGCTGAACATAAATATGAATGGAATGAAAAAAGCTACTGGTCTCATGGATGAGTCCTAACCACTCAATATCCGCATCAATACCTAGCGTTTCCGCTTGTTCCACCAATGCTGTTTGCGTCTCACCACTACCCGCAATTACAAGCTTCAAACTTTTTTCGGGATAGTCAGCTTTCAATGCAGCGAACGCGTCTAGCAATACATGAACGCCTTTTACTTCCCTCAGCCGTCCGCAATAACCAATACGAATTGCATCACTTGACGGGGTTTCCACTGGTAATTGTCGCGCGTCAATGCCGTTGGGGACAAATTGTATCTGAGTGTCGGAAAATCCCGCGCGTAACAGCTTTTCTCGTGTTTGAAAACTGATGGTCTGAACAAAATCCACCTTCTTCAAACCCTGGCGGATCAGAATATTCAGCGGTTTAAAGCGTGCCGCCGGATCAAGGACACCACCCTCAAATTCATAGAATCCCGATACCTTAGTGATCACCGGAATTGCAATTCTAGCACGTGCAAAGCCGGCTGCTGCAGCCATAAGATGCGTAATATGAACATGTATTGCATCAAAGCGATGCTCATTGTCTTTCAAGTAGCGGGCGAATCGTTGCATGACAATTAGCGATCCGAGCCATCTTACATGTGGGTAGTCAATTCGCCTTATTACAAAATCGTGGTAGGTCTCCTGCAAGGGCTGCGATATATTCACAAGAGGTGTAACGAACTCAACGTATACACCTTGCTCGCGCAAAGCCACCGCAAGTTTTAGCGCCTGAGTCTCAGCCCCTCCCAATCCGGGGAAACGGCTATCAACAGCAAAAAGTACACGCAGTGCTTGCCCGTTCCTAACAGGAAATGAGTTAATGTGAGAATCTGTTTTCTGACCACCTGAACCTTGGGCTGTTGACGAATTTATATCAGGCAGCAAATTGCCATTTGGTTCTACCTGGCTACGCTGCTCTGTACTCTTAAGCAACGGCTCTTTCTGATGATTCACGACCGCCACACTCAAAATTATTGTAAAAGGGATTTGAGCTCGACCGTAAGATCCTGACCGGCACGAGAAGGAGGCGCCCATCGAAGCCCGATAGACAAACGATTCTCTGTAATGTCAATATCCTCTTCAGTAGCACCGGTATCGAAGAATCTTGTGCGGACCCCTGAGGCCGTATCGTGGGTAATACCTACTTGCAATTCAAAACTGCGAGTGAGTTGATAGATCAGTTGAAACCGCAGCAACAAGGAATCCGAGTTATCGATGCGATTATTAAAATCCTGAGCCTCGTAATTGAGAGCTAATTCGGAACGCAACTGACTGGTAAGACTTTGTGACCAGAAGGCGGTTGCGAAGCCCTGTTGCCGATCCTCACCATCTATATCGATATCGCCCTCCAAACCACCGAACAACAACTGATAATCAAGTTCAGCAAAACCGGCACCAAGACTGACAACCCTGTCCAGGCTCCGGAAGCTATATTCGACACCGACGCGTGTTTCGGAAAAGAAGCCCGACGCGTTGGGGGCAATCCCAACAGCCGTTTCACCACTCTGTACAAGACTTTCGACAGCGCTCAGGCTCTGGTCACTCAAATCGGTTTGTACATATACCGTTAATAGGGTCTGGGGACCCAATGTCTGAATGGCGCGTAGTTCTGCACTAAGTCCATCCAGGGATTCGTCACCTGCGTCATATCGGGTAAAACCAAAATCACCAAACAAATTCAGAAAGCCGATAGATCGATTGTAATATATACCTAACGTAGCGCGATTGAAATTCTCTTCCAGCTGCAGAGCTTCAGGCGCGTTCTCACTGTCATCGGGAAGATCGGTAAATATGTTTCCGAGTCTGATACCAAAGTAACTGACAACCGACAAAATGCGCTCATGACTTAGATCGGCAATGTACAAATTCTCAAGCGACTCGCGATTTTGAGTCTGGTTTACGTACAAGCCGCGAGCGCTCGTGCGGCTTTGCCCAATTTGCTCGTACTCGAAAATAGGGCCCGTAACGAAAACATTTCGTCTTTCAATTTCTGCGTCATCGATCGGCTGAATGGCATCATCGGTCCGAACTCCACCCAGAATATCTCCAACATACCAGACCCATGAACGGGGCGTTAGCTTGAATTCAGCGGCACCTAAAAAACGGCTGATAGAACTGAAATCCGAATCATCGGCTGAGGATGTTTTGCGATTGTCCAACTCACCAGAAAATGCCGCTGTAACCGATCGACTTCGATGCTCACCGTAAATACCCAACACGCCAGAATGAATGATGCCCTCTTCCTCGGCAGGAGCGTTAGCCCCCTGCACATTGTCACTGGCTTCGGTTTCAACTAACCCTTGAAAACCAACATCAAGGGCGACAGCTTGCATACAGGCAACTAGACAAGTAGCGCTAACGAAGCCTTTTAGCACCGCCCACTGGCGGAGGCTCGCAAAGACCCGCTCTAACACGTTGGACAAAACTATTCTGGCTGGTTGTTAATCACGATTCCCGCCAGCTTACGCTCATCGATTTCGTCGATAACTGAATCGAGCACACCTGGAGTCACGCCCCCATAAGGGATAACCAGCACGGTGAAATCACAGATTTCAGACAAGATTCGGGCATCAGCTGATGTACTCATTGAGGGGCCGTCGACGATAATATAGCGATTGTCGTAACGTTCCTTGATATCCGTCATGAGTTGCTGATAGCGCGCGCTCGTAAAATGCTCTGAACTCATCTCGCTGTGACGCCCCAAAGGAACCACTCGCAATCTGGGAACACCCGTGGGACTGACAATTTGCTTAATACCGAGTTCTGGTTGTTCAAGGTACTCCAGCAAGCCGGGGGCGTCTTCTTTACCAAGCAATCTCATGAGTTTATGCATGATAGGTGCCTGTAGATTGGCCTCGATCAGCATCGAGGTCTTAACCTGATCGAAAGCAATGGTCGCGGCCAGATTGAGACTGACAAAACTACCGCCACCTTCTGGCACTACCGAACTGACCATGACACTGAAATTCTTGTTTGGGCGCAGCTGATAAAGCTTGGTGCGGAGCTGACGCATCGAATCAACCAACGCCTTGTTCTTCGTCCTGGGATGGACAATGCCAAGCAAATCCAGCTGCCTGTCATTGAAAAGCGTGGACTCCTCCATGTTGGCCAGATCAGCACGCGCTTTATCCGCCAGGGTGACAGAGTCATTAGCAGCCTCTAGCTGACGGCTACCGCGCTTTGTCGACACCGCCGGAACCATGGACCGGCTCATTTTTTTGCTACGCCGACCGGATTTCTCCTGCTGCTGTTCAAGCATTGATCGAACGTTAGCGAATTTTGCACGATCCGTCATAGTAGTGAGGCTCCGCCGACAACTTCCATATTATATTTGATTAGGAATACCACCACGTACAAGGCGCACACCACGCCAACGGTCACCATTATCGCACTTGGACGCTGAAACAATGGTGTTTTTTCGTGAGGAGAGGCCATATGTGGCACAACGGTGAGAAGTGGCAGCTCCAGTACATCTGTCACCGCCGATGCCGTGCGAATCCTGGGATCTACTTTCAGAAACACAAACAGGTAAATGAATGGCAGTACAGTAGCCAGGACAATCCCCGCCAGGACAATGTGTACAAATCGAAGTCCATTAGGTCTTGCGGGGAAATTAGCTGGCTGATGGATGCGGTATAGCACACCTTGTTGTTCTGCACCCAAGGTCATGGTGAGTCGTGCATTTTCCTGCTGGCTCAGTAGATCTTCATAAAATTTCTTGTTGATTTCATAATCACGCGTTAGCTCCGATAATCGTCTCTCCGCCTGCGACGTTTTTGCAGATCGCTCGATTTCCTTCTCAAGAAGCACCCGCAACTGACGCATTTTCGACTGCAGCGCATCCGCATCAGCGGACGTTCTGGCCAGATCACTCCTCAGTTGCTGGTAGACGGGGCTAAGACTGGCCGATCCGGAAAAAGTATTTCCACCAACATTAAAAATTGCCTGTCCGGTTCCTCTTTGAGCGGATTCCACACTTCGCCGCGCGGCTGTGGCCTTGATATCCTCTATTTGTTGACGGAGGCGCACGATATCGGGGTAGTCGTCGGTATAGGACAAACTCAGTAGATCGATTTCACCTTGAAGTCGAGATATCTGATCACGCGTTTGCCCAATCTGGTAATCGCGAGCAAGCGTTGACGATTCGTTGGACAGCTCGGATTGCAGCGTTTGTCTGCGTTGATTTGCCTGTGCGTAAACCAGTGATGTTTGTTCAAAATCGCGTTGCAACTCGACAATACGGGCATTGACGTTGCCTTCCGTGCTATTGCTGATTCCGGGGAACTGACTGCGGAAACTCTCGAGACGACTCTCGGCGTCTTCCAGCTTGGTTCGATAGGTCTCTACCTGATTAATAATGAATTCGAATGCTTCAGATGTCTCTTCGGTAGAAGAATCCATTGTTTTTTGCAGGAAAAGCTCCGCGAAAAGGCTGGTTACCTGAAATGCAACCGCTGGATCGTCGTCATAGTATTTGATTTCAAGAAGCTGGTTATTGCGATTCAGAACATTGGTGTTGTCGGTCAGATCGTCACGCGCCTCTTCCCGATCAGCGGCCAATGTATCAGCGGCAGTGAAACCCACCTCGTCAAGGATGCGGTCCAGTATGTCAGTGGCAAACAATTCTTCTTTCGCAACGTTAGCCTTATCGCGTGTTGTCACCTGTTCAGTGCCCAATATTGGTGCAACGATATTGCTGTCATCCACGTAGAGTTGAACGGACGAGGTGTATTTTTTCTCCCAGAAGAACCCTGTTACCAGGAATACCAGGCTAATTAGGCAAAATATTGCCAACAATGTGCCCGCTCGCGCGGTTGCTTCACGCGTCACCAGCGGCACCATTTCATCAAGAGTAATATTACTCATAGCGCTTCATTTATGATTGAGCTGCTCGTCGACAGTAAAACAAGAGTGATCACCACCTAAAACCGGCGTTCTGGGATAGTTATGACATCGCCCGGAAGAAGCTCGTAATTGGTATCGAGCAATCCGCTTGACAGTATATCCTGAAGATATATATCGTATGACATAGAAACTCCATCAATTGATCGATATAAACGAGTCGAATTCGGCGATGCGAAGTCCGTGACACCACCTGCTTCCAATATCAGGTCGATGACTGTCATGCCATCACGGTGCTGGATGGATTTTGGTTCGGCGACCCCACCCACTACACGGACCCGATTCTGGAACTCGGCACTGGGGATCTCCCTGACAATAACCGACACCTTAGGGGTCCTGATGTATTGCGCAAGTTTTCTCTCGGTATCGGTCACTATCTCGGCGGGCGTTTGCCCGCCTGCCAATACATCACCGACCAGCGGTACAGAAATAAAACCGTCAGGCCTGACCGGGACGGTCACCGAAAGATCCGGATTTTTCCAGACGTTGACGCTGACGACGTCGCCCGATCCCAGACGAAATTCAGGCACACTATTCGACGTTATCTTTGGAGGACGCTCGTCTTCGCTCAGAGTGGCACGCGTACCCGCACACGCCGACAGACTAAGTGTGAGTAATAAAGTTACAACGTAGCGTAAGTCCATGTTTGAAAAGTGCCTCCTAGACACGAGAAATAAGTCACAGTTTTCTGACTGTCGTACTATCAAATATTAGCCTGTACTGTGTTTTTGACGTTTTTCAGAAATGGCAACAAACTGAATGACGACTAATTGTTATTGTTGTCACGAAGTTTATCTGCTAATTCGCTCTGCAGTGGTATTTAGCTTGTTTTTTTTGTATAAACAACTGTGTCGTTTGAAGTAAGGATCGCCAGATTTACAATTTTTTTCTTCGAACTTTGAGCAAACGACATTTAAGTTAAAAAACTATGACTACTCACGACACGCAAAAAACTCAATTCGCGCTTCACTACGAACAACTGCAACTCAGCGATCGAGCCAACTGGGATATTGCACGTTCCAGCTACAGAAGGCTCGTACATGTTTGGCATCCTGACAAATTCGCTAGCAGACCTCGCGAACAGGTACATGCGCAGCAGCAATTCATAAACCTGACAAAATCGTACAACGCCCTGCGAGATTTCTATCGAAAAAACCAGCGCCTTCCGTTTCAATCAGTACACGCTGCAAGTACTCCTAAAGCGACAAGACAACCCGATTCACGACCTGAAGCGCCAGAATCCTCAAATGCGCCGATGCCGGATTCTAATGTATTAAGCCGCGACCCGGCACCCCGAAACCAGAGACGTAACATACCTCGAAAAGCACGAAATGTCGCTTGGGTTCTGCTAGGTGTTATTACCATGCTATCCACTATCATGTTTTTTCTTATCGTCGATAGAAATGCAAACAGGGCAACGGCTGAAATTGGCCGGGAAGTGGTAAAGGAAGCTCCCCAAAGCAATTTCATGCCAACTGCTGCAGAAATTCGAAAGTCCCAGACTCGTGGTGTTTTTGTAAAACCCACTCAGTAAAAAGTTCGAATTCCATTCGTTTCGGACTTACTGATCCTTTTGCGATCGTAAAGAATACGGGCACGATACAAAAAACCTGAAGCCCCCCCTACAAACGTCCCTCGTAGTGTTCCTATGAACACTAGTTCAGCAGGAATATAAATCAAATTACTACCGTGGTTATTGTATTTGATTAAACCGAGACTGCTATACCTCTTCAGAAATACGCAACGCTGATTTACCCCTTAAGAAATACCTAAAGCGTGGTAGAGACAGTGAAAGTAAATGTCGATATATCTTTACAAAAGTGGCGATGGCGACTCTTGCGTTGTTTGTAGACTACGTTAAATAGTTCAACGAATTAGCGAGCAAGCTCGTCTCATTTACTAAAGCAGCGCCGCTGACCTGGCGGTAGACTCTATCTTGCCCCTTTACCAAACAACACAACTTCAGCAGTTTGGCAAAGGATAAGCATATCGAGAAAAATAGTATGGTTTTTGATGTAGTAAAGATCAAACTCATGCTTCTGCACTGAATCTTTAAGCGAAGCACCATAGGGATAACAAACCTGTGCCCAGCCAGTGATTCCCGGTTTGACAGCATGCCGTTCACGATAGTAGGGAATTGAATCACTAAGTTGCTCGACAAAATGAGGGCGCTCTGGTCTTGGCCCGACGAAACTCATTGCCCCTGTCAGTACATTCAGAATCTGTGGCAATTCATCAATTCTTGTATTTCTCATGAAGTGACCGATGCGTGTCACGCGTGCGTCGTTTTTTACCGCCCATTGAGCGCCTCCTTTGCTTTCCGCATCGGTCGTCATGCTCCTGAACTTCAGGACTTCAAACGACTTCCCCAGATAGCCTACCCTGACCTGCCTGTAAATCACAGGTGCGGAGAGTCCATCCTCAAGCTTGATACCAATAGCCGCCAGCAACATGAACGGCCAGGTCAGCATGATAATGAATACACTTGCGACGATATCAAACAGGCGTTTGGTGATGTCTCTGAAAGCACCTCGTTCAAAGCCATCAGAATAGATTAACCAGTCGGGTCGAAGAATATCGAGAGGTAGCTTGCCCTGCTCACGTTCAAAAAAACTGAGCAGATCGATCACATCAAGGCCGTGTAGTTTGCATTCGAGCAATTGATCAAGTGGCAGACTGCCGCGCCTTTCATCGGCCGCCACAACAATCTCATCGACCTGATTTGCAATGGCAAAATCGAGTAAGGATGCATCGCCTTGATCCGCCAGCAACGCGCTGTCCATTCGAAGCCCTCTGTCGGTGGACAACGGGACGTAACCCACTACACGAAACCCCCGGCGATCAACGCGGCGCCGCAAGCGTCGAGAAATCGAACCTGCCCTCTCACCAGCGCCTAGTATGAGGACACGAATCTTTAGGATATCGCGATCAACATAGTAGAAAAATATCGGTCGGATTGTGCCGACCATAAAGAACGCAATCAGAATGGCAAGGGCAAATACACCCCGCCCCAGCTTGAGTGGGGGAATCATGTAGTACAGGAGCGCTAGAATAGCGGCACCGCACATGAATCCGATAATCGAGCGCAGGAATACGCCAATTGTCCCACCCCGGAAACGGCTTTGATATAGTCCCATGGCCATCATGGTTATAGGCATCACTAAACCGAACAGGATGGATGTGGCAAGTGGCGAGCCGATACTCGACACCTCGGTTATCTGCGAGCCATCGAAACGAACATAGGCTGCGATAAACACAGCAACCACACAAACACAGAATTCGAGGACTGCCAATAGCAGGAAGGGCACCCGCAAATGCATCTTGAAAAATTTAAAAGTTCCCAAAATCAACGATCGTCCTGAAATTCGAATCAGCCGGCTTGCTGTCCGATTGTCTATGCCTTCCCGGAGGTAGTCTAGCGCGTCACCGGGAGTCGTGTGCATAATCCAACACGTGGTATCCATTAAAATCTGCTAGTGGACAGTCAGATTTTTTCTTGATTTCTCATCTTGGCTTATTTGTTGAATACGTAACCAGTTACATGTCGCTTGACAGGCCGACTTTATTTTTCGCCTCTGTATTAGTGAGTGTCTTATAATCACAGCGGGTCTCCCATCCCACCAGATGATCGCGCAGTTCACCGGAGAAGCTTTTTAGATGTACGAGATTTCCAGCGACGACACCATTGCCATTATTGGTCTTGGATATGTCGGCCTTCCATTAGCCGTAGAATTCGCGAAACAATGCCCCACTATCGGATTCGATATCAACGTCGAACGCATCGAAGAGCTGAAGTCCGGCAAAGATCGCACTTTAGAGGTATCCGCTGAAGAGCTAAGCATGGCTGTTCACATAAGCTTCACCAGCAAAATTGAGGATCTCGCCGCTTGCAAGGTATTCATCGTCACTGTCCCAACGCCAATCAACCGTCACAAGCAACCTGATCTTACCCCTTTGGTTAAAGCCAGTGAATCCATTGGTAAAATCATGCAGCCGGGGTGCGTGGTAATTTATGAATCCACCGTATACCCGGGAGCAACCGAAGAGGTCTGCATTCCGATTCTGGAACGTGAGTCCGGCCTGGTTTTCAACACAGACTTTTTTGCAGGCTACAGCCCGGAACGCATCAATCCAGGTGACAAGGAACACCGAGTCAGCAACATCATGAAAGTAACATCGGGATCAACCGAAGATGTGGCGATCGCGGTGGATCAGCTCTACAGGCGTGTAATCACTGCCGGTACGCACATGGCCAGTTCGATCAAGGTTGCCGAAGCCGCCAAGGTTATCGAAAACACACAACGCGATCTGAATATCGCCCTGATTAACGAACTAGCTCTTATTTTTGAAAAACTGGGAATCGACACACTTGAGGTACTGGAAGCTGCAGGCACCAAATGGAATTTTCTTAATTTTCGACCTGGACTAGTCGGAGGTCATTGCATAAGCGTTGATCCTTATTACCTGACGCACAAGGCTCAGGAAATCGGCTATCACCCGCAAGTCATTCTATCCGGTCGTCAGATCAATGATGGAATGGGAGCCTTTGTCGCTGAAACCGTGATAAAGATGCTAACCAGAAAGCGTATTCATGTGGTTGGGGCGAATATATTAATACTTGGCCTGGCCTTCAAGGAGGACTGCCCTGATTTGCGCAATACACGAGTCGTGGATATCGTAAGTGAACTGGAAAACTACCATGCAAATGTCGCAATCTACGATCCCTGGGTAGATAGCGAAGAGGCGCAGCAACAATACGGTATCACCCCTATAGATGAACCACAGCAATCACACTACGATGCGATAATACTGGCGGTTGCTCACAAGCAATTCGTTGCTCTGGGAAGTGACGCCATCCGCGCCTTCGGAAAAGCAGATCACGTACTTTATGATATTAAAAGTGTATTACCCAAAGCGAGCGTAGACGCCCGCCTCTGACCAGGCTCACAGCCAGATTGCCGTTAGTATTGCCCTGTAATAACGTCGATCTGCCCCTGCAGTAAAACGATTCTGGTGTTCTATTACCTATCTCAACTCGCGACCAAACACAGTCAACAATGAAAGTTCTTATTACTGGTACAGCAGGCTTTATTGGATCGACTCTGGCAATCAAGCTGCTCGAGCGAGGTGACGAAGTCATTGGGATTGACAATGTCAATGATTACTACGATGTCAATCTCAAGCTTGCCAGGTTAGAGCGTGTGAAAGCCTATGATCGCTTCACCGAGGTACGTGGCAACCTTGAAGACAAAGACCTCATGGAAGCCACATTTCGCAAACATCAACCACAACGGGTGGTTAACCTGGCAGCGCAAGCGGGCGTTCGATATTCCCTTGAAAATCCACAAGCCTATATTGATGCCAACGTTGTAGGCTTTACCAACGTACTGGAAAATTGCCGACACAGCAAAGTGGAGCATCTGGTGTATGCCTCCACCAGTTCGGTCTATGGTAATCACACCAATATGCCATTCACGGTGCATGAATCGGTAGACCATCCAGTCAGCCTTTATGCAGCTACTAAAAAAGCCAACGAACTCATGGCTCACACATACAGCCATCTGTTTCAATTACCAACAACCGGCCTGCGTTTTTTTACAGTCTATGGTCCCTGGGGACGCCCGGACATGGCGCTATTTCTATTCACCAAGAATATTCTCGCTGGCAAACCAATCGATGTATTCAATTACGGTAAGCACAAGCGCGATTTTACCTATGTAGACGACATCGTCGAAGGGGTAACTCGTACTCTGGATAACATCGCTCAACCGAATGAGGCCTGGGATAGTAATGCCCCGGATCCGGCGACCAGCTCAGCTCCATATCGTGTTTATAACATCGGTAACAACAAACCGGTCGATCTTGAACACTACATCAGTACGCTCGAATCCTGCCTCAACCGTACCGCGGATAAAAATCTCTTACCACTGCAAGCGGGAGATGTCCCGGATACCTACGCAGACGTCAGTGATCTTGTAAGAGATGTGAATTACAAACCTGATACCAGTGTTGAAAAGGGCATCTCCAACTTCGTCGATTGGTACCTGGACTACTACAAAGTCTAAGTATTTGCGCGCGACAGCCAGTCATGAAAAAGCGTGCTGTCGTGCAGATCACCACTGCCCTTTGCTAGATCCACCCACGCAAGCGATAGATCGCGAGCGCGGCTATTTCATGCAGCAATTTGTCAAATTTCGCTAATGCGCTCGTCTGCGGCATCCATGCCCAAACCGGCACATCGATTAAGGCTTCCCGACCAACAGAGATAGGACAAATGGCTATACCCTGCTGTCTTAGCACCTTGTGGAATGTTCTCAGCGCACGCGGCATGTGCAGGGCCGAGGTGACGAGTCTCACTTGACCTTCCAAGGTTTCGGAAGCCAGTAATGATGCGACATTGAGCGCATTCTCACGCGTGTTACGCGATAATCCATCGCGCAGGATACGACTCTGACTAGTGCCAAGGGCGATCATATACCTGGCGATGACATCGGCCTCGCTAATGTCTATTAACGCGCCGCCGGCGATAACTATCCGGAGTTGAGGCTCATCAGCAGCAATTCGCACAGCCGCTGTGGCTCGCGATATCGTAGATTGACTCATGTGTTCAAATTCAATGTCAGATTGAATCCGGGAATCGACACCGCCTCCTAACACGACCAAATGGCTTCCCGCTTCACACTCTGAAGATGCGGGATATTGATCTTCGAGCGTGGCCAGCAAGGGATTGACAAGCACAGGGGCCGAGCACAGCATAAAAAAGGCTAACCACAGGAAAATAAAGACATATTTCCATCTCGCAAACGTGAATGCTCCCCACTGATGCTGCGCTTTTACGCACACGATGATTGTCATGAGCGACAGCAGAAACAGTAACGCCGCGGGATCCAGCAGCCAGTCTCGAATCAAATCAGCCATTGCTGAAAACCGTTTTTTCTATATTATGGGTTGTTATAAAGCACAATACTAAATATTATTAGCATTGCTTCAGTAAATACTCTGCATTATGGCCAGTTCCGATACACCCAATCTGAATCAACACCGACAACTAAGGGCATTTTGCAACGCTGCTCAGACGGGAAGTATATCCAAGGCCGCCGAACGCCTGAAACTCAGTCAGCCGTCAGTCTCATTGCAGATACAGGCACTTGAGAAAGAACTCGACACATTGCTGTTCGAACGTTGTGGGCCAAAAATCAGGCTCACCCCCGCTGGCGACCTGTTGCTCGAAATGGCGCAACCTCTGGTTGATGGTTTTTCCAGACTGGCTGACAGCTTTGCAGCCCGGCTGGGGGACGTTCATGCAGGGCCCCTGGATATTGCGTCGGGCGAAGCCACCCTGCTTTACATCCTTCCAGATGTTATCAAGAGCTTTTCAGACGAATATCCACAGATTGATGTTCGACTGCACAATGTCACAGGCCACGACGGGCTCGCTTTACTGCGCGCCAACGAAGTCGATTTCGCCGTGGGCTCCATGATAGATGTGCCTGACGATATGGTTTACCACCCGATCTATGACTATACCCCGGCACTAATCATGTGCAAAGGGCATCCTTTGGAAAAACATGAAAACGTCAGCCTCGAAGATATCAGCCCCTACGGACTCATTCTTCCACCGCGTCACCTGAGTACATGGAGCGTGGTCGATCTCGTTTTCCAACAGCACGGCGTACCCTACAATGTAGTTCTGGAAGCTGGAGGTTGGGAGGTTATCAAGCGCTACGTGGAAATAGGCACCGGCATCAGCATAGTGACCAGCATCTGCCTGCGAGGTTTTGAAAACCTCACCGTACGACCAATGGGCCAGTACTTTCCTAACCGTAGCTACGGTGTAGTGGTACGTCGTGGAAAGTTCTTATCACCACAGGCTAAACAGTTCCTACAGCTTATGGACGGAAATTTCTTTGCCCGACAAACCACGCCACCGCCGTCCAAACGCAAGACAAGCAAGCACAACGACGCCCTGATCACCAATTACTAGTGAGCACTACACAAAACAGTCCAGCGGCTGCTTTCCGCGCTGATCCGCAAAACATGCACGTGATTGTGGGCATGTCGGGTGGTGTCGACTCATCCGTAACAGCCCTGTTGCTAAAACAGCAGGGATATCAGGTTTCGGGGATCTTCATGCAGAATTGGGAAGACGATGATGAGCATTGCACTGCCCGCCAGGACTATCGCGATGCCGCTTCGGTGGCTGCCATACTGGGCATTGAGCTGTCTACCGTAAACTTTGCCGAAGAGTACTGGAAACGAGTATTCGAGCATTTTCTGGCCGAATACAGCGCCGGGCGTACACCTAATCCAGATATATTGTGTAACAAGGAAATTAAGTTTAAGGCATTTCTCGATCATGCACATCAACAAGGTGCTGATGCAATAGCCACTGGTCACTATGTGCGTTCCGGAGGAACTGAAGATCTTGTCCAGCTGCATAGAGGGAAGGACAGCAACAAGGATCAGAGTTACTTTCTGTATACACTTAATCAGGAACAGCTGAGACCTACATTGTTCCCGGTGGGACATCTGGACAAACCGGATGTACGCAAACTGGCACTCGATGCCGGGATTCACGTCCATAGCAAGAAAGACAGTACTGGCATCTGCTTTATTGGCGAGAGAAAATTCAGTGCGTTTCTTGGTGAGTATCTGCCAGCGCAGCCCGGTGCAATCGTCACCGATTCCGGCGAGACTATTGGCCGGCACAATGGCCTGATGTTCTACACTCTGGGGCAAAGGCAGGGACTGGGCATCGGTGGCTTGAGCGATGCAAATGATGATCCCTGGTACGTACTGGGCAAGGAGCTTGCCGAGAATCGACTGATCGTCGGTCAGGGACATAACCACCCGATGCTACTGCGTGACCACCTGAATGCCCATGACCTGCACTGGGTAGACACAAACGCCCTGTCCGACTCGTTTCGATGTACTGCAAAGGTTCGCTACCGGCAAGAGGACCAGCCGGCACTCGTCACAATTAACCCCGATGACACGATGACAATCAGATTTGATGAACCAGTGAGGGCAGCAACACCCGGCCAGTCCGTAGTGTTGTATGAGGATGAGAATTGTCTGGGTGGCGCGATAATCAGTGATCTTCCCTGACTCGTAATGACTTCTTTACCTCCAATGCAAACAAGTGGCACCTGATATAGACCTATACTTGCACTCATGAATGCAATCTCAACAATCGAAAATCAGACCTTGGCCCTTGGTGGTATCTTCCAGTCAGTGCATATTTGCAAGTCGCTGGCAACGACTGGAACGTGCGAACAAGATGAGCTGGAAGGCACACTACGTTCTGTTCTGACGCTGAAAACAGATCGTGTAATGGACGCCTATGGTGGTCACTCTGGAACAATCGGCAGAGGTTTGAGGATCGTAAAGTCGCAACTGGGTGGGAATGCGGAATCGCGAGATATGGATATCGCCCGATATTCCTTAGCTCTGATTCAGCTTGGCACCAATGTTCTGAACGATGCCAATACGGTCGAGCAGCTTCGTATCGGAATCAGCCGTGCACAAGCAATGGAAAATCCCGTTACAGACCCCGATATGATTAGCAATCTGGCTAACCTTTACCGCAGTAGTATCAGCCACCTGACTCCAAGAATCATGGTCAGCGGAGACCCCGAGTATCTGAACAACAACGAGATCGCATCAACCATCAGGTCGGCATTACTGGGCGGTGTACGCTCTGTGGTGCTGTGGCGTCAGTGCGGCGGAAGTCGCCCGAAATTGCTATTAAACCGAACGCAATATATAAAACAGGCAGATCTTTACCTGCAAGGATAAGAAAACTCTCTCACCGGCTTGCACGTGACCCCTACTAGTATTTCTTGCGATAGGCCGAGCTGCCCGACACAGGGTAGCCTGACTACGCAGCGCGCCGTACACCGTTATGCAAATTGCCACCCGGCTGCTTGAACCTGTTCATCAGAGCGTTCAGCTTACCTGCCAGCTCATCCATTTGGCCAGCAGCCTGACTTACGTTCGCAGAAGACTTAAGGCTTTCAACAGATTGAGTGGATATCACTTGTATGATATCTCCGATCTCACTATTACCATGAGTTGCTTCTCTGATCTTGGAATCCATGTCGGTGGTTGTCGATTTCTGGGCCTCAACGGCGCTTGCAATTGCTGATTGAATCTCACTGATCTGTTGCACAATGGCGTTGATATCAGCAATGGACGTTACTGCCGTACCGGTATCGGACTGTATATTCGCGATGCGCTGCTCGATTTCTTCGGTAGCCCGAGCAGTCTCTTTTGCCAGATCCTTAACTTCATTGGCAACGACTGCGAATCCCTTACCAGCATCTCCAGCTCGAGCGGCCTCAATAGTCGCATTGAGGGCAAGCAGGTTAGTTTGCTCTGCAATCGAGGTAATCACCTTAACGACGTTTCCGATGCCTTGAGAAGATTTAGCCAGTTTCTGAACGTTATCACCCGTACTTTGCGCAAGGGTTACAGCCTGAGAGGCTATGGATTCGGCTTCTCTTGTCTTACTCGAGATATCTGTAATCGACTCACTCATCTCATTGGTGCTTTCAGCCACGTCATTGACCGAGGCACGAACCTGAGTTGAGGTACTGGATGCAGACGTTGCCTGTGCCGCATTCTCTTCGGCAACACCCGTTAATTTGGAACTCAGCGTATTCAGTTCGCCAGCAGCGGAATTCAGCTGTGCAGCTGTGTCCCCAATATCAACGATACTGGTATTGAGCTGACCAAACAATCGCTCCAGAGCAACGGTAACTTGCGCAAGATCATCATCCTCAGTCGCTGCAATCTTGTAGGTAAAGTCTCCCTCGGATGCCGCCTTGACGGCCAGTAACAAATTTTCGATACGACGTTTAAGGGCCGCACTGCTGATAGCATCCGCCTCTGCTTGCGCACGTTCAGCTGCGACACGTTGATCAGACTCTTCGCGTCGTTTACGCTCGGCAGCCTCGGCAGCTTCACGCTGGATAGACGACAAACGTTGTGATTCTTCCGTTTGCTTGCGTAGCGTCTCAGCTTCCAGTGCTTTGCAACGCAGAATATCAACTGATCGGGCAATAGCCCCGATTTCATCATCCCGCTGGCAGTAAGGCACGATCTTGTCGTAGTCACCATTAGCAATTAGTGTCGTCGCACTAGTGATTTCCTGCAGGGGCGTGGACAGCAGTCGACGAGTGACCAGAATCAATACGATTGCGAGCATGATTATCAGGCCAATCGCAACCCACACCTGATCAAGAACTCTGGCCATGGAGATATCTCTGATGATTCCCACATCATAACGAAGTAGAAAACTACCCACGCGCTGGCTCTCACCAGGTACAACAATAGGCGTAGCAACCCAGTAGTTCGTTCCTTCTATATGTTTGAGTTGTTCGTCAGACCTGGCTGCCTTTTTCAAAAACTCTGCCTTCCAGGGCAACGGCTCGGACAACAAATGGCGACTCTCAAACGCATCTGGCGTATAACTCAAGAGACGATCACCATTTTTATCAAATATTTCTGCTTGCGCTATACGCTGATGTAACGCCAGCGGAGGATAGTTTTCCAACAAGTTTTGAACGCTCTCGGCGTCGCCATCACGCACATGCGCAGCCATTGAAGAGGACAATACGTGGGCTATCTTGCCTTTATTAAACTGCGCAACCCACATAGAACCGCCGATGTCTGCATCGGCTGCCAATAGCTCCAGAACAACAACAACGAGGGAGACGAAACCAATAACTATAAGACCAAAGCGCTTGCCAAGAGACTTACGGTTGCTGTTTTCTTTAGTGATTGACGCGTCGCTATGAGTCATAAATACAATCCGTATGAGGCTGCCAAACTTAATCAGTGACAACAAAAGCTGATTCACGATAGCGGGATTAAGCAAGAACATACCGCCACTCACCTTGTCTATCGGAGAATGCTCACTGCTCTGAAGTCGGATTAGCGCACAAGCTGGTTCGGATGAGTTACATGGCCAGACAACCCCTACCTTGGCATCACGACAAACAGATCCAGAAGGGATGCTTCAATGGGATTCAGCACGAAACACCTGTCTGAAACAATCGAGGTTATTGGCTCAAGCCAACTGATTGGCCAGCTGGTAGCCGGGCGGTGCCCGAATATAGGCAAGCCGCACACAGAAAAATAGTGGACCCTGCCTTCCATAAAAGGCGGGACTCAATGATTGGGCAACACGTCGCTATACACAAGATGGCATAGCGTAAAGAACCGTTCACATGTTCTCAGCAAAACTCATCGCGGCGGCTCAATTCAGCGGCTGGATAGTACAGCGACATGCTTAACTATCCAGCCGGAAAAGGTCAAACTAACTGGCTATCTGAATGGATACGGGAATATCCTTGAATTTCACTTTAGCCTCATCCGCAGACTCCTGAAAGTCCGAGATTTCGTTAAAGTTAAGGTATCGATAAATCTCATCACTCATGGCATCGAGATCTTTCACATAGTGCATGTATTCCTCAACTGTTGGTAATTTTCCAAGCAATGCAGCGACGGCTGCCAATTCGGCCGAACTCAGATAGACAAACGCTCCTTGCCCCAGCCGGTTGGGGAAGTTTCTGGTTGAGGTTGATACAACGGTGGCACCAGGTTTCACACGTGCCTGATTACCCATACACAGTGAGCAGCCAGGAATTTCAAGCCTTGCACCTGCCGCCCCAAAGATATTGTAATAGCCCTCCTCCTTGAGCTGATGCTCGTCCATGCGCGTAGGCGGCGCAATCCAGAGAACGGTATCAACGTACTCGCCCGACTTCTGTATGAGTTTACCCGCTGCACGATAGTGGCCGATATTGGTCATACACGAGCCAATAAACACTTCGTCTACCTTCGTATTCTGCACCTCGGACAAGGGTTTGACATCATCCGGATCGTTTGGACAAGCCAACAGTGGCTCCTTGATTTCCTCAAGATCGATTTCGATAATCTCGGCATATTCTGCGTCAGCGTCCGCGCTCAACAAGCTTGGGTTGGCCAGCCATTCCTCCATCTTTCGAGCACGACGCTCAAGCGTTCGCGCATCATCATAGCCTTGGTCGATCATCCAGCGAAGCAACGTAATATTGGAGGTGATGTATTCCTTTAACGGCTCGATATCGAGCTTCACTGTGCACCCACCCGCCGATCGTTCTGCGGTTGCATCAGCAAGTTCAAATGCCTGCTCAAGTTTGAGATCTTTCAGACCTTCGATCTCAACGCACTTGCCGGAAAATACGTTCTTCTTGCCCTTTTTCTCGATAGTTAGCAAGCCTCTCTTAATCGCTGCATAAGGAATAGCATTAACAAGATCGCGAAGTGTGATTCCCGGCTGCATTTTTCCTTTGAATCGCACAAGTACAGACTCGGGCATATTCAGCGGCATGACCCCAACAGCGGATGCAAAGGCAACCAGTCCAGAGCCCGCCGGAAACGAAATCCCCATCGGAAATCGAGTATGCGAATCTCCACCTGTACCCACTGTGTCTGGCAACAACATGCGATTCAGCCAACTGTGAATGATGCCATCACCAGGTCGCAACGATACGCCGCCCCGCGTCGACATGAAGTCAGGCAGAGTATGGTGCGTGTTGACGTCAATCGGTTTCGGGTAGGCCGCTGTGTGACAGAATGATTGCATAACCAGATCGGCGGTAAAACCCAGGCAGGCCAGATCTTTAAGCTCATCGCGGGTCATAGGCCCGGTAGTGTCTTGAGAGCCGACAGTAGTCATCTTCGGCTCGCAATACTGACCGGGACGCACACCTTCCACACCACACGCCTTGCCCACAATCTTCTGGGCCAGGGTATATCCCTTATCGCTTGGATCATTTGCTCCGGGGCGTAAGAATACCGTACTGAATTCCAGCCCTAGCGACTCTCGTGCCCGATCAGTAAGACCTCGTCCGATGATAAGCGGGATGCGCCCACCAGCGCGGACTTCATCGAGCAATACCTCATTGCTGAATTCGAAGGTGCTGAGCACTTCGTCGCTGCCATGACGAGTAATCTTGCCCTCGTAGGTATATATATCGATGACATCACCCATCTCCATGGAATTGACATCACATTCGATGGGCAGAGCACCTGCGTCTTCCAGCGTATTGTAAAAAATCGGCGCTATTTTACTGCCAAGGACAAAACCGCCATCGCGCCGGTTGGGAATAAACGGAATATCATCACCCATATGCCAAAGCACGGAGTTTGTCGCTGATTTTCTGGAGGATCCGGTACCCACTACATCACCGACATAGGCCACCGGAAAACCTTTGGCCTTGAGCTCATCGATCTTTTCCAGTGGTTTGTCAGTCAGGCCTTCTCGTTCAAATTTGAGCATAGCCTGGGCATGTAGCGGGATGTCCGGACGTGACCAGGCGTCTACCGCAGGTGAGAGATCATCGGTATTGGTTTCACCAGGTACCTTGAACACTGACACCGTAATTTTCTCGGGAACCTTATCTTTAGCGACAAACCACTCAGCATCCGCCCAGCTTTGCATGACTGCCTTCGCAGCTTCATTACCACTTCTGGCTTTTTCCTCGACATCATGAAACGCATCAAACATCAACAGCGTATGCGACAGCGCCTTGCTCGCAGCAGGGGCAAGTTCGTCATCATCAAGAGCTGCGATAAGGGGTTGAATGTTATACCCACCCAGCATCGTACCCAGGAGCTCGACAGCGGCCACGCGGCTTACCAGAGGTGAGCTTGCCTCACCTTTAGAGATAGCCGCCAGGAAGCCAGCCTTGACATAGGCAGCCTCATCAACGCCCGCCGGTATCCGACTGGACAGCAGATGCAGGAGGAAATCCTCCTCACCTTTGGGAGGGGACTTCATAAGTTCAACAAGATCGGCGGCCTGTTGCGCATTGAGAGGCTGCGCAACAACACCTTGCGCTTGACGCTCTGCTTCATGTTGACGATAGGCTTCTAACATTTGTTTTTCCTCAGGTTGTGAGCGGCGGAGCGCCCCCGGCTCATTGTAGTGTTTGATATAGCCGTCGTCATATCCATTCAGGCTCTACTGTATTTATAGGAATTCTCAACGAGCAGGTAACGGGAACTCCTACCGCTAGCGGCCCGAACATGGCTCGAATACAGTGTTGCAAAAGGTGTCATGTGTTTACGGCTGGTTTGGGCGGGTGTTTTCGGGCAGTTTTCTTTTTTGGTGGCGATGCGGTTTCAATGACCTCATCTTTAAACACGCTGGCGCGAATCTGTTCAAGCTCGTCGCGCAGTTGTGCGGCTGTTTCGAATTCCAGATTACGCGCGCACTCGTACATCTGTTTCTCAAGCTGTTTCATGCGTTTTACCGCCTCGTCCACCGTCAGTTGCTCAACACCCTTGGACGTCTGGCTTGCGACTGCGCCACGGCGTCCTCGACGCTTGTCCTTACCTGTGTCTGAGGCTTCCATGACGTCGTTGATTGCCTTCTGGATACCAACAGGGGTTATTCCATGTTCCACGTTGTAGGCTTCCTGCACTTCGCGGCGACGATTGGTTTCATCGATAGCTCTTTGCATAGAACCCGTCAATGTATCGGCATACAGTATTGCCCTGCCATGCAGGTTACGCGCCGCACGCCCTATGGTTTGTATCAACGAGCGATCCGAACGCAGAAAGCCCTCCTTGTCCGCATCCAGAATGGCCACCAATGAGACCTCCGGCATATCCAGACCCTCTCGTAACAGATTGATGCCGACCAGCACATCGAACTCACCCAGGCGAAGATCGCGAATGATTTCACTTCGTTCCACAGTGTCAACATCCGAATGCAGGTAACGCACCTTCACACCATGATCACCCAGATAGTCGGTCAGATCTTCCGACATTCGTTTAGTGAGTGTGGTTATCAACACTCTTTCGTTTTTGGTGACGCGATCGTTTATCTCTGAAAGTACATCATCCACTTGTGTTCTGGCTGGCCGGACTTCAACTTGTGGATCAAGTAACCCGGTTGGACGCACCACCTGTTCCACCGTTGCATCGGCAAACTGTTGCTCGTACTTTCCGGGTGTTGCCGAAACAAAGATGGTCTGCGGTTTCAGAATCTCCCATTCTTCGAATTTCAAGGGTCTGTTATCAAGCGCAGAAGGTAAACGGAACCCGAAGTTGACCAGATTCTCCTTCCTGGACCTATCCCCCTTGTACATAGCACCCAGTTGTGGGACCGTCACATGGCTTTCATCGATGAACAACAAGCTATCTTCCGGTAAATAGTCAAACAGGCAGGGAGGCGGTTCGCCCGGAGCACGTCCAGACAAGTAACGCGAATAGTTTTCGATGCCCGAGCAATAGCCAAGCTCATGGATCATTTCCAGGTCGAATTGAGTTCGTTGCTGAAGGCGCTGGGCTTCAACCAGTTTGCCAGCCGAAGTGAGCTGTTCCAGCCTTTCCCTAAGCTCGTCTTTTATTAAATCGGTGGCATCAAGTAGCCGTTGCCGAGGCGTGACGTAATGAGTCTTCGGGTAGATCGTGAGACGGGGAACCTTTCTCATGATTTCACCAGTCAACGGATCGAAGAAGCTCAGTGTTTCTATTTCATCGTCAAACAATTCAACACGTATGGCTTCGCGTTCCGAATCTGCCGGATAGATATCAATTATCTCGCCGCGCACACGGTAGGTTCCGCGTTTGAGCTCAAGATCATTACGGTTATATTGCAATTCAGCCAGACGTCTTAGTACGTCCCGCTGATTAACCGTCTCTCCCCGCTTCAGGTGCAACACCATCTTGTGATACTGCTCCGGATCTCCAAGGCCATAAATTGACGACACGGTGGCAACGATAATCGTGTCACGCCGTTCAAACAAGGCTTTGGTTGCCGACAGACGCATCTGTTCAATGTGTTCATTAATCGATGAGTCCTTCTCTATGAAGGTGTCACTAGCAGGTACGTAAGCTTCCGGCTGATAGTAATCGTAATAAGAGACAAAGTACTCAACCGCATTGTTCGGGAAGAAATCCTTGAACTCGCCATACAGCTGAGCCGCCAGCGTTTTGTTAGGTGCCAGGACGATTGCGGGACGTTGCTGCCTCTGGAGAATATTGGCTATCGTGAAGGTCTTTCCCGAACCCGTGACTCCTAGTAACGTCTGATAAGCCAAACCATCATCAATGCCTTCGGACAGCGCATCGATCGCCGCTGGCTGATGCCCGGCAGGCGAAAATCCGGTTTGAAATTCAAATAAGGACGACATGGTTCCGTAAAAGTCAGATTAATAGGCCAATTGTACCTTGCCACAGAAGATTGCTTCGGAAATTGCTTGTTACCTTGTTGACCTGACGCATTAATCGCACTACACTTCGTGCCGATTCCCTGGTAGCTCAGTTGGTAGAGCAAATGACTGTTAATCATTGGGTCGGCGGTTCGAGCCCGTCCCAGGGAGCCATTTAAACCCTTGTAGATGCTTGATCTACAAGGTGTTTTCCTCAATCAGATGGTTTTCACGTCTGGCCCCGCCTAATCGGCGACACTTTGGCAAATTCTGCCATCCGGCGTTTCCATCGACACAGCCATGCTACTGCTAACTTTGGCTGTCTACCTGCGCTACCCAGCAGCAAGCTTCCGGGCAATATAATCCGATATACAACTCCCTGTTAAAACCCCGAAGCCTATCCGGCAACACAATACCGGCCTAAGCTCAAGAGATTACCGTCAAGCCGGTTATGAGTGAACCAGCCCACCAGTCTCTTCGATCACACACTTTGAAGCAAGCGTCACACTGAGGTAGAACGTCACTTCCCTCCCCGGGGAGGAAAGTGATTTTGAACCATCTGGCCTCTCCTGTTATCGAGACGATCAGCATGAGAGGCCAGATCGGATCCTACGGCGTACCTTGACCTGATAGCACAACCAGATTGTATTCGACTTCTGTATTGGCAGGCCGTGTGAAGTTCAGCTCTGCGTCAACGCTGCTACCAGGTTGGAGCGTGCCACCGTCATTGTCGAGAAACAGACGGATGAAGGGATCTCCATCTTTGCTAATACCTTCGGCGTTGCTCAACTCGACACCATCCGGCAGATTCTCTACAACAACCAGCAAGTGAGTATCTACTGCGCTTTCGCTGTTGTTGCTGAGGACTACCTGATCATTCAGACTGTCAGACGCTTCCTCTCTATTCGCCACCACGGCATCCAGTTCGAGAGTCACATCCAGAAACTCCAGACCCTGATCACGACGTGATAGCGGATCATTGCTATCTTGCGCAAGACCACTCAGAACCAGACCATCAACGGCTCCCAGATCGGCAAGATCAGGCCGGTTAACTGAATACGCAAGATCAACTTCATTTAACTGCAATGTGTCAGTTGTCGAGTCTGGATCGAACTTTACGAATGCTTCGTCATACAACGCGTTTTCCAGAAAATCAGTCAACGCATCGACATCAGAACTACTTAACCCAAGTCCGGGATCGCTTCCTTCGCCACGTGGATTAGTGAAACGTGAAGTCGCTGTCCTGCCTGCTTCCTCATCTTGAGGATCGCCCGCATTGAAGTATTCAACAACCTTTTTCACGCTGGTGAACGAGCCATTGTGCATGAAATTTCTGCCGTCTCTAAGCTGACGCAAAGTAAGCGTGCGAAACTTGAAATCATCTTCTTCATTACCGGTGATCTCAGCACGTCCCTTGTCGCGAAACCCGGGATCGTTTCTGGCTTCCCTTGCCAATGCCTGCAATGGATGATCACTCAGGCCAAGGTTATAGAAGTTTTGTTCAACAAACTCTCCAACGCCTGTAACGTCAGGATCATCAAATTGCTTGTTAAGCATCGGGCCACTGTGACATCCAAAGCAACCAGCACCGCCAGCATCGTCTGTCGCTTCCGTGAAAAACAGCTGTGCACCCCGTAGTTGAGTCGGCGTCAGGGCATCTTCATCTCCACCCAGAAAACGATCCCACGGTGTATTACGTGTGACCATTGTGCGTAAGAACGTTGCCGTCGCACGTAGGACGGTCTCATCATTGACCAATAGCTTGATGTCGTTTCCTGCATCGGCCTCAGCTGCCTCTTCTGGAAAGGCATCTCGAAAGAGTTGAACGAAAGCCGGAATCTCTGCCAGTGCTTCGGCCTGAGTCTGTGCACCCTGTGGCCCGTCGATACTTAACATCCTGTGGGCGTCAAGTAACAACAAGGTCAGATTCTCTTGCGCAGGATGCTGCTTTGGGTTCAGGCCTCCGTCTGAGTCGTCATCTTCACCGGCAAAACCATCCAGTAAGAGCCTGTTGTTGAAAGCAAAACCAACAACACTAGGCGACATTCGCGAGACACTGTCGATAGCATCCAGGCGCCCGGTGGCAAGCAGTTCCCCCGGTTCAAGTTGCATAAGAGCTGGAGAACCGATAGCGTTTTCGTAAATGTCGGTCAATGTGGGAAGCGCATCGACCAAGGCATCACCCGGGAAAAGTGGCTCATCCCGCAAGCGTGGCGCGATGTCGGTACGTGCCCGGCGACGGACAACGAAGTTACCTTCGGCATCTGTATAGCCTTTCCCCTCACCTCCGACGGCAAAATTTAATTGTTGACCCGCCTTTGACCCAGCCTCACCGAAATGACAGGAGCCGCACGATGCCGTTGAAGTGAATGCTGTGTCACCACCGAAGTCGGGCGTTATTCTGACTGTTCGAATCGGATCGTGAAACAGGTGTTTACCCAGTAAACGCTTGGCTTCTGTCGTTTCGAAGAAAGGATCAACCTCGCCACTTTCCAGCAATGGCACTGGTATGTCGGAATTTTCTGCCGGTACCATCAGCTTCTCGATACCGTTCATTTGCTGACCAATAAGAGCGCGTATCGCTTCAGCGTCAGGTGGATCAACTTCGACGGGTGGGTCGGGCTCTTGTGGCTCTGCTGGGGGGGAATCAGATGAGTTACAACCGGCCAATAACACAGCCGCGGCAACCACACTTAGCGCAGCTGTACGATAGAACGGGCGGCTATCCATACAATCCAGACGTGCACCTGGCGGCGCATTGCCCTTTGAACTTACTAACTTTCTAGTCATAGTTAACTCCTGGTGAATTGCGAATGGGTACATCAGCATGTGAAAAGCATCAAAACGGCTAACGTTCAATAGCCTCCTTTACAATGCAGGCGCGTTATGTCGAGTCCACTTAATCGCCATGCACGTGTTCGCAGCCTTTAACGAAATTTAAAAAATCACGCGCATGTTTAATTAACAATCAGGCAGCTTAACGAACACATCTAAAAGGGATTGAACCCGTATACCAACGGTTCCATACCCTTCGACACAAAGTCTCTAATGAATTCTTCAAGATGAAAAGACCAGAGCGCCTATCAACTCCATACTCAAATACTATTTAAGTGATTGTGGTTCTATAGAACTGGCAGTTGCCGGAAATTTAAATTTTTTGATCAATAAAAGTGCATTACGTATGAGTCAGAATCGCACCTGAACCAAGCAAGGAACGTAAGATTAGAAATCCACTATGCATGCATGATTTATAAGCACACACTCAACAGTTGATTGATAAAAATATTGATAAGACAACTATAAGTGCACTAGTCAACGCAACTATTAGAAGCTATGACATTGACTGCATAGACTTAATAGCCTTAAACCTTTCGCACACTAGACGGACGACTCTTTAATGAGTAACAGCTAGCACCCGACTCAATAAAAAAGTAACACGGTGGGGGTTATAGAAATCTATTGCTTAGTTAGCATGTTGTATACAAAGCCCAGTAGCTGCTGAGAGCAATTATTTTTTAACCTTTTGCGAGCCTATAAAATGCTCTTTCATTAAAAAATTATCGAAGGTTAATCAATAACCACTAAAGAGAATTTTTCTGATGCTCGGTCACGTTAATTTTTTTACGACTTTGTCATTTATAAATACTGCGCAAAGCGTATAAATAAAAACGCGGATACTTGAACTAAGTACACAAGACGACTCAGGGCGGACGTCTTGCTTGACCGTGGCTCCTTGCAACGAAACAACCAGTCGCGACACACGCGACTCACGATAATGTGGTAACGGCAACTCGCTATCGGAGATTACATTTAAAACCACAGATCTTTGTAAAAACAATTATCAGACTTAAAAAAACGCTTATAAACCAATCACCAGACAGTGCCAGCCTCATGATCGAATAAGATCAGGATTCGTCAATTGCAATCAAGGTTCGAGGAGAGACGGTAGGTTTTCGGCCCAATGCCAGGCTGTCGAATTAGATGCGGCTAAGTAACAGCGTGCAGGTTGCTTGTTCGTAGCCTTTGCCGAAAGGAGAAAGAAGTCACGCTCAAGCGTGCCGCTAAGGCAAAAAAAAGGCTCCGGGAGGAGCCTTTGTTCACTGTCTGAAGTTGGGTCTGCCCGCAGATCACGGGCTTAGCCGGAACCTGGCTATTGTTGGGTAGCCAGGCCTTTGCGACCGCAAGGCTACGAAGTTCTGGTTTGTCCCAGAGACTTAAGTAACTCGTCTACAGCCTCTTTTCGCGACTGATCCTCAGTGCCTGACTCGACCGCTGCGAACACACCAGACAATCCTGAAGCTGGGTTGCCATTAGCAGAATCAGCCGCCGCTGGAGACTGAGGGCGAAGCATGGCTTCACGCTCCCTGAGGTAGCGGTTATAATGCTCATCGCCTTCAGCTGCGGAGGCAGCAGGTAGAACTGCGGACTGCGAGGAATCAGAAACACCAGAGTTAGCGGATATATCACGAATAGCTGCTGGTGCTATTTCAGCGCCACCTAATGTCTCTCCCTGACCCACCATCTCTTCGTCGATCAGGATGACACCACTCTCCAATGTCAGCAAAGCGCCCTGATGCATTGTCTCGCTGATATCTTTCAGATCTTTTCCTGAAAAAGTTCCGAGTGATGCGAGCGTATTCAGATCCTGGAAAATAGGAAGCGAGCGAACCACTGAATCAAGGTCTATGTCCTGTTCGGGATCGATATCCGCCAAAGCCGCAGGAATGGAATCAATAACCGCGAAGACAGCCGCGACACTGTCTTTTTCACCGGTGAACCGGAAGTCCCTATCGCGATTCAGCTTGGCAGCAATGTTGTCCAGACGAAGATCAATTGCAGGCTTCCTGGCAATGCTCGCACAAGCGCTATAAAGCATATCTATCCCATCTATCGCCCTGGCCACCCTATCCGGGTCGGAGGCGCGTTCACCAGCATCTGTCAGTCGTATGAACAGAGCACCCTCGCCCTCTTCGACCGGGTGCAACAGCGCGTTGGATACCGAAGACTGATCATCGGTTGGCACAGCAGCTGCGTGCACGCTATCCATAAGCGATAGCATGGTCGGCAGGTGACTGGATGCAAACATCACTCGACTGGCTAACCTGACTATCTCGCCCTGACGCTCTTTGGGGTCTTTGTCCGTGGCCAATAATTGCTGCCAGTAATCAGGAGATCCCAAAGATTCCAGATGCAGGCACTTGACCACCTTCTTTTCATCGGGCGACATGGAATCAATGCTGTCTGCAAGGACAGCT
Organism: Granulosicoccus sp.; assembly: GCA_045106855.1. Classification (GTDB taxonomy): domain Bacteria; phylum Pseudomonadota; class Gammaproteobacteria; order Granulosicoccales; family Granulosicoccaceae; genus Granulosicoccus. The sequence goes on from JBGCFI010000009.1 coordinate 156,035, forward strand.
CCTGCGTGGCTTAACCTTGCGGCTGCCGCTGTACGCTGGTCACCTTTGGACAAACGGAACTGGTCCACAGCGGTACGAATACCTGACTGGTTCAGTAGTTTGCCAATTCTGATGACGGCTGTGCGCAGCTCGTCTGAGTGCATCTTTCGCTCCATTTACACTTTGCTACGGACTGTAATCGGCCAAATGTGCAGAGACTTGAGATGCCGTTAACGATTCACCTCAATACTCCGTATGAAGGTGCCGCTGGCAATCATGTCAATTGGCATTCTGAACAGGGAGGCTAAACACGCGCCTTGGGTATTACTGTGATTCCCTGCAGAAACTGGTCGGGGCGAGAGGATTCGAACCTCCGACCCCCACAACCCCATTGTGGTGCGCTACCAGGCTGCGCCACGCCCCGCCAGAGCCAAGCAGCTTAACGCAAGCTGGAGATAAAATGGCGGAAATTGACAAAAAAAACGACATCCTTGATTGTTTAGCTGATTTTGACCTGTAGCTGTTCCGTTGATTTAATGAGTCCTGAGGATTTTTAGCAAATCTTCAAGTTCGGCGCGCAATTGCCTGATCATTTGCTGCGATTGCGCGTTATCGTCTTTGACGGTATCGCCAGCCAGATGCTGCCGAGCGCCACCTATAGTATAGCCTTCCTGATACAGAAGACTACGGATTTGCCGAATAAGCATCACATCATGCCGTTGATAGTATCGCCGGTTGCCGCGCCGCTTTACTGGTGCCAGATCGGGAAATTCCTGCTCCCAGTATCTGAGCACATGAGGTTTGACCATACACAGGTCGCTGACTTCTCCGATAGTGAAGTAGCGTTTATTGGGTATTGTGGGAAGTTCGTTGTTATTACTGAATTCCAGCATAAGCCTCTACACGCGCCTTCAGTTTCTGGCCTGGACGGAATGTAACTACTCGTCTGGCGGATATAGGGATTTCCTCTCCCGTTTTTGGATTACGCCCGGGACGCTGGCTCTTGTTACGAAGTACAAAGTTGCCAAACCCTGACAACTTGACATCATGCCCTGTCTCCAGCGCAACTCTGACCTCTTCAAAAAAGTGCTCGACGAACTCCTTGGCCTCACGTTTGTTGAGCCCCAATTCCTCGAACAGCATCTCGGCCATTGCAGCTTTTGTCAGCGCCATGCCATGTCATCAGTAATAGCGGGCCAAACATGACTGGTAAACAATAGTGCATTGTCCCGTCGCTGGTCCTGCCTGGAGGTAAATTTCTGTCTCATTAAACCTAGACCCTTAATTCTGCACCAAGTGACTTGCTTAGTTCCTGTTTCACCTTGGCCACCACATCGTCTGCATCCTTATCTTGTAGAGTGCGCGAAAAATCCTGCAGAATCAACCCTAAAGCCATGCTTTTCTTCCCTTTCTCAATTCCATCGCCCTGATAAACATCAAAAATTCTGACGTCTACCAGCATCGAAGACACCGTCTTTCTCACAACATCCAGCATCTGTTGATAGGTCACTGACTCATCCACCAACAGCGAAAGATCGCGACGCACCTGTGGAAATCTGGATAACTGCGAAGCCTTGGGGACCCTCGCCAGGCACAACGCGTCTATAGAAAATTCGAACACAACAGCAGCAACATCCAGATCAAGCTCGCGGAGTACACCCGGGTTGAGCGCACCGATATACCCTATGCGTTCTCCGTCGACCAGTATCCCAGCCTGCTGCCCGGGATGCAGCATGGGCAGATCACTTTTTACAAACGTCACGGGAAGTCCGTTAGCAAGTGTGAACAAATTTTCAATATCTGATTTCACGGCAAAGAAGTCGACGGCGGCACTGTCGGTGTTCCAGTTTTCAGCGGCCAGTCGTCCCGCTACCAGACCTGCCATCATTTCCTGCTGCTGAACAGAGTCGTCGATCTGTTTGACGCTACCACGAGCTGCATTGATGAAATCATCTAGCTGGTCGATCGGCGCATGTTCTTCATTAGGCAAAAAACGCAATCCGCTCTCGAAAATTCGAACCGTGCCCACTTGTCGACTGATATTACGCTTCAATGTACTGACCAGGCCGCTGATCAAGGTTGTACGCATGACTCCCAACTCAGACGACAAAGGATTTGCCAATGGCAAGGCGGCGAGATCGGGGCGCAGTATTCGTTGCTGCCCTCCTTCAACAAAACTGTAGGTAACCACCTCCTGATAGCCCAGCGCAACCAATCGTTTCTTCACTTCAATAGGCGCTAACACCGCCTCGGATAACGGTCTAAACAAGGGCGTGTTGGAGGGGTGTGTTCTGGGCAGAGTATCGAAACCCAGAATTCGCGCTACCTCCTCGATATAGTCCTCCTCGATGGCCAGGTCGTAGCGATAGCTAGGCGCAGTGACCTGCCAGCCGTCTTCTGTAACCTGACTATCGATACCGAGGCGAGTGAATATCATCTGTACCGTCTCGCTGGATGGAGAAATACCCAGCACTCTCTGCAACCGCGAGTTTCTGACTCTTACAGCGAGTCGCTCAGGCATTCGTGCCGTTGCCTGCCAATCAAACGCTGCACCCGCTTTGCCACCGGCGATGGTACGCATCAAACCGGTCGCATACTCCAACGCATCGAGCTGCCCCGCCGGATCAACGCCGCGCTCGAATCGATGTGCAGATTCTGAGTGACTAGCGTAACGTCTGGGCTTACCGGCAATCTTTTCCGGCAAAAACAAAGCACTTTCAAAAAAGATATTGCGTGTGTGTTCAGTAACACCCGTATCCTGCCCACCCATGATTCCCGCGATACCAATCGGGCCACGGTCGTCGGCAATGATAGTGGTGTCTTGATCCAGAACAACGTCACGCCCATCAAGCAGCGTCAGTCGCTCTGAGGTTCTTGCCAGCCGCACTTGAATGGCCCCCTGCAACTTATCAAGATCAAAAGCATGCATTGGCTGACCAAGCTCCAGCATGACGTAGTTAGTAATATCAACTGCTGAATTTATCGATCGAATGCCAGAACGTCGCAAACGCTCAACCATCCATCCGGGAGTCGGCAGGCTAATGTCGATATCGCGAACGACTCTGCCAGTAAATCGTACACATGCACAGTTATCAGAGACCTCTACCGGCCATTCATCATCAATCTGGACGGGCATGGGAGTAATTTCGTGCAGCTGCATCGGCATGTCGTTGCGTGCGCATAGATCCCTTGCGATGCCGCGAATACTCAGGCAATCACCGCGATCCGGCGTGAGCTCAATGTCAATGATCGAATCATTTAATTCCAGCCAGTCAACAAGAGCTTGTCCTGCAGGTGCTGATTCAGGCAACTCCATAATGCCGCTGGCATCATCCGACAAACCGAGTTCAGCCGCCGAACACAACATACCCATCGAAACGACTCCACGTAGTTTCGCTTTTTTCAGTTTGGTGCCATCAGGTAATTGCCCCCCCACTTTTGCCAGTGCGGTTGTCAGACCCTCGCGAGCATTCGACGCACCACAGACAATTTGCACAGGATCATCCTGCCCGCAATCCACCTGGCAAACTCGCAGCCGATCCGCGTCCGGATGTTGTTCGATCGTGAGAATACGAGCGACCACGACATCGACGAACCCGGGGGCTGCCGACACGATCTCATCGACTTCCAGGCCCATGAATGTTAACTGGTCACCTAATGCTTCGGTATCGACCGGTGGACTAACCCACTCGCGTAACCACTGTTCACTGAATTTCATACTGCTGCCTTAATTTTCAACACGTTGGACAATCGATGGAAACGACTAGTGGAATTGAGCCAGAAAACGTAAATCGTTCTCGAAAAACAGACGAAGGTCATCAACACCATAACGCAGCATGGCCAGGCGCTCGACCCCCATACCAAAAGCATAGCCAGTGAAACGTTCTGTATCGATGCCCACAGAGCGAAACACGGAAGGATGCACTATGCCGGATCCAAGTACTTCGAGCCATGGACCTTTATTAATCCTGATATCCACCTCAGCGGAAGGCTCCGTAAACGGAAAATATGACGGTCTGAATCGAATCTCGCAATTGTCTTGATCGAAAAACATATTAAGGAATGCTTCCAGATGCCCCATCAAGTCACTGAGCGATACATTTTCGTCTACCAGCAGTCCTTCCACCTGATGAAACATTGGCGAATGCGTCATGTCTGAATCGCAGCGATAGACTCTGCCTGGGGAAATTATTCTCAACGGCGGTTCAACATCCTCCATATAGCGAATTTGCACCGAGGATGTCTGCGTCCGGAGAAGACGATTCACATCAAAATAAAATGTGTCGTGCATGGCGCGCGCCGGATGATGTTCTGGAATATTCAATGCTTCAAAGTTGTGGTAGTCATCTTCGATCTCCGGCCCCGTGGCCGCGACGAAGCCAAGTTGGGCAAACAGGGAACTAATACGCTCGATAGTGAGCGTAATCGGATGCAGACCACCCGCAATTTGCCCCCCACCAGGCAATGTGATGTCAAGTGCATCGCTGGCCAGTTTCTCAGCCAATACAGCGTTATCCAGCAATTGCCTGCGTTCATCGATTAGCGCTTGTACGGCAATTTTAACTTGATTAACCGCCTGACCCGCAGCGGGTTTCTCAGCCGGTGGCAAGCTACCTATCGATTTCAGGACGCCAGTTAGCCTGCCTTTTTTTCCAAGAAGCTCCACGCGAACGGCTTCGAGCTGCTCAAGCGTGGCCGAATCATCAACCAGGGCAGACGCTTCATTGATTAGTTTATCGAGATCCAAAGACATTGCTTGAAGGTTCCGTTACGCGTCATCGTCCATTATCCAATCTTAACTGGCCTTCCACATTGGGTATAAACCCGGAAAATGCGGAAACAGTCTAAGGATGGTTAACGATGAATATAATTGTCTGGCAAAAAAAAGGGGAACACCGAAAGCATCGGAATTCCCCTGTGTCAATAAAGCACATTGGCTTTGCATGTAGGACGTCAATTATCTAGACGCTTGACCGGCATAGTCCCGGTCCACATGATCGCGAAGAGAGCGAACCAGCGTTACGCTGGTAAACTGGATTTTGCTTTATCGACAATAGCAACAAACGCTGCTTCGTCAGCAATTGCCAGATCGGCAAGCATTTTGCGATCGATCTCGATGCCGGCAATCTTGAGGCCCTGCATGAGACGGCTGTATGTGATGTCGTTGGCCCGCGCGGCAGCGTTTATTCTGGCAATCCAGAGACGACGAAAAACACGCTTTTTGGCCTTTCTGTCGCGGTAAGCATACTGACCCGCTTTGGTGACTGCCTGCTTGGCAACCCGAAATACCTTACTACGGGCACCTCGGTAGCCTTTAGCTTGCTTTAAAACTTTCTTGTGGCTGGCGCGCGCCGTGACGCCGCGTTTTACTCTTGGCATTACTTATGGCTCCTAGCGAAGGTTGGGCAACATACGTTTGATCAGCACGACATCGTTCTCATGAACCATGTCCCCTCCACGCAGCTGACGCTTACGCTTGGTGCTTTTCTTGGTAAGAATGTGACGCATGTGCGAGCTCTTGCGCTTATAGCCGCCAGAACCCGTTCTCTTGAACCGCTTGGCGGCCCCCGATACGGACTTTTGCTTGTTGGACACTGTTCAACTCCTGATTGGTGTGGCAAAAATTGCCTGCGAGATGTATCACCGGTGACGTCGTAGTGTCGGTACGTCACGCGGTGTCTAATTGGTACAACTTGTTATCAAATCAAAACTGCCAGCCAGCACCTGCGGAGAAACCACAGAGCAATCAAAAGACAGCAATTTTCACTTATTTCTGACCTCCACGGAGGCCAGCCGCACATTCTAATGCTTTTTGGGCGCAATGACCATAACCATTTGCCGGCCTTCCAGCTTCGGGAACTGCTCCACGGTACCCAATTCCGAAAGATCCTCCTCAACACGTTTCAGCAATTTGGCGCCCAGCTCACGATGCGCCATCTCACGACCGCGAAATCGCAGGGTAATTTTGGTCTTGTCACCCGCTTCCAGGAATCTGACAAGGTTTTTCAGCTTGACCTGATAGTCACCATCCTCAGTGCCCGGGCGAAATTTTATTTCCTTTAGCTGGGCAGTTTTTTGCTTCTTACGGCCCGCATTCTGTTTTTTATTGGCTTCGAACTTGAACCTGCCATGGTCCATGATCTTGCACACAGGGGGCGTCACGTTAGGCGAGATCTCTACCAGATCAAGGCCTGCTTCGGCTGCCGTTTCCAGCGCTCTGTCGATAGGTACGACGCCAATCTGCTCCCCTTCGGCGGATATAAGCCGGACTTCAGGGACATCGATCTCGTCGTTCTTCCGATTGATCTTTTTAGCAGAAATGGATCAGCCCTCCTGCAAGGCTGTCTTTACAGCACCACGGCCGCGATTGGCGACCTCATTATTAAGCATCAAATTAAGTTCTTCCAAGGTTAAAACACCGAGGTCTTCGCCATTGCGTGTCCGCACAGCTACCGACCTGCTTTCGACTTCGCGGTCTCCTGCCACCAGCAAATACGGAACTCGTTGAAGTGTCCATTCGCGGATCTTGAAACCGATTTTCTCATTACGCACGTCACTTCGGGCACGTACCCCGCTATTTTGCAACACTTCTGCCACTTCTTCAACGAAAGCGCTCTGTTTCTCCGTAATATTCATGACAACAGCTTGCACCGGGGAGAGCCACAGAGGCAATCTACCCTCGAAATTCTCTATAAGAATACCAATGAATCGCTCGAAGGAGCCAAGAATAGCGCGATGCAGCATGACAGGCGTCTGACGTTCACCCTGTTCATCGATGTAACTGGCATCGAGCCTGCCCGGCATGGAGAAATCCACCTGCATGGTGCCGCACTGCCAGACTCGACCAATACAGTCCTTCAGGGAAAACTCGATTTTCGGACCATAAAAGGCACCCTCACCCGGCAGCTCCTCCCAGGGAAGCTGCTTGGCGTCTAACGCCTCAGCCAGGGCTTTTTCCGATTTATCCCATGCCTCATCACTGCCGACCCGGTTAGGCGGTCGTGTGGACAGGCGATAAATAACCTCGCTGAAACCAAAATCCTCGTAAACCTTGTGCAGGAAATCGATGAACGAACTTACCTCATCCTGAATTTGCGCTTCGGTACAGAACACGTGAGCATCGTCCTGAGTAAATGCACGCACCCGCATGATCCCGTGCAGTGCACCCGACATCTCGTTGCGATGACAAGATCCGAACTCAGCCAGACGCAACGGCAGGTCACGGTAGCTTTTCAGTCCCTGGTTAAAAATCTGTACATGACATGGACAGTTCATCGGCTTAACGGCGTAATGTTTGTCGTCCGTTTGCACAGTGAACATATCATCGCTAAATTTATCGGCGTGACCACTTTTCTCCCAGAGCGAAAAATCGACAACTTGTGGCGTTTTAATCTCTTCATAACCATGTATTACTTGCTGCCGGCGCATGTAATCCTCTACCTCACGGTAGATCGCCCAACCTTTGGGATGCCAGAAGACCATACCTGGAGCTTCATCCTGAAGATGAAACAGATCCTGCTGTTTACCAATTCGACGATGGTCGCGTTTTTCAGCTTCCGCCAGGTTGTGCAGATAGGTTTTAAGCTCCTTGGGATTGGCAAACGCTGTTCCGTATATGCGTTGCAACATCGCGTTATTGGAATCACCGCGCCAGTAGGCACCGGCCAGCTTGGTCAGCTTAAAGGCCTTGAGATGCCCTGTGTGCGGCACATGGGGTCCCCGACAAAGATCCGTGAAGTCGCCCTGTGCATACAGAGAGAGAATTTCATCTTGCGGAATGCTCTCGATAATTTCGGTTTTGTAGTCCTCGCCCATTCCTTTAAACAATTGAACAGCGTCATCACGCGTGATGGTTGAGCGCTGTAAAGGGATACCCTGAGCTGCCAGCTCCTTCATGCGCTGCTCGATAGTTTCCAGATCCTCGGGCGTAAAGGATCGCTCGAAGTCGAAATCGTAGTAAAAGCCTCCTTCGATTACGGGGCCGATAGATACCTGTGCACCGGGAAAGAGTTGTTTGACTGCCTGAGCCAGCAAATGTGCGGTGCTGTGCCGAAGTAACGGCAAGGCCTCGTCACTTTTGTTGGTCACGATAGAGAGCCGCGCATCCTTACCCATAACATGACTGGCGTCGACGAGCTCGCCGTCAACGAGACCTGCAAGGGTGGCTTTGGCAAGACCGGCGCCGATATCAGCGGCCACGTCCATGACAGTAACGGGATTGGGGTATTGCCGCGTGGAATTATCCGGCAGAGTAATTGTTGGCATTGGCTTTTATCTCTTGTTCGAAACATTCATAAATATTTCGAACGTCAGGTTGATCGTCAGTGGTGACCCTTACGCAAGGCCACATATATTGGTCAGTGGTGGCCGTTACGAGAGGCCACGTGGATCGAAAGATGCGGTTACCTATGACTGCGCATATTTTTAGTGTCGATAGTGTAGTTCATTGTTGACCTGAGGCGGGCACTTGCTTACACTTGCGCCCAACGGCAGGCGCGTAGCTCAGTTGGTTAGAGCATCACCTTGACATGGTGGGGGTCGTTGGTTCGAATCCAATCGCGCCTACCAATTTAACTGTTCGTCAGTGACGTTGCGAGGCAATCGCAACCGTTTTTCTACTGAGATCTGTGCAGGCTCTCACTGGCCCGGCTCGCAATAACGCTTGTGACAGTGGTAGTAACCTGCTGCTGCAACCTGAAGCCACCCGTCAAGGCAAGTCCTTGAACGATGAAACCCGCAAACGGTTTCGCCAATCTGGCCGCAACATGCAACAGCACAATGCGCGCCTGGCAGAGCTCTCAACCGGCCAGGCCAACATCGTGTCTTTGAACGAACTCACTGCTGTATCCCCTATCGACGGTCGTTATGCCGGTCGCACCGCCCCGCTGCGAGATATATTCAGCGAATACGCACTGATTCGCGAGCGTGTGCGCGTCGAGCTCCGCTGGCTTATCTCGCTGTCCGAACATCCCGGCGTGACGGAATTACCTGCAATACCTCCTGAAACACAAGCTCAACTGCTGCAAATCGGTGAATTAAGTCTCGATGACGCTCAGGCCATCAAAGAAATAGAGCGCACCACAAATCACGATGTTAAGGCAGTGGAGTATTTCATCAAGGAAAAATTGCAGGCGTTTCCCGATCTGTATGCCAAGCGAGAGTTTGTGCACTTTGCCTGCACCTCCGAAGATATCAACAATTTGTCCTACGGATGCATGCTGCTGCGTTACCGTGAAGCATCTCTGTTACCAACGTGCGACGGGTTAATTGCCATACTGAGACAGTTTGCGCACGAGCATGCATCGGTACCATTGCTCAGCCGCACCCATGGACAAACAGCCAGCCCCAGCACTCTGGGTAAGGAATTCGCCAATGTAGTAGCCCGTCTCAGTCGACAAAGAAGCACTATTGCGACTGTGCCACTACTTGGAAAAATCAACGGTGCAGTAGGCAACTACAACGCGCATATCAGTGCTTATCCGGATATTGACTGGCAGGAATTCTCCAGCACATTTGTGACATCTCTGGGACTTGAGCACAATGCCTACACCACTCAGATCGAACCGCATGATTGCGTCGCAGAATTATTTGACGCGGTCTCGCGCTTCAACGTGACGCTGATTGATCTGTGCCGAGACTGCTGGGGTTATATCTCTCTTGGCTACTTGTCGCAAAAACCGGTAGAAGGCGAGATCGGTTCCTCAACCATGCCGCATAAGGTCAATCCCATTGACTTCGAAAACGCTGAAGGAAACCTGGGTCTGGCCAATGCCATGTTCGATCATCTTAGCCGCAAACTCCCCATATCCCGTTGGCAGCGAGATCTCACAGATTCGACGGTATTGCGCAACCTGGGGGTTGGAGCGGGCTATACGGCTATCGCATTGGCTTCTCTTGAGAAAGGTCTGGGCAAGTTGGGCGTAAATCGTCTGGCTCTGAGCAACGATCTGGACAATGCCTGGGAAGTGCTTGCCGAACCCGTTCAAACGGTTATGCGGCGTCACGATGTTCCTGACGCCTACGAGTCACTGAAAGCGCTGACCCGTGGTAACACTATGGACAAAGAAGCCATCAGAGATTTCATTGGCAGTCTTGAAATCCCGGAGGAAGACAAACAGCGTTTACTGGAATTGACTCCGGAGCGCTACACCGGACTTGCGAGCAGCCTGGCTGGCAAGATCTAAGCACGCACCAGAATCAGCCATTGCCCACACGACGAATATGACCGATAGCGCTGCGATAGTGTCCGAGCCCATACACTGGCCGGAGGGTATCAATGAACGCGTGTTCCTTGAGCAGTACTGGCAAAAAAAACCTCTACTGATAAAGCAGGCATTCCCGGGCTTCGAAACACCCCTGCCTGCGGATGAACTCGCTGGTTTATCGCTTGAAGAGGATACCACCGGAAAACTCATTACGCAGGACGAACACGGTGCCTACCATCTGGAACACGGTCCATTCGAAGAAGAGCGTTTCGCTGCTTTGAGTGGAAATCAATGGTCTCTGCTGGTTACTGATATCGACAAACACTTGCCGGAATTTACAGTATTCCTGCAACCGTTCAGATTTATCCCGGACTGGCGCATCGATGATCTGATGATCAGTTATGCACCAAGGGGCGCATCCGTAGGTGCGCATGTTGATGAATACGACGTATTCCTTATGCAAGGCAGTGGCGTACGCACCTGGAGTATCGATGCTCGTCAAAATGTGTCACATCAAATGCGCACCGATGGGGACCTGAAGATACTGGCCAATTTCCAGCCCAACCAGACATGGGATCTGGTCGCCGGTGACATGCTCTATTTACCGCCCAACATGGCTCACCATGGAATAGCGAGCAGTGATGACTGCACGACATGGTCGGTCGGTTTTCGCGCTCCCAGGATTCCAGACATGATAGCCAGGCTGGCTGAAAATCTAAGTGACCGACTGGAACCTGCCCGCTATACCGACGGGGCCTTGACACCTGCGGCCCATGGTGAGATCTGTAGCGCCAGTATCAGTCGCTTCAAAGCGATTTGGAAGGAAGCCACCACATTAGACGATGCCGCATTTGGCGATTTATTAGGTCAATGGCTGACAGAATCCGGCGTAGCAACCGAATCACAAAACCCTTCGGCCGAACTACCCGGTATAGGTGAAATCACGTTTGAGAAAGCGCCGTTCAGCCGCTTTGCCTGGATATCACTATCAGATAACAAAGCAAGCCTGTTTGTCGATGGCGTGAGCTATTCGTGCTCTGCCGACTTCGCAAAAGCCGTCTGCGCAAATCTACGATTTGTTCACCTTGACCAAAAGCGTCTTACTAAAGACGATACGCAAACAGTAAAAGCACTGTTTAAATCGGGAAACCTGCTGAACGATCACTGACACGGGCCACGGCTGCATCAGGAAGCCTGTCGCACATCGCCTTGCATACCTACGGCATCCAGCAATGCAACGGACGAAAATGGCTTTTCCAGAAATACATAGGCTCCCGCAGCCAACGCCTCTTCCCGAAGCCCCGGCTTGCGACTGGCACTCATGATGATAGATACTATGGGACTAGTCAGCCCAAGCGAATCAAACGATCGCATGAGCGCAATACCATTGCCATCAGGCAGGTTGACATCAATGACGGCAACATCCGGCGCTTGCGTGCCGACCAGCGCTAGCGCTGCTGACACGTTTTCAGCCAGATGGACAGTATGACCTGCTGCGCTTAGCCTTATGCGAAGAGCAAGCGCAATATGCCTATCGTCCTCAACCAGTAATATGTTTGTGGTCTCGCTCATTTGGATAACAATTCACTTAACGTGTGTCAACAACCCGCCAATCTCCCGTGATCTACAACCCCGCTTTTTTTCAGGGCGCTTACACAGTGGATCAATGGCACAGCTCTTCGATAGCGTCGGTTAAGTCACCTGCGTGAAACGGTTTTTCAATGAAACGTGAAGCACTATACTGATATGCACGCTTCCTTATCTCGGGATCCTGACTTGCAGTAATGAAAATAATGGGAGTTCTCCCCAAGTCATAAGAAGCTCGCAGTCTGTCAGCAACCACAAACCCATCCCCACCCGGTAAATTGATATCGAGGAGAATAACTTCCGGTTTACACTTTACGGCTGCATTCATCGCATAAACGGCATCAGCTGCAGAATCTACGGAATAGCCCATTGACTGGAGCCGCAGGGATAGAGCCAGTGTAATTTTCTTGTCGTCCTCTACTAAAAGTACGCTTTGCATTTGATTATTATTTTTATAGTACCCGCATTGAAACGAGTAACGGCGCTGCATCCAATCCCCTGATAGCGCTTTTCTATCAGATCACGCTATTGGGAGGTTACATGCGACGGTAGTGCGAAACGTCTCTCTGAATTTCTGTGTACTTAAGCTCGTTGTGGTTACCTGGCTTAATTTACTGACACACCTTACTTTGCCAACAGTCCAGCGCGCTTAAGCCTCAACCACTGGAGGCCAATGATACTCAAGGCATTTTTTATAACCCGTTTATCCACCAATGCAAACGCCTCAGTCGCTGGAACTACCGTTACTTTGATATCTTCATCTTCCGATTCCAGACCATAATGTCCACCCACACTCGACAAATCCGTCTCGGCGTAGTAAATGAACACCTCCTCCGTACTGGCACCCGGACTTGCCAGATAATGAGACACCAGTTGTAAATCGCCTAGTTCAAGACCAGCTTCTTCGCAGGCTTCGCGACGTGCCACCTGCTCGGGTGTTTCATCGGTGTCGATCATGCCTGCCACAATTTCAAGCAACCAGGGATCCGGTAACTCGTGCATTGCACCGATGCGGAACTGTTCCAGTAGCACGACACTATCAGTGACGGGATCATACGGAACAACGCCAACAACGTTGCCACGGACGAACAACTCTCTTTCTACAACTCCGGTACTACCTCCCTCATGAAGATCGTGCCGGAAACTCACTGAATCAATCTGGTAGAACCGCTGATATACGGTGCTTCTTGATTCAAGTGTCCAACTTCGTTGTCTCGGTGATTTCGTCACGTTAGCTCCATTGAGTGGAAATTCGCTGTGTTGGCATCACCGCCAGTCAGAATGTGGCTAGCAAGGCTTCAAGCAGCGGCACATCTGCAGGGCTGTCGACACCGCGAGACGGGCTACTCTCTACGCAACCCACATGGATGCGACCGCCATGATAGAGAACCCTGAGCTGCTCAAGATGCTCTTCGTTTTCCAGCTCACTATCTGGCAAATTCTGGTACCGCATAAGATACCCGCATCGATAGGCATACAAGCCAATATGAAGCCAGGCTGCTGGCATCGTGTCGACTTGTACTCTGGATTGAGCTAAAAGGGCATTTCGTTTGGCGGGAATCGAGGCACGACTGAAATACAAAGCCATGTCACGATGATCACGCACAACCTTAACCCGGTTAGGATCGTAATAATCATCAATGGATTCAATTTTCATGCATAGTGTTGCCATGTCAGCATCACGATTAGACTGTAAATTTGCAGCCAGGCCGTCCAGATGCGTCGCGGATGTAGCGGGCTCATCGCCTTGCAGCCCGACAATGACGCTCTCTGCATTCCAGCCGCGCCGGGCGGCAACCTCCGCAATTCTGTCTGTGCCGCTAGGATGATCATCGCGAGTCATCTCAACATCCAGACCGGCATCGAGACAAACACGGGCAATTCTCTGATCATCAGTGGCAATTACCACCCGTTCTGCTGCTGATTCAGCTGCCCGCTTCGCCGTGTGAAGAATCATCGGGATTCCATTGAGTAAATGCAAAGGCTTACCCGGGAAGCGGGTCGATGCATAACGTGCCGGAATAACGATGCTGTAGGGTTCTTGTTGCATTACTTGATCTCTTGTGCCTCTCGAAGAAGCATCATCAGCTTATGACATCGACATGCTACAAGCGCAGTATAGCCACATTAACTCGCATGATTTATCGACCGGAATTCATGCAATGCACGCTCAAGCCTGTCAATCCCCGTTCTCAGTGGCTCACTCACCGTAACCCGGGTGCGCACCTCGTAGACATCGACTGGTAATTCTCCAAGGCATTTCAATTTCACCGCATCTTTAGCAGTGACCAGTACGGGAAGCCCGGGTGCTAGATCGAAATCGTCCAGTGAATAATCATGATGATCTGGCTTGGAAATACCGGTTACCTGCAATCCCGTTTGCTTTAAAGCATCGAAAAATCGCTGCGGATGGCCAATCCCCGCCATGGCAATCACTTGTCCGCCCGTAAAGCTACTCAACGAGCGTACCTTGCCGCCAGACAGCGCAATGGCATCAATCAGATCCAATTGAAAATGATTGCTCTCGATATTTTGATAAACGAACGAACCGGCAAGTGCAAGCAAGGAATGATGTAATTGATCAGAACCCTGAACGGCAATGAGATCGGCGTGCTCTAGCCGTTTAGCGGATTCTCTCACGGGGCCAGCTGGCAACAGCCAGCCGTTACCCAGACCGCGCTTGCCATCCAATACAACAATCTCGGCCACACGTTGCATGGCCAGATGTTGCAAACCATCATCAGAAAAGACGATATCCGTATCAGTATGAGCGGCGATATGGTCAACCGCCAGCGCACGCTTAACGCACACGCAAACAGGAACACCCGTTTGCCGGAACAACATGAGGGGTTCATCACCAACGAGCACAGGGGAATCAGAATCATCCACAAGATGAGGTGTTAAATGCCGTTCGCCGCCATAGCCGCGACTAACGATAGCCGGGCGCCAACCGGCCGCCTTGAAATGACTGACCAGGTAAGCGCAAAGCGGTGACTTGCCAGTGCCGCCGACGGAGATGTTTCCAACCACTACAACAGGCAAGGAAGCAACCCGCGTAGAGAGCCAGCCACGCCGATAGGCAAAACGACGGCAAGTTATGATCAGGCGATATAGAAGCGATAGTGGCCACAAACCGGCCGCCAGGCAACCGCGTCGTCTCCAGGCCAGCTCGATTCGGCTCACGACAACAATTACCTGAACTGCAACTGATGCAACTTGTAATAGTGCGCCTTGCTTGCCAGTAATTGTTTGTGATCACCGACTTCCACGATTTCTCCCTTATCCATAACAACAATACGATCCGCCTGCTCGATAGTTGAGAGCCGATGAGCTATGACCAGTGTGGTTCTCCCCTGCATGAGAGCATCAAGGCCTTGTTGCACTTTACGTTCGGATTCGGTATCCAAGGCGGATGTTGCCTCGTCGAGAATGAGGATAGGTGCGTTTTTCAGCAATGCGCGGGCAATCGCCACTCGCTGCTTTTGACCACCCGAGAGCATGACACCATTTTCACCGACCATAGTCTCGTAACCGGCAGGCAATCCCACTATGAAGTCATGAGCATGAGCTGCTTTGCATGCTGCAATCAACGTTGTTTCATCAACCGAATCGCTGCTGCCATACGCTATATTGCTGGCAATCGTATCGTTAAACAGCATGACGTCCTGACTCACTGTCGCTATACGACTTCGCAGGGAACGCAGGGTGTAGTGTTGTACCGTTTCACCATTGACTCTCACCTCACCACCATCAAGCTCGTAGAGTCTGGGTAACAAATTGACCAGCGAGGTCTTGCCACTGCCTGACTCACCGACAAACGCTACGGTTTCGCCACTGTTTATCGTCAGACTGATATCTTTTAATACAGCCGGTTTATCCGCCGAATATTTTAAGGATGCCTTACAGTACTCAATAGACTGTATATTTTTATCCAGTACACTAGCACCGTGATCGTGTTCGGATTCCAGATCCAGTATCGCAAACAGACTCTCCCCGGCTGCGATACCTTTTTGTATCTGGCTATTAAGTGTGGTCATACGCTTCAGCGGTGCAAACAGTAACAGCATGGCCGTAATAAACGACATGAAACTACCCACCGAAATGCGCTCCACTACGTCACCACTGGACGCTATATAGACAATGACCGCCAGAGCCAGTGCAACCAGCAATTGCACGATGGGTTCATTCATGGCCTTGACGACGGTCTCCTTCATATTAAAGGCACGATTACTTTCGTTAGCTCGTTCGAACTGTGCCACCTCTTCATCATGACCGCCAAAAATCTTGATGACTCTCGCACCCTCGACGGCTTCCTGAATGACATGACTAACATCCCCCATAGACCCCTGGATACTGCGGCTTATGGCTCGAAACTGCCGGCTTACCCGCCCAACGATCAGGCCAATGATCGGGCCTATGACCAGAAACGTCAGCGACAATTGCCAACTCTGATAAAACATCAAACCGAGTAGTCCTATCGCCGTGAGCGTATCCCGGACCATTACTGTCAATGAGCTGCTGGCAGCATTAGCAACCATCTGGCTGTTGAAAGTAATGCGCGATATCAGCTCACCTGAAGAAGCCTGATCATAAAATGCCGTGGGAAGTGTCAGATATTTTTCAAAAATCTCGCCTCTGAGCTGCTTGATGACGCGCCATCCAATCCAGGCTATGTAATAAGTGGACGCGAAGCCCGCCACACCGCGCAACAGGAAGATACCGATGATCATCAACGGCACAAAAATAATGGCAGATTTGTCTTGTTCTACAAAGCTGCCATCAAGCATTGGTTTCATTAATGCAGCGAAAGCAGTATCAGTGATGGCATAGCCGATCATGCCAAATACGGCGATGGCAAACTGCTTACGATAAGGCACAACATAGCTCAACAGGCGCTTGTAAGTGTCTGAGCCTCTGACTGTATTTACGTTTTGCCCGGTCACAGGTCTTTGCTCGACAGCGGCGCCCGGCCAGCAGCCGGGCTGGTAACTTCGGTCACCCGATTTACTGATTTTTTGACATCGCTCATTAGCGCAAAAGCTAGTCCACGTTGCGCGAGGTTGCAATCGTAATTTTCAACATGCCAAGCTGCCCCGCCGCATCCATAGCGGTAACCACGGCCTGATGAGGCACTTGCGCATCAGCCCTGATGGTCAATGGAATATCCCGCACCCCGTTTGATACTTTATACAAAGCATTCTGGAGGCTCACGAGATCGCTCTTGACCACTTCCTGGTCGTCGATAAAATAACGCCCAGCTGCGTTGATAACAACTTCGATGCGTTCTTCCGAGGTAGCTATCTTGGCGTCAGTGGCCTTGGGTAACTGCAATGAGATCTCAGACTCTTTCTGAAAGGTGGTTGACACCATAAAGAATATCAACAGAAGAAAAACGACATCGATAAGCGGTGTCAGATTTAGTTCCAGCTCTTCAGTGGGTGCGCGGCGAAACTTCATTGCGCAGCGACTCGCGCCTTTGACTGTCGCTTCTGAAGAACATCAACCAGCTTCAGCGACTCTTTTTCCATATCGACAACCAGGCCATCCACCTTTGCCCGAAAATACCGATGAAACATCAATGCCGGGATCGCGACCATCAAGCCACCCGCTGTCGTGATCAAAGCCTGAGAAATACCACCCGCCAGCTGTGCCGGATTTCCGACACCAACAGTTGTAATATTGGTAAAAACACTGATCATTCCCACCACAGTGCCCAACAACCCCAATAATGGTGTTACCGCGGCTATTGTTCCAAGCGCATTAAGGTATCGCGTAAGTTCATGGGCTACGTGTCCGCCCACCTCCTCGATTGAGGCTTTCATGATTTCGCGATCGTGACTGCGACTCAACAAGCCCGCAGCAAGCACTCGACCCAGCGGCGAACTCTGCTGTATTACCCGAATTTTTTCATCGGTTAGCTTGTGTGTACTTGCCAGGCGCCAGACATCTGCCACCAGATTATGCGGAACCACTCGTTCATCGCGGAGCGTGAAAAAACGTTCGCCAACGATAGCCAGCGCAACTATTGAACATGCGACGATCGGTAACATCAACCAACCGCCCGCTGTAACTATTTCCCACACAGTATCTGTCCATTCTGCGAAAGCTTGAGCAGCCGCAGCAAAAATGACTGGTCAGCAAAGCGTTGCCAACAGTCAGGGTTAACGATGCCGTGCCAGAAGCGACGGTGTGAATTCCACCAGCTAGTAGGTGGACGGGTTAAACCGCCAGGTCCGAATGCAAAAGAGATAGCTCCCCTGTATCCGGTAACAAACGATTTAGATCCCACTAGTTTATAGCGCAATTGTACATCTCTGTGAGGAAATCCAAACCGGTTACCCAGTCCGGCAGGAAAAACGACGTACTCAGGACGAAATTTATCCACAAAAGCCTGGGTGGACGAGCTCTTGCTGCCATGATGAGGAGCACTTAGCAAGGTGACAGGGAAAGGGACGTCATGACCGTGTCGCGAGCCAGTCAGCGACCCGATGCGTGACAACATTTTTTTTTCGGCAGATGCTTCAATATCTCCGGTCAAAAGCACTCGACTGACTCCAGAATGAATCATCAGGACACAAGATAGATTATTATCGCTTCCCACATCAGAGGCACCCGGATGTAAAAATCCGAATGTCACTATATTGTCTGTCCACCCGGTTCCAGCCTCGCAGGTGGACACGGGCTGATTTTCAGGCAATTCCAGTGCCTGACTTGCAAAGATTCGGACGTCAGGAAAACGCCGGACGACATCACGCACGCCGAATGCGTGGTCCTCATCGCCATGTGATACCACCAGCGTATCCACACTTCGTCGCCCGGATGCCTGCAGAAACGGATTCACGACTGCCTCGAACATGCTTAATGTTGGCGAAACCTTGCCACCGGTATCAAATAAAAGTGTCTTGTCATCTGTGAATACCAGAGCCGCCAGTCCTTGCCCCACGTCCAGTAAATGCACCTCGAATCCATCAGTATCTGATAGCTGCATATTGTGGATAAAGGCAGGTAGAAACAGCGGTACCGCCAGTACGCGCAAGCCAATACCATTCGGACCAAATAGCACAACTAATCCAATCAGTGCCAGCACAAGCACACCCGCGCCTGGCAATGTAATGACTACTGAGCTCAGGGTCGAGTCATCAAGAGCGGTAAGAAATCCGATAAGAAGTTGCAATGAGCCGATAGCAAGGTTAAGCAACGGCATTGCCAGCGTGTCGGAAAACGCACTGACCACTAATCCCGAAAGGCTCAACGGCACACAGACCATCGCGACCCACGGCACGGCGACCAGATTCGCAACCGGGGCGATCAGAGACCCTGATTGAAAGAACCACGCACTGACGGGCAACAGGACGAGACCAAGCACCAGATGTGTGGCTCCCAGACCCCGGATCTTGCGCACAGCCCTTGCCGACCATGCGGACGATGCAATCTGCTGATTTCGAAGATGTCCACGATGCAAATAGAACAGCGCACTTACGGTCCCGAATGACAACCAGAATCCTGCCGAAAGTACATTCAACGCATTAATGGACAGAACCGCAATGAGTGCCACACACAACGCAGCCATCGGCGGTAAAAACCGAAAACGCAAGGATGCAATTACCCAGACGCTTAGCATCAAAACAGAACGTTGTGTGGGTAGTTCGAATCCTGCCAGCCCGGCATAGGCAACCGCCATCAGCAAGCTACCTGTCAGAATCAGAGCTCTGGGATCAAAGACCAGGGTCATCTCAGAGGAACGTTGTAATACACCAATACTCACCGCAGTCACAAGGCGTCCGGCCACTAGCGCCCAGGCGGCGACAAGTCCAATGTGCAAACCCGAAATCGCTAACAAATGAGCCGTACCGGTTCGTCTCAATACCTTCCATTGTTGCTCTCCGATTTGTGATTTGATACCGACCGTGAGTCCTTGCAATAGACCGAGATAGTCATTGTCACCTGCAAGTTCGTGCAGATGATCTGCGGCTCGTTGTCGAATTGCGGGCAAAGAAAACCCCGAGGGTCCGGACAATCTTATCGCCGCCGGATCTGCTCTGACATAACCTCTGGCATCCACAGCCTTCAACAGACTGAACGCTACCCCGTCGAAACCTCCAGTATTGCGCAATAAAGAGGGTGGTTTCAGCCTGACAGAAAGTTGCCAGATCTCTCCAGCCCTTACCTGATGATACTGGCCGTACCAGGTCAGGCGGATTCGTTTAACGCGCAGGTCGCCTTCGCAGGAACTACAGGAAAGAACCTTCGCAATGAATGAAAGGCGTTTTTTTTGTCGTTGCGGAACGCTATCGACTAGAACTGTCAGAGTCATATCACTGGCAACCTGATCAGATTGCAGTTGATGGCTTGCCAGTTGCAAGATAGTCAGACCAACGGTAACAATTGCCAGAATCACACCGGCAATCCCGGGACGGCTGGCCGGGAAGCGCAGGACAAGCAGTACTATTGCTACGAGAAAAACGACGCTTAAACCCAATGAAGGCAAGCTGGAGAGGTTCACAATGAACACGGAGCTTACCAACCAGGCAACGGCAAGGATTCTCACGCCTGCTCGCCATTTTTTTCAAAACCGGCAAGGCGACGTGTAACACTCAATAATCTTTCGATTTCGACGTTAAAGGAGAAAAGGCTTGGGAATGGTCCTATGCCGCCTGCATCAAAGTTTTGACTATGCCTGGTAAGTGGCTTAAAGATCGGCTGCCCGATG
Source organism: Granulosicoccus sp. (assembly GCA_045106855.1). Classification (GTDB taxonomy): domain Bacteria; phylum Pseudomonadota; class Gammaproteobacteria; order Granulosicoccales; family Granulosicoccaceae; genus Granulosicoccus. Next base: position 176,516 of record JBGCFI010000009.1, read on the forward strand.
CAACCACAATGCATCGTACATTGCATGAGCAATTGGGCGGATCTGAACACAAGAAAACCGGCGTGCGCAGATGGATTCGCAACACTTTCGCTCAGCCGATGGTATGGCACCTCAATCGCCGGTCCGTGGCTGGCGGCGTTGCTGTGGGCTTGTTTGTCAGCTGGATTCCGGTGCCACTGCAAATGCTGCTGGCAGCCGTCCTCGCGGCGGTATTGCGCGTCCATGTGCCTGTCTCCGTGGTCATGGTGTGGTTCACCAATCCTTTGACCTTTGCACCGTTACTTTATGCTGCCTGGCGCAGCGGGTCAATGATTCTTGGAGCTCCGGTATTGGCCGATCCATTGACTTTCAGCACGTCTTCAATTCTGGTCAGCGCGGGTCAGGCGTGGCCCATGCTGCTCACAGGTATGCTGTTCTGCGCCACGGTTTCCGCTGTACTGGGGTTCGGAGCAACGCTACTCCTGTGGAGGTTTCACGCGATCAGGCGCTGGAAGACCCGGCAGGCGCGCCGCGCAGAGGCCGAAGCCGCCTCCAGCAACGCCTCTTAAACAGTGCCTACCGCCTAAGACTGAGTAGTGAGTTCACCGCGGCTTAACTGCAGAACTCTGTCCATTCGCGCTGCCAATCGACTATCGTGTGTCACCACCAGAAAGCTGGTGCCCAGCTCTCGATTGAGTTCAAGCATCAACTCATAAACACGACCCGCAGTCTCCTCATCCAGATTGCCCGTGGGCTCATCCGCCAGAACCACTGCCGGGCGTGTTACGAGAGCACGGGCAATGGCAGCCCGCTGTCGCTCACCGCCTGACAACTCGGCAGGTTTGTGACGAAATCGTTCTCCGAGACCGACTCTGGATAATAACTCCTCGGCCTGTGTTGCGGCATCGGCTTTCGATAGTCCTCGAATGAGTAGCGGCATGCTGACATTTTCGATAGCCGTAAATTCTGGCAGCAGGTGATGAAACTGGTACACGAAGCCAACGGCCTGATTGCGCAGACGTCCTCGTTTCGCCTGGCTTAACCGCGCCATATCCTGCCCGGTAACACGGATTGACCCCGAAGTTGGAGTATCCAGTCCGCCCAGCAGATGCAACAGTGTGCTCTTGCCACTGCCTGATTGACCTATGATTCCGACACGCTCGCCTTTATTGATACTTAGTGACACATCTTTCAGGACCTCGACGCTAAGGTCGCCCTGCTCATAGCGACGACCCAGATGTTGCGCTTCGAGTACAGCGCCGACGGGCGTCGGGGTGTCGTTTGCGATTGGTTTGTCCATCGTTGATGACATCTCCAGCTTATTCATAGGCCAGTGCTGCCGCAGGGTCTGTTCGCGATGCTCGCCACGCCGGGTACAGGGTAGCCAGCAACGATAAACCAAAAGACATGATTCCCACCTTCACCACATCGCTTTGACGCAAGTCGGACGGCATTTCATCGATGTAGTAAACCTCAGGGTTGAGCACAGGACCTGTAAATTGCTCGATGAAGGGAACAACGACGTCAATATTGCTCGCCAGTGCAATACCACCAATCAACCCGGCCACTGTCCCGACCACTCCAATCAAAGTGCCCTGCACAACAAAAATAGAGAGAATACTGGCGGGAGATGCACCCTGCGTGCGCAAAATGGCAATGTCAGACTGTTTGTCCTGTACAAGCATGACCAACGTGGAAATGATGTTGAATGCCGCCACTGCCACAATCATGGACAGAATGATGAACATCATTGTCTTTTCCATCTTCACAGCCAGGAAATAATTGGCGTTTTGTTGTGTCCAGTCACTGACAAAGTTATCAAAGCCTAGTTCCTGACGAAGCTCGCGAGCGACGACAGGTGCTCGTGATGTATCCGTAAGTTTCAGACGGACACCCGAGTACCCCTCCCCCAATTTAAACAACTTTGCACTATCCGCAGCATGCATGACCGCCAGATTGCGATCGAACTGGAACATGCCAAAACGGAAAATACCGGTCACGGTAAATCTCTTGACGCGCGGCACGAATCCCATAGGTGTCACACTCGCCTCCGGGGTGATCACCATGACACGGTCACCGGCGAAAGCGCCCAGATAATTTGCCAGATCAGCTCCCAGAACTATGCCAAATTCGCCCGGCTGAAGCGCAACATCGAGCGAATCGGTCTGCTCCAGCTTGTCAGCAAGCTCAGAGACCTGACCTTCCTGATCAGGCAGCACACCCCGAATCAGAGCCCCTGTTGACCGTCCGGAATGAACCAGCATTACCTGCCCCTCCACGTAAGGCGCTGCGCCGCTAACTTCCGGATGGCTGATTGCAGTTTCCGCAAGGCTCTTCCAGTCCTCTATGGGTTGACCGAGTCCTGTTATGGTGGCGTGTGATGAGGCCCCGACAATGCGTTCGCGCATCTCCTTCTCGAAACCATTCATGACAGAGGTAACGGTAATTAGCGCAGTCACACCCAGGGCAATTCCAAGGATGGAAACCAATGAGATAAACGAGATGAAGTGATTGCGCCGTTTGGCCCGCGTGTAACGCAGCCCTACGAACAGTTCGTATGGTTGAAACATATCACTGTAGAGCTGTTTTCAATTGATAAGGTTCACTTGCACACTCGCGTAGATCACCTCTCGGGACTGCGTAGTGTAGTGAATAGCCACCAAGATATGGGACAATTGTGGCGACGTGCCACAAAACTTTATAAGTATTACGCATTTTGGCGTTTTCAAGCTAATCTTCCGCCCCTGAAATTCCAACCCCCGAGCAAATATCGTAGTGCCTGAATCACCAGCCATATTACTCTCCAACGCCTATAAAACGGCTTCACGCTGGGGTCGTCTCTACGGCTCATCGGAGTCGCTTGCCATCGCCGAATATGCCAATGAGCATCAGGGGCTATGTGTTGTGGTGACGCCAAGCACATCTGACTTACTGCAACTGGAGATCGAATTACAGTTCTATGCAGGTGCTCAAACTCCAGTACACGTGCTAGGTGACTGGGAGACACTGACTTATGATCGAGTGTCACCACACCAGGACATCATTTCACAGCGTATTCGTACCCTGTATTCACTGGGCGACACTAAACAGGGCATTCTTCTACTGACAGCTGCAGCGCTCATGCAGAGAATGCCGCCCCGCAGTTTTCTCGATCAGCATGCTCTGATGATCAAGACCGGCGATAACCTGGCTCTGGCTGAATTTCGCGTGCGTCTGGTCGAAGCCGGCTATCGGCTGGTTACCCAGGTAGAAGAACACGGCGAATTTGCGGTTCGAGGCTCTATCCTCGATCTTTTTCCAATGAGCAGTCATCAGCCGTTTCGGGTGGAGTTTTTCGATGATGAGATCGAAACCATCCGTACTTTCGATGTCGATACTCAGCGAGGATTAACAAAGGCTGACCTTATCGAACTGTTGCCTGCACATGAATTCCCGTTGAACGAAGAGGGTATTGCATTATTCAGACGTCAGTATCGAAACAGTTTTGCCGCGGAAAGTAAAAATACACCCATTTACCAGGAAGTCAGTGAAGGCCGTGCTCCCGCGGGTATCGAATACTATATGCCGTTGTTTTTTGAGCAGACCTCGTCATTGTTTGCCTATCTACCCGAAGCTGCGGGCTTCATTATGGTCGATGGATCCATGCAGGCAATGGAGCAATTTGAATCCAACACCGCCGATCGATATGAACAGCGTCGACATGATGTAGAACGCCCTATCCTGCCCCCCGAAGAAATCTATATCAGTAGCGAAGAAATCAAAAAACTGCTTGATGATCAATCTGTCTTGCTAACCCAACGCTTCGAAATAGAATCACCTGATAAAAAATCCATCAACGCACAAACTGAAGCACCGGGGCTTTTTGCCATAGAACCTCGTGGCGAGAGACCCATGGGTGCCATCCAGGACTTTCTTGGAAAGTTCTCTGGCAAAGTACTTTTCGTTGCTGAATCCACCGGTCGCAGAGAGGCTCTGCTGGATCAACTCGTAGGTAACAGACTGACACCGGAAACCGTTGATAGCTGGGCCGCTTTTTTGTCGAGTGATCGAACCCTTTGTCTGACTACTGCAGCTATTGATCGCGGACTACAGTTGCCGGAAGCCGGCATTGCATTGATCACGGAGAACCAGCTCGGATCGGGGCGAATAAAACGTCGGGAACGTCGTCGTCCGACACGTGACTCGGAAAGCATTATTTCCAATCTGACCGACCTGAGCATCGGCGCACCCGTTGTGCATATCGACCATGGCGTTGGCCGATATCAAGGCATGACTACGCTGAGTGTTGGTGATGTCAGCAACGAATACCTGACTATCCACTATGCAGGTGATGACAAGCTTTATGTGCCGGTCGCCTCGCTGCACCTGATCAGTCGTTATGCCGGTGCTAGTGAAGAATCAGCGCCTTTGCACAAACTCGGTACCGACACCTGGCAGAAGGTTCGTCGCAAGGCCGCTGAAAAAGCCTACGATGTGGCAGCAGAGCTATTGGAAATCCATGCGCGGCGTGCCGCACGTGAGGGTTTTGCGTTCCCTGAAAACTCTGATAATTACGCCATATTCAGTGACGCTTTTCCGTTCGAAGAAACACCGGATCAACTACAGGCCATAGAGGCTGTGGTGGAAGATTTGCGTTCTCCTCAACCAACCGATCGCGTCGTCTGTGGAGACGTGGGCTTTGGCAAAACCGAAGTTGCCATGCGTGCAGCGTTCGTTGCAGTAGATGCCGGTAAACAGGTAGCGGTTCTGGTACCCACGACTTTGCTTGCCAAGCAACATCATCAGAATTTCCAGGACCGCTTTGCCGACTGGCCAGTACAGATCGAAGCGCTATCTCGATTCGAGACAGCCAAAGAACAGAAAGGCATCATGAAGAAACTTGCCGAAGGTGGTGTGGACATCATCATAGGTACACACAAACTTTTAAGTAAGGACATTCGGTACAAGAATCTAGGCCTCGTTATTATCGACGAAGAGCACCGATTCGGTGTGCGCCACAAGGAGCACATGAAGGCACTGCGAGCGGAGGTGGACATTGTCACACTCACTGCAACACCCATACCGCGCACACTCAATATGGGTCTTGCCGGTATGCGCGATCTTTCCATCATTGCAACACCACCTCAACACCGTCATGCAATCAAGACATTTGTTGGTGAATGGTCCGACGTGCAGATTCGAGAAGCCTGCGAACGCGAGCTCGTCCGAGGTGGTCAGGTGTACTTCCTGCACAATGAAGTACAAACCATAGAACGCATAACTGAAGATCTACAACGAATCGTGCCTGGTGCCAAGGTGAATTACGCACACGGCCAGATGCGTGAGGCTGATCTTGAGCAAGTTATGAGCGATTTCTATCATCAGCGCTTCAACATTCTGGTGGCCACGACCATTATAGAAAGCGGTATAGATATACCTAGCGCAAATACCATTCTTATAAATCGTGCGGACAAGCTCGGGCTAGCACAGTTACATCAGCTGCGCGGCCGGGTTGGACGCTCACATCATCGTGCTTACGCCTACCTGATTACTCCCCCAAAAGGATCGATGACATCAGATGCAGAAAAGAGATTGCAAGCGATCGAATCACTGGAGGACCTGGGCGTCGGATTTACACTGGCCACACACGATTTGGAAATACGCGGTGCGGGGGAACTCTTGGGTGAGGGTCAAAGCGGACAGATTCAGGAAATCGGCTTTACCTTGTATAGCGAACTGCTGGCCCGTGCCGTAAAAGCCCTCAAGGAAGGCAAGTTGCCGGATTACGACAAACCACTTGCTCAAGGTACCGAAGTTGATCTTGGAGTGCCCGCTCTGCTTCCTGAAGATTATGTACCGGACGTACATCAGCGATTGATTCTTTACAAGAGAATCTCGCATGCCTCCGATAGCGAGGCTCTACGTGATCTGAAAATCGAGCTAATCGACAGATTTGGCCTGCTGCCTGTGCAAACAGAGCGTTTGTTTGATGTCATGCGATTGCGCCAGCGTTGCGAGACTCTGGGCATCGAGCGTCTGGAAATAAACCCGGGCGGTGCACGCATAGTATTTGCCAATGAACCCAATATCGATCCTATGGCACTGATACAAATAATTCAGCGACATAATGACATTTACAAATTTGATGGCAAACAAATATTGCGGGTAATAAAGGCATTTGCAGAATCCGAAGAAGCACAAGTGTTTGTTGACGACTTACTGGATACGCTAGCCATGCCCAAAGCTGCTTAGACAATGCACATCATATGTACAGTTAATCACCGTCTTCACTATTAAAGCCTGCTGTGATACCCAGGGTATTGGACACGGACCGGATTAATGTAAACCTGATCCCTGCCACAACCGCCGCCAGTTTGTGCATAAGAACCTTTACTTCGGACTTCAGACTACCATCCAGTTCGACAAAATACACAATGGGTTTCAGCTCTGACAAAACATGATCTATATATTCAAACTCGATACGCAACGTCTCATCAAATCGAGTGCCATGCAACATTCCAGAATCCAGCAATAAAGCTCTAAGACCCTTCAAGTTGCCAGTAAGCATAGCCACTGTTCGTTGGCTGACCCACAATGGAGTTTGTTGCATTGTCCGGGAATCGTTAGATAGTAAGGGCTTCAGCTTACCTTCCAGTACAACATCCAGGCCGACTTTGGCTTGCGTGAATACACTGCGTAAAACTTCCTCTGAGCTTCTAAAATATGCGGATTCCGCATTAGGTACGAGCAATGCTTTTACAAACTCGGTATCGGACTGCCAACCTGCTTCCAGCTCAGCCGCCATAGTCGCAATGTTTTCCACGATGGCGGGAATAAGTTCGCATTGTGGCGAGATTTCTATCGGTTGAAATTCCGGCTTGTACAAAAGCCTCTCCAACGCGGGGAATCCTTGTACAGCAACACTTTTACCAGCTAATGCAGCCACCGATACGGGTGCAGCGTCCATGGATGACACAAGCGCTTGAAGTTGTCGCTGCGCAACTCTTCGTTTGTCAGGCCAATAGAAAATCCTGTTCTGGATATTGTTATCAAGCATGGGGCCAATGCGGAAAAACTCGATGGCCGCATAGTTCTCAACAAGACCAGCGAACCGCTGCTGCATCTTGTACACGCTGGATGCTGGTCTTCTTTGGCAAAGGTCAGTAACGTTAGATGCCCATTGTCTGGCAGACTCTGCGAATTCTGTATGGAGTGGCTGATAAATTCTATTGAGCAGATTGTCAGGCAATGGAGACTCTTCATCCAGTTCTCCGGACAAAGCATCAACTCCGGGAACAAGCAGGGCAAGAAACAACAGAGCACGGCCAGCAGCCAGCTTGCTAAATTTCCTAATCAACATTAGATCCATTGTCATCCTGAAGAGTGAAAAATCGATGGACATTACCCTCAATGACTATGATTCTCTCCTCCATGATAAGCGGTGCCGGAGTGCTTGTCATGGACCCTGCTTAAACATCGCACAGTCAGTTGATTGCAACAACGCCAGCCCGTCAAGACAGGTTTAGAAAGGGCCGTGAATATTCGTTAAGTTAACACGTGTCATCATGACATCCACCGAGCACCCATGACACAAAGCACTACCAGAATGGAGGTGACGATCATAGCGGCGCTGATCGCCTCCTTGAGCACGACGGCCGCGAGCATCAGCCCGAAGAATGGCTGCAACAACTGGAGCTGGCCAACTGCGGCAATACCACCTTGCGCAAGCCCGCGGTACCAGAAAATGAATCCGATCAGCATACTGAACATGGATACATACGCTAATCCCAGCCAGGCAGGCGCCCCGACTTGTGAAAAACTGTCGGGCTTGAGGAACAGGCTGCCGACCAGCATCAACGGCAAAGAGAATACAAGTGCCCAACAGATAACTTGCCAGCCACCGAGTTTTCTGGACAACTTGGCGCCTTCTGCATACCCCAAGCCGCACACAATGATGGCTGCCAGCATGAAGCTATCACCAATTAGCGATGCAGATGCATCATTGGACAAGGCAAAACCAACTACCACAGCGCTACCTGAGGCTGCAAATATCCAGAAAGCACGCTGCGGACGCTCGCCGGCGCGTAGCACGCCAAACAAAGCAGTTGCCAAAGGCAACAAGGCGATAAACACGATTGAATGTGCAGCAGTGATATGCCGAAGCGCAAGCGCTGTTAGTAATGGAAACCCGACGACAACGCCGAAGGCGACGATGAGCAAAGATGGTGCATCCTCGCGACTCGGTCGCTTCACTCGCCAAGCTGCCAGCAATAGGCAGCCCATTAGACCTGCGAGACTTGCCCGGGCGACCGTGAGAAACACGGGATCAAAATCCTGAACGGCAGCCCGGGTAGCCGGCAAAGACGCACTGAAAATCAACATGCCCAGAAAACCGTTTAACCAACCGGCTAATGACGTATTCATGCAAAATCCCAGATAAAAGCCCTATCCGAGTTCAAGGGTTGCTACACCGAACAGACGTCGTTCATCAATCACAGGCCCTTCGCCCTTATACATTCTGGCTGTGTCAAATACGGGTTGAAGAGACAAAGATTCGGCAATTTGTATCGATAAGACGTTTACCTCAGGAATATCAATCATCACCGTCTGGTTTTTCGTGACAGCGCTCGAGGCGTGCAATAACTGTGTGGCTATGCTCTGTGAATCCGCCAACCACGGTCCGACCTTGTAGCCCTCGAGACATTTACGCAGCCCTATGACGCCAACAACTCTTCCTGCCTGCAGTGCTATGAAAGCGCTTCGAGAATCGCAAGCCTGCATCCAGGCTTGGAAAAAGCGGATTCGTTCAAAACCACCAACATCTGCGTCGTAGTCGATAATAGCGCCAACATTGTTTGCTGTTGCCTCAGCAACACTCACCTCACCTGCCGCTCCACTGAGCAAGGGGTGGTCATCCTGAATAGCAAGTACTCCCTGAAAGCGCCTATTACCAAAACAGTAGACAAAACCTGACTGGCGATAATTGTCCTGCTGGTCGGCAACACCATCTAGTCCGACAGTATGTTTTTCAATGGCGTCCAACGCACGACTCCAGGTCGCCATGCCATACCCTTTACCACGATACCCCGGCAAACAAAGATACAAACCCAGGAAAGCCTGTGCAGATGTGTATTTTACAAGGCTGATACCGGCAACAATTTTCTCGTCGATAGTTGTCACTAGAAAACCGGTGGCATCCGCTGCATAAAACAACCGGGCATCATCCAGTCCCGGGTTCCATCCCTCATCACCAGCCCATCTCAACAGAAGTTCCACATCCTCGAGGGTTGCAACGCGCGTGTTCACAACGGAATCGGTTGTCTTGATGATCATGAATTCTGAAGACTCATACTGAATTTTGACGGATGGTATGAAGTTTGACACAGCATGTCATAACCGGCTATTTTTACCTGTATTTCTAATTTTTCGCACCATAACATGGCAATCCAATACCGATCATGACCCAAAATAGAGCGCGCTATGGATATTAAGGGCCAGGTACTGGAGCTTGTCCAGCTGACGAAAAGCTACGGTTCGAGCGCATTGGCGGTAGACCGGTTCTCTCAACGTTTCGAGGCGGGCACTTATGTTTGTCTGCTCGGCCCATCCGGCTGTGGGAAAAGCTCAACGCTTCGCATGATCGCCGGACATGAGTCAGTGTCCAGCGGTGATATCAAATTGGACGATGTCTCAATAATCCGCAAACCACCGGCACAGCGTGGCACAGCCATGATGTTCCAGAACTACGCACTTTTTCCTCACCTCACAGTTCTCGACAATGTCGCATTCAGTCTGCGCATGGCAGGTGTTAGCCAGGCGGAACGACATGCAAAAGCCAACGAGCTTTTATCGCTGGTTCAAATGCAGGACTTTGCACAACGGCTGCCAGACCAACTATCCGGGGGCCAGCAGCAACGTGTCGCGTTGGCGCGAGCCCTGATTACGCAACCTTCCGTTCTGCTGCTCGACGAGCCGCTGTCAGCGCTCGATCCGTTCCTGCGCATCAACATGCGCAGTGAGTTATCTCGCTTGCAGCGCGAGCTGGGCATCACCTTCATACATGTTACGCACAGTCAGGATGAGGCTCTGGCACTAGCCGATCATATTGTCCTGATGAACAACGCCGTGATAGAACAGTCTGGCTCTCCGCACGAGATTTTCAACAAGCCTCGAACCGACTTCGTCGCACGCTTCATGGGGGGGCACAATGTGCTTACCGTCGATGGTCAGCTCAGCACGTTGCGTACTGATAAAACCGATCTTGTCCCGGAAGCTGCCGAGACCGGTTATGTACCTACCGTGGTTGAACATGTCGAGTACCTTGGCAGAACCGTCAATGTGACCGTTAAAGACGATCATCAGGAAACGTTAGTGTCATCCGTATCGGATGATCATTATCAGAACTACCGATGGAGACCCGGAGATACAGCAGGTGTTCGCTGGGATCCAAAAGACTTGCACCCAGTGCAACAAAGCAGTGCCCAGTAACTTATAACGACAAAATCCAGCTGACTTTTTCACATAGACTAAAAAAGGGAAAACTTGCAAATGACCGATATTTCGAAAATAGAACAACTCCAGTCCTTGGGGCCGAAAGGCGCGGGGCGCCGTAAGCTTTTGAAAGGCGCAGCAGCAACGGTTGCCGCCGGCACCATTACAGGCGCACCAATGATCTGGGCGCAAAATATCAAAGATGTGACGCTAAGACAGTTCGGCACCGGTGTCTCCAATCTCAACGATGTTGCCAACAAGGTCAAAGAAGATCTCGGCTTCACGCTTGAAATGACGGCACTCGATTCCGATTCGGTCGCTCAGCGCGCGGCAACTCAGCCAAAATCGTTTGATATCGCTGACATCGAATACTGGATATGCAAAAAAGTCTGGCCAGCAGGCAATCTGCAACCCATGGACACATCCAAGATAGCCAATTACGACAAGATCGTTGGTATTTTTCGTGATGGCAAGTTGAACCCTGACAGCACCATCGCACAGGGAACAGCCCCCCACAGCGTCGGATTCGTCGATGGGCCGGATGGAAAATCTTTTGTCAATGAAGAATCAGGCTGGATGACTCTCATCCCGACTATCTACAACGCCGATACGCTTGGTATAAGACCGGATCTTATCGGTCGTCCTATCGAGTCCTGGTCTGAACTGCTCAACCCCGAATTCAAGGGCAAAGCATCGATCCTGGACATCTCCTCAATCGGCATCATGGATGCGGCAATGGTCTGCGAAGCGATGGGTGAAATCAGCTATGGCGACAAAGGCAACATGACTCGCGACGAGATCGACAAGACCATGGCTATCATGATCGAAGCGAAAAAGAACGGTCAGTTCCGTGCGTTCTGGAAGAGCTTTGATGAGAGTGTAAACCTCATGTCGTCAGGCGAAGTCGTCATCCAGTCCATGTGGTCTCCTGCTATCACAGCTGTGCGTGCCAAAGGTATCCCATGCGTCTATCAACCACTTAAAGAAGGCTATCGCTCCTGGGGTGGTGGTATCGGTCTGTCCAGAAACCTGTCTGGATTGGAACTCGACGCAGCTTATGAGTACATTAACTGGTATCTGTCTGGCTGGGTCGGTGGCTATCTGATGCGTCAGGGTTACTATTCTGCAGTACCTGAAACGTCGAAAGAATTCATGACTGAGAACGAGTGGGGATTCTGGTTCGAAGGGAAACCTGCGGTTGAGGATATTGTCAATCCACAAGGGGTCGTCCTCGAGAAGCCTGGCGCTATTCGTGATGGTGGTTCGTTCCAGGAGCGAATGGGATCAGTTGCCTGCTGGAATGCCGTGATGGATGAAAACCAGTACATGGTTCGCAAGTGGAACGAGTTCATCGCAGCGTAAACGACTAGAAACAGACAACGATGACAAACACCGGAACGGTAAAAAGCCTGAAGAGCTGGTTACTGGTAACACCTTTAACGGCAATTCTCAGTCTTTTCTTGCTGGTGCCGGTGATTGTCATCGTCATGGTGAGTTTCTGGGGTAGCAGTGCCTACAGCTACTACCCTGCTTTTCAATGGGACAACTATGAGTTTCTGTTTACCTCCAAAGTGACTCTCAGTGTCTACTTCAAGACACTGACCTTCACTTTCATCACATGGGCGTTGTGTCTGACAATCGGTTTCACCGTAGCTTACTTTCTGGCGTTTCACGTTCGCAGCCTGACCATCCAGATCACCTTGTTCCTGCTGTGCACGATCCCCTTCTGGACCTCCAACATTATTCGCATGATTTCGTGGATACCGTTCCTGGGACGGAATGGTATTGCCAATAGCACCTTGCAACAATGGGGTTGGATAGACCAACCTTTGGAATGGCTCTTATTCTCAGACTTTGCCGTCATTCTGGCGTTCGTGCACCTTTTTACGCTTTTCATGATTGTGCCAATCTTCAACACCATGATGCGCATCGATCATTCACTGATAGAAGCTGCGCGCGATGCGGGTGCAAACGGTCGGCAAATCCTCATGCATGTCATCGTGCCACTGACAAAACCGGGCATCATGATAGGCTCAATTTTCGTAGTCACTCTGGTCATGGGAGATTTTATTACCGTGCGATTCATGAGTGGCGGACAAAGTGCCTCGGTCGGGCGGATGATTTCCAATGAGATCGGCTTGTTGCAGTATCCGGCGGCATCAGCGAGTGCCGTGGTTCTGCTGCTGACAGTGCTACTTATGGTCGGAGCCATGCTGCGCATGGTCGACATTCGAAAGGAGCTATAAACGTGGCCGAGCGCGGGTTAAGTTTTTATCTTCTGGCAGCGTTTTTTACACTGTTTGTCGTATTCCTCTATGGTCCGACGATCACAATCGCTATTCTGTCGTTTCAGGGCCCGCAAGGTGGTCTCACCTTCCCGCTAAACGGAACCTCACTGCATTGGTTCCGAAACCTTTTCGAACAACAGGCCGTGGGCGATATCTGGGGATCATTCAGACGTTCCATGGCATTAGGCTTTATCGTCATGCTGGTTACCGTGACAGTATCAGTGATGGGTGGCCTTGCATTCCGGCATCGCTTTCGCGGATCAACACTATTGTTCTACCTGGTGATCACCAGTCTTATCATTCCTTCCATCCTTATCTCACTGGGCGTAGGCATTCTATTCAATCTTCTGGACTGGGACGTTCACTGGGCTACATCGGGACTGGGTAGCCAGTTAACCTGGACCTTGCCCTTCGGTCTGTTGATCATGTTTGCGGTATTCAACCGATTTGACGCATCATACGAGGAAGCAGCAAGAGATCTCGGTGCAAGCCCCTGGCAAACGCTACGACATGTGGTTTTACCCATCATTGCGCCCAGTCTTATCGGGGTTGCACTGTTCGGTTTTACGCTCTCGTACGATGAATTTGCCAGAACGTTGTTAACTGCTGGTTCCTACAATACGTTACCGCTGGAAATCTATGGTATGACAACCAGTGTTACTACCCCGGTGCTTTATGCATTGGGCACATTAACTACTGCCTTTTCATTCATCATGATTGCGCTGGCGCTTTTGCTAGTGTGGAGAAGCCGTAAAGCAACGAGTAAAAAACAATGACGCGGCTGTTATTCATTAATCCGAACACCACCCAGTCCATGACAGACAAAGTGTTGCTGGCTGCCAGGGCCTCCGTTGGATCAGAAATTCATGTTGACGCCGCTACTTCACCACACGGTCCTGCCTCAATTCAAGGCCCTGAAGATGGAGACGCGGCGGTGCCCGGTTTGCTGGATGCCTTGAAAGCCGGAATCAAAGAGAACTACGACGGGTACGCCATCGCCTGTTTTGACGATACCGGGCTGGATCAATGCCGTGAGCTCACCGACAAACCCGTGGTCGGCATAGGACAGGCGGCATTTCACGCCAGCATGCTACTCCGTCCCAATTTCTCGGTTGTCACGACACTTGCGGTATCCATACCCGTCATAGAATCAAATCTCACATCCTATGGACTCTCATCCGCCTGCGTGAAAGTGCGCGCAAGTGATGTCCCGGTTCTGGCACTGGAGGAACCGGGAAGTCAGGCGGAACAACAGATATCTGAGGAGATAGCCCTTGCAATCCGTGATGACAAATGTTGCGCAATTGTCCTTGGATGTGCAGGTATGGCACCGCTGGCATCGCGGTTGTCAGCACAACATGGCATACCCGTAATTGATGGCGTGGTTGCCGCCGCAGGTTTGCTCACCACCTTGCATAAAGTTAGCAGCAGCGGTTAAAAAAATCTCGCCACTGTCGCATTAGCCCGACTGGGTTCTATTTCGTCGTAGAATACACAGTGTGCCAGTTGCACCATCGACGAGACCACAAATGACCACCAAGCACCGAATAATAGCCGCAGTTACCACTGTCATTCTGCTGTCATGCACGGGTTTGGCGCACGCACGTGACTACCTCATCGAGGTCGTCATTTTCGAAACTACCACGGGTAAGGATCTCACCGCTGGCGGCCTTTACTACCCGCGTATCGAAAACAGCCTGAGGCTGGGTTCTGAAAACGCGATAGCTCAGGGCTTTCTGCAGGTAGAACAGGACCTGAAACTGGTCGACAGCGCTGCCACCATCGCGGCATCCGGTCGTTATCGACTGTTGCGCCATCTTGCCTGGCGACAACCGGGTTTGCCCGACAAGGATGCAAAGGCAGTCCGTGTAGCGCTGGGCGGTACGGTCCCCATGTTTATCTCTGAAGATACAGCTGCCTATCCAGAATACTTCCCCGGTGCCCTCAGCGCCATCCCTGATCGCTCAAAAGCCATTAACTCAAGTATTGTTAACGGAACTATTAAAGTTCGTCTTGGCCGGTTTCTGCACATGGATACACGTCTGGCATTTACCGATGAACAGACTAGCCAGAGCTTTCGCTTGACCCAGAGTCGAAAAATGCGCAGTGGCGAACTGCATTACATCGACAATCCTCGTTTTGGTGTACTCACGCAAATCACTCCGCTGGAAGACGAAGCCAGTACCGCTTCTGTGGAAGAATCCACAAATGAGGCCACTGAAGTGTCCGAATAGGCTTAGAAGGCAGGCGTGCTGCCGTCTTATTCAGTCAAGGTTCAGTACACAATGCTTAATCTAGCTCCTAACGTGACAGCAAGGTCACCTGAACCAACAGGAGTGAACATGACAACAGTAAACAAAAAATATGCGTTAGCCCCTCTCATGGCAATCATGTTAGGCGCTGTTGCGACGATGACATCTGGAACCGCTCTGGCCACTGATCACAGGCTTGCCAGCGATCGTTTCACAGAATATGCTGACGTCATTGACGTTCAGCCTGTCTACAAAAATATCAGAGTACGTGAGCCTCGACAAGAATGCTGGGTCGAAACCCGGCAGCGTATCATCGGCTATGAGGCGCCACGATACGAGAACCATCAAGCGCACCGATCAGAGCGACGGCATTCCTCAGGAGGCGCGGTTGTTGGCAGCCTCATTGGTGGTGTCATAGGCAACCAGTTAGGCCGCGGACATAGCAGTGGGTCACGCGCTGGTGCGACCATCGCCGGCGCTATTATCGGAGGCGCAGTGGGCAATGAAGCACGTGGCGACGTCAATCGTCATCGAAATCGACGACCCGCAGTCCGCCAGGGTGCACCGATTTACCAGACGGAAGAAATTGAACGATGCAAAGAGATTTCTGAATCACGTCTGGAACAACGTATTCAGCACTATGACGTCACCTACCGATACAAGGGCCGGACATTCACCACGCGAACAAAGCGCGACCCAGGTCGACAAATCGAGTTACAGGTATCGATTTCACCAGCCAGACAATAGGATAAATTTGTGAACAAGCGCCAGAATCAGACGTTTCCTGTACCCGGCTTCACAGTTATAGCACTGATCATGGCGCTCGTTCTCTGCGGTGGAACCACCTCAGCCGATGCTGCAGGTGCATCTAATGCACAGCAGGCTGCCCAGATTGCACTTCAACAAAGTGGCGGTAGTGGCAAGGTTCTGGGGGTAAACACCGAAACTGACAGCAACGGAAGACGGGTATTTGCAGTGAAGATTCTCAGCAATGGCCGTGTGCGCGTCGTGCGTATTCCGCAAAGCTGAGATAACAGGAAATAACACGATGCGTGCACTGATTGTAGAAGATGAACCCACGCTGCGTGAGCAGCTGGTTAGCACACTGCGCGAACAGGGCTTCGCTATCGATCAAGCCGAAGACGGCGAAGAAGGACTGTACCTTGCCCAGAATATGCCACTTGATCTGGCCATTGTTGATCTGGGCTTACCGGGAAGAGACGGGATATCCCTGATACAGAACTTACGCAAGAAAAACCTCAAGTATCCGGTACTGATCCTTACCGCACGAAATACCTGGCAGGACAAAGTGGACGGCTTGGAAGCCGGGGCGGATGACTACCTCACCAAACCGTTTCATATGGAGGAACTACTGGCACGCATTCGTGCCTTGTTGCGGCGTACTGGGGGCTGGACTGAATCGGTAATGCAATTTGACAGGCTCAGTATCGATACGCGCTCACAGCAGGTCAAAGTAGATGATCGTCCAATAGAACTTACAGCCTACGAATACCGCGTACTGGTCTATCTGGCAACCAACGGCGGAAAAGTTATCAGCAAGAGCACCCTGCTTGATCACCTGTACGATGAAGATACCGACCGAGATCCCAATATTCTGGAAGTATTCATACGCCGCTTGAGACAAAAACTGGATTCGGATAAAACGCTTAATCCAATTGAAACTCTAAGAGGTCGTGGTTATCGACTTGCCCTGGAACGTTCCTGAACGCAACACGCTCCATAGAGAGAAAACCGTGCGATCAATAACCTCACGGCTTGTCATTGGTACCAGCCTCTTTATTGCCGTTTTTATTATTCTGCTGGCAATGTCGATATCCTATTCGGTTCACAAGCGGGCGGAAACAGCGCGCTTTGATGCGTTAAAAGGTGTGGTCTACGGAATTCTTGGTGCAACGGATATCGATAGCAACGCGCAACTGACCGTCAATAGTGCAAGTTTGCCTGATGATAGTCTGAACAGTTTCAATGCAAATCTATATGCCGAAATTATTGCCAACGACCGGTCTGTTTTGTGGAAAAGCAACTCAACCATTAACCCGCTGCCAAAGACTATCATCCGCCCTATCAACGACTGGATGTTTGAAAAAACCACCAACACCGAAGGTATCGACCTGTTACGCGTTCAGTATGTCATTGCGTGGGAACTGGAAAATGGAGAGGAACTTCCCTTCATCGTTCATGTTGCGGAAAACGTTGAAGATCTTAGCAGTCAACTGAAACGTTTTGATCGTGTTTTATGGTTAGCACTGTTGGCCGTTGCGCCCATACTGCCAATCGTACAACTGCTCATGCTGCGCGTATCATTAAAACCACTGCGCGATATCGGTGAACAGATCGATGAAATAGAGCAAGGTAGACGCGATGCCTTAAGTGACACAGTGCCGATTGAACTGGAAGCGTTGACCAACAGCCTCAACACCCTGCTTCATACTGAACGCGAAAGGCATACCCAGTACAAGAACCTGTTAGGCGATCTAAGTCACAATCTGAAAACGCCTATTTCCGTCTTGCAGAACATTGGAGAGAAAAATAAATCTGATGGGCAGAGCATCCTGCAACAGACCCAGCAGATGAAAACTTCGCTTGAACGTTACGCCCAGCGGGCAGCGATCAAGACACCTCGATACTTATCACCCATGATTCAGGTTACACCTTTCATCAATCGAATTACCCAATCTCTGAACAAACTGTACGACGCACCGTCTGTGAATTTTATCAACGATATTGACGAGGCATTCACGGTACGGATGGATGAGGCAGATTTGCTGGAAGTTCTAGGCAATCTGCTGGAAAACGCCTGTAAATATGGCGCTCAACATGTCCGTATCCATCAGATGGTGGAGCGCCTTTCCCTGACCATCGAAGACGATGGCCAGGGCTGGCCAAGCGGGGAACTTGCTCAATTTGTCCAGCGTGGCATACGGGCAGATACACAAACGTCCGGCCAGGGAATCGGGCTCGCTGCCAGCGATCAGATCATGCGTGCGTATGGTGGAAAACTCGAATTGTCACGTGCCCCTGCCGGTGGCGCACAAGTGCATCTGCATTTCTTATAGCGCGGTGCTTTCGTTGAAGGCGGGATAGTTAGTATTTTAACTGACTATCGCCGCTGCATTGTCTGGGCAGATCATACACTCGATCCTGGTGAGTGGCTTGATCCAGGCTAGACACAGTGGTTAATGATCTGGTATCGCAGTTAAGAATATTCTTGATGTTGTTATTTTCATCAAACTCAAGGTTCGAGCCCGCCACTTCATAAAAACTTCTTACAGACGCCCTATGGGATAACGGCACACCAAATAACAACGCTGATTCCTTGTATCGATCCAGTGTAGGTTTTACCTCGGAGAGTTTTTGCAAAGATGCCTGGATACGAGCCTCTGTCAGTTCATGTAATGAGACTGATGTGGCAATTCTTTGTCGGGTCTGGTCAACAACATGATACGAACAAGCTGATGGTTCCTCAGACCGTGTATTCGCATAGGCCCGCTGGCTGTTGGTATCGAGAAGCGCTACTTTATCAATGTTAGGTTTGTTATTTTCGCTAGGCACGTGAAAAATCTCTGGCAAGTGTAGAAAAGTTACCGCCCGATTTTCGCAAATAATATGCCAGTGCTCTATCGAAATATGCCCTGATGATGCGTGCAACCGTAACAGGATAAATGTAGCCCACCAGTATGCTAATACGCCCGTATCACAAAACCCCGGTGCGGATTCAACCGGGGATTAGCTGTACACAAAAATTTACCTGCGATGCGCCTGTGTTCAAGGTTGCGCGATGATGTATCCCAACCAGCAAGCATAGTCTTCGGCTTGATCTGTAGCTACATAGTCATCCAGCGCTTCATCGGTCTTGGGATCGAATTTCTGCCGATAAACTACACTTTTACTATAGCCAGCCTCCGCTAGAATTTCGCGTAACTCTCGAGCGCCCCATACGCGCCAGGTATATGAGAACGCTTTCTTCATCTTGGATTTGTCGGGAAAATGAAAGTGTATATGGCATTTGAGTTCGTTAGTGATGGCGTTGAATTCAGCTTGTTCCCAGATATACTTGAAACCATCGACTTTTCGCTTTTCCTTTTGCGTCTGATAGCACTCAGACCCGCCGAATACATCCAGGAACAGCAATCCATCTTCATTCAGGGCTTCGCGTGTTCGCTTGAAATACTCAAGCATGGTTGCGCGTTCCTGAAAAAACCAGTAGCTGAAGTTATACGCTTGAAGGATATCGACCTTTTCGGTCTTGACCTTCAGCACATCGTCTTCGATGAGATCGATGCGCTGTTTCTGGCTTTCAGTGAGCTTGGAAATATTATGCTTCTGACTCCAGTTCAGAACTTCAGGGTCGAAGTCCACAGCAATGGCTGTATTACCCTTGCGCCGTTTTACCCATCGGCATGACGAAATCGCGGTGCCAGCAAAATCCTCGCGCATACTGGAAGGCTTGCGTCCGCGTATCTGCTTGAAAGTCTTGTCTATAAAATCCAGTTCAAAGTCCGGATTTTGCACAGAAGCCTGATACAGCAGATGCCTGTCCGCTGTTTCTGCCATCGTTGGTTTGTCTATTTTCTTTGCTGCGCCCATGCGCTATACCCTGCTGCCGTAGTGAAAGAAGCGGGGTGAAGTCTACACTCTGTAGAGAATACTTGCAGAGCCCGGGCACTAGAATACTCGCTAACGACTTGAGTCAGTGCTTTATGCCGACCCCACGGTTGAGCAGAGTCATGGCGATTGCGCCGAGTACGATGATAAAAGCGAAGATGACTAAAAAACTGGTCCAGATGGGGATATCACTGGTGCCCAGTATTCCGAATCGGAATCCATTGACCATATACAGGACGGGATTGAATAAAGACGCTGTTTGCCAGAAGGATGGCAGCAGGCTAATGGAGTAGAAAACACCCCCCAGGTAAGTCAGCGGTGTAAGAATGAAGTTAGGAACAATCGATATATCATCAAAAGATTTTGCAAATACCGCATTGATAAGGCCACCCAGAGAGAACATCATGGATGTCAGAACTGCGACGGCAATGGTGGTAAACGGGTGCACCGGACGGATATCTGAAAAAAGCAACGATACGGTCGCGACCAGAGAACCCACAAGCAGGCCACGCGCCATGCCGCCAACCACATAACCCACGAGAATTGTCACATTGCTTACCGGTGATACCAACAGCTCTTCAATGTAATTCTGCATCTTCGAGCTGAAGAATGAACTCACCACGTTTGCGTAGGAGTTAATGATTACGGACATCATGATGATGCCAGGTACGATAAAGTCAATATAACGAAACCCGTCCATATCGCTAATTCGGGCACCGATCAGGCTGCCAAAAATCAACATATACAGCACAGCATTGATCGACGGTGGGACAATGGTCTGCACCCAGATTCGGGCAAAGCGACGTATCTCTTTTCGAACGATGGTCTGAAACGCAATTCTGTTGACCGCAACCAGGTCCACAGGTGTTGCGGTGTCAGGCTCTGTACTCACTAATCCATCACTTGCGCTCACGAGGCCTCCGCGTCTTTATGACTTACCAGGCGCATGAAAAATTCTTCGAGTCGATTACTCTTGTTGCGCAAACTGGTAACCTCAATTCCAAGATCGGATAATCGTTGAAACAAACTGTTGATGGTCTCACCTTTAGGAACATCGATCTCCAAACGACCGCTATCTCGCACTCTCACGGTAAATGGATCCAAAGAAGGGGCCGCTGCGGGGTGACCACGGGTATCAAGAACAAAGGTCTCCAGCATCGAACGGCTTAACAGTTGCGAAACTGCCCCTTGTTCCACGATTTCTCCTCGATCGATGATAGCGACATTCCGACACAAGGCCTCTGCTTCTTCAAGATAATGTGTCGTGAGGATAATCGTGGTGCCGTGCTGCTCGTTAAGCTCGGTCAGAAACTCCCACATTGAGCGCCGTATTTCCAGATCAACTCCGGCGGTCGGCTCATCCAGGATTAATAACCTCGGTTCGTGAATTAGCGCTCTTGCGATCATGAGGCGGCGCTTCATGCCACCCGACAATTCACGGCCCGGGGATTTTCGCTTATCCCAAAGATCCAGTTTTTTTAAATAATATTCTGCGCGACGCATAGCCTCGGAGCGCGCTATGCCGTTGTAGCCCGCCACATTAAGCACGGTAGGGAGTACAGGTTCGAACACATTAAAGTTGAATTCCTGGGGCACCAGGCCGATGCTCGCCTTTGCCGCCTCCTTCTGATAGTCGATATCGTAATCAAAGACTTTGACCTGCCCTGCACTCTTGTTAACCAGAGAACAGATGATTCCGATAGCGGTCGATTTTCCCGCACCATTGGGACCCAGGAGCGCAAAGAAATCGCCTTGCGGGACATTCAAATCTATACCCTTCAAGGCATGCATATCATTGCCATATGTCTTTTCCAGACCGGATATGGACAGAGCATTCATAGGCAATACTTACACTCGGAAAAGCAGAGTAGTTTAGCAATAATTCCCTGTGGAGAACCGTCTTTGCCAGTTACTACAGCATGTCAGATCTGGTACGTGAAAATCGGGACGGGCTGGCGAGCAGTGCAGCTGTGCTTGCTTCAGGGCTGGAAAGTCGTATTACTCGCCCGTTCCATGCCGTCATCGGCAGGATTGACCATTGAGTGAGCTGCCAGATAACGCCGGTAGTGCGCCTGAACGTTCACCACATAAGCACGGGTTTCTGCAAAAGGTGGAACGCCTTTGTAACGTCGTACGTTACCGGGACCCGCGTTATAAGCCGCCAGAGCAAGCTCGACGGTCTCGAATTGCCTTTGTAAAGAGGCCAGGTAGCGGACGCCTGCCCTGACATTCTGGGCGGGATCGTGCGGATCCTTGACTTTGAGCCAGCTCGCGGTATCCGGCATCAGCTGCATCAGGCCTTGAGCCCCTACTGGTGAAAGAGCCTTGTTGTTAAAACATGATTCTTCGGTAATGACTGCTTTCACAAGATGGCGACTGACGTCGTATTCGTCTGCGTAAGCGTAGATCATGTCACGATAACGATCAGCCCGTCTTGCCACTGCCTGGGGAGTCAGGCCCATACAGCGGACTCGAGCGATCGGTTCCGATCCACTCTGGGCACTCTGCCCGGTGCGCCAGGTGACCAGTGGCGCCCATGGACCTGGCGCGTCAAACGGCGAACGCTTCTTTCGCTGATGGGTTCGAATGTCGGGGAAGCCGACGCCATGGAAGGTTCCCACCATCGAGGCACGCTGCTCATCGATAACCCGATCCGGGGAATAGACCCAGTAAGGAATCCACTTACGGCTGCGAACACTGCCTAGCACAAATTCCAGTTGTTGTTTTCCGGCAAAGCTGGCGGGGCGAATCAAAGGCACGCTGCTCGACACCGCCGGGGTAGACGGCACCGGTGCCTTCAGTCTCATGTTGTCTTCTTCAACCACAGATACTGCCACTTCTAACGGCTCTTCGGCACTCTCGATAGAGGCTTGCAGGTTTTTAGGGTTTGAGAATCCCAGTAGCATGGTCGTTGCCATGCACAGCATCAACACACAGGCTGAATCTACCGAGCCTGTTTTCTGTCGTGAGAGCAATGTCATAAAGGCAAATGGTGCTGTTGCAGAGCAAATGAGAGCGCGGCACGTTTTCAATTGATGTAAGCCCTCCATAAGCGTGGCAGACCCCCTTGTAGACACTGCGTCGGCGCCGCAAGCGGCAACTTTATAAATGGCAAGCATGCTTTGCTTCGGAGTTCTGCAGTCTGAGCTTCCGCACACAGAAATGTCTATTCGGAAGCCAGATCGATGGGAGCTCTGTCCTTTTGCCAGATCACTTCACTGCCGCCTTCCTCACGAGCGATAACCCGTGCGATGACAAACAGCAGATCTGAGAGGCGATTGAGGTACTTCATGCTGAAAGGTGGCACGTCCTCGATACGCTGCAGGCTCACAACCAGACGTTCTGCACGGCGACAGACCGTGCGGGCCACGTGGCAGTTGGCCGCAGCCAGACTACCGCCCGGTAAAATAAAGTCTTTCAAAGGCGGCAACTGCGCATTAAAGTGGTCAAGGGTGTCCTCAAGCCAGTCTATGTGGGTCTGTTGAATAGCCTGGTGTCCAGGGATGCACAGCTCCCCACCCAGATCGAACAGATGATGTTGCACCTCGTGCAATACACGCTCAACATCTTTCGGAACCCCATGGGCGAGAACGATCCCGAGCGTCGAATTGAGCTCATCTGTCGTTCCATAGGCAGAAACCCGGATGCCGTCCTTGTCAGTGCGGCTTCCATCGCCCAAGCCGGTGGTTCCGTCATCACCAGTTCGAGTATAAATTTTGGACAGTCGGTTACCCATGAATTGCGGACCCGTAGTTCACGATCGTGTGTTTGTCTCGGCGGACAGTATAATCGCTTACCCCATGTCGTTGAGGAATAGTTGTGGATAGTGAACAAAACGTCGATGAAACCATTTTCAGCAAGATAATCCGTAAGGAACTGCCTTCGGATATGCTCTATCAGGATGACCTGGTTACCGCATTTCGTGATATAAGCCCACGTTTGCCCACCCACGTGCTTATTGTGCCAAACAGGCACATTCCATCAGTAAACGATGTCACAGATGCTGACGAGGCTGCGCTGGGACGAATGCTCACAGTTGCACGTAAAATCGCACGTGATGAGGGTATTCACGAGGACGGATACCGCCTGATCATTAACTGCGGCACGCATGGCCGACAGGAAGTTCCTCATATTCACATGCATTTGCTTGGCGGACACGATGTCGGCCCACTACTCACCACGAAATACCAGCCTTAGTCGCCGCATGAGCACATATATTACGACCGACGAGCTTCAACTTGCCGTTGATGCCGCGTTGACCCTCGAGCGCCCTCTACTGATCAAGGGTGAGCCGGGCACCGGCAAAACCGAACTGGCATTAGAAGTTGCGCGCCGACTTAATGCGCCGTTGCATAGCTGGCACATCAAATCAACCACGCGTGCCCAGCAAGGCTTGTACGAATATGACGCAGTATCGAGACTGAGGGATTCGCAGCTTGGCGATGACAAAGTCGGCGATATCAGCAACTACATTGTGAAGGGCGTTCTGTGGGATGCATTTGAATCAGATCAGAGAGCTGTTGTGCTGATTGACGAGATAGACAAGGCAGATATCGAGTTTCCAAACGATCTGTTACAGGAACTGGATAAAATGTCGTTCGAAGTTTATGAAACCCGACAAACCATAAGCGCCATTCAGCGCCCTCTGGTCATCATCACCAGTAACAACGAAAAAGAGCTACCTGACGCCTTTTTGCGTCGCTGCTTTTTCCATTACATCTCGTTTCCCGATCAAGCCACAATGAAACGCATTGTGGAATCTCATTTTCCATCCATCAAACACGATCTGCTCAAAGCGGCCATGGATGTGTTCTTTGACCTGCGAGAGGTCCCCGGCCTGAAGAAAAAGCCTTCCACATCCGAGCTACTCGACTGGTTGAAACTACTGATTGCCGATGACTTACCGGCTGAAGCGCTCGGGGCAGATGACATCCGCACGGTATTACCGCGCATGCATGGCGCGTTACTGAAAAATGAACAGGACATCCACCTGTTTGAACGCATTATTTTTCTCCACAAACAACAACAGAACAGACGGTAGATTTTCCTCACCATGCTGCTCGATTTTCATGACAAATTGCGTGCTGCCGGAATACCGGTATCCCTGACAGAGTGGCTGACGTTAATGCGGGGAATGTCCATGGGACTCGGCACACTGGATATTGATCGCTTCTATTCACTGGCCAGGCTTACGCTGATTAAAAACGAAGCCTTGTACGATCGCTTTGACCAGGTGTTTTCCTTGTATTGGAGTGGACAGACACAAGCATTTGATGAACTGATTGATTCGCTAAAAAACCCGATTCCGGAAGATTGGCTGCGTAGCATCGATAAAGATGCGCTCACCGACGAGCAGAAAGCTCAGGTCAAGGCACTTGGCGGTTGGGATAAGCTGATGGAGACTCTGGCCAAACGCCTCGAAGATCAAACCGAAGAGCATCATGGAGGCAGTCGCTGGATTGGCACGGGTGGCACATCGCCATTCGGTCACAGCGGTTTTAATCCCGAAGGTATTCGGATCGGCAATGGGCCGAAACGCCAGGGCAAAGCGGTGAAAGTCTGGGAGAGACGCCAGTTCCGAGATTTGGATGGCGACAAGCAGCTGGGAACAAGAAATTTCAAAATGGCGCTGAGAAAACTCAGGCGCCTTGCCCGCGATGGGCGGCCTGATTCTCTTGACCTCGATACGACTATAAGGGCAACCGCCAACAACGCCGGTCTACTCGATATCCACATGCGCGCCGAACGACAAAATGCCATCAAAGTATTGCTGCTTATTGATATTGGCGGATCAATGGATTACCACGCACAGGTTTGCGAGACCTTGTTTTCGGCTGCGCGCTCCGAATTCAAGCGTCTGGATACCTATTGGTTTCATAATTTCATTTACGAAAAAGTATGGCAGGATAACGCCAGACGGCACACGCAAACCACACCGACTCCAGAGCTGTTGCGACGATACGGACGTGATCATCGTCTTATTATCATCGGTGACGCAACCATGAGCCCTTATGAAATTGCTGTACCTGGCGGAAGCGTCGAACACTGGAATGAAGAACCCGGTGCGCTATGGCTTAAGCGCCTGCAGTTGGCTTTTCCACATTGTGTATGGCTCAATCCGGAGGCCCGCGAGTGGTGGGACACCACACCTTCGGTTCGCATGACTAATGAGCTAATGCAAAAACGTATGTACCCTCTTTCAGTTGACGGACTACAAGAGGCTATAGATGCGCTGAAGGTACCTATGAGCGGTGTCGCAACGGATGACCAGAATTCGTGAATCAACGCTATGCCATATTGGTTCTGCCATCAAATAATCGAGTCTACAATTCGAGTACCGACAATCTGAATCACGCTGAATTGCAATGCTTCAATGAGGCTTTGCTGGATGGAAAAATCACCGCCATCGAGACAATAGTTATTTGTGGCGTTAACTATCTGACATTTGACTGCCCGGCCTTATCAACGAATGACATCAGTTTTTTATCTAACCTTTCTTTCATCTTTGCACTGTTTCGAATAGATGAAAATAGTGAAGAACCGCGCCTGCTGCCTATCCCGATGACACCCTTAAAACGGTTTGACGACGACTTACTCAGCATTCTGAAATTTGCCGGTAAAACCAACGAGCTCTTCACCAAAATGTTGGTAAACGTGACCCTGGCAGCGTCATCGTTTGCCAGCGATATGACCACTCGAAAACTGCGGGTCCTGGACCCGGTTTGCGGACGCGGAACGACGCTCAACCAAGCGCTGATGTATGGCTATGACACAGCCGGCATGGAGATAGATTCCCGCGACTTCGACGCCTATTCTCAATTCATCAACCGCTGGCTCAAAGAAAAACGTCTCAAACATAAATCTGAGACAGTCGAGCTTCGTAAAGAGGGCAAGACTCAGGCCCACAGACTGGGTATTCGCCTGGCAGCCAGTAAAGAGCAATACAAGGCAGACAATGTTCAGGTGCTGGATTTCGTGCTTGCGGATACCGTACGGGCCAACGAGTTCTTCAAGAAGGCATCCTTCGACTTGATTGTGGCCGACCTTCCTTATGGTGTACGCCATGGCAATAAGTCAACTCAGGGTCATGCCAAATCTCCCATACAGCTACTGCAACAAACCTTGCCTGTATGGGCCACATTACTCAAGCGAGGAGGCGCAATAGGGCTGGCCTGGAACACCTATCTGGCAAAAAAGACAGAAATCATCAAACTTCTCGAAACAGAAGGGCTGAACGTGCACCCAGCCACCATTAGCGATCAGTTCAGGCATCGCGTTGATCAGGCGATCATTCGCGACATCCTGGTTGCCACTCGTCGCTGAGCAGCCCTGCGATGAACCGCATTGTGCATGACAGACTTCACAGCAAGCCCTTGCACGAAGTCGATTAGAGTCAAAAACAAAAATCCGGGAGCATGTTTCCAGATCCGGGGAATGGAACTTGCAGTTTTTAATATTGCAGGTGGCACCTCATACACTTCGGACAACTGATCCAGACGGCTTAAACCGAATATATGTTAAAGCCGAAGGTCGCTGGTGCCACCTGCAATTCACTGTGTCAGGGAACCGGGATCATCGCAGCTGTGAAATCTTCCATCTGCCAACTGGCGACTATCTTTGGCGTAGGCCTGTGCCTCACAGCGTGTAGTGGTCAGCCGAACGCAGAAAACACGTCTAATACGCACAACGACGTCCAATCTGCAAGCCCCGCATCAGAACCTGAATCCAACGGAGCTCTCATTGCGCCGATACAACCTGAGTTACAGGTAACAGCAGCATCGGAAACACTCACTTTTACCTGGCAAAGCTCTGAGACGAACCAGCTCGCGAACATTTACGAATTCAACACGAGAACAGGTGCGGAAACGTTGTTATCCGGTGATATCGAGTCGAACATTAGCTCGGCATCCTTCGCTAGTAAAACACCGTCGCGGGCATGGCACGAACAACAGATTCGACTGGAACTATGTGATTCAAACGATTGCGTCAGTTCAGAAAGAGTAGCGATTGATACCCAGGTTGCCGCAACCTCACAAACGTTGCGACCTAACGTATTTCTCAAAGGGGAACGTTTTGCTGAGTCAATAACGGTCAACCATAACGCCAGTTTGATCGCCAGCACGCTACCGGTGCAAGGTGCCGTACAAATCCATTTTTATCTGGACCGGCATTGGGTTGCAACTGAGCCGATAGCATTGGTCTCGACAGACTTCCATCAGCTGCTGGATGTGAACAGCTCACGTACAGGCAACACACTGGCTGTATTGGTAAAGGATATTGACAACGATGACCGGGCTGGCAGCATACGCATTCTGGAAAGGCTGGGTGAAGCCTGGATACCCATAAACGAACTGCCCGTACCCGAGAGCTTTACACTTGACGTCGACAGTACAGTGAGATTGTCGGCCAATGAAGATTACCTGTATCTGCACACACTGGACGACGTGCTCATTTACCATTACGACTCTCCCGATGGGGACCGTCGTCAATCACTTCCCTCACGCGTCGATGAAACATTGGTAGCTATCGACATCGTCGATAATTCAAATCAGATTCTTGCACTTGTCCGACGCTCAGACTCTCTCTGGTTAGTCTCGTATAAGCCACCGGCTCAAGAGGAAACGATTCTGTGGCAAGAAACACACCGTCATCTTGTTCAAGGAGTCGATTCGAGCGATAGAGCGTATATCGCAAGTAACGTTGATGGCTCTTCAGTGATCGTTGCGGGCTGGGATGCAGCAGGACTCGAAACCCGATCTCCGGTTCTTTGGCGATTCAGCTTGAGTGGGCACATCGATACAAGCTCTGAACCATCACTGTCGGTGATTGACTCCCGGCGAATGGCCCCAACAGACAACAACCATGCGGCACTGCGCTTTGTTGCCAGTAAGAAACTGGATACTGTGGTACTGGGCTGGCATTCTCGATCAGACGATGATGCCGCACTAAGCACATTCGTATTCAGTAAACAATCGCTAAGCTATTCTGTGGCCTTGGAACTCCCCCACTCTGTTCCTACTTTCGCAAAACAGAGTTTTGCAAATGATGTTGCACTCTCTGGAGATAGCTCCACTTTACTGGTCTCAATATTGCCCGGTAGTAGCACACCATCAAGCAATCGTGCCGGTGAGCTTTTTGTATTCCGTTGAATGTCCGGCTAAGACAGCAGACCGTCGTTTATTCCGTGGTTGCGGGGTATGCACTCAACAGACGCCGGACATCCAGCAGGATAGCCTGGTTCGGTTCACGGGTATTAACAAGGTCCATCCCTTTGAATGTGTGCTGAATAAGCACGCTCATCGGTTGCTCCGCATTTTTAGTCAATCCCAAGAGGCTTGCAGTGCATGCTAGTTTCGGCAGCTCGTCATTCGCTGAGATTTCCAGACATCGCTGCATGACTTTTCGGGTAATGACGTAAGCTTGCGACTCTTCCGCATGGCGCATTAGAAAACCGAACCTGTTGTCACTTAACGCAGCAACGTGGTCGTTTCGCGCATGAATCCCCTCCATTGTGTCGCAAACCAGCTTTGCCAGCGATTCGTCTTCAGCAATGGATATCAGACCTCTGTCCGGTTCTACAATAAAGACGTCCAATACCAGTAGGCTAACAAGCATATCGCTGGGCTGCGAATGACCCGATTCTGGCACAGAGCGATCGTTTTCATCCACAAGGTAACTAAGCATTTGCGTAAGGAAACGCCCGGATTCCGGTTTGAGATCAAATTTTCGAATCGCACTTTCAACAATGCTCGAGGGGTCGCTGGCCTGTTGCAAGACCACCATTTCTGCGTTGGCGATGGGAACCGAACGCTGTGTAAACCGTAATAAACTAAATTCGCGGTTACCCAGTCGCGAATGCTGATAATCAACATCGACTGCACCGCCATCCGGTAATTTCCAGGTAGCTGCATGCACATCAGTCCCGGGCGCTGCTGGTCCACCTGACTCCAGCAGAGTATGACTGGGTTGTCCGATCAAAGCGGATTTATCATTCCATCCCAGCTGCTCCAGGGCCATTGCGTTGATATGAATAATATTATCTTCAGCATCAAGCAGCACTATCGCGCCGGCAATGCAATCAACCACGTCCTCTAATACTCTCTGCTCACGTCGCATCTCACGGGTCTTGCACACAAAACGACTGATGGCATCTATTCTGCCAAGCAACAGTTCACTCGACTCATTCTTGAACATGCACTCCACGGCACCAGCTCGCAAACTACGCTTGATGATGTGATCGCTATAGGTTCCGGTCAATATCGTGCATACAATGTCACCTGTTTGCTCACTGGCAAGTAATTCCTGACAAAGAACATCACCTGTGGTCTCAGCCAGATAAAAATCGAGCACCGCAATATCTATGGTGTTCTCAGCAGCGTAACGAACGGCCTCTTCTGCGGTGGCTGCCAGCGTTACACTGTAACCATGCGCCTGAAACAGGTCGCGAAGGGAATGGCGAATAGTGGCTGAGTCATCAACAATCAGTAGCCGCACATCGCTGTTATCCAATGTTGCGGCCATCGTGTTGTTACCGCCCGGCTCCGAAACCTCCGCATCAATAAGCGTTTGTAAATGGTTTTCCAGACCCTGGTACTCTTTCCAGGCCAGGAGCTCAGTGTTATCACGCCCTGCTACCCAGGCTCGAGTCTCGGCTCGCAGATCGGCAGACATGACCACCACCGGTAAATCCTTGAGATCGCTGTTTTCCAGTAAAAGAGCCAACTCTGCGGCGTCATCTTGTGCGGTGGTGGGCCAGCCAAACAGCAGGCCGCTGTACTCTGTCCCAAACTGTTGAAACTGTTCAACCAATGATTCGACCGCCTTTGGATAGCTCTCACAGGCATCCACGGCGTAGCCAAGCGATTCTGCGTGTTTCTCAAGAACATAGCGCATGGTGGCCGATTGCTCGACTAGCAGTAATCGATGACTCATGACAGGTAAAAAGGTGAAGATTTCGGCAACAGTGCGTTTTTCAGTGGTGGTGGAGTATTCATGAGACAACTTTGCAAGATGCGCACAAGGTAACCCATGTTGAAGCCGCTCATACAGCCGCTTCGCGTGACCCAATCCACAAATTCATCCTATGATGCCTCATGTCAAACAGAATCGTGCCAGAAAACACAGTCCAGCAGGACCCTCGTGACCCTGAATTTGTGTCAGACCCGTATTCCCGGTATGCGAGATGGCATACCAGACCGGGCCCGGTGTTCTGGACAGATTACGGTTTCTGGTGTCTGACTCGTTACGAAACAGTCAATCGAATTCTTCGGGATAGACGATTTGCCCGTTTGCATCCAGCCGATATTGGAAAAAAGCCGGTCCCGGAACACCTGCACGATTTTGCGGCAGCAGAGAAGTATTCTCTACTCGCCATGGAACCCCCTGAACACACACGACTGCGTAAGCTGGTCAACCGGGCATTTGTTTCACATCAGATAGGCCGGTTAGCGCCTGTTATTCACGCCATGGCCCATGCCTGTGTCGATACCTTTCAATCTGAGGCGCCTGCAGAGCTTTTACGGCACTATGCCACACCAATTCCGCTGAACATCATTACCCGATTACTGGGTGTCCCTGAATCGGCAGGCTCTGATCTGGTGACCTGGTCGCATGCCATGGTTCGGGTGTATACGCTCACCCAGACACGTGATGAAGAGATTGCGGCCAACCGGGCAGCCTCTGAATTCCAGGAATTCCTGCGAACCGTCATTAACGAAAAGCGGAAAACGCCAGGCGACGACCTGCTGTCACACATGCTCTCTGTGGCCGATGAGAGTCAGCCAATAACTGATGAAGAGATCATTAGCGTCACCATACTGTTACTAAATGCCGGACACGAGGCAACTGTCCACCAACTCGGAAATGCAATTTACGTCCTTCTGCAAAACTATGCCGGTAGCCGTCGATCAGAACTGCTGGCCACACTGGCAGATGATGCAAAAGCCGATGAAATCGTCGCCGAATGTTTGCGCTTTGCCGCGCCTTTGCACTTGTTCACACGTTATGCCCAAGAGGATGTGATGCTTGATGGAGGTGTTCAGCTTTCACGCGGCGAACAGGTGGGGCTGCTGCTAGGCGCAGCTAACCGTTGTCCGGAAAAGTTCAGACAACCAGACCAGTTCAGGCCAGGCAGAGCTGATGCAGCCCACCTGTCACTGGGTGCTGGTATCCATTTTTGCATCGGAGCGCAACTAGCAAGGCTTGAATTGAGAATCGCCTTGCAGGTGCTCTTTGAACGGCTGCCCGACCTGACATTGGCAGAGTCCCCAAGTTACCAGGATGCGTTTCACTTTCATGGTTTGCAATCACTGAAAGTACGTTGGTAACACCCGTGGTTTGTGCAATAACAACTGAAAACTCACTGGCTTTCGTTGTTACCCATCCAGGAGGCCGTGAAACGGCTGCACACCAACCTTGTCGCCTGGTTTCACGCCATCAGTTTCAGCCTCAATCACGATCAGGCAATTCGCCTGGCTCATGGAACTAAGACGACCAGCTCCTTGTTTGCCTGTTGAGGCCACCACGAGCACACCCTCACTATTAACGCGCAAAATACCTCGTTGATATTCGATACGACCTGGTGATTTCCGAAGCGTTGACTCACTGATGGCAGGCAGAGTGACCGGCTCGACGTCGTTCATACCCGATAGATAGCGGATGGCAGGTTTGACAAATTCCACAAAGGTCACCATCACGGCTACCGGATTGCCCGGCAAACCAAAAAACACAGCATTATCGACATCACCGAACGCCAGGGGTCGTCCCGGACGCATCGCAAGTTTCCAGAAGTGAACAGAACCCAACTCATGAAAAACACGGGTAACAAAGTCTGCCTCTCCAGCTGAAACACCTCCTGATGTGACAATAACATCGGCGACCTTGGCTGCATGAACCAATGCATCTCGCGTTGCCTGCTCATCGTCACGCACAATGCCAAGATCGATTGCTTCAACTCCCAAGGATTGCAACAGACAAGCCAGAGTATGGCGGTTGCTATCGAACAACATGCCTGCGGGAAGTGACTCTCCTGGCGTATGTTCGCTGAGTGAACATAGCTCATCACCCGTGGTGAAAAAGGCAACCCTTAAAGGACGAAACACTTCTACGCTGGCAATCCCCAAAGAGGCGATGACACCAATGTCTGCAGCCTCCAGTTTACGACCAACCGGTAACACACTTTTACCGAGCTCAATGTCCTCTCCTGCGTGTCGAACGTTCTTGCCAGCCACGACACTACTGTCGATTGCCACATGTGCACCCTGATCGGCTGCGTGTTCCTGAATGACGACTGTGTCTGCACCCTCCGGCAAGATAGCACCAGTAAAAATACGTACAGCTTCACCCTTGGCAACACTGCCATCGAAGGGTTTACCTGCCCAGGCTGTACCGATCAGTGACAGCTGCGCTTCACCGCTATCGGGAACACTGAGCGCATTGATCGCATATCCATCCATTGCCGAATTGGTATGGGATGGCACGTTCATGGTGGAGATAACATCACTTGCCAACACTCTGCCAAACGCCTTGTGCAAACTGATAACTTCAGATTGTGCGCTCCGTTTCAAAGACTTGAACAATCGTTTTCTGGCGACCGCCACCGGAAGTAGTGCAGGTTCGATTGCATCATCACACGAGGGCTGTTTTTCAATCACCAGCGAGCTCCTTCTCCGCAATAGCAAGCTCTTCTTCAGTGTTGATGTTTCGAAAGGAATCGACATACCGCCGCGCATCAACCTCTCTAAGAAAATGATTGAGAAACCATCTGTCAATTTTTCGCTCACCACTATCCAGAAAACTGTCTAGCGAAGATTTAATACGACGGTTCACAATACAAAAAACGGGTTGTAACCTTTCTCCGTCATGTGCGACGGCAATATCAGCATCGTGCTTGTGTATCTCGTGCATGAGTTCCCGCACCAGGCCGGCCTGTAAAAAAGGGCTGTCACACGGACACATCAGGATATATCGGGTGTCGAGGCAGTCAATAGCCGCACTCAACCCTGCTAATGGTCCCAAGTGACCGGACATTGAATCAGCAATCACGAGGCCGGGGGCTGAGACAAGCCTGGCGTAGACCTCGGTGTTACGATTTGCGTTGATTACACACTGCCCGACGAGCGGAGAGATTGTCGCCAGTGCGTAACTTGCCATGGGTCTTCCTGCAAGCATTACCAATCCCTTGTCTTGCCCACCCATGCGCCTTGCCAGACCACCAGCGAGTATCACAGCGCCTACATGCGCCTTATCCAATTTCATTACCGTGGCCCGGGACTCAGACATCGGCCATAGCTTCTGGCTTTATCTGATTGAGGTAGTTGTCAAGAAACTCATTGAAGTCGCTATCACTCTCGGCTTCCATTTCAGCTTGCTTTGCGAAAGATTCAGTCACCTTTTCTGCAAGAATATCGTGGACAGGCTTGTTAACGGGTAACTGCTGCAAATCAACATGATGTTGCCTGGAAAGCGATTGTGCATATTCGAAGAACGAGCCGGTCTTCTTCAGGCCTTCAAGCATTATTGCGGAAGGCGTCAGCTGCGGATCGATGAATTTATCCAACTGTTGATTCAACGCCGGCACATACAGGGGCTCCTCCCGATTCAGATCAAGCCATTGGGCGATGGGGAGAAGTGTTTGCAGTATCTGTTCACCCCACAGGCGCATTTCGATTAAGCCGTCTGGTCCTTCGAGCTCCAGACCCGGCTCACGCCCTCTGTGCGCGACGG
This sequence comes from Granulosicoccus sp., assembly GCA_045106855.1. Taxonomy (GTDB): domain Bacteria; phylum Pseudomonadota; class Gammaproteobacteria; order Granulosicoccales; family Granulosicoccaceae; genus Granulosicoccus. Next base: position 210,855 of record JBGCFI010000009.1, read on the forward strand.
TCTGAACGTTCCGTGTACAGGCTTGCAACTCTGCGCTTTCGAGCTTTGTGGGCGGTGCCAACCAGGCAAACATCATAAGCATCTCCAACATTGCCACTTGCTCAAGCTCTAGGCCGTTGGGCTGTGCAAGACTGACATCCACAGAACGAAGCTCAAGGTAACGGATACCACGTTCTCGCAACGCATGAATTGGCAGTTCACCCGGACGCGGGATCTGCTTGGGGCGTACGGTGCTATAAAACTCATTTTCAATCTGCAGGCGCGAGGTGCTCAGTTGCTGCATCTCGCCGGCCTCATCAAACAACCCAAGCGCCTTATAAGCAGGATGCTCTGTGCTGACGTGCCCTATGACGTCATCGATGTAAGCATCGATACTTGTGTGCCTGACGCTAAGGTCGATAGGCTGATCTTCGCGATATCGGTAGCCGATCTTTCCCATTCGCAACGAGGTACCATACGGGGCGTATCGGGTACTACCATTCCACACTTCGAATTCGTCGCCTTCGCCCTCTTCCAGAAAACTGGCACAAATGGCCGGTGAAGCACCAAAAAGATAGGGCACAATCCACCCGACCCTTAACAGGTTCTGCATCATCTGGAAGTAACCCTGGGTACGCATGGCCTGTTGATCCTCACTTGCCAGCTGTTGCCATAGCGACTCATAGCCTGACATATTCGGATTTTGAGTAATCAATTGCTGACGAATACTCCAGGCGGAATCCGGCATTGAAAAATTGAAGTGAACACCGGCAATTGCCTGCATACGGCGCCCATACCGCAGGCCTAGTCCGCGGCGATAGGCGTGTTTCATCTGCCCACTATGGGATGTACCATATTCCCCGATCCGAACACTCTGGCCACCGCGCAGGATGCAAGGCATGCTCGTGTTCCAGATGTGCTCACCAGCGGGCAGACGATTAACGATAAACTGATGGATAGCGGTCATGAAATCCATGGCTTCCGAGGCAGAATTGCACGGCGGTGTTACCATCTCCAGCAAGGCTTCGGAAAAGTCTGTTGTAATGAATGGGTGCGTCAACGCGCGACCCAGGCTCTCCGGGTGATCACGCTGTGATATGCCACCCGAGGCGCTAACTCGCAAGCATTCCTTTTCCAGACCGATTTTTCGACCTGCAAAAAGCCGCGGGCCACAATTGCCAACCAGGAGGTCGGCTTTTTTTCTCACCTCGGAGTACACAATGAAGTTCCTGCAGTATCGTTTCGGAAGTGTAACCCAGCCACCTGCATCATGAGCAGATTGAACAGTATTCTGGGCGGACAAGGGCCCACACTTGTGATGTTGCACGGACTGTTCGGCAGTCTGGACAACTTTCGTTCAGTAGGTCTTCACATGGAACGCGGTCTGTCTGTCTTGCGAATTGATCTGCCGGGACATGGCCAGTCCCCCACTCTGCCGACGCTATCGATAGAAGCCATGGCGGAAGCCGTTCTCGACGAGCTTGACGCGCAGGGTATCCAGGACTTCCATTTGCTGGGCCATTCACTGGGTGGAAAGGTAGCCATGTGCATGGCTGGCAATGCCCGCGCCAAAAGACTACAACGGCTCATCGTGGTGGATATAGCGCCCAAAGACTACCCTCCACACCATCAGCCAATTCTGAATGCTCTGGCCTCTGTGAATTTGCAAGAACTGACCGATCGGCGTGAGGCCGAAGCCTCGCTAAGACCCGGTATCAGCGACGCCGGGGTGCGGGCATTTCTGTTAAAAAGTCTCTACAGGCATGAATCCGGCCGCTGGTCCTGGCGATTCGATCTTAAACAACTCACCGCCGATTACCCATTGATTTCCAAAGCCCCTATTATTGAACAGCCCATACAGCAGCCGGTTCTCTTCATTAAAGGTGGTAGCAGCGATTACCTGAAAGCCGAAGACGAAACCGCAATAAAGAGCATATGTCTGCAACCGACCTTGCATGTCATTAGTGGTGCCGGTCACTGGCCACATGCGGAAAAACCTGCGCAATTTGCACGTGCCTGCCAAGGGTTTCTCGGAGTCGGTGACGTGGACAATGATTCACGTGACTCATTGCATTAAATCAGTTTATGCAATTCACGAATTGTCATGAACGCCATTTTTTTTTAATCGAACGATGACTATCCACCAACATGTCTGATTCACTGCGAGATCAGTTGCTCAAAGCGGGCTTTGCTGAACCAAAAAACAAACCAAAACCCAAATCCAAATCGCGAAAAAAAGCGCCTGGCAAACAACCATTCAAAGGGCAGACCTCAACTTCACCAGCTTCATCCGGTGCGCCGGTACAGACGGAGCCTAAAGCCGGGCACACTCACGTACCCAGCCTCCCTTCGAAGAAAAAGAAGTCGAAAAAAGCTCCGGCAGTTAAACCGCGTGCAGGGTCATGGAGCACCCGAAGTCATGGAACAAGCACCGAGACGCAACGAAAGGAGAATCCTGAAGCGGCTGAAAAACGCCGTGCCATGAAAGCGCAAATACAAACGCTAATAGAATCAAGTGCCCTGACAGACTTCAAGGGTGAAGAAGTCTACCGATTCACATTGCAGAACAAAATCCGTGAATTACTGGTAACCGAAGCCGTGCGCAAACAGCTTGCCAACGCAGAACTGGCTATAACCAGACTTAATGGTACGACGCGTATCGTACCGGCTGCTTCAGCAATCGAGATACGAAAGATAAACCCGCAGTGGCTTGTCTTTCTCACCACCGATGTGGATGACACAAGCGAAGATGATGAATTCCCGATCCCAGATGATCTCATCTGGTAACAGCGCAGGGAGTTACAAGCAACTCAGTAAACCTACAGTCAGCTCGCTGATCAAAATCCATGCCCAATCGCTATCTATGCGTGGCACGCATTTCGATTTACTCCCATTCTGATTGAACCCGCGCAAGACTTTGCCTATGAACAGGACTATGGATTCGACGTCTAATCGCTCCGAATCGGCCAGATCTTCCACGCCGTCCGCGGCAGAGCCAGCGCCCAGCTTCTACTGGTTTGATTACGAAACCTTTGGTACTCACCCGGCATGGGATAGACCGTGTCAGTTCGCAGGTGTGCGCACCGATATGGAATTGAATGAAATCGACGAACCGATGGTCATCTATTGCCGTCAGAGCATGGATTATCTGCCCAACCCAATTGCCTGTAAAGTAACCGGCTTGACCCCCCAACATGTGAACACAGAGGGATTGAGTGAGAACGTTTTTATCCAGCGGATCGTTGAGCAGATTGGTCGACCGGAAACCTGTTCTCTGGGTTATAACAGTATCCGGTTTGATGACGAGTTTACCCGGCATACCTTGTTCCGGAATTTCTTTGACCCCTACGAACATGAATATAGAAACGGCAGCAGTCGCTGGGATCTTCTTGATATCGTTCGCCTCACTCGCGCCTTACGCCCCGACGGCATCAGCTGGCCGGTCAACGAAGATGGCAGCCCCAGCAATCGCCTTGAACACCTAAGCGAAAAAAACGGTATCGAACATGGTCATGCCCACGACGCGCTGAGCGATGTACGAGCCACTATAGACATGGCTAGGCTTATCCGTCGTGTACAACCCCGACTATTCGACTACGCCTACCAACATCGTTCAAAGCAGTCCGTGGCCCAGCAGCTAAGTACCTCGAATGCTCAGATAAGCCTGCTTATATCAGGGACGATTCCATCTCATCGCTCGCACATTGCGGCCATTTTGCCATTGGTTACGCTTCCGGATAATCGCAATAGCGTCATTGTTCTGGATCTTGAGCAAGACCCTTCCGAATTGCTCAATATGGATTCTGAGGACATTGCGCAACGCGTGTTTTCCAGGCCGGCAAATGACTGTAACGAGCCAACACCTTACAGGCCGGGGCTTCGTACAGTACAAATCAACAAGTATCCGGTTGTGGTACCTCTAAAAACCATGCGGCCCAACGACGCGGAAAGACTGGGCATTGATCTGCAACGCATTGAAAAACATGCGGATCTGGCACGCAGACTCCATGATCCTGATAGGCAGCAGAAAATTATCAGCGCCATGACACGTACCTGGCCAGAAACAAGCACCGACGTCGAAGGCTCACTTTATAGCGGATCGTTTCTATCGCAATCCGATAAACAGCGTGCAACGCAACTAAGGCAAAGTGGCTCAGTCTCGCTCAATGATATCAGTGGCCATTTCGAGGATCGGCGGCTTATAGAACTAGCCTGGCGCTATCAAGCCCGAAACTACCCCGATTCGCTAGATGCCGAGCAACGTTTGAACTGGAAAGAACACTGCCGCACGAAACTCAACGATGCATCAGCGCCTTGGCTGACATTCGAGCAGTTTGACCGGGAAATCGCTGCTACATCATGGTCTGAAAATGAATCAGCGCTGAAACAGGCGCTTATTGACTATCGTGACCATGTTTACCATCACACTGAATTCACCGAGCAATCCTAGTTGGTACGCCGCCCACCGCCATCCATGAAATCAGTGCCGCTGATTATTGGACGCATGGCGTTAAGAACAAAGAACGAGAAAAAAAGGAAAAAGAACACGAATTTCAGGATTGCAAATTCGGGGGCAATGAACTTCAGAGACACTATAAAAGTTACTGAACCAAGCACAAATCCATACATTGAGTGGACGTACAGGTTCATGATGGAGTTGGTAATTTCGGGCCGGTACACCCCGCTTAACACCATGCACAGCATCATAAGGAAGACAACGGGCACCATGGGTGCGAGCATGTCGACAATGGGCAAGCCCAGACTCACATAACCTGACGCGAGAAAAACTGCGCAGAACAACAAAGATTCTGTAAACCCTCTCATCAGACTCGGGAATTTGATCTGCCGAGTGATAGTCTTTGACGTAGTCTGAAGCGGGTTCGATTGGGCGGTATTATTAGATGAACGGTTCATTGACGATTCCATGAGTCCTGGCAACGATAATCCTCAGTGCCGCTGCTTATGCATCTCTCGATAATATCATTGCGGAATGGTATGAATGTGACTTATTGTAATACCTGCAGCAAATGTGTTAGCGCGCAGAATAATTGTGGCTCAGTAGTCGAAAATAATCAAACAGCCAATTTATTGACCGTTGATGAACGATTTACTTCATTATATCTGCAGCAGCACAGCGCTTTGATTTGTAATCGGCAGGCTCTGATACGATTGTTTAAATGACTCAGCAACGAATCAAGCTCTACCAGGGGTCGGTCAATGACTGCAGCTACCTCGAGAACCGGAAAGCTGTCAATATTTATGCGGACCCGCATCACCCACACCCTCGCGCTGTCTATAACCAACTGATAAAAAGAGGTTTTCGTCGATCAGGGGAATATGTTTACCGGCCAGGATGTACAGAATGTTCGGCATGCACACCGGTACGTATCCGCAGCGATGAATTCAAGCTGCGAAGGACCGATAGACGCAATCTGGCCACTAATGCAGATCTGAAAGTTGATTTTCGACAATCTCGCTACACAGACGAATACTACGACCTGTATTGCCGTTACCTCAGTGCTCGCCACCCCAATGGTGGAATGGACAACCCCGACCCTGAGGACTTTTCCCGCTTTCTGCTGAATCCATGGGGAGAGACTCTTTTTCTTGACATCAGGCTCCATCACGAGGTCATTGCAGTTGCGGTAACAGATGCAACTGCCGATGGTCTTTCCGCAGTGTACACCTTCTTTGACCCGGAACACGCGCATCGTGGACTGGGAAAGTACTGCATTCTTCAGCAGATTGAGTTATGCAAGGCGATGGCCTACCCGTTCTTATATCTGGGTTACTGGGTTGATGGCTGTCAGAAAATGCAATACAAAACAGACTTTAATCCGCAAGAACACTTCAATGGCCACGATTGGGTTAGTTACTCACGCTAAATACGCGCGGGAGATGCCAAAGGCTACCGATGCATAAGCTATCGATGTGTGCAACTTTGACGCTTAGCGTGCCTGTTCGATTCCACGCAAGTAACGCTCATACATGTCTTTTGGTCCCCAGCTTTCACTGAGCTCGCTAAACAGGGTGACGGCCTCATCCCATTGCCCGGCAACAGTGGCCGCCATAGCCTTTTCGTGCATGCTGGCAAGTTCAAGCAATGCCTCAGTCGCATCAGTGATCGCACACAATGGCTGATACATGGTAACCATCTTTGTACGTCCCTTGACTGTGACGGTATCCAGTTCTCGAAACAACATATCAGGTAGATCTTCGATGGTCTTGTCACCGACTATCACTGGCACCTGATATTTTCGTGTCTGTTCCTCAAGACGCTGCGCAACATTAACCGTATCACCGATCACGGTATAGTCCATCCTGTGTTCAGAACCCAGCGGACCCACCATTGCCGGGCCAGTACTGATACCGATGCCCATGGAGATTTCCGGCAAGCCGGAATTACGGTATTTCTCGTTGAGTTCGCCTAGCTCCTTTTGTATATCAAGTGCTGCGCACAATGCATCGTATGCGTGAGTGACACTGCGCGCTGGAGCGCCCCATACAGCCATTACGCTATCACCCATATACTTATCAATACTGCCTCGGTAACGCACAACGATCTTGCTGACATGGGTAAAGTACAAGTTCAGCCACGTTGCGAGTTTTGCCGAATCAAGTGTTTGAGCAACCACAGTGAAATCACGCACATCGCAAAAGAGCACGCTGATTTCGCGTTCCTCTCCCGCCACCGACAACGCATCAGGGTCTCGCTGATACTGCCTGGATAATTCTTCAGGAACAAATTTTGACAACAATCTGGCGATTCGCTGCTGGTCACGCTGATCGCCGATATAGCTCAGCAGTACATAGACAATCGTTACCACCGCAATAATCAATAATTCGAATTCAAGCGGTGTCCCGACCGGTGTCCCGACCGGTGTCCCGTGCAGTTTCCCAGCAACCGACGCGACTTCGTGCTTGTGCAGCAGCGTCACAGCAATAGCGGTTGCGATGGCTATGAGAAGAGCGCCGCTTATGCGAAACAGTGGTAACAGGATACACAGTAGCAACAGGGCAAGCTGGGTTATCCAGAAAACCCGGCCAAAAGGGGCAGCCTCAAAGATGTTCAACGCCTGTCCACCTCGGATCTTTAATGCAAACAACTGTCCGGTGTCATCTCCAGCCGTCCAGTCGAACGCAAAATACAGGCGAAAAACTCCAAGGCCTGTCAGCAGCAGCACAACGAATATCATCAACAGAACAAGTGTGAACGTCAGACTGCGATGATTGGGTCTGTAAAACGGTAGTTTCAAAAGAGACCTGATTATTGATGGAAATTCATGAACCGCGTAAAACTGTCAAAGCCTGCTCATGCAAGGCAGAATTTGCGGCAGCCAACACAGACGTGGTGGTCTGTGCAATCGCCGCACCATCCAGGTCGGTGATGACCCCTCCAGCTGCCCGTACACAAACCGTCAACGCCGCTATGTCCAGAATATTAACGTCGGACTCGATGATCAGATCGGTCTGACCGCAACATAACTGGTGGTAGTGGCAAAAGTCTCCATATCCTCGCACCCTCCGGGCTCTGGACACCAGAGAACCATAGTGCTGCCAAGCCTCAATATCGCTCGCCAGTGATGACAGATTGCCAGAAGAGACAAACGCGTCATCAATAGTAACGATATCCTGGCGGGTTTGTACTGGAGCATCGTTCAACCAGACACCTTCGTTAACAATAGCCACGAGACGCTCTGAGTAAGCCGGTGCGTTGGACACGCCGACGCTGAGCTCCTGGTTGACGGCCAAGGCTATCTGTGTGGAATAGAACGGCATCCCTCGAATGAAACTCTTGGTACCGTCTATGGGATCGACCATCCACAAAAGCTCCGCTTGCTCGGTCACAGCACTCTTACCCGTCTCCTCACCGAAGAAAACGGCAGTAGGAAGCGCAGCTTGAAGTATGGCGCTGATAGATTCTTCCGCAGCAATGTCTACTTCAGTGACAGGTGACTCATCAGACTTTAGCGTGACACTCCAATCACCACTGTTCAGATATTGATCAATAACATGTTCAGCCGCTGTTGCGGCGGCGGCGGCGGCGGCTAATGCCTCGTGTAGATCTGGTTTCACGCAATCTCCTGTTTCCACGGATCGTTCGGGTGCAACAGTATACGGCGCGCATTAGTCTCAGAGTCAAAAGCCTTGATTCAGATTGATGATTGGTATTATTCATGAAATTGGCACGCTTGGCTCCTCAATGAGACATAAACCCTTGTTCGGAAGATTGCCTTCGTCAGGGTGACTCATCACCTGCACGTTTATTCTCCATTGAGGTTAAACTTGGCGCCCTTCAATGATCGGACCCGTACCACCCCCATGGGGCTAAACCCGCAACAACTGGCAGCCGTCACACATTTTGAAACCCCCCTACTTGTCCTCGCGGGCGCGGGTAGCGGGAAAACAGGTGTTATTACAAAAAAAATAGCCTGGCTGATAGAAAAACAGCAGTATTCACCGCAATCCATTGTTGCCGTGACTTTTACCAATAAAGCATCCAGCGAGATGCGACAGCGTCTGAAAAAACAGCTTGAGCCCAGGCAAATGCGTGGGCTGACGATCGCCACATTTCACCGCCTGGGCATGGATATGCTGCACAAGGACGGCGAGGCCATAGGGCTACGCAAAGGTTTTACCATCATGGATCAGAGCGATTCCCTGAGTGCTTTGCGCGAACTGATCGGCGAGGCCAATAGCGCCATCGAAGATCGTGAGCTACAGAGCATGATTTCACACTGGAAAAACGAATTTATCGACCCGGCCCAGGCACTTGCCGACGCATCGGATGAACGTGATCGCATCGGCGCAGTGCTGTACGCCAAATACAACGATCTGCTGCGCGCCTGCAATTCAGTGGATTTTGATGATCTGATCGGCTTGCCAGTCTCCCTGCTTCGTGATCACAAAGATGTGCGTGATAAGTGGCGTGGACGCGTACGGCATTTGCTGGTTGATGAGTATCAGGACACCAATGCAGCGCAGTATGCACTTGTCCGTTTACTGGTTGACAAGTTTGGCGCATTAACAGCCGTTGGCGATGACGATCAGTCAATTTATTCCTGGCGCGGTGCCAGACCCGAAAACCTGATGGCACTGAAAACCGACTATCCGAACCTGCGGGTCATCAAACTTGAGCAAAATTACCGATCAAGCCAACGAATACTTCGTTGTGCCAATGCCGTAATCAGCCACAATCCCCATGAATTTGAAAAACGGTTGTGGAGCGATCTGGGAGTTGGCGATCCATTGCGAATTTCCGTGTGCAAACACACCCTGGACGAAGCTGAATGGGTAGCGGCCGAAATTCTTACGCGACACTATCAAAAAGATACGCGCTGGGGAGATTTTGCCATTCTTTACCGGAGCAACTTCCAGTCACGTCCTTTTGAACAGGCGCTGCGCGAAAAACAGATTCCATACACGATAAGCGGTGGCAAATCATTTTTTGACAAGCCGGAAATAAAGGATATGCTCGCCTACCTGAAGCTTCTGGTCAATCCCGATGACGATACTGCCTTCCTTCGTTGCGTTAACACACCAAGGCGCGAAATCGGCCCTACAACTCTCGGTAAACTCGGCCAGCATGCACGTAATCGAGGCATAAGTCTGTTTGCAGCTGCTCATGATCTTGGTCTGGAGTCGGTATTGAGCGGGAAGCCGTTGTATCGTTTGCAGCGTTTTGCCAACTGGCTGACTTTAACCGCTGACAACGCCGAGCGAGGCGATACACTGGCGGTTGTCAAAGGTGTATTCGAGGAGATCGACTACAGCGACTGGATTGAAAAACAATTTGAGTCGCCACCGAAAGTTCAACGCGCATTACAAAACGTGCAAGAACTATTCGATTGGATAGAACGTTTACTCACCGACGAAGATCAGAAAGATATCCCGTTGTCAGAGGTTGTTCGTTCGCTGTGCCTTCACGATATGCTGTCAAGGCAAGATGATGAAACCGACAACAATCAGGTACAAATGATGACACTGCATGCCGCCAAAGGGCTGGAGTTTCCACACGTGTTCATGGTGGGCATGGAAGAGGACCTCATTCCTCATCGTAACAGTGTCGAAGCAGATACCATCGAGGAGGAGCGACGTCTTGCCTATGTAGGCATGACACGAGCGCAGCACACCTTAACATTCACGCGCTCACGTGCCCGCCAACAGTTTGGCGAAACGAACGCCTGCGACGCAAGCCGATTTCTTGATGATCTACCGCATGAGGATGTCATCACACTCGGTGAACTGGGTAAAGAAAATGCAGATCAGGCACGGGCTACCGGTAAAGACGCTTTACAGGGCCTCAGAGCGCTACTGTCGGGCGACTAATACAGGCCCCCCTGAGTTGATATCCGACGACTAACATAGGTCAAACTCAGGATTCCCTTCGCAGGGCTGGCCAATAGTGTGTCAACGGATAGGTATCCACAGCGTTTCACCGCGTGTCATTCATGGCTGACATTCGTCGATATAAAGCTATATATTGATCAGTAAGCACGAAATTGTGGGGTTAATTTACGCTTCAGAATAAATTTGTAGGCATCAATAGCGCAAAATTGACGGCAACGGTTGAAATACGTTGAAACCTGCATATTTTCCCAAACTGTTTTGAAAAATCTGCTGCAACACTATGGCCCGAAAAAAGCGCGATGAAACAATAGTCGTGGAGCCGACATCCGATGAGGAAGGTGGTAACCATACTTCCGGCACTGAGTTGGTAATTCCTGAGCAGAATCTGCCCGATAATCTACTTCTATTGCCGATCTTCGAACGCCCTTTCTTTCCTGCTCAGGTTCAGCCTCTTGTCATAGATGAAGCTCCCTGGGAAGAAACCTTCAGCCAGCTAAGCAAAATGGATCATCACCTGCTTGGCTTGTGCTATGCGGGTGATCATGACGAGCAGGACAATGCTTCACCTTCAGATTTTGCTAAAACCGGCTGCGTGGTCCGTTTACATAATGTTGTCCGCAGTAACGGCAAGATTCAATTTATCGCTCAAGGTATGCAGCGTTTCGTCATCGATAACTGGATGAACCGTAAAGCCCCGTTCGCTGCGAAGGTCTCGTACCCGGCCGACCGATCGCGCAATACACCAGAAATAAAGGCATACGCGATGGCTCTGATTCAATCAATCAAAGAGCTTATTCCACTCAATCCCCTGTACAACGAAGAGCTAAAGAATTTTCTCAATCACTTTAATTTGAATGATCCGTCACCATTAGCAGATTTTGCGGCGGCCATCACCACAGCGCCAGGTCCGGACTTGCAAAAAATACTAGACACTGTTGATCTCCAGAAGCGAATGGAAGAGGTTCTGCTTCTTCTCCACAAAGAGTTGGAGGTTGCAAGGCTTCAGGCCGAGATTCGTTCTGAAGTCGAACAGAAAATGTCCAAACACCAGCGCGAGTTTTTTCTGCGTGAAGAGCTGAAAATCATTCAGCGCGAGTTAGGTATCGCCAAGGATGATCGTACATCCGACATTGATGAGTTCAAACAGCGCATGCAAACTCGCAACCCTCCCGAGCATGTACAGAAACGTTTCGACGAAGAACTGAACAAGATGTCTGTTCTGGAGTCAGGCTCGCCTGAGTACGGCGTCACACGCAACTACGTTGACTGGCTGAGTGCCATGCCATGGGGTGTATACAGTAAGGACAAACTCTCGCTTCGATCTGCAAAGACCGTCCTTGATAGAGATCATGCAGGGCTTGAAGATGTCAAGGAACGCATTCTCGAATTCCTTGCCATGGGATCATATCGAGGTGAAATCAGCGGCTCCATAATGCTACTGGTCGGCCCACCGGGAGTTGGCAAAACCTCTATAGGCAAGTCCATTGCCGAATGCCTGGGACGCAAGTTCTATCGTTTCAGTCTGGGTGGTATGCGTGACGAAGCTGAGATCAAAGGCCATCGGCGTACGTACATTGGGGCTATGCCAGGCAAACTCGCGCAAGCTTTAAAGGATGTCGATGTATCCAACCCCGTCATAATGCTCGATGAGATCGATAAACTGGGCAGTTCATACCAGGGAGATCCAGCATCCGCCATGCTTGAAGTACTGGATCCTGAGCAAAACAGCGAATTTCTTGACCACTACCTTGATCTGCGTGTTGATCTGTCAAAAGTACTTTTTGTCTGCACTGCAAATCAGCTGGACACCATTCCGCGACCGCTGCTTGATCGTATGGATGTCATCCGACTAGGCGGCTATATTGCTAGCGAGAAATTGAATATCGCCACCAGACACTTGTGGCCGAGACTGCTTGAGCGTAACAACGTAAAGCCATCTCTGGTAAAAATTTCCGACTCTGCTATCAAGGCGCTGATAGAAGGCTACGCCCGCGAAGCCGGTGTGCGCAGCCTTGAAAAACTGCTGCATCGTGTTCTCAGAAAATCCGTCGTCAAGCTATTGGGCAAGAAAACCAGGCCTGTCAGTATCAGCAATCGCAACCTGGTGGAGTTCGTTGGCGAGCCACCCTTCCGACTTGAAAAGCAACTTGGTGGCGTTGGCGTAATAACCGGCCTTGCCTGGACCGCGATGGGTGGAGCCACTTTGCCGATAGAAGCAACGCGGATACACTCGAACGACCGTAGTTTAAAACTAACTGGGCAGCTGGGCAAAGTCATGACTGAATCAGCTCAGATTGCGCATAGCTACGTAACCACCAATGCAGAACTATTTGGTGTAGATGCAGAGTGGTTTATGAAGAATGGCTTGCACGTTCATGTTCCGGAAGGCGCTACACCCAAAGACGGACCTAGTGCAGGAATCAGCATTACCAGTTCCCTGCTGTCCCTGGCCTTGAACAAGAAAGTAAAAAAGACTTTTGCGATGACGGGCGAGATCACGCTGACCGGTGAAGTATTGCCGGTTGGTGGTGTGCGCGAAAAGCTTATCGCTGCGCGTCGAATTGGTGTGAAAGAGGTCATTCTGCCAGAAGGTAATCGTCGCGATGTCAGCGAGTTACCTGAGCATCTGGTCTCCGGCTTAACCATTCATCACGCCAGTCACTACCCCGAAGTATTTGACGTGTTGTTTCCAGGTAAAAGCAAATAATTCCCAAAAAAGGACCACAGGATTTCCGCTAATGCCGGGAAAGTTATCAGATCACCGGGTCTGATCCGGCCGGTAGGTCATAGCCAATCGAGCAACAATATCCGGTGATGTGTCGATAGCCGCATCTTCGCTGATGGAAAGCTCGAACGTATGAGCCCGGCCAGCAAGATAGCGAACCCCGACGGCAAGGTTGACTGAAGGATCACCGATCTCGCGCAGGTCACTTTTGTAAAACGGACTGTGACCATCGAGCTGGGCAATCAACCTGAGTTTTTGATGCGCGGCAAACTGTACACCTATGGAACCATAGGCGGCAACGCTTTCCTGCTCAGCAAACCTGTCGGTCCGGCCACTGAGCAGAACGCCTAAAGCAAGTCCGCCGTGCCAGCGTCCCTGATTACTCCATATTGATGACTGCCAGTCTGCGAATAGATCAACCTCACCGCTACCTCGAAGCTCTGAGGGATTACCCGTTGGAAGCTTTATCCCCGCTCGGAACATGCGATCCGCTTTGGTTGAATCAGCCGTAGCAGAACAACCTTTGGCGTACTGAAACGAAAGTTGGATATCACCAACACCACTTTGGGGGCGGGTTATGGCGTGTTTCACCTCTGAATTGTCGCTGAATTGATAATTCAACGCATTGAACTCAGTGCCAGCACGATTTGCATCGGGCAAACCGAAGAATTGATGCCAGTCGTCTATAGCTCTATCGAATTTTCCCTGAGCATGTGATACGAAAGGCACATCAACGGAAAACTGCCAGCATGACATGAGTCGTTGATGATGCCTGAGATTGACGCGAGTCGTCTCACCATCGAGTACCAATACCTCGCTTCCTGCGCGCCCACCAGCGAATTGGTTGGAGTGCTCTACGCTGATCTGCCATTCGAGCGTCTGTACCAGACGAGGTGCAACAGCCGGCAAACCGAATACTGCATTGTATACATGCTGGGATCGTTGCTGAAAAAACGCCGAGTCATCCCCTTGATCGGCAATCAGAGAGCCACTGGCGATAACCATGAGGGTAGCGGCGAAACATCTGCTCAATAGTAGACAACCTATGCCATGAGCTACATGCCGGAGAGGTAAGACGTTCATTTTTGTCACTGAAGCAGTGAAACCTATATTTCACGACCCAGTTCCAGACGTACACGCTCTGCGCTGCGTTGGGCGTTGATGGATGCAGGACTGATTACCAGAACTTTTTCAAATGCCTCCAAAGCAGCTTCAAAGTTTTGATTCCGGATGAATATGAGTCCCAGGCCGGATATTGCACCAAAATGTCGAGGTTCCAGCGCAATCGTCTGGCGGATGTCAGCGACTGACTCAGCGTTGTTACCGAGCATATAGTGAATAGTGGCTCGCCTGTTCCAGGCCTCAGCGAACTCAGGATGACTTTCAACGAGCTGTTCACAAAGGATCAAGGCGACCTTGAGGTCTGCCCCCTCGATCGCCTGTGATATCTCAGACATCAATCTGGTTGATTCTTCGTCGGGCGCTTCGAACCAATGCTGCCAGATCCGGGATTCGATTCGTTGTGCTTCTGAAGCATCTGTCGCGTTTTCCAGATCACTAAAAAGCCCGGGCAACTCGGGCGCAGTCTGATCCGCATGACCGAACGAAAACCAACTGAGAGCAACCACGAGAAAGAGGCAAATTACGGTTATCCGTGTATTGACATTACTCATCGGCAAAAAGCTCAGGTTAACGAGACGTTCTCACTATCACTCAACGAAATAGCACGACAAACGGGTAGCAGCCACCCTCTCGGTCAGCGCCTTTCAGTAAATCAGTTGGAAATCGGTTCCGACCCATTAACCATTGTAGCCAGCACGCTGGCTTCCCGGTACCCGGGGATTTTCTCTCCGCTGTCAGTATAAATTAGCGGCGTCCCGCGAAGTCCTAACCGTTCAGCGAGTGCAACATGCTTTTCAATAGGGCTATCACACGTTTTAGGCACAATTTCGCCCCCTGCCTTGGCATTGGTCATAGCATCCTGGGGATTGTCTGCACACCATACGCTCTCAAGATCTTTCCGCCCTTGAGAATCCAGTCCTGCCCTCGGGAACAGAAGGTAGCGCACTCTTACTCCTTCTTCGAGCAATGTATCAAGCTCAGCGTGTAGCCGCCGGCAATATCCGCAAGATATGTCCGTGAAAACAGTGATAGAACGATTTGACGCAGTTTCGGGTTCGTAAATAAGCATATCCTTCTCGTCCATATCCTCAATCAGCGACATGTGGATTCTGCCCAGACGGGCATCGGTTAGATTAGCTCGGTCGCTCAGTCTGATCAGACTTCCATCAATGAGATATTCAGCCGATTCGTCGACGTAGTAGATCTGCCCATCGGAAACAACCTCGTACAATCCCGGAATGTTGCTCTCACTGATATCGCTGAATGCGATACCCGGTAATCGCTGTCCGAGGGTCTCTAACAATTGCTCAGGTTCAACACCTGCGCTGGTCGAATCAGCCTCACTAGCAGCCTGCGCCGCGTCAGAATGGGCAAAAGCCTGTTGAGCACCAAATATACCGCCCGACAGCACGCCAATCACCGCTAACGCTGGTAGTAATCTTTTATATGTAGTCATGATAGGTTCCACACGTTTAAGCCAGTTCGGCCCGTTTAAGTTAATAAAGTTCAAAAAACGGGCTCGATCCAAACATGAAAATTCTGCTTCAGGTCTCATTACCCTGTCGATAATAACACCACGGTTAAGTGGCAATAGTGATGCAAGCGTAATGCCTTACCTGCACACCGGCAAGTCAGCCACGCGGATGGTGGCTCTTGTGCAGAGACTTTAGCCGTTCAGTGGCGACATGCGTGTATATTTGCGTGGTAGAAAGACTACTGTGTCCGAGCAACATCTGGACGACTCTGAGATCCGCATCATGGTTAACAAGGTGCGTAGCAAAGGCATGTCTCAACGTATGCGGTGACAATTCCTGCTCAATTCCGCCAACAATTCCGTGGTGACGAATACGATGCCAGAAAGTCTGCCGGGTCATGGCCTTGCCGCGAAGCGAGAGAAACAAATCACTGCTGACACCTCTCAGCAATGCAGGCCTGGCTAAACGGATGTATTTTTCGACCCAAAGCAGTGCCAGGTCGCCCATTGGTACAAGGCGTTCTTTTTGGCCTTTCCCCCAGACCCGGATTACACCTTGATCCAGGTTCACCTGATCGACCGTCAGTCCGACAAGCTCTGAGACGCGCAGCCCGCAGCCATACAATACTTCCAGCATTGCTCTGTCGCGAAGCCCAAGATCATCACTGACTACAGGCGCATCAAGCAAGGCTTGCACTTGCGATTCAGTGAGAATCTTCGGCAAAGGCCGACCTATTGATGGTGAGCGAATAAGTCCCGCTGGATTGTCGGCACGCAGGTTTTCCCGCACTGCCCATGCGTAGAATTGCCTTAAAGCAGACAAGAGACGCGCTGCACTGCGAGAACTACTGCCGTCGTTAACTCGCATGGACAGACAGTGCATGATATCGGCTCCTGATGCACTGATAAGCACAGCTGATGATAAATCGTGCTGTTCGTCTGATGAACCATTCAAAGAACGTATAAATGTGCGCAAATCAGTCGCGTATGCGCTGACTGTGTGTGCGCTTAGTCCGCGCTCGATGAGCTGACTATCTGCGAAGCGTTGCAGTAATTGTTTATCCGCAGCAGCTATTAACTGCTTGCCCGATGCTTTTTTGATGCGCTTTGTCTTCAACTTGGCGGTAGCATACGTACAGATTAGAAATCAGAAGGATACACATGAACGAGTCACAGGGTGTCATAAACGACGCCGATCCCAGTGCAATAACTATCGAAGAAGCCAGGTTGCGAATTTATCGTTCGTTAACCACATGTAAAGAACACGAAATCATCGACAGCCTGGGGGCGCTTGGACGCATCATTTCGGCTGATGTCGTATCCGCTGTCAATGTGCCCTCTTTTCGTGCGTCAGCAATGGATGGTTATGCTGTGCGCACAAGTGAATGCACCTCCGCACTCACAATCATAGGTCAATCGCTGGCAGGACACCCTGGCGAAAATCACATGCCAGAAAGGAGCGCTCAACGCATCACAACCGGCGCACGTGTTCCAGATGATGCAGACGCTGTCGTACAACAAGAGAATGTGACGATCGAGGGTAAAAGCATCGTTATCGAAAAACTACCTGAAGCCGGCTTGCACATAAGAAACCCGGGATCTGACAGTATCTGCGGCAGTACCATTCTGCGCGTCGGTGATCGCATAGGTGCAGCTGAAAAAGCGTTGCTAGCGGCGCATGGAATCATGCAGGTTAATGTGCTTCGCAAGTTGCGAGTGGCAGTGTTCTCCACAGGTGATGAACTGGTAGAACCTGGCAGTGCAATAAAGTCCGGACAGATCTATGATGCCAATAGAACTCTTTTGCTATCCATGCTGGATGACGCTAGCGTCGAGCTTATGGATCTGGGTATAGCGGCTGATACCGAAAGCGATGTGCAACGCGTTATTGATGCAAGTGAGAATGCCGACCTGGTTATTTCCAGTGGTGGAGTCTCGGTAGGCGATGCTGACTATGTCAAATCAGTTCTAGAGAGCAATGGCACCATGGACATCTGGAAAATTGCCATGAAACCCGGACGACCATTAACGTTTGGTTTTCTGAGTTCATCTCGTGCATTTTTCGGCTTACCCGGCAACCCGGTATCAGCTGCAATAACTTGCCTGATGTTTGTTAAGCCAGCAATTGACTATCTGTGTGGTATGAAGATAACGTCCCTTCCAGCCATAGAGTTGCCTTTAGCCGGCACGCTGACAAAAAACCCCGGACGAGTTGAATATCAACGCGCGCTCATTAGCCAGGACAACTGTGGGGCCTGGACGGTTACCACAACGGGTATGCAGGATTCTCACGTGCTGACATCACTACATCGGGCAAATTGCCTGATAGAGCTACCTCTGACATCAACGGGCGCAGCTGAAGGTGACTATGTGAGAGTATTCCCCTTTACCCATTTTGCGCGCAGCCCGCTGTAGGGGATTTCCACTGTGACTCCAGACCCGAGATTGATCAGGTAGAAAAAATAGCCAGAAGACCATCGCATGCTATTTCCCCGATTCGCAATACCAGCGAATAATCGGAACAAAAATACAGGATTCAGGGTGTTGGAGGTGTGCCGCAATGCAGGACATGGCATCTTTACACGTCGATGGGCGATAGAAAACAGCCCATAATATAAAAAGGGCGGCCAAAAGCCGCCCTTTTTAACGTAAGAATCAAACTGTGCTGATCATGTTTGATCAGCACAGTGTCCCTACTTCTTGCTACGCGCCTTCTTCTTACCGCGAGCCTTCTTCTTACCGCGAGCTTTCTTCTTGCTAGCGGCCTTCTTCTTACCGCGAGCTTTCTTCTTGCCAGCGGCCTTCTTTTTACCGCGAGCTTTCTTCTTACTAGCGGCCTTTTTCTTGCCGCGAGCTTTTTTCTTTCCAGTGGCCTTCTTTTTACCGCGTGCTTTTTTCTTGCTTGCGGCTTTCTTTTTACCCGCAGCTTTCTTCTTGCCGCGTGTTTTCTTCTTGGAAGCTACCTTTTTCTTGGAAGCTTTCTTTTTACTACTCGCTTTCTTCTTGCTGGCGGCCTTCTTCTTACCACGAGCCTTCTTCTTTCCTGCTGCTTTCTTTTTTCCGGCTTTGGCAGGTTTTGCCGCTGCTGGCTTACTTATACGAGCCATGGTGTAACTCCTGACTATGAGTTGAAAAACAAAAAACAGGAGCCATGACACCAGACTCCCACACAGGCTTCTCCAGAATTCGGCATAGTCCCGACGACTGAAAAATACCCGTTCCCTACACTACACACTACTTTCAGGTCCCCGAAACAGGCGAAGCTAAACGCCACTCCCCGCAACAGAAACCACGAAACCTGTTAGTTGACGCACCAGATTTGCCCACAAGACATGTCCGATACGCAACGACTTACTCTCCAGGTTGGCAAACAACCCTCATTCTCTGGCATTGCCGGATAGATATCCGATAACGCTAATCTCAACTTCAGTACGGCAAAATTGCTAAATCACATTCAATCTTTACAACTTTTATCATCCTTATCCAGTTGCCAGTATCGATCAAGAAACCGCCTACACTTGCCTCGGATAAGAGGTGATAAAACAATAAAAAAATGTAAAACAACAATCAAACTGTTGATGCATTTTCCATATAGTACAAAAAAAAACAACTACTAGTTGTAAAACAAGTGAAAAAGATGCAACACAACTATAGCCAATCAATTTTACTTTGTGCTGAAAATCATCAGGTACGGGTATCGCACATGCCGTGCCGATTTATCTTTTCACTACGTATACAGTGTAATAACACCGACTAACAATGCCATGCAAAACAGTTCATCGACCGCCAATCTATTATTTCGACGTATTGCTGCATTTCTTTATGATTGCCTTTTACTCATCGCAATTTACTTTGTCATCACCGCTGCGGTAATTCCCTTGAATGATGGACAAGCAATTCAACATTGGAGCTATAAATTGTTCCTGACATTGATTGCGTTTGTATTCTTTGACTGGTTTTGGCGGCATGGCGGACAGACTTTGGGCATGCGCGCTTGGCGAATTCGTGTAGAGGGCGTAGATAAGGAAAAAATCACCTTTAAACAGTCACTACACAGGTACCTAACAGGCTTTATTGCCTTCGGTTTTACCTTGCTTTTTATGTTTACCAATACGTCGCAGTACGCTTTGCACGACAGGCTTAGCAAAACAAAAATTGTCAAGTATTACAAATAGTTAGAATTTTTATTATGCGCACTTCCATGTCAGCAATGGCGTATCTGGAAGGCCCTGACAAGTCAGGTCGTACGTCTTATTCCTATAATTGCGACAACAAGGAAGCACACTAGCGGTATAAGTGCGCTGAGGGCAGGACTAAGCCCGTTTGCAAGGGCAAGTTGAGTTAACAATCGGTTCATCAACGTATAAAGAATACCCAGAATAATGCCAATGAAGATCTTTTGACCCGCACCTCCTGAACGTTGCGAAGCAAACACGAAAGGCAACGAAAGCATCAGCATGACGAGCGTAGATAAAGGACTTGCAATCTTTACCCAAAATGCCAATTCGATGCGTCTGCTATCCAGCTGATTATCATTCAGGTAACGCACCTGTTCATACAAATCCATTGCTGAAAGACTCTCCGGCGATACCGAAATACTTTTAAGAACATCGGAACTAACAAGAGCCATACTGGTACTTTTGACTCTTTCATCTTCATTTGCGACAGAATTTCGACGTAAAAAATCTGACCAGAGCACCGTTTCAATTTGTTCATGATGAGTCGATGCAGGCTCAAAACGCGTGACTGCTATGTCTTGTAATTGCCAATCATCACCATCAGGTCGAGCACTGGAGGCTGTCAATGCAAGTACGATCCGATTATTTTTAAACTGATGCACAGAGATATCAAGCAACGTAAAGTCCGGCATGACAGTTCCGATGTTGACGTATCGATCGGCCGATTTCAGCCATAATCCCCTCGATCCTTTGACTGACAACCGCTTTTCAAGTGCAGTTAATCGCAGCTCTTCAGCAATTTGCTCGGACTTGGGCATCACTGTCTCTCCGACAATGGCTACCAGCAACATCAGCGCTACACCCGTTATCAGGACAGCGCGAATAATTCTGCCTCCCGATATGCCTGCAGCCCGCATTACAGTCAACTCGCTGTTGGATGCGAGCGTACCGAGCCCTAACAGGCTGCCAAGCAACACCGCAGGGGCAAATAACAAATAAATTTTACCGGGAATCGTCAGAACGATGTACTGCACTGCACGACCAACCGTGTATGCCCCCTTTCCGACATCATCAAGCTCACTGATGAACGCGAAAATACTTGCCAACGTCACTAGAGTCAGTAGTACGAGCAGACTGGTCAGCAGAATCGAGCGTCCGATATATCTTTCCAGGATGCCAAACATTATTTGCTACGCCCGAATAGCCATTGCCAGCCGACACGTCTGGCCAGCAGAACGATAATCAGGCAAATAACTGCCAGATGTATTGGCCATAAGCCTACCCAGGGCGGAACCGTGCCGGCCGCTATCCACTTGCGCATAAGCACCAACAGGTTTGCATATGGAATGTAAATAAGAATCGCTATCGCCACTTTTCCGAATCGTCCTGCTCGAGGAGAGGTATAGCTCAACGGAACAGCAAGTAACGCCAGCAGTAAAGCGGCAAGCGGAATGGAAATACGCCACTGTAATTCTGCCTTGTCTTCCAAGTCGTTGGTGCCCCATAGCTGTGACAAGGTTTTACCCTTGCGAATGAGTCGTGGTTCTGCGGGAGCTTCCCTGGGGCGGAGGATTCCCTGGCGTTTGAAATCAGTGATGGTATACCCGGGTTGACCAGGAGAACCCACACTCGTTTGACCATCTGTAAAAATAAGGTACTCATCACCCGTTTCAGGATCCTGTTGGTAAGAGGCAATGCGAGCCGTATCGACCGCAGGCTCGGAACGTTCGTTTTGCCGGTACATGAACACATCGTTGAATTGAGTTCGTTCCGGGTTACTTCGACGCGCAAAAAATACCGTCCGACCGTCGCTGGACTCTACAAATTTACCCGGAGTCACCAGACTTAGTGCCGATTGCTCACGCATTATCTGTTTGATGTTCTGTTCGTAACGAGCAGCCCATGGAGAGGCAAAAAGAGTCAGTGCAGTGATAGAGAGAACACCCAACAAGCCAATCAATGCAGTTGGACGCATAAGATCAAACCAACTGACACCGCAGGCATGCATGACCGACATCTCGTTGTCCCGGTAAAAACGTCCGTGTGCCAGCATGATTCCCAGATACAAACCCAGTGGAATCAGCGTAACAAGGAGATTGATGGACTTGACACCAACCAGAACCAACAACATGTCTGCCTGAATGACACCGTCACTCACTTGCGACAAACTGCGGCCCAACACATTACCCACCATGATGACCAGCAGCACAACCAACACGGCAAGCCATGTCAGCAGCATCTCCTTCATCAGGTATCTATCGAGAATGCGCACTGCGTGAAATAGTATTGTTCTGGTCCGGTTGTCCGACATAGTAACGCGCTTGACGACGCAGTACACTGTATGCACGCCCGAAGCATACGCGAGACAAACACCACATCATGAAGTCGAATATAGCCAATCGTCTGCCAAAGTCATCTAACAACGCCTGTCAGCTGCTATTTCTTTTCAGTGATGGCAAGCTGAAAGGCCAGGCGCGCAAATTTGACACCGACAATGACGGCCTGGTAAAGCGTCTGTACAAATCCGGAGACTTTACCGCCAAAACAAACCAGACACTGTTGCTCCACGGCCTCCGCGGCACTGCCTGCGACAGAGTCTTACTCATAGGGCTTGGTGATCGGGCCAAAGCAGATGCCAGCATCTGGCAAAAGGCCAGTGCGGCTGCCGCGAACATACTGAGCTCCACTCCAAGTACATCCGTGGTGAGCGACTGTCTCGTGTGCGTTGAAATCAAGGCATTGAATTCAGAACTGATGGCGGAGCATCTGGCTCGGGAAATCGTCAATGCCGGCTATCGGTTCACCTCTAATCGTTCACAACAGTCAGAACCCCGTATTGAGGAACTCTATCTCAGTTGCGATCGCTCACTCGTCAGCAAAATACAACTGGCGACCACTCATGGCATTGCGACAGCGAACGGTATGGCGTTAACCCGCAACCTTGGCAATCTGGCACCCAATATTTGCACACCGGGGTATCTTGCCGATCAAGCGCAAAATCTGGCCGATCAATTCGACAACTTTACCACCCAGATTATTGATGAAGATGCCATGCAGGAGATGGGCATGGGGGCATTTCTGTCTGTATCTGCCGGTAGTGAACAACCTGGAAAACTGATCGTGATGAACTATCAGGGTAAAAAACGCTCAGGATCTCCGATTGTGCTGGTGGGTAAAGGCATTACTTTCGACACGGGTGGTATCTCTATTAAATCATCAGAAGGTATGGACGAAATGAAGTTCGATATGTGCGGTGCTGCCAGCGTGTTTGGCGTCATGCAGGCCATCGGAGAACTACAGCCTGATACCAACATCATTGGTGTCGTCGCCGCCGCCGAAAACATGCCCGACGGTCGCGCGACACGTCCGGGAGATATCGTTACATCCATGTCGGGTAAAACCATCGAAATTCTCAATACGGATGCTGAAGGTCGCATGGTTCTTTGCGATGCGCTGACCTACTCGAAAAGATTCAAGCCTGCGGCGATCATTGACATCGCCACGCTCACCGGTGCGGCAGTGACAGCGTTAGGACATCACAGAAGTGCCGTTTTCGGCAATCATCAAGGCACCGTTGATGCTCTTTGTGCGGCAGGCGAAGCCAGCGGCGACCTGACATGGCCAATGCCGATGGGCAGTGACTATCTGGCCCAGCTAGATTCCAATTTTGCGGACCTGGCCAACATCGGGGGCAGACCGGCGGGAGCCATCACGGCCGCCTGTTTTCTCTCATGTTTCGCCCAGGACATGAAATGGGCGCATCTGGATATCGCAGGCGTTGCATGGAACAGCGGCAAGCAAAAAGGGGCTACGGGCCGACCGGTCCCACTGTTGCTCACTTACATTTCACACTGCATCAAGACATGACCAGAATAGATTTCTATGTGCTGAGTGATGCCAGCAAAGCGACACGCCTGGAGCTGATTTGCAAACTGGCAGAGAAAGCGTGCGGTCGCGCTCAAAAGGTACACCTCTATAGCTCGGACAGACTACTCCTGGAAGAAATCGATAGTCGTCTGTGGGATTTTCGCCCAATGAGTTTTATCGCTCACAGGCTCTTACCTGAGTCACATTTGTTGAGTAGCGAAGACAATGACCCTGTTCTTCTTTCGTCTGCCGAACCCGGAAGCGATCGCAGCCTGCTAATGAACCTTGACAGCGAAGTTCCCCCTTTCTTCAGTCGCTTTGAACGGACCCTGGAGATAGTTAACAAAGAGCCTGATGTTCAGACAGCGGGACGGAGCCGATATCGGTTTTATAAACAACGTGGCTATCCGTTGCAGCATCACAACGTCTAAAGTCTATTGATCAAACTGACGCGTAACTTCATTAAACGATTTCCAATAAGGAGCCTGGAGCCCACTGACTTCTGACGCTCAACTCAGAACGAGACACCTGACGACATTGCGCCCGGATTCAAGCTCATGACGACATCGACAAAAGCCTGTCCAGAAGCCAGACTCATTACTCGCAACCACCCGACCGCATAACACCGAGCTGCAGTACACTACGCCCATGGATAAGACATACAACCCTCA
>JBGCFI010000090.1:0-3488 GCA_045106855.1 Granulosicoccus sp.
GCATGGGCACCTGATGAACTCGCAACATTGGTTTACCACGAATTAATGCATAACAAATTTCGCGAAGGCAGAAAGCTGCACCGGCGAAAAGGCATGGCCTCAGAGGTATTGAGTGATGACACAAAACAACTCAAGAAAAACACCAGGAAGCTGGCCGAGATTCTTCATCGAAAACAACCTCAATGGGTAGCAGGATTTGAACGGAAAAAAAAGAAGGCCGTGATCCTTCCGAACCTGGATTCACAAGATCCGCTAGAAGGCTTATAGCTAATTCATGATCTATGTGGAGGTATCTTGAATAATGAGGGAAAACAGGGCGTTTCGTAAAAACTTTGATAGAGCGAAGGAATTTCATCGAACCGGCAATCGAATTGCCGCCAAAGCGCTTTACCAGAACTTGATGAAAGCCCATTCATCTCACCCTGATCTTCTGCATTTCTATGGCCTTTTCTGTTTTCAGGAAGGCAATTCCAACCAGGGAATTCGTTTCGTAAAACGGTGTCTTGAAGTGACGCCGGATTACCCGGACGCGATTAACAACCTGGCAAATATGTTTAAAATGCAAGGGCTAATTGAAGATGCTGAGCGGATGTATCGCGATGTCATTCAGTTGCACCCGGGTTTTTATGATGCGATGGTCAATCTTGGCGCCATAGAACGTTCTAAGCAGAACTATAAAGAGGCAGAGCACTGGTACCGGCAAGCCATAGCGACCAAACCGGACGATGCTCTGGCTTACGATAACCTTACGCGCTTGCTGACCAAGTTAGGCAGAGCTGACGAAGCTTTGGGTACCTTGCAGGAAAGTGTCCAGAAGACGGTGAGAAATGACCAGCAACTTGAAGCCATGTATGCGCTTAAAGCGCGGGCAGCCCACGTCAAGAAAGATTCGGAGTCTGTTATAGCTGTTTATGAGGAATGGGTAGGGGCATTCCCTGCTAGTCAGTATGCGCGGCATATGCTCGCCGCAGCGAATGGCCAGGATATTCCTGCTAAATCACACCCCGAATACGTTCGAGATCTTTTTGATCAATTCGCAGATAGTTTTGACGAAGTTCTGGACAGTCTTGATTACCAGGCTCCCGCTCTGGTGGGTGACAAAGTCGAGGCTTTGTATTCCTCCACAGTTGCTGCTGCAGATACTCATTTAATGGTTCTTGATGCTGGTTGCGGGACGGGCCTGTGTGGCGAGCATCTCCGGCCCTATTCAAGGCATCTAACCGGGGTCGATATTTCTCCCGGCATGCTGTCGCGGGCACGAAGTACCCAGCGCTACGATGAACTTGTCGAATCTGACATTGTGGCGTATCTGGCATCGAATCCGGAGAAGTTTGATCTGATGGTGTCGGCCGATACGTTAAATTATTTTGGTGACCTGCAGGGACTATTCGATATGGCCAGTGCCTCGCTAACCGCGGGCGCTCACATGATATTTACGCTTGAGATGCACGAGACTAACTCACACAAAGACTTTCATCTGAATATTCATGGACGATATTCTCATTCTAAAGATTACATTGACAGAGTGTTGCGCCAAGCGGGTCTCACTCTAGTGGTAATCGAGGATGTGATCATGCGCAAAGAGCACGGGAAACCCGTTCATGGTGTTGTCGTCACTGCGCAGCGTCAAACAGAAATATCTTTTTAGTGAATATTCACATTGTGAAAGGAAGCATCTTACAGACGGCGACCATTGGGTCTGGTCTAATGTATTACAACTTCCAAAGACATTTACCTGCGGCGTATTGACGGTCGTCGACGGAAAAACAGGAAACTCATCATGATCAGCCAGACACAAGATAATCGACGAGTAAAGATCAAGACATCTCTGCCAGACAATACATTGCTTTTTAGTTCCATGTCTGGTGTTGATCATTTAAGTGAGCTATTTGACTACAAGGTTGAACTGTTGAGTTCGGATCATGAGATTGATCTGAATGAGCTACTGGGCCGTGATATGACGATCTATCTGGATAGACCGGATGGCGCAAAACGGTACTTTCATGGCCATGTATGCGACGGAGCCCAACTTAATCCAATGGGTGAGCTTGCGTTGTACAGCTTTACCCTGAAACCCTGGCTCTGGTTTTTAACGCGCACAGCGGATTGCAGAATTTTCCAGGATATGAATGTGCCGGACATCCTCGAAGACATATTCAGAGGCGAAGGTTTTACAGATTTCGAGTTACAACTCAATGAGACTTATCCGGTGCGAAATTATTGTGTGCAATACCGGGAGAGTGACTTTGATTTTGTCAGTCGACTGATGGAACAGGAAGGTATCTATTACTACTTCCGGCACGAAGATGCTAAACATACGTTGGTGCTGTGTGACAATATTGTGGCTCATAACAACGTCTCTGGATATGAAAGTATTTCCCTGCACACGGGTATCTTGAATGTTCTTCCCCAGCAGGAGTACTTTGAAGGACTAAGTGTCAGGCGACAGGTGCTTCCAGGTACTGTCGTCACCAATGACTTCAACTTTGTACAACCTGGCGACAATATGGTGGCCAGCTCTCAAGGGCAGGGAAGTCATGCTCATGCGGGGTATGAAGTCTACGACTACTCCGGCGAATATCCTTCAGCGGATAACGGGGTGAAGGTCCGCGACTTCGGCGAGCGTATTTCGCGATTCAGGATGGAGGCCTTACAAGCCACCCATGAACTGACAACGCTGGAAGGTGAGGTTTGCGGTCCGACTGCGGGGGATCTGTTTGTCCTGCTGGGTGCTGAACGTGCCGAGCTTAATCGTGAGTATCTCATCGTGGAATCGCGGTTCAATATGGCTCAAGGTGGATTTGGACATTCCGATGATGATGAAATCTTCCATTTTAATTCGCGTATGCAGGTTATGTGCGCAAAGGTCCAGTTCCGTGCGCCACGCAAGACGCGTAGACCGGTGATGCAGGGTCCACAAACAGCCATTGTGGTTGGCCCCGCGGGTGAAGAAATCTATACCGACAAGCATGGCCGGGTAAAGCTGCAATTTCATTGGGACCGATATGGCAAATCGGATGAAAACAGCTCTTGCTGGGTACGCGTATCTCAGGTATGGGCGGGAGGACAGTATGGCGCCATTCATATCCCGCGTATCAATCACGAGGTTATTGTTGAGTTTATCAATGGTGATCCTGACCAACCAATCGTTACTGGTCGTGTGTACAACGGCGACAATGGCGTACCGTACGATTTGCCTGCCAATGCTACTCAAAGTGGGATCAAGAGTCGCAGCTCCCGAGGTGGTAATGCTTCTAATTTCAATGAAATCCGCATGGAGGACAAGAAGGGAGAAGAAGAGCTATACATTCATGCTGAACGAAATCATACGCAGGTTACTGAGGCCGACCGTTCAGAGAGCGTCGGAAATGATCGTAGTTTATCAGTGGGTAACGACAAGACAGAAACAGTTGGAGCGAATCGCACGTTGACCGTGGAAGGCAATAAATCAGAAACCATCGAATGTAACAAGGAAATCAAGGTTCACG
>JBGCFI010000091.1:0-38283 GCA_045106855.1 Granulosicoccus sp.
CTTTGGCCCTGTTATTAAAACGCTCGAGGATGGCAATGAGGGTGAGTCAGCGCTTCGTTTTGCAGAGGCTGTTTTTGGATTGCCTCTTGGTGGTATCTCCGAAGTACCAAAAGACATACAAAATATCTTTTCGGATAATGGACGGACTGTACCTTCATTTTTAAAAATGGAAAACTGGGAACACTATGACTGTGCGGCTTTAGGTGACATTCAGGTCCCACAGTTGGTAGTTCAGGGAGGCAACTCTCATACATATTTTTCAATGGCTGCCGAGAGCATTTCCACTTGTCTGCCGAATTCCCTTCTGGTTACGATGCAGGGTGCTACTCACGCTGGTCCAGCGCTTGAGATCGAACGCTTTGCAAAACTGATATTCGCGTTCCAGCAAATAGTCGAATAGACTTCGGTGTGTGCTGTCGACCATGTGCGCTTTGTTAAGTTGGCAGCGATCAACGCAACTAAATATACTTTGGCATTCGAGTCGGCATCTTTGATACAGCCAATATGCTAGGGCTCATATGAGGGACGGAGGCGAAAAAAAATGACGAACAATAAAAAATGGTGATAGTCCGGGGAACCATTGGTAGTGCGATTTAGTGCTTTTGATCAGCATCGCTAAACCTCCAACGGCGTACCGATTGGAAACCTACAGCTAAGATCGGTACAATCGGCCAATACCGGACGTTGTCCATGTTTGGTAAATACGTGAATTTCCTTACACAGCAAGTCAAAACAACGTAAGCGTCGGGGTTGTTTAGAGGTTAGGTAACAACGGCATTTCCCAAGGCATGAGCGATGCGTAGTCTGAAGGCGCAGTCTTAGGCAGTCTTTCGAACAACCAGCTCAAGTATTGATACGGCTCCTGTGCATTGGCTTTTGCTGTCTCTATCAATCTGTATAAGTTTGCACTCGCTGTTGAAACTTCATACTTTCGACTAATTATCGACAAGTTTCCGCGAAATATTTAGAATAGAGCACGATCATGCAAGATTTGGCCTTAGGCTAATGTCGGCCAACGCTCACTCGTTTAGCCTCAGAAAACTCCACACATTGCAATTTCATCACTCCACTTGATGCCGGTTTCGCATTACCGCAAGATACAACAGAGTTGAAACGGAATGACTCAGATGCAAACCGAACTCGCACACGATAGTAGTGATGCGCTAACAGCGCTACTCGATGCCGATATTGTGCCGTTACCTGTGCTGCATGAGCGCTATGGAGCCTTGTTGAAGCTGGTTAAGGTATTGATCGGGGTTGTTCCCAATTGCGATACTTATCTGGAAATCTGGCCGCCCGCGTTTCGCACGTACAATATTGTTGTTCCCAATTTTCTGAATCTTCCATTCGGCATATTCGGTATTGGCGGTGCTCCCAAAGATATTGTCGGGCTAGGTATTTATGTGGCGAGTCGCTCAGCCGAGTGCCCTTATTGTTCGGCACATACGTGTTCGTTCGCCATGCGACGAGGAGCCACGCCGGAGAAGGTTGCAAACGCATTACTCGGTGGTGAGAATTTCACCGAAAAAGAGTTGGCAACGATTGCTGTTGCCCGTTCGCTTGCCCGTATTCCATGTGAACTTAGCAGCAGTGAAAAAGCGGATCTGTTGAACTGTTTTACACCGTCCGAGGCCGAATGGGTGGTTTTAGGTGTGGTCATGATGGGCTTCCTCAATAAGTTCATGGACGCCATCGGTGTTGATCTTGAAGCCTCCACGGTGGCGGAAACCCAAGCCATTATGGGTGCCGAATGGAGCCCTGGTAAAGCTGGCAGACGTCTTGACGTCGCCGGGCACCCGACGGCACCACCAGTGGCGGATGGCCTTTTTACAAAACTGTCAGTGCTTCGTCATGCGCCCACGGCGTTGCGCCTGGACAAGCAATGGCAACACGGAGTGCCTGATAGCTGGCCAGCCGTAGGCACGTATCTTCAAGGCCTGACCGGGCATGACTTCCCCGTGCTTTCCAAGATGCACAATGCACGAGGGATAAGAGCTGTGGCGTCAGCATTGCGTGAAAACCTGAATGCGCAGACCTCCACGCTTGGACTGGATGTTAAAGCAATGGCTGGTGTTGTATTCGCGAGCATTATCGGAGATGAGCAGCTGGCTAATGATGTAAGGATCATTGGAGCCAAGCATGGCCTAAGTGCGGAACAGCTTGATGCTCTGGAGCGCTATGCGCAACAAGGCGACGGCAAGCCGCCCGCAAACGATGCCATGGTGCGAGCTATCTTGTTGCTGACCAAGGCAGCCTCGCCAAGCCCAGCTGAAATTAATAGCGACGTGGTATCTGCTTGTCGTGACAACAAGCTTTCTTCCCCTGCTATTGTAGAGCTGATTACCTGGCTGTCAGTGTTGCAGATGTTGCACAGGCTGTCCTGCTTTTACACGGTGGAGTAATTGGCGGAACAAATTTACATCCAGCCATTATTAGGCAAGGTTATTTTGCTTTTTCGATTTCCAGACGTTTTACGGCTCCAGATCGAAGCGTTGCTATCTGATTCAACAAACCTTGTGGGTCGACAAACACATTACTTTCCCCGTCTTTACGGCTAGCCAGCATCATGCGATTCTCTTCCAGGTTGTTTGAAAAACCGTGCGTGGTTAAATGCACCTGAACTTGTGTTGCCGGGTCTTCGGTCAGATCTTTTACGGTGTCAACACTACTGATGTAGGCTTCAACTTGTTTGGGTCCTTCAATAGCATTTAACCCGAGACCACCAATGGTGATAGCACGATAAGCGTTTTCACCTTCCATGACATCGTAGGTGTATGACGCGGTTCCCCAAGTGTGCCCGGGTGTTTCGATAACGGAAAAGGTGTTGCCGCCAAGGTCGATGGAGTCGCCATCGTTAACAATGATTTCAGGTGCGATCATGGACCACTCACGGGGGCCACCTGTAGATGCGTTTGCACTAAGCAAGGCTTCGTTCCAGCCGGCTTGTGTCATGACAAATTGCGCATTCGGAAGCATTGGCTTGAGCACAGTGGCACCGCCTGCATGGTCGCGATGGCCATGGGTTATGAGTACGTATTTAATATCTTCTAATTCAACACCACTCATTTTTATATTGTCAATGAGTTGATTGGTGAAAGGGCCATACAGTGTGTCAACAAGTACTACACCGTCATCCGTGTGAATGAGCCAGGCGGATACCCAGCATATGCCGACATAGTCAACATTGTCGAAAGGTTTCCAGGGTTCAATATATTGTGCATCAGGGGTATTGAGCCATTTGCCCAAGTCAGGCGGCATCTTGCCAGTTTTACCAAACTCGACAAAACGTTCCAGTATTGGCTTGGATGGGCAGCCATCGAATAACTGTGCTGATGCAGGCGTGATTGGCACTAGCAGGCCTAGCACTGAGATTTTCAGAAAACTACAAATTTTCATGGTGACTCCACATGTGTTAGTCAGTAGATTCGACGAGTTGATGAGCTTTGAAATCAGGTAGTTCTATCTGGAACCCGACAGCTAGGCAAAATTCATCACGGGATTGTCCTGCGTTTATAGGCAATACTTTTACTTCATACCTTATCTTACAGCTTATCTTTTAAATAGGGCCTGGAAAATCATTCAGTTCAATTTTACAGTAAGGCGGTTCAATAGTTTATTTATTCGTGAGAATCGTGTCGGTTGACTTGATGCATAGGTATGCGTTCTACTGGGAGTTGGTTATTGCACGTGACATATTGACATGGATAACAGTATTCAGCGTCTGTGTTTTTTACGTTACAACTTTGTTTCTTCGGCTTTATTGGCAGTTTCATGCCTGTTTCATGGTCTGCCGGCATGGTCTGTCGCAGACTCCAATGCCATCAGGATTGCTGATGAAAAGCTGAACTCTGTGAATGCGTCTGATACTCCGGCAGAGCAGGCTTCAACGCCTGTTGGTGAGTGTATCAAGCGCCCCACATCGGCAACATTTATAGCCTGGGATTCTGACCCCGGAGTTCGCGGAAATATAGAAGATCATCCGCCTGACAGGATTGTCACGCTTGCCGCTAATGGGCAGGATCAACTAGATGACTCGGCAGACTTCTTTGCAGCGCTTGAAGCTATCGCGCAAGGTGGCATTCTGGAAGTTCCGGCAGGTACCTACTACCTGTCCAGTCCAATTGAACTCCGCGCAGGAAATCAGCTTATCCGCGGTGCTGGCAGTGATAAAACCCACCTGGTATTTACGCAATCGCTGCCTTATGGAATAGCCATTACAGGCCAGTATCCCAAGATGCCCACCACTATTATTCAAGGTGAATACGGTAGCAAGCGACTACGTGTAGAAACACTCCAGGATAATGTCGTCGGTAAATATGGGGTGGTGACTAATGCCGGGAGTTTGCACAGTCAGGTAGTCAGCATCATTGGGCAGACAACGCTTACCGGGAGCACAGAACTTATATTGTCTATGCCATTGAACAGTGCGTTTGTCGCTGGTGCAAATGTTCAATTTTTTGATGCAAACGAATTTTCAGGAGTTGAGTCTCTATCAGTCGATGTGAATTCAGCTGCTACATACATAAACGACATGTTTTACCTTCGCAGTGCAGCCCATGTCTGGCTCAGGAATGTAGAGAGTCGACGTGCCAGACAAGCGCATGTGTTTACTCGCCAGACCTACGGTTGTGAGATCACCAGTAGTACGTTTCTCAATGCCACGGGTCATGGTGACGGGAAGCAGGGCTATGGAATCGATCTGGCCAATAGCACCACGGGTTGCCTGGTAGAGAACAACACGCTGGGTTATTTGCGGCACTCCATATTGCTTAATGCCAGCGCTAACGGAAACGTCATCGCATTCAACCACTCTTTTTCACCAAGGCATACTAATTTTTTTGAAGGTGGTCCCGGTGATGTTTCGTTTCACGGATTCTCCTATGCCAACCTGGTGGAAGGTAATGTTGTCGAGCGTATACACATTGGAGACTCAGGCCCTGTAGGCGAAGGTAATCTGGTTCACCGGAACTGTTTAACGTCAGGACCTATGACGGTGGGCAACTCACCTGATGCAGTCCAAAGCCTCTATACCAATGCCATGTACGGAACAGACGTTCTTCTACAAGCGACGATAATGCCGCCTGTATTGCCTGAGGCGCCACTACCCAGGCCTTATTTGCAAACTGGTGCATCACTGTTTGATGATGACGGGTTTGCGATTAGTGCATCTGCACTTGAGCCATCCTTGAAGAACAACTGGTATAGGGGGCGGCAAAGCAGCGTCACTTTCGAAACCCCCGATTCCTACTACGGGTCGCTGTTTAGTCCGCTACTGAAACTGCCGGCAACAGGTGGTTGGATAGCAGACTGTCGCATACCTGCGATGGTGAAAGCTCAAGGGCTTTAGATTAACTAATAAAACTCAGGATGACTTATCGGTTTCAGTATTTTCTTCATCGACCTTTTTTTCAAAGAAGGTCAGGATTAACAAAAGCACTGTGCCACAGCTAATGGCGGCGTCAGCGATGTTGAACGAGGGGAAGTAGTAACCACTCCAGTGTACCTGGATGAAATCAACGACATAGCCATACCACATCCTGTCAATCAGATTTCCCACAGCGCCTCCCAGTATTAGCGCTATGGACAGGCTCAGCCACTTTTCCGCACGGCTCATTCGGTAAAGCCACACACATAATACAATACTGACAACAAGGCTAATGCCTGTAAAGAACCAGCGTTGCCAGCCACCCGGTGTATCCAGGAAGCTGAAGGCAGCGCCGTAGTTGTATGCCTTTGTAATATTAAAGAACGGGGTTATGAAGATTTGCTGGTACATCTCCAACGCCCGGTCAGCCCAGATTTTGGTTATCTGGTCGGACAACACAATTGCAATGACAATGCTGTACCGAAGAAAATGCGGCATGTTCTAGTGCACTCAGTTTATGTTTATCTAACGTGATTCAATGGTAATGGCATCACGCTATGTTGCGCGTTTCACCATCACCATGCACATTGCTGATACAGCGTCCACACACTTCAGGATACTCACTGTGCGTGCCAACGTCATTGATCACGTGCCAGCATCGAACACACTTGTTACCACTGGCCTTGCTCGCCTGCACGGCGTATTCGTGTCCGTTACAGCTAAGTGTTTCAAGCTCAGACGGCTTTTGCGAGAGGTCTGCCAGGATGGCTTCAGAGGTGATAAAGACAAAGCGTAGTTCGTCACCGGTTTTGCTGAGTGCCTGCTTGATGTCTTCCGAGGCGTAGATGGTTAATGATGCTTCAAGTGCAGCACCGATATCGCCGGCGGCGCGCATAACTTCCAATGATTTGGATGCCGCATCACGCACTTCGGTCATGATTGCCCAGTCCTGTTTGCTGATGGGCGAGTCGGTGCCAAGTTCGAACAGAGTATCCAGATAGGTTTCAGTAAACGGTGTTAAGGAGCGTTCACGGCGGTTGTTCTCTGATTGTTCACGTAGCTGCTGCCAGATCTCGTCACTGGTAAAGCTTAGTACCGGAGTTATCCAGCGCGTCAATGCATCGGTAATCAGGTACATGGCAGTCTGGGCAGAGCGACGGCCGTGACTATCGGCTGGCATGGTGTACTGCC
Source organism: Granulosicoccus sp. (assembly GCA_045106855.1). Taxonomy (GTDB): domain Bacteria; phylum Pseudomonadota; class Gammaproteobacteria; order Granulosicoccales; family Granulosicoccaceae; genus Granulosicoccus. The sequence continues at coordinate 6,557 of JBGCFI010000091.1, forward strand.
GATCCTTGATGATGTCTAGATAAAAGCTGGACATATCGATAGCGCAAAAATGGTGAATTGTCTGGTACACAGTATGAAACTGATAGGTCTCGTAAGCTTCCTGTATGGTGCCTTGTGTGTGCAAGGCGCAGTCAACGGCCCAACGATCCAGTGCCAGCATGTCCTCTCTTGCGACCATTTGGGTGTCGGGGTCGAAGTCGTTCAGTGCGCTTAGTAAGTAGCGTGCCGTGTTGCGTATGCGTCGATAGGCATCAGCCATCCGATCAAGTATTTCATTGGAGACCGTCATTTCGCCACGATAGTCGGTAGAGCAAACCCACAGTCGCACGATGTCAGCTCCCAGGGTTTTTAACAGCTTTTGCGGCGCTATGATATTGCCCAGCGATTTGGACATTTTGCGCCCTTTCTGATCGACAGTGAAACCATGTGTCAGTACTTGGCGGTAAGGCGCTTGTCGATGGATGGCAGTGCTCGTCAGAATAGATGAATGAAACCAACCACGATGCTGATCTGAACCTTCCAGATAGATGTCAGCAGGGTAGGTGAGTTTGTCATCTTGCTGTAACACATGCATCCACGTGGTGCCTGAATCAAACCAGACATCCAGAACATCATTGACCTTTTCGTACTGCGAGGCATCCGTTCCCAGCAACTCCTCAGGCTCGAGATCAAACCATGCCTGAATGCCTGCATCTTCAATGCGCTTTGCAGCCTCTTCAATCAGCGTGCTGGTGTCCGGATGCAACTCTCCGGTTTCCTTGTGGAGGAATAATGGGATGGGTACGCCCCAGTAACGCTGCCGTGAAATACACCAGTCCGGCCGGCCGGCGATCATCCCATGGATGCGCGATTGTCCCCAGTCGGGTATCCATTGAACCTTGTCGATTTCGGCAAGGGTATCCGCTCTTAAGCCTTTTGTTTCCATACCGATGAACCACTGAGGCGTGGCCCGGTAGATAATGGGCGTTTTGGTACGCCAGCAAAAGGGATAGCTGTGTTGATATTTTTCGCTCTTGACCAGGCGACCGCGACTCTCAAGCTCTTCGAGGATATGCTTGTCTACTTTCATGACATGCTCACCGGCGAACAGCTCCACATGGTCGCGGAATACACCGTGATCATTAACGTAGTCAAGTAAGCCCAGGCCAGCTTTTTGCGCGGCATAGAAGTCATCAACACCATGATCCGGAGCTGTGTGCACGGCCCCGGTACCTGCATCTGTGGTGACGTAGTCTCCAAGGATGACCAGCGAGTCCCGCTCATACAGTGGATGCTTGAGTTGCATGCCCGCCATTGCTTCACCGCTGACGCTGGCAACAATGCTGAAGCCTTCAAACCCATAGCGGGTCATAACATCATTCACCATGTCTTCGGCCATGATTAGTCGCTCGCCGTTGACGGCTACCAGTGCATATTGCAACTCAGGGTGTAGAGTGACAGCGAGATTGCCTGGGATAGTCCAAGGCGTCGTTGTCCAGATAACGATGTTGATGTCGCTGCCGTCGTCTTCCGTCGCAAATGCTTTGAGCATGCCTGCTTTGTCGCGTGGCTCAAATCGTACATCGATAGCAGTCGAGGTTTTGTCTTCGTATTCGATTTCAGCTTCGGCAACTGCTGAATGCGATCCCCAGCTCCAGTAGACTGGTTTAGTGCCTTTGTACACATGGCCGGCATCAATGATCTTGCCCAGAGTGCGCACAATGTTTGCCTCGTTGGCAAAGTTCATTGTCAGATAGGGCGACTGCCATTTGCCAATGATTCCCAGGCGTTTGAACTCTTCGCGCTGATTGCCCAGCTGTTCTCCGGCATATTCGCGACACTTGGCACGAAACTCACTTTCGCTGACTTTGATTCCGGGTTTGCCAATCAAGCCCTCTACCTTGTTCTCGATAGGCAGGCCGTGACAATCCCACCCAGGAACGTAAGGTGAATCAAAGCCTGCGAGCTGACGAGACTTTACGATCATGTCTTTCAAGACTTTGTTGACGACATGGCCGATATGGATATCGCCATTGGCGTAGGGAGGTCCATCATGCAGAATGAACTTCGGCCGACCTTCGCTATGCTCGCGGATGTGCTCGTAAATACCTTGTTCTTCCCAGCGGGCGAGCATTTCCGGCTCACGTTTGGCCAGATTCCCGCGCATGGGAAATTCTGTTTTCGGTAAATTGAGCGTCTGTTTGTAGTCGGTCACGTCTTTGGCTTCATCACGGTTTGCGCGCCCATCACGCGGTGCGGGTTGGGCAGCTTGATCTGGTCACGATTGTACGGGCAAAGTGCACGTTAAGCAGTTATGTCACTGTGTGTCCACTCATGCATCTTAGTGTATGTCATAAGTGCGTCATCATTTCTCTGGCAGCATCAGCATCCAGCGCAATCTGTGCCTTGAGCTCATCCAGCGAATCAAAACGTTTTTCTTGTCGTAGCTGGCTGACAAAGTCGATTGCCAGATGCTGGCCGTACCAGTCAGGTGACTGGTCCAACGCATGAACTTCCAGTAGCAATTTCCGACCACCGACGGTTGGGCGTTCGCCCAGATTGGCGACCGCGGCGTAACGGATACCTGACGGTATGTGCGTCGCCCAGACTGCAAATACACCGCGTAACGGCGGCCGATGACGTCCCAGTGCAACATTGGCGGTGGGGAAGCCAAGTTGACGGCCAACCTTTTCGCCGTGAATGACACGCCCGCTGATGCGGTAGGCCCGGCCGAGTAATTCAGCGGCACTATCGAGATCGCCAGCTCCGAGGGTCTCGCGCACTCGCGTGCTTGATATACGCAGAGCTCCGTGCAAGCAGGTGGGGCTTTGCTCGACGGTGTAGTCAAGAGCCTGGGAAAATTGCTGCAGGGTGTCGTAGGTGCCAGAGCGCTGATGACCGAATCGGAAGTCATCACCGATGATCATGTGTTTTGCATGGATTTTGTCGACCAGAATTTGCCGGATGAAATCCTCCGCACTCATCGCGGCCAGCTCATGATTGAAATCAAGCAACAACAGGCGATCGATGTGCGCCTCTTTTACGCTGCGAACACGGTCTCGTAAACCTTGCAATCGTGGCGGTGACGTCTCCGCCGTGAAGTATTCGTGAGGAAGCGGCTCAAAACTTATGACGGTAGCGGGTAGCTGGTGTTTGTCAGCGACTCGGCGAGTTGCGGCAAACATCGCCTGATGGCCAAGATGCACACCATCGAAGTTACCAATGGTAACAATGGTAGGGCTGTTATCGGGCCAATTCCTGAGTCCGCGAATCAGTTGCATGAGGAGAAGTATGACCTGATGTTATAGCCAAGGCTAATCATGATGGATTGATCAGTTGACGAGGACGAATGCCGCAGATCAGTAGAACGATTGCATACACGGCAGCGCTTGCAGCCATTATAGCCAGCAGTCGTGTTATTCGGCCTATTGCATCCAATGATGACCAATCGATACCGGCGTTCAGCAGCATGACCAGGCTCAGGGCAGCGATGCCCGGTATTGCCTTCAGGGTAAATGAGCCGAGAGCTGGGGATAGTTTGTATATGTCCTCTTTTGACAGTTCCCGATAGAGCATGAATGCCTGTTGCCAGGCTGACAGGGAGCTTGCCAATGCCAGGCCCGTATGTGGCGCAATAAAATCCAGCCAGATCATCGGCAAGACGAACATCAGGTTGTAAGCCATGTTGGAGATGAGTGCGATGATGCCGATCCTTACCGGTGTACGCGTGTTCTGTCGTGCAAAAAAAGCTGGCGCGAATACCTTGATCAATAAAAAAGCAGGTAGTCCGAGGCTGTAGGCAATCAGGCTGTAGCTTGCCATACGGGCATCATCAATGCTGAATTGGCCGTAGCCGAATAGCGTCATCAGCATGCCTTCGGCAAGTAGCATCAGTGCAATGGCGGCTGGCACTCCCAATACAAACACCAGTCGCAAAGCCCAGTCGAGCGTCTTGCGAAAGTCATCCTGTGTATTAAGCGAGTGCTCCCGCGACAGGCGCGGCAGGATCACGGTTCCCAGCGTAACGCCGAGCAGGCCAAGGGGAAATTCCATTAAGCGATCGCTGTAATACAACCAGCTCAGGCTGCCGACAGTCAGAAATGAGGCAATGATCGTGTCAAGAAGCAGGTTTATCTGTGCGACGGAGGAGCCGAGAATAGCCGGCGCCATTAACTTGAGGATGCGTCGCACGCCTGAGTGGTTCCAGCCCCAGCGAGGTCTGGGCAGCAGGCCAATCTGGCGTAGAAATGGCGCTTGCAGAAAAAGCTGTGCCAGGCCTGCGGCAAATACACCCCAGGCCAGAGCAACAATGGGTACCTCAAAACGCGCACTGAAAATCAATGCCGCTGCAATCATGCAAATATTAAGAAGCACGGGTGTGAATGAGGGAATCGCAAATTTCCCGAACGTGTTGAGCATGCTGCCGCAATAGGCGACGAGACTAACGAAGAACAAGTACGGAAAGGTAATGCGCAACATGTGAGTTGCGAGGTCGAAACGCTCCGGATCGTCAATAAATCCCGGTGCGAATAACATAATGATTAACGGGCTGAGCATGACACCCAGTGTGGTCACGATTAACAGCACGACGATTAATGTGCCCGACACGTGGGCAGCCAGATCTAACATGGCAGCCCTGCTGCGGGTTTCCTTGTATTCAGTGAACACCGGCACGAATGCCTGCGCAAATGCGCCTTCAGCAAACAAACGCCGGAGAAAATTGGGAATCTTGAATGCCACCAGAAAAACATCGGTGGTCGCGCCTGCACCGAAAATGATCGCCAGAACCTGGTCCCGGACAAAACCGAGTATTCTCGAAAGCAGGGTCATTAACCCTACGATTGACCCGGAACGGGCGAGAGTCGCGGTTTTCATGCAATCGGACGTTGACGTGGTCGTAAAGGCGGTGGATAATGGGCGGCTGAATTCAGTACTGACAAGCCAGAGGAAAGACCGTGGCCAACACTGCACAGGCGCGCAAACGCGTTCGCCAAGCCGAAAAATCTCGTCAACGTAACGCCAGCCAGCGCTCTATGATGCGCACAATGGTTAAGCGTGTCTTTTCTGCCATTGCAAGTGGCGACAAGAGCGCTGCGGAAACGGCATACAAAGAAGCTGTTCCTGTCCTTGATCATATGGCCCGCAAAGGCCTGATCCATAAGAACAAGGCAGCGCGTTACAAAAGCCGATTCAATACGCAGGTCCGTGCTTTGGGCTAATTGCCTGGCGCAGTACCTGTAGTACCGCCGACCAGCTTTTGTGTCGGCGGATAGATATGCCATCGAGCGACGTAGGGTCGTCGATGTCGGGCAGAATGATTGAGCAAGTACAGTGAGGCATTCTGTAGCGTGGGCAATGCTCCCGCGCGAGCAGTCACTAGCGTTCAAGTGAATCACTGAAAAACAATCATGTTATCGCGGTGAATCAATTCAGGCTCTCCGCTATATCCAAGGATGTCTTCGAATCGCTCGCTGCCAGCGCCCAGCACCTTGCGGGTATCTGCCGCGTTGTAATTGGTTAGGCCGCGGGCAATTTCACGTCCTTCAGCATCAACGCAGCTGACCAGCTCTCCTCGAGAAAAGTTACCGGTACAGTCGCTGACACCAACAGCCAGCAGGCTGGATCCGCGGGTAAGCAAAACCCGACACGCGCCTGCATCCAGAGTTAAGGTGCCCTTGGCTCTGAGATGATCAGCCAGCCATCGCTTGCGGGCGTCCAGCGGCTTTTGATCGCTGGTCAGCATGGTTCCCAGCTCCTCGCCTCGGCTCAGTCTGAGTAATGCATCAGGCTCTCGGCCATGTGCAATAACGGTCGTCGTTCCGTTTTGAGCAGCACGTTCGGCCGCGAGCACTTTGGTTCGCATACCGCCACTGCCCAGTGACGAGCCTGCGGGACCCGCTAATGCGAGTACCTTGCTATCACTGGCATTTGCGCGTTCAAGCAGTTTTGCATCTGCGTGGGTGCGTGGATCTTTATCGAACAAGCCTTGTTGGTCTGTCAGTAGAATCAGCACATCGGCATCAATAAGGTTGGCTACCTGAGCGCCCAGCGTGTCATTGTCTCCAAGCCGAATCTCATCAGTGGTCACCGTGTCATTCTCGTTGACGATGGGCAGTACCCCGTGTGAGAGCAAGGTTGCAAGTGTGCCTCTTGCGTTCAGGTAGCGGCGTCGATCCGCCAGGTCATCGTGGGTAAGGAGAATCTGTGCGGTAAGGACGTCGAATCGCTCAAAGCCAGATTCATAGGCTCGGATGAGTCCCATCTGGCCGACGGCAGCGGCTGCCTGGAGTTGATCTACCCGGGTTGGGCGCTTCGCCAGTTTTAATCGTGCGACTCCCTCAGCTATTGAGCCACTGGATACCAGAACCACTTCTCGTCCATTATTGAGAAGAGTCGCAATCTGCGATGTCCATTGAGCGATAATGGCATGGTCCAGTCCTCGTCCGTCGTCTGTCAGTAACGAGCTGCCGACTTTGACAACCCAGCGCTTCGCCAGTCTGACTCTTTCACGCATCGTCAGTAGGAGTTGCTGAACCAGTCTCTGAAGGCCTGCCTTCATCGTTCTGTTTTGCAGCATTCTCTGCCGGGAAAGTAGTGCTTGGCCGGGAATCCATATGTTGCTGTCGTTCGGCGTGGGCCCGCGCACGCTCTCGAGCTTCCCGCTCTTCACGTTCCACGTGCTGACGCTCAATATGGGTCATGATGTCGGCTGCCAGTGGCCGTGTGCCATGGCCGGTAGCGGCAGAAATTATATAAACAGGTCCTGTCCATTCAATGCCTTCCACAATTTTCCGGCAATGCTCTGCCTGCTCATCAGGCGGTAGCAGATCGCTTTTGTTGAGCACCAGCCAGCGTTCCCGGGCAGCCAGATCTTCACTATGTCTGGCAAGCTCTCTGACAATGGCTATAGCGTTTTCAACGGGATTGCTTTCATCGACGGGCATGACATCAATCAGGTGTAAGAGTAGCTTTGTCCTGCTCAGGTGTTTGAGAAAACGCACGCCCAGACCGTGCCCGTCGGCAGCGCCTTCAATAAGACCGGGTATATCAGCCATGACAAAGCTTCGGTGTGGTTCGATACTGACGACGCCAAGGTTCGGGTGTAGCGTGGTGAACGGATAGTCTGCAACCTTCGGCCGCGCTGACGACAATTGCGTAATAAGTGTCGATTTGCCCGCATTGGGCATCCCTAGCAACCCGACATCGGCGAGCAGGCGCAGTTCCAGTTGTATTTCGCGGCGTTCACCGGGGGTGCCGTGGGTGGTTTTGCGCGGTGCTTGATTTGTCGAGCTTTTGAAGCGCGCGTTACCAAGCCCATGCCAGCCACCTTTGGCCACTTGAATGGTCTGGCCGGCGTATTTCAGGTCAGCGATGATCTGGTCCGTTTCCCGGTCTTTGGCGACTGTGCCTATAGGTACATCGATGATGCAATCGTCGCCACCGGCACCCGAACAGTTCGCACCGCGACCATTCTCGCCGCGTTTGGCCAGATAGGTGCGCTGGTGCCTGAAGTCGGCAAGGGTGTTTAGCCCTTCAGTTGCCCGTAGAAAAACGCTGCCACCATCGCCACCATCGCCGCCATCCGGTCCGCCACGGGGGATATATTTTTCGCGCCGAAAGCCTAGCGCACCATTACCGCCGTCTCCTGCGATGACATTGATTCGGGCTTCGTCGACAAATTTCACTGGGGTTCTCTAGCGGGTAAAGAAAAACCCGCACGAAGCGGGTTTTTCTGAGTACTGCCTGTAAACGTACGCGCTGCTCAGTAGTGGCAGGGCGCAGAACGTTTCTCGATGCTCAAAGCATCCGGAATTGCGCAATAACTCAGCTTTCAGCGTTGGCTGGCACGATATCAATGAACTTTCGGTTGCTGGCACCACGTACTGCGAAACTCACAATGCCGTCGGTTTTAGCAAAAATGGTGTGGTCTTTACCTACGCCGGAATTAACGCCTGCGTGGAAACGGGTTCCGCGCTGACGAACAATGATGCTTCCAGCTGTGACGAGTTCGCCACCGAATCGCTTGACGCCGAGTCGTTTGGACTCTGAATCGCGACCGTTGCGAGTACTACCGCCTGCTTTTTTATGTGCCATGACTAAATACCTGCCAATCTATAAATCTGTTGAATATCGTCTTCTGTTAACAACTACGCAATGCACTTGCCATAATTCGGTGGCCGATGTCGGTTGGAAGTCGGTCCAGCGCTATACAGCGTACTACCTGCGTGGTTAACCAGCGTTGATGCTGGTGATTTCCAGCTCGGTGTAGTTCTGGCGATGACCCGCCTGCTTGCGATGGTGCTTGCGACGGCGAAACTTGATGATCTTGACTTTATCCCCGCGACCATGGGTAACTACCTTGGCACTTACAGAGGCGTTGGCAACTGTCGGAGAGCCGACTGTCACAGACTCGCCGCTGCCTACCATGAGGACTTCGCTGAGGCTGACTTCTTCGCCAGCTTCGGCTTTGAGTGATTCGACCTTGAGACGATCACCTTGACTGACTCGGTACTGTTTGCCACCGGTTTTGACTACCGCGTACATGATTACTGGTCCTGACTGTGGCAACTGCGAAAATGGCAGTTGCTTGGCTAACTCCAGGACGCAACACGTGTGGTTGGGTCCTGAGCGTGACTTGCGGAGAAGATACCGCGGAAAGCCAGATAGTATATCAACTATTCGTTATTCAGGTCAACTGCCAGTGCTATTCTATACGTGATATTGCTGGCTTGCGCAGATTGGGTCAGCGGAGCCTTTTTTTTGAACCATTTGCCCGAAAAACCCTCTGCAAATACATGGGCACCGTAGCAGAATTAACGTTTCGCGCCGGCGAATATCGTCACATGACTAGCAATACTGTGGTTCACAAGGCTTGTGTCAGAATCTGCACCCCTTATGTCACAAGATTCGCGCAACTTCGCCACTCATTGGTGAGTGTAAAATCCTATTCACGGTATCCTGTCAGTGGTTGGGCGAGCGTTAACCACTGTGCGTTTTGCCTGATCAAGTAAACCTGCCAATAGAGCGCCCCGTAACAGCCCAGATGAATGTAACTGCTCCTTCAATTAATGCCTTGTCGATAGATGATTGCCGAGTCCTGGTCGAGGCCGGTATGGAGCGCGTCGATGAGTTGATTCGTCAGCGTCTGGCGTCAGAAGTTGTCCTGATCAACCAGCTTTCTGGATATATCATCGGTAGTGGAGGTAAGCGACTACGGCCTCAACTGGTGCTGCTCGCCGCTGGCGCTTGTGGACTTGATGACCGCAAGGACAGTAACGCCATCCGTCATCCGGTGACAGTTGCCGCCATAATCGAGTTCATACACACAGCCACGTTATTGCATGACGACGTGGTCGATGCATCGGAGTTGCGCCGGGGGCGTGATACCGCCAACGCTGTCTGGGGTAATGAGGCTGCCGTGCTGGTCGGTGATTTTCTGTATTCGCGGGCCTTCGAAATGATGGTCGATGTACAGAGTATGGAGGTCATGGGAATTCTGGCTTCCACGACCAATCGGATTGCCGAAGGTGAGGTCATGCAATTGATGAATGTGCGTGAGCCGGATCTGACCGAAGAGCAGTACATCGAAGTGATTGAGGCCAAGACGGCCCGGTTATTCCACGCTGCCACAGAGCTTGGTGCGGTGCTTGCCGGTCAGCCAGCTGACATACGCCAGGCACTTGCCAGTTACGGCATGCATCTGGGTACCGCCTTTCAGATTGCCGATGATGTCCTCGACTACCAGAGTGATAGCGATACGATTGGAAAAAACGTTGGTGATGATCTGGCGGAGGGTAAAACCACCTTGCCGCTTATTTATGCCATGCGTGATGGCACCGCTAAGGCACGCGCCATGATTGCCCAGTGCATTCGTGATGCCGACATCAATAAACTTCCTGATGTGCTCTCTGTGATAGATCAGACCGATGCCCTGGATAAATCCATCCATCGTGCACAGGAATCTGCTGCCGCCGCTATTGCCGCCTTGCGACAACTTCCCCCGTCCGCTTATCGTGATGCGCTTGAGCGTATTGCGGGTTACTCGGTAGAACGTAGCTTCTAGGGGCCTGCGTATAGCTGTAGTTCATCGGCGTTCGCATAGCGATGCTCGCCCGGAGCAATGGGCCAGACACTGAGATTGCCTATCGATGTCCTGATAAGTCTTAACGTTGGAAAACCGACATTTGCTGTCATGCGTCGTACCTGCCTATTGCGTCCTTCGCGCAACCCGAGTTCGAGCCAGCTGGTTGGCAGATTTTTGCGGAACCGTACTGGCGGCTCTCTTGGCCAAAGCGCCTCAGGGCAGGCAACCTTTTTTGCATTAATCGCAATGGCCAGGCCATCTTTCAGTGTTATCCCATTGTTTAATGCCGCGAGGGCCTGTTCATCTATTTCCCCGTCCACCTGCACTAGATAAGTCTTCGTCAGCTTGAACCGAGGGTTGCTGATCTGTTGCTGGAGTGCGCCATCATTGGTCAGCAGTAAAAGACCTTCGCTGTCACGATCGAGACGACCTGCAGGGTAGTAGCCAGGTGCTTTCAAATACTCAGCCAGTGTCTGACGCTGGTCCGCATCAGTGAACTGGCAAAGCACGCCAAAAGGTTTGTTAAACAACAGTAGCGCAGCGGCGGAGGTCGTCGGGTTTTTTCGATCAGTCGATCGACGACGGCCTCGATGGTGATCTCTGTTTCGCACAGACAAGCCTCAATGGCAGCCCGTCGAAGCCTTGGCGATTCGACGGGACAGGGATTCTGATAAATCATCCGGAAATCCCAGATCGTGCAAAGCGTTTTGCATGAGTGGCTGATCTGGCCGTGGTCGCAGCAAGGCCTCCATATTGCCAGGCAGGCGATCGTCGCGAATCAGACCAGTCAGCGAGCGAGCAAAGTGAATGGTTTCCTTGTGCTCAAAAAGCAGGCGACTCACTCTGGGGGCACCACGAAACCCCATCATGGCTACCTCACCGAGATTGCTCAACAGGTTTTCGAGCGTCTGCCACTTGTTGAGCAGTCGCGCAGCGGTAGACGGCCCGACGCCGGGTACACCTGGAATGTTATCGCTCTTGTCACCGCACAACGCCAGCCAGTCGGCCATTTGTTCAGGTCGAACCTTGAAACGTTTGTGGACCTCGTTATACGTCGCTATTGGACGTCTGCCTAGATCCCAATAACGATCAACTGGTGTAATGAACTGGGCCAGGTCCTTGTCACCGGATACGATAGTGACTGGCGTATCCTGGCTGCTGGCAAGTTCTGCAAATTGGCCGATAATATCGTCCGCCTCAACTCTGTCGCTTCCGTAGCAGGCAATTCCCATTGTCATCGCAAGTTGCTTGCAGCGAGCGAATTGTGGTGCAAGATCTTCGGGAGCCGGCGGACGATCCGCTTTGTACTCCGCGTACATCTGGTTGCGAATGCCTTGGCGAAAGCATTCGTCAAATGCACAGACCATGTGGCTTGGCTGATGTGTTTCGATAATGCTGCAAAGTGTTTCAGCTAACCCCTGAACAGCATTGTCGGGCTCGTCAAACCTATTGCGGATGCTGGTTGGCAACCCTTGCCAGGCGCGAAAGATATAGATGCTGGAGTCTATGAGAAACAACATGTTATCGGGCGACAATCCTCAGGTTGGCCGGGTGGTGCAGGCTTATCTCGGGTGCTGATAAATGCCCGGATATCCAGCCTCTAACTTCTACGAGCTGATTTACAGTTCCGGCTAACAGTGTATCGGTTTGCAATGCATCGAGAGGCCATCCTGCTCCAAGCTTGACTTGCAGGCCATTGGCCATCTTCAATCTGGTGTTAGTACCCTGACGAGTACGAGTGACTATTGATGAACGAATGAGGTAAAAACCGCGCCTGGCATTCAGCTTTTCTTCGCTGTCTTTCCACCAGCCGCCCTTGTTTTTCCAGATACCAAGGCGTTGTGATCGAGCTTGGTTTTCAAGCACCCTGTTGGATTCCGAGCAGGCCGTGTTTTTGCCGACTCCGACGGCAATGGCAAGTCCCTGCCGAATGAGTTCCTGCGCGACATCCACACCGTCTGGCAGTCGGACATGCGCCAGCAAGCGTCCATATCGATCTTTTCGGTCACGACCAGCCAGTAAAGTGACTGGTTTACCTGTCACAAGATCGTTCAGTGTTTTGGTGGCTTGGGAAGCCCAATACCTGTCCTGTGGCGAACCTGCGTTCATCTCCAGTGTATTCAAACCGATGATTCTTACTCGTTGTTGCGTATTCAGAACGAGGGTATCTCCATCGACGACTCTGGATGCGACCGCATTTGTTTGCGTCAGGCCTGATTGGCACTCACGCGCCAGCAACGGTGCTGATAGTAGCAGGCAGGTAAAAATTAAAAACGCGGAAGGGCCAGCGAACGCAGAGCCTTGGCGTTTACTCATGACGCGAAAGGTGTGAGAACAAAAAAGGGCACCACATGGGTGCCCTTGATTTGGCGTAATCCTGCGTGCCAGCGCACAGTTACACTGTGCGACAAGTCTTGTCGACTATTTCGAACCGTAGCGACGACGAAACTTGTCAACCTGACCAGCAGTATCCATGACCTTCTGCTTACCCGTGTAGAACGGGTGGCATGCTGAGCAGACCTCGATGCTGAGCTGATCTCTACGGGATGTAGAGCCAGTCTCGAACGAGTTACCGCAGCTGCAGGTGACTTGGATTTGTTTGTATTCGGGATGGATTTCCGGTTTCATAGCTATCTCCCGGTTATAAAATTCGGAACCGGATACTAGTGTTTTTAGTCGCACATTGCAAGCCTTTTACTTAAGCACTTAACAAGCTGAGCCGTTATGTGACAAAAATAGCGGAAGGAATAGCGATGTTAGGTCGAATGGTAGCAAAACTCCTGTTCAAAGCATGCGTGCCGATGGTGGCGATGGCGGGTGTAATGACCTACGGCGTATACCTGAAAGGTGGAGATCCGGGGAGTCTGTGGAAGCATGTTGCTTCGGGTGCTTTCGGAAAAGCTGGCGCCATGTTCTCCAAGGCCAAGGATGATGCCGTCGGCCTGGCCGGTAATCTCACGGGTGAAGGTGGGGTCTCAGGTGCGCTGACGAGCGGATCGGCCACGACGGAAGTATTTACCTGGAAAGACGCTGAAGGGGTGACCCATTTCGGAACAACTCCCCCCGTCGGTATCAGCACAACCACGGTTAGAGTTGATCCCAATGTCAATGTAGTTGCGCCAGTGGAAGCACCAGAGGAAATACGCCTGGATGAAGCAGACACGCGTGTAGGAGCCTTGCAGGGCCTGGGTATGCCTGGCGGTGGTCGTTCTCAATCCGCCGGTAATACATCGCGATCAACGGGTGGCAGACAAGTCAATCAGTCTGTGCAGGAACTGGAAGAGCAATTAGGCGGGCCCTTGCCTGGTGTGGCCGGGCAGGTATTGTCCAGCGGTGGTGGCGGTAATGGCGTCGATCCGACCCAGCTGATCCGTATGCTTCAATCTGCAGGAAACTGATTGCGTAGGCTGCCTGGCCGTTTTTATGGCTTGCCTGCTTCCAGATTGAGAGGAATCACGGGGTAGCGCTTGATGGATGAGGGTTGAATTTCGGGCAGGAATAGCTGCAAAGTCTCATTGAGCCAGTTAAACCCTTGTTCAGTTGCCCTGAGCTGAAGTCCTGACTGCTCCAGCAAGCCTCGATCCATTGCCTTGTCGATGCATTGTTGCCAGCGATCCAGGCTTACCCCTGTGTGCAACTCAAACAGGGGGATGGAAAATCCTTCACGTAATCGCAAGGCATTCATCATGAATTCAAGAGCAGTATCTTCGATTGGGATGACATTTTGCTGTCCCAGACGAGCATCTGCGTTGGCAGCTTCGAGATAGGTCGTTGGATGTTTTTGTTTCCAACGGCGAACAATACAGCCCGAATCTGCTGAACTGATTTTGCCGTGCGCACCGCAACCGATGCCTATGTAATCACCAAACTGCCAGTAATTCATATTATGAGTGGATCGATGGTGCGTACCCTTTGATGTCTGTGCATAGGCTGACACCTCGTAGCGCTCAAACCCTGCGTGTGCCAGTTTTTCAACAATGGTGTCCTGCATTGTTGCGCGATGTTCATCCACAGGAACCTCGGGAGGGAAGCGAGCAAAAAGCGTGTTGGGTTCGATGGTCAATTCGTAAAACGATAAGTGTGTGGTTGCCTGAGAAAGAGCGAGATCAATATCATCCAGCAGCTGCTTATCGCTCTGGTCCGGAAGTGCAAACATGACATCCAGGTTTATTTGTTCGAAACCGGCGGAGCGAGCGATATCGCAGGCTCTTAATGCCTCCTCGGCGGAGTGCACACGACCCAGTGCCTTGAGTAATCCCGGATTAAAACTTTGAATTCCAATGGAAAGCCGGTTTATTCCTAATGCACGGTAATCTCGGAACTTCTCTTGTTCAAAAGTGCCAGGGTTGGCTTCGAGCGTGACTTCAGCGCTAGGTGCCAGGGCGGTTAGTGCACGGATACCGCTAATGAGCTTGTCCAATGCCTTTGCGCTGAACAGACTCGGTGTGCCGCCGCCAATGAAGACCGAGCTGAACTGTCTTCCCCAGACGAGTGGCATTTCATTGGCAAGATCATCCAGAAGGGCATCGACATAGGCGTCTTCAGGAATGTCCGAGCGAAGCTCGTGCGAGTTGAAATCGCAATAGGGGCATTTACGGATGCACCAGGGGATATGTACGTAAAGTGATAAGGGTGGTAACTGAGTGAATTGACGCTCGCTCATCGACACTGGCGCAATTGCTGAACCAGTTTTGCTACAGCCTTGCCACGATGGCTGAGCCGGTTCTTGGTCTGTTTGTCCAATAATGCCGCAGAGGTATTGGTGTCATGGTTGCAGAAGACTGGATCGTAGCCAAACCCGCCTTCGCCCTCAGCTTGTTTCAGGATGTGGCCCTCCCAGCTACCTTCGGCGATTATTGGAGAGGGGTCATGCTCATGGGCCAGGTATACGACGACGCTTCTGAAGCGTGCGCGGCGTTGCACAACCTCATCCAGCTCACTAAGTTGTTGCAGAAGAAACTTGTAGTTGGCAACGTCGCCACTACCCGCGCCATGGCGCTCCGCATGCCTGGCGGAATACAATCCGGGAGCGCCGTTGAGAGCGTCCACCTCAAGTCCCGAATCATCGGCAATCGCAGGTAGTCCGGTATGCCGGGTGGCATGACGAGCCTTCAGTAACGCATTTTCGACAAACGTGAAAGCCGTTTCTTCAACTGATTCTATGCCGTATTGGCTCTGGGACTCGACTTCGAATCCTAGAGGTAGCAGAAGCTCATTAAGCTCGTTGATCTTACCGGGATTGCCGCTGGCGAATACCACTTTTTGCTTGACTATCAAGGCGTCTCCCGCGATTTAGCAGAACTGCTGTTTAGCAACAGTTCCATGGTTTTATCCAGATTCTGGCGCTAGTTACCCAGCGCTTCCAGTTGTGCCTTGGTCAGCGATCCGATTCCGTGTTTTGCAAGGCTAAGCATCGATGCCAACTCATCATCCCTGAAGGCATGTCCTTCAGCGGTTCCTTGAATTTCGATAAAGCCTCCAGCCTCGTTCATGACAACATTCATGTCTGTTTCGGCAGCGGAATCTTCTTCGTAGTCCAGGTCCAGCACAGCTTCCCCTTTGACAATGCCAACAGAGATAGCGGCAATCTGCCCATGAATGGGGTTACGTGTGATTTTGCGTTTCTCAAGTAGCTGTTGAACGGCATCACACAGGGCGACATAAGCACCTGTAATTGAAGCTGTACGCGTGCCGCCATCGGCTTGTAACACATCGCAATCGAGCGTAATGGTGCGTTCACCAAGTGCGTCAAGATCAACGGCTGCCCTTAATGAGCGTCCTATGAGGCGTTGGATTTCCTGCGTGCGACCGGATTGTTTGCCTGCTGCCGCTTCTCGCCTGACGCGAGTGTGGGTGGCTCCGGGGAGCATTCCGTATTCTGCGGTAACCCACCCGCTTCCGGTGCCCTTTAGCCAGGGCGGACAGCGGTTGTCGACACTGGCGGTGCATAACACGCGAGTTTCGCCCATTTCGATCAACACGGACCCAGCCGCGTGTTTAGTGAAGTGACGGGTAAGCTTGATGGCACGAAGCTCATCAGCCGCTCTGGCGCTTGGTCGCATGTTATTTCCTGGCAGGTTCAGATGTGGTCGAACCGATAGAGTCACTGGTAGCTACAATAAAGGCTTTTGTGCTGCCTGTCCGATCGGGCGCAAAGTATAGCGGTATCCAGACATTGACTGTGTAGCTGCTTCTAGTGTTATTGGACTATCTTTGTGTCAATTCACGGAAGTCTGGTGTTTGCCTGCATCGGATATTCTTTTTAAATACGAGATTGTCTGGCGTTGTGTGACCTTAGCGCTGATAAAATGGTAAATCCACCGCCACGGCTGAACAAGCCAGGTTTGTTCGTGAAGCCTGTATTTGCGTGTTGCGCTTGCGAACCACCTTCAGGAGCGATCGATGTTGCAAAGTATGACTGCCCACGGTCAGTCAATGACCAGATTTGAAGACGGCGAATTATGCTGGGAAATTCGTTCTGTCAATCAACGTTTTCTGGATGTGAATATTCGTCTGCCTGAGGGGCTGCGGTCCATCGATGCGAACTTGCGCGAATTAATATCCTCGCAAGTCCATCGGGGTAAGGTTGATATCTCATTGAAAATTGGCGGTATGTCGGGTGGTTCTGACCAATTGCTTGTAAACATCAACCTGCTGGAGCAACTCAGTGATGCAGTAGATCAGGTGCAGAATCTTCGTATCGATGCAGGTCGCTGTGATCCCATTGCCTTGTTGCAGTGGCCGGGCATGGTGAGTACCCAGTCCCGAATGGATGATGCAGTTGCCGAGGCGGCATCGGAATCGTTTAAATTGGCATTGGATGATTTTGTGCAAACCCGCATGCGCGAAGGGCAACAGATTGCCACCATGCTCGAGGATCGCGCACAGCAGTTGTCACTGATAGTGGAAAAGCTGCGTCAGCATCGACCGGAGGTTGTTCGACGTCAGCGCGAAAGACTGATGGATAAGCTAGCGCAACTGGATGTAGAACATGATGTCAACAGACTTGAACAGGAACTTGTTTATTCAGCTCAGCGACTGGACATTGATGAAGAGCTTGACCGCCTGAGCGTGCACTTGTCGGAGTTTGCAAAAATCTTGAATCGAAAGGAAGCCGTGGGTCGACGTCTGGATTTTCTCATGCAGGAATTCAATCGTGAGGCCAATACCGTAGCTTCCAAATCATCGGATAGTAGCTCTACCGCGCTCAGCATCGATATGAAGGTTTTGATAGAACAAATGCGCGAACAGGTGCAGAACGTTGAGTAATTCCTCTTCCGATAAGAGTGCGCGCAAGATCGAGCCGTCTTCGAAAGCAGACACCAGCGCAAACACTAGTCAGCGCTATCAGTGGCCACCGGTGCGCGATCCTGATCTGAGCTATAAGAAGAAGTCACGCAATCCGGTTCATTCAATCATTACGGCCTTGCCCTTAATCATGCTGGTAATAGGGCTGTTTATCTATTATCGCGGAGAATCCCGGCAAACACATAGCGAGCCCATACTGGCTGAAAGCGTTGAGCGAACAGGTATTTTTACCGGTCTGTCTGCGACAAGCGGTCGTCATTATCTCTGGCTGGAAACAGACGGGGTTGCCAAGGGTGTGCGAATCAAGGCAGAGCAGGTGCCACAACTTGAAGTATTGGCCCGGGATACACCCATAGAGGTGAAGATGGCTCCCAGCGTGCATGAGTCTCCGATCTTGTGGGCGTGGTATGTCAGTCAATCAGGACAGGTCTTTCTTGATGCGCAAGAATCACTGCGTTAACGGATAAAATAACGCTCGATTGACCAGATAGCTAATCGTGTCATGCGTTGACAACCAGTGTCGTTCTTCCAGGTCTGTTGTTGTTAAGCTAAACAGCCCTCGCAACGCCCACATCTCCTTTAGTAACGGTAATCATGTCACCTTTTACGCCTTTGGGCCGGAGTGCCTGGCGTTTCTCGAAATGTATCGTCACCTTCAACCCCGGATTATTATCTTCAAGTGTCATGCGTGCTGAATGCAGTCTCACCACTGCCTTGACGAGACTCAAGCCAAGCCCGTTTCCGGGCGAATTGCGTTCGTTCTCCAATCGAACAAAGCGTTCGAATACACGCTCACGTTCAAATTCGGGAATACCCGGGCCATTGTCTGACACTGAAATGGAGAACGCGTCATTGTTACCTTTGACTGTCAGGCATATCTTCGCCGGATGTGTGCTGTACTTGATCGCGTTGTCTAGCAGGTTGGTTATGGCTTGGCCGATCAGATGGCGATTGCAATAAAAGCTGGGGTTGTTCTGAATATCGGAGGTGATCGTCAGCGCCTCGTCCTCTTCATCAGCCAGAGCTTCGTAGAGCTCAGAGAGTTCGGCGGCCAGATCTCCGATACGGGTATCGTGCCATTGCGCAGAATCAATTCCTGCTTCAAGTCTGGCAATACTTAACATGGCATTGAATGTATGAATCAGACTATCCGCATCGCCAATGGCCTCGTCCATGACTCTACGATAGTTTTCCGGATCACGCTCTTCCAAAAGCGTGACTTCCAGTCGGTTGCGCAGGCGTGTCAGTGGGCTGCGTAAATCGTGCGCAACATTGTTGGTGACCTGTTGCATGCTCTTCATCAGATCCTCGATCCGATTCAACATCTGATTCAGCTTGGTTGCGATTTCATCAAACTCATCGTCGCGTGATGTGACTTTAAGGCGTTGCGATAAATCACCACTCATGATCTCCGTGGCTGTTCGGCTTACGGAATCCATGCGACGTAGCATCCCGGTGCCGATCCACAAACCGCCAAATAACGAGAACAGCAGTGTCATTACCGTCGCACCGACAACCAGTGCAAACGTGTGATCCAACAGCGCCTGCTCATCGCTGATCTCATAGCCGATGGTCAGCTTCAGTCCGTTGGACAGGCTTGTTTCAGCAACTCTTACCGGATCGAAAGCGCGCGGACTGCCCGGGGGAAGGTCTGCGACATCTCCTCTGATGCGAGTGGAATGCAAGCGCACAGATTTGAGACGTATGGGAAGGCTTTCGTCACTTTGTTCGTCGGCCTCGCCTTCAATTTTATCGTTGGCCAGGTAGTAGAATCTGTCGTAGGTATCTATCTGGTTGCGACGCTGTATCGCTTCTAGCAGTTCGGGCAGAGCGCCCGATTCATAGAGATTGATCAGGTAGTCAGTCTCGAGCCTGAGCCGTGTATCCACTTGAGACTCTATCTGGTCGCGGGTGGACCAATAGATAAATCCGAGAGTCGCTGCCGAAAGTGTGCTGAAGAGCGTTGCATATATTAATGACATGCGAAACGCCGAAGTCCTGAACAAGCGGCGTTGGTCAATCCATTTAAGCAGTACTTCCAGGGTCGTATAAGCTGGTTTTGAAAACGGCAGCAGCTTGCCAGTACCTTGCCCTTCGCCTGGCTCAGGTGAACCTGGTATTTGAGTTGTCGTCGATGTGCTCATTGGCTGTAAGCCTGATCTAAATAACGGATTAGGGCAAGCGTGTGTTGCTGGTAAATATGGGTTGGGCAACGCCATACGCTGCTGCCGTTAAAACACCTTGTGATATGAGCATTCACTCGTTGAGGATGATGTTCTACAAGTCTCCATGTCCCGGGGAAACCCGGGAAAATGTGATCTGCGGCTACTGTTTGCCGCGTGAATCTCAACAGACCGTGTTTTTTTTACTGGCTGATCGGGTCAACTGGACATGCGCTATGGCGCAACAACAGACACGAGATATACCTGGGAGGCCAAAAGCAGACAAGCAGCGAAATTTGCTGCTTGTCTGCACGTTGGCCCTGAAACATGATCAGGTGAAAACCCATCTTCCTCTGTGGACATACCTCAAATCGTCCTGCTGCTGCGGTAAAAACCTGGCAGAGTTTTATTTGAGGTGTCGCCTGGTATCAGGTGGTTTCAGCGGTATTACCCACTTCCTGCAGTTTGTAGCCAGCGCCTCGAACTGTGTGCAACAAGGCAGAATCGAAGTCCTTGTCAATCTTGCTGCGCAGCCGGCTGATCTGCACATCAATGACATTAGTCTGCGGATCAAAGTGATAGTCCCACACGTTTTCCAGCAACATACTGCGAGTGACCACCTGGCCGGTGTGCTGCATGAGGTATTCCAGCAAACGAAATTCCCGCGGTTGTAGATTGATGTTCCGTCCGGAGCGTGTGACCTTGTGCTTGATCAGATCCAGCGTAAGATCACCCACGTGCAGAACCGTACCCTGCACGCCGGTTTGCGCTCGTCGGGTTAAAGCCTGCAACCGAGCGGTAAGCTCGCTCAACTGATAGGGCTTTGTCAGGTAGTCATCACCACCAGCCTTGAGTCCGGTGACGCGTTCGTCGACATCATCTAAAGCGCTGAGGATCAGGACCGGCGCCATATTGCCCATTCGCCGCAACTCCTCGATAACAGAAAGACCGTCACGCTTGGGCAGCATGCGATCAATTATCATGGAGTCGTAGGCGTTGGAAATTGCCATCTGCAGGCCGCGTTCGCCATCAGCAGCGTGTTCCACAATGTGACCGCTCTCTGTCAGACCTTTGACAAGATAAGTCGCGGCTTCCATATCATCTTCGACTAGTAAAATTCGCATACAGCCCCCATGTGTTGTTAAGCGAATAGCAATGTCTATCACACTGATTTTTAACGGTTGTGTAATACAACATCCGGCATACCCGATTGGTCGTACTCACCGTTCAGGAATCAGAGATATAGAACTTTTGCTTTGAAAAACGTTCCCACGCCAGAAATAGAAAGGAGTTAATAAATTTATGTTTTCCATTTCCAGCAACCTTCTGCCTATACGCACCCTGAATAATTTTGGTGCCTCAAAACGTATGCGACAAAAAGTAACTCTAGAACGACCTCGAACATTACAAGTGACCAGAATATATCGAAAATCACTCTTCTGGATAGCTTTGCTTCCCATTCTTGCTGTAACGAAATCCTTTGCGGGCTCTTTGCCCGATTTTAGTGGCCTTGTGGAACAAGAAGGTGACGCAGTAGTCAAGATTTCGGTGCTTGCAACGGCTCCCCGAGCGGCCAGTAACGGCGCGCCGGGCATCGATCCTGAGGAAATTCCGGAGCAATTCCGGCGATTTTTTGAACAAATGCCGAATGCACCTCGGCAAGCACCTCCACAAAGTGGTGGATTTGGTAGTGGCTTTATTATTTCCGATGACGGTTATGTAATAACCAATGCCCATGTGGTCGACAATGCGACCGAGATCCGGGTTGGGCTCAATGACCGGCGTGAGTATCAGGCAGAGCTGGTCGGCAGCGATCCTGCCAGCGACATAGCGTTGCTGAAGCTGGATGCCAACGAACTGCCCGTCGTCAGGATCGGAAACTCGGAGAATTTACGAGTAGGCGAGTGGGTGCTTGCTATTGGTTCTCCGTTCGGTTTTGAGCATACCGCAACTCAGGGTATTGTCTCGGCACTGGCTCGAAGCCTGCCAGATGACACTTACGTGCCATTCATACAAACTGATGTGGCGGTTAACCCGGGTAATTCGGGTGGCCCGTTATTCAACACGGACGGCGAAGTCGTCGGCGTTAACTCGCAGATTTATTCGCGCTCAGGTGGGTATCAAGGACTGTCTTTCGCTATCCCCATAAACGTAGCCATGTCCATCGCGGATCAGCTAAAGGACAAGGGTTTTGCTACCCGTGGATGGTTAGGCGTATCCATACAGAATGTTGATCAGGCGCTGGCCAAGTCATTCGGTCTAGAGAAGCCAGAAGGCGCGCTTGTGGCGCAAGTCACCGCTGATAGCCCCGCGGATAAGGCAGGCTTCAGTAGTGGCGATATCATCCTTGAATTCAACGGAAAAGATGTTGCTTACTCAAGTGCATTGCCACCGCTGGTAGGTTCAGTTAGGCCGGGTTCGACAGTGGATGCGCTGGTCTTGAGAAATGGCGAAACACAGACTCTGGAAGTCACCATTGAGCCGCTGGATGAGGGGGAGCGGGTTGCCGCTTTGCCGGTTGATGATCCAGTAGATGAATCGCGCCTGGGTGTTGAGGTGGCTGCAGTGCCTGCTGAACAAATGGAGCAGTTGGGGCTGTCGCACGGTGTCGTGGTTTCGGAAATTGATCCGCAAGGTGCCGCTGCCAATGCGGGCATTCGTCAGGGCGATGTCATCCTTTCAATTAACCGTGAAAAGGTTAATGGTGTTAAAGATCTGGAGTCTCTTGTGGACAAAGCACCTTCCAATACAGCAATACCGGTGCTTATCCAGCGTGGCCCGTCGCCAATATTTCTGGCTCTGACGCTGCCATCGGCGAATGGGTGACAATCCTGTCTCTTAATCCATGTTTAACGTTTGATGGTTAAATGACAGTTGTTAATCAATAAGCGGCTGGACCACGTTGAAATAGACACCAGCGTGGTCCAGCTATGTCGAGATAAGGCGAACTATTCGCTGCTTTTCTCTTCGCCTTCGCCGCCAACCATTATTTCTTCCAGTGACAGGCCGGTGAGTTTGTTCACTGTTCGCCAGATAAACCAGAAAATAGCCAGCATCATGATCATTGATGGAATGGCTATGACCGGATAGCTCAGTAAGGTCATTCGCCCCAGCTCTTCATTAAACGCAGAGGTGCCACTTTCACTTTTGACGATAAGCTTGGCGAGGAAGTAATTCATGATGGCACTGAACAGAAACGTGCCCGCCAATAACGTATTGGCCCTGTCCAGTCTTGATTCAAACTGTGACCGTGTATTTTTCTTGTCTAGTTCATCATGGATTTTGTCGATGTTCATGATGGTGGGGTTGAACAATAATTTCCTGACCAGGGGGTAGCCAAGTTTGTTGGCGACAAGCACGCCGATTCCGATGCATAAAGGGATGGCCGCCTCTTTGACCGCCAGCCATTGCGCATCAATCTTCAGTAGGCCTATACCGCCTGTGAGTAAAACACTGATGACGCCAAGCAGTGCCATGAAATTGCGTTTGCCGTTAAACAGCAGTTCGTAGAGGCCATACCCGATTGGAAATGCGAGTGCCACGATCAGTGCGGTGGTTGGTCCGAGTCGCTCCGGCCCGCTGAACTTCATCAGAATGATGGAAGGTATCGCGATACTGATAATCAGATCGACGAAGGGTCTGGGCTTGCTGTTCTGCTCTTGGATAGACACTGGATCCTGCACTTGCCTCGAATGATGTGTGAGTATACAGAGCCATTGTGCTTCGTGAGTACCTGATCTCACAGACTTGCAGGGTCGACCTCGCAAGCACATCAGCGTCAGCTCCATCGTGTGACTTGCGCCTCCATGATGTTGCTTTGCCCGGGCGTTACAGTTAAAAGTCTCCTGAAGAATCTGATAGCCTAAGCGGAAACCATCAGAGTTTAATCCGAGCGACGTAGGCCAGATGCTATCGGGTTACTTCAGTGCCGACCCGCTCTGGCCGGAATATATCTATTACAGTAAAAGGAATTCATGTCCAAACACCGCGAGACGAACGCTTTTTGCCTGTTGCCAACGGCTGATCTACAGGCAGACGTTGACTTTTTTATATCGACGGCTGGATTTCAGTTGAAGGAACTATATCCCGCTGATTCGCCTGAAGTTGCCGAGCTTGTCGGGTTTGGCTTATCCATCCGGCTCGATAGTAGTTTTAAGGGCGGTGCGCCAACGCTGGTTATAAAAACTGAAAATGATGTTCGGCCCACGGCCAGATCCCCGGGAGGGGTCGAAGTGCGCTGGGAGCGTTATCGCGAAAGCGTTGTGCAAAGTCTCGAGAGCCATCAACTTGAAATATGCACCTTAAGAGGTACTCCCTGGGTTCGTGGTAAGGCCGGTACCCAAACACGCGATCTGATACCCAGTCGTCTGGGTGGTGGAATGGTGGCTACGCATATCCGAATCCCTAATGGTGGTCCTGTATCGGATCAAGTGCACTACCACACCGCTAATTTTCAGCTCGTATTTTGTGTGCGAGGCTGGATTACTCTGGTCTATGAAGATCAGGGTCAGCCGATAACCTTGCAAGCTGGTGATTGTGTTACCCAGCCTCCGCATATTCGACATAAGGTCCTGGAGACGTCAAATGGTCTTGAGGTGCTGGAGATCGGTATGCCGGCTGAGCATGTCACCGCAATAGACAACGATATGTCTTTACCTAACACCCGCGTAGATTCGCACAGACTGTTTGATGGGCAACGATTTTGTCACCATGAATTGAGCAAGGCCCAATGGCAACCTCATCGATTGCCCGGATTTGCCGCCTGCGATACAGGAGTATCAGTAGCAAGTGCAGGTGCCGTTGGTGCAAGTGTTGTGAAAGCAGCAAACACATTGCCAGCTGCTTACACGGTCACTCATAACGCCACAGTGTTGTTCTCTTATGTGCTGGCAGGTAGCCTGCGTATTGATCAGCAATTGCTAGTGGCTGGTGATGCTTTTACCTTACCACCTGGAGAGAGCCGCCGGATTGGTGATATTTCGGAGGATGTCCAGATTCTGGAATTGTCTGTCCCCGGTACTTTCCGAACTCTGGTGTAACGCTTTTGCATCACAGGCTCATTGACGACATGAATAGTTAGTAAGTGGTGTTCGAATTATTTGGCATGCCCATAAAAAAAAGCCGCCCTTAGAGGCGGCTTTCCGTGCCTTGGCTGACGAATCAGCCGGCTATAGTTCGCGCAAAACAAGGTTAGTTAGATCGCACTACACTCATAGCTGACCCGTCATAAATCAAAACACTAGACATTTATCACCTCCTGTTTATCCGCTCAAGGGAATTAGAGGTTAGCACAAAAAACAGGCATGCAATCGAGACGTAAGTTTCAGGGCGTTACTGATTCACCACCTGCTGTTGCGAATCTTGTACGCCTATTCTTATCATTCGGAACTGGTTCCCACCTTCGTCCAGATCGAATTGCACTGTGCGTCTTTCGAAGTTTGAATGAGAACTATCAGCTGCCTCTATCCGGATGTTCACTGATGTTAGGTCTGTGGGTATTTTTACCCTGACAAGCGACAAATAGGCGGGCAATGTCTCCCAGCTTCGAGTGTCTGCCTGCTCGAGAGCCAACAGGAATAATCTGGCAAGACCGCCTGCTAGTGGATCCTGTTCCTCGATACTTTGCGCCAGACTATATTTTGCTGCCAGTCTCAATGCATGGCGTGATGCTATGGTTTTGCCTCTCTTGGCAAGCGCATCTTGCGCTATTGATAATAGTCTTGTGTCTACACGCGTGGCCTTTAGCGATTTTTTATCAGCGATAACCTCTATGTCGGGTGCCCGCTCATAAACATCCGGATAGTAGGGAAACGACACCCGCGCGTTTATATCGATAAACAGATCGCCCGGTTGCTTGGGTTCAATGAAGCCGGTTGCTACCAGCACCGTTAATTCTCGGCTCGATGAGTGGCGTGTCCGGAATGCATCGGGTTCTAGTTCTTTTTCCAGTTTCCGGTATTCGACCATCGCACTGTCCAGCTGACCTGCGCTCTCAAAACTCAATGCCATCAGGTAACGAGTGAAAAGATCGTTATCGAGTACATCGCCATGTTTCTTGTAAAGCGCTACCGCACGACGCGCTTCGACGGCAGCTCCACCAGGCTGATCCAGCAACAGATAGTTGATCATCTGGAAGGTGTGAATCCAGAGTCTTTCACTAAACTCCCCGCTATAACGAATGGCCCAATCGCTGGTCACCAGGGCGGCTGACTGGTCGCGTGCACTGATATAGTCGAGTTTTTCTATGAGCTTGTACGCGTCTTCGAACGCAACAATGCTTTGTTCATAGCGCCCGGCGGCCTGTGCAACCAGTGCCGTGTCGAGCAGTAATAGCAGTTTGTCGCGGTTTGATACGTCGGCTTCACTTAACGTTTGCAGTGCAGCGTCAGTACTTCCGTGTCTGAACTGATCACGAGCTGTCGTGATCGATTGTGATGTGGCGCATGCTTGCAGAATAAGCACACTCGCAATCACTACCAGACGTGCTACTAAGCCTGCTGCCAACGGCCTGGATGGGCTACTCATAACTGTCTGTGGTATAGCGTGCAGCGCTTGAGGTTGCGCGCTGACGAACCTACCAGCCAATAATGGGTCGCGAAGACTCGCGGGCAATTTCCACTGAATCAGCCCAGCTTATTTCGCCGGTCTCGAGATTTGTGAGCTCAAGGTTCATGGAGTAATACACAAGTTCACTTTTATTCAAGCGCCACTGGCGCGGTTGTTCCTTTTCAATTGAGCGCAAGGTTCCGGACAGGATGAAGTCTGCACCCAGTTGGCGTCCCTCGTTGACGCGTTGTTCCGGGGCGACAAAGCCGGCGTACTGATAATCTGCTTCAGTGACAAGGTTCTCGCGTTGCTTGCGATTGATAAATCGATACTCGCCTGATTTGATCAGTTTTAGCCGAATGTCATCAGTGATACCACCGGTGTTGATGTGTTCGGAAGTTTCATTATCGATACCGTAGACGATAACGATGGGTTTGTCGTTTTCCGTGGATATTTGCGGCGCGCTCAACAGGCTGTCGGTCAAGGTGTTCACGATTTGTTTTTTATCGGAAAAATCGTAGCTGGCGTCGTAGTGCTTCTCAACATCCGGGTCGAGAGTTTTGGTCGTAGCTGCACAAGAACTCAGCAACGCAAAACTGACGATCACCAGGCATGCCCTGACAATGAGCCCGCGAAGATATGCATTTGAGTGCAAGGCTAAAACCGGTTGTGCGGTTGATGTCAAGATTTTATGTGATGAATTATTCATAAGTTGAGTAAACCATTTTGAAAGATGGCAAACAAAGGCTAATGTTGTAAGAGGTTGGCCACACTAACGCATCTAGCTGAACGTCAGATTAACAAGTTATGGCCTCGGGATTTTGGTATTTATCCCATAAAGATGTTGCAATCATGCACAAATTCAACGGTCGTACTCAATTTCCGATGTTAGATCGCTACACGCTTGAATTGCCTTGTCGTTGGTTTGAAAGTCACTATAGAAATTCAGAGCGTAACCCCGTTGAGCAATAATCCTGAATCACCTGAGTCAGAAGAATTTGAACTGCTGTTTTCCTATAGTGATAAAAAGCGACGCCGGGCGAAGGCCAATGCCAGTGTAAGATGGTATCTGGCAGTGCTGGTTGCTGGAGTTATTGGTTGTGTAGCGTGTCTTTGGGCAATGTTTCTGGCCTCTC
Organism: Granulosicoccus sp.; assembly: GCA_045106855.1. Taxonomy (GTDB): domain Bacteria; phylum Pseudomonadota; class Gammaproteobacteria; order Granulosicoccales; family Granulosicoccaceae; genus Granulosicoccus. Next base: position 33,772 of record JBGCFI010000091.1, read on the forward strand.
AGGGTGACGACAGCGCTTCAAATACGGAGGGACACCGAATTTCGAATCTGGCGGACAACGTTCTGAATATCGTGGTACTGTCGGTTTTGATGTTCTCTTCTATCGTTTCAGCGTACGCGCTGCAAAGGCTTTATCATCTGTACAAATCGGCCAGCAAGCCTGGGATTCATCGTCGCCGGTAAATTTCTGAATTCATCGCTTGTTGTCGGTGTTGTCACCGGACGCTTTTAACGACATCGCGTTGTCTTCGGCGGCACTATGGTTTAGGGGGTCGTTTGCCGTTTGTCTGCGTGCCATGGCCTTGCGTATCACGGTATTGTGTAAATGTTTGGCAGTGCGCACCTGTTGTCTACCAAGCGTCCATTTAACATGCATATGCCAACGTTGTCTGAGTGATGCTGGAACCAGATATTGCCAGATAGCCGAGAACAGCTTGGTTGCTCCCAACTTATTCAGCGTCGCCATGACACGTTGTCTAAACCAGTTGAGCACAGGCTGTGGAATTATCAGTAAGGCAAAAACTGCAAACGAGCTGCCGGCGGTGGCGATAAGCAATGCTATAGCAATCCCGGTTCTCATCCATAGCGGCATTTGTAAGTAGTTGGCGAACGTCTGTTTCAAGGCTCGGACTAAGGCCAGTCTTGCGGATGTAATAAGCCGGCGCCATGGTCGATGTGACTTGACCAGCAGGTGTGCTGAAGCTTGCATGATCATTCGTCGCAGCTGGATTACCACCCCGTTCTTCACGAGCAATAGCGCCAGCTTGGGAGTCAGCGTTTTGATCCAGGATTTTCCTACGGTCAGCAGCCCTAGGAATAAAGGGATGACCAGCTGGTGGGTGTAGATAACCACGGCAACTACGACACATACGAAGGCTATGCCTAGTATCTGTAGTCTGCCTGGTGTCTGCCGACGCATGATAATCGCTACGCTGGAGGCTGCTGTGCAGTCATGTACGTGCGTTGATCATCATGACGTATGCCTTGCCGGTTCAGGCAACAGACGCTTTCGAGTTGGCGTTGAGCCCGTTCGAGTCGTTATAGGCATTTCGGCTCAGGCGCACACCCGGATAACGTCTCTATTCTAGTCTCTGAGGTCGCCGGCCTCATCGGTAACGACCTGCCCGGTTGCACGTCGCCAGATAATGGCACCAGCAAGCCCGATACCAAGGAATCCGCTGTAGAGGATCAAAGCCAGCCACTGCACTGAAGCATAATTTCCTGTATCAACCCAACCTTCCTGCAGGGAGAGATAAACAAGAGCTGCAAAAAATACGACGACAATTATGGTGCCGACTTTGCCGAGCGCCTTCCACGCGGCAATGATCAATGCCACATTGGCTAGTATGGCGACAATTGCGCCGAGGATAACCCAGGCATCTGTAGGGTTTTCATTGTGTGCCACCCAGTGATATACCGAGGTGCCAGTGGGGTTGTAGGAGGCGAAAACTACAACCGCTGCTATCAGCATGCGTGATATCAGAACGGCAGGCGAGGAGCCCTTGAGAGCATTGATCATTAGACTGATATCCGTGGTGCGCAGGATTTAACGTTGAAGTCGAGTAGGTTAGCAAACCTTGGTCCTGCATTGATGCACAGCTTTTGTTTCGGCAATCAGTATTTCGTGGTCAATGATTTGCACGGCTTGTACGGGATGATTCGGTTCTGGCAGCCATTCACATTAAGGTTTTCGAAAATCATATGCACGCGCAAGCCCAGTTAGGTGTTTCTTCCGCCCCGGTGTATGTGTTCGCCTATGGCTCCTTGATCTGGCGACCGGATTTCGAATATAGCGAATCTGTGCAAGTCGTCGTTAACGGGTACGAAAGGCGGTTCTGGCAGGCTTCTCATGATCATCGAGGCACTGCCACACATCCTGGGCGTGTCGTAACCCTGGTTCCGGTTCCAGATGGGCGCTGTGAGGGCCTGATTTATCGGCTTCCTGAAAAAGGGCGTGATGCGATTCTGGCAGCCCTCGATAAGCGGGAACAGGATGGCTATGAGCGCGTCTGGTTACAGGCGAGTAATGTTTCAGGTGCCGGATCGTTTAAAGCCTTGACCTGGCTTGCCTCGGCCGGCAACCCTTCGTGGGCGGGCGAACAGCCCATAGGGCAGTTGGCCAGGCTCATCAAAAGCCGGCATGGTCCGAGTGGAAGCAATCTCGAGTACCTGCTTCGATTGCATGAGGCGCTTGAGCAATTAGGTATTCAGGATGTTCATGTTGGGGGCCTGGTCCGACAGGTCCAAACGCTCTCAGATGACTGATGGGCCGAGTTAATCCGGATTGCCGCGTCAGTGTCCGCTGACATCCTTGTCATTTTTCTCTGACAGTATTATGGTGTAAATCTAAGTGGACAAATGCCCACTGTTTTGCGACCCTGTTAACACACGACTCAGGAGAATTGTCATGGGTTGGTTTCTGCGTTCAAAAGAACAAGCGCCTTGTACGGTCGAAATCAGTCATTGTTTCGAAAGCCTGCACGCGCATCTGAGACTGGACAATGGCGCCGTGATTTACCCGGGCGATGAAGTCAAGGTTCATGGTGGCGAAATTATGGCGCCCTTTGGAGAGGTTGTTGTGGAGTCCAGGACTGCCACTATTACCCGTGCAAGCTCTCTAGAGCGACTCTGGACGAAGCTAACTGGAGATTTCGAGGTCATGGAGCTTTGCGAGTTTTCATTTAGCGAAGAGGTAATGCTATGAATGTTCCGACTGCCCCTCACGATGCCGAATCGGCTACCGATACTGGCGTTAGCGAGCCGACACTTACAAGTGAAGACGCAACATCTGTCGCTATGCAGGACACACTGCTGACGCCCAGATTCTATACAACAGATTTTGACGAAATGGACCGGATTGATGTCACGCCGGTCCGCAAGGACTGGGATGAGCTGATCGCGCTCATGGAAAGTGACCCCAACAGACATCACTTTCGCAAAACGGATGATTGGGATAAAGTCGACTGGGATGGAATGGAGCCGACGCTTAAGAAGGAGCTTATCGATTTCCTGATCTCCTCCTGCACCGCTGAGTTCTCGGGTTGTGTGTTGTACAAGGAAATGAAGCGAAGAGGAACCAATCCGGATATTGTCCAGTTATTCCAGTTAATGGCCCGTGATGAAGCCCGACATGCCGGGTTCATCAATGATGCGCTTCGCGAGGCGGGTATTGCCGTCAATCTTGGCTTCCTTACGCAGAGTAAAAAGTACACATACTTCCGCCCGAAATTCATTTATTACGCAACATATCTGTCTGAGAAAATCGGTTATGCAAGGTACATAACGATTTTCCGGCATCTCGAAGAGCACCCTGAAAAACGCTTTCATCCGATATTCAAGTGGTTCGAAAACTGGTGCAACGATGAGTTTGGTCATGGCGAGGCCTTTGCCCTGCTCATGAAGTCGGATCCGAAGCTCACTCGTGGTATCAATGTGCTCTGGATAAAATTCTTTCTGACCGCCGTTTTTTCCACGATGTATGTGCGTGATCACCAGCGCCCCGTCTTTCATGAAGCGCTGGGTGTGGATGTTGACTGGTATGGCCAGACTGTTTTCGAGAAAACTTCCGAGATTACCAAACAAGTGTTCCCGATTACTCTCGACTTAGACCATCCACGCTGGATGAAAGGTCTGAAGGGCTTGCAGAAGGCATCGCTCAAAGTGGCTCGCGGTAAACAGCGAGGAGGGGTGGCCGGTACGACAGAGCGAGTATCAGGTATGGCGCAGGCGGCGTTCTATTTTGTATCTCTCTACACCATTCCTGCCAGAAAGCACGAAGTTCCGCAGAGTTCTCGACTACAGCCTGCTTACTAGCGCAGTCTTCAGGCTGCCCTGCTACAGGCACTGTAATTGCAGTCCCTGCAAACGGTTTCTAATGGGTGGCTGCAGGTTGGTCTCCCTGGATAGTACTTTACACAATTGCCGCCAGGCTGCAGGCCGGAGCGTTTGTGCCTGCTCATCCGGAAACCTGTTTTAAATTAATTCAGATTTATTGTGCAAATGGGGTTGCATGATTCTGCTGGAAGCATATACTTCCGCTCCTCGCAACGATGTGGCGAACTGCTCTTGGCAGCCAGCGTCATCGCCATGAGTTAGACGAAAACTTTCTGAGTGAGAAGGTTGCAATCTAAAAAGGTACGAGGTACACTCCTCGGACTCGGCAGAAGCGAAGTAGCCCTAGGGTTGCGGAAGTGGAAAGCCCGCTCTTTTACAATCGAATCAAGTAATTTAAAGGGGTGCTTGCATTGCATTGGTTGCCTTGGCAATAGATGTAAATGAAGTACCTAGCTTAAGCTTTAATTGGCTCTAAACAGCTTCGCCCTTTGGGGACTGGTTGTTATAAGAGTTTGGCTTTGGTGAGGACGCTTCGTTCAATAGCTTTAGCGTCGAAGGGCGCCAATGATGTCTTTCGAGAGATTATTGAAAACTATTAAACTGAAGAGATGGATCCTGGCTCAGATTGAACGCTGGCGGTATGCGTAACACATGCAAGTAGAACGGGAGCATGACAGAG
>JBGCFI010000092.1:0-8720 GCA_045106855.1 Granulosicoccus sp.
GACACTGACGGTGATGGGTTCAATGACCGCTTTGAGCTGAATACGTCAAGGACCAGTCCTGTTAAGCCGGATTCTGACTTTGATGGTCTGACTGACCGAGAGGAGGTCATCATCTTTGGTACAGATCCGAGAAATGTTGACTCGGATGATGGTGGTGTAAGTGACGGTGTTGAAGTTGACACTGGAACCGATCCACTTGATGGCAGTGATGACCGAGTCAAGAGGTAGTACCAGGATAGGACTGTAGTATTTAGTAGTAGTGAAATGGAGATGGGTATCATCTCCCTGGTAGTCGTGCAGGAGGTTTCCTGCACGACTACCGTGTTACTGCGATCTGAAGTCGCCACTGGAATACGGTGTTGGCACAGATTCCAGACACGCAGAATGTCTCGCCAAGTGTGTAAACGCCCATGACGGTTAAAGGTGAGCAGTCACTCGTTCACCAAATTTGATACTAAACCGATTCAGCGTTGGCTTCCAGTTTCTGCTAATACTACCAATTATCAGCGCAGCATATGATCGACTGGCTGTCACAGTGAAAAAGTCAGACCAATAGAAAGTGCGCTCTATTGCATGTTATTCGAGGTTTGTTCGATCTTATTGCTTTTCATTCAAAACCGGACTCAATATCAATCCTGCCCGTGGCAGGATTGATACAAGCCTCGTCACCGGGTACCTAGTTCTCGAGCGTTTGGCCCTGCTTCAACTTGACAATATTGATGTAATTCCGCGGTATCGTTGAATCTTCAATATCAACAATGGGTTTGTGGATCTCGAACATGGCGATATGCATCAGTTCAATCCTTAGTGCAAAATGGGTCAAGCTCCGCCACGGTGGGCATCGACGGCGCACAACCTACACGTGATACCACGATGGCGGCGCACGCCGAGCCTCGCAGCACAGCATCTTCTATTGAATGAGTGCGGCTAGACTGGCAAAAAGCTGCCCACAAAGCTGTCACCAGCCCCTACTGGCTTGTGCGCCTGCATGGGAAAATCCCCAGTACAAATTTCGCCATCCGGTGTCATGGTGATAGAGTCAAGTTCGCCCATCTTGTTGATAGCAATGATGGCAGAGTCCGAGGCAAGTTCACGCGCTTTTATTAGCCCCAGCTCATAGTCACCAGCCATGAAACCAAATTCAGTATCGTTACTGTTACCGGTAATAATGTCGCACCGGCTGGCAGCATTCGAATGCACCCCACTGGTCTCTGCAGCAGACGTCCAGCTGTACGAACGGTAGTCGACATCGAAGATCAACAACACCGAGGCGGCCCGCGCATGCTCGAAAGCTTCAACCGTCGTTTTTCGTTAGGGCCCTGCAACTTGAACAGCACCAGTCGAAGCTTAGGAAGAGTTAAACATGTTTCGCCACCAAACTGCGACACAAAAAAACCGACGTCCATGGCATTTCATCAGTAATTCATTTGCCAGGTACTTGCCAATACACCCTTTGCCAGCCCTGCTGAGCCTTATCAGTCGACTCCCTCACACATCTGGCACTTGATCAATCTCCACCGCGCAGCCATTGCCCTCGCCGAGCGCCCCTACCCGGGCAGCCCTACCCGCCTCTTCCTTGTGCAGTATCCGTCGACCATCCGTGGCTCTTCAGGTAGCTAGCAAAGCGCTGGAGGTAGCCCACGGGCTCCAGGCCCCCGATTCTCTGGCCCTGTAAACAGCACCTGGCCTCCCGGTGAGACAGGATCTTGCCAATCACGAACGAATCTTCGATACTTGCGATATTATTCATCGGGCCGCCACAAGCACCGCAGATGCTCAGGCGTGGATTTAGATGAAAGAGTAAGTCTAATGAAGCCTTTAGGTTTCACAGATTATAATAAACTTCAGATTTCATCACGCGTTGCGATTTCCGATAGCGGAACAATTAATGAAGATTCATCTACTTTAAACTTCAGAGCATTGAATTTGAGGGAATGCCACGAACGGCTGGGGGCCATGGAAGAGGGTTCTGTTCCTCTGGTAGGGGGAAGCGACGCACCGCCCACATCCCAATTTTCAACTAACAACGTGCAGAATTGTGTTTGTGCTACGGGGCTGGATAGGTGGCCTAGCGTCGGTTAACCTCTTCAGTCGTGATGTTCCACGGCAGCAACGCTTCGATGTCCTCCGTCGCATGCGCGTAGGTTATCTCGCTTAGCAGAACACTCAGGTATCGTTGTGGATGTTGGCCATTAATCTTCGCTGTTTCCAGAAGACTGTAAATCATTGCACTGGCGTGTGCACCGGCAGGCGTATCAGCAAATAAGAAATTTTTGCGAGGTACAGCGATCGCCTTGGCCACATGTTCGGCCTGGATGTTGGACATCGGCAGTCGGCCATCGGTGCAATAGCGTTGAAGTCCCTCACTGTGTTTAATCAGGTACGCCAATGCATTGCGAGTGCCTTTGTGCGCGGCACCTTCTACCTGCATGCGATTGGCCCACATCATGAACATCTCCCACAACGGTACAGCCAGGCGTTTACGCTCAGCATACTTCTGCTTAGGGGTCATATCCTTGATCAGGGTCTCGACACGGTAGATCGACTTGTACAGCTCGACGGCCTGGCTGGCGAGTGGCTTTCTTGTTCGGGCTCTTGTAGTGATAGCGCTATTTAAGCAGCGTCACCAGCTTAAGCTTATGCCGGCGACAAAAATCGATTTCACTTTCCGAACCAGCATCGTACTCGGCGACTATAGCCGCCCATTGTATGGCTGACTTACGTGGTGATCGCTTCATGCTGTGAACTCTCGTTGTAGGAGTACTTATTTTTAGCTACGAATACAGCCACTGATAACATGTGAAGCGTGGATCGCTTACGATCTTGCTGTAATATTGTATAGAAAGACACGCCCCCTTTTTTCTGCTCTGTTGTGGTACTGATTATTTACTGGGGCGAGAACGAGGGCGGATAAGCAGTATTACCGCTTGATCCTGATGAGTGCCTGTTGCGTAGCAATGCTGCCATAACTCACAAACAGGGATAAGTTTATAAACGTTGAGTCATCAACTATTTCTGCAGAGTTCTTCGTAAATTCATCAATCGATGACTAGCGACTGCACACCAATGTACATTGCGTTTTGTTGTAATAGGCGTGTGCTCGCTAACTGGGAAAAACCTTTTGAACCCTGACCCACACGCGCCCAGACTCTGTAATACCAGGTTCCAGCGGGCAGCTTGTTTTTGCTCACTCGATATTCGATCCGATTGGGTTTATCAGTTATTCCTGTGTCCCTATACACAATAGAGTCAGAATCAAAGGCCGGATCATGAGCGATTTCAAGATCATAGTGGACTGTATGGCCGCCAACCTCATGAGCCTGTGACCAGGCCAGTACAACATTTCCGCCGCGAATTTTTGGGGGTTCAAGTTGATGTGGCAGTGGCATGTTTGGCGAAAGCCTGAGCCATTCAAGGTTGCTGGCAACAACACCTGGCAGTGAGGCTAACCGTTGATCCCAGAGGTGAAAATTATCTTCTTGATAAACGCCCATCAAATGGCTCAGATCTGGCTCTCGCTTTAACATTGGACGCACCAGCAACGCGTACTCACTGACTAGTCCTTTAATGGACTCATCAGACAAGTATTTGTTACGAACCTCCTCAGCGGCCCTGAGAAGCGTGGAATGGATACCCGGTTGACGCAGATAGCGAGACAGAAAACGATTTGGTGCCCAACGGGCAAACCCATAGGACAAACGATCCCGTGCGTGTTGAAAGTCGAAGACACTTTTGAGTTCAGGTTGTGTACGAAAGGCCAGATCGTAGTCCCATGGCAAAAAGTAGAAGGTTTTTGTACCTGTCGGGTTATAGAGATAGAAGTTCTGAGATACGACATCATGCTGCCCCATCAGTAAGTTCATACTCATCCACATCAGAATATTGTTTCGATTAAAGTACTGATCCAGCAATGACTCCATACTGATCTCTGGATCATTAACGGCTGTGATCATCTCGATCAGATTGCGATGATCTTTGCCGCGTTTTATCTCCATACGTCTTTCAAAGACTTGCTCGTCCAAAGGTACGCCGTCAACATCCAGTGCCATCTCAGCAAGATCATCAGTTGAAAACAAAAAATTATCGGCTTTATAGAGATTGTCGTCTTTACTGTTACCACGGTTAATCAGGTATTCCTTAACGGGTGCTTCAACATGTGTGTACAAACCCTGATCAATCGGACCATCGCCGTCATCGATCCACAAATTTACAAATTGCGTACGAAGGCTTGGCAGATAAGGCACCTTTGCCATCAGATCAAAACAAAGTTTGTTAGTGATTCTGGTTGGATCATAAGGGTGCTTATTGAGCTGCAGGCGTTGTTCATTTCTCCAAAGATGCTTTTTGCTGTCAAGTCTTATGCGAAAGGACTTCATTGACGCAGACCGAGATGTATCACCACGTTGTCGTAATAGAGCATTGGAGCTAACCCCGGAATAGCTAAAATCATCCGCACTAAATGACACAGGAATGTCAACCTTGAAAGAGTCTTTAGAATTATTGTCTGCCTTCACATTCTGCAGCGTGCATCCGCTCATGTCATCGGGGGTGCAGACACCGGGCGACGTGCGCGTGGCAACATCCACGCGCAACATAGTGGTTTTTTCGTACCCTTGTGTCTTGTAGTAGCCGGAAGGGTCGTGCAGATCGTTGGCCGAAGGAACGAACACGCTGTCAGGTGCGGGCGCATCCAGCTCTTGGAGCGCTTGTTCATTTACTGCCGGTGCCGTAGGCTGCTGCGCAAATCCTGAACGAGTCGTCAACAGCAATGATGCTGTTGAAGAAGCAATTATTTTGACAAGTTGCCTGCGGTTGATACGGATGACTGGAGGCGCCATTGCTGCTCGTTGTTGTTATATAGCATCCAGTCGTTTCGGCTAGAACTCCAGTCTTACACCCAGCTTAAGCCAGTGCTGTGTAACGCGATCATTACCTAGTTGAGTTTCGTAAAACAAGAAGCCACTTCGACCATTAGGAAACAAGGCACTGCCTCCAATGCCTAGGTTAAAGAAGCTGCTGTCCCTATCGTCGCCGTTCACAGTGAACGGTGTCTGAGTAGGGTCATGTTGAAAGGTAGCCTGGATTCCATCTTTACGCTCCTCTCTTTCGAACTCCGCTTCTGCTCGAAATTGTGGGATGAACACACCGCGTTTGGTACTGATGGTTTTTGCCACTTGTCCGCCAACGGCCAGCCGGCTCGACGTCACTGAATGCGAACCAATGTTGAGTACCGAGCCAAAACCGTCTGTGCTTCCCGCTGCACGTTCAGAGTAACCATCGATATCAGCCTGAAGTATCGATAGCCGACCGTACGGTCCAAATTCCCAGGTTTCGTGCCGATAGTCTCGCCCCGCCCCGATCGTCAGCGATTGAACGTTAGCGGTGGTGTCTCCAATACCAAACTGATCGGGAGTGTTAGGCAAATTTATACGTCGCTCAATGTCGTAATTGTTGCGACCGAAATCCAGCACGGCATCTATGTAGCTTTTGTTTGGCTCATAATACGTTCCGAACAGCGACAAGTTCAGGCCGTCTATATCTGCAGAGCCACCATCCGGATTGAAATCGGTTTTGCTGGTAACAAATCCAAAACCAACTCCAAACACTGTGGTGTCGCTGGCTCGATAGTCAGCTCCTATGGTTAAGCCTGATGTTCGGATCTCTGCATCAGACTGGTTCTCGCCACCTTCGACTTCACCGTAGGAAATGGATCCGTTGGCGAAGAAGCCAATACGCGATGACTCGCCAATACTCTCATCTGCCGAGGCAGAGCCACCGGAGAGCTCATCCTGCGAAGCCTCAATAACACTGCCTGGAATAGATTGATCGTAGTAATTGAACTGCAAGCCCGACACATCAAGAAGATCGACCTGGCCACTTCGAATCGCGTTGATTCGAGAGTAGATATTAGTAACCTGAATATCGGTGGTATCGATAATGGAATCACCAAGAGCAAACAACTCTTCGGGGACTAAACGATCCAGTGCCGCTGCCAAACCATCATCATCGGCAAGGCGGGCCTCCACTTCAAGACAAGTCTCAAACAGATCCTGTTGTTCGGCCGTGACTACCTGCTGCTGTGAAATTCGTACGCTAAGTACTTCGCAGACCACATCAAGCGTATTGCCTATGGCTGCCTGGTTGGCTCTCAGACCAATCGCTGGGCCAATACCTGAGCGGACAGTAAACACCGCTTCGCCTTGTCCAACCTCGAATGGCGGCGGCAGGTTGCGCGATGCTATTCCCGAAGTCGCCTGAGGTTCGACATCAATCGTGGCAACCACTCGCAGGAATCCACGCGAGACAATTCGCATGCGGTTGCTCGTGCGGCCCATGTCATCTGAGACTGTGCGATCGCTCTCAAGCAACTCAGCAGAACCTTCAGGGATAGCTCGCCAGGTGATAGGTATATTGGAAACGAGTGCATCCGAATCAGCCTGATCGATGACATCGATCACTAACGGTTCTAGCAAATCACCCGGCAAACCACCCTGGCCATCACCCGACACAACCACCAGATCGAGCGCTCCCAGCGATGCAAGCGGTGGCGTGGATGTATCTTCAAAAATCGTACTATCGATAATGACGACTGTTGCCTGTGCTCGGGCAATCTGCTGTGCGCCCAACGGCTGTGCATTGGACAATGACACGACGAACTGTTCACGACTTTCTACCAAATCATCTTCGTTAATCTGCAACTCTATTGTTTTAGGTTCGGTATCCTGGTCTGACCAGTTCAGCGTACCGCTTTGGTCTACCACATCAGCACCCAATACGGCTGAACCTCCAACCAGTGAATAATCGACAGATACGGCTCCATCAGAACCATCAGTACGTGTTACAGCCAATGTCACACTACCTTGACTCTCAGTCACAACCACGACTTCGTTTGATGCGAAAGCCAAGCTACCCAAGCGGGTGGAGTCTGTGATTGAAACGGTCGCCAAGGCTGTACCCAGCTGCTCACTGTCACCAAAGGGTTCCGCCTGAGCCAGCGCAACCTGAAACTGCTCTTCAGACTCAACGAGTCCGTCGCGGTTGACAGGAACCACGATGGTGCGGAGGCTATCATCGCCATCAGCCCAATATAAACGACCCGACGTCGCTTGGAAATCTGCCTCATCGGCGCTACGTGCAATCGTGGTATAGCCCACTGAGACCTCTCCGGCGCTGCCTTCTGTGCGCGAAACCTGAAGCTCTACAATGCTATCTGCCTCTGCCACAGTGACCGCTGTAGTAGTAAAAGCCAGCACGCCCGGCGGAGCGACAGAGTCATCTGCTATCGTCAGATTGAGAGTGGCCGGCTCACCTAGTACAGTCTCATCGGGGAGCGCATTGTTCAGAACCACCTGGAATTGCTCGTCCACTTCGACAAGATCGTCAACACTAATAGCAATCGTCAGGATGCGCACATCATCCTCACCATCAGCCCATTGCAATTGCCCGCTGATAGGTTCGAAATCATCGCCTGCAACTGCACTGCCTTCTATACTCTCGTAAGACACCGAAACTGCGCCATCAGAGCCGCCTGTTCGGGCAACTGATACGCTGATGGTCCCAGCGCTTTCATCCACAGTAGCCGTATCACTAACAAACTGTACGGTGCCAGGTTCTGGGGCCGGTTCTGGTTCAGGCTCAGGGGCTGGTTCAATATTGTTAATAGTTATTTCAACCGTTGCGGGAGCGCCGATGGATTCATCACCAAATGGCGTGGCATCCGACAGTGTTGCGCTGAACAGCTCGCTTTCCTCAGACACGGAATCAGCCACGATGGCCACGGTAAATGATTTCGGCGACCCATCACCATCTTCCCAGGTTAACGTACCGCTGGTTGATGCGAAATCTTCACCCGACGTTGCAGAGCCTGCACTCGTGGCAAAATTGACTGACAGCGCACCGTCCGATCCACCCGTTCGACTAACCGAGATCGTTAACTCCTCATCAGTCTCATCCACGCTGAGCGTGTCCGATACAAACTGCACGGTACCGGGCTCTCCGTTAAAGACATCGTTAATTACAACCGTTGCCATTGCGGGTGTGCCCAACACTGAATCATCAGGTGTGGCGTTACCGAGCACAACCGCAAACGACTCGGTATTCTCAGCTTCAGTGTCAAAGTTTATAGGTATAACGAACTCTTGATTGTCACTGTCGCTATCGCTCCAGGTAAGCACTGTTTGAATTGCCTCGAAGTCATTATCACTGGCGCTACCCGCAACAGACGTGACGACTGCTGTAATGTCACCATCATCACCACCGACTCTCGACACCGCAAGTGTGACTGAGCCAGCATCTTCATTGACCGAGAATGTATCAGCGAGGAACTGGATAGTGCCAGGTACCGGTGGTTCGTCGTCATCAACAATGGTCAGTGTGGACGTTTGAAGCCCGCCCAAGTCAGCGCCTTGTGCACTAATCAAGGTAAATGACAGCGTCTCGTCCGGTTCGTCCAGCTCGTCGTTGATGATCGGAATGCTCACGCTAAGCGGACCTGTGTCTCCATCGTCCCAACTGACAGATCCAGTAAGCGGTTCAAGATCGATATCATCGCTCAGCGACGCGGTACCTGCAGAGACTGCCCAGTTTACGGAGCTTGCACCGTTACCATCACCACTGCGTTCTATCACAACGGTAAATTCAGAAGCGCTTTCTAACTGTGATTGCGCAGCTTCACTCAGGGCGATAGTATCTGGTGTTGGCGGAACGGTCGTGTCAGTGAT
>JBGCFI010000093.1:0-8299 GCA_045106855.1 Granulosicoccus sp.
GGACTCTTAATTTTCTGCGCGAGCATGCCGCTAGGCCTGAGATATAAAATTATATAATAATTCGAGATCTCAATGAGTTCATCCACGCGTTTCCAGATAGGTTGGCAGGACACTTACCGAATACTTTCTCCCTATGTCCGACGTAACTTTACACAACAACTGAAAGGTATCTGGTTCATCGTTGCGTATCTGGTCTTGTTCCAGATACTTTTGCTGAATTTACCAATCGTCTATGCTGCCATGATCGGTGTTGGCATCTTCGTCGTGATTCTTGGCCTGATGTTCTTTATGGAAGGGCTGCGCTTGGGCCTGATGCCACTGGGTGAGATTATCGGCTCGGTGCTACCAGCCCGCAGCTCTCTGGCGATCATCCTGAGCTTTGCCTTCCTGTTGGGGCTCGGCGCAACCTTTGCAGAACCTGCTATCGCTGTACTGAAAGCCGCCGGGAGTGGAGTCGTTCCATCCGAAGCGCCACTGCTTTATAGTCTGTTGAATGAGTTTTCAGGACAGCTGGTTGCCTCCGTAGGTATAGGAGTCGGGTTTGCCGTAGCGCTTGGTGTATTGCGATTTTTTTATGCATGGCCATTGAAATGGCTGGCAATTCCAACGGCAGCCATGCTGCTTCTGCTGTCTCTGTGGTTCGCTCAAGTACCCGAGCTAGAGGCCGTGCTGGGACTTGCCTGGGACTGTGGTGCGGTAACAACGGGGCCTGTCACAGTGCCTCTGGTGCTCGCACTGGGTATCGGGGTTTGTCGCGTAGTAAACAGTGACTCCGGTGGCAACTCGGGCTTTGGAATCGTCACACTGGCAAGTCTGTTTCCCATTGTTGCCGTCATGATGCTTGCCGGTTACCACTATCTTGCAAATGACTATTACGGTACTCCAGGTTATCAAGGTGAGCCCGTGGTTGCTGCAGCTAACAGTCAAAATGAAAAAGAAACCGTTCACGCTAGAGAACAGATGGACTTTAACCCTCAGGAGCTTGAAAACTATCTGGCATCGGGTGAGCTACCGGAGAACCACAGGATCACCTACACAGCGGGTGCAGCAGAAATCGTTGACGGTCGCATTGTGCTTCGCGACCCTCAAGTAATCATTGAACAGTTTTTTGATCCGGGCTGGCAATTGTTCGCTAATGCGCAGTGGGACAAGGACACACCATTTGGCGAGCGAGTGGTAACCGCACTCACTGATGCGCTGAGGGCAATAGTGCCGCTGTGTTTATTTTTGTTTGTTGTTCTTCGAGTGGTATTAAAAGAGCGATTAAAGCACGGTGTGGATGTGACTATCGGTATCGGATTTGCGCTTCTTGGTATGACATTGTTTGGTCTTGGTATCGCTCTCGGGTTGACGCCACTCGGCAGTCAGTTAGGTAGCAATGTGCCTGCGACATTCGCAGAGATTTTGCCTTGGGGACTGGACTATGCAGAAGGTCCATTGTTTGGTGAGGGGCATACCGGAAAAGTCATAGCGGTGGCGTTTGCGTTCTTTCTGGGTTACGGCGCAACGCTTGCTGAACCTGCGCTCAATGCACTTGGCGATACGGTTGAGCGTATAACCGTTGGCGCATTCAAAAAGAAACTGCTAATGCAATGCGTTGCTATCGGTGTTGGTTTTGGTATCGCCGCCGGTATTGTCAAAATAGCTTACAACTTGCCACTGGTATGGATGTTGATTCCGCCTTATACGCTGGTCTTGTTTCTGACATGGAGGGCACCGGATGAATTTGTCAATTTCGGTTGGGACAGTGCCGGTGTAACTACAGGCCCTATTACGGTGCCTTTGGTGCTAGCCATGGGTCTGGGTATTGGAGGTAGCGTACCTGGTGTATCCGACGGCTTCGGCATCCTGGCACTTGCCTCTGTTGGCCCAATCCTCACAGTGCTAGCGGTGGGAATGTATACCCGACGGGATGAACGTAAAGTTGAGAAAGAAGCAAAAGAGACCACCACGTTTGATGTACCAGAAACACAAGGTGCCAGCTCATGAGTAACGATAACCTGAAACTATCCACTGTCACTGCTATTCTGCCACGCAAGGCGCTTACCGAGGTCAGTCAGGCAGTTACTCAAACCCCAGGCTCCAGCGCTCTCTTGTGGGACGCACGCGGAACGTTACTGCGCGAACACTGGTATGACAGTCTGCTGCCAAGTATCAGTCCCGCGAAAGAAATGCTACAACTTCTGGTACCGGATTACGAAGTACCTCGCGTTGTCAGTACGATTGTGGAAGTCGGCAAGTTGCATTTGCAATCCACCGGTGCCGTGTTTTGTACCGGCTGTGATGATGTGTACTTCGGTTCCGAGTTCCATTGCTGGCCGGACGATGATCAGGACCATCCAGAAGCGCCACATAATCTTCGTGAGAACCTTGATGTAATCTACTGCATCGTCGAGCCAAACCGCACCGAAGCGATTGCTCGCGCTGCTATCCATGCAGGCGCGCACGGCCCGGTTGTCTACCTGGGTGAAGGACGCGGCTTACGTGATCGCCTGGGCTGGTTGCGTATCACCAAGCAACAAACAAAAGAAGTGATTACCGTATTAACCGATTCCAGTGATGCCGGCGAGGTATTCACGGCAATGGCCAAGGCAGGTCAGGTTCATTTGCCGGGCCGTGGCTTTATGTACCGTATGCCTGTAGCCACCGGTATGTTCAACTTGCCAAGTCGGGTTTCTCACCATCATCATGCGGCATCAATGCAGCAGATGATCAATGCTATTGATCATATTAGCGGCCATTCTCACTGGCGCGACCAGGAAGTCTTTTCGATGGGTGGAGATGTGAAGGTTGCTGGTATTGACTTCCTGAGTGATCAAGCCGAGAAGGAAGTGGAACCTCTGCTGGCACTGTCAGGTTTTGTGCTACGCGACCAGAGTGATCAGTTAATCGATATTCTGCTAGATTCAGGCGCCTCCGGCGTCAACGTAAGCTTTGCGAGGTTCGTCGCCGAGGATGAACTATGTGTTCTAGCCGGTGCAAAAATCAACGTTGAATATGCATTACTTCGATGCATAGCAACCGAATCAGAGATAGGCAAAATTCGAGGCCAGGTATGCGAAAAGGCAGCTGCCGCAGGTATCAATGATATTGCGGTATTTACGCAGCCAGTTGGCGAAGTGGCGACCTATATTCGCGGTGTGAAGGAAAACCGCGCCGCTTAAATCTGCAAGCGTTAGTACAGATGAGCCTGTTGGACGCAGGCGAGCATTTCATGGTCGCCTGCGTCCAATCGTATCTATGGCTAAGCGGAAGTGGCACGCAGCCATTCCTTGATGCGCGCACATGGGTCTTCGTGTAGCAACACATCAGTAACCACGCAAACACTATCCGCACCGTGCTCAAAAGCGCCAGCGGCGCGCTCGGGCGTAAACCCGCCAATGGCTACCAGAGGAATATCACCAATGGATGCTTTCCAACGACCAAGCTTCTCCAACCCTTGCGGACGCCAGGGCATCTTTTTCAAAATCGTTGCATACACAGGCCCCAACGCTATGTAGGCAGGTTCATAGCGAAGCGCCCTGTTTAGTTCTGCGCGGTCATGCGTACTGATGCCATAGCGGATACCCGCTTTCGTCAATGCGTCGGTATCCGCTGTATCCAGATCCTCCTGACCGAGATGCACAGCACTGCCACCCTCCTCGATAGCCAGTTGCCAGTAATCATTGATGATCAATTGACAACCGCTTGCCTCACATAGCTTGATTGCATGGCGAATCTCTTGCCGTACCACCTCTTGGCTCTGATTCTTGATGCGCAGTTGCACACAACGCACACCCAGTGGTAGGAACTGCTCAAGCCATTCTGTCTTGTCAACAATCAGATAGAAGCGATCCAGCATGTCAGTTACTCCAGAACGGGGTGCCAGCGACAGGTGTCGAAGGCGATGCCATATCGCGCGCAAGAATCGGGTTCGCTTGCCGGGCTTTACAACCGGCCTCCATAGCTTGTGCGAACGCTGCTGCCATCAACACGGGATCACCTGCCTTGGCGACTGCCGTATTCAACAAGATGGCGTCATACCCCATCTCCAAAGCCTGACACGCATGGGAAGGTACCCCGATGCCTGCATCTACCACCAATGGAATGTCAGCAAAATGCGCGCGCATACTTCGCAGTGCGTACGTATTGTTTAAACCACGACCACTGCCTATGGGTGCGCCCCAGGGCATCAGTACTTTACAACCGGCGTGCAGTAATTTATCGGCCACGCTCAGATCATCGGTGGTGTAGGGAAATACCTGAAACCCGTCGGCAATAAGTGTACGTGCAGCCTCCACCAGAGCGAAAACCTCTGGCTGCAACGTATCATCATCACGAATCACTTCCAGTTTTATCCAGGGAGTATCGAACAACTCACGCGCCATATACGCGGTGTTCACGGCTTCCTTTACAGTGTGACAACCCGCCGTGTTCGGTAGTACTTTGCACCCTGTGTTTTTTATTAACCCCCAGAATGCCTGCCCGGATTTCTCACTGCTGGATTCACGTCGCATTGATACCGTGACAATCTCCGTACCAGAAGCCTTGATGGCATCAAGCATAATCTGTGGCGATGGGTAAAGCGCCGTGCCCAACATCAAGCGTGATTCAACGGTAGTGTCGTAAAATGAAATAGTCATGCACCTACTCCTTGAAAAAGACAACAATGGTAAAAGCTATGCAGCGGAAATATAGTCATTCCTGCTATCCGCCTGCCATAGGTGCAATGACCTCTACCCTGTCGCCATCACTAAGCTCAACATCCACGCGTTGTGCAATCGGCACAAATTCGCTGTTCACAGCCGTCGCCACATCCTTCTCGGCATGGCCAAGATAAACCAGCAGCTCAGCCAAGGTTTTACTCTCGACATCAAGCGCCTTTCCGTTAAGCACAATATTCATTGACCACTCGCTCATCAATTTCACTATCCAACACCAACGACACCGCTCGTTGCGCAACCGCGGGACCACATAAAAAACCGTGGCGGTACAGGCCATTTACATACAGGGCTTTGCCATGTCGCCGCAGAGCTGGCAGATTGTCGGTAAACGCCGGACGCACATCAGCACCCAACTCTATGATCGTCGCCTCGGCAAACGCCGGGTGCAAAGCATAGGCTGCCGATAACAATTCCATCGTTGAGCGAACGGTAACATCCCCGTTGTCGTCACTCTCCAACATGGTTGCGCCCACCATATACGTATGATCACTGCGCGGAACAATATAAAGCGGGTACCGCGGATGCAGCAGCCGGACAGGCCTATTCAATCTGACATCCGGTGCCTTTACAAGCAGCATCTCACCACGTACGCCACGCAAATCAGTCAGCACATTGCGTGCGGCAAGCCCGCGACAATCAACGCGCCAATCACAATTATCGTATACCGCCAGCGCCTGTGAAGAGACTTCGGACGCAAACTCAAACGTCACATTAGGGAACGCTTGAAGCTTTGTCTGCAAGGAAAGCAATGCTGTTCTTGGATTGAGGTGACTCTCTGTCTCAAAAAAAAGTCCGGTATCAAACCTGCCAGCCAGATCAGGTTCCAGCCGCGCAATCTGCTGTGCATCCAACGTGCTGAAGTTTTTCGTCCTGCTGGCAAACTGCAACACGTCCGGCTTGTCTCGCTTACTGGCCAATACCAATGACCCCTGGCAGACTACCTCGTCGGTATGCGACTTCCAGAAGTCACTGCTTTCCTGCCCTAATTCGGCAATTAACGGTTCAGCGCTCTCCAGCTCACACCAGGGTGCCAGCATACCGCCGGCCCACCACGAGCAACAGGCCTCGCTAAAGCCATTGCTGGCGCTACGCAACAGCACCTTGCAACCACGCATCGCAAATAGATACGCACAGCACAGGCCTGCAACGCCGGAACCGATAACCTCAACCCGTACGGTTTGCGTTGACATCAGATGATGCGCACAAACCTTGATAATCGATACTCCATGATCATCAACTACTTAATGACAACGGCATAGTCACTCACAGGAATCGTGGATTCAATAAGCCCTTGTGCCTTCATGAACTGACCAAACATCTCATACCGTTGCTCGTCCAATGCACGTGGTCGAAGTGCAAATCGAGGTAGCGTGTCGCGCCAGGCGCGTCGGTTAAGCTCATTATCCAGCACATCAGGATTGCTTTTGCGGAAGATTTCCCAGGCCTCATCAGGATGATTGATAACATACGTTGTGGCTTTCTCGATAGCGCGCATGAACTGAACGAGCTCTGCCCGATCTTTGGAATCTTCATTGGTTACCAGTATCAGCTCGTCATAGACGGGAACACCATGCTCTTCCGGATAAAAAGCTTTGCCCGGATAGCCTTCAATATCCATCTGGTTAAGTTCAAAGTTACGAAACGCACCGATAACGGCATCCACCTGCCCGGTGATGAGTGATGGAGATAGCGAGAAGTTGACATTGACAAGCTCAACACTGTCTAGGTTAAGCCCATGCGTTTCCAGCATGGATTTCAGCAGGACATCCTCAAAACCACCAACCGAGAACCCGACTTTCTTGCCATCCAGGTCTGCGATGTCTTGCACTGCACCGTTTGCGAGCACCACTAACGAATTCAACGGCGTGGAAACCAGCGTACCAAATCGCACAAGCGGGAGATTTTCTTCTCGGTGAACATGCAACTGAGGTTGATAGCTGATGGCAATATCGGCCTTTCCCGCGGCGACCATCTTCGGCGGCAAGCTGGGGTCTGCTGGTTCTATCAGCGTCACGTCAAGGCCTTCATCGATGAAGTAACCCAACTCCTCGGCAATTATCAACTGAGCATGATCCGGGTTGATAAACCAGTCCAACAGCACCGTGAGCTTTTCAGCAGCGTGCAACGAAGAGGAAAACAGAATAAGCGTTGTGACAAACAGTAGTTTAGACATGGGATTTATTCGTGAATGGCTTTTAGGGAAATTTGCGATGTATCTGACTGCCAATACAGGCAGCGATCTAACAGAGCATTCATGCTCAGATACAACATCAAGGCGATAACACACAGGCAAAACAAGGCTGCAAACATCAGATCGGTTTGCATGCGTCCACTGGCATGGAGCATCAGGTACCCCAGACCGTGACTGGAACCTACCCACTCCCCAACCACAGCACCAATCGGTGCGACTGAGGTGGCCACGCGTACACCAGAGGCTATAGAGGGAAAGGCTGCCGGCAAGCGAATGCGCCACAGTATTGACCAGCGAGACGCATCCAGTGTTGTTGCTAAATCAACCATGGCAGAAGGCGTATGCCGAAGGCCGTCAAAGGTGGCAGCGACCACCGGGAAATAGATAATCAGCACGGCCATGACAATCTTGGAGCTCATGCCATACCCAAACCACAGCGTAAGCAATGGAGCCATGGCGAACACCGGTAGCGCCTGACTAATAACCATGAGTGGCAAGGCCCAGCGTCGTGAACCCGAAAACGCCGTTAGAACCAACGCGCAACCAATACCCAGCAAACTGCCGATTAAAAGACCTGCCAATATCTCTATCGTCGTTGTCAGGCTGTGCTCAAATAGAAGCGGGTATTGTTCTGCAAAGGTTGAGGCGACAGCCAGCGGTGCCGGAAATATGAAGGCAGGTACTTGCGTTACGCGCACCAGCACATCCCACAGCAACAGTAACGCAATCAGCGCAGCAATTGACCGAAACACACTCACGTTGTCAGTGCCTCGCCTTGAAGCGCGTTCCACAGTTCCGGTAAATGATGTTTGAATGCCGCACTATCAAACTCACGCAACGGCTCATCGTGAAAGCGCCGTTGCGTTAGCTCCTGTTCGACACTACCGGTCAGCACAGTAACGGTGTGCCCCAGACGCAAAGCTTCCTGTGGATCATGCGTGACAAGAACAACGGTGCACCCCTGCAGTAAGTGACAAGCCAGAGCCTGCAACTCATAGCGCGTTACTGCGTCAAGCTTTGAAAAAGGCTCATCCATCAACACGATGGACCGGTCTTCCATTAATGTTCTCGCCAATGCCACTCGCTGACGCATGCCACCCGATAATTGCTCCGGCAAGGAGGCAGCCCATTGTTGCAAACCGACCTCACCCAGCAATTCCAGCGCGCGTTGTCGAGTCTGGGCGTTGCTGCAGCCCCTTAACCTGGGGCCCAGCTGAACATTGTCTAGTGCACTTAGCCAGGGTAATAGACCATCCTCTTGTGACATATGTGCCACCTGGTGCGTCAGTAGCTCACCGTTGACTGTATTCACCGTTCCGCGATCGGGCTGCTGTAATCCTGCCATGATTCGCAACAGGCTCGACTTACCCACCCCGCTACGACCAAGAATGCAATGCCACTGGCC
>JBGCFI010000094.1:0-33608 GCA_045106855.1 Granulosicoccus sp.
CGGTATACCGATTCAGGCTTTGGCCACGTGGTCGCCGCGTTGTCAAAATAGGCAGTGTCTTTCATGTGCGGTAAGTGCTATTTATCGTCATACAAGTCGATATCAACCCAATCACTGGTGCTGTCCAGGTCGATATCGTAACGATCCACATCAAACGTATCGTCATCGTCATATGTGCCAGGTCGAACGATGTCAGACAATTCTAAAGGCTGCGTGTCAGGAGCCATTTTTTCAGGCAATTCTGAGAATACGTCGGTGTCTTCATCCTTCGCATCAAATGACATATCGTGTTCGGAGTCATCAAGAATTTCACCAAGATCAATATCTGTTTCCGTTAACGACAATGTCGATGACTTCACGTCGAAGTCATTCTCAGCGGCTGTGTCATCATGTTGATACAGATCCAGCATCACTGTTGCTCCCACCTTTGATACAACCTGGTTTTGTGCCAACTCTTTTGGCAATGGCCCTAACCAGGGCTTTCCAGGCACATCTGCAGCCGCACTCAGATCGGGTTGAGCGGGCGTGGCAATATCTTCACTAACCACATTTATCTGTCTGAGCATACTGATAGGCAAAGCGATAAAGAATATCCAGAACAGCTCTCTGGTGACAAGAAACCTTGCTTCAGAGAAGTTACTGATAAGTAGCGCGACAATAAACCCGAGAACGAACAGTACCCCTACCTGTTGTCGCTCATATTGACAGTAGAAAATTTCGATAAGTTGCTGCGCAACCATTAACAACGCGATTAATGCTAACGGCATTCCGACTTCCGAGGCAATCTGCAACAATCCGTTGTGTGCGTGATAAACAATCCAGGTAAAGTCGAAGAAACTTTGTTGAATCCAGATTGTGTCATCGGTTGGAAACCATAGAGAGCCGTAACCAACACCTGTCAGGGGATAATTCACAATCAGTTTCAGGACCTGCCTCCATACCTCACCCCGCCCCGTCAGATCTCCGGATCGTCCAACCAGTTCGGACGTTTCGATATTGGCAATAGCAAGACCCGTTAACGCAACAAACAGAATGGCAACGAAGGCCATGCGAATGAAACCGAGTTGGAATCGACTGGCAATATAGAGATATAGGGACAAGGCTCCAGCCACCAACATAGCCACCAGCGAAGTAGCAGACTGACTCAAGGCCAGTACACACAGACACACACCAGCCATCACGTAACACAATAGCTTGACCCCCGGCGAGTGAAAGGATTCACTCAGCGTTACATACAGCAGTACACCTGCTCCGGCCCAGAATCCAAGATCGTTCTTTGAATTGAAAATACCACGCCACACCTGGCGACCTTCATAGTCTTCAATGCCTAG
The DNA here is from genome assembly GCA_045106855.1 of Granulosicoccus sp. Lineage (GTDB taxonomy): Bacteria > Pseudomonadota > Gammaproteobacteria > Granulosicoccales > Granulosicoccaceae > Granulosicoccus. The sequence continues at coordinate 1,332 of JBGCFI010000094.1, forward strand.
CTCAGGTAAGACGAGTGCTGCGCCGACACTGACCAGAACAGCCAATGCCAATGCCACGGCAAATATACGAAGTGTTATCAGCAGCGGAATAGTAAAGCCGATAAAAATACCAATCAAAGAAGTACCTACAAGATGTACAACGCGTTCGGCAGACACTTGTGCATCGATGGACCATGATACCGAGGCAACGGTTCCCAGCAGCAGAATCACCAGTAGAATACGATATCGCACCAGCCAGGATATCCAGTTGACTCCATGACTGAACATCAGTCCCGCGAATGCGCTCATATACAATATGAGCCACATCGGTGTCATTAACTTTGGAAAGATCCCACCGACATACCCCGCAATAGTCTGTACAACGCCCATACCCAGCAAAATGGTCAACAGCAGAACTATAAGTGCTGAAAGTGAGCCCTGCGTTGGCCTCGAGTATTCGGTATATGTTGCTACGCGCATGGTTAAGGAGTAAGCGTCAACAGACACTCATGGCCGGGGTGAGAATTCATCTGGGTATGATAGCGGCTGCTCACTCAGGGTGCTGGGGCATGTGTCTAAATCAGCAATTTCATTTGCACACATTACGCTAACACGCAGGCCTGGAAGACGCTTGAATTTTGACACAAACCCTTTGTTCATTGGCACGAGCAAATGTGAGCTCATGTAGGAGTCCAGGCAGTGCCCGGCATTCAGCTTTCCAGATCAGCATTAACGCTAGATAATGGCATGCCGAACCTTGGCGGATACCCACTCACTAACCACTACGGTAGCCAAAATAACGATAAAAATCATCGTGACCTGAGGCCAGGCTAGTGTGTTCAGGGACCCTTGCAATTGCACACCAATCCCACCGGCACCCACCAGCCCAAGTATGGTGGATTCACGAATATTGATATCCCATCGAAACACGGTGATACCGCAAAAAGCCGGCAAAATCTGCGGTACGATTGCATAGTTGAGAATTTGAGCCCTGGATGCACCTGTGGCTGTAATAGCTTCAATCTGGAGCACATCGGTCTCCTCTATCGCTTCATATAACAGCTTGGCAACAAACCCGATAGAACGCAGACCGATAGCGACGATACCTGCCAGAAGTCCGGGCCCGATTATTGACACCAGCAACAAGGCCCAAATTAGCGAGTTGATGGATCGCGAAGCAACAATGATAAACAAAGCCACCGGTCGCACAAACAACTTGCTGGGCGTGGTGTTACTGGCTGCCAGAAAAGCCACCGGTACCGCAAATATCACACCGAGCATCGTACCCAGTGTGGCAATATTCATCGTATCCCACAAAGGCTTCCATAATTTATCAAGGTAGCTCCATCTGGGCGGCATCATACGCGAGCCAAGGTCTGCAGCCTGTGTCGGTGCATCGGCGACAAAAGCCCAGATAGTATCCTGAGTCATCAGCTGCCAGCAGAAGACAAAAAGAGCCACCAGAGCAAGCCAACCCACCCAGAGAAGCAGACGGGCGAAACTCGTTCGATGCTGCCAGACAGGCGTTGTCATTACTGAACCCATCGACGCACATATCCTGAAGAATATTCGGTAATCATCACGATAAAAATGATAATGAGAAGAATCGCACCGGCCGAGTCAAATTCATACCTGTCGATGGCAGTATTCAAGGTCGCACCAATGCCCCCGGCGCCGACAATGCCGATAACCGCAGACTCTCGAAAGTTAATATCCAGCCGGTACAGCGAAAGCCCGATGAGTCGCGGCAAGACCTGCGGCTGAACACCATAGTTAATCAGTTGCAACCACGAAGCACCCGTTGAACGGATTGCCTCTGTCTGCGATTCGTCGATATCTTCAATGTCCTCTGCCAGCAACTTTGACAAAAAGCCAATGGTCGCAAAACTCAACGTAAGAAAGCCTGCAAATGGCCCGAAACCAAACATGGCTACAAACAGGATTGCAATAATGATTTCCTGCAATGAGCGTGAAATGGCGATGATACTTCGACAGATATAATAGACAGGCTTGGGCGCAACATTGCGTGCAGCGCCAATTCCTATGGGTACCGACAAGATAATACCTACCACGGTCGATGTCAGCGTCATGGTCAGACTCTCGATAAGCCCAGCGGAGATGTCTTTCCAACGGGTAGTGAAGTCAGGCGTCAAAAATCCCTTCACGAATCGCCAACCCCGATCCATGCCTTCAGCGACTCGCGTCCAGTTGACCTCGATAGTACCAAGTGCCAGGACAAACCAGATCAATGCCAGTGCCCACAAAGTGTAACGAAGTGCTTTACTGTTTATGAAAACCGGAGGACGTTTCCACGAACCCGGATACTGTGTGTAGGCGGTTTTATCTGCCATTGGTCAGGCAGCCTCGGAATCGTTTTCCAGCGTCTTCCAGTCCTCTTCCCCGTAGATGCGAGTCAATACTGATTCGTCCAGATCTTTAGGGGAACCATCGAATACCACCCGTCCCGCTTGCAATCCAATCAGTCTTTCAGTGAATTGCCTGGCCAGGACAACATCATGAATATTAATGATGGCAGGCAAGCCACTCTCGTTACAGATTTCCAGCAGTAAACGCATGATCTGGCGTGATGTTTTGGGATCCAGCGATGCCGTGGGTTCATCGATCAGTAACAGTTGCGGGTCTTGCTCCAGTGCACGTGCGATACCTACTCGCTGTCGCTGTCCACCAGACAATGCATCGGCCCGTTTGCTGGCATGATCGGTGAGTCCCACACGCTCCAGCAATGCGAATGCCTTTTGTATGTCGGCAGCAGGATACTTACGCAAAAAACTGCGCCAGAACGAGACGTACCCTAATCTACCTGACAATACATTTTCCATGACCGTCAGTCGCTCAACCAGGGCATATTCCTGGAATATCATTCCAATGCGGCGGCGAGCCGCCCTAAGATCCGATGTAGACAAACCGGTGATGGTCTTGTCGCCCAGTGTAACGGTGCCGCTGGTTGGCTCCACCAGCCGGTTGACACAACGGATCAAGGTGGATTTACCAGCGCCGGAGGGACCGATCAGGCCAACGACCTGTCCCGCCGGAATGGTAAAAGTGACATCATCCAGTGCTTTATCACCGGCTGCATAGGTCTTCGATAAATTAGTGACGCTTAACAAACCGGTTTGCCCCTATCTTCAGTCAAGTTAAAAAAGGGTTACTGGCAGTTGTACACAACACCATTGGCTTCGTCGATCTTGCGAATGACTGCCCACTCTTCTTTGAATGTAATTGGAACAAACTGCGCTTCGCCACCCTTGCTGAATTCCTCAAGTAAGGCTGTGCCTTCCCATTCAAAGGTTGCAAAAGCTTCCTGAATTTTTTCCTGAAGCTCGGCCGTCAGATTATGCGCAGTGCCATAACTGGTTGTTGGAAAAGTCTGCGACTTGTAGATCGACTTAAGCTGATCGGCCTTAACCACGTCACGAGCAAGCATACGACTTAGAACAGAGTTAGCTATTGCTGCTGCCGGATAGTCTTTGTTGGCAACACCCAATATGGAATTGTCGTGTTTGCCAGAAAATACAGGCTCGAAATCGGTACCTGCTACCATCTGGTAATCAGCCAACAGGATCGCAGACGGAGCTTTAAAACCCGAGTTAGAGGTTTCAGAAGTAAACGCCAGCTTGCCACCCTTGATATCTTCTACCTTCTCTATTCCGGATCCCGGATAGGTGATGATTTCCATTTCATACCCGAAAGAGCCATCTTCGCCGGCCATCATTGTGAACGGGCGATACCCGGCACAAGCGACTGCAAGAGGGTTTGACCCTGTGTTGAAACCTGCCACATGCAATCGACCAGCACGCATAGCCTCGATTTGCGCAGCATTGGACTGAACAGGAAAAAATTGTACCTTTTTGCCTGTGAGCTCTGCCATGTGATCCAGGAATTCACCCCAGACCTCTGCGTATACAGCAGGATCTTCGACTGGCGTATACGCAAATATCAGTGTTGAAGGATCTTTCTGCTCGCTGGCGTCCGGAATGTCGGCAATCAAGTCGCCATCAGCGTCAGTGTAGCGCGGGTCAAGGGCGAATTCGGCATTGGCGGCAATCGATACAGACAGTGTCAACGCGGCAGCTGCTGCCACGACGTAGTTTTTCATGGTGAGTTCCTTTTTATCGCAGATAGATTTGAGAACGCAGACTATGACACTAAAGAGCAAATGGCACAATCGCTCAGAGCGATTGACAAATCCCGGTAATGGTTTGCGGAAAATGACAGTGTTTCGCAGGCAATCCTCGATCACGACAATACAGGTGCAGCCAGGCGATATTTTAAAGCGCTTCGAGGGGTGTATTTCTCAACCGCTCAATGATTAAACGGCATGTCGCGACCGCTCAAGCATGCACAGATTCGTACCGCACACTCTGAAACTATGTGAAGCCGGTCACTCAAATTAAACGCCCATCAACCGCACTGACCACCCGAGCCCTGGCGCATGAATAAAAAAAACCAGACCGATATCACTGGATGTAAACCGTTACTAAGGAAAATCTAATCAAAAACGTTGGAATCAACATTCAACCGAGTTCGCGCAACAACCACAGCAAACAAACACAGGAAATCTGTGGAACGAGCTGAGTCGGTATAACGCTGCGCTAGAGTCTTGTCTCTACGATTAAGGCCCTATGCGCAGAAACGAGCTAGTTCAGAATGTGAATGGTTCTTCCGGCAATCAAGTGACCAACTTTTTTTCCGTATTCTGTCATGTGGCTGGCCGCGGCATGCGCATTCAGTGCATCCATGCTCGCCCATTTCTCAATCACCATGTAGGTGTCCGGTCCGAGAGGGGTCTGCATGGCACTGGCATTGTCAGCGTCGGTAACAGGGACATACTCGATACACCCTTGCTCAGCATGCACTTCAGGTACAAGCTTCTTAAAAGCATCCAGTACATCGGAGCGCTTACCCGGAAGAGTGGTGATGATGGCGACGACATGGATCATGGGTATCACTTTTCAGTTTGGTTGAAGGTCGAGTGGTGCAGCCCCAAGAATACCACCACCGTTGAAACGAGCTAGTCGCAGGCACGCTGACACTCAGGTTTGCGCGCTTGAAGGTGACTTCCGACAGCGAGGCTTGCTCAGCCACAGGCTTTTTCAAGTGCCTGAACCGTCTGCCTACTGTAAAACTGGTAGAAAAGCGATCAGAATTGCGTAGATACCCTATCGCGAAACGCTCTCTCGCTTTGCCGCTAAAAAGCGCTGTATAGGTCCATGACGTTCTTGCAGCACTTGTCGAACCGAAGCCAATAGTGCTTTATTCCATGCACGACCGGCAGATGATTCGCTATGTTTTACATAAGCGTTAAGGTGGGAATCACTTATATCACAGAATATCATGGCGGCAGTCATCACCATCCCATTGCGCAAAAATACACTGTAAAAACCCTCATCGCTACGTGCTTTCCTGACACGAGACTCAATAGAGGCGCGCGACACATCAGTTGCCACGCAATCGCTTGCATAAAGAACCAATGCGGACGATTCAGAATGCAAGGCTGTCACGAAAGACACCGTACCAGCGGTATCCAGTACGCGCGTTATCAACTCTTGCCGTGCCGGGTTCCAACGCATATCAATGGCAAGAGCTTGCTCACGCCGCTCGAATTCATCGTCAGACCAAGTGGCTGCTTGCGCCTCCGCCTCCTGTATCCGAAGGCCTGCGGCAGATGTCATCCAGTTAGCCATCTCGTTCAACACCGACGGCTCAATGTGCTGAGAGAGATACACTACACTCTTATCCATCATTTGATCGACGTTCAGAGTGTCACTGATAAAGCTCTGCACGTCGTCGGAGTAGGCAGTGCTCTCCTCACAGCTAAGCCGCGCAACGTGTGTTTCGGCAATCACAGTCGCTGCAACGTCGGCATAAAGCCGGGGTATTCCTGAATCTTGTAACATCTCAATCAGGCCGGTTTGCGTTGGAACAACAGCTTCAGGGGATGACTCTGAAGCTTTCGCTGTCGAATCGCAGATGTCAACCAGAACCATTGAACACAGAACAGCACAGCCAAGCATTATGTGACGGGTAACCACCAACGGGTCAGGCGAGAGTAAGTTCGTTGTAGAACCGAGCATAGAGTCAATTGTCACAAAACGATCAATTAGGATTGCAAGAATCGCCCCGCCCCGTTCGAGCGCCAAAAATCGTCGTCGATACGAGACAGGATTTTCAGCCTGGCAGATAATCTGGGAGTCGCGGCAATCGCTCAGATTGTCAAAAGCTTGCCCAGCAGCGCCAATCTGTATACTGATGACAATCTCACTGGAGGGGTACAGTTGGCGGCACTGATTTAGTTTGCTTTGGCTGTCATAATGTGCACACGTCCGTTAAACTTGCTCCGTGATAACAGAGGCTTCTGCATTGAACACCAATATCAGTAATAGCTTTGTCAGCAACTACACTGCGGAAGACCTGCAACACGATCGGACACAATTATCACTCGCTTTCCGCCTCGCTGAACGCTTCGGCTTCCACGAAGGTATCTGCAATCATTTTTCGGTAGCGCTCGATGGCGATCAAGAACACTATCTAATTAATCCGTACGGCTTGCACTGGTCAGAGATCACTCCGGATGCACTGCTTTTAATTGATGGAGATGGACAAATACTGGAGGGGGATGGGGAACTGGAAGACTCTGCCAGGTTCATTCATGTCGCCGGTCATAGAGCAAACCCAAGACACAAGGCATTGATGCATACGCACATGCCGTATGCAACCACGTTAACCATGTTGCAGACCGATCATGGCAAGCTGCTAATGGCTCACCAGACCGCCGCAAGATTCGCAGGCCGAATTGCTTACGAGAATACCTTTGGCGGTATTGCGCTTGATGCTGAAGAAGGCGAAAGAATTGCCAAACGCGCACAAAATGCACCTGAAATAGATGTAACGCTTCTCGCCGCGCATGGTGTGGTGGTGGGTGCACCTACGGTTGCCCAGGCATTTGACGACCTGTACTACCTCGAACGCGCCTGTCGGCAACAAGTGCTGGCGCTGCAAACCGGCTTGCCGCTTATCGAGCTTAGCGATGACGTAGTACAGCTGACGGCAACGCAGAGCCAGCAGAACCTGGCCGAATTTGCCGACAAGCACTTTGCTGCACTAGGTCGGGTACTGGAAACTCACCCCGATCGCGTGATGACGTTCTAAACGCCGATACCAAAGTACCTCATTCACTACTAACTCTAATCACACCACTAACATCGATCGATCTGCTACGGGTCTGGCCTCAAAAAGGGTAAGTACACTTGAAACTGATGTAGCAATGTATTGATCAGTCAACTTCGGCCAAGGCCGGCTCCTCCTGTAAAAGAAGCCGACTTAGGCGTTCAACCAGCTCATCAGGCTCAACCGGTTTGTGCATTAGCTCGAAGCCACTACTTGCCGCCTCGCTCATACGGCCTGGCGAAGTATCTCCTGTAATTATCATTGCAGGAAACTCTATTCCAAATGCCGACCTCACCTGACGTATTGCCATATCACCGGTTTGATTATCGAGAAGCCGATAATCTGCAACGAGGATATCCGGTAGAAGATCGTGTTGCCTTAGGGTACGAATCATTTCAGTGGCAGATTCGGCGGCAATCGCGTCAAAATCAAGACTCTCGAGAATGGAAATCATCCCGCGACGCACATGCGCATCATCATCGATAACAGCAATCAAGGCACCTTCTGGCTTGTCATAACGTTGCGCTGATTCAACCACCGGTACCGGCTGATAAGAAAAACCAGGCACGACATTAACAACAGGTACATCGAGATGAAATTTAGTGCCCTTTCCGACAGCAGACTCCAGTGTCACATCAATCCCTAGAATGTCGCATAGCCGTTTCACGATAGACAAGCCCAAACCAAGGCCCTTTGAACGATCTCTTTCAGGTTTATCCAGTTGATAATATTCTGAAAATATGTCTGATTGCTCGGCAACAGGAATCCCGACACCATCGTCGGCAACCGTTAGCCTTAACACGTCCACCTTGCGCTCGCAGAGAATCGCTACTCTGGAAGCACCACTGTGGGTAAACGCATTTTCCAGCAGGTTTCTCAGGATGCGATTTAACAGGATGGCATCGGTATAAATACTGTGACACTCCTTGCAAATATCAAAAGCTTTTCCGCTTTGTTTTGCTAACGCTGAGAACTCCGGATCCATCAGGCTCATCAGACGGTCAACTCGGAATTGGGTTTTTTTAACTTCAACCACACCCGCATCAAGTCGCGACAAATCAAGCAAACTATTGAAGAGTCTGTTTAGCTCAGCCGTACACTGTTTAGCTTCGGCCAGTGCCGTCCGGCCTGCATCGTTTTCAATGTGTTTTTCTGTTGCGCCCAAAAAGAGCCCGAGCGCATGAAGCGGTTGCCGCAAATCATGGCTGGCTGCAGCAATAAAACTGTCTTTGGCCTTGTTCTCCAGCTTACCACTGCGAAGCTCATCGATGAGTCGTTTCATCTCCTTCTGGGACTTGTGAGATTTTTCAATCAGCTCGGAAGATCGCCTGAATGAACGTACCAGCATGCTGAAAAGTAGTGCGGCTGTTAGCAGCAAAAACACGACACACAGCCAGAATAGTTGATACAGCTTGTGCAGTTTCTCGTTCCACAAATCACTGAGCTGACTTGCATAGATGAAATACTGATGTCCGATATTCACTATTTTATCGGTTATTGATCGTGCCCCGTCGATCAATAGCTTTCGTTCGACAGCGTTCAAGATGTAATCCGGAGCCATTAAAGGCTCACTCTTGCTCAGATAGTTGGTGGTGTACTCGATGAGATCAGTGACCTGTTTTTGCTGCTCTGGCTGAAACCGAAAATTAATTTCAAAAACCGAAAAGCCACCCCAGACAATATCAAAGCGATGCTGATACACGCGGCGCAACTGATCTCGCTTTTCACCACTAATGCCGGGCGCCTGAGAGTCTCTTAGCGCATCGACATATTCATCCAGATTGCGATTATTTTGTAAGAGGTAGTTGAATGCTCCCGGGCTGGCCTGCGCCAGATTCGACCGAGCATCATTGATACGAGATACCAGCAACAGCGATACAAAAACACACAGTAACAACGCAAAAATTAGAGCCAGAAGCCAATATTTCTTGTTCACTGTACTATCAGGGAATTTACATGCCAGACACAGGCTGCTTTGTTTTCTTCAGTGAGCAGCTCTGGAAAATCAGTGAACGGGAACATTATCCACAACGGCCCCAGAGTCCTTGCATTCATGTATTCCCCGTCTCGTTTATAGGCCATAACAACCGGGTACTTCTCAAAATCAACCTCTTCGATGTCGTACCAATAACTGTCCAGGGCCATGGCACGAATCGAGGACGACCGGGCACCAACCGCTTTCAGCAAGACATCAAGTCTGACCCCTGAAAATTCTGTAAGGTTTTCCGTCCACGGGTTTTCCGTTTCGATTGCGACGCTACCCAGTTTCTCCAGCATGGCCAGATCGAACTCAGCGCCATTCTCGCTATTGGTGATGGCAATGTTGCCTGAAATAGTCAGCAGAACCTCTCCGCTTGGAGTGTCAATCTCATCGGCAACAGCACTCCCTGCCAGCAATATAAGTATCAGTAGCAAACGATGCATCGAATTTTCTGGTGCCTCTGGATAGAGAGAAGAATCTCTCGTTGAGTAAAAATAGCATTTATGAGAAATGCCGTCTCAATTTACAGCAGGCGACAGGATATCAGCAAACGCGGCCATCGTTTATCCCAAATGCCCAACGTTAATAAAAGACTGGCTGCTGATTGCCTAGTTTGGTGCCTCCTGTCACACCAGAGGCAGGCAACTCAGTGGTGTCCGGAAAATCGGAACTGCACTTATCAACAGTGTGAGAGTCGCCCACCGTATTGTCCGTTTGAACTCTGCGCATATCAGTTGACCAGCGCGCATTTAATCCAGCACCGGCGCACGCCGGTAGCACAGGCACTCGGCAAGATGCACTTGCGACACCTCGTTAACATCGTCAAGATCACCGATGGTACGTGCTACCCGCAGTAGCCGGTGTTGCGCACGCAAGGACAGTGTCATGGCATTGCTGGCTTTTGCAAACAACGCCTGAGCCTCATTGCTTAACCGCACATACTTCCTCAATGCTGCCGCATCCAGATGAGCATTGACAACGCCTTGCCTGGCCAATTGCCGTTTGCGAGCCTGCGCTACCCTTTGGCGAATACTCTCACTACTCTCGTTATCCTCGGTACTCTGCAAGGCACCATCACTATGCGTTTCACGCTGCAGCTGCAGATGCAGATCGATACGATCCAGGAACGGACCAGATACTCGAGACTGATAACGCAGGACCTGCTCGGCGGCACAACGACAGGCGATGCCGGGATCATCATGGTATCCGCAAGGACACGGATTCATTGCAGCAACCAGCTGGAAACGTGATGGAAATGTGGCTTGCCGGGCAGCCCGCGAAACGGTGATCTCTCCGGTCTCCATCGGTTCGCGAAGCACATCAAGCACGGCACGGGAAAACTCAGGCAACTCGTCCAGAAAAAGTACACCGTTATGTGCAAGCGATATTTCGCCGGGCATCGGGTTAGAGCCACCACCCACCAGCGCAACACCTGAAGCGGTGTGGTGCGGAGATCTGAATGGCCTGACACCCCAGGCACTTGCGTTGAATCCAGTATGACTGATAGAGGCAATTGACGCTGCCTGCATGCTCTCCGCCTCACTCATCTCGGGTTGAATACTGGCTAACCGACTTGCCAGCATCGACTTGCCAGTACCCGGTGGCCCGACCATAAGCAGATTGTGTGAGCCCGCCGCGGCGATCTCCAAAGCACGACGAGCCTTGTGCTGTCCAAACACATCGCGCATATCTACGCTGTTTACTGTAAGCGGTAACGTTGATTGCAGTTGGGAGTTTATTTCTACATCAGTGTCGGACAGGCGGTGTAATTGTTGGCGCGAGCGTATCTTCAGCTGTGCGCATACATCGGCAAAATCCAAAGCCGCATGTACGCAAGTATCAACACTGCGCAAGGCCTCCGCAGCATTTGCCCATGGAATCAGCAAAGCATGTGCGCTAGAAGCGTAAGCATAAGATGTGGGAAGCACACCACTCACAGAGCGCAGCTCACCGTTCAGACCCAGCTCGCCTAATACAACCAGGTTATCGAGACTGGATGCGGGCAGTTGCCCGGTGGCCAGCAAAATACCCAACGCAATGGGCAAATCGAACCTGCCCCCATGTTTAGGCAGATCGGCCGGCGCGAGATTTACAATGATCTTCTGTTGTGGCCACCTAAAATCATTGTTTTCGATAGCTGCACGCACGCGATCCTTGCTTTCCCGTACAGCAGATTGAGGCAACCCAACAAGTGACATACCCGGCAAACCACCAGCTGTATGCACTTCGACGGCGACGGGCAAGGCATTAACGCCAGATAGAGTGCAAGAGAGCACCGTTGCAAACGCCATGCGGAACCTCCTGTTCGCAGCCAAAGCCTTAGTCATTGATTATGCCTGACGTATCAGGTTCAAGAATTAGCAAAATTGTTTTTTACTGCATATAAAGCCAGCTGGAAACAGATCTTCTCTGCTGTCAGAACTTAAAATCCGACCGCGCTATAACAAAATGATACCACTATGGCAGTGAGCAGAACATGGCTAGACGACAGGGCTCGTTGATGGGCGGTATGCTAAGTGGAAAGGCCCCATGGAGCATTCAAACAGCCACAGCCTTTTCCAGTTTTGCAGCACGCATACTGGTGCTCTTGAGCGCAGTCAATACAAGTACAGCTCCTCCGATATTCGCCAGCCAGTGCAAGGGATAGAACGCTCCCACAATGCCGCAAGCGAACATAACATAGTGCCACCATTGCATCGGGCCTTCCGAATACCGTTGTACCAGTGCACTGAAACCATAGATACCAAACATGGCGAATCCCCCTATGCGTAACAACTCAGGCAAGGAGGCACCAATCATGGGGGTATAGGCAAACATCAATGGCAATATATATAAACCTTTCGCAACCTTCCACGCTTCAAAACCGGTGGCCATGGGTTTGGAACCAGCAATTCCCGCAGCCGTAAATGCCGCCAGGCACACCGGTGGCGTGACATTACTATCCTGGCTCAGCCAGAACACAATCAGGTGTGCTGTCAGCAGATACCCTGTCATCAGAGCGGGATCCACTAACATCGGCCTGAGTGCGACGGAAAGATCAAACGGAATACTACTGAGCAGCTCACGCGCTTCCGTCACACTCAGACCGGCGGCAATCTTGTCGGGCAATAGCGGATCTGCAATCATGAACATCGCACTTACCGTAGGGTCGGTGATGCCATTAACCAGCTGCTCCACAATAAGACCATCGGCAAGCATACCTGCCAGTGCTGGTGCCGATAGAATAGACAGAACAATGTAAGCTGCGGTTACTGGCAACCCCATACCCAGCACCAATGATGCAAGTGCGACTAACGCAAGCGCTATGATCAGAGATCCCTGTGACCACTGTGCAATCATCAATGCGAACGTGTTTGCCAGGCCCGAGGTGGTCACCGCGTTGTTTATCAATCCAACTGCCACGAGCAGGATAGCGGTCATCACAGAGGTACTGATACCTAGTGAAAATGCCCGTGCAATGTTTTTCGGACCCATTTTGTTGGGTGTAGCCCAACTCACAACGACTAATGTCGCAATTGCCAGGGCCGCTGCGTAGCTGGGTGTTTTTCCTGTTACCAGCATGACTGTCATGACACTCAATGGCAACACGAAGTTGAGCACACCAGCCAGTATTTTCTTGCGATCGATAGCGGCAACCTGCTCGGTACCGATGTGGTATTTCATGGCTTCTATACGGACAATAAAAGCGACGGATAAGAAATACAGCAAAGCCGGCACCACTGACACTGCAACTATCGTGCTGTAGGGAATGCCTGTGTAACTGGCCATGATAAACGCACCAGCGCCCATGATCGGTGGCATCAGCTGACCACCGGTGGAGCTTGCCGCTTCCACACCTGCGGCAAATTGTGGCCTGAATCCATTTGACTTCATCAATGGAATCGTGATGACACCTGTTGATGCTGTATTGGCAATCGCCGAACCAGAAATGGTGCCTGTCAGGGCGGAAGAGATGACAGCCACAAAAGCAGCCCCCCCTCTAAAACGACCCGCAACGACCTTGGAGATTTCTATGACAAAATCAGAGGCGCCGGATATCACCAGGAAAGCGCCGAAAATCATGAATAGCGTGATGTTCGACGATGAAATGGTTGTAATGATGCCGAACATGCCTTCATCGTTATAGAGTGAACGGAACAGCACATCATCAGTGGGCAGACTGGCTGAACGAAATGCACCGGGCATCATCTTGCCCAGAAACAAAATATAGGACAGCGATGTCAGAACCAGAATAGGGATGATCCATCCCGTAAGCCTGCGAGTGAGCTCGATAACACCGAATACAACGATAAAACCTGCAATCCAGTCCAGGGCACCAAATTGCCATGGCAATCCGGTTTCAGCGAGAGTTCTTTGATAGATGCCATCTTCGGCCGCGGCAATCCATAAAGACGATATGGCAATGGCAACCCCGAACAGACCGTTTGCCCAGACGGACCATACTGGCTGCGCTCCCTTGCCGAATGAACGTGTTGTTATTGCTGCAAGAAAGGCAAAACCTGCAAAGTGAATAGCGTTTTGCCACAAGCCGGGCTCATTGATGGCAACGTTTGTCGCAAGATGCCATATACCAAACACGACAGTAAAAAGAACCCCCGGCAACCAGGGCCAGGGATTCTGTAAAGCGTAATCAAGCGAAAACAAACGGGCCTTTCTGCCCGCTGAATCCAACTCGAGATCCGACGGCTCAAGTGTCGACTTAGCGGACATGTATATCAGTCTCTTCGGCTTGTATTAGGCTGGCTTTTACTACGCCTGAACTACTCAGCTATCAGTCGTGCTGGAATCTCAAGACCAACTTCCTTGTAGTAACGGGCAGAACCGGGATGCAAGGGAACGGGCAATCCGGCCATTGCAGCTTCGATGTTCATGGCCTTGGTGGCCGCGTGTATTGCTTGAAGAAATGGCAGATTCTCATAAAGTGTCTTGGTCAACAGGTACACGTGATTCTCGTCCACATCGGCATTTACAGCCAGAAAATTAGGCTGGGCTATCGTGGTGATATCAGCATCCTGCCCGGGATAGGTTTCTGCAGCAATTGTGTACGGTGTCCATAGTTCACGACCACCATCCATCATCGCCGCCTCTTCTGCAGTGACATTGAGTATCGTGAATTTACCTTCATTGGTAGACATTAATTTGGTAATGGCACTAGTTGGTGGTCCCGAAGGAATACCAGCCGCCATCGCTTGACCATTGGCCATGGCATCTACCGAAGGACCATAACCTGCGTACATGAAGTCGAAATCATTTTCGAAATCCACGCCCAGACCACTAAGAAGCACGGTATTGGATCCTAAAGTGCCCGAGTTCTCCTTACCCATGGCAACCGTCTTGCCTTTAGCGTTCATCAGATCGGAGGCTGTTCCCTCCTTTACCAGTTCATTGGCCAGAATAAACTGTTCTACGTTTTGCCAAAGCATGGAGACAGAACGCATATTGGTTTGTGGCTCTGATACAGGCCCGGTGCCGGTTGCAGCATAGGATCCGTACAAGCCTTGCAATATTGCAAACTGGGCAGTGCCAGCAGCCAAAGCCTGTACATTTGCACCTGATCCTGCAGAGTTAACAGCCGTCAGACTGAATTTTTCTTTAGGCAACAACTTAACCTTGGACAAGGTTGCTATCGCAGTACCAACAGGGTGGTATGTTCCGCCTGTCGATGCCGTATTGAGAACATAATCACTGTCTTGTGCAAAGACCGGTGAAGCCGCCATGCCTATGATGGCCGTGGCAAGCGCCGTCGTTAAAAATCTTTTCATGCTTCCTCTCTTCGAGTTTTGGTGATAGTGGTGATGCTTGTCGTGCTTTAAGCCAACGACACGAACGTTATAGTGTCAGTGTTGGAGCACGACTGCAAGAACAGCTAAACCCTTGTTTTTATTATCTATTACCCAAAAACTATCGGGACAGGGGACGACCGTTGCTGCGATAGTGGCAGAAATTCGCCGATGTGCGTACGCCATCGACACAACGAAAGCTGATGATCTAGCGTTTGATATCCAGTCTTCGCATCTTGTCGTTAAGGGTTCGGCGATTGATTTTCAGTGCCGCAAGTACCGAGGCAATATCGCCATCATGCTCGATAAGACTCTGCTCGATCAGGAGCTTCTCAAAGGCTAGCACCCGGTATCGAAACGGCACGCTATTGTCACCACTATCAAAGCTGAGCTGCGCTGTGTTGATTGCACTTTCATATCTGTCGCGAATTCCCTCAACAGTTGCGAGCAAGGTTGCAGGGTCAACGGGTTTTTCAAGAAAATCGACGGCCCCCAGACGCATCGCTGCAACGACATCCGGAACCGTGGCAAAACCTGAAAAGAATACGATGGGAATCATGGGGCACAGCATTCGGGCATTTGAAGCAAACTCAAGCCCGTCTTTGTCCGGCATGCGCAAGTCGGTAACAATGGCATCCACGGGCAGTTGCCCGAGCCGGTGCAGTGCTACATCCGCATTGTTTGCAATCTGGACGTCCAGACCACTAAGCCTCATATAACGCGCATTGGATGCCAGTACATCAATATCATCATCCACCAGCAACACGGTGAAACAACGCTGAGTTTCATCATCCATAAGGCAATATCAGCATAAAGCAACTACCCGTTTGATGACCAGAACGAGCATAGAGCAATTCACCACCGTGATCATGCGCTATCTGTAACGATATTGTCAGACCAAGACCCAGGCCATCCACCAGACCGCGGCCACTGGCAAAAGGCTCGAACAGCGAGTCAGCTATATCATCACTAACGCCAGCACCATTGTCTATAACTGACACACTCGCATAACGGACATCATCTTTCAGCTTATGGGAATCGATGACATCCCCGGTGCACAATTCCAGACTAACGTTGATCACGGGTTGATCGACGGACGCCACCGCATCAAAAGCATTATAAAGCAGGTTTAGCATGGCTTGCTGAATAAGTACTTCCTCACCCACTACGACTATTTCAGGCAAGGGTTCACTGACCTTGACAATAGCTGAGAGTGTCGGTCGTTCACGCCTGACCGTCTGCAGCACATCAAGCACAACGCTATCCAGCCTCAAGTCTACAAATCGTGTGTCTCCGCGACTGGTGACACTGCGCAAACTATTAATGACCCGGCCGATTCGTTTGGTAGTCCGATCGCTGTCAATAACAATCTGCTCAATTTCGGTATCGTCCGGGGCATCTTGTGCGATCAGCTTTCTCAATGAGGCGAGATTAAATCTCAGGCTGGCCAGCGGCTGATTGATTTCATGATTTATAGCGGCGGACATTCTTCCCAGCATTGAAAAATTTGATTCTGATATCAGTCTCTGTTGCGCGGATGCCAACTCAACCGTACGTTGCTGCACAAGCTCTTCAAGTTCATGAGCATTGCGCTGTTGCGAGATCATCAATCGTTGTTGTTGAGAATATACACGCACCAGCAAATAGAGAATCAGAAGCACAGCAACGATAGCGGCTACCAGGAAAGCCACATCCTGTTTTATACGTTGCAATGTCATTAGTGTCGACAATGACCATGGCTCTTTGGCCAATGATTTTTCAACAACCAGATAGTTGCCCGACTTGGCGCTATCGACTCTAAGACGTTGCTCTGGCTGATTGGATACAGGGAGCAAAATTCCGTCACGAAGCGGATATCTACGCTCATCCGCTACACGCTGTTTTTGCGCCTCACTCATTGGTCGCGTCGGTGTATAGAGCAAGTTTTCATCGGTGGACAGAATGACAACGCCAAACTCATCGTTCAGCGTGGTTAGAAACCCCTTATCACTCCATGCATTGACCAGCACCTGGAGATCCATCTTCGTGACCACGACACCCAGCACTACGTTGTCAAGAACCACAGGCTCGGCAATGAAGTAACCGGGAACACCTGTTGTTGCACCAACTGCAAAATAAGTTGCCCCCATACCGCGTATGGCATTGATAAAATAGGGACGAAACGAATAGCTGATACCCACGAAACTCAACGCATCGCGATAGTTACTGGCCGCAACTGTCAATCCTGTCTTATCAAGTAAAAACGCAAAATCAAGACCACTGGCAATTTGCGTTTTGTGAAGACGAAGGTTTGCAGCCATTACGGCATCTTTGCGTTGCGCAACCAGAGCCTCTCGAATCTCAGTGTCATCTGCAAGTATTTTTGCAATGAAAGACAACTGATCGAGCTGCCTGTCCAGCTCCACCTGTTGCCCTTCCAGCACTTGCTCCATAAGCGCAAGTGCGTTTGACTCAACGTACCGGTAACAAAGATGCCATATAAGCCCACCGCCTAGCAGTGCAAGCAATATAAAAAACGATCGTCTGCCGTAAATGGGCAGCATATCCGGCAGTGCTCACTCTACTCGCCAGAATTGTTCTCGTCTTTTTGCGGGCTACCGCCAGGCTCCAACGCAGGCTCGAGTGCACTAATACGCGCTTCCAGCTGTTTGAGCTTCTGACGTGTATTCCTGAGAACCTCTGCCTGAACATCAAATTCCTCTCGACTGACCAGATCCAGATTACCCAGCGCGCTTTGTACCGCAGCTTTGGCATTTCGTTCGAAATCGTCTTTGAGATCGGATACTCCCGGGGGCAGCAGCTTGCCAAGCGATTTGGATATGTCGTCAAAAACGCGTGCGTCAATCATCGGTTTTACCTTAAGTCTGGTTGCTTACCACAAGCTTACGTTATCCGTCAGACAGAGGACTGAACTGCAAGACAGTTCTTCGCATCATTATGGTGCAAAACACAAGAGCTTGCGCACTCACATGGTGCACCACAACATGCCATTCGCCGACAAATTCCTGCTATGTATTTGTTTTATAAAGATTTTCAGCAATGGCACATATGGTGTAACTCCTAGATCATGCACTCCTTTTTTTGA
The DNA here is from genome assembly GCA_045106855.1 of Granulosicoccus sp. GTDB lineage: Bacteria > Pseudomonadota > Gammaproteobacteria > Granulosicoccales > Granulosicoccaceae > Granulosicoccus. The sequence goes on from JBGCFI010000094.1 coordinate 19,345, forward strand.
ACATGACTACAGGAAACACCATGAAATTAGTTACGGCAATTATAAAGCCCTTCAAGCTCGAAGAGGTGCGAGAGGCGTTATCAACCATCGGTGTTCAGGGGATGACCGTTACCGAGGTCAAAGGCTTTGGTCGACAGAAAGGCCACACCGAACTCTACAGGGGTGCCGAGTACGTCGTGGATTTCATCCCCAAGACAAAAATCGAGATCGGTATTGACGAGACTCAACTGGACGCTGTCGTTGAGGCTATCACCGGAGCGGCAGGCTCGGGCAAGATCGGTGATGGCAAGATTTTCGTCACTACCCTGGAGCGTGCCATACGCATTCGCACAAATGAAACAGGGCCGGTTGCGCTGTAGAGCATCTCGCATCCTGCAACCACGAATAGATTTTAAAAAACGAGAAAACACACGATGGAACAACTTGCCGAACTGAGCTACGCGCTTGATACCTTTTACTTTCTGATGGCCGGTGCACTGGTCATGTGGATGGCCGCCGGATTTGCCATGCTTGAAGCTGGCATGGTCAGAGCCAAAAATACTGCCGAAATTCTTACCAAGAATATCGTTCTCTATGCAGTTGCCTGCATCATGTTCATGTTAGTGGGCTACAACATCATGTACTCCGGTGCGCCCATAAGCGCTTACATCCCTGGAGTGGACTTCCTGTTAGGTGCTGAAAACGATGCAGCAACATTTCAGGCAGGAGGTGATGATGCTCCTTATTATTCTTCTCGCTCGGATTTCTTTTTCCAGGTTGTTTTTGTTGCTGCAGGCATGTCCATCGTGTCAGGTGCAGTCGCAGAGCGTATGAAACTCTGGGCATTTCTGGCCTTTGCCGTTGTGTTCACGGCATTTATCTACCCCGTACAGGGATTCTGGAAATGGGGCGGAGGCTGGTTGGATGCTGCTGGCTTCAACGACTTTGCCGGTTCGGGCATCGTTCATATGTGCGGCGCAAGCGCGGCACTGGCTGGGGTACTTCTCCTGGGCTCAAGGAAAGGCAAGTATGGCCCGAATGGCCAGGTTAACCCGATTCCCGGCGCGAACATGCCATTGGCGACATTGGGTACCTTCATTCTCTGGATGGGCTGGTTCGGATTTAATGGTGGCTCGCAGCTGGTGGTCTCAAACTTCGCAGACTCGAATGCGGTTGCAGCTATTTTCGTGAATACCAATATGGCAGCCTCCGGTGGAGTCGTTGCTGCGCTTCTTACCGTAAGAATGATCTGGGGTAAAGCCGACCTGACAATGGCACTCAACGGAGCACTGGCTGGCCTGGTGGCAATTACGGCCGAACCCCTTACGCCTTCCCCGTTGTCAGCGACCTTGATAGGCGCGGTTGGTGGCATCCTGGTTGTCTTTTCAATTACCACGCTTGATCGTCTGCGAATCGACGATCCGGTTGGCGCAATATCCGTTCACGGCGTAGTCGGAATGTTCGGCCTCATGGTGGTTCCATTAACGAATGAAGGCGCGAACTTCGGAGCTCAGGCACTTGGCCTGGTATCCATCTTTGCATGGACGTTTGTGGTCAGCCTCGTCGTCTGGGGAATTATCAAGATGATAATCGGCCTGAGAGTTTCCGAAGAGGAAGAGTACGAAGGCGTTGATATCTCTGAATGTGGCCTGGAAGCCTATCCGGAATTCGCGGGTCGAAGTTAAGCTTAAAGAGCCTGGCAAACAATGCCAGACAAATAGCATCGGGAGATCAGGCCCGATGTGTCAAGTCAAGAAGAGGCGCTCAAGGATCGAGCGTCTTTTTTTTGTCGACGAATTACTCAAGCTACGAGACGAGCTGCCGATTGCCTATGCATGAGTCTATTTGCCATTCTCGGCTGTATCGTTATCTACGGCGAGCTGTCTTACCAGTTACGCCAGGTACGGTTGCGCCGCCTTCTCAGAGCGCAGGAATACCGGCTGCCCTTCTAGGGACTCGGCTTCCGAGTAACGATAACCCAGCGCATCGAAAGTCAGCACGTCGGCCATTGAGTCCGCACGTTTCTGTATGAGATGGCGTGCCATTGCTCCTCTGGCTTTTTTCGCAAAGAAACTGATGATTTTATAGTTTCCATTTTTCTCATCCTTGAAAACCGGTGACGAGAGAGTTCCCTCAAGCTTGCTCTTTTTGACAGACTTGAAATACTCGTTGGATGCCAGATTGACAATCAGGGACGTTTTTTGCGCCTGCTTTTGCATTTCAAGCTCTTCATTCAAATGCTCGGTAATCGAATCACCCCAGAACTCATAAAGTGACTTGCCCCGTCGCGTCTTCAAAGCGGTACCCATCTCCAGACGATACGCCTGCATGAGATCCAGTGGCTTTAACAAACCATAAAGACCTGACAGTATTCGCAAATGCTTCTGTGCGTAGTTCAGATCCCGTTTGCCCAGAGTGTCAGCATCAAGCCCGATATAGACATCTCCACGAAAGGCCTGAATGGCAGGTCTCGAGTTCTGCGGCGTAAATTCGCTTTGCCATTCATTAAAGCGTTGAATGTTGAGTTCGGCCAACGGCTCACTGATACTCATCAGCTCACCCAGCTTTTTTTTTCGATAACGCCTGAGCGTCTTGACCAGTTTTTCAGACTCTTCCATGAATCCCGGAAGCGTCGGCGCTGCAACCCGGGAAGGGGTCTGCATATCCAGCGTCTTTGCTGGCGATAGTAGAATCAACATGAATAAGCGAATGTAGTAGAAAGCATAATTGTCGGGAATAGTACCCTGCTACGTAGAGATTGCCGATATGGAATTTTTACTGTTCAATTTTTTATGTACTTTTCAACGGTCTATTCATGACCTGGGACGTCGTTATCGCGAGGGCCATCGCACAGATCCCATCAGGAATCCGTACGCTGAAACTCAGCGTGGATTTCGATAAAGACTTCATCAGCGATCAGGGCCGCGAACGCATCGATACCAAATTCCGAACGGGAAATTGAACCGGTTGCCGTGAACCCCAGTGTGTACAGACCTGTTAGCAGGTTATCAGCCCCGCCTTTGAATGTGGCTAGCAGACTGACCGGCCTCGTAATTCCCCGCAAGGTAAAATCGCCGTTCAGATTAAACGAATTGCCATCTAGCGGTTCGACTGACACTGAGGTGAATCGCGCCTCGGGGTAGCGGTTTGCATCAAGCCAGCCACCTCCCGTGAGACGTGCCTCGAGACTTTTGTTATTCAGGTCGATACTGCCCACATCGATCACGCCCTCAAGCACTAGGTCAGATAAAGCGCCGGGGTTGAAGTCGAGCGTCGCGTCAACGGTATTGAATCGCCCGACAACAGTGGACAACCCAAGATGCTCAATGCGAAAGATCAGATAGGCATGGTCGCGATCAAGCGTGTACGCGCCCTGACGCAGTTCACCTAGCGTCTGCGTATAGTTTGGTCGTACAACACTGGCACAACCACTGCACAAGGGCAGCAGCAGAATAATCAGCCAGATGCCCCGGGTAAAGAATTCGGATTTCATCATGCGATATTACACTGGGTATTGATATTAACTACGTCACATAGCGTTCAGCATATCAACAGATCACTGGTCGGCATGGGCAAATCAACGCTAGAATTGGGCAATCGCGTGAAATGCTCCATCCAGAGCATGCCAGCCCAGTATCTAAAACCCAAACGTCCGCAAAAGATGCATCACACAGTAAATCAAAGTCTTCGGGATTTACCCGGGGCCTTTTTAGCCGACCGCTTAAGCGATACCGGGCAGTCTATGGCCTGGGTAGCTCGGGTGATATTCGGGTTGGCCTGGCTGAGCTGTGCCATGCCCACACAGTCGTCTGAAATCCTCAGCAACCTGAATCGCGCACAACAGAATTCGGCCATCGCAAACTGCACAACATTGCAGTTTACGGATGGTGCAGAAGCCTACCGGGACTGTTTGCGAGAACATATCGCAGCCGCTGAAGCTGGTATCGGCGAGGAACCCGGAATTCTGGCCGCCTTGAGCATCGATGAACAATATTCAGTCCAGAGAGCCTGTGCCGGTAAAGCGCCTGCAGCATCAAAGGACTACGACACTTGTATTCTCGACCAGCTTGCGCAGATGGATCAGGAATCAAGACCTGCGTTGTCGCTGGCCTCGAAAGATGAACAATTCGTGATAGCACAGCAGTGTTATGACTCCCAGACAAATGCCGGCGCCCGCGCCTACCGCGAATGCGTCAACACGGCCTTGTCGCCTCTTAAATCTCTGCCTGTAGCGGATTTTTCACAACTCGCCATCGATCAGCGCAATGCAGTAAAACTGCAATGCTCATCGTCCTCAGGTGACGTCAGCACGTATCGCCAATGCCTGCTCAATGCACTGGGAATTGCTTTCGTACCCCCTGCCGCTATTCAGCTCAACAATAACAGCGTGGCTGATAGTGAGCTGGAACCCGTTGCCATAGCATCGGACACATCAACAAACGGCAACATAACGCCAGCACCACGAAATCCTGATACATCTGTTGCGACGCCACAAGTAGCAACGCAGTCAGCGCTTACAGACAACGTTGCGTCGCTCGATAGCGATCTGACGGCAGAACCCAACGTCATAAACACAGAGAATACGACTGAGCCTGCCAGGCCTGAGACCTCGCAGCCACTTCCGGAGAGCCATGACAACTCGCTATCAATTTCAGCAATAAAGTCTGTCGCCGCTGAGTATTTGTCTAAAGCAAAAAGCTGGCTCGTCAGGTTTTCTCCCGTGCACTGGCTAGCACTTCTTGTGGCCCTGAGCCTGCCACTTATATTTTTAATTGTCAGATCCACACGCGGCTCTAGCAGTCGACTTGCATCGGCGCAAGCGTCGAACAACCATCAGGATGCACCACAAAAAAAGTACACTCACAAACGTAGAAAAAAACGCAGCGCTGACGCGCGTACGCACGCCCCTGGCAGACCCGATCTTGCCCCTGGCAGACCCGATCCTGCAGCTGGCAGACCCAATCCTGCCCGTGGCAGACCCGATTTTGCGCCTGGCAGACCCGATCCTGCCCCCGCATTGAACGAGCCAGCCCCCTTCGACGAAGATGTCAACTATTCACTGGATGAAACCCACATGGTCGACATTCCGGTACACGTCGACAATCCCCCATCAGCTGTCAGCGCTCAAAAGAGCAGACCGGCACCGCAGCGGCAGCCAGTACAGCGAACCACCGCAAAAGACACTCGGCATTTCGGCGATTGGCTAATCGGCTTTGAGGCCGGTGATCAACAGGAATATGCTATCGAATTCCTGGTTTACTGGATGGCCTACGCTGACAACCGTTTTGACCCCGCGCTCAAGCAACAGGTATTTGAAACAAAGAATCCGGATACAAGAACCTTGATAAAGCGTTGGGCCTTTATGAAAGATGCCAATGCATTTGCTGACGCTATCGGGTTTCTCCAAACCTATACCACTGAAACACAACGGCAGCAAATAATTGATTTGCTCATGGCTTTGCTCGTCACCGAGCACGCACTCACACCAGTACAAAACAATTTGTTGAGATTTATCTCCGATGCTTTTGGCATCGGCAATGCGAAGCTCAATCAACAGTTCACTCGGGCATATGGCAGTCCGCTACCACCCATACCTCGCCCCGATAAAACGATCTGGTGGGCGCAAATGACAACAGAACAAAAATTGAGATGGGACGCCCGCGCAGTGGCCAGACAACCTGATGAAATCCGGTTTCGGATTGCGCTTGGTCAACCGTTGCGCGGCGAGCTGGATCGGATCGCTGTTGACAAGAGTTTCTCTCTCGCTATGCGCAGATGCCACCACGAAAGAGTAAACAAGTTAGGCGAACGCGAGAAGACTTTACTTGAAACACAACGCCGAAAGTTCGAGGCAACGTTCAACGCCCTGCTGGAGCCAATGACATGAGGAATTACTTCAAGGCACTACGCCTCACCATTAGAGCACCGCGAGACGCGCTGATCGAAGCCCTGGCGATCGGTAGCCCAACCGCCAAAGAAATTACGCCGCGACATCGTGTTGACGCTTACGATATTTTACTGGATGAAGATCGACGAGACCTCTATGCCAATACCGCAGAGGTATATGAAGGCATGTATATTGCCAGTCAGCGTCTGAATGAATCAGTCGGTATGGATACCAATCGCTGGAAAGATCGTCTGGCAAACTTCGACACAGCCGTTGAGGATTCTATCGAGCTGTAAATTGACGGCTGGTTTTAGAGAAGTTACTGACGGCGTTCGTATGCCACCGGCACATGCGACTCACAATTCCTTTGAGTAGCTTGTGTCGATAGCCGTGAACCCAACAGAGAAAAATTCAGGGATTCCGCGCTCGCTGCTTCATCGGTTGAATCTGATGCCAGATAGATAGTGGCCCTGGAATAGTCAGCGATAAGCTGGAGCAATTCGTCGATGTCGTCTGCCGTCGCGGCTACGGAATAGTAAAGATAGTGCCCAACCTCATCAACGAGCCCAGTGAATTTCAGCCTGGTGGGACCGATGGAGAAATCGAGTAGTCGGTCGACAGGGGCTGCTTGAAGATTGTTTCTCATGCGAACATGCACGGTCTGCTTACAGTCGAATCTGGGGACGAAGGATATTGCAAGCATGGCACCTTCAACACGGCCGGAGAAGGTTCTGGCGGTATACTCGAAGAGCACGGAGCCATCTGCCAGATCAACCTCGCGCACCACAGCCGACCAATCCTCAAAAGAGGAATCGGGCAGCAGCGTATCTGCGCTGGAAACACCCATGCCGCTGAGCAGCCATCCGGCCACCATCAACGGAAATGCTCTAACGATACTCATTCAACATCCCGTTACATCAACTAAGGAGCAGAGTGTAAACCATTCGTTTAAGCTGCCGAATTTTTTTACCCATCCCGTTATCAATTACTCAGCACAAGGCACTGTCGAACAACTGCAGCTGGGCAAGCCGCCCGACGTGATCCTGATGATCGTTACCCTGCATTATGTCCTAATACGTCGATGGGGCACTTATTTTGCAGAGCACTTGATATCTATGACTGCAGGTGCCGTCCCCGCCCCATGACTTTAGCAATTTTCAAGTATGCCCTCCCGCTTGTGTTTGGATATACCTTGTTTGTCGGGATTTCCGGGCGATTGAATCCTTTTGCAATGCCTCAACACCGCAAGGAACGAGCATCCTGGTACCTGGGTATCTGGGTAGGCCTCGCTATCAGCCTCGTACTGGGCATAGGAGCTTACCTGGCGTACGGCACGTCAACAGAAGCCGCTGAATCGCTTCTGGTACCAACAACCTCTTTAATCGTAGTTTTGATTTTGCCTGCGGTGGCACTCTACACCTATTATCGATATCGGGTAGCAAACTTGGACAACAAAGCAGCTCGCGCTAGTTTCGACTGGATCCTGAATGAGGTCGATATGCCTGATGCCAGTGATTTAACACTCGACTCAAATGTCGATATATCGCTCGATCCGGTCACGGACGAGAGCGAAGGGCCGATATCAAAGGTCGACCCGGTTTATCTGGAATCGGCACAGATTGACCAGATGACTGATGACATTGATCGTGAGGCGATGAACGATTCAAGCCAGGCAACAGAGCAGGCGTCGCCAACACCCATCGCCACGGAAAACCGATCTGCAGAGAATATAGCCTCAAGACTGGCTGAAGAGATCGCATTGCGCGAACAAACCGAGAAACACTTGCGCATTACTCGAAAAGCACTTTCTGTGCTCGAGGCTGATACACGACATCACTCAAACGATAAGGCAGACGCTGTTATCGAGCTTGAAGAAAAACTGGCGAAAAGTATAGATGTAGCAACCGCACTTGAAGCCACAGCCGCCGAGGAAAAGGCAAAGCGGATAGAAACCGAACATAACGTGGTCGAGCTCAAGCAGAAAATGGTCAATGCCAAGCAGGAAATTCGACGAAGTGCTGCTGCGCGTGCAAAGGCTCTCAGTACCGCCAATAAATCCATTGCGTTTGCTCGCCAATCGGTTCAGATCCGATCACGACTGGAATCAGAGCTGCATGAAGCTCGAATGACCATAGAAAGCCGCCAGAAAACAATGAGCAGCCTTATTCGCAGCCTTGAAAAAGAAAAACGAAAGACACGACAAGAAATTACGTCTATTGCCAGGCAGCTTGTTTTAAACGAAAAACAGCTTAAAGCCAGACGCTCACTTGAAGAAGTGGCACGCAGTGTGGAAAACAAGTTAACGTCACGCCTGGTGAAAAAGGTGGCGCGAGCCCGTCCCTTGACGCCTGATATGAATCAAGGCGAAGCCAAGTAGCTTACAGAACTGGTCAACCAGCCCTCCGGCTACCTGGCCGGAGAACGGGAAGCTTTAAACAGCTTGTATTTATTTCAGTCAGTAAATGACTTTCGTTGACGGGCTGAAATCTTTCGCACGTGCACGGTATCCCCGGGACTCGCTATCGAATCTTCGACGTCGACCATCCTCCCTGGATTCAAAGTTTTCCCTCGCTTTTCGTTGCATGCAAAGCATGCTCCAGACAGCAAACAGGTAAACTCCGAGCAGGGCGATCAGAATATGCACGCCCTGCATGGTTAAAAGCGTTACTACCCCCGTAAAAACTACCGTGCAACACACGATGATTCCCATGACTTGATACGCGCTCATGGTCTCACTCTTTTTTGATTGCACTTAGCGAATATACCGCTCAAGCCTTAACATGGCAACCAGGTAATCCTCCGCTTTGGTATAGAAAGTCACCCTGTGTTACCCATGCACCAAGCCGGTGCCAAGGTAACTAGAGATTGCGAAATCCGGGGACACTCAGGCGCAAGGTTCCATACAGATAATTGGCCAGAGGTTCATTACCGAAAAACTGGTACAGAGCCTCGGCATCAACACAAAGCGCTCCCCAGAACCGGACATCAATTGTTTCTGGATAGTCGATGCGCTCGGCGACGTAACCTGCGTCGTGCGAAAACACGGCAAACTGTCGACGCACGCGCTCGTCATGATCAAGAACTGCCACACGCGTCAGGCAAACACCCCTGAACTCGATCACTTTGTCGCTTGAAAGTCGAACCTTAACGAGTTCCGGATGCGTAGTCATCGCCCCAGTAAGCTGCTGTAGGTTGCCAGATCTATATTGCTACCGCAGCCAATCAACGCCACACGCTTACCCGCGAAACGACCTGCAAGCGGGGTCTGTAGCGCAGCAATCGACGCCGCGCAGGCAGGCTCTACCGCAAGTTTCATTTGTGTAAACATCTGCTGCATGCCTTCCAGCATCTGCTGATCACTCACACACACCATGTCATCAACGTACTGCTCAACAAACGAGAATGAAAGCGGCGCATGCATCGGAGCACCCAGACTGTCAGCAATAGTATTCACCTGCACGATATCCATCGGCAAACCTTGCTGTACCGATTGCTGCATGCCGTTCGCACCCTGTGGCTCTACCCCAATAACCTGACACTGCGGCTGCATCTGCTTCACGGCAAGGGCTATTCCTGCAATCAAGCCTCCCCCACCCACCGGGACAATCACAGCATCCAGCGCTGGCAAATCGTCACAAAGCTCCATACCAACCGTCGCCGTACCCTCGATTGTATGGATTCCCTCAAACGGATGCACAAGATGCCGGTTTTCTTCGGCCTGTATCCTGTTGACGATCTGAATCAAATCGCTGATTGAGTCGCCAAAAACGAGTTCAGCCCCATAGGCTGCACATCTTTCCCGGCGAAAGGCATTGGCAGTGCGTGGCATGACAACTTTTGCGGTTGTACCAAGCATTTGCGCGGCGTAGGCCGTGGCGATAGCATGATTGCCTGCTGAAAATGCCGTTACACCAGCAAACGATTGACGTTCAGACGATTGAATGGCGTGCGCAATGGCGTTTATTGCGCCGCGAGCCTTGAAACTGCCTGTTCGCTGGAACAATTCAAGTTTCATGAACAATTCCATATCAGGGCCGCCAACGTTTGCCGGCACGGGCCATGGAACCGTGGGAGTTCGAATCACATACGGACTGATGTCATGTGCAACCTGACGAATCCGTTGCATATCCGGTGGACTGTTCTGTGTGGATGGGTCGCTCATTACGTTCCTTTTTGACATCAAAGTCTTGCATAGTAGAGCAACAGACAGCAGATCATCCATCGTCTGCGCAAAACGTAAAAGCCATATGCCCATCCGGATTGTTCATTGCCTGCTCTACCTGTCAGTGATCCTTATGCTCAGTGGCTGCTTGTCAATGATGGGTGACGGGCCGGTGGCAAGTCCCAGGGCAGAACGAGACAACTATGTGCTTGAGGAACAAATCCACATCTCAGCATCCGGCTGCCATTACGAATACCGTATGTACCAACCCAATCAGCCCAGAACTGATACCAGCGTTATGCTGGGTCATGGTTTTCTGCGCGATCAGGACACCATGATCGGACTCAGCCGGGCAATAGCCAACCAGGGAATACGGGTAGTAACGCTGGATTTTTGCAGCATGCGCCTGTGGAATGGCCACCATCGCAGCAATGCTCAAGACATGCGTGAGCTTGCCCGCAAGCTGAGAATCGCTGACGACATCATTTACGCCGGCTTTTCTGCAGGCGCTTTAGCGGCGGTTCTTGCCGCGGATAACGATACCCGGGCAATCGTAACCCTTGATCTGGTCGACCAGGCCGACCTGGGCCTGACACGCATTACCCAACTGCAAACTCCGTTAATAGGGCTCGCGGGGCCCGCAACAAGCTGTAACGACAATAACAACGGGGATGCCGTTTACGGCGCAAGAGACAACGACAGCATTTCGGATCTTGTCAGGATTCCGGGGGCCAGCCACTGCGACTTTGAAGCGCCCACAAACTGGCTTTGCAGGTTTGCCTGCGGAAACTGGAATGAAACGGACTCAGAGAAAGCCCGACGTACAGATATCATCGATCAGACAGTGAAACATCTTCTGCCTTTCCTCAGCAAACGGCCGCAAAATCCGCAAGTGCCAGCATCAGCTGTGAACCCGCTTTCGCCGTTGCTATAGGTTCATAAAGCCTTGCCACATAACCTAGCGCGTCTAAAGTACCTGTTTTACACGTAAACTTACCTATTGAGACTACGCCGAACTGGCGGAGCCATAGCGATCCAGACTGTAACGCGAACTATGAAAAAACGAATTGCTTTCGCCATCCTCGGGCTTTTTATCATCATTGGCACTCTGGGAGGCGTAAAGGCCCTCCAGATAAAAGACCTGATTGCGGCAGGTGAGTCGATGTCACCTCCGCCCACCACCGTGACCTCTATCGATGTGCAACGCGGTGATTGGGAAACCACCATGAAGTCGATAGGGACACTTGAAGCATCCCAGGGCGTGGTCATCACTGCCGACCTTCCCGGGCGCGTCTCAAAGCTCTATTTCGATGGTGGCGAGGTCGTCTCTGCCGGCGATCTACTACTCGAACAGGAAACCAGCACTGAAAACGCAGAGCTAAGCGCCGCCGAATCAAACCTTGTGCTTGCCCAGAGCAATCTGGATCGAGTAGCCCGCCTGTGGCGCAGTCGTGTCGTGTCCCGATCCGAATTTGATGCTGCACGCTCCGAAGCCTCGGCAGCGCAGGCACAAATGGATAACATCACCTCGTCACTGGCCAAAAAGCAAATAACAGCGCCCTTCGATGGCAGGCTCGGCCTTCGTCTGGCAGACATCGGTCAGGATCTCTCTCAGGGCGTCCCGATTGTCTCGCTTCAGGCGTTTGATCCCATGCGCGTGAATTTCTCGTTGCCGCAGCGCGCACTTGCGCAAGTAACCGCAGGCTTACAGGTGCGTGTCACCAGCAATGCAGTCCCTGATCGTATTTTCCAGGGAACAATAACAGCGATCAATACGGAAATTGACACAGCGACCCGCACGGTTCGGGTTCAGGCTACGCTCGATGTCAAAGCAGATAATGGTGACAGCATCCCCGCCTTGCTGCCGGGCATGTTCGCCAGTGTCGAAGTGGTATTACCCACGGTAAAGCAGGTTTTGATGGTGCCTTTGACGGCCGTCAGCTTTGCCACTTACGGAGATTCTGTCTTTGTACTGGAGAACAATGAAGAAGAACAACTCATCGCCAGACAGCAGTTTGTTCAGCTTGGTGAAAGACGTGGCGACTTTGTAGAGATTACGAAAGGACTTGAAGACGGTAATACCGTTGCTAACGAGGGGGTATTTAAACTGCGAAACGGCGCGCCCGTAAAAATTGGTGATGGCAATTCGGAACCAAGCCTGAATCCGCAACCCGACAACGCGTAAAGGGAACCGTCATGCGTTTCACAGACATATTCGTAAAACGACCTGTACTGGCAATTGTTGTCAGCCTGTTGATTCTGATTGCCGGAATACAGGCGGTCCGCGACCTCAGCATACGTCAATACCCCCGTAACGATAATTCAGTTGTCACGATAAATACCGCCTACATTGGAGCTAGCGCGCAGCTTGTTCGAGGTTTCATAACCACACCTTTAGAGCGTGCGGTTTCCGGTGCCGACGGCGTAGCTTATGTCTCTTCCAGCAGCCAGCAGGGAATGTCAGTCGTCACTGTACGACTTGAGCTGAATTACGACCCTATAAAGGCATTATCGGAAATCAGCTCCAAGGTTAATCAGGTTCGCGGAGACCTCCCTCCGGAGGCAGAGATTCCGGTTATCAATGTCGAGTCTGCGGACAGCACTGTCGCCTCTGCCTACTTGAGCTTTACCTCAGACATTCTCGAGCCTAACCAGGTGACTGACTTCCTGACCAGAGTTGTGCAACCCAGGCTGGCAGCACGCGATGGCGTGCAACGCGCGGAAATACTCGGAGGGCGTAACTTCGCCATGCGGATCTGGCTGGATACACAACTGCTGGCAGCGCATGGAATTACGCCTACGCAGGTGAGACAGGCACTGGGGGCAAACAACTACCTGGCCGCACTGGGGAAAACAAAAGGCGCGCAAATCGAGGTTAATCTGGCTGCCAATACCGATCTGTCCACGGTAGAAGAATTTGAAAATCTGGTGGTCCACTCGCAAGAGGGCGCGGTGATTCGCATCAAGGACATTGGCGAGGTTGAGCTGGGCGCAGACTTCGCAGACGTCGAAGTCCGATACAACGGCGACGATGCCATCTTCATGGGAATCTGGCCACAACCGAATGCCAACACGCTTGATGTCATCACAGGTGTCAGGGAAGAGCTGGATGACATCAAAAGCACCTTGCCCAAAGGCATGAGTGCTGATGTTGCCTACGATGCCTCCGAATACATTGCCAGCTCTATCCGCGAAGTGGTCACAACGCTGGTGGAGACACTGATCATTGTCATGCTCGTGATCTTCCTGTTCATGGGCTCTATCCGATCGGTCATCGTGCCCATCATGGCCATACCCATCTCACTGATCGGCTCGGTATTCCTGATGCAGATGTTTGGCTTCAGCGTCAACCTGCTTACGCTACTGGCTATTGTGCTCTCGGTCGGGCTGGTCGTCGATGATGCCATCGTGGTTGTGGAAAATGTCGAGCGCCACATCAGCGAAGGCAAATCGAGAATAGATGCAGCACTACTCGGTGCCCGTGAACTGGTTGGGCCTGTTATCGCCATGACAGCCACTCTGGTTGCCGTGTATCTGCCCATTGGTTTACAAGGTGGACTGACAGGCTCACTGTTTCGGGAATTTGCATTCACGCTGGCAGGCGCTGTCACCATATCCGGCATTGTGGCTCTCACACTGTCACCAATGATGTCAGCCTCTCTGCTGCGAGAAGGGGATTCGGAAAAAGGCTTTCAGAAGAAAGTTAACGACGCCTTTAATGCAGTAAAAAACAAATATTCCGGACTGTTGAATGGCACGCTGACGGCACGACCGGCTGTCTATATCGTCTGGATTGTCATAACGCTGTTGTGTGTACCGATGTTTATCATGTCAGCCAAGGAGCTTGCGCCTACAGAAGACCAGGGCATCATCTTTGGCATCGTCAACGGATCAGGGAACGCAACTATCGAGACTGCGTCACGATACGCCGTACAAGCTGACCAGGCTTTTAACAGTATTGATGAGACTTCATTCACTTTTCAGCTCGTTTTCCCTTCCTCAGGCTTTGGTGGCATGTTGCTCAAGGACTGGTCGGAGCGAGAGCGCTCTGTGTTCGAAATCAAACCGGAGATTGCCGGCAAGTTAAATGACATTGCCGGGATAAGCATGTTTCCGGTAACTCCACCGGCACTACCGGGTGGCGGTGATTTTCCGGTCGAAGTGGTTATCGCATCAACGGCCGAGCCAGAAGATATTCTTGAATTCGCCAACCAGCTGCAGTTTGCAGCGATGACA
>JBGCFI010000095.1:0-4292 GCA_045106855.1 Granulosicoccus sp.
AAAGGGCTGACTACCTGCAAGTAGGCAATGATCTGTCAGCATCGAAGTGATCCCCGGTAGACAAGCCCGCGATCTGTATCCACATCTTGCTGAGGTCGGAATCCGGCATGACGATAAATGCTCCGATGCGCAATTCATTGAACCCCCGATGGTTGGCTGGTGCGCAATAAATGGTATTCGGGTCAGGAAAACAGCGAGAATCTTCTATTTGAAGTGATCCTGTCTGCCGACGGTGAGATGTATGCCTCAAACTCTAAGGGGGCTGAGTGGGCAGACTACGTAGCATCACAACGGATAACGCGAGTAGCTCATGGCAGATCAATCAATGAATGACTTTGATTTCGATGACTGGGCGGGGCTTCATCTGGAAGATCCGCAAGAGTTTGAAGCCAGACGACAGACGGCTTTAATGATTCAAATGACGCAAGGTTCTGCCGAACAGTGTGAATCCGGTCGAGCCCTGTTGGCAGCATATGAAAAACGAGTTGAAGGTTGTGATACTCCGCAGCACATGAACGTCGCCGCTGAAATGATGGTCGAGTCGGCAAAACAACTTAATACCGAGCTTATGCTGTTGAAACAGACACTTGAGCGTGCACTCGATGGGCGTGTGTCAGAGAGTGATACTGTAGAAGTGATATTAAAGTAGTCTACTGGATGGTAGAAGCCTATTTGCGATTGCTTCCTTATTGCAAGCAGTATTGATTTGCGTGTTCACCATTTCTCGGTGAAGCGGAGTTGTCGTTGGCTCAAGTGGAATCAAATCTGGCTGTTTCTTCAGTGTTAAAACTTGAAGTGCCCTGATAACTTAATCAGTTCTGACGGGCGTAGGCAAGAGTTCTACCGTTTTTCAATTAACGGATCGGGTATCGATACATCTACTCGTAAACGTTGTACGCACATCCTTTGTAGCCTTGGTACACTGTTGGCTCCTGCAGTAATGGGTCGATCAGGACAGTCTCTGGAATGCGTGTACAAACAAGAGGCATACGTGAACGTCTGGCACTGGGCACAGCATGTCCGCATCAGATTTTGCACGAGCACGTCGATATCGGAAAGCTTACAAGCTCCAGACTAAGTGAGTCAGAATACCGGCAGATATTGCATTTTTTTCTCGTCCTGTATGAATCGGCGGAAAAGCGGCGTGCAAGCGCTGACGCGTGGCCTGAGTTTACGTTGCGGTCGGCCATCACTGCATTACGTGAAGACCTCAATTTGCACAGTGCATCGGCTGCAGAGGATATGCCGTGGATCAAGTGCGCGGAGAGCAGCATTGGAATGCTTTATGTGCTTCATGGTGCCAGTATTGGTGGTAAGTTCATCGCTAAGCATGTGACAACTAACTTGCCAGAGATGCCGTGTCATTTTTTTGGCCGCGGCATAAAGGCCGATTTATGGCAGAATCTGGTCGAAGCACTGGATTCGTACAAAGGCAGCGAAGAAGCATTTGAGTGTATTCTTCATAGTGCGACCAAAACGTTCCATTGTTTCAATCGACAAATCATTTCTGTTGTTTGAGCTCTACAGGTAGCGTTTCTCAGGGCCTTTTCTCATCGCTGAAAATCATAAGATATGAATACTAGTGATCCGCAAGTGGTATCGGGTAGCGTGGCGGCATCGAAGTCGTTGTCTGATTTCTTTGCCAGGCAGCCTGCTGCTGATCTGAGCAATTGCGATAGAGAGGAGGTGCACCTGCTCGGGACCGTTCAGAGCGAAGGTGCGCTAATGGTGATTCAGCGGGAAACACAGAAAATCATTGCCGCCAGCGTTAATGTATTCAGTATTCTGGACATTGAACCTAATTACCTTGCCAACAAATCACTCAGAGAAGTACACGATGAGCTAAGCGAGAATCTGGATCTTCTTGATCTGGATGATGAGGGTGTGCACAGTGTGCTCGATTGTGAATTCTCAACCTGCGGAAATACCTATGATGCCGTTGTACATGGATATCTGGGTAACTGGATAGTCGAGTTCATACCGGCGGAATACCCGCCTGGCGCTCTTTCCATTCGCAAGCAGTTAAGACTTGTTACGCGGGAAAGCGGGCGAATACTCAATTCTGATTCAATTGAGGACGCCATGCAGATTGTGTGCGATGCGGTTCGAACAATCACGACGTTCTCAAGAGTGCAGATATTTCAATTCCTACCTGACTGGTCTGGAAAAATCATCGTCGACTCTCACGCTCAGCATATGTCAAGCTTTGTTGGTCTGCATTTTCCGGATACTGACATACCGTTACAAGCTCGTGAGCTGATGAAGCTAGTGCCCTACCGAGGTGTATTCAGCGTTCATGACGTAACTGCAGATATACAGAAAAATCCTGAGTTCGGAAAGGATACGATTGACTTGACTTATGCTCTTACCCGTTCCTGTTCCACCATGCATACCGCATATCTTCGAAATATGGGAGTTGAGGCCACCTTCTCGGTAAGCCTGATGCAAGATGAAAAGCTATGGGGCTTTATCGCTTGTCATCATGACCGCAGCTGTACACTGCCGTTTGATAATTGGACGCTGCTACGAGAGTTGGGAACTGCGTTGATGAGTAGAATCAACCACGAGACCGCCCGACGTACCAGTGAAAAAGTGATTGAGCTCCATAAGCTTGAAGCAGAGCTGGCATCCACGTTACGCGCCAAAGGTGATGTTATGGGTGTAGTCGGTCAGTTTGCGCCTGTTTTGATGCAATTCATGAATGCGGATGGCTTTGCTTTTCAGTTCGGTGATCAATTGCAGTTAACGGGATTCACTCCACCAGAAGAGTTCTTCCCGGGTTTTGTAAGCTGGGTTCAGGAAAATACCAATGCTTCTGGACAATATAGTTCTGCATCGTTGCATAAGGAATGGCCAGATGCCGCACGGTACAAAAAATCAGCTTGTGGTGTGCTTCTACAACCGGTAGCTTCTCACCGGATCTGCCAGATGATCTGGTTTAGACGGCCTTTGACGGAGTCTGTCATGTGGGCGGGGGAGCCAAGGGATAAGTCGCAACCCGTTGGTCAGAACGATACTGCAACGCTTTCACCGCGAAACTCTTTCGAGGCCTGGGTTAGCGAACACAACGAATTCAGTTTGCCGTGGACCGAGTCGGAAATAGCGATAGCGCAGGAAATTCTCCGTGAAATGCTTGATATTATTTCATCGGTATTGGTACTGACAGAAGAAAACACAAGGCTGGTACTTTCCGAAGAGAATACCCAGCTAAAGTCATTCGCCGCCAGCGCTGCGGCACACGATATAAAAGCACCACTGAGAAGAATCGAGTTAGCGCTCGAAATTATGGAGGAGGACGGGTTCAATCCAGAAAGTATCAAGCAGGGTCATGAGATTGCTACAAAGTCTGCGCAGGTTTTAAAAGATGTCTCCGCCGGAATACTTGAGTTTATGAGTGTGCCCGATAAAGCACGATCTTTTACGACTGTGGCGTTGAGCGAAATCATTAATAATCTGGATATTGTCCTGTTTGGGAAGGTTGAAAGGCATGAAGTGGCCATTGAGACTGATACGCCGCACAGTGTCCTTGGCGAGAAAAGTCTTTTAACCAGCCTGTTTCTCAACCTGGCTAATAACTCGATTAAATATTCGAAGCCTGAAATCA
The DNA here is from genome assembly GCA_045106855.1 of Granulosicoccus sp. Classification (GTDB taxonomy): domain Bacteria; phylum Pseudomonadota; class Gammaproteobacteria; order Granulosicoccales; family Granulosicoccaceae; genus Granulosicoccus. The sequence continues at coordinate 3,605 of JBGCFI010000095.1, forward strand.
CGGCGCATATCGGCATCAAGAGCGAGTTAGTTGGCGATGGCTGGGTGGACGTTTCTTTCAGCGATAACGGCATCGGTATTCCTGCCGAGTACGCCGATCGCATTTTTTATCCCTCTGAACGATTAATGTTCAAGAATGAAGTAGAAGGCTCGGGTATGGGTTTGGCGATTTGTCGGCGGATTGTCAATATCCATAGCGGCGAGATCAGTGTCGACAAGGCCTATACAGATGGAGCACGTATAGTTGTACGGCTTCCGCTGGGTGAAGATGTATCAGCATGACTTCCGGTTTGCATTGCGCTAAAACCTTGAGCAATGACTATTGCTATCCAGGTTGATTTTCAGATAATAAGCCTGATGTTTTACTGTTATAGAATGCGTTTTGTGCAGCAACAAAGCCAACTGACATTGGTTGGGAAAAATCCGTGTTAGCGTGAACCACGAGCTCAATCAAACGGCCTGTTAGTCAAGTTACTCTCGCGGTATTAGCGCCTGCAGGTCTCCTACGGTATCAATATCCTGTCTGACACTGGCGTTGTCGATTTCTACCTGTCCCTACCAAAAACAGGTACTCATTGAAACGGTTGACAATTCCTACCCATGGCCAGTGTGGTTTTTAACATGATCACGCTACTTAAACCGTTGCTCGATACAATTATTGGCATGCTAAGAAGCAGGGCGCTGCTCCA
>JBGCFI010000096.1:0-85104 GCA_045106855.1 Granulosicoccus sp.
GCCGGGATAAGCATGTTTCCGGTAACTCCACCGGCACTACCGGGTGGCGGTGATTTTCCGGTCGAAGTGGTTATCGCATCAACGGCCGAGCCAGAAGATATTCTTGAATTCGCCAACCAGCTGCAGTTTGCAGCGATGACATCCGGCAAGTTTGCCTTTCCACCCATCATCGATACCAAGATCGATAAAGCGCAGTCACAGATAGTTTTTGATCGTGATCGCGTCGCGGACATGGGTCTGACCATGCAGCAAGTCGGCGCTGATATAGGTACTCTGCTAGGTGGCGGGTTTGTTAATAGATTCAACATCGAGGGCAGAAGCTACACCGTCATTCCACAGGCTTTAAGAACAGAACGTCTTAACCCTGACCAGCTGGATGAACTCTACGTTACCGGCCCCCAAGGTGAAGCTATCCAGCTGGGTTCCATTGCTTCATTGGAAAACAGTACTGTGCCGCGTGAGTTGAACCGTTTTCAACAACTCAATGCTGTAAAACTCAGCGGCGTATCCATTGTTCCCCTGGATGAGGCGCTGACGTTTCTCGAAGAACAGGCGGCGCAGATTCTGCCCCCGGGATACTCACTGGACTACACCGGAGAATCACGTCAGTTGCGCCTTGAAGGTAACAAGTTTCTACCGGCCTTTGCGCTGGCCGTGATTTTGATTTACCTGACATTGGCAGCACAGTTCAACAGCTTCCGCGACCCTCTGGTTATTCTTGCAGGTTCGGTACCTCTGGCCATGTTCGGGGCATTGATATTCACGTTCCTGCGAATGCCGAATCCGGAACTGCCTCACTGGACAAACAGCTTTACTACAACGCTGAACATATACTCTCAAGTGGGTCTTGTCACACTGATAGGTCTTGTGGCCAAGAACGGTATATTGGTGGTGGAATTCGCCAAACAGATGCAGCAACGTGGCCTAACCAAGCTGGCTGCTATCAAAGCAGCTTCAACGACGCGTTTTCGTCCAATTCTCATGACCACATTCGCAACGGTTGCAGGACACTTTCCATTGGTGCTGGTTACTGGCCCGGGTGCTGAAGCGCGAAACTCGATTGGCCTGGTGCTGGTAGGTGGAATGGCTATCGGTACAATGTTTACGCTGTTTGTTATCCCATCTATCTACATGCTTATTGCACGTGATATGCACGGCACCCTTGAAGAGCTTCCTGATGAAGAAGACAGCGAAATATACGAGGGCTTAAGCCAGCGCTACACTCGGGAAAAAAGCGTCTCTCCCGATCATGAAGAGCTTCCAGTGCTTCAGCGCGGTGGTGGATCGCAAAGCGGTGATGGACGTATCAGTCAGACTCGCCCGGCAGCAATGCGCAGGGATGCCCGCTAGCGGTTTTTTCAGGCTCAGCGGGCAGTGAAATCAAACAGGCCCGTATAGTCACCAGTCACTTGTTGACCATTGATTAATGTCATGGAGAAATTCAACGAGATGTCTGGTGGCGAGCCTAAGAAATTAACGGTACCTTCGATGACGTCAATCTGTTCCTGGTCGGACACCCTGCCATCATCGTCGGTATCGACACCCACATAAGCATTTGAAAAATACCCGACTCCTGCAGCGACGTTAACCCCACCACCGGCTGGCACAAAGCCATAACTTTCATACTCAAAACTGCGTCCAGCGCTGTACACGTCGACGTGCAAAATGGCCGTGGCCAAAGCTGGAACAAGCACTTGATGAGACTGACCGTCAAGCACGACTGTTTCAAGCGAAAAATTGCCGTCGGTCAGTGTGTATTCGATCAGGAAGTGCTCACCCCTCTGCCCCCAGATATCGCCAAGTGCTGAATCCAGTGGGTAACGAGTATTATTTACGTGTAAGGCGCTGTCGCCCTCGGGACCATCATTTCCAGCCACGACTGGTGATTCATTTTCGGACAGCAACCCGGAACTGCTCGCATCGTTGCTATTGCCACAGCCACTGAGAATCAAAACAGGTAAAAATACGCTGACTGCATGTTTGAGGCAGTCACTCATCAGATGTCCGTCAGGGAACAAACAATCATTTACATGTACATCCAGTTTTTCCAGCCGGGAAAGTGACGTTAACTGTCTGTTCGGCGCATTTACCTGAACTAATCGGTATCCGAAGCGCCAGCACCTCGCCTCCTTAGCGTCTGATAACCAGAATACACCCTGTTTATCGTAGTGAGCAGACAAATGCCTGCAAACAGCCAAGCAAGACTAGCAAATTTAGCGGGCAGCAAACACATTAAAACGAAACAGATAATGGTCTCGGTGCCTTCAGCCAGGCCATCCAGATAATAAAGACCCTTATAGGCGAAGTGCTGACTCTGGATGGATTGCTTGTGCGCGTGCGATGAAAACGCCAGAAAACTAGCCCCGGTGCCTACGAAACTGGCAATGAGAAATGTTGCTGGCAGTGCGTTCTGCGCCGGATCTAAAAGAGCAAAGCCCAGCGGGAACGTGGCGTAAAAAATAAAATCCAGCGTTATATCCAGAAAGCTGCCTGCATCGGTAGGCGAGCTGAGCCGTGCCAGTTCTCCGTCGAGCCCATCGGCTAACCGGTTGGCAACCAGACATGCTAAAGCCAAGAGCGGCTGCCCGATGGCAATCGCTGGTATGCACAGCATTCCCAGAGTAAACCCCACAACGGACACCTGATCTGCGCTGATATTGGCGTGATGCAAATGCTTTGCACCGGCTGCCAGAGCGGGGCGGATGCCTGGAACAATGTATTTATCCAGCATCGACGACCTCCGCTGTTGAAGGCTTGCTGATATCCAGAATTTTCGCCCCCTCAGGTACATCTGATAAATCATGTGTCACGAGCAACACGGGTAAGCTGGCCGCGTTATCCCAGGTAAAACGACGAATCTGCTCTCGCATAGCCGAATCGAGTCTAGAGAAGGGTTCATCCAGTAACAATGCACAAGGGTTAGACAGCAACGTTCTTAAAAGACTGACGCGCGCACGTTGCCCACCAGACAATGTCGCAGGATCCCGCAGCTCCATATTACCCAGCCCTGCATCATTCAAACTCTCTTGCACCAGCCTTAATCGCTGTGTTCTGCTGCCTCCACGTAAACCGAATAGCAGATTTTCCCGCACATTCATATGCGGGAAAAGGTAATCCTGTTGCAGCATCAATCCAAGCCGGCGGTGCTCGGTGGGCAGCGCGCTAATGAGTGAATCACCCAGCCAGACGTCCCCACTGCTGCGAAGGCGAGGATCTGCCGTACCAGTGAGCCATGCCAGGATGCTCGATTTGCCACTCCCGCTAGGACCCATCAACACAAGCACCTCGCCCGGCTCAATACGAAACGACATATCGGACACCAGAGCCTCACCGCCTGGAAGCATTATCGTCAAGTCTTTAACGTGGAGAGGATGCATTTAAATCGTGTGGGGATAATGTGTACTCAAAGCATCACCACGGCGTTGCCGTATGCTGCGCCAGCGAGGATAGAACAAAGCCATGACAAAGGCCATGAGTGGCAAAGCACTCTGAAGAACAGCCAGTGCCGCAATTGTGCGTCTATCAACGCCCCCGAAACTTGTAACAAGCTCAATCGCAAGTGTCTGATGCCGGCCACCACCCAACAGCAATGTGGGCAGATATTGTGCAACGCTCACCGCCACTGCGACAGCCATTGCCTGGGACAAGGGCTTTATCAGCATGGGCAAACGTATTTTCAAAAGCACTCGCCAATACCCGGCACCCAGTGCGTTTGCCGCATGGCCCCAACCCGGATCCAGCTCCCGCCAGGCTGCTGCAAGTATCAATACGACGTAAGGCATGGTGTACAGCCAATGCGAGTAGACAACCGTTAGCCAATGTCCGTCAGCTCCCACCCAGTAAGCCATTGCCTGCCAGCCGAACAACAAGCTCACTTGCGGAATCAATAACGGGATAAACCACAAGCCATCAATTCTGGGTACATGCCCTCGCCGTTCCAGCTCCAGCCAGGCAATGGCAGTCATCATTGCAAGCGACGCCGACGCTGCGGCAATCGTCAATGTTGAGACAGCGGGATCCCAAAGGCTGCCTGCCCTGACAAGCCAGTTGTTCCAGGCCCAAGAGCTCGGATAGGCATCCGGGAATCGCCAGCGGCGAGTCACACTCCAGACAAGCAACACAGCGAGTGAAGCAATACTGATTATCACCGTAGTTATGGCTAAGCCCTTACCCACGATTCGAAACACACTCGAACCTCTTCCACGAGCACCGCTGCAACGACGCACCCGTGCCAGGGCTGCGACCAGATAAGCGATACCATGCGTGAGAATAAAACAGAAGCCAACCAGCAACGCAAGCAAGAGCGCTCCGGCAGAGGCTGCCGCTCGCGAACCCGGATCGTGCACCAGGCTCATGAGAAACACCGACAGGGTGGGAGGATTGGATGGCCCGGACAACACAGCCATATCCACTACCGTCAGGTTGAACGCCAGAATAATCAACAACGGAAGCCGAATGCGCGGATACAGCTGCGGCAGAATCAACCGACTCCAGCAACGCGCCGGAGAATAGCCAAGGCTTCTGCCAATCTTTAACGAGGCGTCAACATTCAGCTGCGACAGATGAGCAGCCGCCGTCATTATCAAGAAAGGGGTTTCCTTGATAACGAGACCCATTATCAAAGTGAATCCGGCTGCATCAGGAATCAGCCAACTGTCCGGTGGACGAGTCCAGCCAGTCAAAGCCGGCGAAACAAGACGTACCAGAGCACCACTGGGCGCGATTAGAAACACAAGCCCGACCGCAATGGCAGCGTGCGGGACCGCCAGTAAAGGCGGCATCGCGGCACCCAACCAAGTCCAGAGTCTGGAATTATGCAACGATACAAGCGAGACAATGCTCAAGAGCAGCACGAGAAAGGTTGCTCCAAGACCTATCGTAACACTTAGCAGCGTAGCGCTGAAGAACCGGGGATCCTCCAACACCTGAACAAAGCCGTTGCCGGGGGCAAGATTTGGCGCCAACCCTATAGCTGGCAATAGCGTGCCTGTAAGACCAAGTACGATTGGTAAGGCAAATAGCGTAATCAGCACCCATGCGCAGATCCACAACACGCCACTTTTTGAACGCCACATAGAGTTTGTGGCAAGCGATTGGCCAGGTGCGATTGAGCTAAGCAAACGGTGCCTTCAACCTGGCACCGCAAACCGGATAAACAGGAGCTTAGCCATTAAGTTGAGCACTTTGTTATTGCCCGTACCGTTCTATCCAGGCTTTCTCGAGCGCACTGGTCCAGGAAGCATGAGGTTCTGATAACACAGATCCTTCACCAAGCGGCAAGGCCCACACACCTCGATCGATTGCTTCGAACAAGGCCCGCTGCGATTCGTCCATTGCCTTCATATCCAGCACGGTGGGATCTCCCCAGTATTCGGGGTCAGCCTTGCGCGCCTGTGCTTCAGGTGATAACAGAAAATTGGCAGCAACCATTGCACCCGCCTTGGCAGATGCATTCCAGGGGACAGTGACAAAATGGGTATTACCAATGGTCCCATTGGTAAAAACGTAGGTTCGGACAGTGTCTGGTAACTGCTCGTTTCTGACCGCTGCCGATGCCTCATTCGGATTAAACGATATAGCGATATCCAGCTCACCATCATCAAGCAGTTGAAGCGTCATTTCACCGCTTACCGGCCAGTTGTCTCCACCACCGCGCAGTAAGGGATGCAGCTTGTCCAGATATTGCCAAAGGGGTGTCGTCAGCGCGTCAAAATCGGCATCCTCTACCGGTGCAGCCAGCGCCGCTGTTGCCATCTCGTTGTCACTGACAAGTTCAATGAGAAGCTGTTTTACGAAAGTAGTCCCATGGAAAGCAGGCGGTGCCGGATAAGCGAACCGGCCGCCATCAGCGACAAATTCATGTAACTCAGCGGCCGATGCGGGGGGCTCAGGTGTGGTGGCCGAGTCGCCGATGAAAACCAGTTGTGCACCACCCCATGGCGATTCCAGACCCTCGACAGGGACTGAAAAATCAGCCGTTATCGAAGCAGACTGTTTAACCAGGGTGGCATTGGGCAGATTGTCAGCAAACGCTCCCCAAAGCAGATCGGCAAATTTTAACGCCGCAAAATTTTCGCCGTTAACCCACATCAGATCGACATTTCCACCCTCATTCCGGCCAACGAGCCTGGCGGCTTCGAGTTGACCGACGATTTCCGAGATATCAGCCACTTTGACATGTTCAAGTGTGACACCGTAGTCTTGCTCGAGGCGTTCCGAAGCCCACTGCAAATACTGGTTTATCCTCTCACTGCCACCCCAGGCATTGAAATACACTGTCTGGCCCCTGGCCTCAGCAATGACGTCCTGCCAGGGTGAATCAGACTCTACGGCCACTGCCTGTGTACCTGCCATTACCCACAGAATAAAGAACGTCAGGAAACGTGAAGTAGCTGCTGATCGTATAAAACTGGCCATGTAGTCGACTTGTTGGAGAGATGGAGGATGCAAGGATCCGGAAATTGACCGGAGTATAGACAGGCAACCCGCTCAAATCAGTTTGTCCGGAAAGTCGTACAAAGGTTCCATAAGACGGCGGCATCCAAATTGCGACACAGAACATAGGGGCACTAATGACCGTAAAATTTGACAGATCACGTACAAGAGGTGCTTCAAAGCTCCACGCTGCTAGACTCATAACCATTGCTCTACTGAACTCGAGGTCAGAATGAATATGACGCCCTGCTATCCAAGTCGCGTTACAACCAGTACTCACTTACGACCAAACGGTGATCAAGGACATCTCATGACACTGTGTGGCGTTATCTTGCTGGTGATATCCACATTTGCCGCAAGCTCGACGGTGGAAGCCTCTGATGAGACCACCCGCTCATGGAGCATGGCTGAATTTGGTGAGCCCTTGTACGACGAGAGCATGCCTCACTGGCCGTATGTCAATCCCGACGCCCCGGCGGGTGGCAGTATAGTTTTGAGTGCCTTTGGCACATTCGACAGCCTTAACACCTACATCCTCAAGGGTTCATGGCCGCGGATGATTTCCTACGCGTCTAACGCATTGATGACGGCCTCTGCCGATGAGCTGACCGCCGCTTACGGTTTGCTGGCAGAATCGGTTGAGTACCCGGCCGACAAGAGCTGGATCATTTTCCATATGCGTCCCGAAGCGCACTTCGACAATGGCACACCGATTACCGCTGCCGATATTGAATTCGCCTTTAACACCATTCAGGAACACGGCCGACCTTTTCTAAAGGCCTCTTTCAAGGAGGTGGATAGTGTCGAAGTACTATCGGATCACCAAGTGAAATTCTCGTTCAATACCACCAACAACATGAAACCCCTGATGCAGGTCGCCGGGCTATCTCCGCTATCTGTCGAGTACTGGAAAGACAAAGACATCAGCAAGACCTATCTAACACCGCAACCGTCCAGCGGTGCCTACTACATCAGTGACGTCGATGCTGGTCGCTCTCTGACGTTTAAACGTGTAGAGGACTACTGGGGCGCTGACCTGGCGGTTAACAAAGGTGTAAACAATATAGACACCCTGCGTTTTGATTATTATCGCGATAGAGAAGTCATGCTGGAAGCTTTCAAGGCGGGAGATATAGATTTTCGTCAGGAAAACAGCTCGAAACGATGGGCAACCGCTTACGAACTAGATGAAGTTGATAACGGACAGATCATTATCGACACACCACCCGATAACAAGCCGAGAACTATTTACGGTTATTTCTTCAATCAGCGGCGCACACCGTTTGATGATCTGGCAGTACGTAAGGCGATTAACTTGCTCTACGACTTCGAAACCATCAAACGCACTATCTTGTACAACCAGTACGAGCGCATTAACAGCTATTTTCCGAACTCCGACTATGGCGTCAGTGGCCCACCAACACCAGAAGAGATAGCCATACTGGAGCCTTACAGAGACCAGCTGGCACCCGAGGTATTCACACAGGAATTCAAGGCACCTGTCACCGATGGCAGTGGACGAAATCGACGGCAGCTAAGAGAAGCACTGGCGCTATTCAACGAGGCCGGCTGGGATTTGTCAGACGGCAAACTCATGAAAGGTGGTCAGCAACTGTCGCTGGAGATACTCATGGTCTCACCCGATGGACAACGCGTCGCCGCCCCGTTTATCCAGAACCTGCAAAAAGCAGGTATCGACGCATCGGTACGACTCGTCGACTCAGCTCAGTATGAGGTAAGAACCGATGACTTTGACTTCGACATGGTCACGGTGGCATTCAATTTCTTCCCTCCTCCGGGGGCTGAGCTTCGTTCGTATTACGGGAGCGAAGCGGCGGATGAACGAGGTTCCGCGAACTATGGCGGCATCCAGAACCCGGTGCTCGATGAGCTCATTGAACAGATCATCAGCGCAAAGTCACTGGACGAGCTGAAGCTCACCACCCGGGCATTGGACCGTGTATTGCTGTGGAATCACTATGTCATTCCCATGTTCTATGTCGACAAACATCGCATCGCCCACTGGAACCGTTTCGGTAAGCCCGACACGCTGCCCAAATACGTTGAATATCAGCTCACAAGCTTTCCTGTTGGCTGGTGGGTGGAGCCTGAACTGGACAGCAAACTGGATCTGGTGCGTTAATAGCGCTCGCTTGTTAACCACTGATACACGTGATCGCTCTGTGAGGCTGTCAGCATCCGTGCGAGCGCACGGTTAAGCCATGTTTGCCTACATCCTCAGACGATTGATGCTGATAGTGCCGACGCTTGTCGGCATCATGGTCATCAACTTCGTTGTTATCCAGTTTGCACCGGGTGGCCCTGTGGAGCAGGTACTGGCAGAGTTACGTGGCAACACCGTGGGTGCAACAGCCGCGTTCTCAGGCCAGGGTAGCGACACCGGTAACAACCAGTCAGGAAACACCGCAACCTATCGCGGTGCACAAGGGCTGGACCCGGCAATTATCGCCGAGATCGAACAACAGTTCGGTTTTGACAAACCCGTGCACGAACGCTTCTTCACTATGCTATGGGACTACGCACGCTTTGACTTCGGCAGCAGTTATTTTCGCGATGAAACTGTCATGAATCTGGTCCTGGACAAGATGCCGGTATCAATCAGTCTGGGGCTATGGACCACGCTGTTTGTGTATGTGATATCCATACCATTGGGCATACGCAAAGCAGTCAAGGATGGTTCGAGCTTCGATGTGTGGAGTAGCGGCGCCATTGTTGTCGGTTATGCCATACCCGGTTTTCTGTTTGCCATTCTGCTTATCGTACTGTTTGCCGGTGGCCGTTATTTCGATTTCTTTCCCTTGCGCGGCCTGACCTCGCCGGGCTGGGAGCAAATGGACTGGCCAGAACGAATACGTGACTATTTCTGGCACATAACCCTTCCGGTAACCGCCATGGTTATCAGCGGCTTTGCCAGTCTGACCATGCTCACCAAGAATTCCTTTCTCGATCAAATCAGCATGCAGTATGTGCAGACAGCACGTGCCAAGGGTCTGAATGAAAATCAGGTGTTATACGGACATGTATTCCGTAATGCCATGTTGATTGTCATCGCCGGGTTTCCCAGTGCTTTCATCAGCATCCTGTTTACAGGTTCTATCCTTATAGAAGTTATCTTCTCCCTGGATGGACTGGGACTACTTGGCTGGGAGGCGACTATAAATCGCGACTATCCCGTTGTTTTTGCGACTTTGTATTTCTTCACTCTTCTGGGTTTGATATTGCAACTGATTGGCGATGTGATGTACCACCTGATTGATCCGCGTATCGATTTCGACAGTCGGAATTTCTGATGAGCGCACACCCATGCCATTAAGTGTCATCAATCAACGAAGGCTGTATAACTTCAAGCAGAACCGCCGTGGATACTGGGCTTTCTGGATATTCATGGTGTTGTACATCCTGTCGCTGGGTGCGGAGTTGATAGCCAATGACAAGCCTGTTGCCATTCACTACGACAATACCTGGTACTTCCCGGTGTTCAAGAACTATTCCGAGCGAACCTTTGGAGGCGATCTGGACTTTGATGCCGATTACAGTGATCCATACATCACCGATCTGATCAAAGAAAAAGGTGAACTGTACTGGCCATTGATACCGTTCTCGGCACAAAGCATCGACTTTGAACTAACCACCTCTCCACCAAGCTCACCTTCGGGCAGACACTGGCTGGGTACAGATGATCAAGGTCGCGATGTACTGGCGCGTATTATCTATGGATTCCGGATATCCGTCAGCTTCGGATTACTACTCACGTTATTCAGCACAGTGATCGGTGTTGCGGCAGGTGCTGTGCAGGGCTATTTCGGTGGTTTACTGGACTTGCTGGCGCAGCGATTCATCGAGATCTGGCAAGGGCTTCCGGTGCTCTACCTGCTGATTATCATGGCCAGCGTCATTCAACCAGGCTTTATCTCTTTACTCGTGTTAATGACACTATTTAGCTGGACATCCTTGGTCGGTGTGGTTCGGGCCGAGTTTCTACGAGCACGTAACTTCGAATATGTTCGTGCAGCAAAAGCTCTGGGTGTCAGCGACACCGCCATCATGGTTCGCCACACCCTACCTAATGCCATGGTAGCGACAGTGACGTTTCTGCCCTTCATACTCAGCGGCTCGGTTACCACGTTAACCGGACTCGACTTTCTCGGTCTCGGCCTTCCTCCGGGTTCGGCTTCTCTGGGCGAGATGCTGAAACAGGGCCGTGACAATCTGCATGCGCCGTGGCTTGGCCTGACCGCTTTTCTGGTTTTAGCCGTCATGCTGAGCCTGCTGGTTTTTGTTGGTGAAGCGGTGCGTGATGCACTGGATCCTCGCAAGACGTTTACTGTTTCAGACAGTAGTAACGCAAGCGCAAGCTCATGAGCAAACCACTACTGAGCATCAATCAGCTGCAAGTGGCTTTTGGATCCGGCGCAGGACAAACCCTGGCGGTAAAAGATGTTTCACTGACTGTCGACAAAGGCCAGACAGTGGCTCTGGTGGGAGAGAGTGGTTCCGGAAAGTCAGTGACGGCCCTTTCGATTATTCAACTACTGCCGTATCCGTTTGCACATCATCCTACTGGCAGCATTATTTACGATAATCAGGAACTGGTGGGTGCAGGACCATCAATTTTAAGAGGCGTGCGTGGTAACAACATAAGCATGATTTTTCAAGAACCGATGACATCGCTTAATCCACTGCATACCATCGACAAACAAATTGCCGAAACACTGAAACTGCATCGTGGACTTGGTGGCATGGCATTGCGCAACCGGATCATTGAGCTACTCAATCTTGTCGGTATCAAAGATGCCGAATCGCGATTACGCGCATACCCGCATGAGTTATCAGGTGGCCAGAGACAACGCGTCATGATTGCCATGGCATTGGCAAATGAGCCAGATCTTCTGATAGCGGACGAACCCACTACTGCGCTGGACGTGACCATACAGGCGCAAATCCTGGATCTTCTGAACGAGTTGAAGCAAAGGCTGGACATGGCGCTGTTGTTAATAACTCATGATCTGGGTATCGTTCGAAAAATGGCTGACGACATTCATGTCATGACCGATGGCCAGGTTGTTGAGCACAATGCTCCCGATGCGCTCTTCACCAATCCTCAACACAAGTACACCCAAAAACTGCTCAGCGCCGAACCCGGCCAGCTTCCCGTGCGTACAAAGCAGGAAAGTGTGCGCATACTCGAAGCTACAGACATACGTGTGCGATTTCCTGTTAAGGCAGGATTATTTGGGCGCGTAAAGAGTTATGTGAACGCCTGTGATGGCATCAGCGTCAGTGTCGAGCCCGGCCGTACCGTGGGCGTCGTCGGCGAGTCAGGCTCTGGTAAGACAACACTCGGCCTTGCACTGTTGCGATTAATAAAAAGTGAAGGCCGCATACAATTCAAAGGCGCATCGGTTCACGAAAAAAGCAACACTGATCTGCGTGGTCTCAGGCAAGCCATGCAAATTGTCTTTCAGGATCCCTACGGCAGTCTCAGCCCGCGCATGTCGGTGCAGCAAATCATTGAAGAGGGATTAAAAGTACACCAGCCCTCGTTGAGTGAAGCAGAGCGGGTTGCACAGGTGACTCAGGTACTCAGCGAAGTCGGACTCGACAAAACTGCCCTGCACCGCTTTCCGCATGAGTTCTCCGGCGGGCAAAGACAACGTATCGCTATCGCCAGGGCGATGGTTCTGAAGCCTGCGCTGGTCATTCTTGACGAACCCACATCGGCACTGGATATGTCTGTACAGGCACAAATCGTCAAGCTGCTTCAAAACCTGCAAACCAGATACAAGCTTGCCTACCTGTTCATCAGCCACGACTTGAAAGTCGTCAGAGCCCTGAGCGACGACATTATCGTGATGCGCGAAGGCAAAGTCGTCGAAAGTGGACCAGCCCATGAAGTTATGGATAATCCGCAACACGCCTATACCCGGGAATTAATGGCCGCTGCATTTGATATCGAAGTCCGGTGACGGAACGCTGAATAAGGTTTAAAGTTAACCAGCAGCTGCAGCCAGCCAGCCCCGCTCTGTCAAACCGTATCACCGACATGCAAGACATCACACTCGCCACCCTGAATGCCCGATACATCCATGCATCACTGGGACTCAGGTATCTATACGCCAATATGGGGGACCTGTTCCCGCGTACGCGTTTGTGCGAATACACTCTGGACCAGCGCCCCGAGGATATCGTGGAGGCCTTATTGCACAAGGATTTGCACATCATTGGTTTTGGTGTGTACATCTGGAACGTAACCCAGACACTTGAAGTGATGCAGTTGATCAAGGTGCTCAGGCCAGATATCAAGCTGGTGGTCGGTGGTCCTGAAGTAAGCTATGAGATCGACGAACAAGACATCACAGCGCTCGCCGACTTTGTAATCCTGGGAGCTGCAGATCGCGCATTTGCCGAGCTTTGTCATGAAATACTGGCCGACGAGCCACCGGCAAAAATTGTGACATCCCTACCGCTCGACCTGGATGCGTTGCAATCACCCTATGAACTCTATAGCGATGCGGATGTTGCACACCGGGTTATCTATGTGGAGGCGTCACGTGGTTGTCCCTTTAAATGCGAGTTCTGCCTGTCATCGCTTGACAAGACAGCCACTGCATTTAACCTGGATACGTTTCTATCTCACATGCAGCAGCTGATTGACCGAGGTGCCAGGCAGTTCAAGTTTGTCGATCGTACATTCAATCTCAAGGCAGAGACCAGCCGTCGCATTCTCGAATTCTTTCTCGCTCAGATCGATAAAGAACTGTTTCTTCACTTCGAACTCATTCCTGATCGTCTCCCGGATATTCTTCTGGAGCTGTTGCCCAGATTTCCCGAAAACGCCTTGCAATTCGAAATTGGTATCCAGTCTTTTAACCCGGAAGTCCAGAAACGTATCAGCCGAAAGCAACAACATGAGCGCACCTGTCACAACCTGCAATGGATAAGACAGAATACCCATGCCCATATACATGCCGACCTCATCTTCGGCCTGCCCGGCGAAACTCTGGAGAGCTTTGGCGAGGGCTTCGACCTTCTTTACTCTCTCGGCCCGCAGGAAATACAGGTTGGCATCCTCAAGCGCTTACGTGGCACCCCTATCGCACGTCACACACATGACTATGATATGCGCTACATGAGCTCGCCGCCATACCGCATCCTGGCTCACAAGGATGCTGACTTTGACACTGTTCAGCGCATGGTAAGGTTCGCACGCTATTGGGATTTGATTGGCAACTCAGGGCGTTTTCCGGCCACCTTGCTTCTGCTTCTGAGCGACAAGCCATTCACCCACTTCATGCACTTGAGCGACTGGTTGTTCAGTACCACCCTGCAAACACATCGCATTGCACTACCCAGGCTGTTTGATCTGTTGTGCGAGCATCTTGTTGATAGACGCGCGTTGCCCGCGGCAACAGTGCACGAGAACCTGATGATGGATTTCAAACACAACAAGCTGAAAGGGATTCCAGCCTTCCTTCGTGATACTCAAAAAAACACTCAACGCGACGGACTATCAAAAGCGGTTCGACAACGCCGGCATGCCGGTTGACTGAACTCTGTTGCTGCATTCATGAAATGCCGGATTCATGAATAGTCCGGGCTAGTAGCGTGGGCTGTTGTTAAACGGCGTCTGCGGCCATTGCGACGGCCTGGGCAGTCTTCCCCAATTATCACCAATACGATCACCGATCGTGAAATCAAAGCCTCCTCTCCCGGTATTAAAACTTTGAGAAGAACTCATGGCAAACAGCGCTGAAGCAGCAATAGCGGTTGCAACAATACCGGCTAACGCAATCTTCACAATGCTGTAGGGGCGTTCGCCACGTACCTTGCCTGTTCTTCCGTTGACCACAAAACGATATGTCTTACCACGGAACTGGAAGCCTGCAGTCCACAAAGGCAATAACACATGTTTGAACGTTGTATCGCTGTGTCGGGTAGTGAGTTTTCGGATACGTTGCTGATCGCCCCCAATAGCCCGTTTGACATCACTGCGAATCACCTTATCCATAATGACTTGCGCAACCGTGAAACCTTCATCAAGCTCAACCTGATAAACCTCACTACTGAATCCTGCCAGATAATCCTCCGTGTAAGGCACCAGGTTCTGTAAATCCCAGGGCGCCAGCCAATCAGTGATTTTACGTGGCAGGGTTTTGGTCGCCCCGACCAGCACATCATCAAAATGACGTGATGTTCTGCCACTTGCTGGATACCATTTCACTTTAGGCACTTGTCGCGTTCTGGTCACTGTTCGACCATTTTGCGTGGTGGTATAGCGCTGGGTAACGTAATACACCTCCCCACGTTGACCGCTATAAGCCGTATTAGTATCACTGTCATACGTCCAGTAAGGAATATACACACCGTTAAGCTCAGCATCACTGCGTGCATACTTCTTTAACGCATTCGGTGCAAACCAGCGCTTGGATAACCATGCCTGATAAGAGTCTCTGGCCTGTTCGGCAGTGACGGAAAACGGTAACAGCCCTTTGGGCTTGATCGGTTTTGCAGCACTTGTATCGGTGACAACGTCGGTACCACAAAACGGACACTCCCCTGAATGAATGTGCGTGTCCAGCTCAAAATGTGCTGCACAATTCGGGCAGCTTATGCCTTTTTCCTGCGGGGTTAGACTTGCAGATTCCTGGAGTTTTTCCAATGCACGATGCAGGTCCATTTCCTGCAGTTGCACGGATGATAACTCGATGGCATTGCGATGCCCGCAATAGCTGCACTCAAGTGACCGGGTACCAATTGCATAGTTAAGAACCGCACCGCATTGCGCGCACGGAAATCTCTTCTCGGTCAGGGAGCGTGTGGTTGCCTCACCAACGTTACCCTCATCGTCATCATTCCATCGATAACGCTTGCTCTGCAAGGGAGCGTCCCGTTGCGCATCCATGCGCTTCTGCAAACGTGCCTGTAGTCGCTCGTTTAAACTTGACTGCTTACTCACGTCTACTTTTGTGTCCTTCGACTTGCTTGATTCTGACTATGAAAAACCTCTCTCCGACACCTTCAAACTGAAGGGATGGGAGGTGGTGAACCTGCATTGCTAGCCAGCACGCCTTTCAGTCCATCAACGGTATTGGCCGGTTGCCACTCACTCATTGCAGGTGTCCAGACCAGAGTCTCTGGCAGCAGGGTGCCAGCAGCAACCTGCTGCTTGAGTAGATCTACGGTGTAGGGACCACGGGCAGCCCCATCAACAGCAATATGGTAAACCTGTGAACCGCCTGGCAGTGGCGGCGGTGTACCAGTGCCTGCGGTATTACCGATTGATTCATTCATCCGGTTGGCCATCGCAAGGCCTATTCCCATACCGATACCATCAGATGCACCACCACCGGTATTGCTGGCACCCGCTTCCATGGAAACACCAGTCTGGTACTGCAGGTAACGGTCAAGGTTGCCAGTCATGCCCATACTTGTGCGTTTATCCAGCGCTTCGGAAACAGCCGGCGGCAAGGAAATATTCTCAACCAAAATGCGCGTAAGCTCCAGACCGTATTCACCGAACTCAGGCGCAATCCGCCGGGTCAGGAATTCGCCTAACTGATCATAGTTGGCTGCCATATCCAGCACGGGAATATTGGAACTGCCAATGATCGTTGCAAAACGCGACGTAATAAGATTGCGTAGTTGCGAGCTGATTTCATCTGTTGTAAACACACCTTCAGTACCCACAATTTCGCGGATGAACATCAGCGCATCAGTGATGCGAACTCCATAGGTGCCGAACGCGCGTATACGCAACCCGCCAAACTCACTGTCTCGAAGCATCAGTGGCTGTTTGGTCCCCCACTTGAGATCGACAAAACGGCGAGCGTTGCAGAAGTAGACTTCCGCCTTGAAAGGACTCTGAAAACCATGATGCCAATTCTGCAATGTGGTGAGCACTGGCAGGTTCTTGGTCTCTAGCTCGTAGGTTCCCGGCCCAAGTACATCAGCCACCTCACCTTCGTTTACGAATACCGCAAACTGCGACTCGCGAACTATCAGTTTGGCTCCGTACTTTATCTCGTTGCCGTAGCGCTCAAAGCGATACACCATTGTATTGCTTGAGTCATCAATCCACTCGATGACATCAATAAACTCATGAAACAGCCTGCTGAACAATCCCATGATCTAGGCTCCTGCCACAGGCGCACTCTGGGTGCGGGCCGATGCAGATTTCAACGTCTCTTTCAATTCAGCCTCCATAGTCTGCAACTGCGCTTCGGCTTCGGCACGCCGACGTTTACCTTCGTCGGCAATCTGCAGGCTTTCCTCGACGGTCGCTATCAGGTTTTCGTTGGCTCGACGCACGGCGTTAACATCAAACACACCCCGTTCCAGTTCTTCACGCACTGTTCTGTTAGCGGTGCGAAGGTTTTCCGCATTCTTTTCCAGCAATTCATTGGTCAGATCACTGGCCGCCTTTACGCTCTTGGCAGCCTCAGCAGAACGGAAAATGGTGACCGCCTGTGCCAGTTGCTGCCGCCAGAGTGGAACCGTGTTTACAAGCGTAGAGTTAATCTTGTTCACCAGACCTTTATCGTTCTCCTGGATCAGGCGGATACTGGGTAAACCTTGCATGGCGACTTGACGCGTAAGACGCAAGTCATGAATCCGTCTTTCCAGATCATCTCGCCCACTGCGCATGTCACGCAGCTCTTGCGCAGCCAGCACTTCATCTGAATTGGCGGCTTTGTGTTCAGCGTCAGGGATCATCTGTTCATCGATGGCCTTGAGCTTTTGCTCACCTGCGACGATATAGGCTTCCAGATTATGAAAATAATCCAGATTAGCGGTATAGAGTTTATCCAGCGACTTGATATCACGCAGCAGCAGGGTCTTGTGCTTTTCCAGATCGTCAGTCACTGTATCCACTTGGCGTCGGACACCCTCGTACTGCTGGATAAACTTTGCAACAGGACTCAAACCGCCAAATAGTTTGCGGAACAACCGCATGAAAAATCCCGGGCGATTATTGGGATCGAAATCCTCGACCTCGAATCCACGCAACACCGCCACCATGGAATTGAGCGAATTGCCCGCCGAGCCCACATCCTTATTGCGCACACCATCGAGCATATTGTCGGAAATACTGGTGAGCTCCTGCTGAGCGCGGCTTCCGAAGAAGATAATCGAGTTGCTATCCGTCAAATTGATCTCGTTCATGAGTTTGTCAATTCGAGCTTTCTCAGTGGGATCTGCCTCTTCATAAGCCACGATGTCGTGCTTTAGATCAGGTAGAAGCTCAGTGCCTGGAAGCTCTTGTACTGCATTTGCAACATCGACGATGGTGTCGGACATGGCGGTCTCCGCGAAGTGACTGACGCGCTAGGCGTCAATAAAATTATGTGTAGTTATGAACTGGTTAACAGGGTTTATGTTTGGTACAGACTCAGGTTACGCCTTCTTTCTCAATCTGCATCTGCAGCACTTCAATTGTCACATCAAGATCAGACAGATTGTTCTCCTCAAGCTTAAGCTGCTGCTCGGCAATTACCGTCTCAATCGTAGTAAGCACACGGCGAAAATTATCTTCCAGAGCATGGGGTTCTTCTCTGGTGTGGGTTCGCGCATATCCTTCGGTCACCTGCTGCGCTCCATCCAGATACACCTTGAGGAATTTTCGGGCCCTGCGTGCATCCACAGGGTCTTTCTCTATGGTGTCCAGTATATCTCGCGCCTCTTTAACGATGCGCCGCAAACGATCCTTGAACTCGATATTGTGAATATTCCTGCTGGCCTGCTCGATACCTTCGATTTTCTGTTCGGCTTCATCAAGTAGATCGATAAGTTCTTCCGTGGTTATTCCGACGGCGGCGACTTGAGGATCCCGTCTTGCCGGATCAAAGTCATAATACAAATAGCAACCCAGCAACACCGCTGCGGCATAAAGCGCACTCTCGATAATCGAGTACTGGCTCGAGATGCCCAGCCAGGCAACAACGAACATTCCGGCCGACACCAGCGCTGCGCCGATCATACGATACTGCACGGTACTGGCGCGTCGTCGCAGTCTGCGTTTCTGTGCCTCGTTGTCCAGCCGGATGCCTTTACGAATCAGTGTCGCGGCGGTCAATGTGAGAACAAAGCCTGCGGCTCTGGCGACCGCCTTCACAGGCTCACCGTCCATCAGCGCAAAAAAAGCTGCCGGTAACAATGGCAAAGGCAGGATGTACAGTAGAAAACCGCGCCACAGCACTTTCGGCTTGGTCCCGGGCTCTATGCGGGTAGCGGCAGCCATGATCAGCCCACGACCATTGCCTGACACGACAACAGCCCGACTGTCGCCAGCAAAATGAAAAATCCGATAATGCGTTGCAGGGCTTTGGGCATGGCAATATTTCTCTAGTATTTCTATGACTTACGGATACGCCTTACGTTGGAGTAGATAGACCCGCTCATCGAGAGTTTCAAGACCCCGCTCTTTAAGATTTCCCAGCCGCTCAGGGCCAGTATAGCGCGCTAATTCATTGATATTAAACGTATTATCAAGCAATTCCTGCACATTCTCGTCGGTGACAGAGAACGGCGGGCCCTGCATGAGCTTTTGATCATACGATATTGTCAGTAACAGTCCCATGGAATCTACCGGCATAAGCGCTGCCAGTTGATGAGCGTAACGTTTTCGCATATCAGGAGCCATTGCGATCATCGCTGCCCGATCGTAGAACGCTACACAGAACTTGCACTGCTCGGGCGTCAGCGCAAAAAAATCACCCACCATAATCGTGATGCCATCAGCATGACCAACGCCTGAGTAAATTGTGAATTGCCCATCCGTGCGAGGTTCGACATCCAGATGATTATCGTTGAAAAAAGCCTGAGCCGCCTTCTCACTCAATTCCACACCAAGCACGTGATGACCCTGCTCATGGAGCCACAACATGTCCAGAGACTTACCACACAACGGCACAAAAACGCAGTTTCGCTTATCAGCGGCCTGCGTGGATGGAGACAACTGCGACCAGTAACTGATCAGGCGTTTGTTAATGACATCCTGATGGAAACCAATTTTCTCTTCAGCCCATTTCTGATGCCAGTATTGCGCGTCCATATAACCTCATCATGATTGTCGATGTTACGCAGTGTAAACTGATGTCTCGCCAGATACCGGTGTCCACTCGCGCCAGCCTTTCAGCATCGGGAAATACAACCCCAGCCTCACCGGGCGGTCGTCCATGAGTTTCATGATATCAGCATAGCGATTCAGTTGATCTGCGTAACGCACTTGCTCCTGATCAAGAAAAGACTCAACATCGCCACCCTCGTGATCTCCCGTTTTATAATCGATGATCCAGCGCACACCATCATCATCTACAAAGGTGCGATCGATAATTACCTGTTGAACAGGCGTCGGTACATCTGCATTGTCTGGTTTGACACCCGGCAACGAATTAATGGGCACACTTAACGCCCATTCGGAACGCGCATGCCTATGTTGCTGAAGTATCCAGCGACCCCGCTCATCTTCAAGGGTATTATCCAACGCCTTAATGACCCGGCCTACAGCATTATCCAGTCGGGACTCGTTGAGTCCGAGATTTCTTAATTGCCGCCGGATAATGGCTCGATGTGCATGCTCCTCTGGCAAAGTCGATAGATCGGAAAGCTCTGCCATGACCTGCAACCTGTCATGCACAACGGTACCGACATCCCGTGCATCACGACCTGCCCACGCAAAAGTCAGCTCTTCAGAAATTTCACCATCTATGGCTTCCGGTCTGGACGGCCATGTGAATGACTGGAAATCTGGTAACTGCGAATCCACTGACAAACGTAGAAACGGTGGACTCTGAATCGTACTGTCACCAGATATGTTGTCAATGACTTCAGCATTGTCTTCTGCACCGATATCAAGACTCAACTGCTCTTGTGTCGCCACCTGTACAGGGTCAACACTGATATCAGCTTTACCGGAAGCCATGAACACAAATTCTTTCTCGACCAACGGCCATAGTGGTGCAAGCAACGATGCCGCAGATGGGCTCCTCAACTCGCCGCTTGCGTTGTGCGAAGCCCTGGCCACCAGATGTAAATAGCGTTTTGCGCGAGTACAGGCTACATACAGCAATCTTAGTTTTTCCTGGGCATCGCACCGCTCACCTGCACGCTGTACAAGCTTGTTTATCCGGTCACGCTGTTGAACATGGACACCGGCCTGCTCGAATGGAGCGAGCAATAACTGTGGAGCGCCATCGAGCGTACTTTCAAACCAGTTCAACAACTGCGTACTATCGCCACGCGGTTGCCGATCAAGTGCAGGCAGTATGACGGTATCGAATTCAAGTCCTTTTGATTTGTGCAACGTCATTACCTGAATCTGACACGACTGTGTCTCTGTTGCCGCAGCGAACAGACCCGCCATTGCCGCCTCTATTGCGCTTTTCTGCCACAAATCACCTCGCGCCTCCAGTTGGTACAGCAAGGCTAAAGCCCGATTAGCCGCGTCCTGGTCAATCTCACTCTCGCAAACCACCGGACCACCCAGTTGCAACCAGACCGACTCCACCCATGGCATCAGCCTGCCACGCATTGCACGTTTCATGGCAGGATCCAGCACCCGGAGCAAGCGTTTTACTCGTTGTTGGCCATCATCGCTTATGCCAGAGATAACGGAGTCATCCTGCAGGCGCTCAATGACCGCTGCCTTGCTACCCGCCTCGCTCATCAAGTGGTGAAGATCATGGAGCGACAATGCGATGAATGGTGCACGCAATAGCGATAGCCAGTGCAGACGATCATGTGGATAACGCAAAGCCAGCGTCAGCGTTATCAAATCACGGACGACGGGTTTGTCACCTACCAGATCCATATCAATGGACTCATAGGCCAGCTTGTGCTCACGCAACGCCGAGAAGATCTCCGCAGCCTGGGCACGCGAGCGCACAAGGATGGCTACCTGATGATCAGGATCGCCTTCGATTGCATCGGCGCACAATCCTGCCACGCAAGCAGCCTCGTCACACTTGTCAGCGTCGATCAAGGGGTGCACTTGCACGCAGCCAGCATAAGTGCGATGCGCAGCCGATTCAGAATACGGTACTGCGCCGGTGTCCGGATCGGCTTCGCTTGGAAAGATAGCACCGAAGGTCTGGTTAACCCAGTTGGTAACCACTGGAGCGGCGCGAAAGTTTACTGACAAGGTTAGCGGCGTTACCGCGACCGGGCCAATTCCCAGCCGCTGAACGCGCCCGAAAAGCGCAACATCCCCTTCGCGAAACCTGTATATGGATTGCATAGGGTCACCAACTGCGAAAAAAGTTCGCCCATCACCCGACTCCCAGGGCCGCACAATTTGCTCGAACAAACGGAACTGGGTTTGCGAAGTATCCTGGAATTCATCAACCAGAAGGTGCTTGAGCGACAGATCCATGGATAAGGCAAGATCGGTTGGTGCTTCCTCGGTACCGAGAGCCAACGCAGCACGTGCCGAAATTTCACCGAAATCTACAATCGCATGTTCAGCAAAGACAAGCTGCAGTTCTAGCAACAGCCCAGGCAGGACCGTCAGGAGTTGCGATAACAACGCCCACTGCTCATCCTTATAAACTGGCATAGGCAGCTTGCGAACCTCTACAAGCGCTTCAAGAAATTCTTCGTAACCTGACACGCTATCGAGAACATCCATCATCGATTGCTTGTGCGTCTCCAGATCGGCCGCACTGACACCCAGTTTTTTAGCATCACCTTTGGCGGGGAATCCTTCTTTGGTGGTGAGACGTTTTCGTGGTTTGTTTTGTGTGGTCAGTAAAGCAAAACCAATACTTGCCCAATGGTTCAGCTCACTGATATCGCTACCGGGCAATGCCGACATCTGGTGCCATAGTTGCATTTCCCAGCAAAGCTCATCAATGTCGCCCTCCACGTGAGTCAGGGCATACTCAACGGCCTTTGACAGACAAGGAATCAGTCTCTCACCCAGCCCTGCCGGCACGCGCGTGCATAGATTTTCAATTCGCGACTCGACAAGTTCTGCCAGCATGCCCTCCAGGACCATACGAAGCTGTTCGTGATCGTCGCCAGCACTGTAGACATGACGCTTCCACTGGTCACGTCTGGCCAACAGACTAGCCAGCAGCTGCTGTGCTCTATCCAGCTTGTTTCCCAGATGCAACAGCACAAGGTCGAGGGATTCAAGATGCGTATCGATGAACCGGCGTGCA
Organism: Granulosicoccus sp.; assembly: GCA_045106855.1. Taxonomy (GTDB): domain Bacteria; phylum Pseudomonadota; class Gammaproteobacteria; order Granulosicoccales; family Granulosicoccaceae; genus Granulosicoccus. The sequence continues at coordinate 22,617 of JBGCFI010000096.1, forward strand.
GCTTCCTTGTACAAAGCGTCTGCGTTGTCCACCATTCCGGTGGGCGCACCCAGTGTAGACGTTACTGGCAGCCGGTGCGCCAGCTGAGTGGCCAGGGAATCTATTGTGCGAAGGTTAAGCCGCTGAGGGTTTCGCAACAACTGCCAATCAAGCTGCTCATCTCGCACCAACACTTTGCGCGCCAGTGCCAGCCCTTCAAGCTCGTAGGGATCTGAAGTTTCAGGATTACTTATCGCATGAGCCAAAGTCTCCACCACACGTTGGCGCATCTCGCTGGCAGCCTTCCGGGTGAACGTGATGGCCAGTATCTCCTCAGGTTCATTAACCTCACACAGCAATGTGAGAACCCGGCGAGTTAACAGCTCGGTTTTGCCTGACCCCGCAGGTGCTTGCACAATAAATGACTGCGCAGGGTCAAGTGCAAGTGCGCGAATGTCCTGGTCTACGGGGCTACTCATGATGGTAAACCCACGTTGTTTTCAACCCGTGTTGCTTGCGCGCCTACGCTATCCTCTTCTGACTCGCTGGCAACATCGGTGTTGATACGGCACATGGACATGAGTTCGCAATGCGTACATGCGTTTTTCATGGGCGTCACTGTTGCTATCCCGCTGCGTAGTTCCTGTGCAATGGCATCCAGTGATGTCTTCCAATGTGTTCGCCATTCGGGCCAGCTTGCAATGGGCTCATCAGTGTTCTTGTCAGTCTTTGCACCGCGAACCTTGGTCGCCACTTTAGGCAATGTTTGCTCATCACTTGCCACACCAATAAAGCGGCATTGATTGCTTGCCACCTGAGCAAAACTTGCAGCCGCTATTTCCTCATCAGTGAGCACGTACAAGGGCAATTGCGGATTGGCTATGCGCTCATCAGCCCAGGTAGATACCTTGTTGTGTACACCAGTTTTATAATCAAGCACCACCAGTGCTCCGTCGACTTTGTCAATGCGGTCAATGATGACGTCCATAAGAATGCCGCCATGCTCTATACGCTGACTCTGTTCCAGCTCAACGACTTCAAAAGGCACACGTGGAAGTTCACATTGCACTAGCCAGTCATGCAACAATCGCGTAAGCCTGACAAGCTCCAGCGCGCGAAGCCTGGGCGGGACATCGTGCTCTTGCATAGTATCTTGCACCACCTCAGTTAATGTCGCTTCAAGCTGTTCCTCTTCCAGTTCAGACAAAGCTTCGTGTGTCCTGATTCGTTGCCAGAACTGTTCAAGCGCGGCGTGCAGCAAGGTGCCATGCTGGCGCGGATCAAGACCAAGACCCACTTCCTCCAAAGGCCGGATTTTCAGGCGATGCAAGGCAAAAGCGCGAAACGGACATAAGGCCTGATTTTCAAACAGGCGCGCACCCCCACCCACCTTGGTGCCAGCGGCTATCTCAGGCCCGTAAAAATCTTCTACAGCATCAAGTGTCAATGACTGAGCCAATGTATTCATTGGATCGACAGGTTTTCCAAGCTGTGCTAGACGCGCTATCCCGGGTTGCGCCACTTCCCTGTTTTCAGCGCTGGCGGTAATCTGTGGCAGGGCTGCACGGGAGAGCTCTTTGCCGTCGCGAAGCATGACACTACTTACTATCAATAAAGGCGTCCGTGACGCCCACAAGCTAAATTCACGCTCTGCAAGCGCGAGTCGTAAAGCTGCCGAACTTTCAGGAATCATGCACCTTTTTTGCTCAGCGATAGAAAGAAACGCACTGGGCGATCCTGCCGGTGGCCACTGCTCAGCGTCCATTCCAGCGACCCACAAACAATCGAAACCCAGGCCATGACTTTCAAGTCGACCCATGACTTTTATCGGTGTTGCTGGTGTTTCAATCTGAAAAATACGCTCTGCAGCCAATGTCTTCAACTGTGCGTAAGCACGATCAAATCGAAGCTGCTTTCCATCATCAAGCAACTGCATATCATCCAGACATTCCATCCATGCAGATACGGCCTGATACTCTTCACTGTCAATGGACTTCCCCGGCCAACCCAATAGCTCAAGCCAGACACTAAAACGGCCAGCCCAGTCGCTCAAAGTTGCGCCAGTGAGCTTGCGTCGCTTGAGCACGCGAGTGATCGCAGGCTTCAGACGACTACCTGCATACAATTCGTTAGAGAACTGCGCAAGATCCAGTGATTGTATTCGACGATCTCGCAGCCGACGATCAAACTGCTCGCGACGCCGGACTTCCGCTTTAGCTGCCTCGCAATAGGGCGTAAGGATAACCGCGCTCAATTCACTTCCACTGATGGAGGCAGCCGTTAACTTTAACAGCGATAACGCTGCCGAGACCACCGGCTGGTCACTCAACGACTGCCCAAGCGACACCTCATAGGCAGGTTGCTCGCGGCGAATCTCCAGTGGCGACATCGCTGGATAGAACACGCGTTCAAATGCGCGTACCACGGCATCTCGACGCTGCTGTAGATCGGGTACCACCAAACCTAAGCTCTGATGCGAGGAATGTTCCAGCTCGGCGCGCATCTGCGTTGCTATAGACAGTAATTCGGTTTCATCATCACTGTAGCTGACATCATGCACAAGAGCACACGCCTGTGGTTTATGAACTTCCACATCGGTGCCGCACCCTTTTACGACATCGATCAATTCTGCAAGCTGTGTAGGCAATTGCAGAAATCCATCCAGAATCAAGGTAGCAGGTAGCAAAGCCTGTAACTGCGACGAATTTGCTTTTCCTAAAATAGCTACCAACTCATCCGGTAATAATGCGTCGTCTATGCCCGACTGTTGATCCAGCCAGGTACGGTATTGCACCATCCAGCGTTGCCAGGCAAATTGGTCCGCGGACAGATACTGATCTTCCTGATTACAACACTTCCAGACACAAGACAGCTCCCAGGATTGTAATGCCGACCGAGCTGCTCCTTCGGTATCAAGCAACTGTACCGATGCATCACTTTCTATGATATTGCTCCACGCCTGTTGTACGAGCAACGCCGGTATCAGCGTTCTTTCGCTCAAGCCCATACCCAGTGCCCGCTTATGCAACTCGCTCATCCAGCTCCTGAACGGCAGAATCGACGGTGTCTCCCACCACGTGTTATCAGCCTGCACATGCCACCGCTGGTACTGCAACATATGATGCCGGGACAGGCGTTGATTGACGGTCAGTAGAACGGCACCTTCGCTAACGCTCTTACTCCAATTGTCCACTTTAGCCTCTGTCTTATGTTCTCTCTCAGGCGGCATGGTACACGCGAACGCACCCGCAGGAGGGCAGCCGCGCCGTACGCACATCAGGATCTTTAAACTCGAATTGACAGTTCGTCGCCGGCTTGTCAAAGTCTGTCTTGTTCAGTCCGCTTAAGGTCGCAGTATGAAACGAAAACCATGAAATTACCCATCGACCCCATAGCGAAGGGGCTGTGGCACCCCATTGCAGCGATCGAGGATATCCCCTTCCAGACGGAGCTACAGACTCGGCTTCTGGGCGAACGTATTCAGTATCGCAAGCAGTCAAACGAACAGGTGTCGGTTTCCTGCAGCGGCAACGCCTGCCCCGTCACCCTGGCTTATGGCTATGTATGGACATGCCTTGGTACCCCGCAAACGGCCTTGTTTGATCTGCCCGAATATGCGGAACCAGATCGACGTAATGTGTGTGCCGCAACCGTCGGTGTTCATGTATCTGCCCCGAGAGCGGTAGAGAATTTTCTGGACATGGGACATTTCCCATTTGTACACACGGGAATACTTGGCGCAGAGCCACATACCGAAGTGCGTGAATACGACGTTCAACTCGATACTGAACGCGATGAAATCCTGGCAACGCAATGTCAGTTCTATCAGCCTCAGGCAGCGGCGGGATCGGAAGGCGGGACACTATCGGAATACATTTACCGCGTTCCGCACCCCTATTGCTCGGTCTTGTACAAATCCTGCCCCACGGACAGTTCGCGCCTCGATGTTATCGCTTTGTTTGTGCAACCCGTCGATGAGGAAAACATCAGAGCGCATGCTTTAGTCAGCGTAATTGATACTAAAAGTACGGATGTCGATATCCGCATGTTCCAGCAGAATATCTTCGGTCAGGACAAACCCATCCTGGAAAACCAGTACCCCAAACGCCTACCCCTCGACCCTCGGGCCGAGACACCAATCCGCGCTGACAAGTCGGCCATTGTCTACCGCCGGTGGCTTCGCTCCAAAGGTTTGCGCTATGGTGTGATACCAGTTGCAGCCTGACGACCTAAAGCCAGAATTTCATTGATTCGGTGTGCTAAATCTGTTCTCCTTGAGTCATCGGACTATCCCGCTACCCGTGACTACCTCACCGTGTTCCTGACGCTCCAAATCTGTGCCGTATGATCGATCTTGAAGCAGCCCGCTATCGCTGGCATCCCGTTGCAGCCAGCTCGGATCTGGTTCCCCGGCATGTATTCCACGCGCAGATACTGGGACGTGAAATGGCCCTCTGGCGTGCTGACGATGGCAACGTCAATGCCTGGGAAAATCGTTGTCTGCATCGTGGCGTCAGGCTCTCCATCGGTATCAATGACGGACACGAGCTCACATGCCAGTACCACGGATGGCGGTATGCCAATCGCACCGCAGGGTGCACCTACATCCCGGCACACCCGGCCGATGCGCCCGCCCGTACCATTTGCAACAATACCTACCCGGTAGCGGAAAAACACGGTCTTGTCTGGAGTGGTGAAATTCCGGAAGACCACATACCCGATCTGGGGATGCTTGATAATACAGCTATGACCCCATTGCGAGCCATCACTGTCAATGCCGGCTTGCATCAAATCCAGCTACCACTGATTGACCGCTACAACGCCAGCACCTCAAGTTACCGGGAGCAAGCTTCAAACAAATACGGGGCGGACAACCCGGATCCTTTCCTGCTGCTGTTACGCGCTAACTTGCGCAAGTCATCCAACGACGCCAGTCTGATGCCAGATGTTGCATTTTTCTTTCAGCCACTGGACGCAGGGCGCACGGTCATCCGTGGAATTCTATGCGGTGTCGATGATGGAAATACCCCGAAAGCGGTACTAACCCAACTGTTAAAACAACACGACCATATTCTGTGCAGATTGCGCGATGAGATTGAATCCAACGCCAGGCACATGCCTGCGCCAGCGCCCTGGATACCCATCATTGCCAGTGTCAGTGAAGCTAATGCCTCCATACCAGCCCTTAATACATCGGGTCGGGACGCCGCCCTGCGATTGCGTGTCGCTCATATTGACAACGTATCGCACAATGTAAAAAAATTTCGCCTGGAGCCACTGGATGCAATATCGGACGTAAAAGCTCGTTCGTCTATACCGGCGCCGCAACCCGGGGCTCATATTGATGTTCATCTACCCAATGCACTTGTCCGCCAATATTCGTTAATTAACGGCCCGGGCCAGACCGATCACTACGCTTTTGCCGTGAAGTTACTCGACAACTCTTCCGGTGGCTCGCGGGCATTGCACGATACGATCAAGGTTGGCGATGTGCTGGCGACATCAGTACCACGAAACAACTTTACCTTGCGACGCGATGCTGAGCACACTCATCTTATTGCTGGCGGCATCGGCATTACCCCTTTGATGTCCATGGCCCGCGCACTTGCCAACGCGCGCCTGCCTTTTACATTGCACCATTTTGTCGCCAGCGATTCAGACAGACTATTCCAGGCAGAACTCGACAGCTTCTATGACCAGGCTCATGTCAATATCGGGCTTGATCCACAGCGGACACAATCGTGCCTGTCGTCGATTTTAAGCTCACCTCTGGAACATCATCACGTCTATATATGCGGTCCCGGCCCCATGCTCAGTTTTGCAAGAGAGAGCGCCATGCACAATGGCTGGGCAGATGCAAACATCCACTTCGAGTACTTCAAGAATATACTTGACGTGGATGATTCAAAGGCGTTCAGCGTGGAGCTTGCGCGCTCCGGCCTCACACTCGATGTACCCGCAGGCACTAGCCTGCTGGATGTACTCAAAGCACACGATGTTGGCGTGCCATCATCCTGTGAACAAGGCGCATGTGGAACATGCCGGGTTGCGGTTCTTAGCGGCGATCCCGATCACCAGGATGTGTATCTCAGCGATTCGGAAAAAGCCCGCAAGGACTGCCTGATGAGCTGTGTATCGCGCGCACGATCGCAGCGTCTGGTATTGGACCTGTAGTCTGTAAACCATGATCACTCTCCACGACTATGAACTATCCGGTAATTGCTACAAGGTAAGGTTGCTGTTAAACATCCTGCGTGCCGACTATCAAAAAATACCCGTCGAATTTTACCCTGCTGCTGAACACAAGCATGATGAGTTTCTGGCGATCAACCCACTGGGACAGTTACCCGTATTACACGATGACTCGCTGTGCATTCGCGACTCACATGCCATCCTGGTATATGTCGCCAGCGAGTACGATAAATCCGGCATGTGGTATCCCACTCATTCTGCTGCCGCTGTGGCGCAAGTCACGCAATGGATGTGTTTTGCTGATGCACTAACGGCAACGGCATCAGCAGCACGACTGGTCAACGGTTTTTTCTATGATCTGGACGCTGACACTTGCCGTGAAAAAGCTCACGCACTTTTTCGAATTCTCGACGAACACCTCTGGTACAACGAACGCGATAAGCGGCACTGGATAGTCGAAGGCACTCACCCGACTATCGCTGACATTGCCTGCTTTGCCTATACCATGCTTTCAGAAGAAGGCGGCATTTCACGAATGGACTACCCGGCGATTCGCCGTTGGTCTGACCGAGTCAAGCGCATACCGGGTTTCATTGTCATGCCCGGTATATTTCCGGCAGGACCGTCGCAAGAGAGTAGCGCCCAGCCAGTCACGCAAAGCTGTCCATCACCAACACACTCTGGCAGCTCATGAGTAATCTGCTACAGCTGCGCGGTATCAGCAAGGTGTACCCATCAGTAGTGGCGAACGACCAAATTGATCTGGATATCAGCACCGGAGAGATTCACGCAATACTCGGCGAAAACGGTGCTGGTAAATCAACACTCATGAAGCTGATCTACGGGGTTACCCAGCCAGACGCCGGCAGCATGCACTGGCAAGGCAAACCGGTCAGCATAAAAAATCCTGCACAGGCAAGAAGCCTGGGGATTGGCATGGTGTTTCAACACTTCTCACTGTTTGAATCCTTAACCGTTGCACAAAATATATCGCTGGCTGTCAAAGGATCCATAAAATCTTTGTCGGAACAGGTGGAATCGGTCGGCGAAAGATTCGGACTACCTATTTCTGCTGACACGCTGGTTCATTCGCTATCGGTTGGAGAACGTCAACGCGTTGAGATCATTCGCTGCATCCTGCAAAAACCAAAACTTCTGATCATGGATGAGCCAACATCGGTTCTACCTCCGCAAGGCGTACAACAATTATTTACTACCTTGCGTAAGCTGCGCGACGACGGCTGTAGCATTCTCTACATCAGTCACAAGCTTGAGGAAATTCGGCAGCTTTGCGATAACGCCACCATATTGCGCCGGGGGGCGATCGTTGCCACCACACGCCCTGTTGAACAAACCAATGAACAGCTTGCGCACTTGATGATGGGGCGAACTATCGCCCCGCCAGAGCACGCACCCGCCACGCCTGCAGCTACACGACGACTTGAAGTACGGCAACTGAGCCATGTGCCACCAGACCCGTTCGGTATCACTCTAAAACAGATCAACCTGCATGTATCACCGGGTGAGGTCGTAGGTATAGCCGGTGTATCGGGCAATGGACAGAATGAACTGATGCGGCTTATTTCTGGCGAACAATTACACGGCAAGCATGATAGTGGCGAGATCCTTATCGATAACCAGCTGGTCAACAGGTTCTCTCCCATTCAACGTCGTGACAGAGGTCTGGGTTTTGTGCCTGAAGAGCGCCTGGGTCGAGGTGCGGTTCCTGATCTGTCACTCTCTTATAACGCTTTACTTACCTCATACCGTCACGGATTCACACGCTTCGGCATGATTCGATATCCCAAGGTACGACAGTTCGCAGATACGTGCATAGACGCCAACGATGTACGATGCGGTGGCAATCAATCCATAGCTGCCAGCCTGTCAGGCGGCAATCTGCAAAAATTCATTGTCGGGCGTGAGATGGCATTAAAACCCGGGCTGCTCGTTTTATCACAGCCTACCTGGGGTCTTGATGTCGGTGCTGCCAGTAACATTCGAAACGCACTGTTGCAAATGCGTGATAGTGGTAGCGCCGTGCTGGTGGTCTCGGAGGAGCTCGAAGAACTGTTTGAAATCAGTGATCGGCTGTATGTCATCTTCGACGGCCACCTTTCATCACCCATACAAACGCGCGATACCACCGTTAACCGGATTGGTCGCTGGATGACAGGCGAGTTTCTCAACACGAGTGGTGCGGCCTGATGCAGTACCGGCTCGTCACCCGCACCATTCCTTCATTGCGCGCACAACTACTGGTGCCTTTGTCCGCTATCGCCTTGACGCTGTTTGCCGGCTCTATCCTGTTTACGCTGCTTGGCAAGAATCCGATGGCTGCGTTTTATGCGTTTTTTATCGAACCTTTGACAACCCAGTACGGTATTGGCGAAGTTCTACTTAAGACCGGACCATTACTGCTAATAGCACAGGGACTTGCCATAGGCTTTCGTGCACGAGTCTGGAATATAGGCGCTGAAGGTCAGTTACTGATAGGTGCCATCGCAGCGGGCGCCTTAGCCCTGCACTTTGACACAACGGACTCACCATGGCTGTTACCGGCCATGGTATGTGCCGGCACACTGGCTGGCGCAGCCTGGGCAGGAATCGCAGCCTGGTTGCGTACAGCCTACAATGCCAACGAAATTCTGGTGACGTTCATGCTCTCCAGCATTGCGCTTCAGCTGTTGTACTATCTGGTCAGTGGTCCATTACGCGACCCCATGGGCATGAGTTTTCCGCAATCAGCATTGTTTAGCTACGCTGCCATGTTCGAGCCATTGATCCCGAACACACGCGTTAATACATCCTTACTACTCGCCTTTTTAGTTTCCCTTATCGCCTGGGTTTTTGTGCAACGCAGCCTGCCCGGCTACAAGTTGCTGGTAGGTGGTCAGGCGCCTGATGCTGCGCGTTATGCAGGCTTTTCAGAAAAACGGGCGGTCTGGATAGGTCTGCTTATCGGTGGTGCAGCTGCTGGCATGGCAGGTGTTGGTGAAGTGGCTGGCCCCCTGGGACTTCTACAACGAAGCATCTCACCAGGTTACGGTTTCGCTGCCATCATTGTTGCGTTTCTGGGGGGGCTGCACCCTGTCGGTATCGTGTTTGCGGCGCTCTTCATGGCACTAATCTATGTCGGTGGAGATATGGCGCTGGTTTCGGTTGGCCTGCCAAATTCCTCTACCACCATTTTCCAGGGGATGTTGTTGGTGTTTTATCTGGCCTGCTCGCTGTTTGCAACTCACAAATTGCAACGCATTGAGGTCACGGCCTGATGATAGATTCGTTTATTTTCCTGTTGGCAGGCACATTGGCCGCAGCAACGCCTTTACTGTTTGCGGCCATGGGGGAAGCAATCGTTGAAAAATCCGGGGTGCTTAACCTGAGCATAGAAGGCATGATGGCAGTCGGTGCGGCTACCGGTTTTGTCGTTGCCACAGTCACCGGCTCTTACGTTCAAGGCTTCGCTATCGCAGCCGTGGCAAGCGCATTGCTCTCGCTGGTATTTGCCATACTGGTGCTTGTTTTTCTCGCTAATCAAGTGGCGGCGGGCCTTGCTGTTGGCATCCTTGGCCTTGGCATCTCTGTATTGATAGGCAAGGAATTCGAGGGCAAAACCATCACCTCTCTGAATGATCTCGACATGGGCTGGTTGAGTGAACTTCCACTTGTCGGGCCCGTATTTTTTTCCCACGACCCCATGGTCTATGTCGGCATTAGCCTGGTACTAATCAGTTGGTGGGTGCTCGGTCACACCAAACTCGGGCTTATCATTCGTGCAGTGGGCGAGTCGCCATCCGCAGCCAGCGCTATCGGTTACCCAGTACTGCTTATCCGGCTTTTGGCCATTATGTACGGGGGTGCCATGGCAGGTCTTGGCGGTGCCTACCTGACTCTCTCTTACACACCATTGTGGGCAGAAGGACTGGTAGCTGGTCGCGGCTGGATCGTTGTAGCACTGGTGGTGTTCGGTATGTGGCGCCCACTGAGTATCGCCCTGGGTGCCTATCTCTTCGGAGCTGTCTCCCTGCTGGAACTGTTTATTCAAGGTCAGGGCTTTGCGATTCCCTCACAACTGATGTCTGCCATGCCTTACGTTATTACCATTATTATTCTTGCCGTGATATCGCGTAATCCACGCCTGATCCGGCTTAACCACCCAGCTTCACTGGGTCAGGTCTACAGTCGCGACGCCTGACAAAACATCCATCCGGCGTCAAGCACGCCACCTACTTACTACTGAGAAAACCGGGAGCATTACCACGCATGAAAAAACGGGACAGCAACTACAGCAGCCTATTTCAGACATTCACTCAGCCACGCAGACACTTGTGCTCACTGGGTCGCAAGCTTGCATTAGCGCTCGGTGTCGCAACAACTCTGTTACTCGGCTTGGCTTCCGCTTATGCACAAGATGTGTTCAAGATCGGATATATCTACCCATCACCCGCCGGTGATGTTGGCTGGGCGCATGAACTGGATCGTGGCCGCCTGGCGATTGAAGAAAAATTTGGCGGCAAGGTAGAAAGTATTGTTGTCGAAAACATACCCGAGGGCCCGGATGCTGCGCGTATCATGAACCAGATGGCAGCCCAAGGCGTCAATATGATGATGCTTGGATCGTTCGGATACATGAACGATGGCCTTAAAACGGCCCAACGTTATAAAGATATCGACTTCATCCACGCCAGTGGTTACAAACTCGTGGAGAATCTGGGTAACTTTCAGACACGCAACTACGAAAGCGCTTATGTCGCGGGTATGGGTGCAGGCTTTGTTACTGAAAGCAATACTATTGGTATGGTTGCAGCGTATGCCATTCCCGAAGTGGTTGGTCTGATAAACGCATTCACCATGGGAGCGCAATCTGTCAATCCAGACATCACCGTTAAGGTTGTCTGGCTTAATTCCTGGTTTGATCCCAGCAAGGCACAAGAGTCGGCTCGCTCATTAATCGCCCAGCAATCGGATGTCATTTTCTCCATCTATCAGGACACCCCCTCAGTGGTTACCGTTGCTGAAGAAGAAGGGGTCTATGTGGTTAATACCAGTTCAGACATGAAGGCCTATGCACCCAAGCACCTGCTGGTATCAATGCAAATCAGCTGGGCAGATTATTTTATCGAGCAGGTTCAGGCATCCATGGATGATACGTTCAAGGGCACCGCGTTCTGGGGTGGAATGGCAGACAATGCCGTAAGCATGGAATCATGGAGCGATGATCTGACAACCGAACAACGCGCAGCTCTGGACGCGAAAGTGGCAGAGATCACTGCCGGCACGTTTCATCCGTTTCAAGGCCCGGTTATCGATCAAGCCGGTGAGGAAAAGATCGCTGAAGGTGAAACGCTTGCCGATGCTGATCTTCTCGGCATCAACTGGCTGGTAACAGGCGTTGAAACCCAATTACCCAAGTAATTAAAGTAGAACGGCCATGATACTGTCGCAACACCATGTCTGAATCATACGTTGCGGCAGATCACTACTACCTCGGCTTGTTCATGCACGCACCACGCATGGGCGAGCTGGAGGCTCTTGACAATGCACTGATCCACGTTAAGGCCGATGGCAGTATTCAATCTGTCACACAACGCGACGATCCTGATTTTCAGGAACGATGCAGCTTCGCAAGACGGCAGGCAGCGTTAACAACGCTGAGTAAACATCAACTGATTATCCCGGGCCTGGTCGATCTGCATGTGCATGCGCCACAATGGCCTCAATTTGGCAAGGCACTGCATTTGCCATTGGAAGACTGGCTACAGAAATATACGTTTCCCCTTGAGGCGCGTTATAACGACATAGACTTTGCACAATCCGTCTATCCCTCACTGGTAAGCACACTTCTGGCAAATGGCACCACCACAGCCATGTACTTTGCCACTATTCACGAAGAGGCTACGACCTTGCTTGCGTCTACATGCCTCGAACTCGGCCAGCGTGCCTATGTGGGACGTGTTGCGATGGATGAGGTCAGTCAATGCCCAGCCTATTATCGTGACGCCAACGCGGTAGAAGCCATTGCAGCCAGCCGGCGCAACGTTCTGGACATCAGGCAACTTGCCGGTAATGATAAACAGTTAGTTCAGCCTGTGATTACGCCGCGCTTTATCCCCAGCTGCAGTAACGAGCTACTACAGGGCCTGGGCGAACTTGCCTCTAGCCACCATTGTCATATACAAACGCATTGCTCCGAAAGCGACTGGGAACACGGCTATGTCATAAGCCGCCTGAATAAAACCGACACACAGGCGTTGGCGGACTTTGGCTTATTGAGCCGACATACCGTGCTAGCGCATTCCAATTTCATCACCGATAGCGATATGCAGCTTATCCGGGAAAGTGGCAGCGGAATTGCCCATTGCCCTTTGTCCAACAGCTACTTTGCAAACAGCGTTTTCCCGCTAAGACAAGCATTGCAGAAATCGTTATCTATCGGTCTCGGTACCGACATCGCCGGTGGTCATAGCGCATCAATGTTCACCGCCTGTCAGCATGCGGTATCCTCATCTCGGATGCTGGAGGCTGGCGTCGACTCAACCCTGAACGCCGACTCCCGTGGTCAACCAGGCGCGCGGATCAACTTTCTGGAAGCCTTCCATCTGGCAACTGTTGGCGGTGCCCACGTTCTGGACAGCCCCACCGGATCATTTACCCCAGGCAAGCAATTTGACGCACTGCTTCTGGACCTGGATAACCCGGTTAACTGCCTGAACGAATTCGCTGACGCAGATAACTGGGAGGATCTTCTGGGGCGCGTTATCTACAACACGCAACCATGTAATATCGGCCGTGTCTGGGTGTCAGGGCGCCGGGTAAACTGAACGAGCCATTTGAGCGCTCGATAATTTACCTGAATGCTGAATATTGCCCGTGCTGGAGCGATATAACCTCATAGCCGATACAATAGCGTTGCCCTGACAATTGGATTCAGGCTAGTAAAATGCATATATGAACAATTGCAGGGCAAAAATCAACTTGAAAACCCGGACCGGATAATCCATGTCTAACAAACCAATTCTAGTGACTGGCGGTGCTGGCTATATCGGCAGCCACGTTGTCAAACTGCTCGGCGAGCGCGGCGAATCCGTGGTGGTTCTTGACGACCTCTCTACGGGTAATGAGGATGCTGTTTTACATGGCGAGCTCGTGGTTGGCAAAACAGGCGATATGAACCTTGTAAGTCGCATCATCGCAGAAAAAGGAATTGATACCGTGATGCATTTTGCGGCGCATACGATAGTCCCGGAGAGTGTCGAAAACCCGCTTAAGTACTATGCAAACAACACGTGCAGCACACGCAACCTGCTGCAGGCGTGTCAGGACAATAACATTACTAACTTCATTTTTTCGTCCACGGCTGCAACCTACGGGGTACCCGACGAATCTGTCACAGCCTGCGGCGAGGACCTGGCGACTGCACCGATAAACGCGTATGGCTCAAGCAAACTGATGTCTGAAGTCATGCTAAGAGACCTTAGCTCAGCCACTGATCTCAAACACGTCGTGCTCAGATATTTCAATGTTGCCGGTTGCGACCCGGATGGCAGAATTGGTCAATCCACCCTCAACGCAACTCTGCTAATCAAGGTTGCTGCAGAGGTGGCCGTTGGCAAGCGCGATCAGCTGTATGTGTTTGGCACCGATTACCCGACGCCGGACGGTACTGGCGTACGTGACTATATCCATGTCACTGACCTGGGCCTGGCACACCTGTCAGCTCTTGACTACCTTCGTAATGGTGGCGAATCAACGCTGCTAAATTGCGGATATGGTCATGGCTTCAGCGTTCGCCAGGTGATCGATGCCGTAGAGCGCATCAGCGGCAAGAAGCTTAAGGTCATTGAAAAGCCGCGTCGTGCCGGCGATCCACCTGCACTTATCGCAGCAGTCGACAAGATCCACAAGACTCTAGACTGGACACCGGTAAACGCAGACCTGGATACGATTGTAAAAACGTCACTTGACTGGGAGCGTACCCTTTTAGAAAGGCAGCACAACAAGCTCGGTAACTAGTTCAGGACTATTCAGGGTCCTGAAGCACAAGATCCACCGTCTGTCTGTCTCTTCGCGCCAGACGGTCTACCAGAATATCTGATATGTGCCGGTAGTAATGCAAATGCACCTTGGGAGGAAGTTGTGCCAAGGCTTCGGTGCTGAATTCCAGAACGCTGACAGAGCTCAATGCGCTGTAGTTGCGTGGCTCGGCAATGCCATTGATGAACCCTGTTTCACCAACGCATTCTCCGGGCCCAATAATGGCTGCGAACTTCTTGTTACGCATGCACTTGACCACACCGTCTGTAACAACAAGAAGCCTGCGTACCTGGTCGCCCTTGCGGAGAATGTCCTCGTTGGGTGAGTAGGTTCTAACTTTTACGCGTTCCAGCAGCAACGCCACCTCCATATCAGAGAAGGTTTTGAAAAAAGCCTGCTGTCGTAACTGCTTGATCAAGCGCTGCTGCGGCAATGGACGTTGCTCGACAGTGCGAAAGGTCTTCAGGAACGGCTCAATGGCTTTTGCCATCTGCTTGCCGGTCTTGAAGCGGGCTTTCGGTTTCTTTTCGAGCGCTTTTGCCAGGACATCGGCAAGTCCCTCGGGTAGATCGGGCCGAATCGCCGTGAGCCTCGGAGCTTTCTGATGGACAACGGTACGAAACAGATCCTTCACTTTTTTGGCTTTGAATAGCTGCCTACCTGTCAGTAGCTCGAACAATACAGTCGCCAACGAGTAAAAATCGCTTTGCGCCAACAGCTCTCGACCCAGGATTTGCTCCGGAGACATATAGTTAGGTGTGCCGAGCGTGGGGCCTTCCTTTTTCAAGGCGCCGCCTTCACTAAGGCCAACCGCTATGCCGAAATCAAGCAGCTTCACACTGCCATCAGAACTCAACATGATGTTGGCAGGTTTGATATCGCGGTGCAGGATGCCCTGCTTATGCGAGTAATCCAGTGCTTCGCAACAGGCGCTGATTATGCGCAATGCTTCACCAACCGGCAAAAGCGTCTTGCCCTTGCCGTACTCCTTCAGCGACTTACCATCGACGGCTTCCATGACCAGGTAGTTGAGATCTTCAAACTGTCCGGCATCATAGACCGTGACAATATTGGGATGCGTGAGCCTGCCGGCAGCAATGATTTCGGTCTGGTAGGCCCGTTGCGCACCCGGCACCTTGCCCGTTGACACATGCGCCTCACCCACTGGCGAGAGTTTGACTGCCACTTCCCTTCCCAGCAGGTTGTCGAGTGACTGATGCACGACGCCGCAAGTCCCCGATCCGATTCGTCGCCCAATGGTGTAGCGGCCGATTTGGCCCGGCACAATAATGTCCAGTGGTTTGACAGTAACAGGGGCCTTCTCGGCACTATTTTTTGCCGGCACTGCTTTGGTTTTGGCACTCGATTGCTGAACACTGTCGCTGGATGGAGTATCAACCACAGTGGGTGTTGCAGAGGTTTTTGGCGACGGTTTGTTCTCGACAGGGCTTGCTGTTACCGTATCCAGTGCAGAGGTTGCGGATTCCTTCCCCTCAGCATTGCGATCGGATTGTGTTCGCCAGCGCTTCACGCCCTGTTGATGGCTGGAAGCAGCCATTCTCTGGCTGGTTGTTTTACTGGGCTCTTGGCCAGCATGCACTCGTCGCGCAAGCCGAGACGAAAGCGAGGAACGGGGGCGCGCAGACACGTATTAGTTTTCGCTATGAAGTCGAACGAGGTTGTGACGTGGATCATACCATTCTCAGCTAACCTTCCAAAGGGTTTGCCAATGGAAATTCATGTTAAGGCTCTCATCGATCACCGACAACGTTGTTTCTACCACAGGCTGTATCGGCAGAAATGTCGCGATCAGCGTCGATAAAAGCACAAAATACACAAAAGAGGCAAAGATGCTGGTCACCATACTGACCTCAAAGGTGTGCCTGATAACGTGTCCAAGCAATGAAAGCCCCCACACCAGCAGCACAAAATCTGCAAACACACTCAGAGAAGGGCCCTGAGACGCCTCACCGGAGGGCCGCAGGGTATAAAGCGGCAACGCCACAAGGTTGATGATAGCGGAAGCACCGCAAAGCCCACCAAATGCCTGATCGAAACGGGCCTGGTGTCCCATGATAATTAGTGCCACGTGCAGCACCACCGCCGTGCAGGTCAGGTCGACTATCGCCTGCAGTAGTGCCCGCGAGATACCATACGGAGCCGCCAGCGCAACCACATAGGTGATCAGAGCCAGGACCACACCGATCTTCAGTTGTTCTTTACCGCCGGGAAGGTCCTGTGGCTTGCCCATCAGGAAAGCGATATTGAAATACTGATGCAGCAGTTGACGCACGCAGAAAGCTCATGAATTTTTGAGACACGGTCGATGGTATCACTTGCACCTGCCTCACTGCTCGTGGCTAACTCAACTAAGTTGAGGTATCTGCCAGACTCTGCGCCCCGCAATCAGCACCGGATCTGCCCACGCTTTTCATCGCGTCAAGGTCGGACATATCAAGCTTTAATACTTTTCAGACCACGGAATACCCACCCGTTGCCCAAACACGGTGCTCTCATGCAACCTGTCCCAGGAAAGATTATTCCGTCGCGGCACCGGTCAGGCACTCTCCTAGCGTATGATTTGCGCAAGTCCGTACTTCTACCTGAGTAACCCGCCTGGCATGTATCAACCCGGAAGAGCCTACCGGCTCAATGAACGCTTCAGAGGCTACCTGCCGGTAGTTGTCGATGTAGAAACTGGCGGATTCAATGAACGTACAGACGCATTGCTGGAAATTGCCGCAGTGCTGCTGGATTTTGATGATCAGGGACGCCTACACCCGGTAAAAAGCTATACAACGCATGTTGTACCGTTCGATGGCAGCAACATCGAGCCCAAGTCGCTTGAGGTCAATGGTATCGATCCATTCCATCCATTGCGAGCCGCTCGAGAAGAGCGCGAAGCACTTTCGCATATATTCACACCGGTTCGCGATGCCGTATCCGCGGCAGGATGCACGCGAGCCATCCTCGTCGGACACAATGCTTTTTTCGATCTGAAATTTGTCAATGCTGCCGCTGACAGGACTGGTATAAAGAAAAATCCATTCCACCCTTTCAGTTGTTTTGACACAGTATCGCTTTGCGGGCTGGCCTATGGGCAAACCGTTCTGGCGCGTTCTGCGGTTGCCGCAGGCATGGAATGGGATACTGGCGAAGCGCACTCGGCGATATACGATACCCGTATGACCGCAGAGCTGTTTTGCCGTGTTGTAAACCGTTGGGAAGAGCTGCACAGCGACATCGATGCGCCAATTGCCGATGGCTCCAAACTCCCCAGATAAGCGCGCTATTGTTATCTGCCAGTCGTGTTGAAGATTAACGACAATCTATCCATTTCGCTCGATGACATCGAATGGAGTGCCGTGCGCTCGCAGGGTGCCGGCGGCCAGAACGTTAACAAGGTATCTTCGGCGGTTCACCTGAGGTTTGACATCAAGGCCTCATCTCTCCCCGAACCGGTGAAAGAGAAACTACTCAGCCTGAATGACAAGCGCATTACCAAAGACGGCGTCATCGTAATAAAGGCGCAACAGCATAGACGGCAAGACAAGAACTACGACGAGGCGCTGGAGCGCCTGGCAGTGATCGTACGTGAAGCCACAATCATCACAAAAGTGCGCCGCCCTACTCGTCCAAGCAGAACTTCAGTGCGAAAGCGTCTGGACAAGAAAACGCGCCATTCGCGGATCAAGGCGGGCAGAGGGAAGGTCGGATTTGACGACTAGGCTCAGTTGGCCGTCCACACTGACCAGTCATCATCTCGGCCGGGAAACATCAGATTTTCCAGCCGCGACGGCATTTGTCAGAGCAATGCGGGCAACTTAGCCAGCCGCTTTTTCCACCATTTTTTTCAGCTCACCGCTCTGCGAAAGCTCCATCGTGATATCGCATCCACCCACCAGCTCACCTTCTATATAAAGCTGAGGAAACGTGGGCCAGTCTGATACCTGAGGCAGAGTCTCCCTGATGGCGGGGTCGGCAATGATATTGACGTATGCGAATTCGCGATTACATTCTTTAAGCGCTTCAACCGTACGCATGGAAAATCCACACATCGGTAATTGAGGTGTGCCTTTCATGAACAGGATGACGGGGTTTTCGGAAATGTGCTGTTCAATGCGGTCTTTTACATCTGCGGGCTGATCAGTCATGCTCGGTCACTCACTCAGGGCAATTTAAAGAGAATTTGTAGAGTGTAACCTGACTCGCTGGCGAGGCACACTCAGCAACTTCTTAATCTGGGGCACAAACCCGCAAGTACAAGCCATGCCAGCGGGGATAAAGCGGGGATACAGAACACATCTGGTAGGAACTTCCTGTACCAGGAGTGTCGGGACTGCTTCTCAAAGCCAAGTGCGCGCAATGGCAGAACCCTCGGCTCTTACATCGGGCAATCCAACCACCCGATGTAAGCACTTAACGTTGCGGCTAAGCCTTGGTGGCGGCAGCAAAGCGCTCTGACGTTTTGGCCCAGTCAACAACTTCCAGCCACCCGTCGATGTAATCAGGGCGCTTGTTCTGATATTTCAGGTAATAGGCGTGCTCCCACACATCAAGCGCCAGAACGGGTGTTCCCTGCATGTCCGCAACAGGCATCAAGGGATTGTCCTGATTGGGTGTGGAGGTGATGGCCAGCTTACCGTCATTGACAATCAACCACGCAAAACCTGACCCGAACCGCGTGATACCAGCCTGTTTCAGGCCGGCTTTTAATTCGTCCATGGATCCGAACGCGCTATCGATTGCAGCCGCCAGCTCACTGCTGGGGGCACTGCCACCATCACACATGCTGTTCCAGTAAAGAATATGGTTGTAATACCCGCCACCGTTGTTGCGTATAGCCGGAGAGGCGCTGGAATCAACGTGAGCCATGACTTCTTCGAGCGACTTGTCTGCCATTGGCGTGCCATCGACAGCGCCTGTGAAGTTATTGAAGTAGGTGCGATGATGCCGGTCATAATGGATTTCCATCGTTCTGGCATCGACATGCGGCTCTAGCGCCGTGTAGTCATATGGTAAATCTGGAAAAGTGAACGACATAGATAAAGCTCCTGTTTAAACTGGATTTAGTTCGCGAAATTCCCTGCCGGGAAGATTCTCGCCCAGCAGTGTACGTACTTACACCACTAAGCGGTTGCCTAATGGTCTCACTGGCCAATCGATGTTGGCAAGGTACAAGATTGATCTGTACCCCACCAATGCACGCCCTCTAAGCTGATATACGTTACGTCCAACCGCGTCACAACATACTGCCGGGTACGCCGATCTGACTGCCGCCGCTTGTCATATTGTGCCTGTAAATGCGACAGATTTCGCTCTCAACTGCGTAAGGATACGCAAAACTGTCCCAGGCAGACTCCCATGCGTGGGCAATGAAAGTCCCGCCCCAGCTATTGGCCCCACGCCATAACTGTAATACCATCGGTCGATCATCTCTACGCAAACAAAGGCCTGTCTGATGGCTTCATTAATGGCGGCCTATGGTCGACTACCAGTAACCTTGACCAAGGGCGATGGCGCTCGTGTCTGGGATGACACTGGACGCGAGTATCTGGACGGCCTGTCGGGTATTGCGGTTACGGCTCTGGGTCATGGCAATCCGGCGATAAGTCAGGCTATCTCGACACAAGCCCGTTCGCTAATGCATGTCAGCAACCTTTTCCATATCCCTCAACAAGAAGCTCTGGGTGAACATCTATGCCGAATCGCCGGTATGGACAAGGCCTTCTTCTGCAATTCCGGTGCGGAGGCCAACGAGGCCTGCATCAAAATCGCACGTTTGCATGGGCATGCCCGAAAAATCGGCACGCCCACCATCATCGTGACCGACACCGCCTTTCATGGCCGAACCATGGCCACTATTGCCGCAACCGGCAACCAGAAAATCAAGCACGGCTTCGGACCGATGCTCGAAGGCTTTCATATCGTACCCTTTGGCGATGCTCAGGCGGTTGAAGAGGTAGCCTCGTTACGACAAGACATTGTAGCCGTCATGGTCGAACCGATTCAGGGTGAAGGCGGCATCAACGTTCCCGAACCGGGGTATCTGGCCAGCTTGAGAAAAATTTGCGATGAAAACAACTGGCTACTGATGTGCGACGAAATCCAGTCTGGCATGGGACGTACCGGTCGATGGTTTGCGCATCAACATGACGACATCAAACCCGATGTTATCTCGATCGCCAAAGCTCTTGGCAACGGCATGCCCATCGGTGCCTGTCTTGCTCGGGGAAGCGCCGCCGACCTGATACAGCCGGGATCACACGGTACAACCTTTGGCGGAAACCCCATCGCCTGCCAGGTCGCACTTACCGTCATCGAGGAAATTGAAAAACACGCTCTGGTTGAGCGCGCCGGGGCTCTTGGAGAACGAATACGCGAGGGATTCAAGAATTCATTGCATAACCAGCCGGGCATCAAAGACATCCGCGGTCGCGGCATGATGATAGGTATCGAACTGAATGCCCCTTGTGCGGAACTGATTAGCAAGGCACTTTCAGCAGGTATCCTGCTAAACGTGACAGCTGGAAATGTGGTGCGACTTTTACCGCCGTACATACTAAGCGATGAACAAGCGGACGACCTCGTACGTCGTGTCAGCGATCTGATCATTGAATTCCTGCAACAGGCGGATACGCCAGCTACAGCTTCTGTTTAAGCTCGGTCCGAACAATTATTCATGCGACACTACCTTTCTGAACTCGACCTTACCGCCGAAGAATTTCGTGGGATCATCCAACGCGGCAGTGAACTGCGCAAACAGTGGGAGACCCACTCCTGCGTACCGTCTCTGCCGCAACGCGTAATCGCCATGATTTTCGAAAAATCATCAACCCGTACGCGCGTCTCTTTTGAAGCCGGCATGACCCAGCTTGGAGGTCACGCCATCTATCTGTCGCCCGAGGGCACACAGTTAGGCCGAGGAGAACCCATGGCAGATACTGCACGCGTACTATCGCAGATGGTGGATGCCATTACCGTTCGAACGTTCTCACACGATGCACTGGAACGCTTTGCCGAGGTGAGCACAGTTCCTGTCATCAATGCGTTAACCGATCTGTTACATCCATGCCAGTTACTGGCGGATATGCAAACGTATCTCGATCATCGCGGCGATATCACCGGCAAACGAGTTGCCTGGATCGGCGATGGCAACAATATGTGCAACTCATACATCAACACGGCAAAATTACTCGGTTTCCATCTGATCTATGCCTGCCCAGATGGTTACGAGCCGGATGAAAATATTGTCGCATCAGCTGGCAACAATACTAGCCGGGCCACCTCCCCTGCCGAGGCGTGTGAGCAGGCTGATCTTGTAGTAACCGATGTATGGGCGAGCATGGGTCAGGAGGAAGAACAAAAAGCACGCGAACAAGCCTTCGAAGGCTATGAAATAACGCCTGACATGATGGCTGTCGCTCGTAAAGACGCATTGTTCATGCATTGCCTGCCAGCGCATCGCGGGGAAGAGGTCTCTGCCGAAGTTATAGATGGTGAGCAAAGTGTTGTCTGGGAGGAGGCGGGCAACCGGCTACACGCACAGAAGGCGCTGCTGGAATTTCTGCTTCTGGAACAGTAGTTGTTCAAGCTGTGTTTAATAACCGTAAGAGCTGAGCACAACAAGAAAAATATCCAGATAGGCATCAGCATCCACAGGAAAATCATAATCATTGCCATCGCCGCCAGCTCGAATCCAGACTAGCTCCAGGCGAGCACTGCCTTGAGTTGTCATGCCCAGTGCAACGCGGCTTGCAGCGCCGGCCGCCGCCCCTCCTGAATCACCCGAGCAGACAATACAACCGGTATCCGGCCCTTGGTCGCTCAACGCGACCGCGCCAACTCCGTAACCGAGTGAAAGATAAGGCTGCAAGGGCGCGGCAACCTTGCCCAGAATGATGCCCGCCGTTATCGACGCTCCGTACGAAGCTGTTGATGAAAACAGACTCGCTGCACTGGCGGAACTGAATAAATCAACCCCACCCTGAAACGCAAAATACGGCCCTATCGGAATCTCAGACGCCAGCCGCAGATTGAGACTGAAACCATTCTCATCCGTATAGCCCTCAAGCTGAAGCCTGCTTTGCGAATCAAGAACCTGAGCATGTCCCCCGCCTATTCCGATGCCCGCAATTGTTCGTTCATCGAAAAAAAGATTTGCGCCGTTATCAGCCCTCACCCCTGACGAGACGCAAACGGTAATCAATGCTAACAAGGCGGCTAGTACAGGGATCTGAGTGTCTTTTTTTCCGCGCAGACAGCGACCGTGCCAGGGTGCCCTATCCGTGTAAATCAAGTTGTGAAACTGTGACATCGGTCCACCCATTTGGAGGGAAATCTGGCTCACGCCTTGCGAGCAATTAGCCGATAACTTCAATTTAAACTATCTCGGAGACAAAGAAACCATGCCTGGCGTCCCCTCATGGTTGAACGTGCGCCCAAATCGAGGTGCCGCATTCGCCATTCATCTTACCCTGAGTCTTTTGATTTTTTCCTCTCTGGTTGCGGTCATGCTCGTCTACTGGTTTCCAGGTGATCTGTTCATCATGGATGGTGGCTGGGCGGGACTTAAACTCGTGGCCCTGGTCGATCTGGTTTTAGGCCCTGCACTAACGCTCATTCTATTTAGCCCGGGAAAACCTGGGTTGAAAATGGACATGTCCATTATTGCCGCCATACAAATCGCTGCACTTGCTTACGGCTTTTACACAACGCACAACCAACGCACAGTCGCTATCGTTTATGCCGAAAACGAGTTCGTTACCGTGTCAGCTCAAGCCAACGAGGAGGCTAACCAGATATTGGCAAAACTCAAAAGCGAGCCTAAAGCGATACCAAAGGGTGGGGCATTTCATGTTCCTCTGTTTTTGAATCCGGCATCCGATAATCCTGGTGAGTACATTCAAAGCATATTCCAGGGCTATCCCCCAGCCTACGAGCGCAGTGATCAGTATGTGGCGTTAACCGATAACCATGACAAACTGCAGCGTGGCCGAAAGACAAAAGAGGTTCTTGAAGAATCCGGAGCGCTGGACACGGTACAACAAGCCGTGGGCAAACATCAGCTGACTATGGACGATGTTGAGGTCTATGGCTTCCGTGCACGTTACGCCCGAGGTTATGTCTTATACGACCCTGAAGCCCATCGCATCATAGATTACGTCCGATTCGGAAACCAGCTTGAGACCGATCAGGGTGAAACCAACCAGCTTAAGACCGATCAGGGTGAAACCAACCAGCTTAAGACCGATCAGGATGAAACCAACCAGCTTAAGACCGATCAGGATGAAAACAACCAGCTTAAGACCGATCAGGATGAAAACAACCAGCATGAAACTGAGCAGGATGACACCGATCAGCTTGAGACTGAACAGGATGTAACCGATCAGATTGCGGAACACGAAGACAGTTAAAAAACAGTCCGAGCGTGATGTAATCTTAGCGAGCGTTTAACGCGCCTTCACTACCGCTAACGCCCCGGAATCGTCATTCCCGCGAACGCGGGAATCCACTACACGACCAGACAGTGGGTACCCCAAGGGCACCTCATCTCCACCTTCACGGAGACGACCGGTACCGCACGCCTTCTGCAACCTAAGAGTTCTCCCCCAGTGTCATTCCCGCGAACGCGGGAATCTTGTCTGCTCCAACATAAAATTCACGCAATCGAGGAGCCAAGGATGGCCTTTCAACCAGCGGTGTATCTTTTAGCCAGTAAACAAAACGGTACGCTCTACATCGGCGTAACCAGCAACCTCATTCAAAGAGTCTGGCAACATCGCAACGAGAGCACACCTGGTTTCACACAGAAATATCACGTAAAAAAGCTCGTCTACTATGAACTTCACAACGAGATGGCAGAAGCCATCCTTAGAGAAAAGCGCCTGAAAAAGTGGAATAGAAGCTGGAAGATAAATTTGATTGAAGCGCAGAATCCGAACTGGATAGATCTCTGGGATAAGATATGCCAATGAAAAACCTGCCCTTCGCTCTGTTGGGAATGGATACCCCAAGGGCACGTCGTCTCCGCCTTCGCGGAGACGACGGGTACCTTGTGCTCTTTACCACTCAAGAAGTTCTCCCATCGTCATTCCCGCGAAGGCGGGAATCCATTACACGACCGGACAGTGGGTCTCCGCCTTCGCGGAGACGACGGGTACCGCATAACCTTTACTGCGATGCGATGCGATAGCATAATGTTCCATACCTTAAAACTAAAAAGGGCTCCGTCAAGGAGCCCTTTTTTACATCATAGGTGCAAGTGCTATTCTAATCCGCCTCTGCAGACAATATGGCTTTACTTAATTTATCAACGTAGATGAACGATCCATCTTTCTGCAAGACAGATAGATACGTTCTATCCATACCTTGATTATCGCCGGGACCATAGCTGAGAACAACGCCGCCCATGTCCAGATCAATAGAGTCTTGGAACATTTTTATGAATGCCTCTCGACTGACATCCGCACCAAGTTTTTTCAGGGAATCAACAAAAACGCGACCTACAAGGTATCCCTCCAGAGAAACAAAACCGGCACTATCGGATGCATCGATTCCAGCCAGAGCAGTGAGATACGAATCAACCAGGGGCAGCGAGGCGTCTTCATAAAACGGTACAACCTGAGTGACAACAACGCCCTGACCTAGATCACCCAGCTCCTTCGCCAGTGCCTTGCTACCCACGAAAGAGATCGTTACGAACTGGCTTTTCATACGAACCTTTCGGGCAAGCTTTACGAATGCTGCAATAGGCTTGTACGAACCGACCATGACAACCGCATCAGGTTTCGCTTTTCGGATTTTTAACAGCGCAGATTTAACCGCGACACTGTTCCGCTTGAACGTGCCTTCAGCAGCCAGCGTCATACCTCGCTTGTCCAATGCCTTCTGTACGCCAGCAAGCCCGACGCGACCAAAAGAATCATCCTGATAAAGAATGGCTATTTTCTTGGCATCCAGATCCTCTGTGAGGTGCTTGATCCAGTCCTCTGTCTCTTGATCATAGGTACCTCTTACGTTAACAACATGCGTATTGTCCGGATCTCGTAGAAAACCTGCCCCCGTAAAGGGACCAACAAAAGGTACGTTTGAAGACTTTGCAATAGGCTGGGCTGCTTTGGATGTCGGAGTACCCACAGCGCCAATCAGGGCAAAGACTTTGTCATCTTCTATGAGCTTTCTGGTATTCGCTATTGCCTTCTCAGGCTCATACCCATCATCGTATGTCACCAGTTCAATCTTGCGACCATTGACACCACCAGCTTTATTGGCTTCGGCAAATGCGGCCTGCAAGCCGATACGCATTCCCAGTCCAAGCGCATCCGCAGGGCCTGAGAACGCTGCAGACTGGCCAACCACAATCTTGTCATCAAATACCCCTGTCGTATCAGCTAACGCTGTTGTTGACAGTACGGATGCAGCTAGAAATGCTAATCCGCCGAGATGATGTTTTCTCATATTGAAACTCCTCTTTAGAACTACGCTGTAAATCGAACTTCCTGAATCGGATAGCTCGCGTTTGAATACGGGTGGAACCGGTTGCATATCCGTTCAGTCATCAAAACAGAGTCTTTATGGGGAAGAACAAAAGCGCTGTTGCTCTCATGGCAGCGGCTTGAGTGTTCTTTAAAGAAACGCAGCCGGCTCAGGCCACTTTTCGGCCAGTCTGATCTATCTCATCAGTGGAGTACCGCGCCACAAGACCACTGAGATGAGTCGCCATATCCGACAGCTCACTTGCTGAACTACTGACATGCATAGAAGCCTTTTCATTAGATGATGCTTTTTCAGCCACCTCTTCGATCAAACCGGAAATCGCCTGACTTCCATCAGAGGCTTTTACGATGGCCCGGTTAATTTCCTGTGTCACACTGGATTGTTCATCGATCGCTACAGCCACCGTTGACTGTATAGTGCTGATCTTGTCGATGATTTGACTAATTGAATCTATGGAACTTACTGCGGATTTCGTATCCGACTGAATATCGTTTATCCGGTATTCGATTTGCTCTGTCGCCTTTGCGGTCTCCTTCGCCAACTCTTTTACCTCATTGGCTACAACCGCAAAACCTTTGCCACTCTCCCCCGCACGAGCCGCTTCAATGGTGGCGTTCAGGGCCAGTAGATTTGTCTGCTCGGCAATGGAGGTAATGACTTTTATGACGTTACCTATTCCCAGGCTGCTCTCGGCAAGCTGTCGTACCGTTGCGTCAGCTTCAGTGGCAAGCCGAACAGCGTCCTTGGCTACCGTTTCCGCTTCAGTTGTATTGCGTGCGATTTCCTTGATGGACGAATTTAACTCCTCAGTAGCACCGGCAACACTACTGACACCGGATTCAACATCAATGCTAAGTTCGGATGCCTGACGAGCAATCTCCGTGTTTGCTCTAGCCACCTCACGCATACCACTCGACAAGCCCGTAAGCTGCTTGGAGGCACCGGTAAGTTTCACGGCATTTTCGTTGATACCTGACATACCACTACTGAATTCAGATAACAGTAACCTTAACGCGCTCCCCATTTGTGCTGCAGCATCATCGCCACTACTATTTACAGGATGCGCCAGATTCCCATCCGCAGCAGCACTCACGGCAACAAGCAACTGATCCACTCGATGCTGTAAATCTGCTGCAGCCTTCTGTTGCAGTTCTGCTTCTGCCTGTTGAATTTCGTGCAGCCTTTTCTCTTCTGCTCGCGCGTTTCGTTCAGTCTCTATCTGTTGCTGCTCAAGTGCTTCACGCTGTTGTGCAGCATCCGCCTGCTCTTTCTGTAGTCGTTTTGCATCCAGTCCGCTTTGTCTGAAAACCTCAACGGTTTTCGCCAGATCAGACAACTCGTCACCACCGGATATTTCCACCGACACATCATAGTTACCACTGGCCAGGGAACGTAGTGCGTCAATGGACAGCAAAAGCCTCCCCAGAATATCCTTGGATATGATCAGCCAGAAAACTGCAACTGTGAGCAATAGACTGAATAGCAAAACACCGATGATCTCCACCCTACTCTTACCGATCAAAGACGTTACACTTTCACCGTCGTGATGCACTTTCTGCTGGCTGAGCTTGACTTGCTGCACAAGTCTGTTCGTCAAGGATTCCTTCGTTTCATTAAGCTGATTTTCTATAACTGAAATATTGAACGTTTGCAAAAGCTCTCTGCGTCGGGCTTCAAACAAGCCTGTATCAATGTCCCCATACTCAAACAACTTTTTCATCAGAAGATTGATGTCAATAACCCCATCTATACTGAGTGTTGCAGCTGTGCTTTCCTGAATCGACTCTTTTGAGGCGGTATAACGTTCCATAAGTGGTTGAAGCTTGACTGGATCTTCCACTTGCGGCACTTGTGCAAGCACACCAGCAAGCGTATTCAGCTCTGCTCGCATCCTTAGCAGATTAAGCAGATTCTCAACTCCGGAGTTTACAAATTCCGGAATCAACTCTCCGGAGCTTGATGCCAACTGCCCTCCAGTTTCATAAATTTTTGCATAGATCACGTCAAAATCAGACGCCAGTGAGCCCACTATCCGAGCCGTAGCACTCACTAATTCACTGGAATAAGCACTCGCTCGCAATTCATCAATCAGGTTGGCGCTCTCGATATCATCAAGCATCTGCCCCTGAACCATAGTAATAAAACCTGACAATGACTCAGCGATAATTGCGTAGCTAAGCAATTGATCCTCATCAACAGAGGCCCAGTCCTCTTCGATTTGTCCGATAGACAATGCAACCTCTTCTCTAATGGTTGATACATCCATCGATCCTGACAAGCCTTGAATCATTAATCTGGATAAAGCAATAACATCTCTCTCCAGATGCAATATCTTGGTCGCGGAATCAACCTGTTGATTCAACAATATTTCAAGTAATTCACCGTTCTCGAAAAACAATTCTTCAGCAAATATGACAAATTCGAATGACGCGTTGTCTATCAAATCAAGCAACTGCGCATTAACATCAGCAAGCAAGGTATTGGACGAGGTATACAGACCGTTAACAGCTTGGCGCTCGGACAAGCGCGCTTGCACCAGACTGTTCAAACCATTTATCAGGACATCGACCTTGACTTTGTCCTGAACGTTCTTTTCTGCCAGCTCTGTTGCATGCACTGGAATATTGTCCAGTGAAATCAGCAGACTCAGCTCTGCCGACAATTCCCTGATTGAATCAAACAGACTTTGCGCCTCGTCCATTGAGCGTGCACTGGCAAGCAATGGGACGTTCCCACTCATTCGCATCGCCAGCTGGCTTGATTCCATCGACTGAGCCATGAAGGGGACGCTTTTATCTGTAATTGCCGCAAGCGATTGTGAAAACCGTTCAAATGCGTACAACGCTATCCCACCCACAGTGAAAGAAGTGGCGAGAATCAAACCAATGGCGATGACAAGCTTTTGTCGTATTTTGAGCTTGTTGCTATACATGTTCACCCCTGACCTGTCGACGTCTTATATTCGAACTGACAGTGCGTCTACCAAGGGCTGAGAGCCTGATCTGTAAGATTCAAAGCCTTCACATATCCTGTTCCTGCAAGGTAAACACCTGAAAGACAAGGTGGGTATCGTTGAAGGCTAGAGCCAAATAAGTGACCACACTTGTAACTACCTATCGACCCTCTCTACCCGCGCTGAACGTATCACGGCATCGGCATGGTTACTTGCTCATGGCAAACAACCGGGATTTGTCAAAGCCCGGGCTGGCTTACAAGGTTCATCGTTTTTTAGACAAAAACGCCTGACCAGCTGAGCTTGGTGAGGTAAATAATAGTGGGCAATAACACGCCGATGAGCGGGGCGGTGTACTCACGCCCGCGGCAGGTTATTTCAGCAAGTGTTTTATCACTAACGGATAAGCGTGTGTCTAGAGTCCGTTAGCACGTGCTGCATCACGAATTTCGGAAGGAGGTGTGTATTTTATAGCCAGTAAAATAGCATTACTTTCAGCTGCTACAGGATCTATACGCGCCTTTTGACGCCGATAGCGAAAGGCTGCAGAGACAGTCCAGTTGCGCGAATACTTCCATTGAATCCGTGGCTCAAAGCTGATGAAGCGCCGCGCAAATCGATCCTGTTGTCTTGCACCCAGACGATCTGGCTCAAAGGCGCGTGCACGAAATGAAAAGTCCAGCCGGGGTGAAAGTACTCGCTCCATCTTTCCCGTCAACTCATTGGTTTCTACCTGTGTACCCGAGCTACTGGGTTTGACATCGACAGCATAACGGCCTTCATATCGGGTTGCGCCAACATCATAGGCCAGATTGATACTGGCGAGCCAGCCATCGGTTTCAATCTCACCCACCGGCAAATCAACGCCTTCGGGTAAATCCTCTGCGCGCAGGGTGTCCGATGTATCGGTGGTGTTCGTATATACACCACCATCAATTGCCAGTTGCAAGGTCGGAGTAAGAAACCGATCGTAGTTAAGCTTGAACGTGGCCGTCCTTGCCTCCAGCTTGCGACGTGGCTTACGCCGGATTTCTCCGACCAGTGAGTCTGGAATCAATTCGTCAAACGGGATAATCGCTGCCGGGTCTGGTTCTACCCTGGCGGTAAAGCGGCTATATCCAGCGCTAAAACCCAGCGTTGATATGGGTGTCAGCTTGTAGCGCAATCCGAGTTCAAACTCGTTCTCCTTATAATTGTCCAGTTCCCCATCTGGCGAGAATACGCCGACGTCATCTACCGTTACGGCATTGTAGGGAAGTAATTCACCATCGAAGGAATTGTCCTCATTACGAGGGAATGTATCCAGGTAGCGTTGGTAGATAGCATCTTGCGCAGAGGGTAAATCGTGCTTAACCGAGCTGATGGTAGCCTCTGCATCAAACAATAATCGCCGTGTTATATCGTATTCAAAGCTGGGCTCAAACGTGCGTTCCGTGCGCGCCACGTTACTGGATAACGACTGTGTGACCAGCAGGCCGGTATCCTCAGCCAGTGATTCCTTGTCGCTGATGTCAGCTGCGATATCACGGCTGGGGGTGTCCAGCTTGTAGTTGCCCTTTATACCAAAACGGCTGCGGGCACTACGCCTGGTAGCATCAATAGCAACGATATAGTTGGAATTCAGATCCTCATCGCCGACATCTGTATTGGTGGTTAATAACGAATCCACCCTCGCCAATCCGCGAAACACAAGTGTTTCTGACTGACGACTCAGACCCAGCTCGCCTATCGCTCGAGTAGCACCGAGGGACCCGGCACCAGCAGGAATAAGAAAGTAGTTATCATCAATGCGCTGATCCAGTGATATCGATGGTTCAATAACCAGAACATCGGCCTGGGCGGATGCGCAGATAAGCGATGCGCAAAGCCCGATTGCCAGTGTCGAACCCGCACGTGTAATGACTGACATCATGCTCTCCCCGCTCAGGGAACCAGTACAACATCACCACTTTGCAGAATAATGTTCTGCTTCAGGTTGCGACCACGCGAAACATCACGGAAGTCGAAGGAGAAGGTGACTTCACGCCCGTCCTGGCGACGCAGGATCTGGATATTGCGACTATTGGCATAGGGTGTGAACCCGCCGGCCAGTGTCAGGGCTTGCACGACATCGACATAACGCCCTAATGTAAATTGTCCCGGTTCATCGACCTCGCCAAGAACAAACACGGTGTAGCCTGAAATCTTGTCAACAGCCACAGTTACCTCGGCATCAGGAACGAATCGCTGTAACCGTGACCGGATCTCTTCCTGAACCTCAATAGGTGTTCTGCCAGAAACCTGAATGTCTCCAGCCAACGGAAATGACACACCGCCGTCGGGTCGTACCAGCACCTTGCGATCAAGATCCTCTTCTTTCCAAACGGAAATATGAAGCACATCCTCCGGGCCGATTCGGTATTCAAGACCCGGCGTTGCCTGAGCGTGTACTTGCGGTGACTGGCCAAGCAGAAGCAGAAGCAGCGGCATGGAAAACAACGCCACAATTTGGGTAAGACGACGTAGGTGTTGAAGCAGGAAGGGCATGCGTTTGAGATCTCCGAATGGGCCGTTTCCAGGCCACTTTGCGAATTCAGTCCGCTGTTGTCAGCGGTGATAACGCAAAGTATAGCCGATCACTCTTGCCCCAAACGGGATCTATTGCATGATCAGGATATCGGTATCAATCGACTCGTCACGCAATTCGGTTGCATTGTAGATAGTTCTGAACATATCAATCGGGTCAACCCGATCTCCTTGAGTCCAGAGCTTCTGTAAATGACCATAACTTAATGGCTGATAACGCAGCTCAGCGACGACCGTAAACACACCCCCACCCAAGCCGCCTATCCGGTAACTGACCACATCCTGTCCGTTATCGAAATCATCATCGTCCATCGCCCCGCCAAAGGTACCGAACGAATCCGGCAGCGTGGTGTCATTGGCCACTGCCTGCTTGTCAAATCCTGACGGTGTCAGACGGTTATCCTTAAGGTAACCCGCACCAGATAACAGGGAATGCGTACGATCACCGTTGATATCACTGACGATAGCCTGATAGACCTGAACCTGTGTTTCGTCGGTAATGACATCATAATGTGGCTCGTAGGAATCAGGATTAACATCCTCGACAACTCCGACAATACTGCCATCGGGCCGCATCTTGCCGCTCTCAAAAACCAGCTCATTGTTAGCATCAAGGACCTGCACATGCAAGTAGACACGTCGGGAATGATAACCACCTGGCAGCTTGTGACCCGTATGATTTTCGATGGATACATCAAAACTCAGATTGTCGCCGTCAGGAGCTGCCTGGCTTAGAGTTACCGAAGCGGAAGTTTTCAAAAATTCACGATTGCGTGCTATGGCTGAATCAAAATCCAGCGCCGGATCAATACCCAGTTCTTCGGCAAAATTCTTGAACATATCCTGCATGACGGTATTAGCGCCGAGAAAGGTATGCTCGGCAAAGCCTGTACGTTTAACCGTCGCACCTTGCGCAATCGCAACTTCCTGCTCTACCACCGGCATATGACACGCCTGACAACTGGCCTCCTTAGGCCCACCTACGGCATAGTCACTTCGCAACCATTCGGTGTAAATGGCTTGCTCCGCAAAATGCGCAGCGCCATCAACAGCGTTGCCTTGTGGATCAACCGGCTCAATATTCAAGTTATGACAGGTAGCACAGCTTTCTGAACTACTGATATGCGGCCCATGCTGAGGTAGAAAGTTAGAATTGTTTTGCATGTAGCCAATTTCAGGATCTTCGTATTGCCCATAGGCGGGGCGATCACTGAGTAAACCACTGGGTGATCCGTTGATAACATAACCACCCGTCATGCTTTCTTCGGTACCAAAGTTTGCTCCATCCATCTGATGACAGAGTGTGCAGGTAACACCATCCATCGCATGGTTGAACAACTCGCTGGAGTCATCCATGGTGTATATACCTTGTTGCTCAACCTCACCAGTGGCTTCGTCAACCTTGTCAAACAGCCGAAGATCCAGCCCCTCTTTCCTGGCCAGATCGTAAGCAGTTGGCGCATGACACACTAGGCACTTGTCGTTGATGGTGTCTTCAAGGTTGGGGAAATTGTCCAGCTCTGACGCCACAACGGCATGCCAGTATGGATCGCGGGTTGCCTGCGCCATCACGCTGGTTTCCCAGGCAGTACCAATGGATAAATCACGCATTTCGCCAGGAGCCTCGCCCTGAACACTCATTGAGTCTGGGTCGGTATGGCAACTGGCACATTCACCCGATCCCGAGTGATGTTCGCCTTCAAATGCGGGCTTGTAGGTTGCCAGGTTCGGCAACAGAAGACGCGCCTTGGGCAAGTCTATTTCGGTGATGGCCCTTTGATTTGAATCACCACCTGAGCCACCGCCGCCACATGCAGACGCAAAGACCAGCGTGGCCAGCAGCGACACCATTTTACCCATTTGAACGAATTTCTTGTTACAGGCCATCATTGTTCTGTTTTCGCGGATACCGGCGCTATCTGTGTTAACAGCCCGACTGGAACATTGAGAATTTGCTCACACTTTGAGCGTTCGCGCGCGAATGCTCTTCCCTGAGCCTTCTCTGGGGGTATCGGCACCCATCCAGCAAACATTTAGCGTGCCGCTATGCGGCGCTGCAGGGACTAGTAATCGGCGGGTTCGAGAATGTAAAGCTCTTTGCCATACAGATCAGCAACCCAGATGGTTCCCGGAAAAACCTCATCATCGCCCTGTGTTGTCAGATCCAGAGGTGCCTGACCAAGATTGGCTTGCAGGATCGATTTGGACGTCACCTGGTTACCCGCATTATTAAGTTGCACACGAAAGATATTTTTATTAAACGCTGCGGCGATAAGGTCGTTTTTCATAGCCCCGCCAAAGTTACTGGCGGTGTACTCATCCAGGCCATTGGTAGATGGGGTATTGGTGGTTAAGGCACCACTGGCAGGCCCCGGTAGCTGATATTCACATTCTTCAGGATTGGCAGGACCCTCAATAGGTGACTGACCGCCGAAGGTATTGGATTTGTTACCACGTGTAGGATTAGGATGACCGGCGTAATAACCACGCGAGATCAGATGTAATCCGTCGCCGCTCTTACTGCCCCCATTATCTATATTGTTAAGACAGTTGGCCGAAGGTTTGCCACCCCAACCAGTGTTCGGGCCGTTATCCCAGACATAAAAACGCCCTTCTTCGGTATACACGATGTCATAGGCATTTCGCAGTCCGCTGGTGAATATCTTGATAGGGCCATTCTGAACAAGCTTTGCCTGATTAAGACCATCATGTCCACCAAAGGGATCAAACTGATCTGCCGGACCATCCAGTGTAGGGATATCGTATGTGGTGTTACCGATCATACCCAGATCGATTTCCAGAACCGCTGCAGAGAGAGCGTACTCGGGTAATTCGGCAAAGTTGTTGGATGGCACACCCTCATTGGTATGACCGCCCATATTCAGATAGATTTTATTACCAACCAATACCAGACCATTAGCCACGTGATTCTCCTCGGAGCGAGGCAGTCCGCGTACAAGATCAAGCTTTGTCCAGTTGTTTCCGTTTTTAGTCAGTTTGTGCAGTATCCCGGAATTGGTGTCCAGGTTTGAATCAGTGCCAGAGGGACCAGCGGCCTGACGAGGATCACTTGATGCCGCATAGATAACCGGATTAGCCGCTGTGCCTGCGACATGGATTCCTGTCATCAATCGCTTGTTCGCAGAATTGCTTGTGCCGTCATCGTTATGATTGTCAACGTTCTTGATCAGGTTGATCGATTCAAGCAGTGTGGCAGAGTAGTTATTTTTCCCGTTACGCGTCACGTCAAAGATATGCAGTGGCCCATCCATCTCACCCACATATAACTTGCCATCAGGGCCAAACTGCAAGGTTGTCGGTTTTTCAAAATCACGGGAAGTATTCAGCGTACTCACGGAAAAATTAACGGGTACTGCCTGTGGCTCGTTAACTGTTCCTGCCAGAGATATCTGCAAGGCTCCGTTGTTGCCATCATGAAACACCTCAGCCGTGGCCGACTTGATGCCAGCTGTGGAGGTATCGAGACTAATTGCAATATCCAGATCCTCGCCCGGTAACAAGGTCTGCGGCTGAAAATTAATAGTAAAAGCATCTGCATTGATGCCACTGAGCTGAATTGCCGAGACATTGATTGCAGGTGCATCAGGCTCGCCTTCATTGGTTAATGTGAGGTTAGCGTTTGCAGCTGTGTTCTGCAGCGCCTGACCGAGATTTAGCGTGACATCCGAAGTACCTAGCTCTGATGTCAATGGATAACGTGCCTGACCGGTGAAAAGCAAGACATAGGACGACGTCGCACCGGCAATCGGAAGCCGCATGCCGGAGGTTTTTTCACCGGGCAAAAGCGGCGTCAACGTCACGGAGACATCAATGGAATCACCGGGGAACAAAGTCTGAAGCCCGCCAAAATCTGTTGAGGTGAACTCGTCTGCATTTTGCCCGAAGTGTTCAACTTCGCCGATCTCCACCGCAGCAGCATTCTGACCACCTTGATGGGTAATTGTCAGGGTTCGCGTCTCCGAACTTCCCACCTCCACCAAGCCGAATTCCAGTGTGTTTGGTGTCACTTTCAAGTCGCCGCTACGCTGCACAAGACCACGGCCTGACAAGGGCACACTAATCTGACCCGAACCGGGTTTGGCTTCCAGATCAACCTCAGCGGAGTCCTGAGCTACGGCATTGCCTGCGCACATCATCAGAGAAAGGGCAATGGTGACCAGCATGTTGCCACACCGCGCCAAATACTTACTAATCATCTATTGTTTCTGCCTGCGCAATCTATTAGAGGTTTGAAACCACGGGTTCATCGGGAACCAGAACTGCAATTTCCGTACAATTTTCGTGACAAGATCGTTAACTTACGGAATTTGCCGCCGATACTCACGGCAGGCGCTAGGCGTTACCTGCGCATTAACGGATAATCCTCCTTCTTTTTGTCATAGCCTGTGGTTCACCATGCGAACTTCTCTGGGACTACTTTTCTCCCTCAGCCTGCTTCTGGGTGCCAGCGCTATTGCTGATACCTTGACCTCGGAACCCAATGCTGGCGTTCTGGATCAGCCGTTGCCGGGAAACAACACCGTTCTCAATACCGGTGTGCTGCAAAACAATCTGATCCTCAACAACGGCAGTCCCGAACAGATCAATTCTGCACTTCGCGCCCAGTTCATCAACGAACAGCGAGAACTTAAAAAACTGTCTCGAGCCGAACTGCAAAGTCGCGCCGAAAAGGGCGAGCGGGCTGCGCAGGTCACGCTGGCAGAAGACTTTGCCGATGAGGCTGCGCTGCTGACGTTTGCGCCGGAAGCTGCGAATGCAGCATTGAGCGATGCCCTGTTCTGGTATGCCAAGGCAGCCAGTAGCGGATTTCCAGGAGCCCCATCGCTGGATCAGGCGGGCGTAAAGTTCTACCCCATCAGAGCACAACGATCACGCTAACCAGCCTAGCGGTTCAGGTGCTGATAAACATCCCTAAGCCGGGACTCCAGAATCGGGCTGTCAGGCTCCCATTGACGCCGGTGTTCTAACGTCTTACGCGCCAGGTCCCATTGACCGGAACGCAGTCGCGCGTCAAGCAGCAGTTGCTCGAAAAGGTCGCGCTGAGCATGACTGCCACCGATCCGCCAGATCTGCTTTCGCAATGGAGCGATCAAATCGGCAGCCCTGACATAGTGCTGTGTGGCATGCGCCACTATTGCCTCCGCCAGATCAACGCCAACCTCCTTCCACAAGGTTGCATCACCCGGAACCTGTGGATCAACAGCCTGCTGCCTGATAAGACTCAGTAATGTGTCGGTCTTTGGTGAAGCCGCCCTGGCCAGGCCGTAAAGGTATTGCAAGCTGAGAAACGGCTGGACCACATCATCTTCGCGAGTTTCCAGAAACGGACGCAGCTGCTGCCATCTGTCTCCAACATCCATACCGGCAAACTCCAGCCGCGCCAGAAGCGACACTGCGCCAATCTGATCCTGACTGTATTCAGGCTGTACACCCCAACAGCGTTCATCGTATATTTTCAATGCATTGCCGACGTCACCACGGGCAATCTCAAACAAGGCGACATGCCACCAATTATGCGTGAACATAAAAGAATTCAGATCTTTCCAGCAATACGCATAATCGGACAGAAATTTCAGCCCCTCATTGATCGTACCGCGACCCAGATGCACATGCGCTAGAGCATGATGGGCCCAAGGCTCGGCGACATCGATATCCAGCGCTTTGTGCCCTGCGCGTTCGGCATTTTCCAGATCGTTGGATTGCTCGTAGGCAAATGCCAGCATGCTGTGCATGGGCGCAAGGTGAGCGTTACGCTCCAGATTCTTCTTTGCCAACGCCAGCATATGCGCCGAATCACCAGCGTTAAAAGCGTGATACTGCGCTATCTTGAGTAATGACAAATCTTGTGGATAGGTATCAGTCAATGTATCGGCGATAGCACGCACGGTTATGTAATCATACTGTTGCCAGGCTTTCAGCATCGCCAGCAAGCCCTTTTCCCGATCGTTAAGAGCGCCGTTTGATTCTGCCCTTTGACTATATGGAATCGACTTGAGCGGCGCTTCGGGACGCTCGAGAAACATCCACAGAATACCGGCGTAGATATTAGCCAGAGCGCTATCCGGATTGTGATCAGCGGTTTCAAGGATATTGACTGCTCGTGGCTGATAGCTCAGAAAACCTTCGCAGAAATCATTAATCCCCGACAGAGCAGCCAAGGGGCTCGTCGTCGCAGAACCGAAGCTGTCCACATGCTGGTTGGTCATACGCTCACATTGCATACTGGTGTTGGTTCATACTGACGAATCATCGGAAAAAATTCAAATACTGCTGTCATGCCATCACTATCTCTCAATGACATCCAGATGCATTACGAGCATCACAACCCTGGACAGAGCAACAGCTCTTCCCAGTGTCCGCTGTTATTGATATCAGGTATGGCAAGCGACAGTGCCAGCTGGCAACCGGTTGTCGCAGAGCTTGCAACACACCATGAACTGTTGATTCCGGATAATCGCTGCACTGGCCGAACCCGTCCTACACCCGTTGACACCAGTCGTGAACTGATGGTCAAAGACATACTCACTTTACTGGATACTCTGTCCATTGATCGCGTTAATGTTCTGGGTCACTCCATGGGTGGCATGATCGGCTGGGCCCTGGCTGCGACAGCGCCGGATCGGGTCAATCATCTGATAAGCGCATGTGCACTGTCACACGCCATTCCTGCCCGAATATCCCTTTTCAAAACTCTTGCCTCGCTGCGTTCGGTTAAAAACGAGCAGCAATGGTACGAGCTTCTGTATCATTTTCTTTTCAGCCCCTCGTTCTTCCAGAATCCTTCACTAGTTGCAATGACAGTGGAAGCTTCTATGGCTTACCCGTACAAGCAGGATCATGACTCGTTTAGAACTCAGGCAGCGGCATTGAAGACGTTTCAGACTCCTCTGGATCTGTCGGCCATCCAGTGTTCTGTATCGCTGGTTACGGGGGCCAATGATCTCCTGTTAACACCGACTCAGTTAGAAGCGTTCTGCAATGACAAGCACTACTCTTGCACTATCATTGCCGACGCTGCTCATGCGTTGCATTGGGAGCAGACACAAGCGTTTGTCGAGTATGTTCAGAATGAATTATCAGGCAAATGAATCCGCGAATAACACGTTCATGAGCAAGTCACTTCATCTTTCTGCACGATGAAGTGACTGCCAGCTCGGTAGCGTATCGCCAGCGGCTGCTGTCGCCTCATAAATCCCCCTTGCTATCGCACGTGACAGACATACAGCCGCCGCCTGCCCCAGAAGCAAAGTGTCATCTATTGCATTATTGATGGGTACTGCAGACGTGGAAACCGAGAAAACCAGATCGCCATCCAACGGTGTATGTGAAGGTACAACGGCGCGTGCGATACCATCCTGTGCAGCTACTGCCAGGCGATTGAGCTGTGACTTACTCAAAGCTGCGTTTGTGGCAACAATAGCAATGGTCGTATTCATACCTTGAGGTGATTGCCCTGTCGTATCCGCAGTTCCATACATCTGCGAATAAGCTTCGAACTTGTTGTTAACGGGAATAAGCGTTGGATCGTGCGCCTGAGCCATACCCAATCCACCGAACTCCTTGTCAAGCTCAAACGGTGCCGCCCAGAAGTGTCGGCTACCCTGGACCGTGACATGACCGTGAGGATTAGCAACAACCAGCGCCCCTACCACAAGCCCGCCAGGTAGTACGAGCGATGCAGAACCGAGTCCCCCTTTCATACTCCCTGTTGTTGCACCCGTGCCTGCACCTGCAGAACCAATAGCGAAAACCTCTTTTCTACAGCCATACGCTGCTCTTCCCAATTTGGGATACGGATTTTCTGTCCACTGATGATGACCGCCATTGATTAGATCAAAAATGATCGCACCGGGCACGATGGGCACCTTTACCGGTCCTACCTTAAAACCTCGATTGTCTTGTCTTAATCCATCAGTGACACCCGATGCTGCATCAAGTCCAAATGCAGATCCGCCAGAGAGTACCAATGCATCGACGCCTTCAACAAGCTTATCGGGGGCAAGCAGTTCGGTTTCACGCGAACCAGGTGCGCCCCCCATGACATCAACACTGGCCAAGAAAGGGGTCTGTGCACTCAACACCGTTACGCCGCTTTTGAGTGTGGAGTCCGATGCGTTACCAACCATCAACCCGGGAACGTCGGTAATCAGGTTTTTATCCCCGGCCTGCCATTGACTTGTCATTTTGAATACCGTTAGCAGCTTCTGTTAGTGAATTGCGAAACATCGATTGTCAGTGTGTGCATCCCGGCCTGGCCTACAACTTCAATACCGGTGTCGCTGCAATGAGCGCTTTGGTATCGTCGGCTTGAGGATGCATGAACACATCAGCGGTATTGCCCTGCTCCACAACTTTTCCACCACGCATGACGATAACGCGGTCGGTGACTCTTTGCACAACACCAAGATCGTGGGAGATAAACAGATACGCCAAACCCTGCGCACTCGCCAGCTCATCAAGTAATTCGAGCACCTGAGCCCGCACCGAGACATCAAGTGCGGATACCGCCTCATCGAGTATGATGATTCCGGGATTGATAATCAGGGACCTTGCAATAGCGATACGCTGGCGTTGTCCGCCCGAGAATTCGTGAATGTATTTATCCCGGTCTTCGGTGCGCATACCCACGCTCAACAACACTTGCTCAACCCGATATATCGTTTCTGCCTGGTCAAGACTTTTATCCAGCACATGCAACGGCTCACTCACCAGACGTCCAACCTTGTGTCTTGGATTAAACGATCCGTAAGGATCCTGAAAAACCACTTGCATCAGCTGCCGTGAAGCTCGCGACACCTGCTGCCGGGTACTTACAGATTCACCAGCAAGTTCGATGGTTCCTGAAGTTACGGGCATGAGCCCCAGAAGCGCACGCGCCAGCGTGGATTTGCCACAACCGCTTTCCCCGACAAGCCCGACACTTTCACCTTCATGGATGTCGAAACTGACTCCATCCACGGCACGAAAAAAACGAGCTGGCCTGAATATACCGGTGCGTGGCAGCGGATACTCGCAAACCAGTTCGTTAACAGCAAGTAAGGGGTTGGCATTCTGCCCGCTGCTTCTTATGCGTGGCTCACGCTGCACTTGAGTCAGTGCAGATGCTGCAAATAGCTGCTGTGTATATTCATTCTCCGGCGATTTGAATACTCCGGCAAGCTCGCCCTGCTCAACAATGTGCCCATCGTTCATCACGACAATATCATCGGCCATGTTTGATACTACAGCCAGATCGTGAGTAATCAGTATCAGGCCCAGCCCTTCTTCACGTTGCAGGTGTGCCAGCAGATCGAGAATGCCAGCTTGCGTTGTAACATCCAGCGCGGTGGTTGGCTCATCCGCTATCAGCAATCTGGGTTTGCAGGCAACAGCGATGGCGATAACAACCCGTTGGCGCTGCCCCCCTGATAGTTCGTGTGGATAACGAGACAACGGAAACTTATCGTTAGGTAAACCGACACGCGCCAATGTTTTCATGGCAATAGTGTCTGCCTCTCTTCTGCTTACACGCCGATGCAGACGCACACTCTCACTGACCTGATCACCGATACTCTTCACGGGATTCAGTGCCGTCATCGGCTCCTGGAATACCATGCCGATATCGCTACCGCGAAGCTCACATAATGCGCTTTCACTTAAACTATTTAGCTCTTGTCCAGCAAACCGAATACTGCCGGACAAATCAGAACCTCGCGGCAGCAACTGCATTATGGACAGCGCTGTCATCGATTTACCGGAGCCGCTCTCACCAATAATGCCCAGGGTCTGACCTTGCCTGACCTGCAGTGAAATCTCATGCAAGACAGGGGTGCCATGAATCGTCAGGCTGACACTATCCAGCGTTAGTAATGCATCCGCTTTATCGCTCACGACGCAACCTCGGATCCAGCCAGTCACGTAGACCATCACCCAACAGGTTAAGCCCCAGTACGGTGAATACGATTGCCAGCCCGGGATAAAGTGCGAGATGCGGCGCCAGACTGATCAGTGTCTGGCTCTCAGCCAGCATTCGCCCCCAACTGGGAATCGGCGGCTGTGCTCCCAGGCCCACATACGACAATCCTGCCTCTGCCAGTATTCCCAGTGAAAACTGGATCGTACCCTGAACGATAAGCAGGTTAGTGATATTGGGCAACACGTGTTCATAGGAGATTCTAAACGCTCCCTTGCCCGCCACTCTTGCCGCCAGAATAAACTCCCGTGTCCACAGACTTAAAGCGGCACCACGTGTCAGCCGAGCAAACACCGGGATATTGAAAATACCGATGGCGATAATGGCGTTAACCGCGCCGGGGCCAAACACAGCGGTAATCATGATCGCAATCAGCAGCGCCGGGAAGGCAAAAACCAGATCGTTGCCACGCATGATCAACTCATCCACCCAGCTATGACGACGTGCTGCCGCATATAAACCAAGCGGAACACCCACACCCATACCTATGCCAACGGCAACCAGAGCAACGGCGATGGATGTCCGGGCACCCACCATCAACATAGACAATACATCACGCCCCAGATGATCCGTCCCAAACCAGTGAAGCGCGCTACTGGTTTGCATCTTGTTGCGGATATCAAGATCGGCAACATCAAACGGTGTCCAGATAAAACTGGTTAACGCTGCAAGAACAACAATGCATACCAGAGTTGCACCGGGCACAATACTTCGCCACTTCATGGTGTTTGCCCCCTCACCTGCGACTGCCATGACGCAAGCGCGGATCCACCCAGGCGTAAGCGATATCGACAATAAAGGTCACCAGTACAACCGCAAGCACCAGTAGCATGACAACGCTTTCAACAACAATAAGATCGCGTTGTGCGATGCTCTGAAAAACAAGACGACCCAGCCCGGGCAGAAAGAACACATTCTCGATAATGATGGCGCCGGCGATAAGAAAAGAGAACTGCAATCCGATAATGGTCAGTACAGGAATCAGCGCGTTGCGAAGGGCATGACGTATCAGAGCCTGTCGCTCGCTAAGTCCCTTGGCTCGCGCGGTGCGCATGTAATCCTCATTCATGACATCCAGTAACGAGGAGCGCATGACACGCGTCAATATGGCTGCCTGAGGCAACGCCAGGGCTATAGCCGGCAGAGTCAATGATTTCATGGCAGCTAAAAAACCCTGATCCCAACCGGCAAAACCCCCGGCGGAGAACCAGCCT
The DNA here is from genome assembly GCA_045106855.1 of Granulosicoccus sp. Taxonomy (GTDB): domain Bacteria; phylum Pseudomonadota; class Gammaproteobacteria; order Granulosicoccales; family Granulosicoccaceae; genus Granulosicoccus. The sequence continues at coordinate 65,029 of JBGCFI010000096.1, forward strand.
AACTTTATGGAAAAGAACAGGACAAGGATAAGTGCGAACCAGAAATTCGGCACCGCGATACCCAGTTGCGTGAATCCCATAACCATTGAATCTGCCGCGCGCCCTCGTCGGCTGGCGGCCCAGATGCCTGCTGGAAAGGCTATTAAAGTGGACAGGGCCAACGCATAAAGTGCAAGCGGTAATGATATCCAGAGCCTGTCGCCGATCATGTCTGCCACGGGTGTGCGGTAGGTATATGAACGACCAAAGTCTCCCTGCAACATGCCCGATACCCAACTGAGGTAACGCTGAAATTTGGACACATCAAGACCAAGCTCGGCACGTAATGCCGCCAGAGTATCCGGCTGCGCATTGAGTCCCAGCATGAAAGAGGCAGGATCACCCGGGACAATCTCGATCACTGTAAAGACAATGACACTGGCGACCAGCAAGGTCGCCAGTAGAGAACCCAGACGTTTAACGATATAGCGGAACATGTGCGGTGTTGTTAAGACTCCGTAAGCGACAAATTGTTGTTACGGAGCACACCGCTGTTATCAATCGGCATTAAGGATTGACATGCATGCAAGCCAACGGCAAGCAGCGCCTGCAAAGCTTGCCTAGGAAGTTCATGAACCATGCGGTTCTTGTCTCACTCCTCCCAGTACACACCCGTAAGATCGTTTGCCTGTGTTGGAGAGTTTTCCCACAGTCCTTTCAACTTGCTGTTGGCAACACCTGTCTTGGCAAGCTGAAACAGATAACCATTGACGTAGTCATCAGCAATAATCTGTTGTGCGGAACGGAGCATCTCTTCACGCTTTATCGTGTCAGTTTCGACGCTGAAGTCTGCCATCAGACTCTGCAGATCGGCATTGTCGTACTGAAAGTAGTAATCAGGATTGGCATACACACCAATATCCATTGGCTCGGTATGTGACACGATGGTGAGGTCAAAATCCTTTCCTTTGAATGCCTGTTCTATCCACTGTGCCCATTCAACGTTTTCTATTTCGGCGGTGATGCCGACATCACGCAACTGGGCAGCAATGATCTCACCACCGCGACGCGCGTACGATGGCGGCGGTAGTTTCAACGACAAGGTAAGGCCTTCAGAGAATCCGGCTTCAATGAGTAACTCACGTGATTTCTCGGGATTGAATTCGGAGTTTGATGTCAAATCGACATAAGCAGGATTGTGCGGCGCAAAGTGTGTACCGATAGGTGTTCCGTAGCCGAACATGGCACCGTCAATGATCTCGTCACGATTGATGGCATGCGAAATTGCCTGGCGGACACGCAATTCATTCAATGGTGGCGATGCATTGTTCATCGTCAGAATGGTTTCACCTTCTGTAGAGCCCAGCACAACGCTGTATCGCGGATCGGCATCGAGTTGTGGAAGGTTCTCTGGTGCTGGATAGTTTGGAAATGCATCAACATCGCCAGCCATGATGGCTGCAAATGCCGCTGTAGGTTCGCTGATGAATTTGAAGACGGCCTTGTCCAGCTGGACTGGCGTACCCCAGTAATCCGGGTTTCTGGCAATTTCAACACGATCGCCCTGCACCCATTTTTCGAACGTAAAGGGACCAGTGCCCACAGGCTTTGTGGCCGCATCAGCCGCAGAGGCTTCATCCAGTATGACCGCATCGCCCCAGGCCAAATTAAACAGCAAACTGCCATCTGCCTGTTTCATGTTAATCGCAACGGTCAGCGGGTCTATGATCTCGACACTCTCAATATTGGCGAACAGGCCCTTCTGTGCATTGGTTGAATCATCAGCCATAGCACGATCGATAGAAAACTTTACATCCTCGGCCGTAAAGTCTGCTCCATCATGAAAGCTTACGTCGGCTTGCAATGAAAAAACATAGCGGGCACCTTCGTTTTCAATACTCCACGCTTTGGCCAGTGCGGGCAGAACACTACCATCAGGGGCAAAGCGCGTAAGCCCTTCGAAGACATTGGCATAAACCACCTCGTCAATAGCTGCAGCCGCGCCTGCCGTAGGATCAAGATTGGGTGGCTCCAGCACCATACCCAGGGTCACATCGGTGCGCGCTGACCAGACAGAGCCTGATAACGCCGCTGCCACAAGAAATGCAGGTATCGAATAATACAATTTCACTATTATCTCCTTGGATCAACGAATTTTTATTACCGTACATGACACAGGGGCGGGCAAGCTGACAGGCTCCGGTCCTGACAGGCAATACGACGCTCTCAGCAAAGGCTGAGCGGTTGCCTGCGTTGGCTCTGATCAGCCCTTCTCTGCCTCTAACAACAAGCTTTGCAACGTACGCCCCATGACTTGTGCTGATTCAATCATATCCTGTATTGCCACATACTCATCAGGTTGATGCGCCAAATCCAGAATACCTGGCCCATACGCAATGCAATTATGTAATCGGCCAATGCGCGCAATGTGCTTCTGATCATACGTACCGGGCGATACCACGTACTCCGGTTCTGTACCCAGACGCTCTCGGATGGCATCTGCCACTGCGGCAACCACTGGTGCATCGCGTGCTGTCATGGTCGGCAGCACTGAGAAAAGTTCGTGGATATCATAGCTAAAGCTGTCACGGTCACGTTTGACACTCTCCAGCACATCCTGAATTTCAGCCTTGACATCGGCCAGCTCCTCTTCAATCAGAAACCGCCGGTCAAGCACCATTCTGCAACGATCAGGCACCAGTGCAGAGGGTAAACCCGTGTAATCGGCCTCTGGCTCATCCAGACCACCATGAATGGAATTGATATTCATCGTCGACTCCCGAGCACCTTCCGGTACGACAGGCATCTCGGTTTTTCGCTGTGATAACCGCGGGTAAAGCGTTTGCTCGAACGCATCGATGACAGCGCCCATATGCCGCACGGCACAATCTCCCAGGAACGGCATGGATCCATGCGCAATATGCCCATGAGTCTCTATCTGCGCCCACCACACGCCACGGTGACCCAGACAGATACGATCCTTGTTCAGAGGCTCGGGAATAATGACATGCTGCACGCGTTCCGGATCGAACCAGCCTTTCTCGGCAAGGTAGGCAACACCACCAAAGCCGCCCGACTCCTCATCACAGGTGCCCGATATCTCTACTGATCCTGCATAAGCCGGATGCTCGGTAACAAAGCACACCGCAGCGATCATGGAGGCCGCCAACCCGCCTTTCATGTCACACGCACCACGGCCATAGACCTTACCGTCGCGCACCAGGCCGTCAAAAGGGTCTACCGTCCATCCTTCGCCACAGGCCACCACATCGGTATGTGAATTGAAATGAACACATTCCCCGGGATGCTGCCCTTCATGTCGGGCAATGATGTTCCAGCGTGGGTATTTGTCACTGTCACCTAACGCTCCCTTGGCACGTACACGAGTAAGCGCAAAGCCGTAGGGTGCAAGAAAGCGTTCAATAAGATCACAGACAGGCCCGTAGTCCAGCCCGGGTGGGTTTATCGTAGGAATACGAATCAACTCACGGGTCAAATCAACCAATTCATCCTGCGCCTGCAGAATGCGTAAGTCCAAAGCGCTCAGCGCAATTGCGTCTGTCTCAATATCGGAACTAGCCAAGCCAATGCTCTATTTGCCGCGTCTGGCACTTAATGTAACAGCTGGGGAGCAGGATCCAACAATCAGATGCCTATCCGGTGACAATATCGAAGCTGCGTGGGCGAGAATTTTTTCGGTGTTATTAAACTGCCCTCAGGGCACAACACTTTGCAACTTCCTGTTTGAGGCTTGTAAAAAAAGTACCCAAGCCTCAATCTCTATAGCTTGCTGCCTGTCGCCAGCCAGACCCTAAAGGTTGACCCCATGAACGATACATTCCGTGCCCGTTTGCCCAACCCTGCTCACGCCACTCGGTTCTGGTGGATACGGCACGCACGTGTACCCGAGGTGGCGCACCGCATGTACGGCAGCCTGGATGTCGACAGTGATACCTCAGACATCCCGCTATTCGAAGGCGTTGCATCAAAACTGCCAGAGGATGCCTTATGGGTTACCAGCCCACTCAAACGCACTCATCAGACAGCTCAGGCTCTTCTGGAAAATGGTGCCAGCTCGGCCAGCATGATCGAGGATGCCGACATCGTCGAGCAGGATTTTGGCGACTTCAACGGCCTTACCCATGAAGAGCTTTTTGCACTCAGAGACGACGCCTATCTGGGTTTCTGGCCGCTACCCCCTGAACAACAAGCTCCCAATGGCGAGAGCTTCTCGATGCTCAGGCACCGGGTAGAAGGCTTTGTCTCCAGAATGATCGAGGCGCATCGCGGCAAAGACATCGTCTGCGTCGCCCATCGGGGCACCATCCTCGCAGCTTTGCAAATCTCACTGGATTTACCGATGCGAAACAGCGTCAGTTTTGATATCGGCAACGTCTCATTAACCCGCCTGACACACCATTCGGATATTCCCGAAGGCGGACCGCAGTGGCGGGTCTGCGATGTCAGTTGGCTGCCGTAACCCGGGCTAAACCGTCAAGATGATCGCAAACCAGACGGGCTAACTTGCGATCATCCATATAAGGGCTTAGTTGAGACGCTCAAAGACCGTAGATATTCCCTGTCCCATGCCGATGCACATGGTGGCGAGTCCCAGCTGACCATCATTCTGCTGCATTACATTGAGTAACGTCGTGCAGATGCGAGTACCGGAGCAACCCAGTGGATGACCCAGGGCTATGGCGCCACCGTTGAGATTCACTTTCTTGTCCATGTGATCAATCAGACCCAGATCTTTCATTACCGGCAACGACTGCGCCGCAAAGGCCTCGTTAAGCTCTACATAGTCAATGTCATTGATGGTGAGCCCGGCACGCTTAAGCGCTTTCTTTGATGCCGGCACCGGTCCATACCCCATGATCGCAGGATCACAACCACTAACAGCCATACTTTTGATCCGCGCTATGGGTGACAAGCCCAGACTCATAGCTTTCTCACCCGACATCATCAGCATGGCCGAGGCCCCATCAGAGATAGCGGACGAGCTGCCGGCGGTTACCGTACCTGTCTTAGGAACAAAGGCCGGTCGTAATGAGGCTAGTGCGTCAAGCGATGCATCCGAGCGAATAACCTCATCTTTTTCGATCATCTGATAAGCGCCGTTATCGTCATGTCCTGCAATGGGCACTATCTCGTTATCAAAGCGACCTTCGTCGGATGCAGCCTGCGCTCGTTTATGCGAACGCAAGGCAAACTGATCTTGTTGTTCGCGGGTGATGCCGTGCATCTGCGCAAGCATTTCAGCAGTAACACCCATCATCATGGATGCCTTGGCCGCATAACGACTCACAGAAGGATTAATATCAATGCCATGTAACATGGGCACGTGTTGCATGTGCTCTACACCACCCACAACAAACACTTCCCCGTAGCCCGTCATGATGCCTTGGGCACCGATATGCAACGCACTCATGGACGAGCCACACAAGCGACTGACAGTTTGAGCTGCGACCTGTTTGGGAAGACCGGCGAGAATACCGACACTTCTGGCAACATTAAAACCCTGCTCGAGCGTCTGGTTAACGCATCCCCAGACGATATCTTCGACATCACCCCGGTCTACATTGGGGTTTCTTTTGAACAGTGCATCGACCAGCGCCGCTGAAAGATTCTCGGCACGCACATGCGCAAAGCCACCGCCTTTGGAACGGGCCATCGGAGAGCGTACGCCATCCACAATAACGACATCGCGTGCTGAATAGCTCATGAGTTCTCTCCCGCGCCAGACTCTGATTTCTGATAGAACGTGCCACCGCTAGCAGCCATTTCGCGCAGGGTGGCGGTAGGGTGATAAAGAGGACCCAGATGGGCAAATTCATCTGCACGGGCGCAAAAAGCTGCCAGTCCTGTCTTGTCCATGTGTTGCAAAGCTCCACCCCGGAACGGCGGAAAACCTACGCCATAGACAAGTCCCATATCAACTTCGGAGGCAGAGCTGACAATGTTATCTTCCAGGCACCGGGCTGACTCGATACACATGGGTATCATCAGGCGGTCAACCATATCCTGCGCATCAAATTCCTGACTGGATTCCTGCACGCTGGCAACAATGGCATCGCCGTCAGGATCTGGCAGTTTTTGCGGCTTGCCTTTCCGATCCATCTCGTAGCGATAAAAGCCCTTGCCGTTTTTCTGTCCAAAACGTTCTGCTTCATAGAGAGCATCAATAACCGTTTTGCTTTCACTGGCCATGCGATCCGGAAAACCTTCGGCCATGACACCCGCAGCATGCTTACCGGTATCCATGCCGACAACGTCCAATAAGTAGGCAGGCCCCATAGGCCAGCCAAAGCGCTCCAGCGCCTTGTCCACCGCAACAACATTAGCGCCATCAGCTATCAGCTTGTTGAATCCGCCAAAGTAGGCAAACAGAATGCGGTTAACGAGAAAGCCCGGACAATCATTAACCACGATGGGCGTCTTCTTCATCGCCTGTGCGTAAGCGACTGTCGTTGCAATCGCCTCCTCCGATGAAGTCTTGGCCCGGATAACCTCGCCCAGCGGCATCAGATGCACAGGATTGAAAAAATGCATACCGCAGAAATTTTCGGGTCTCTTCAATGCCGAGGACAACAAATCAACAGAAATGGTTGAGGTGTTAGTAGTGATAATAGTGTCGTCACTGACGTGTGACTCGACTTCGGCCAGCACCGACATCTTGACCTTCGGATTCTCGACCACAGCCTCCACGACCAGGTCTACCTCGCCGAACTCACCATAACTCAAGGCAGGACGAATGCCATTAAGAATACCCGCCATACCCTCAGGATTGATTTTGCCGCGCTGCATCTGCTTCTTTAACAGCTTACCGGCCTCGGCAAGTCCAGCACCCAAAGCTTCATCACGAATGTCTTTCATGATGATGGGTACACCATTGGATGCTGACTGATAGGCAACACCACCGCCCATGATGCCGGCACCCAGCACCGCTGTTTGCTTAACCGGTTTCGCCGTCTTACTCTGTTTTCTAGCCAGTCGCTTGAGTGACTGATCACTCAGGAAAATTCCCACCAGGGACTCAGCCACATCGGTTTTGGCCAGCTTGACGAAGCTATCGCTCTCTATCGGTAACGCCTGGTCTCGCGCTTTTGTGGCGTGAGTTGCGATCGTTTTGATAATGGTCATTGGTGAAGGATAATGAGGACCCGCCTTGGCACCGACCACACCCTTGGCCGACTCAACCGCCATGGTGCGTTCCAGATCTGACAACAACAATGGCTGGGTTTTAATGGCTCGCCGCGATGCAATATCCATCTTGCCATCGGTAACTTGCTGGATGAGATTCTTTGCAGCATCCACAAGATTGCCATCCTGGATAACGGCGTCGATGGCACCATCTGAGAGCGCCTGAGCTGCTTTCTTTGATGCACCCGTGCAGATCCATTCAACGGCATTATCAACACCGATAAGTCGAGGAAGTCTTACAGAGCCACCCCAGCCGGGCATGATGCCTAACTTCACTTCAGGTAATCCGACACGTGCAGCTGGCGCGGCCACCCGAAAGTCTGCAGCCAGGGCAATCTCGAAACCACCGCCTTGCGCTTCACCGTTAATGCAGACAACCGTTGGAAACGGCAGATCTTCAAAACGATTGAACATGGCGTTAACGTCATCGAGCATGCCTCGAAGTACCGCATCAGGGCTTGAGAAATAACCCAGAAACTCGGTGATATCTGCACCGGCAACAAAGACGGATTTGCTGCTGGTCATATACAGACCCTGCACGTCCTTTTCTGCTTCGATCAACGTCAGCACCTCGCCGAACTCCTTCAGAGCCAGCTGGTTGAAGACGTTGACCTTACCCTCTTGCGTATCAAAGCAAAGCTCGAGTATGTTGTTTTCCCGGGATAACTTGAACGTCGGTCCTGCATGAAGCATGGGCATGGATTCCTACGGATTGTATTAACGGATGGCACACGGGATGGCGAAAACAAGCGACCCGTTACCGGTGAAAGATCGAAGGATTTAACAACATGATTTTACTGGCAACAGCATATCATCGCCATTGCCAGTCAGTGACCCTGCACATATTGCCTTATCGTGCTTGTCGCAGGCTGAAAACCCCGGCCTGCGGCTACATGGACTGCTTAACTAAATCGCGAAATGCGCTTCATCAAGATCCATCAGGTTATCAGCGCCGGAGAGCATTGTCGCCGCCAGCGATTGAGTTCGCGGCAACATGCGCTGCATGTAAAACCTGGCGGTAAACAGCTTGGCGCGCAGAAAATTGGTGTCGCCGGCACCTTCGTCGAGTTGCTGATGAGCGGCAACAGCAGCCTTTGCCCAGAAGTGAGCAAGCACGACATAACCTGAATACATCAGGTAGTCGACTGAGGCGGCCCCAGCCTCCTCCCTGTCCTGCAAAGCGGCCATACCAATACGCTGCGTCAGCTCACCCCATTCCTTATTGATTCGTGCCAACGGCGTGATGTATTGACTCAAGGCGGTTTCATCAGCATAAGCCTGGCAGAACTTATGAATCTGATAGGTATAGCTTTTAAGCACCGCACCCTGAGAACCCAGCACTTTGCGCCCCAGCAAATCAATCGCCTGGACACCGGTCGTGCCCTCATAGATCATGGCAATGCGCGCATCACGAACATTCTGTTCCATACCCCATTCCTTGATGTATCCGTGTCCGCCGAATACCTGCATGCCAAGGTTCGCAGCTTCAAATCCGGTTTCGGTAAGGAATGCCTTGGCAATGGGCGTTAACAGCGCAAGCTCCTGATCAGCTTTGGCGCGGGCCTCTTCGGTTTCGCCCTTGTGCGAGATATCAACCAGCTGTGCGCAGCGATAGATAAACATACGTCCACCTTCGGCCAGGGCTTTTTGCGTGAGCAACATTCGCCTTACATCAGGATGCACGATAATGGGATCTGCCGCCTTGTCAGGATGAGCTGCACCGGACAAGGAGCGCATCTGCAATCGATCCCGTGCATAAGCCAGAGAGCCTTGAAACGCCAGCTCAGTATGCGCCAGACCTTGCACGGCCGTGCCAATACGTGCGGTATTCATGAAGGTAAACATACTGTGCAGACCACGGTTGGGCTGACCGATGAGATAACCTGTAGCACCATCAAAATTCAGTACACAGGTCGCGTTGCCGTGTATACCCATCTTGTGTTCTATAGAGCCACAATTAACCTGATTGCGCTGGTCAATCTCGCCGGAATCGTTAAGCGTAAACTTGGGTACGATGAACAACGATATACCGCGTGTTCCTTGCGGCGCATCCGGTAATCGGGCCAACACGATATGCACGATGTTATCGACCATGTCGTGCTCACCCGCCGAGATGAAGATTTTCTGGCCGGTTATGGCATAACTTCCATCTTCATTGGGCTGTGCGCGGGTTTTTAACAGCCCCAGATCCGTGCCGCAATGAGATTCTGTCAGGCACATCGTACCAGTCCACTCACCGCTGACCAGCTTGCTCAAGTACGCCTGCTTTTGCTCGTCCGTGCCATGCGCTGCCAGGGTACGCATTGCACCGTGCGATAGCCCGGGATACATATACCAGGCCCAGTTGGCAGTACCACTCATTTCAGAGATAACCGTGCCCAGAGACTCTGGTAATCCCTGCCCACCGATCTCCGGCGATTGGGTCATAGAAGCCCAGCCACCCTCCACGTACTGCTGGTAGGCCTGGCGAAAACCATCGGGCGTTTTCACGTCTCCATCAACCCAGGTGCAGCCCTGCTCATCACCGATGGTATTCAAAGGCGATAGAACATCCCGGGCAAACTTGGCACTTTCTTCCAGGATAGCGTCAACGGTCTCGGGGTCGGCGTCCTCAGCACCCGCCAGTTGTGCGTAGTGAGCGTCAAAGTCGAGTACGTTGCGCATGGCAAAACGTATATCTTGAAGCGGGGGATTATAAGTAGGCATTATGTGACCATCATTATTATCGGATAGTGCAAAGTGTCGGCTACTTACCGACTTGGCTCAATGCCAAAAGCAATCGAATTTGGTATCAAAATCGCTCACGGAGTCGCAATTCTTTCTCAAACTACGACAATTACCCCGTTTTAGCTTACAGATCACCAAAAACGGTTAATGACGAAATCGCCATAATGGCTAACAGACAGCAAATTCACAAACCCGCACGATACTCTGATGGCGTCTGGCCCGTCCAGCGTTTAAAGGCCCTGAAAAAGGCGCTGCTCTCATCAAAACCCATTAGCGCGGATACCTCTTGCAGGCTTAGCTCACTCGAAGCCAGATACTGTTGCGCCGCCTGACAGCGACAATCGTCCTTGAGTTGCTGGAATGAAGTACCGGCATCACTCAGCTGTCGGCGTAGACTACTCACCGACATACCCAGCTGTCGACCCACCTCGGTAGCTCCCGGCAAAGGCTGGGTAAAGTCGTCTCCAAACAGAGCCAGTACACGATCACTGAGCTTCTGCTCATAGTAGGAGGGGACGATTAACCGATAGGGCGCTGACTTGAGAAATACCGACAGGCTCTGTTCACTTTGAACATTCGGCGCATCCAGTGTGCCTGGCTCAAAACACAACATGGAGCGCGCGCCATTGAAGGTCACCGGACAACGAAACAACGTTAGCCACGGTTCTGGGCGCGCAGGCGGATCAAAATCAAAGACGACCTCTTGCAATGGCAAACTACGCCCGGCAAACCAGCTCAGCAGACTGTGCCAGAGATACAACGAGGAGCGAATGCAGACGGGGTGCTCATGCGCAAGAATCTCATCGATGGAACGTAAATCACGCGCCACGGTTGCAAACCCGATACAGGCTCTGCCGCCATCATCAAAGCGCGCAGGCTTTACACCTTCCGTGAGACAGATATCCAGAAACTCCCCGGCACGACGAACCACACTTGCCAGGCATGGCCGGTGTATGGTGCATAAGCACATCATGCGAAAGGTACCTGTAACAACCGGCCCTCCACTAACCATTCCCAACGACTCATCATTAAGCAGTTTTATGCTGCGCTGGTACATTCTTCCGAACATGGCCGCATCAAGCATCGTTGCATTTTCTATGCACGACAGACTTATTGACTCGCCCGATAGAATGATCGAGGGATCGTGTCCCTGTTTTACGACAGCTGCGAGTAAGGTCCGAGCGTAGTTTGCGGAAATGTACGTTGCATCCGCGTCGTTATCGGCATTCAACTTAGTGGCATGGTTTTGCACACCAGCCTTATCCTTTACGCATCTTCTGGTGGTGGCAGGAAATCCACTTCATGCATGGCTGATAAACGCACGAGTTCTTCAGGATCCGTCACGCCATCGAGAAGCACAAATAGATCATAGAGTTTTCGCGCCGGAGCTACTCCGAACACCACCTTTGCCTCCGCCCCCGAGCGATTGAAGATGCCATGCGCTTCGCCCATCGGCATACGAACCGTATCGCCGGGCCCTGCTTTGTGAACATCACCCAGAAACTCTATTTCCAGATTGCCTTCGAGTACGATTATCCATTCGTCCTGAGTGGTGTGAATGTGTGGTGGCACAAACGTATCAGCGGGCAGCATGGCATGCCATACAAATGCATTATGGCTAAGCAGTTTAGGCACATAGGTTTGACCGACCACATTCCACGACACGCCTTCAAGGCCAGTTGCTGCAGGAGTAATTCCTTTATCCATCATTGTTCTCTTGGTTGTTGTTGCAGTGGACAGCGCATGTAAATCACCATCGACTGCTTTATTCGTTTTAGTTGTTCCTCTATTAGTGCGCTATTCCCTTGTCGCTTACCAGATAAGGAATTTCTTCTTACAGATAACAGAGTATCAGCCCATACGCTGGATTCGCCACCCCTTTGCGCAGATGATATCGACAAACAGGCAAGTATCCAGAATCTCCACCTTGGGCAGCCTTCGACCCGGTTGAGCCGGCGGACGCCAAAGTGCGAAAACAGTAAGTACCTTATCGAGCATCGACCCTGTGTTCGAATTTGCTCAGATGCTCGCCAATGCTCGTTGCCTGCACTGACCAGATATCGCCAAATTAATGACGCTCAAACGTTAGCGGCGTGGTACGAAGGGTCAAGTAGCGAGCTAATGGAAAATGGGCTTCGATGTTTTGCTCAACAAACACCAGAATCTTATTGATTGCATGCAGCCGCATCACTAAAAGCTCGTTAGAACCATGCATTAAGCAATTGAAATCTATCGACTAAACAATCTCTGCGTTATCTTGCACTGCCATTAAACACCCTAAAGGTGACAAGCTGGTAACCCTGTGCGAGACTTGAGATCGAGTTTGTAATGATGTTTACCAAACGATGTTTGATCGAGCGAATGGAGTCCGAATCAGTAGCGTAATTGTCGCTTACCTGATGTGTGGCTGGGTGCAAGCGGACAATCCCGCCATCACGATGATGCCTGATGAACAGACGTTTTTCGAAAAATACGACGAAACCGTGGATGTCGCAGGCCAGCTTCGTGCGGGGCTCATGTACGACAGCGTCTCTGGCAAAGTCGATGTAAAAAACCTGAGGATGGATCTTAGCCTGCAACCCGTGGGCGCTAACGAGCGAGCCTGCGTGCGCGTCGCCAGCCGCAATGGCGCGTTCAGTGCCACCTGGGAAATCACGCTCAAAACAGAAATTGATGAGCAGGTGATAACTAATTTTCCGACCAAACACGAAGCTGTTCTTAAACGCTTTGCCACTGATGAACTCGTTGCGATTGCTTCAGTTGTCGCGCCAGGCCAGGAATGCACGGTGGCCGGGCGTCGTTATCTTCCAACCAGCTGGGGAGAATCCAACCGCCAGATTATCGTGGCCTATCTGAACGCGGACAGCACAGATGCCCTTATTGCCGGCAAGACGCAAAACGGCACGCCCAAAGCTCCGTGCAGAATACTGCCCGCGACTGATGAGAACACAGCATTCGATACCATTTGCGCCCTGAATCTAGCGGAAGCGTCAGGCACCTCCGGATCGGAGTTCCAATCACCCAGCGAACTAGTTGTGCTTCGCAAGAATTTCTCAACGGTGATGAAAAAAATCAACTACCCACTATCAGCGAAATAGCCTTTGCATGAACAGGATTGGCTATACACCGATAAGGGCGTTGTCGGTAGGCGGTGCCTACGGGGATCTTCGTGATGACTGGGATACGCTAACAAAAAAAGAAAAAAAGTGGCTGGATATCATTCCATGGTTTATCGCCGCTCTTGCTGCCATCCTGCTGGTATGCACATTCCGCTTGGGCGGATCAGCAGTACATGTCAGTTCGCGCACAGAACATCTTGTGTACACGCCCCTTTTCAGTGACCCACCGGTCTGGTTACTAAAGGATACCGTATTCGAAAATGCTGATTTAAACGACGCCAACCTGTTCGATGATGATAGCGATACCCCTGCTTCCTATCGGGAAATTCGAACAGCAACCATTGACAATAAGGCAACGCCAAACGTCAACGGCTTCCTACAGCTGAACTGTGGCGATCGTGTGATCGTCAGCCGACTGGGAACCGGTTTGGTCAAAGTCGATGTCAATGCCGTTCAGGATGTTGTCGTCACGGATGATGTCGGTGATGCGGTGGTGTTTGATAAACCGCTGAAAAAATCGTTCTCCTTTTATCCGCATGCCAAACTCAAAGAAGATGGCACCAGCCCCACCCACGCAATAGCTGAAAGCATGGCGTCCTCTTCCTATGTGTGGCCAATGGAAGGCCAGATCATTCCAAGCCGGGCTGTCGGTGTGGATACCGTTGCCACTCAAGGCTTAATGCTCAGTGGCCGTGTGGAATTACTCAACCGCCGGGTGATTGGTGATGGAAGCTATTCAGTGGCTGTGCATGACCTGGAGCTGGGTGATCATCTGGTACTGGCCACCGCGAACACCACAGAAGATAAACGCAACTCGGTACTGAAAGACTGGACAGAAAAAATGCAGGATCCAGCCTTTAAAGATAGCTCAGTCAGGATTCTCCAGACACCCGACAACTGTGAAAATCTGCAGCCGGACGAAGATTCATTCAAATCGCGTTTTATGGACAGCAGCGGCACCGACAAGGGCTTTATCCATATCGATGACGAAAAAGGTCTGGCCGTATCGCTGGTCAGCAACGCACGATTTGTGGATATAAAGCGTTATCGCAGCACTGCCATTCGCCTGCAAAGTAGCGCCATTAAGCGATTGCAGAACGACAAGCTGTTCGGTCTTGCCTGGTCAGCCGTCCTGTTCTCTTTCATGGCCTATCGAAAGCTGGCACGCGCCTACATCATGAGCCGCGGGCGGCAATCACGGCTGCCCGGTTCCGACACACTAACTGACAATTCAGATGAGCCAGATACCCCAATAGATCCGACGGAAAGTACCAGACAAACATCCGCTAATTCCTCAACCGCACAATCAGGTGATTCACGAGACTCTCCAGACAATACAAACTCAGAGCCAGAACAGAACCCATAAGCAACATGAAAGCTCAACTTATTAGAAAGATTTTGCCCTCACAATTTGATATGCGCAGTGTATGGCGGCGTTTAGCAAGCAGTGCCGTCATCGCATTTTTGTTGCTCTTCAACAATCCAGCAGCATTCGCTGCGGATGTTTTACTGATGGTTGATGGCGTAAGAGGACAAGGTACGCTGCAACAACGAGGCGATGAATGCCTGGTGATCACGCCCAGGCACGTGGTTGAGAATTCCATATCCGATGTTATTGCCACGTTTCCCGATAGAAGTGAAGTGGTCGCCACCATTCTTGAGCTATATGCTGAGGACATCGCCTTGCTCAGACTGGCATCCCAACCATCAGACGGGTGTTCGGATCGGGCGTTCAATGAGGAGCGCTTGCCGTCAATGCTCAATTCAGTTACCGAAGGTGTCCTCAAACGCCGGGACGAAACAGGGTCGGCCTCCCTGCTGCAGGTTGATGTGGTGGGCTACGACGAACATCGCCTTATTCGCATAGAGCCTCGCTCATCAACCAAATCAATAAAACAAGGGTTCAGCGGCAGTGTCCTGTATCTAGACAGCCAGCCGGTCGGCATGCTCATCAACAATGAGAGAAGCGACAGCGAAACCGGATTAGTGCTACGTGCAGAAACACTTAATGCCACCATCGATCCGTTTTTTAATGCGGCACAAGGCGACCGGTCTTTTCATATTGCTCTGGATGATGCCAGCCGGTTTCTACTCCCCGAATTTCAAACATTGGCCCGACAGCAGAAATTGATGGTCGGTGACAACCCAGCGGATACAACCTTTGATTTGAACGTAATCAGTAACGTGAGAAACCTTGAAACCGACACCGACAAGATCGTGGAATATAAAACACGACTGGTTATTGTGGACACGCTTGAGCGTACCGTGGTGGACCACAGCATCAATGCATCCGGCAACTCCTTTGTGAGCCTGGATAGCGCGCAGCAAAATGCGCAAGCTCAGCTTGTAGAAAAACTGCGTAAATCCGGTTTTCTCAACCAATTACCGTAGTCGATGAATGTCGGCAATATCAACATGACTAGATAACGTTACCTATTCGCTACCCACTGCTAACAACCGATAGAGACTCCATCCTATGACTACCCCTATTTCAGGCTTTAAACTCAGCTTGATCGCACTCATGTCATCGATTGTCTGCGCTTGTGCATCAAAACCCATACAAGTCAACCCGGCAGACTATCAAACCGTTGCGTTAGAAGAAGCAGACGTACTGCCCTCCGTAGAGGAGGTCAATCGCGAAAAATTGCGCGTCGCTATTTTACCGCTTGAGCTCTTACGTGGACAATCACAGGTAGACAACGCAGAATCCAATGCTTTGGAGCCTGCATTACGCAGTGAACTGGAAGCCTCCTTACTGGACTCGGGCAAGGTCGATCTTACCGATAGAAACCTTGCCTCAAGACTACAAGGGGCCTTGATTGAATACGAAAAAAGAAAAGGAGAGCCCCCAAAACCCTTTCAGCAAGCCGACTATCTGGTTATCTCACAAATCGATCTGGCCGCCCTGGACAGTGAGTACAAGGGTGAAACGGTAAATGATAAGGGAAGAGTCTTGCCGGGAATCTGTGTTCGCAACGCCAAGGTATCCGGTGTGCTCAAGGTCTACGGCATCAAGGAAAACAAGATTGAAGCCATTACCGAAATAGACGGATCTAAACGCGATGTGACAGAAGCTCCACAGTGCGCTGACATGGACAATAAACAGGAACGACAACTTTACCAGCAAGCCACCAAGGATGCCGTTGGTAGTTCAACCGCATTCTTCCGGAAGTTCTTTGCACCTCAGGGGTATATCTCGGAGAAAAGAACCAATGGCAAAGACTGGGTGTTCAAAGTCAGTGCTCGCGGCCCTGCCATGGCGGAATACAAGAGCGTGAAAATTTTCGAACGCCGGCTTACCGAGAATCAATTGACCAAGCAATTCGAATCAGAAGTGCTTTCGATCGGTGAAGCCCGTATTACCGATCAGCAGGATGAGGGATTTGTCTGGATTTATATCGCTGACAAAGCCGTAGCCGACCGCGTAAAACTCGGACATATCGTTAAACCGGAATCTATCGGCTTTGATCCAATGAGAACGCTGAAGAATTTTAAATTGTAAGCCATTGGCTATGCCAGTGATTGCAGAGCTTGAATATGAGTGTAGCTAGGGGGAAGAAAATGAAAATAGTTTCATCGGTGACACAGCGTCTTCGCTATCGGACAGCGGCCGTTCTGGCAGTGTCTTTTGCGTTTCCGGTGTCAGGCCACGCTTTCGATGTTTTCAATGCCAGTCAAACCATCTGTATCAATGAGACCACTCAGGAACAGCGCAACATTGAGCTGGTCTACCAGACATCGGATTCTCCTATCCCCTGCACCTTGTACTACGACAAGGCCGGCAAACGTGAAGAGGTGGCTTCGGCAAAAAACACCAAAGGTCACTGCGAAAAAATCGAGCGCAAAATGGTCAGGAATCTACTGGGCTCCGGCTGGAATTGCCAACATAGCTTTCTGGGTGAGATAGGCTTGCAGGAGAAAAGCGAAATCTCGTTGAACCTATTCTCTACTAAAACACAGCTATCCTCTGGCGATAATGCCATTGCATTACCCGGCGACGATGCTCCGTTGGCTGGTAACAAAGATGGTATCGATTCCAACACGGTTGGTGAGGATACTAAACCCGCCCTTACGCTTGCAGAGTCTCCCAATGATCTGCCCGCTCAAAACAACGAGTCCGCTGAGAGTATCGCCAACCGGCTCAAGGCAACATTGGAGGAGGAATACATTGGCGATCTGCAGGATCGGATTCAAGAGGATTTCTCTGATGCTCTGGGCTCCGAATACGTGGTGGATGTGACGGTCCGGTTGAATCTTGATGTCAGTATTTCGCAAACACCGGTCACTGAAGATTCCGAGCCGGAGATCACCTTAGCCACGGATGTTGACGACAGCAGTTCCGAAACAATGGCGCTTAATACAAGATCCATTAGTACTGATACTGAAAACAGCACCCCTCTTGTTGCAAGCCTCCCTGCAAGCCAGGGCAGCTATACGCTGGCATCCCAGGCATTTGGCAACGAGCAGGATGCACATCGCTTCGCTGCAGAATTCCATGGCATGTACCCGGGCGTGTATTCTCGTGTTGGCCAGTTCAACGACGAACAAACCTGGCGCCTTGTGTTAGGCATGGATGATCAGCAAGAACGTCTCAGTGATGGCATCTCGCAACTGGACACCCGCACCCAGGGTTATTTTGAAGTACTGAAAACACCAGCGAGGTCAACGCACGAGAGCTCACTGGTCTTGATTCCTGACGACTGGGCACGCTATGCCGTTGCCAGTTGTTATGCAAAAGGCAAAACAACATCTCAGGAACTGGCTGAATGCGCTGACGTTGTGCTGGATGTTGATTCGTTCTTATCGTGTCTGGCCGGTGGTATTTGCAATCCTGAACGGCTATCTGAAGATCTGACGCCCACACAGATTGATTTTCTGGAAGTGGTGGGCTCGGATGATCCGGTCGCTGCCGCGCGCAGCATTCTAATCACCGACTTTCAGGGATGTGAGAATCTGACGAACCCCGGCTCGGAGGAAGCAGCTGAATGTGTTGCCTTGTCAATTCTGGATGACGATCAACGGCAGATGTATGAGTGCTACCAGAACGCTGATGAAAACCTTGATCTGATTGATTGCGTGGGCAACGAGACATTGTCTGATAATCTAATACTGTACGAGCGTTGCTCAATTGACAGCATTACCATGACCGAATGCGTCATGGCAGAAGTTAACAACGAGCATCTGAACGCCGCTGCCCGCTGCGTTAACTACGATGAAACGGAGGCGATACTCAGCTGCGCGATTGAGTCCAATATAGACACCGATCAGTCCAGAGTACTGGCCTGTGTCACAGGCTCTTCAACACGGGCTGATCAGGCCCAATGCTTGAGCCGAGAGTATCTCGATACTGAGCAAGCCGCACTACTCGATTGCGCACGCGGCGATGTATCCGAAGCTGACTTTGGACTATGTGTCGCTAATCAGCGAGGTATGCTCAGCGGTGATGAATACCGGGCCGCCGAATGTCTTCTGGCAGGCGAAACAGAGCCCAACAGTCTATTGAATTGCGCAGGCGCCCGGTTTGCCAGCAACGAACTCAACCAGTGCCTGGACGCCAGCATCCCTCTTAGTGATTGCTTTACAACCGAGACGCTTATCAGCGAAGTTGTTGCAAGCAACATTGACAATCTGATTGATGTTCAAGCGATAGACAATGAGATTGCCATGTTCCGCGCTGACCTGTACGCACTGGAAGGCGGAGACCTGACCGAGGTGCTTTCGGATGAGGCAAGCGCTGAGCTATTTTCTACCACCGAGGAAATTGTAGAAAAAGTGAAGAAAAAAGGCGGTGGATTGTTGAAAAAACTGGGGTTTTAGACAACCCAACGTTAACCGTTAATTCACCGAACCAGAAAGTTACAATTGACGTTATCGATATTGAAAGGCTCAGAATCAAAGTCGTCTATGGAGCTAAGCCCCAACCAGGCACCATCCTCTTCAGACGCCTCACCGGAGTTAATGTCACCGTCGTTAGCAAAGAATACAGAGGCAACATCAACAATCACGTTTCCTCGTTTTGCCTCAACACCACAACTAGCGCCATAAATTGTGTCGGGTGAATTGTTGGTTAACACCAGACCGACGCCCGGGCTTCCGAAAAACGATGATCTGTAACCCGAGAATTCAACACTAACCGGCCCTGCATTGTCCATCCGATCGTCATCACCATCGAGCCATTCACAGGCCAATTCGATATCAGTAAAGCTTGCGAACGTACCTTCAAATTCAATCCACGCACCTTTGCCCAAGGCAGCCTCGCCAGAGTCAATCGGATAGAGATTGGCGAAGAAAGCTTTGGCAACCTCTTTGGTGCCATCTGCCTGCAAACCATTAATGTTGCAGTTGGCACCGTACACAGGCGCACCGGTATTATTGTTAAAGCTCAGACTAAGCTGAGGCTCATCGAATGGCGAGACCCCATATTCCAGGATTTCAACGGTAACGCCATCTTGCTCAAATCGTTCAACAATGAGATCGCCAATTAACTCCTGACCGGGTATCGAAGTTGGCTCTTGCAGCATACCGCCTGGTAAGTCTTCCTGAGTCTGAACCGTGGTGCTGGCAATATCGCCTGATGGACCACCACCGCAGGCAACAAGTACAAGTGGAACTAACGTCAGTAGAGATAATGAGGCTTTCATGGTGCACCCGTGAAAAAATGCGGCTTGGGACAAAGGGAATTGTTCGGAATTGACCCCCTGTTTCTGCATTGCCCGTGCCAAAAAAACATCACCTATTGAAATAAAACCACTCGATTAACCCGCGCCAGAGCGCCGATACACACCAAAATTTGCTGAAAGAGACGCCTTGGGATACCCGTTATTCGGGTGGAGACTACATTAAGCGAGACATCCCTTAATAAGACTGGCGCACAAAAACGCTCATCACGTCGCCATCGTTGTCTGGCGATATTGAAAAACCCAGCTGCAGTTCACCCGGATTGCCGCTCAGCAAACCCAGTGTATAGCTCCATCTGTCCTCGTTGTCCTCAGTATCCAGCTGGTGAGACCATTGCCCAAAAACCTCCAGGCCCTGCAATTGATGGCGC
>JBGCFI010000097.1:0-32697 GCA_045106855.1 Granulosicoccus sp.
ATGAAAAACAAAATCAAACTGTCAGCTTGTGCAATAGGCCTGCTTACGGCAATTCAGATGATTGCTGTGCCAGGTGCAAATGCAAACCCGCAAACCTGCAAATCATACGGCCCTCCAAACAATGCCTATTACAAATGGAAAGCAGTATGGGGTGATGAGTTCAACAGTAACTGGTTAAACACCAACACATGGTACCCATACGAGCGTGAAGATAATCAGCCCGATCCTGACGGAGCGATAAACGCTAACGGCCAAAAAATCTTCCATACAAACGGCTGGTTCTCTCCTGACAACGTTACTGTTGGTGGTGGCTTTCTGGAAATCCAAAGTCGGACAAACGGAACGAACGCACCAAAAGGGAAAAAGTACTCCGGAGGGTGGATACAATCCAGGGACAAATTCAACAAAGGGTATTTCGAGGCGTGTGTTAAAGTCCAATGGAATGATGACAGAGCCCCAACCTGGTCAACATTCTGGCTGTGGGAAAAAAAGTCAGACGGAAGTGCAAACGAGTTCGACATTATGGAGTGGGTTGGAAATCATTGGCCAAAATATCCAACTCAAAGCCACCATGGGCCACGAAAGCAGTTTAAATTTACTACACAAGATAACCCTCCAGCGCAAAGCAGTCTTCATACACGTCAGGCACAGTCCTGGCACACTTGGGGGATGTTGTGGAAAAATGATGAAATCACGTTTTACCTGGATGGTGTAAAGCAATTCTCGTCGCACAGACCAGGAGCTGCCAACTGGGATTACTTGCCAATAATATTCTCTAGCTCTCCGGTGCAGAAGAAATTACTGCCGGGATACGAGTCCCCACAACTACCAAGATTCATAGTTGACTTTGTGCGTGTATACCATAGCCCTTTGATTGACAACTCAATACGCTGAGTGTTGACAATATTATATTGTCACAAGGAACCCGGTGCCAAGCCGGGTTCCTTTTACAATGTAAGCTGCATGCGAACCAGGTCCTGTTCAGAATGCGGCCACACTTTTTTCTCAGAATGTTTTCCAAACAACGCTTAGCGAAAGGTAACTGCTTGTCTGCAGTTTCCGGCGAGTACCTGAGTACCGCATAGCAAGCGACCTTGCATAACCTCAGCAGGAGTATTTGACCATCCGTGGCTCTTGTGGGGGCTAGCGACTCCCTGGCGGCGCTGCGCGTACTCCAACAGCACACTTTACTGACCCTGCCGATGGGATGCAGCTTCTCGCTTCCGCTGAGAAATGGTAAGTAAAATCACACCGCAATAGGCGCGGCAATAGACGGATCAGCTTCATACCCTTCTAGCGTGAAGTCATCAAACGTAAACGCAAAGAGATCTGTCACAGATGGGTTGATCTTCATCACTGGTAACGCCCTAGGCGTTCGCGCCAATTGCGTAGCCACCTGATCAAAATGATTACTATACAAATGCGCATCGCCTAGCGTATGCACAAATTCCCCGGGCTTTAACCCACATACCTGCGCAACCATCATGGTTAACAAAGCATAAGAAGCAATATTAAACGGCACTCCCAGAAACACATCTGCACTACGCTGATACAACTGGCAACTTAAACGTCCGTTGGCCACATAAAATTGAAACAGGCAATGGCACGGTGGCAGCTTCATATTATCAATCTCTGCAACATTCCAGGCACTGACAATATGTCGCCTGGAATCCGGATTGGTTTTTAACTGTGTAAGCAACTGGCTTATCTGATCGATATGAGTGCCGTGCGGCGTTGGCCAGCTTCGCCATTGACTACCATAGACAGGTCCGAGATCGCCGTTGTCATCGGCCCACTCATCCCAGATGCGCACGCCATTTTTCTTTAGATAGGCAATATTGGTATCGCCTGCCAGAAACCACAACAATTCATGAATGATGGATCTCAAATGCAGTTTTTTAGTGGTGAGCACAGGAAAACCATCAGCAAGATCAAAACGCATTTGATAGCCAAACACCGACCGCGTACCCGTACCCGTGCGATCGCTCTTGTCCACACCCTTGTCCATAATGTGCTGCAACAGGGAAAGATACGTCTGCATGATGTAAGACTCCGGAACCCGCTCTCAGTGTTAGCGTTTTGCGCCTTTAGCGCCCTTGCGTTTACCAGGGGCTACGTCTGCGTTGTAGGCGCTGTATAGAAGATACAAACCCAGGAGTACCATCGGGATGGACAGGACTTGTCCCATGGTGACCCAGTTGAATGCAATAAAGCCGAGGTCTGCATCGGGCTGCCTGACAAACTCGATAAGGAAGCGATAGATACCATAGGTGATAACAAACACACCCGATACCGCGCGAGCTGGCCGCGGCTTGGATGAAAAAAACCAGACGATAACAAACAGGATTATGCCTTCACAGAAAAACTGATAAAGCTGGTTTGGATGTCGAGGTTCGGGACCCGCGTGCGGGAATACCATGCCCCACGGCACATCGGTAATGCGACCGTACAGCTCGCCATTTATGAAGTTACCGATACGCCCTGCCCCAAGACCAATAGGAAAAGCCGGTGCAAAGAAATCAGCAACCTGAAAAAAACTGCGATTCGTGTTTCGCGCATACAGCCAGAACGCCACCAGCACGCCCAGGAAACCACCGTGGAAAGACATGCCCCTGAACCCGTAAGGGCTGAAAGGATTGAGCGCCTGTAGCGGTTGGGTGAACAAAAGCTCCGTCTGGTAGAACAACAATGAACCTACCTTGCCACCCACGATGACGCCAATGACAATGTAGAACACGGCATCGCCAATCTCATCCGGATTCCAGCCGGAACCGGGTTTGCGGGCCCGATGTTTTGCCAGCCACCAGCCTACCGAAAACGCAATCAGGTAGGTGATGCCATACCAGTGAACGGTCAATGGGCCGACACTCAAGGCAACCGGATTAATATCAGGGTATTGCAGCATTGGCGTAAGATTGGCCGGCGCGGAAGAGCCGCAATTATAGCCGGTTTACACGATCCGCTGCGAACCATCCGGAACGATCAAGTCAGCGCCCCTTGGCGTGCCGATTAGCTCGATCGAACGTTACACAACCCGAGCTAAAGCACCACTGAGATACAGTGTTTCCGGCATCGCCACATTGACTGGATGATCAGCGCCTTGTTGAACCGGCGCCAGAATCTGTAAACCCAGACTATCCCGCGGAATGGATTTGCGCATTTGCTGGAGCAGATCGTCATAACTTAGCGCCTGCGAGCAGGACGCGCTCAGGATGACACCACCGGGGTTCAGCAAGCGCATGGCCAGGCGATTATTCAAGGCATAGTGCCTGACACCGGCATCACGATCTTTTCGCCGTTTTATAAAGGCTGGCGGATCAAGCACCACGACATCAAACCGTTCACCTTCTTCGAACAGATTACGCATGGCCTCTACCGCGTCGGCACATTTTGCGCTGAAGGTATCGGCACAGTTGTTCAGGCCTGCGTTAACCAACGCAGCATCCACAGCATTTTGAGAAGCATCTATTGCAAGTACTTCTCGTGCACCCATGGATGCAGCACAGATACCAAACCCTCCCACATAGGTATAGACATCCAGAACTCGTTTGCCTGACACCCAAGGCGCCAGTGCTGCGCGACTGTCTCGATGATCATAAAACCAGCCGGTTTTTTGAGAGATCTCTGCCGGTACCTGAAATTTAAGGCCGTTTTCAACGATGTGCAAGACATCGACTGCATCGCCATGAACCCACTCGCGGTACATAGGCAACGCTTCCAGTTCACGAACAGCACTATCGTTCCGCAAAAAAATAGCGCTGGCTGAACACTGTTGCTTCAAGGCATCCACGATGTCATCGCGATACCGTTCCATGCCAGCGGTTGTAATCTGCACGACCAGCACATCGTCATACCTATCAACCGTCAGCCCAGGCAGAAAATCGCCTTCACTGTGCACCAGGCGATAGAAATTGTCGCGGTAACGATAGCTTCGTAAACTGAGTGCCAGCTCCAGACGTTCGCGTAATGCGGTGGCAGTAAAGGGCCTGCCAGCGCGCCTGCTTGTCACGCGGGCCGTAATCAGAGAATGTGGATTGACATAAGCATGAGCGAGAAATTTGCCGTTAGCTGTTTCCAGCGTTACAGCCGAACCCGCCTCAAGATTTTTAATCGGGGTGGTCTGGGTATCTATCTCGTTCGAGAAAACCCAGTCGTGTCCTGATTGAACACGGCGCTCCTCGCGCTTTTTTAGCCGAAGAACGGTCATTAAAACATCACTTTGTTCAAGGGTATCGGCGCAGCGATACGTGCTTTTCTACCTTTGCAGAGCCGCGAGAATCTGGTCTTCGAGGTCGGCACGAATGGAGATTATGTCACCGAGACGGGACAGGTCTCCGACGAGCAAACCCGAGTCGACAGTTCCGTCCTCAAGATCATCATATTTATCGTTGAAATCAACCAGGTAATCGGTTGTCTCAGCGATAGCTGGATAGACCTCTGCGGCAACTTCCTTAACGGCACGACGGCGCTCTTTGCCTTCGATAATGCGCTGATAGACTTCAAAGTGACCCATCGCCGTGTAATCGACCATGACTTGGCAAAAACTGCGCAGTTGGTCAATGTTGGGAGAATGTTTCTCCAGATCACGATTTTCAAAGGAGTTGACCCCGGCCAATTGGCAGTAACCGACAATAACATCGTGCCGCAGCTTGATTAGCGAGGCAATCGTGTTGTGCAGTTTAGCGCGACGCTCTGTACCACTAGGTGTAGCGATTACAGTGTTTTCAGCGTTGGCAGTAGTCATTCACAATCTCCATCGAAGCGGTGGGGGGAACAAAACATACAGGTGGCTTCGGTTAAGCAAAGATACTGCCACTCACAATGACGATTTAATCACAAAATTTGGTAAAAGGCCAAGGAATTTCTTCATCATTTTTCTACGCATGTCGACGTAAACGAATGAAAACATGGGGGTTACATAGCCCAATTCTGATCAGTGTCAACTATCCGTTTCGCGGTCATGCCAATGCACGATATGTGAAAAAAAATCTCCCACGGGCACATATGTTTCAGAAATACACAAATGGGCCATGGAGATATCGGCTTCCAGTACAGAATCTTTAGTGCCACTGAGCAGCGGATGCCATTTTTCCAACGCACGTCCCTCGCTCAACAGTCGATAGGCGCAGGTCTCGGGAAGCCAAGTCAGTTTTTGCGTATCTAACGGTTTTACCGTCAGGCAATCGGGCACGTGCTTGAATCGATTGTCGTAATCGGAGCAACGACAAGTCTGCGTGTCCAGCAGCTTGCAGGCAACGCGAGTGAACACGATGTCGCCGGTATCCTCATCCTCCAGCTTGTTCATGCAGCACCTGCCGCACCCATCGCACAATGACTCCCACTCGGCGTCATCCATCTCTTCCAGTGTCTTCGTTTCCCAGAAAGGTTGCTGTGACACGCCGATACTACTCCTGGTGGTACGACACCAGGCGCTCTACCTCCTCAGCAGATCCCATGAGCACGGGAACTCGCTGGTGCAGCGACTCAGGCTGGATGTCGAGAATCGCCTGAGTACCTGTGTGGGCAAGTCCCCCGGCCTGTTCAATAAGCATCCCCATCGGGTTGGCCTCGTATAGCAGGCGCAGCTTACCCGCCTTGCCATCCGCCTGCAGGCGCGCATCCATGGGATACATGAATATACCGCCGCGGCAAAGAATGCGATGGATATCGCCCACCATCGAACCCGCCCAGCGCATATTGAAATTACGTCCGCGGGGGCCATCCTTACCGGCATTACATTCATCAACGTAGCGTTTTTCAGGTGCCAGCCAGTGCCGGGTATAGGCTGAATTGATGGCGTACTCGCTTGTGGTAACCGGCACCTTGATGTCGGGATGAGAGAGGATGAACTCGCCGACACTGTTATCCAGAGTGAATCCTGCAACACCCTGTCCGGTAGTAATAACCAGCATCGAGGCCGAACTGTAGAGGCAGTAGCCTGCACAGACCTGTTCACGCCCACGTTTAAGAAAATCGTTATCGTCTGGTGCGCCATCCCCTGTATGCCGGGTTATCGAGAATATCGTGCCTGTGGCTCCGTTGACATCGATATTGCTCGAGCCATCAAGAGGATCAAATGCCAGCAGATAATCGCCGCGCGCATATTGCGCAGGAATCGGGTAATGGTTGTCCATTTCTTCCGAGGCGATTCCCGCCAGCAGTCCGGATCGTTGCATGGCCTCGATAAAAACGTCGTTGGCAATGATATCGAGCTTTTTTTGGTCTTCGCCCTGCACGTTTTCCTGACCGGCTGCGCCTAATACGCCTGCCAGCTCACCTAGACGGACCAGATTGGACAGTCGTTTGCAGGCGGTGGCAACGTCATTGATCAGTGCGGTAAACGCACCCTGTGATTCAGCATGCAGTCGTCCCTCTTCGATGATGAATTGCGTAAGTGTTGTGCCAAGCTGACCCATCTAGATTTCCACCATATCAAAGTCATCCTTGATCGCACCGCAATCAGGACAACACCAGTTCAAAGGGACATCATCCCAGCGAGTGCCGGGCTCAATGCCTTCAGCCGGCCAGCCTTCTGCTTCGTCATAGATAAGGCCGCACACACTGCATAAAAATTTCTTGTATTCCAAACCGCTCACCGTAAAGGGTCAATACCAGCTACTTTGCCTATTGTGGCATTTACAGAAAGAGCGTGCCGTAATATGGTGCTGGTCAGTTATCAACAATATTCAGAACACGGAGTCTATAGTGACGAGCACTCAAAGCCCCAACTCAGAAAACGCTGCGGCACAGTTGTTTGAACGCGCCCGGCAAGTCATCCCTGGCGGCGTCAATTCGCCAGTGCGTGCATTTGGTAGCGTTGGCGGTACTCCCCGTTTTATCGCCGAAGCTTCGGGCGCTTACGTCTTTGACACCCAACAAAATAAATACATTGACTACATTGGCTCATGGGGCCCCATGCTGTTGGGTCATGCGCATCCTGAAGTCATAGCCGCGGTGCAGGCCGCGGCCGAACATGGGCTGAGCTTTGGCGCACCCACTGAACTGGAAGTTGAGATGGCTGAACTCATCTGCAGCGTCGTGCCATCTATCGAATCGGTACGGATGTGCAGCTCGGGTACCGAAGCCACCATGAGCGCAATCCGTTTGGCACGTGGCTATACGGGACGGGATGACATTCTCAAGTTCGAAGGTTGCTATCACGGTCATTCCGATGCACTGCTGGTCAAAGCAGGATCAGGTGCGCTCACTCTAGGTGTCCCAAGTTCACCCGGTATTCCGGCAGATTTTGCCAAACACACGCTGACACTGCCATTCAACGACGAGGCCGCTGTGCGCGCCCTGTTTGCCGATCGCGGTGACAGCCTTGCCTGCATTATTGTCGAACCCATCGCCGGTAATATGAATTTCGTCGAACCATTGCCGGGTTATCTGGAAACCCTGCGTGAGCTATGCACACAACACGGCACCGTACTGATTTTCGATGAGGTCATGACAGGCTTTCGGGTAGCTTTGGGAGGTGCACAAGAGCGATACAATATCTCGCCAGATATAACAACGCTGGGCAAGGTCATTGGTGGTGGCATGCCGGTCGGGGCGTTTGGTGGCAAGCGTGAGATCATGCAAATGATTGCGCCAGTGGGCCCTGTGTATCAAGCCGGTACCTTATCGGGCAATCCCATCGCCATGAGCGCTGGCATCAAGACTTTGCAATTGCTACAAAAGCCTGGTTTTCATGACGAGCTGCATGCCAAGACCGGACGACTGATGGCCGGGCTTAAAGCTGCTGCAGATGATGCGGGCGTCCCTTTCTGTGTCGAACACGCTGGTGGAATGTTTGGCTTCTTTTTCTCCAGCGCTAACAAAGTCACCTGCTTTGATGAGGTGATGGCCTGCAACAACGATCACTTCAAACTGTTCTTCCATCATATGCTGGATGCAGGTGTGTACCTTGCACCATCGGCTTTCGAGGCGGGCTTCTCCAGCTCCGCGCATAGCGATGACGATATTGCACAAACTATTGAAGCCGCAAAATCGGCTTTCGCCGCCATTGCCAAAAGCTAATCCGGCATTTCCAAGGGTTAAAACATGACGAGCGGTCGATGCATAGCAATGTGGTCCGGGCCAAGAAACATCTCAACGGCCATGATGAGGGCATGGGAAAACAGGCCAGATACAACCGTTATTGACGAGCCCTTTTATGCACATTTTTTATCGCATACCGGTCTCGACCATCCTATGCGCGATGAAGTGATCGAAAGCGGTGAAACCGACTGGCGCGCTGTGGTCGACAACATTAGCCAGGCACCGAGCCATGGCATTGTGTACCAGAAACACATCAGCACACACTGGCTGGAGCATTTTTCTACCGATTGGCTGGACACGCTCGATCATGTATTTCTGATTCGTCAACCTGAACCGGTTGTCGCCTCATACGCTATCAAACGTGATGGCCTGACTCCCAGTGACCTGGGTTATTCGCAACAGGCAGCCCTGTTTGACCTGATCAGTAGCCGCAGCAGTGTTCAACCCATGGTCATTGACAGTCTGCGATTTCTGGAAAACCCGGATTCACAACTGAGACAGGTCTGCGAACGTCTGGGCATCGATTTCGATGAGCGCATGCTGACCTGGCCTGCCGGTGCGCGTGAAAGTGATGGCGTATGGGGAGAGCACTGGTATGACGCTGTGAACCAATCTACCGGGTTCGCACCTCCTCGTAGCAACATACCAGTGCTTGATGATGCGCAAATGAGGGTTGCCGACATCTGCAGACCTTATTACGAGGCGATGCAACGTTACGCTATCTAGGCAGGCTCACACGCTCTTCGGGCGTCGCAACATTCCTTTTAAAAACACTCAGTGACTGGCAGCGACCGAACTATTCACCAGATGCTGTAAAACTGGTCATAACACAGTCCGCAAGGACCACTAGAAATACCACTTAAGCCCGAGGTTGACTGCTGATGCCTCGGAAAACTCGTCATCATCAAGCGTATAACGCATGTAGTCCGCTGACAAATCAAGCGAATGTGAGAGCTGGGTCTCCAGTCCAAAGCCATAGGAAAAACCAGCCCTGTCGTCGGAAAACCGGCCACCTCTAACGGTTTGTGTTAGCTCCACAGAGGCGCCGCCAGCCATTGCAAACAAGGCACTGCGTTGGCCGATGGGCACATAGCCTTTCAGGTACACCCCCATGTAAGCCGCACTGAACTCATCAAACGCCTGGGTGGCTTGATCGGTACCACCTCCAAAGTGAGCTTCCAGATCAAAAGTCTCGCTGACTCTGACACCAAGACGCAGGCGCAGACCACGAGGGTTGAGGTCGTTTTCAACCGAATTGTTGATGGTGACCGATGATCCGTCAATGGCGAGATAGCTACTGGCGTGCGCCACTGTGGAAAGAGCCAGAAATGCCACGGAGAGCAAAGCTGAAAAAATGTTGCGATGAATGGCAGGCGTCATGTTGTCGTCCTTAGAGATGCAGTGTCTTGCACCTTATCGACTACATCCTGAACGCTATCTGAATCAAGCCGTTTTAAACAACAGAAATTCCCATTATTGACTTGGCACGCATCTTTTTAGTCGTATGGCATCCTTAGCATGGATGCCTCATCGGGGCTTATTTGCTACTCGCCGCCTGCCTCGGCGTATGCCTCGTAATCGTCAGGATCCATGAGCTTATCCACATCATCGAGCTCATCAGGCTGTAACTTGAAGATCCAGCCATCGCCATAGGGGTCGGAGTTAACCAATTCAGGGCTCTCTGCAAGATCAGGATTGGCATCAATGACTTTTCCAGCCAGAGGTGCATAGATGTCTGAGGCAGCCTTGACCGACTCGACTACCGCGATACCTTCTTCAGCTTCGCACTGATGATCGATTTCGGGGGTTTCGACGAAAACCAGATCTCCCAGCTGCTCCTGGGCGTGCCCACTTATGCCTACCGTAACCGTGCCGTCTTCCTCAACCCTCACCCACTCGTGACTAGCTGCAAATTTCAGGTCACCTGGAATGTCCATACTGAATCTCTCTGCTTGATTTTCAGCATAGTTTACTCCCGAGCCAGCCCATGTGGGACAAAAGGTACGGAAGTTATGCTGGCAGGCTGCAAGCGATCGCGCACAGTGACGTCACAGCTGCCGGTAAACTTGCGGCTGACCCGCGCAAGACCTACAGAGGAGGCACGTGTGGGACTGAAGCTACCCGACGTTATTGTGCCGATTGATTGACCGACCAATTCCACTTCCGCGCCACGGCGTAACATGCCATTGCCTTTGAGTAGTAATCCGATCTGGAAGTAACGCCCACCAAAGCGTTTGTGATCTTCGAGAGTTTCACGCCCAATGAACGCGCGATCGCTATCACTGATATCAATCGTATTCGCAATCCCCGACTCAGCCGGTGAATGACTCTCGTCGATATCCTGACCATACATGCTGAAGCCAGCCTCAAGTCTGAGCGTATCGCGAGAACCCAGCCCCGCTGGTGGCACTCCTTGCTCCGACAAGGCGCGCCAGAGGTCCACGGCCTGGTTGGCAGGTAGTGTAATTTCGACACCATCTTCCCCCGTGTATCCGGTTCTTGAAACAAACCAGTTGCCGTTGGCTATAGCGGAGAACCTCTCCATGGAATTCAGTTTCATGCGCAACCCCATAGCCTCAAGCGCAGCACCAGCATAAGCGATCGAATCAGGGCCCTGCACTGCTATCGTCGATTTACCGGCTACTTCGGTAATCTCTACATCTCGGGTAAGATGCGCATTCAGCCACGCCAGGTCTTTTTCGCGCCGTGCTGCATCCACATAAAGCCTGTAATGGTTCTCATTGATTCTGAAAACCAGCAAGTCATCAATAACACCACCGTTCTCCAGACAAAGGCAGGTGTACATGGCTTTTCCGTCTGTGAGCCTGGCAACATCATTACTCAACATGATACGCAACCAATGCGTCGCGCGAGCTCCATGAACATCTAGGATGCACATGTGAGAGACGTCAAACATGCCGGCCGAATCTCGCACGGCCTGATGCTCACTTAATGGTGAACCATAATGAAGTGGCATGCAAAAACCTGAAAAATTGACTATTTTTGCAGAGTTTTCAACATGCACCTGATGTAAAGCTGTTTGTATTCCCATGTTTCCTTACCGTACAACTTCCATTGCAATTATCTAATGCCAACCGCCGATTGACTCCTGTCCCCTGACTAGTCGTTAGACCAGTAAAGGTTGACTCCCGACCCGGAAACACACCTGTCTGTATATTCCGGTAACGAGAAAAGAATCAGCGTATCGAACTCCCTGAACTTATCGCTTCCGTCTGCATAATAACGCTTGTTTCCGCTAGCGCGTAGTATAAATGAAAGGAAAAATCACTCAATATCCGATCGGTAATTAAATGGCCGAATCTGGAAAAAAAGCTCCAACATCTTTCGCTAAATTCGTGTTGATCTAGAAGCGGTTATAACTATGATAACAACAAAAAGTGTGAACAGGAACACAATCCAATTTCCCGTTCGCGCATAGAGTGTTGCACCATCGCGAGGCTGCACCTGCACGTCGAGAATTCCGTTTGTATCATGGGCAATTCGGCCAAGAATTTCCCCCTTATAGCTGATGGCAGATGATACGCCGGTATTCGTTACTCGCACTAATGGTCGCTCAAACTCACGTGCACGCATGCGCGCTTTCTGTTCGTGCTGATGAGGCGCTGCCGAATTACCAAACCAGGCATCATTGGACACGTTGACAAGTACGTTTGATTCCGGCAACAAGCCACGCATTAATTCCCCGTAAACATCTTCATAGCAAATAGAGACACCCACCGATGTGCCTTGAAGTTCGATGGGAACATGCGGCCCGGCTCCAGGCGTCAGATCTGACATGGGTATATCAATAAACCGAGCAGCAAAATCGAGAATGAAGCGAAGCGGCATATATTCACCAAAAGGTACCAGATGTCGTTTGCGATAAACATCGCGCTGTCCACCCAGTTGCTGCACCGAGTTGTATACATCGTCGCCTTCCTTCACGAATACGCCGGTCAGCACGTCTACGCCACGTGCATCCATTGCCGCCGCAAAAGGTTCCATCCATTGCTCGACGCGATCATAGTGAGTGGGAACGGCCGTTTCAGGCCAGATAACCAGACTCACATCGTCCAGAGGCGTCTGCGTTGTCATGCTGGTATATAACTGCAAAGCGCCGTCAAGACGCTCTGTTGAAAATTTCATGGCCTGGGGAATATTGCCTTGCACAAGCCTGACGCCCAACGGATCGCCTGTCGGCGTGGAAAACTCCAGACCCTTGAGCGTAAAACTCCCCAGCAACAGAATGGCTGCCAACGGAAATGCGAAAAGTCGGGATCGTTGGTTACCAAAAAGAATAACCACTACCAAGGCACTCATCAGAACGATAAACAGACTCAGTCCGTACACACCGATGAACGGTGCCAGATGCCCAACGGGACCGCTGGTCTGGCTATAGCCAATCAGTATCCAGGGAAATCCACCCATCAACTTGCCGCGCAATAACTCCAGCAATACCCATAGCGATGCAAACAACAGCGCATTGACGACGGGCCTGTTAACGATGCGCAATCGAACCCAGAGCCCGCAACAAAGGGCGGGGAATACCGTCATAACCAACACAAAAACCAGCGTCAGTGCTGCAGCCAGTGGTGCAATAGCCGCCCCGAAAAGATGCAGGCTATGGTAGATCCAATGCACACCGATGCCAAAATACCCCAGACCAAACAGCCAACCTATAACCATCGCCTGCCGTACACCAAGTGTCTGTATCAGCAGATACAAAATGGACAGAGACACCACTGCTACCTGCCACCACTGTGTCGGAGCAAATGAAAGGGGCAATACCAGACCGCTGCAGATCGCAACGATCCATGCCAGCCATGGAGAAAGGACGGGTGTATTTACAGGCTTTTGTGCAAATCCGGACATCAGCTAGCGTTAGTCACTCTCGCCACGCGTGACCTGTAAAAGATGCAAACGTCGTGAATCCGCAGACAGAATTCGGAACTGACAGCCATCGATACTCGATGTCTCTCCGGGCTTTGGCATATGACCGATGTGCTGCATCAGCAAACCACCGATGGTATCGAAGTCCTCATCACTGAATTGCGTGCCGAGCGCTTCATTGAATTCATCGATAGGTGTTAATGCCCGAACCGAAAAACGCCCATCACCATGATCGGTAATATCGGCGTCCACCTGATCATCGGCATCATGCTCATCATCAATCTCGCCAACAATCTCTTCCAGCACATCTTCTATGGTGACAAGCCCGTCCACACCACCGTATTCGTCCAGTACGATCGCCATGTGGTTACGCTCAACCCGAAATTCCTTGAGAAGAACATTCAGACGTTTGGTATCCGGCGTGAAGGTCACCTTGCGCATGATGTCTTCCAGGCGAAAACGCTGTTGTGCCCCGACACCGGAGAAGCGCAGCAGATCCTTGACCAGCAGTACACCCACAACATCATCTTTGTCTTCGTTGATGACAGGAAAACGCGAGTGCCCTGACTCTATGACAACCTGCAGAATTTCTTCAAGCGGCATGTCGCTCTCGACCACTTTCATCTGACCTCGCGGGATCATGATGTCGCGGACACGCATCTCAACCACCTGAAAGACGCCCTCGACCATCTGAAGCGTATCGGCATCGAATATATCTCGTGCCTGGGCATCCCGGAGTAGCTCCAGTAGCTCATTGCGATCGCGAGGCTCTCCACCTATTGCAGAGACCAGCCGATCCATCAAGGATCGTGCACCCCCGTTATCGTGCGTATCGTCACTCATTGGACAGACTGAATCTGATAAGGATTAGAAATTCCGATACCCGATAGTATGCTGATTTCCAGGTTTTCCATCTCTGTGGCATCCGTAGTGTCGAGATGATCGTAGCCGCACAAGTGCAACGTACCATGAACAACCATATGGGCCCAGTGCCCGGCCTCGCTCTTGCCCTGTTGCTGTGCCTCTGAAGCAATCACTTCAGGACAGAAGACAAGATCGCCTAACACCAGCAGCTTTTGCGTTTCACTATTACACAGCATTGGCATTCCCGACTCGAAACTCAACACATTGGTAGCACTATCTTTGTTCCGGTATTGATGATTCAGCGCCCGCATCGAGTCCGTGTCAAGCATTTGCACCGAAACCTCTACCTTAGTTGAATCCTCAATAGTCGTTCGCCCCTGTTGTTCGAGTGCCTGGAAACAATGACGTTCTAGCGTGGCCGCATCCAACGGACAAGCCTGTGCATCTACCTCATCAGCCAGCATGAAATTCAACTCGAACATACGTCACACGAACTGGTTCTCATGACTGCGAGTTCTGTTCTTTCTCTACAGCCTCGTAAGCGGTCACGATACGTTGCACCAGAGGGTGACGGACGACATCCGATGCCGCGAATTCGCAAAAACCCAGACCTTCAACGCCTTTTAGCACACCTTGAACATGCTTGAGACCGGACAGCTGATGTTTCGGTAAGTCCACTTGCGAGATATCGCCCGTGACTATTGCTTTGGAGCCAAAACCAATTCGCGTCAGGAACATTTTCATCTGCTCCACCGTGGTGTTCTGAGCTTCATCCATAATTATGCAGGAATGATTAAGCGTTCGTCCGCGCATATAGGCCAACGGCGCAATCTCGATAACGTTACGCTCGACCAGCTTACCCACACGCTCAATGCCCAGGAATTCGTACAAGGCATCGTAGATAGGTCGCAGGTAAGGATCAACTTTCTGCATCATGTCACCCGGCAGAAAACCTAATCGCTCACCCGCCTCTACTGCCGGACGGACTAGCACCAGACGCTGCACCTGATCGGACTCCAGAGCCTCCACCGCACAGGCAACCGCCAGAAACGTCTTACCGGTTCCGGCAGGACCGATACCAAACGTAAGGTCGCGTTCCTTAATGCTGTTAACGTATTCGATCTGGCGGGGACCGCGACATTGAATAGTGGATCGGCGTGTCTTGATGATCGCGTTGTTACGTGGCGCTGCCGGGACTTTGGCCTGCATGGATTCAAGACCGGATTCTTGCAAAGACAGATGCACCTCCTCGGGGGCAAGGGTTTCATTTTCGGTAATAGCGTAAAGGTGATCCACCAGTGCTTTTGCACTGTTGGCCGCAAGCTCATCGCCCTCCACCGAGAACTGATCACCGCGGTTACTGATTTGCACATCCAGACGCTTTTCAATCTGTTTCAAATGCTCATCGAACTGACCACATAGCCTGGCCAGACGCTCGTTGTCCGCGGGGCCGACACGAAACTCTAGACGGGGCATGCAGTATCCGAAAACTCTGGTGAATCGACCAGTTGGCCGCGAAGGGAATTTGGCAGGGCTTCGGTAATCTGCACATTGGCAAAGTGACCGATCAAGGCGCTGTCACCCGTGAAGTTAACAACGCGATTGTTCTCTGTACGACCACTCATCTGTGCCGGGTCTTTACGCGATGGGCGATCTACCAGAACGCGTTGCACACTACCGACCATACCAGCGCTGACCGCTGCTGCCTGGCGGGTAATCTGGGCCTGCAGGCGAGCCAGTCTTTCCTTCTTGACACTCATTGGTGTGTCATCAGCCAGGGAGGCAGCCGGTGTACCGGGCCGTGCGCTGTAAATGAAGCTGAAGGAATGATCGAAGCCAATGGTTTCTATCAGATTCATGGTGTCTTCGAAGTCTTTTTCAGTCTCACCGGGAAATCCTACGATGAAGTCCGAGGACAGCGTAAGCTCTGGTCGGGCCAGCATCAGCTTGCGAATTTTGGACTTGTACTCAATCGCTGTATGCCCGCGCTTCATGGCTGCAAGGATTCTATCCGAACCACTTTGCACCGGCAGATGCAGAAAACTCACTAGCTCTGGCACCGTAGCGTAAGCCTCAATTAGTGAGTCACTGAACTCAACAGGGTGCGATGTTGTAAATCGAATGCGCTCTACCCCTTCAATGGCAGCCACGTAGCGAACCAGCAATGCAAGATCTGCTGTACCACCTTCATGCATGTCGCCACGGTACGAATTGACGTTCTGACCCAGAAGATGAATCTCTCTGACACCCTGCTCTGCCAGCGACATACATTCGTCAATGACATCGTCCAGCGGGCGACTGATTTCTTCGCCGCGGGTGTAGGGCACAACACAAAAACTGCAGTATTTACTACAGCCTTCGATGATTGATACGAATGCGGATGGACCATCTGCCTTGGGTTCCGGCAATCGGTCAAATTTTTCAATCTCGGGGAAACTGATATCGACGACCGAGGATTTACTGTCACGACTCTTGTTCAGTAGATCGGGCAATCTATGCAGAGTTTGTGGGCCGAACACGACATCCACAAATGGTGCTCGCTGATGAATGGCATCGCCCTCCTGACTGGCGACACACCCACCAACACCGATGACCACATCCTCCCGCGCCTCTTTCAGAGGACGCCAGCGACCTAGCTCGGAAAAAACCTTCTCCTGAGCCTTCTCGCGGATCGAACAGGTGTTGAGCAGGAGGATATCAGCCTGCGCAGGATCATTGGTTGCTTCGACGGGTCCGTCTTCGGCCAGCACATCGAGCATCTTGGCTGAATCGTACTCATTCATCTGACAGCCGTGCGTCTTAATGAAAACCTTGCGTGTCATGAAATATTGGGAAATCGCTCAAAAACCGGATTATACGCACCTGACGACCCTGAACGGCAGCTTTGTGCAATGCGCCACGTGCTTGGATGGTTATGAATGTGAGATGGATCCGCTCTGGAAGTTCAACGCCACTACCTGGATAACGATTTACGCTCAAATCCAACGATCAATTGGCATATTAAATATTATATTAACCTAATAAATTAAATATTAAACTTTAATATGTTGACTTTGGCCTGATACCTGTAAGACAATAGGCCGCTATCAGGTCTATATACCGCTTACCAGGCCACTATCGTGTCCAACACACGCTCAGCCAGACAATCAGTCGCAGAACTAAACAACCTCAGACGTACCGCAGTACAGATGAGGCTGGACGGCTATACCCTGGCCGAAACACAGAACGCCGTAGGCCTGAGTGCACCAACCATTATTGCCGCCGTGAAGACTTACCACGAAGGAGGATGGGACGCCGTCGATGTATCTGGCCGGGGAAGACCCAGACGAACGGTAGAGCAATCTGACACTGCGCTGGAAGAACTACTTGAGCGGCTACTCCAGCAAACGCTCCTCCCCAGCCGACACGCGGAGCGTCGTAATCACACAGCTTTGATGAACGTAGAGCGCTTTGCGACATGGTTGCAATTACAGGACCATCCCTTAAGCCGCTCGGCCCAGTTGTCGCTATTGAGCAAATGGGAGCTTCAGCCCGAAAACCGATACAAACGCCTACGCAACAACGCCAGAGAATCAAACACAAACAATAGCGCTCAGTGGCTGGAACAACATGAACGGTTCGCGAGCCGGGCTCGCCGCACTGGTGCCCTGGCACTATGGGTTGGCAGTCGAAAGCTAGCCAGCGGACACACCCAGATTTACGCTCATGATCTGCGCGGTCGAGCGCATTGGTGTCTCCTCAATGAGCCAGTGCAGGCACAGCATTTTCACCACTTTCTCCAGGCACTTGCGCAATTGTTCGAGCAACCGCTGGCGCTGGTTTTCTCCAACAACCAATTGCCACGCATTGCGCTGATTAGCCAATGGCTAGCCGACACACATACCCGATTTTTTTGCGTTGATGAATCAAGCAACGCACCCTCTATTAAACCAAGCACCGGTGTACTTATGACTGAAACCCCTGACGTCGCCACACGGCGACAACCCGACAAAAAGACGGTCGGCCTTACCCATCTGCAACGCCTCGAAGCGGAAAGTATCCATATCATGCGCGAGGTTGTCGCAGAAGCGGAAAACCCGGTCATGCTGTATTCAATCGGCAAAGACAGCGCGGTGATGTTACACCTCGCACTGAAAGCGTTTTACCCCGCCGTACCGCCTTTCCCGCTACTACACGTGGATACCACATGGAAGTTCAAGGCGATGTACGAGTTTCGCGAATCCATCGTTGAAAAGTACGGACTTGAATTACTGCGCCATGTAAACCAGGAAGGTGTCGCGCAAAACGTGAACCCGTTTACGCATGGTTCGTCACTGCATACAGACATCATGAAAACGCAAGGTCTGAAACAAGCTCTTGACGAGCACCGTTTTGACTTTGCTTTTGGTGGTGCTCGCCGTGATGAGGAAAAATCGCGTGCCAAGGAGCGCGTGTTCTCGTTTAGAAGCGCCCAACACCGCTGGGATGCGAAAAACCAGCGACCAGAACTATGGAAGCTGTATAACGCACGCAAGCACAGGGACGAATCCATTCGCGTGTTTCCGTTGTCCAACTGGACCGAACTGGACATCTGGCAGTACATCCATAAAGAAGATATTCCGATCGTGCCGCTGTATCTGGCTGCCGAAAGACCAGTCGTTGAGCGTGATGGCACACTCATCATGGTTGATGATGAGCGTATGCCTCTTAACGATGGTGAAGTACCGGAAATGCGCAGCGTACGTTTTCGCACGCTGGGTTGCTATCCACTGACGGGGGCCGTGGAATCCACAGCCACGACATTAGAGGAGATCATCCAGGAGATGCTGCTGACACGCACATCCGAGCGCCAAGGTCGAATGATTGATCATGACTCGGCGGCATCCATGGAAAAGAAAAAACAAGAGGGCTACTTCTAATGCAAGCGATCAGCGACGACCTTATTGCGAACGATATTAGCGCCTACCTTGAACGCCATGAACACAAGAGTCTTCTGCGCTTCATAACCTGTGGCAGTGTGGATGATGGCAAGAGCACCTTGATAGGCAGACTCTTGTACGAATCAAAAACGTTATTCGAGGACCAACTCGATACAGTCACACAGGACTCCAGAAAATTTGGTACGCAAGGCAAGAATATTGACTTTGCACTGCTTGTCGACGGCCTGGCAGCGGAACGCGAGCAAGGCATTACTATTGATGTTGCCTATCGCTTCTTCTCCACTGATAGTCGCAAGTTCATCGTTGCCGATACACCGGGACATGAACAGTACACGCGCAATATGGTTACCGGTGCTTCAACCGCCGACGTGGCCGTCATTTTGTGCGACGCCCGCTACGGACTACTCACGCAAACGCGTCGTCACAGCTACCTTGTTTCACTGCTGGGAATTCGAAACGTAGTACTAGCCGTCAACAAGATGGACCTGATGGAGTATGACGAATCAGTTTTCACGCAAATTACCGAACAGTACGATGAATTTGCCAAGTCTCTGGGTATCGAAAACGTTACAGCCATTCCAATGTCCGCACTGGCTGGTGACAACATTACCGAACCGAGCACCAACATGACCTGGTATCACGGCACTACATTGCTGTCGTGGCTGGAAACCGTAAAAATTGATAACGAGGTTATGCGTGAGCAGCCCTTTCGCATGCCGGTGCAATGGGTAAACCGCCCATCACTGGATTTTCGTGGCTATGCGGGCACAATTGCTGGTGGCACCGTTTCTCCGGGTGATGCGATTCGCATACAACCATCTGGACGAACGAGTACTATCGCCCGTGTGGTGAGCATGGATGGAGACCTGGAAAAAGCCTATACCGGGCAATCTGTGACACTGACGCTTGCCGATGAAGTTGATGCCTCGCGCGGCGATGTTATCTCCACCTCTGAAGAGCCTGCCAGTGTGGCGGATCAGTTCGAAAGTACCATTGTGTGGATGGACGACGAGCCGCTGCTCTCGGGTCGTCCCTATTTGTTAAAAATGGGTACACGAACAGTCAACGCCACCATTACAACCATCAAGCATCAGGTCAATGTGAACACGCTGGAACACAGTGCGGCCACACAACTGGAACTCAACGCCATCGGTGTGTGTAACATCAGCACAGACCAACCCATCGCCTTTGACAGCTACAAGAACAATCGGGACATGGGTGGCTTTATCCTGATCGATCGAATGAGTAATTCAACGGTTGGTGCAGGCATGCTCAACTTTTCCCTTCGACGAGCAGACAACATCCATTTGCAGGCAACCGACGTCGACAAGACAGTTCGCGCGCAAATGAAGAATCAAAAGCCTGCTGTTGTCTGGTTCACTGGACTGTCCGGAGCAGGCAAGAGTACCGTTGCCAACCTGGTAGAAAAACAACTCAGTGCCAAAGGTCATCACACCTACCTGCTCGATGGTGACAACGTACGTCACGGTTTGAATCGTGATCTGGGTTTTACCGATGCTGACCGCGTCGAGAATATTCGTCGTATCGGAGAGGTTGCCGGGCTGATGGTAGATTCAGGGTTGATAGTCCTGACGGCTTTTATCTCACCCTTCCGCTCGGAACGGGCATTGGCCAGATCGCTCGTCGGTGAAGGCGAATTCATCGAAGTCCATGTAGATACGCCATTGAGCGTGGCCGAAGATCGGGACCCCAAGGGATTGTATAAAAAGGCACGCCGCGGTGAACTGGCGAATTTTACCGGAATCGACTCACCGTACGAGCCACCGGAACAGCCCGAAATTCTGATCGATACTTCAGCACTCAGCGCTGAGCAGGCGGCGGAACGAGTCGTGGCAGAACTGCGCAGACGTGGTGTATTGCAAGCACCTGAGTAAGAAATATTCCATATGCTGTCGTGGCATCGACGACGTCACGGCAGCGTGGATTTTCCGTTCGAATCGTTTGGAATAATACAAAATTAGCCGTCATACTAATTTTGGCACGCTCCGGATGAGTGTTGCCATGAGCGACGACCGTTTTGTTGTTTTGCAGACACCATGACGATTGTGCAAAACGCGG
Source organism: Granulosicoccus sp. (assembly GCA_045106855.1). Classification (GTDB taxonomy): domain Bacteria; phylum Pseudomonadota; class Gammaproteobacteria; order Granulosicoccales; family Granulosicoccaceae; genus Granulosicoccus. The sequence continues at coordinate 20,796 of JBGCFI010000097.1, forward strand.
GCTGGCAGCAATTGATACCTTCGCCGTGGCGTTAGTCGATACTCATCGATAACTGGACTCGCGACGAACCCGGGTCCAGGTCAGCCCTCATCCCTTTAACTCTTTCTATCTATCGTAAGGGGAGCGCTCGTTGTCAATCCGCAGGAGCTGCCTGGATTTCATAAAAAATGGTTCAATTCCTGCTCCATCTAACACTTGAAAAAAATAGTTTTTTTCCAGCGAGAAAAACGGGTGATTGTATAATTGAGCAACCGGGATCGGTTGAAACTGAATTCAAGATGAACACAAGGACGGCATCGGCTGTTCATCGTCAACCGAAGTCTAAATTCTACACATCAATTGCAGCAATTGATGCCCGATACCTTTGCTCTTCCAGATTATTAATCAGCAATAAATCAGGGCTTGCACTTCAATAAGCCCAAACATTAAAAAAGGGTCAGGTTCCTGATGCGAAAGATGTCCCATACTCTCAGGTGACCCTAGAAATTGACGTATGCCAGAGTCCTATTCATGTTAACCGCTATTCGATCGACCCTTCGAATCTTGCCCGTACGCATTATTGCGATAGTTACGCTTGGTCTATCAATACTCCAGACTACCGATGCCTTCGCCGAAGACATCAAAGTTGCATTCATAGGCGATCAGGGTGTCAGTGAGCAAGCGCAGCTTGTTCTTGAACTGATCAGAGATGAAGGTACGGATATTCTGCTGATCCAGGGTGATCTTGGCTACGGACCTGACGATGCCGATAAGTGGATCGAAAACATCGATAGCATTCTGGGCAGGGATTTTCCGGTTTTGATGGTGGTTGGTAACCACGAGAATTACGAATGGCAAAAATATCACCAGTGGCAAAAGGACAAACTCTGGCGCGTCGATGATATCGAATGCCAGGGCGAGGTCAGCATAAAGGCCTATTGTACGTACAAGAATATCGGCGTTGTGCAGGTGTCGCCTGGCATCACTGAAGTTGAAGGAATCTCCGGGGATGATGGCTACCCCGACTACATCACACAAAAACTAAGCTCAGATAAAAGTACTTGGCGTTTTTGCAGTTGGCACAAGAATATGCGAGACATGCAAGCCGGCGGCAAAGGTGATTCAACTGGGTGGGGTGTATACCAGAACTGTCTGGCACAAGGCGGTCTGGTGGTCAATGGTCACGAGCATTCCTACTCCCGTACGCATTTGATGAGCGACTTCGAAAACAAGAAAGTCATTCACACAGGCAACGACATGGAAATCGGGCCCAACAGCTCAATGGTGGTCGTGTCCGGGCTGGGTGGCCGGGAAGTTCGCGCGCAACAACATGGCGGTGACTGGTTCGCCTCAATTTACACAGCGTCTCAGAATGCCAATCCAGGCGCGCTGTTCTGCAATCTTAACGGCAACAAAGGTGACTGTTATTTCAAAGATGTACTAGGCCTGGTGCCAGACACCTTTAAGCTGACAAGTGTTTTCAATACATCCTCCGATTCGTCCGAAGAACAGGAACGACTGGAGCGCGAAGAACAAGAACGACTGGAGCGCGAAGAACAGGAACGACTAGAGCGCGAAGAACAGGAACGACTAGAGCGCGAAGAACAGGAACGACTAGAGCGCGAAGAACAGGAACGGCTGGAGCGCGAAGAACAGGAACGACTGGAGCGCGAAGAACAGGAACGGCTGGAGCGCGAAGAACAGGAACGGCTGGAGCGCGAAGAACAGGAGAGACTAGAGCGCGAAGAGGAACAGTCTGCTGAAGATGAATCCGAATCCGAACCCCAGGCGCAGCAGCAGACGGAAAATCAAGACGCAAGCGACGAGTCTGAACAGCAGGAAGCACAGGATGTCGTGGATGCAGAACTTGCCAGTAGTGATGAGTCTGAATCAGCGGGCCAGTCAGAGACCTTAACGCTTACCCTGCCCGGCAACTCGGACCAGAACCTTGAAGCGCAAACAGAGCCTGACGCAACCGACGGGCCATCGGATAGACCAGTCGTCGACTCAAACAATGACGAGCAAGAAAGTAATCCCTTTGGTCCCGTTCCGACAAGTATCGCCGACAGCATCAATACCCCCATCGTAAATGCTGCTGCCCCACCACCCCTAGAGGAAACAGAAGATGTGGCAACGGGGGGCGCTGCAGGATGGTTGGTGATGCTAATGCTAAGCGCTGCGCTATCAAGATGGCGCTCGAGATCCGCGAGAAGTCCAGCCTTGCTGAGCTCTCCAGAGAATCCATAGTCGCTGGCGTACCCGGCAATACGCTAATTAACGTTTTTTGCGGGAACCGTTGTCGTACCAGGTTTTACAAAGTCGCTTGGAATAGACTGCGCCAGGAATCAGTACCATCAATGCCTGACGGACGATCTGCGCTGAGGTGTACCATTCGAGCTTGCGCACGGACGTGACCACAGGCTCTAGTGTGGCTATGTGAAATTGCTGCGATCGTCGCCTCCCCCATTTTTTCAAGGCACGTGATAGATAAATTTCCTCCGCAGCGTAAACACGGGTGTCAAAGCCCCCGACATCGTCAAACGCCGTCTTGCGACAATAGACAAAACATCCGGCTGCGAATTTACCCTTGATCGCAATTCGATTCCAGAGTTTCAGTGCGCGCAAAGCGGCGCCGGCGATAGGTTTATCAGGCGCTATTAATGCCCCTCCACCCACGGTGCCGCCTTCCTCCAGTAGGTCCAATACGTAATTCAATAATTGCACTGAACATTGCGAATCAGCATCAAGGAACACTAAGGCATCACCCTGCGCTGACTTGGCTCCGCGATTACGCGCTCTGGCGATCTGATTGATTTCTTCAAATACAACCGTCGCACCATTAGCCCGGGCAATATCAGCCGTGTTATCGGTCGAGTTATTGTCAACGACGATCAGCTCACCCCGATGCACGGATTGAGCTTCCAGCTGCTTGATAGTCGCGTTTATCGACTGCAGCGTCATTGGAAGAAATTCAGCTTCGTTCCAGGCGGGGATGATCAATGAATACTTCATTGCATCGATCGTACAGCAACCCTCACAGGTAAAGTTATTAAGCCCGGTTAACTATAACGCCTCCCTAAAATTAAAGAGCTGCCTTGACCTTTGGTATCAATTCCGCAGGGAGCCAGCCTGTCCAGACATCTTCGTACTCCTGCAGGAAATGAAGCGCAACTTCTTCGCCAGTCGCTTGATTGCCGGACATCCATGCCAGTAATTTGTTCACAGTCTGATTGCCCCATCGCCGATGGCGCACATATTCCAGGGGGCCATTCATTCTTTGGGCAAAATCACCCGTTACAACGCTGAACACTTGACTCACAGGCCACGCGTTGATGTTTGGCTCTTCGCAGTCAAGGACCACTGTACAGCTATCCCAATGCAGGGCATCGTGAATACCCGATTCTGCAAGCCGAACCATATCGTAGCGGCCTAGTAAGGGTGTGGGTGCCCAGTAGTAACCGAGCCAACCCTGGCCAGACTCGTAGGCTTTGGCGATGGATGCGTCCAGTCCAGCAGCCGTACCGGTGTCCACCAGGGTAAACCCTTTATCTTCAGCAGCAAAGGCACGAAACAGGTTAGCTGTGGATATCTGACATCCCCAGCCTGCCGGGCAGTTATGCAAGGCACCCTGAGCTTCATCGTCAAGGTATGGAAACAGGTCGGGACGAGCCAGAGCATCGGCTGCTGTCTTGATCTCTGGATGCTCATCAGCAATATAACGGGGTATCCACCAACCCTCTTCGCCACCGTCGGTCAGAACTTCGGCCGCCATGACCAGACTGCCATTCGACACCGCCGCATCCAACGGTTCGCCGACAGAATTCACCCACAGCTCGGGCACAATATCAGGCTTGCCATCTTTGGTCATGGAATCGAAGGTTGACAGCGTGTCTCCATTGACCAGTTGGGCATCGCAACCATAGCCTGCGGACAGAATATACCGATCTATCTCGGCAATGATCTCGGCAGATGCCCAATTCATCCTGGCAATAGTAACGTTGCCACAAGCTTCACCGAACGCAGGTTTTAACCCCACAACCAGACTGGCAATGACCATGATTCCTGCCAGACGAACGTACTTGAACATCCTCGACCTCGTTAAACCCCTACCCTGCACCAATCGCAGCCCCAACACTATGCCACATTGACCATAAGGCAAGTCAACTGAGCCGCATCAAGTGGCGATTATTTTGTGAATTGTCCAATTGATATAGACAAAAAAAACCCGGTCAGCCATTTCCATAACAAATGGCACAACCGGGTTTTTCAAGCGGGTAAGTGCTTTGCGAACTAGTAGCGATAATGTTCGGGCTTGTAAGGACCTGACGCGTCCAGTCCGAGGTAGTCGCTCTGCTCGCTGCTGAGTTCTGTCAACTTGACACCTATTTTTTTCAAATGCAGGCGTGCAACCTTTTCGTCCAGAGATTTTGGTAGTACATGAACGTCGACAGAATACTGGTCGCTACGCTCCCACAGTTCAATCTGGGCAAGTACCTGATTCGTGAACGATGCAGACATGACAAAACTTGGATGACCCGTGCCACAACCCAGATTCACCAGACGACCTTCAGCCAGCAATGTAATGCGTTTGCCATCGGGAAAAATAACCTGGTCGACCTGTGGCTTGATATTTTCCCAGGTGTACTGACGCAAACCGGCGACATCAATTTCGTTGTCAAAGTGGCCAATGTTGCAAACGATAGATTCGTTCTTCAGTTTCTTCATGTGTTCGTGTGTTACGACATTGAGGTTACCTGTCGCGGTGACCACGATGTCCACCTGATCGGCAACGTCATCCATCGTGACGACTCGATAGCCTTCCATCGCAGCCTGCAAAGCACAAATAGGATCTACCTCCGTTACCCAAACCGTAGCACCCATGCCACGGAATGCCTGCGCACAACCTTTACCCACATCGCCATAACCCAGAACCACCGCGATTTTGCCCGCAACCATGACATCCGTTGCACGCTTGATTCCATCCAGCAATGATTCGCGGCAGCCGTACAGGTTATCGAATTTTGACTTGGTGACAGAATCATTCACGTTAATGGCAGGAACTTTCAGTGTGCCCTTCTTAGCCATATCAACCAGACGGTGAACACCGGTAGTAGTCTCTTCTGACAGCCCCTTAACACCCTCCAGCAACTCGGGATAGTCCTCGTGCATCATGACGGTGAGGTCGCCACCATCGTCAAGAATCAGGTTGGGTACCCAGCCATTTGGCCCCTTTATCGTCTGGTGAATACACCACGCAGCCTCTTCTTCAGTTTCACCTTTCCAGGCAAAAACAGGGATACCCGCAGCAGCGATTGCCGCAGCAGCATGATCCTGAGTGGAGAAAATATTGCACGAAGACCAACGCAATTCTGCGCCAAGCTCGGCCAGTGTTTCTATCAACACCGCTGTTTGAATGGTCATATGCAGGCAACCTGCAATTCGGGCTCCCTCCAATGGTTTTTTACCCGCGTATTCTTCACGCAGTGCCATAAGCCCTGGCATTTCGTGTTCTGCCATGGCAATTTCCTTACGACCAAAGTCAGCAAGGTTAATATCGGCGACTTTGTAGTCACCTGTCATGTCGTTTGCAGATGCATTCATAGGAGATTATCTCGATAAGTTATAAAGTGTTTGACTGACGGACGACCGGCAAGCCGACTCGTCAGTGAAGAAGTTGATCAGGCAAGACCCGCAGCCTGGCGCAGCGCATCAGCGCGATCGGTGCTCTCCCATGTGAAGTCAGCAAGCTCGCGACCGAAATGTCCATAGGCAGCGGTTTGCTGGTAGATAGGACGGATAAGGTCCAGCATAGTCACGATGCCATAAGGACGCAGATCGAATACATCACGTACTATAGCCTCAATGCGACGATCGTCGATCTTGCCGGTACCGAATGTGTCAATCGTTATGGATGTTGGTTCAGCAACACCGATAGCGTAGGACACCTGAATTTCACATCTGTCAGCCAGCCCTGCCGCCACTACGTTCTTGGCAACATATCGACCCGCATAAGCTGCCGAGCGGTCTACTTTTGATGGGTCTTTGCCGGAGAAGGCACCACCGCCATGACGGGCCATACCACCGTAAGTGTCAACGATGATCTTGCGTCCGGTAAGACCGCAGTCGCCAACCGGTCCACCAATGACAAAGCTACCTGTTGGATTAATGTGGATGGCATCTGACGGACATGCTGCCAACCAGTCTGCCGGCAGTACAGGTTTGAAAATATGCTCGATAACCGCTTCTCGAAGATCGCTCAGCTTGATATCCGGATTATGTTGAGTTGACAGCACCAGCGCATCAATTCCGACCGGTTTTCCATCCTGGTAGCGCAACGTTACCTGGCTTTTTGCATCCGGACGAAGCCACGGCAAAGTGCCATCCCGACGAACCTTGCTTTGCTGTTCTACCAGACGGTGCGAAAGCGTGATTGGCGCTGGCATCAGTACATCCGTTTCATTAGTGGCAAAGCCAAACATCAAACCCTGATCTCCAGCGCCCTGCTTTTCCAGCTCTGACTGGTCAACGCCCTGGGCAATCTCGCCGGACTGTTTGCCGATTCCGTTCAGTACGGCGCAGGTTTCGCCGTCAAAACCTACGTCAGAATTGTCGTAGCCAATACCGGTCACTGTCTCACGAACCAACTTTTCCAGATCGACCCATGCCGATGTGGTTATCTCACCGGCTATTACCACCAGCCCTGTCTTGACAAGGGTTTCACAGGCCACGCGCGCGCCCTTGTCCTGCTTGAGGATGGCGTCCAGAACCGCATCGGAAATCTGGTCAGCCATCTTATCCGGATGCCCCTCAGAGACGGATTCGGATGTAAAAATGTAGTCGTTCGCCATTAACTGCTTCTCTAGTAAGTCACCAATTCGGTGCATTGTACCCATAAACACATAAAGATGTATTTATATCTATGTTTTAATAGCGTCACTTGCGTACGCCAAATTGAAGGGGCAGCGGGAAATTATCGGGCAAACACGGATTGTGTGTAGAAGTAGAGAGTTAGACGATACTCTGCCGTGCCAATGACCCAGTCCGCAGTGTCGCAACGGTCCATGAGCACGCTGACTCCACAGAGTTCTGGCCGGAATTGCCCGGTGAGATCAACCGTTTGCGCTAAGCTATCCAGCCCAGAGCATCGCAAGCCCACACCCCGGATTCTTCACTGTGCCCCGCTACTACCACCTGGCTCGCTCGCTAACGGCGTCTTTAATGATGGGCGTCATATTGGTATCGTCGTGCACACGGGAAAAGGGTGTATCGCAGGTGTCTGAACAACCTGCCACCACCAAAAACGCCCCGGCCACATTAACGCAAGAACGACCCGGCACTTTTGCACTCAGAGCGCGCGTGCGCTTTGAGGACATTGAAGCTCTCGCTGCACAGCAGATTCCGGCACGATATCCGGTTACAGGCTCCAAGCGTGTGTGCAAACGAATCATCGGTATCAAGGCTTGTGGCACGGCAAACTGGAATTTGACCGTTAACCGCGCAGGCAAACTTCAGATTAAGGGTGACGAAGGCATTGTGTACATCAGCACGCCCATTGGATTCGACGGTGTGCTGGGTATTCAGGGAAGCGTCGCTAAAGCATTGGGACTGAATGCTCTAGACGTGTCAGGACGCACTCGCACACTGATTGCCTTGAGTTTGAATATGGGGGCGGACTGGTGCCCAGAAGTTAGAGCAGATGTCAGTTACGAATGGACAAAAAAACCCACACTGGTGTATTCAGGTGCTCTTGATTTCAGCCTTGAATCCGTCGTTAATGATGCGCTGGACAAACAGCTGGCCACCCTGGAATCGCGCCTTAACGAATCAATAGACTGCGACGCCTTCAATGAACAGCTTTCGCGTTACTGGCGCAGCTATACCTTTCCATTGGAGATACCAGCAAGCGCGCAAAACGGCGATGCCGAACAGCTTCATTTGAATATTGTGCCAACCGACTTTGCGTTTTCCGGCCTGCGTACCGAGGATGAAAAACTGGGCGTCAGTTTTTCCCTGAGCGCCACCACAGTAGTGGAAAGCAATCCAGAACCGGAGAGCGAACTGACGCTTCCGCCACTCAAACAGGTGACCTTTGCCGATAGCCGCACCGATTTCGATCTTGTTCTAAGAGCCCGTTATTCACAACTGGAGACGTTGATCAGGCCGAGGCTGATCGATAAAACATTCAGTACAGAATCTGCGGCGGGCCCCGTTAGCGTTACCGTCACCTCCTTTAAACTGTCGGGCAATGCACAAGATGTCACCGTGTCGATAGGATTCAGCGCGAAGTTGCCAGGCAGCCGTAATGACACCAAAGGACTCGTCTATTTGCAGGCAAGTCCAGTAGTGGATACCGAAAACGAAAAACTCATACTGGATAACATCAGACTGTCACGCGTGCTTGACTCCACATTGTGGAACTTGATAAGCCGTGTATTTGAAGGTCAGATTATTGCTCAACTTGAGCGAAATTCTGAACTTGACCTGGCACCCCGTCTACGAAACCTGGAGCAAAGCCTGACGGCACAGTTGCAAGACCCTGAACGAACAGCCGGTTTACAGGTCCGCGCAACGGGCTTGTCTATCCAGATCATGGAAATTGTTGCGGAAGAGAACACACTGGCTGCACGAGCCCGGGTAGCAACCGAACTCGATATTGACATCCCGTTGTCGGTAATTCAGAAACCTCTGCAATGAGGGATTGCAGTGCAATCGTTGCATTCACCAGTATACTTGGCAACTCAGCTCAACAGCCCGAGGGCATTCCGTGGCAAAGTCACTTCAGGAACAACTGAAACAGGCAGGATTGGCCAACCAGAAGCAGATGGTCAAGGCCCGCAAGGCTAAAAACACCAAAGAGAAAATGCAGCGCAAAGGCGCTGAAGTCATTGACGAGGCGGCTGAACTTGTCAAACAAAGTGACGCCGAGAGGCTGGCTCGTGATCGTGCCCTGAACGAAGAGCGCAATCGTGCTGCAGAGCACAAGGCAACACAGGCGCAGATTCAGCAAATTATCGAACTCAACCGCATTGATGAGCGAGGCGAAATCGAATACCGCTTTGACCACGCCGGCGTTATAAAAACTTTGATGCTCACTGCAGAGCATCGTCAGGCGCTGATCCGTGGCGCGCTGGCCATCGTTGGCCAGGACGATCAATTAAACATGGTTCCCGCCAAAGCCGCCGAGAAAATCGCGGAGCGCGATAACAGCTGGCTGGTGCTGCTCAATCAACGCGACGAAGGTACATCGGATGCGGACGACGAGTACGCCGACTATGAAGTGCCTGATGATCTTATGTGGTGATTACCGCTTTGCCCGCGTGAACAGGCTTGTTCACGCTTGTTCAAACAAAGGTATTGTTCAATCAGTCAGTCCGCTTTGTAAGCAGGTAGCTCGATGACGTAGGTATCAACAGAACCCGAGTCATACCAGTCCGACCCGAATACAATACGCGTCCCGGTGGGACTGATGGTAGCGTGAGGCTCACCGAAATATGGTTGGTAGCTTGCTCTCTTCGCGCTCTTGCCAAATGAGCGATGGTGCGCCAAGCGGCAGACCACTTCATTGTCCGGATCCGTGTTGGCAAGATAAATTTCCGAGAGCAAAGCAGGTGCTTTGCGCTTGTTGGAAAAATAATCAAATGAGCCGTACCCAATACTGGACATGGCCACCCATCCTGGCCTTTTGAACGCCTGCGCCGACACATGCGTACCCGATGTCGTGTAGGGGTATCCTTTTTCTTCATTGATAACCGGGCGGCACTCACCTGTTTCCATGTCATGCACAACCAGATGCCCGACACCCTTGTACAGATCGTCGTTACAACCTTCAGGCGATGGGTCGAACACGGTTTGAAAAACCGCATCATGGCCATCATGGGTTACACCGATATTCGCATGCTCATGGTGCTTGTACATGTCGTGTTCAAGCTTGATGGTCTTTAAATCCGGCTGTATTACCTTGCCCTGCAGCCACAAATGCTTACCGGATGGCCCGGGCACAGGTGCAGACCACGGCTCCCATCCCACTTTTTCGTTCAGAGGCGTATGCACAACCTCATCGGCGCTGATCCGATACGTGAACATGATGTAGCTGTCGTTATCCTTACCGGCAAGACAACGGAAACCAAACAAATCATCATCAAGTGATTGCATCTGTACATCGCCGCCACCGGTTGGAAGACTTTTCCTGCCGCAAATATCGTAAAAATCACGCACTTTCGTCGACTTGTTATTGCTGACGCTGTACTTGTTGAAGATTCCATAGTCCCTTGAATTCTTGCTCACATAGTAGAAGACATCGGGATCAGTATGACTCCAGTAAACCTCCTCAAGGTCTGACGGCACAATATCAAGCTCTCGAATGGGCTTGTATGTCTTTCCATCGAGCAGTACATGCCCGGAATTATCACCACCGCGGTACAGCATCAGGACAGACTCATCGGCATTGAATGCCTGCATGGAGCTGTAGGCAGGCTTGAAAACTTCTCCCTGTTTAGCCTGAGTAATACGAATGGTTTTGGTACGGAACGCAGGATCCGCGTAGTACTGCATGAACGGTGGCTTGGCGACCGCCGGAATGGCAACACGCTCTTTCCCAGTGAAAAGCCCTTCGCAAAGATTGTCGGTAGAAGCCGCATGTGCAGCGCCTGTCATCAATATTGATATGAAAAAAGTTGTGACGAATTTCTGCATTTCATATCCTGTTTGAAATGAGCGGATTTCAGATTGACAACCTTGTATACCACGAAAAAAAGCCCCGGAACCCAAGGGCTTTGATTAGTTAGATGACAAATACCGCAGGCGTACTACCTAGAAAGGAATATCATCATCGAATTCTGCACCCGCTGCGGCCGGCATAGGTGATGACTGTGGTTTACCAGGCGCCGCCGACTGGGGCTGTGGAGCAGATCTTGAGGCCTGATTGAAGTCGCCGCCACCGGCGTTGTCCATACGCCCGCCCAGCAATTGCATATTGTTAGCAATGATGCCGGTGGAATATCGGTCCTCGCCAGTATTCTTGTCTTGATACTTATCAGTGCGTAAAGAGCCTTCGATATAGACCTGTGAGCCTTTCTTGAGATACTCACCGGCAATCTCGCCCAGACGATTAAACAGCGTCACCCTGTGCCATTCGGTACGCTCCTGTTTTTCGCCAGACGCCTTGTCTGTCCATTGCTCGGAAGTCGCAATGCTGATATTGGTTACTGCACCACCGCTGGGCATGTATCTCACTTCCGGGTCAGCGCCCAGATTACCCACGATGATTACTTTATTTACGCCACGTGCCATGTTGTTCTCCTCGTTTGAATAGCCGCTGTGTCCGTTTTGCGGTGGGGGGATTGTACCGTAGGGGTAGTCTGCAGATTGTGTAATTTTTGTGATTGGCTGGGGGTTTGTACAGGGGTGTTGCGGGATTGGCGGTGGTGTGGGGCCCGGGGGTGTGACCGAGTGCCGTCCCGAGTGATGTGGCATGGTGGCGTCTTTTACTGGATAGCGTAGTTTGATCACCTTCCCTGTTCGCACAGTTAGCCAAAAACTCAGTGGAAACAACGCTTTCTGCACCTACTATCCCATGGGAAAATTCTGAGAAAAATTAATAGGCGTTTGTTCATTCCACAAATTATACAAGCGTCCTATTTTATTTTAATATTCAGTAGTTTAAGCTAAAAATCTACAAACTTGACTACAAGTTGTGGCGGTTATGCGTGTTTCCTCGTAGAGCCATGTAATGTTTGATCGGACTTGGAGTTTTGTAGAATCCGTTCCAAGGGAGTACAGGAAGTTTAAACCACGTACTACCACCAAACCGCACACAAAAATGACCTACAACCAGGGTATTTCACCACTGATACGGCTGCCAGGTACTTGCCCACGTAATGGTTGACGCACCGGCCGTGACTCAGCCGCCTACCCCATCACGCAT
>JBGCFI010000098.1:0-38845 GCA_045106855.1 Granulosicoccus sp.
AGGACTTCAAGCAACATACTCTGCCCGTTACCCGCGACACCTGCCACGCCCACAATTTCGCCACGCCTGACGTTGAAAGAAATGTCTCTTATTCGGGTTTTACCCGTGAAGTCGATAACACTCAAATGGTTGATATCAAGCCCCAACTCCGTGTTTTCGGGCAATGGTTCAATCCGGTGATAGTTGCGAGTTTCCAGTTTACGGCCGACCATGAGTTCTGCCAGCTCATTCATATCCGTGTCACGAGTGTTCAGGTGTGCGACCATCTCCCCCAGACGCAACACCGAGACCGAATCGGTAATGTCCATGATTTCGCGCAACTTGTGCGTGATAAGGATGACGGTTACACCCTGCTCACGAAGTGCATCAAGAACGCGAAACAGCTGATCAGCCTCCTGCGGAGTCAAGACACCTGTAGGCTCATCGAGAATCAGAATGTCTGCTCGCCGATAGAGCGCTTTAAGAATCTCGGTACGTTGCTGTTCACCTACCGGCAAATCTGATACCAGCGAATCGAGATGCACAGACAACTGGAAATTGTCGGCAAGCTTCTGCAATTCCTGGCGTGCATCTTCTGCACTGTGACTCAGCAGAGCGTGCGTCTCCGCACCGAGCATGACGTTCTCGAGTACGCTGAATGTTTCAACCAGCATGAAGTGCTGATGCACCATGCCGATGCCAGCATCTATAGCATCTCGCGAACTATTGATCTGTACTGGCTTGCCATTGATCTGGATAGTGCCACTGTCGGCCTGATAGAAGCCATACAGAATACTCATCAGCGTGGATTTTCCGGCACCGTTCTCTCCAACGATACCGTGAATAGTGCCCCGCGCTACACGCAGGTCGATATCGTGGTTTGCCCGCACCGCGCCAAAACGTTTGGAGATACCGCGTAACTCGATTGCGAAAGGCGAATCCGTAATTTGAGCAGCATCACCGGACGAGGCAGGCAGTGCCGCCCCGTCCGTTTGTAAGCCGCTACTGTTCATAGCGCACTAACAGCCATGTCTGTATTCCTGGCTTGAAATACGACAGATCAGTAAGTGCAGGTATTGTCCGACATGTAATCATGAACGGCAATGTCGCCAGAAACAATCGCCGCCGATGCCGCATCTACCGCTGCGATCATATCATCGGAAATCAAAGAAGCGTTGTTTTCATCAAGCGCCCAGCCTACACCTTCTTCTGCTAGACCCAATACTTTGAACCCAGGCTCCCACGTGCCATCCTGTGCATCCTTGAACGCGTTATATGCTGCAACATCAACCCGCTTGAGCATAGATGTCAGCATAGTGCCCGGATGGAGATAATTCTGGTTGGAATCGACACCAATAGCCAGCTTGCCACCATCTTTGGCTGCTTGATAAACCCCGACGCCGGTTCCTCCAGCAGCGGCATAGATGACATCGACACCGCGGTCGAATTGCCCCTTGGCCAGTTCACTACCGCGGCCCGGATCATTCCACGCAGACGGTGTTGTCCCTGTCATGTTTTGTACAACATCGACCGAGGCATCTGCATGTTTAGCGCCTTGCTCGTAACCACAGGCAAAGCGACGTATCAGCGGTATGTCCATACCACCGACAAACCCGACGACATTGTTTTCCGACGCCATGGCAGCTAACAGTCCGACGAGAAACGATCCTTCCTGCTCTTTAAACACGACTGACTGGACGTTAGGCAGATCGACGACACCATCTATCAGTGTGAATTTTGTGTCCGGGAATTCCTTGGCTACAGTTTCCATTGGACCTGCCTGCGCAAACCCCACCCCAAGAATTGGATTGGCACCGCGTTGCGCCATACGGCGCAGAGCTTGTTCACGCTGGGTTTCGTTTGTGACTTCGAACTCGCGGTATTCAATACCTGAATCGTTTTTGAAGCGCTCCACGCCATCATAAACACCCTGATTAAACGACTTGTCGAACTTGCCGCCCATGTCGAAAACCACAGCCGGAGAGATGTCTTCCGCCATCGCGAAGGATGTTGCGAAAAGCAATCCAGCAACGCTTCCCAGGCAGATGCCCAAGCGTGAATTTTTCATAGTTGAGTCCTCTGAAGGTATTGATAGTAGCTTGCTGCGGCACTGCCCAGACAGCTTGTCAGCAGTGTATCACGAACCCTTTTTGTGCTAATCGGCCAACGCAAAACGATTACCGATTCGGTCGTCGACAGGTCCGGATTCTTAGCAGCCGGGGGCGCTGACCAAACACTCAAGCGTCCGCGGCAGCCTCAAGCAGTAATTTGGCAAGATCTGTAAAGCTATCCTTGTAATAATAAGGTGAAGTCTGGTCCGGACTCTGCGGATTTTCCTCATTGACACCGTAGTCCAGACCCTTTTCGCTTAAAACCTTGTATTTCTTTATGACGCCGGGGCGTGTGGAACTTTCCCGGGTTGCCTCTTCCAGCAGGCCTATTTTCAGCATCAGCTTGTTAGCCTTCACAGCCGACAGCTCAACGTTATGCTCTTTGAGCAGTTTGGTAAGCGATTCGACGTCGTTTCCTTTCATGCTGAGTCCTCTGGCGTAAATTCAATGAACACGAATAATATACCGTGACCCGCGTCCTCAAGGTGATTTCATGAATTTCCCAGGCTATGACAGGGCAGCCTTTGCAAACTGCTCTTGCTGCTCAAGCGCATTGTCGCGATAGTGCTCTGCGACGGCCTGAGCATCCAGCGGACTCATACCGACGAGTTCAAGGACATCCTCCCCCATCAGCAAGGCTGTTTCAAACGTTTCACCATATGCGCGATCAGCCCCACTGCGCAGCAAGCGATGTTCGCCGTCAGTATCCACGGCACGCGACAGCAGTTTCATGTGTGGATATTCCCGGTGTACGTGCCTGATGAGATCAACCGCCGCATCCGGATCATCGATGGCAACAATCATGACGCTGGCGTTTTGCGCACCAGCAGCCTCCAGCAGATCCGGGCGCAGCGCGTTGCCATAGAATCCGACAAATCCTTCAGCACGCAATTGTGTGAATCGATCGGGGTTGTGATCAATAACTACGGCGCGGAATCCATTGTCTTTAAGTAGATGTGCCACCACCCGCCCCATTCGTCCGAAACCAGCGACTATCACCTGTGAATCGGCTTGCTCGCCAGCATCCAGACCAGAATCGCTCTGTTGCCTGGCAGGAAGATTATCGCGGCGAGCGGCATAAAACAGTAGCAGCGGCGTTGTCAGCATAGATAGAGCGATAACCAGCACAAGCTGAGCTGCCAGCTTGTCGGGAATTGCCTGGTAGCTAACCGCCAGTGCGATGACAACAAAGGCAAGCTCCCCGCTCTGGGCCAGCACGGTGGCCAGCCAGATTCGCTGCTGCCTGGGCACAGACGAATAACGCAAAATATTGCGTATTATCCAGGCCTTTGCGAATACCAGCAACGCAACCAGAGCAAAAGTCTCCAGCGGCTTTCTGATGAAGGTAGCGAAATCAATCTGCATCCCGGTTGATATGAAAAACATGCCAACCAACAATCCCGTAAACGGATAGGTCGCAATCCTGATAGCCGCACCGTACTCGGATCGAACCAGCAAGAGTCCGCTGAACAACGCCCCCAATTCGAGAGGCAGTTCCATGGCATCGACTACCAGCAGAACACCGATTGCGAGCAATACCGCAAATGCGGCAAAAACCTCGTCCAGACCAATACTGACCACATAACGGAACGCTTTGCGCAACGCGACATGCGCCAGCACCCCGAATACTGCCACCACCACACAGCCTTTGAGTATTTTGGGCCAGGGACTGCCTTCTATGAGTGCAGCTTCAAACGCAAACATGGGCAATATGACGATGACAGCTACCAGCAACATGGACTGTGTCAGTAACAACTGATAACCGGTTTCGGTCACCGCTGATCCCGTCGGGTAACGCTCCGCAAAAGCGTGTTTGGCAACTGCTTCGGACGATATGGATAGCGCAAGTCCAGCTACCAGGGCATCGTGCCATGGATGGCCAATGAGCATGGCTACGAGTGCTACAACCGTGGTAGTCAGAAAGAACTGCAATAATCCTAGCGACAGAAGATCTCCCAACAAACGGTTGATCCGATCAGGTGTCGCCTGCAGCCCAACCAGAAACAACAACAACACTGTCGAGAAACTGGAAAATAACTCGATCGTCTCTACATCGCGAATCAGTGCAAGCCCCCAAGGGCCAATCAGAATTCCAGCGAAAAGGTATCCGAATACCGGGCCAAGACCAAGACGTCGGGCACTGGGTACTGCCACCAGACCGGCCAACAGGTAGATAAAAATATTGAGCAGAAGGCCGTTGGAATCAGCCATAACCAGTTAACGGTTGGCTTCGCACAGACCTGTCCACCGACTCAAGACGCCATCCAGCCACTGGGTAATATCATCTTCGTAGCGGTGCGCATCTTCCATCATCACACGGCGCTCATCGTCCGTCAGAACACCGGTGCTTCGCGTCTTGTTGCGTTCATGCCAGATTGCAAGCACATCGCTGTTAACTTCTGGATGGAACTGCAATCCGATAACACGTTCATTGAGCTGATAAGCCTGATTTGGAAAATGCTCACCAGTTGCTATTCTGCGTGTCCCCGAAGGTAATTCGAAACCTTCTGAGTGCCACTGCATCACGGTCAGAGGTGTGGTTAAAAAGGGATTGGCGGGCTCCACTGGATCTACCCGGCAAAAACCCACCTCCCGCATCTCAGTTTCATGCGGGCGAACTTCTGCACCAAGTGCGCGTGCCAATATCTGAGCACCCAGGCAGATACCAAAAAAAGCGGTATCCTTTTGCAGACAGCTTTCGACAAAATGCAGCTCTCGCCTTACCCATTCGTGCTCGGAGCTGTCATTGGCACTGTTAGCACCACCAAACACCACAACGCCAGCATAGTCCACAGGATCCGGAAACGGATCTTCGTCGACGGGATAGCACCAATCGACAATTTTTCCATTGGCATGCATCCACTTGGTACAGCGATCCACATTCCAGTTAGGTGAGTGCTTAACAAACAGATAGCGGTGTGTAGACGAACTCATTAATTGATCAATTGGCCAAGACAGTTACGGTAAACACCGACGACAGTGTTGAAACGCCTGATGGGTCAGTAGCCTTTGCGCGCAGCTCGCCATAAACGCCTGCAGCGCTGGGACGTCCGGAGATAATACCTGTTAAACGGTTTATCGAAAGACCGGGAGGAAGAGCCCCTCCATCATCGTCCATGCTGTAAGTTAGCGGGTCATTGTCGGGATCGGTGAATCTAGGAGTAATACGCATAATAATCAATCTTGGCCCAACAACTTCAGGTAATAACGAACCTGCTACAAATACGGGTGCTCGGTTAGTCGTTTCGGCAACTTCTAATCTCAGGGTAGCTTCAGTGATTCGACCACCATCGCTAACCAGCAGATCCAGCTGATAGATACCAACATCCGCAGCGGTAGGTATTCCTTCCAGTACGCCATTGCGCCCAAGCGCCAGACCTGTTCCTCTTGCCAACGGAGTTTCAGATGACAGGGTAAACGTCAGCGTGCCGTTTTCAGGATCAATGAAATTTTCGCCCAGATTGGCTGTAAACGAATCGCCTTCGGTGGCAGATAACACAGGAATAGGTGCAATCAATCGAGGTGCCTGATTTGCAGCAACAACTCTGATGGTGGCTTTTGCAGTGGAGATGAATACACCGTCACTCAACTGATATTCAAAAACATCAAACTGGTCTTCGCGCAAATCACTCAGACTAGACTGGTAAGTAAAACTGCCATCATTACCCAATTCGAAAAAAGCAGCATGCTCTGGTCCACTCAAAGGCTCAGGTATGACGACAAACTCGGTATTACTGACGTCACCGATATCGTCCGAGTCGTTGCTCATCAGATTAACCGTGGCGGGTGTGACGTTCAGGACAGTGCCCTCAAGAATAACGAAGGTATCATCATTGGCAACGGGTGCCTCATTGATAGCGATCAGGCAGAAGCTGTACTCGCTGTTGAAAACTCTGCCGCTGCTATCTTCCACGATGAGTGCATAACGAAGTCCGACCGAGGCATTCAACGCGGGAATCTGCAAATCAAATTCAACAACATCCGCATCGGGAGACGCATCCTGGCGCTCAAAATTTAGTTCGCAATTAGTACCGGCCTTACAGGCTTGCCCCAGCGTATCGGCGGCAAGGTCGGGTTTGAAACCATCCTCTTCCGCACACGCTGGCAGATTACCTTGCTCCAGAGGCTCTTCCGACCAGGAAAAACTCTGTTCAAGGCTAGATGCATTCAGTTCTGCGGTAATGCGTGCCACGCTTTGCTCGTTGATGGACTTGGCGGTTCCCACGGGTATGTCATCAAGAAATACTTGCGTGACCACGGGATCATCTCCATTACCAGCAGAATCAACCCAGCTACAACTGCCTAGTCCTAGCCCGGATACCAATACAACTCCCAACGACCACAAATTTCTTGTATTCACGTTTTGTCAATTTCCGTGTTCTGATACATCTTAATCATGCCGTTCGCTTCAACCTGTGTAGGTTGCTTCGTTCAACGTCTTGATGTCTATTTCGTCAATTGTATTAATAGCAAAATAGAGTGGTCTGACGCCTTGTTAACTGAAGCATGGGCTTAACGATGGTGGTTATCAATAATGGATGAAAGGAAGTGTTCGAGTACTCGCTCTGAATCGACCGCCATGCACACGCGTACATCAGGTCGTTCCTGCCAGTGCGGAAGCGCATAGGAATAGCCTTTGCGATCTACAGCCAGTTGTCCCGAAGCCATGCCATCGTGTACGACCCGCGCAGGACCCGATTGAGTCTGGAAGGCATCAGGGATTAATACGCAGGCAATAGCCGCAGCATCATGCATCGCGCATTGTGGTTCAGCCCCCTCACTGACGATATTTTTGGCAGCTCCACTGCGAGTGTAGAAATCCACATAGAAACGACTGCTGTCCCACAACAGCCTGCCAGTTTTCCCGGCGTTGTCATCGAGTTTTTTCAAGTCACTGTCGCAGATCATGATTCGATGTGTGACATCCAGCCCAACGATAGTCACCGGCCAGTCCTCAGCAAACAATGCATCTGCAGCGTGCGGATCGTTGAAGAAATTCGCTTCCGCTAGCGGAGTTACGTTACCCGGTTCATCGAGCGCACCGCCCATTATCACCAATCCGGCAACCAGTTTCGGCAGTTCCGGTTCGCGTCGATACGCTTCTGCGATATTCGTTAACGGTCCGACAGCCACCAGCGTAATCTGGCCTGGCTGGGCGCGTGCTGCAGCGATAATAAAATCAGCGGCGTCAAGATCCTCGATGTTGGCATGACGTGCGTCAGGATTGAGGCTAACAGCCTCTGCCGCAGGTAACTCTGGCTTACTGCCGGGATAAGCGTTGCCCAGCCCATCGGCACCGTGTACAAAATCGGCGTAGGGCAGCGGCAGTTGAACACTTGGCACCGATGCACCTTTAGCCACAGCCACATCCGTCGCACCCAGAGTCTCGAGGATGTACTGTGCATTTCGCGTTGTGAAATCAATGCTGAGATTGCCGAATACGGTTGTCAACGCCAACAAGTCGATTTGCGGGTGAACAAACGCATAGGCTATTGCCATTGCATCGTCTACGCCCGGATCGGTATCGATAATAATTTTGTGCATGAATGAAGGTCGTTGGCTAGAAGCGAATTTTCATGGCTTGGTCTATGGCTGTTCCACCGGTTGACCAAGAAAGGTTTCGAGTTCGGCGTTTGTGGGAATGCTCGGTGTTGCACCATGTTTGGTGACAGACAATGCGGCAGCAGCGCATGAGCGCAGCAATGCTCTCTCATCATTCAGACCATCCATCAGGGATGCCAGATAATAGCCTACAAACGTGTCACCGGCGCCCGTGGTATCGACGGCTGTCACATTCAGGGCTTTTGCCGAATACTGATGCAGTCCCCGCCTTACCATCGCCCCTCTGGAGCCCAAAGTCAGTACCAGGCAGGTATCCGGGTAGCGCTCTCCCAAAATGCCAATTGCTGCGTCAGGATCATTATTATCTGCGAGCACAGTCGCTTCGATTTCATTGACGATCAACAACTCACAACGTTCCAGTGGTAACTGAGACATAGTCGAGGTCATGGGGGCGGGATTGAACGCTATGCGCATACCACGAGCTTGCGCTAACGAAAAAGCACTGTCCAGGGCATTGCATTCGTTTTGCATCAGCAGCCAATCCCCGGCTTCTGCTGAAGCCAGCGTGGCAGCCAGTTCATCGTGAGTGAACGACTGGTTCGCGCCACCATGCAGAATTATCGAATTTTCTGCGTGATCATCGACCTGAATGATGGCGTGACCGCTGGGGCCATCGAACGCGGAAACATGAGAAACATCGACACCCGCAGCGGCCATCTGATCTCTTGCCCATTGATCAGCCTCGCCAAGCCTGCCGACATGCAGCACGCGGGCGCCTGCTCTGGACAGAGCAACAGACTGATTAGCGCCCTTACCGCCGAGAACTGTTTCCAGAGTCTGGCTGAGCAGGGTTTCGCCAGGCTCTACCAGATGCGGTACTCGGTATACATGGTCAATGTTGATGGAGCCGAAGTTGAAAACCTGCATGTCAGAACCAGGCGCTGTTTTTCAAGGGATACACTGAGTGTAGCAGTGAGACACATCGCTATCTCGCAAGACAGCAATTTACCGACATTATCTGCGCTCAATACAGGTAAAATCCCGTGGCACTCGACGCCAGCCAACCTGACTCAGCACATTCGTATGAAACTTGATATCGCATCGCCTTGCCGGGGCATCTGCAAGATCGATGAGCCATCGCAATTGTGCTCAGGCTGTCTCAGGAGTATCGACGAAATAACCCGCTGGCGGCAGATGGATGACGATCAGAAACTTGCGGTACTCTCGGCCTGCCTGGATCGTCAGCAAATACCCAGTAGCGGTGGCAATTCTGACAATGTGGACAACATGGCCGCAGGCGTGCCGGGTAGCGCTTCTGAAGGTTGTGAGTAACG
Organism: Granulosicoccus sp.; assembly: GCA_045106855.1. GTDB lineage: Bacteria > Pseudomonadota > Gammaproteobacteria > Granulosicoccales > Granulosicoccaceae > Granulosicoccus. The sequence continues at coordinate 8,987 of JBGCFI010000098.1, forward strand.
ATTTACCCAGGCTACGCTGAAACCGAAATGAGCCGCACCGGCAGCATCCCAGGCATTGGATGACATGAACGCAATTTGCGCTGCCGGCACGCCCAGCGAGTCGACAGCGAGCTGGTACACGCGAGCATCTGGTTTGAAGATGCCAACACTCTCAACGGAGAGCTGATAATCAATCCATTGAGCAATCCCCGAATTATTAACCGCTGACTCGATCATCATGGGGCTTCCGTTAGTCAGTATCGCTGTTTGCAGATGAGCTTTTTTCAGGATCGCAAGAACTCCGGAAACTTCCTCGAATGCACCGAGCCGCAAATAAGCCTCCATTAATCGCTCGTGTAATCCCTTCCTCTCCAATTTAAACTCTCGCAGGCTCACCCGGAGCGAATCTGCCGTCAATTGCCAGAAATCCCGATGCTCATTCATCAAACTATGCAACCAGGTATATTCCAGCTGTCTCCGACGCCAGGCTGCCGATAGCTGAGCGTGCTCCGGTCCAATGTCCTCTTGCATGGTTCCTACTGCAGAATGCACATCAAACAAGGTGCCGTAGGCATCGAATACGCAGGCTTGTGTTTTTTCAAAGGCTTTGTGACCGGTTGCGCCACTCATGAGTCTCTCCTGTCCGGTGGAGGAATCGAATAGGTGGCAGTAACATGAGCCACCGGCTGTTCGATACCTAGGGCCTCACTATATAGAACGGCCTCCGCCACAGCGAGGCGCTTGCCCAACTTGAGCATACTGGCGCGCGCAACCACATCAGCAGGTTCAGGTTTACGCAGAAAGTTTATGGAAAGCTGGGTTGTCACTGCCAGCTCGACTGGGCCAATCCGGGAGAGCACAAGGGCGTAAATTGCAGCATCTGCCAATCCCATCATGATGGGGCCGGCAATGGTTCCACCTGGCCTCAGAAAACGCTCGCTGTAAACAGCGCGCATGGAAACGTGGTCATCCTGAAATTCATCAACCGCGAGCCCCATGAGTTCTGCGAATGGCAAGCGCTGGGTGAGAATCATGGAGAATGCGTCGGCATCGAGCAACAGCTTGCTCGCACTTTTTTCGGAAGTTGGCATCAGTAAAGGCTATACGGTAAAATTAAAAATCGAGGCAAGGTCGGATACGACAACCTCGGCCACGTCTTGGATCTGGGAGAAGGCTAACACTGGTCGCTCGAACAAACTAGCTGCTACCCTGCAGCTTCACCAGCCATTAGAACCCACAACGGTACAGACAAGAGGGTGAATATGTCAGAAGATAACGCAGCTGCGCTACAGAACAGAGCTACCGACCGGGACGCTCAGGATCACCCAGCCAATACGGTGACAGCGGTTGATGGTCCATTGTTTTCGGAACTTTCAGACGAAGGTATTCTGACGCTCACACTGAACCGATCAGAACAATTCAATGCGTTAAGCCATACGCTGCTGGACGCATTGCAAGCGTCACTGGCTGATATGCCGGAAGAGGTGAGAGTCGTCGTTATTGCCGCATCCGGTAAAGCTTTCTGCGCGGGTCACGATCTCAAAGAAATGCGTTCGAATATCGATGAACAATGGCAGAAAGATCTGTTTGCGAAGTGCAGTCGATTTATGCAGACACTCATTAGTCTGCCACAACCTGTCATCGCTAAAGTGCAAGGAATCGCTGCGGCCGCCGGTTGCCAGCTCGTGGCTAATTGCGATCTCGCGATAGCAGCAGATCATTGTAATTTTGGAGTATCCGGGATCAATCTTGGTTTATTCTGCAGTACACCATCGGTCGCTTTATCGCGCAATGTGTCCCGTAAAAGAGCATTTCAAATGCTGATGTCGGGCGACTTTATCGACGCCCCAACCGCTGTCGACTGGGGCCTGATCAATCAATCCGTTCCCCCGGATCAGCTAGATCAGGCTGTTCTGGACCTGGCCTTGTGCATCTGTGCGAAGTCCAGAGTTGCAGTATCCACTGGCAAAAGCCTGTTCTACAGGCAAATTGAACTACCGTTGGCTGATGCTTATCAGCTCGCAGGGAACGCCATGGCTTGTAATATGATGGCAGACGATGTCAGTGAGGGTATTGATGCATTTTTTGAAAAACGCAAGCCGCAATGGAACGATAGTTAAGCTCGGCAGTGCCTACATTCCAGACGCTTTGAGCGTCTTGGACATTGTGAAGTGTTCAATCCATTCCTTGAAATCATGATTTTTCATGGGTCTTCCGAATAGGTATCCCTGCCCTTCATTGCAATCAAAATTTCTCAGGATTTCGTACTGTTGTGCGGTCTCAACCCCTTCAGCCACAACAGTTAGATTCAGATTGTGACTGAGCGTTACTATCGCTGAAACTATCGCAACATCGCCCGGATCGGTGCATAAATCCTTGACAAAGCTCTGGTCAATCTTTAGCTTGTCCACCGGCAGGCGTTTGAGATAACTCAGCGATGAAAAGCCAGTACCGAAATCATCGATAGAAACCTGTACACCGAGATCCTTCATGTTACGCAAAATCTGGATACCGGCTTCAAAGTCTTTCAGTAACAGGCTTTCAGTCAGTTCGATTTCCAGGTTCACCGGATTCAATCCGCTGTAGGCAATTGCATCGTTAATATCAGCTACCATGTTACTGCGCGTAAACTGAACCGCGGAGCAATTGACCGCCATGGTCAATGGCTGCATTCCCGATTCCACCCATTCCTGCATCTGTCTGGCAGCCGTTCTCAGTACCCAGCGGCCCAACGGTAATATCAAGCCAGTCTCCTCGGCCAGTGGTATGAAATCAACCGGGCTGATATTTCCCTGTTGAGGGTGTTCCCAGCGGACCAACGCCTCTACACCTGTAACCACACCGGAGGCAAAACAGATTTTGGGTTGATAGACGATGGTCAGATCCTCGTTGTCTATCGCCTCCTTAAGCTGCGCTTCCATCGTGAAACGTGCCAGCGCTTTCTCGTGTATGTCTCGCGAATAAAACTGATAGCCGTTTCGACCGGATTCCTTCGCGTGATACATGGCGACGTCAGCGCTTTTCATCAAAGAATCGCCATCGTGCCCATCACTAGGGTAAACACTGATGCCAATGGTTGTTGTAACAGAGACTGCCTGATCACTAATGACATACGGATCGCCAATTCGCTGAGCGATGCGTTCAGCCACACGAGCGGCATCTTCAGCCCGATTGATCTGGCCCAGCAAAACAACAAATTCATCACCGCCAAGCCGCGCTACTGTGTGTTGTGAACCCAGCTCCTCTGTTCTGAAATTGCCGCTAGCAATGACATCTGATTCGCGTACGACACTGGTAAGCCGCTCTGAAACTTGTTTTAGCAGGTCGTCTCCAGCGTCATGACCGAGCGTGTCATTAACTTGTTTGAAATGATCAAGATCTAGAAATAATAATGCAAACTTTGCCTGATTACGCGATGCCAGTTGCAAGGTGTAATGCAAATGTTCGTTGAGTTGTGCACGATTAGGCAGCCCTGTAACCAAGTCGTAATAGGCTAAATTATGAATCTGCTTCTGTGCATTGATGCGCTCGGTAATATCCTGAATTGTGCCCAGCATGTGGGTACATTCGCCTTGCTCATTGCAATGCGGCTCCGCTTCCAGCCGGATGCGGCGCAAGGTATTATCAGAACCGGATCTTGTGGAAAATTCTATGTTGAAGGACTCGCCCACATCAGCAGCTTCATCCGCAAGCAGCCTTACATTATGGCGATCAGAATCCTCAATACGCTCAAGCAGTTCAGACCAGAAATTCACAGTCTGATCTTTGCCAAGTCCGATAACGCGCCCGAATTCGCGCGACCATGTCAGGGCCTGAGTTTCCAGGTCCATTTCCCAGTTACCTAATCTTGCAATACGCTGGGCATTATCAAGTTTTGCCTGACTGGAACGCAGGGCATCACCTGTCAACTTGGAGCGCAGCATATACTGCACCCTATGCGGCAGAATGAAGAAGTTGATCGGTTTGGTAAGAAAATCGGTGGCACCAAGATCATAGGCTCTGGTAATCGATTCAAGATCGTCAAGACCTGTAATCATCAGAATGGGAACATGTTCCCCTCCGGGTAAAGAGCGGATAATCTCGATCGTATCAAAGCCATCCATCACGGGCATGATGGCATCCATGATGATCAGATCCAGCTCATGTTCCTTGAAACTTTCAATAGCTTCATTGCCATTGACTGCATGCAAAACCTCAAAACCCGCATCTTCAAGCGCACCCTCAGCCATCATCAGGCTGGCGACATCATCATCCACATGCAACACGATAGGGTTGCCTGATTTGGAACTGGGCATCACCATTTGCATTGCTTGTGAGGGTGATTCACTCATCAGGCAGCCTTCGGCAAATAAGTATCAAGTTCGAGGCAACAGGCATCAAACATGTCTTCAAGTTCATAGGCCAGCACTACACAGGCCGTATAGTTGTTTTCCCTGGCAGCAGTTTCCAGATCCCTGCATAACTCAGAGAAAGCCTTGGCTCCAACATAGGCACTGCTGGACTTCAAGGTATGGGCCGCGTTCCTTACTGCAGAAAAGTCACTGGACTCCAGGCCTTGCTGCATTGATGCAATCGCTTTGGGCGACTCGCTCTTGAAGACGCTAATTACCCTCACTAAAAGATCAGGTTTGCCTGGACTTTGTAATGACGAAATCATTTTAAGTGCATGGGGATCAATAGTCGCGCTCAACGCTCCTCCCCCTGCTCTCCCTGATTGCGGCGCCAGGTGCCCAGACCTTTGCTGTTCATTAACGCCTGGTCGCGACCAAACTGGGCATATTGTTGAGTTAATTCAGACTTCAAGGAATCCAGTCGCAACATTGAAGCAACGACAGTTGGATCGTCACTGCTCTCCGGTAATTGACTATCCAGCCTGGATATCAGCCGATTTTCCAGTGATTGTGAAATTTGCTGGCTGGCACGCGCCTCACTCACCCAGAACAGCAGTGCGATACTCATGATCAATGCTGCAAAAACTGCGTATAGCTGTGCAGTGGGTAAAATAACGTAACCCCACATGAGCAACAGGTACATACCTGCAGCCATCAACACACGCAATGTAGGCGAACTCTTCAACGTGAACAATCTCTGAAAGAAGTCTATTACAGGTGGTATCGACGTTCCTCAGAACAACTTAACCCCTGGACGTCAGAGAGTGGGCGCAGCTAAGGGATTTTTGACGCAAGGGTAGGTAATCACGTTTAACTGACTGATTTTAAAAGTCTCCGAATACGCTGACGGTAAACCGGGACTAATCGGCTAAGCATGACAAACTTCACACTAGTCGTGACTCCTGCCACTGCTCAATCTGGCTGGTATCCACATCAAGCCAATGCTTGAGAACCTCATGCGTATGTTCTCCCAGCTCGGGACCTGCCCAGTCATTACGTGCGGCGCTGCCTGATAACTTGGGGTGCATTGCGGGCATAAGGCGGGATTGCCCGCCAACATCAATTTGTTCAAGAACGGCACGTGCCTTGAATTGTTCGTCGTCGACAATATCCGCGATTGAATTGACAGCTCCCGCGGGCACATCAGCCCGGTCAAGCAATTGCAACGCTTCTACAGAGCTAATGGTTGAGCTCCACTTTGCCAGAGCCTTGTCAATGACTGGTTCATGGGAGACACGCCCCTGATTGCTTGATAATCGCTCATCATCGGCCAGATCGGGATGCCCGATAGCTAACATCAGCCGTCGGAAGATCGAATCCCCGTTTCCGCCGATCACGATATATCTGCCGTCACTGCACTGGTAGGTGTTGGTTGGCACGATACCGGTTACCGTCGAGCCGGAGGGTTCTCTGACCACACCGGCCCCATCATATTCAGGCAACACCCCTTCCATCATGTTGAATACTGACTCCATGATGGATACATCGACACTCTGCCCCGAGCCTCCCGGGCGCATGCGCGCAATCAAAGCAAGCAAGACACCCAGGGCCGCATGCATGCCCGCCAGAGAATCTCCAAGACTCAGATTCATCCTTACTGGCTTTTCGCCGGGATGACCATTGACATAGCGCAGACCCGCGACAGCCTCACAGGCTGACGCAAATCCAGGTTTACCCGCATAAGGGCCGTCCTGGCCATAGCCGGATACTCTCGTGTAGATCAATTGTGGGTGAATGTCGGCAAAAGTCTCAGGCCCGAGTCCCCAGGCCTCCATGCGCCCAGGGCGAAAGTTCTCAATGAGAACATCACTTTTCAGCAATAGTTGCCTGGCAATATCGCAACCCGCTGCCTTCGAAAGATCCAGGGTTACGGATTTCTTGTTGCGGGCAATGCTGCGCCACCAATAGGAGGTTCCCTGTTCATCAAGTTTACGCCAGGTTCGCAGAGGGTCGCCTCGACCGGGTGGCTCTATTTTGACAACGTCAGCACCGAAAGCGGCAAGTATCTGCCCGGCAAACGGTCCAGCGATAAGCTGGCCCATTTCCAGAACTCGTATCCCGGCCAAAGGCAGGTTAGTATCGGGGGCATTGCTTTTGTTCATAACCGTACGCCAGGATTCCTAACTGATGAGCGACTACCATCCTACTATTCCTTCGCCTTATCAACCTGGTGATGTCGACGTTGCACTTCCAGCGACCATCGCCAATTACACACCACTGACACCACTGAGTTTTCTCAAACGTGCCAATGATGTCTATCCGCAACGCATTGCGGTCGTGCACGGTCAGCGTCAACTGAGCTGGAGCGAAGTTTTTTCACGCTGTCAAAGTTCAGCGGCGCGCCTGGCAGCCATGGGGATACAAACGGGCGATGTGGTTTCTGTCATTGCACCCAATATTCCTGCCTTGTTTGAGCTGCACTATAGCGTTCCCATGTGCGGTGCCATTCTGAACGCCATCAACACCCGTCTTGAGGCAGATACAATCCGCTACATCGTGAATCACAGCGGTGCCAAAATCCTGTTTGTTGACACGGAATCTACACAGACCGTGCGCGATGCTCTGGTTGGACTCGACGACCCTCCTCAACTTATTGCCATCGATGACGCTGGCGCCAGCGGCGAATTGATCTCCCAGGCAGAATATGAATCATTTGTTGATCCGGCATTCAGCAGCGATGAACTGCCAGAGATCGACCCTGCCTGGCAATGGCAGATGCCAGCCGATGAGTGGCAATCCATCTCACTGAATTACACCTCCGGCACCACCGGAAGACCTAAGGGCGTCGTGTACCACCATAGAGGTGCCACCATGAATGCCATGTCCAATCTGACCGGATGGAACATGGGAGCCTTCCCCGTCTATCTCTGGACGTTACCCATGTTCCACTGCAATGGGTGGTGTTTTCCCTGGGCGTTGGCAATTAATGGTGGCACTAGCGTTTGTCTGCGAACTATCAATGCAAAAACCATCTATGAAGAAATAGAGCGACACGGAGTAACCCACTTTTGTGGAGCGCCAATCATTTTGAACTTTCTGATCAATGCTGAAAAACAGCATGTAAAACCATTGGGACGAGTGGTCGAGATCATGACAGCCGCCGCCCCTCCTCCTGCAAAGGTGCTGTCGGGTATTGAGTCTCTCGGATTTCATATTACTCATACCTACGGTCTGACAGAAACCTACGGTCCTGCGGTGATGTGCGCCTGGCAAAGTGAATGGGATGAACTGCCAGAGGCCGAGCGAGCCAGACTGAAATCCAGGCAAGGTGTCCGTTACCAGGTACTTGACGAACTTGATGTACTGGACCCGGAAACCATGCAACCCGTACCGCGTGACGGCGAAACCATCGGTGAAGTCATGTTTCGCGGAAACATTGTCATGCGGGGTTATTTTCGAAATGCTGCTGCTAACGAGGAGGCTTTTAAAGGTGGTTGGTTTCACAGCGGAGATCTGGCGATAATGGACCCGGATGGCTACCTAAGAATTCTCGATCGCTCGAAAGATATTATTATCTCCGGCGGCGAAAACATTTCATCTATCGAAATCGAGGATGCGCTTTATGCGCACCCGGCTGTGCTGGAGGCAGCCGTCGCGGCGAGACCAGATGATAAATGGGGAGAAACACCCTGCGCTTTTGTCACGTTGAAAAACGACCAAGCGGCGAGTGAGGAAGATCTGATAGCCTGGTGCCGCGACAGGCTTGCTCACTTCAAATGCCCGAAAACAATTATTTTTCGTGAACTCCCCAAAACCTCAACTGGCAAAATCCAGAAATTTGTTTTGCGCCAATGGGCTCAGGAGTTGTAATCGGAGGCTGGCGCGAAGGATTTTCAGGGCTTGGAACAGGTGGCTCCAAGTTAGTAGGCTGACCTGTTTTTACGACCATTACATTCATCGAACGAGTGCTTGATTTTCGACACTCCGATCCGCAGCTGTTCAGCCCGACAGTACGGCGAGCATCTGCTCGACAGAATCTTCAGCATCGGTGACAAATTCCGATAAGGGAAGCGGTAGATGAAGAAACGGTTGCATGCGTTGATAGGCAGGTAGATTTTCACAGAACGTGAAATCAATCGGCGCACCGTCAGCCACAGGTATGCAACTGCGCGCAACCAGGATCAGATCTGCAAGGTCTGGCGACTGTTCGTGATTTCGTTGCCAGTTATCACGATGCGCAACCACTTCCAGAAGATCAGGGTCCATTTCCCAGAAACGCAACAGCATTAATCCAAATCGAGCGGCATGTTTCGCAATCATCTGATCAAGAATCATCGGGTGCGGAATAGCCCGGACCTTTTCGTCTATTTTCGTCAGTAAAAGCATCGCGCCAACGTTGTACATCAAACCGCCGAGCATAGCCCTGTTACTGTCAATCAGAGGATAGTGCCTTGTCAGGATGGAGGCCACAGCAGCTGTACGCAACGACTCGTTCCATAGCTGGCTTATACGTTCAGCAACCAGTTTATGGCGAGCACGGAATACATTACTGAGCAGAACAAGTGCAATATTGCGCGTTGCCGAGAATCCGATTCGAGTAACAGCCACCGGCACGCTTTCAACCGGTGTTACTGCACGATAAAACGCACTGTTCGCTACACGAATAAGTCGCGCTGCCAATACGGGGTCCTTCTCCAACAGACTGGCAAGCTTTGCCAGGCTAACCGAATCATCCCTGATGGCCCGTTCAAGGTAGATGGCGGCGCTGGGCAAAGATGGCAGCTTGGCATCCTCGAATCTGAACGAGTCTACAAGCTCTGTGATGAAGCAATTTCCGGATAGCGGCGGCTTAGCAGGCTCAGCCCCGCTATTTGTAAAAGCGTCTGAATTTGTCGAGTCAGTCTGCTTTGGGCCGGGTTCGGTGTGCATACACATCCATGAATTGCTTCAATGTCGTGAGCGAATAGCGGCAGCAACACCTCAGCTCTGTTGTGCCAATGTGTTAACCACGTAGCCTGAAGTGCCTTCGATATGTGTTGTCACGTAATGAGGATGCAAATTTTGCCTTACCGATCTCACCCAATAGAATAACGGCTGTTAGCTAGTCTGTTGATCCATTTTAAAAGAACACTATCCACAGTATTCTGTACTCCTAGCGATAAGCGGTCCGCAAGGCTTTTTTTCTCTTTGTAGGAGAGGATAAGCACTTCGCGTTCTTCGCATGCGTCAATCAGGTATTGATCGCTCGTAGAAAGTTTATCGACCAGATGCAGATCCAGAGTATCCTGGCCTGACCAGATTTCACCGGTCGCCACTTTGTCTATATCCAGCTGTGGACGTCGCTCACCGACGTATGACTTGAATTGCACATGAATTCTCTCGATATCCTCGAGAAACTTCTCACGCGCCTCATCGGTGTTTTCACCAAACACGGTTAAGGTACGCTTGTATTTACCAGCGGTCAGTAACTCAAAGTCGATTTTAAGCTCTTTGAGCAATCGATGAAAATTCGGGATCTGAGCCACGACACCGATAGAACCTAATACCGCGAACGGTGCAGCTACCAGTTTATCGGCAACACAAGCCATCATATATCCACCACTGGCTGCCACCTTGTCCACGCAGATGGTTAACGGGATTTTCTTGTCGCGTATCCGGTCAAGTTGCGAGGCCGCCAGCCCGTAGGATGTCACCATTCCACCACCACTTTCCAGTCGCACGACGATCTCGTCTTCGGTCGTGGCAGCAGTGAGAACCGCGGTTATCTCACGTCGTAGCTTTTCCACCTCACTGGCTCGAATATCACCGTCAAAATCCAGCACATAGAGTCTGGATTTTTTGGTTTCGGGCACAATCGTCTCGCCGCTGCCGCGTTGTTTCTTGGCTATTTTAGCGGCCGCTTTTTCAGCCTTCTTTTCAGCCTTGCGTTCAGCTTTTTTCTCCTTTTCCGCCTCTTTTTGTTCAGCAGGATTGAGCAGGGAAAATGAAAGTGCATCATGCAGATCCTCAAGCCTTTCATTATATTTTTTTATCTCGATGTGTCCCTCGCTGCTTGCGCCTCCTGCACTCTTTGAGCGAGAAGCCGCAGCCACGATGGCAACAATGATTGCAACGACAGCCACTACGAATGTCAGTGCCTTCAGGAAAAACAATCCATACTCATAAATAAATTCAGCCACTGCATTACCCCTGAAACGATGTTTTGAAATTGATGTCGACAGTTGAAACCAGAACAACTATCGGTTACGTTAATCTTTGAATATGAACCAGCATTGATGAATGCGCTGATTCCGATGATAGTCCCGGTCAATTGACCAACGGCTACGCTCTTCTACGCGAATGCCGCGATTCGTGTTTTCCAATAAGCTCAAATCCATCTTGAAACGACGATAGTTATTGGAAAATATCAGCAGGCTTCCAGGCGCCATGATCGACAGGCAGGCATCAATTGCCTTTACATGATCACGTTGTACATCCCAGTCGTTTTCATGGTCACTGGAGTTGGAGAACGTGGGCGGGTCGAGTAACACCAGGTCAAATCGATTGTTTTCTGACAAGCCTAGCGATGCACCTTCCAGCCACGTGAATACATCCTGACGTACCACCTCATGAAGCTGAGCCGCCGCGCCGTTTTTATCCAGGTTACGTTTGGCCCACTGACAATAGCGATTGGATGAATCGACCGACACACTACTTTTCGCACCACCTGACACGGCCGCCACAGTAGCTGTCGCAGTATAGGCAAACAAATTAAGAAAACGTTTCCCTGTAGCGTTTTGCTGAATGTAGCGTCTAACCGGACGATGATCCAGAAACAGCCCCGTATCCAGATAATCGCTGAGATTAAGCTCCAGTTGCGCACCCAGCTCCTCAACGATGATGTTTGCCGATTGATGGGATGCGTGTTTCTCGTACTGCGCGTTTCCGGATTTTACCTGCCTTACTTTCAAGTGGACATTTGCTGCTGAGGTACCGAGCGCATCGGGCAAGGCTTGCATGATCGCCTCAAGGCGGGCCTCAGCCATTGCCGTATTGACAGTCTGCGGAGCCTGATACTCCTGCACCACGCAATGCATCGTATGACCCTCATGGTAAATGTCTATGGCCACGGCAAATTCAGGAAGATCAGAATCGTAAACTCGATAAGCTGATATGTGGTTTTGTTTTAACCAGCCCTTTAATGCTCTCTGGTTCTTTTTAAGACGATTGACGAAAGGGGTTGCATCCACTCCCATGGCAGTGCGTGTCTCGTTCTCCGGGCTCTGGCCACGATAGAGGGACGCCTGCGGGTGATCTGCATTATCTGGATCTTTGACGATGTTCTCACCGTCAGTATCGGTCGATACCTGTCGACCTATGTCAGCACGCGCAGCGGCTGGTATCTGCCCGTGTAACAACACACAGTCGATTCCCCCGTTTCGGGTTTTCAGCACAGTGGACAAAGGTAGCCGCGCTCGTGAGAAGGGCGCTGCAGCCGCGGTAAAAAGGTTGCATGACCACCCACCATAATACCGGCTCAACTCAGTACCCATCGATGCGTAGAACTGGGCATCGCCTGCCAGGCGCTCTCCATAGGGGGGATTGGTTACCAGAAAACCGGGCCCTCGTTCAGTAGAGCTGTTCGGGGGAGCACTAGCTAACGATTGACAACTCACACTCACCGTCTCATGTAATCCGGCGGCCTGGATGTTTTGCAGGCAGCTATCCACGGTATCAGGATCGTGATCGGCACCAGCAATCACAACGGGGGATTCACATCTGGCCGCATGCGCATCGACCAGCATCGCCTGCCAGGCCACATCATCGTGATGCTTCCAGCCGGTAAAACCGAAATAGTCGCGCAGTAATCCTGGCGCCTGTTGAGTTGCCATCATTGCCGCTTCGATGAGTAATGTGCCAGACCCGCACAATGGGTCAAACAGGCTTTTACCCTGCGCCAACGCAGCGGGCCAGTCACTAGCCATCAAAACCGCCGCTGCCAGGTTTTCCTTTAGTGGTGCCAGCCCTGCAGCGCCACGATAACCACGCCGATGCAGACTACTCCCTGACAGATCAATGGCAATTCTTGCCTGATTGCGAAAAAGATACACGTTGATGCGAACATCGGGCGTGTCCCTGTCGACATCAGGCCGCCTTCCGGCATGTTCACGAAATTGATCCACCACAGCATCCTTGACCTTGAGCGCCCCGTACTGAGAGTGTGATATTTCGGAATTAGCAGTGAAGAAATCGACAGCCAGCGATCCGTCAACATCCAGGTGGGCAGCCCAGTCAATTTGCTGCACAAGCTCGTACAGCGCTTCCGGGCTCGCCGCCGGGCCGCGATGAATGGGTAAAAGCACTCGATTGGCCAGCCTCGACCAGAGACAGGCGCGATAACCGTCAGACAGAGGACCACTGAATCGCACTCCAGCGCCGGCACTCTGAACTTTCGAGAAACCCAATTGCTTGAATTCACTGGCAAGCAACGCATCCAGGCCAGTGCCACAGGTTGCATAGAACTCAACATCATGAGCAAATGTTTGCAGCGGCGCGCTAGGAGAGGACAACGGCGAATAACCTGTGTGAAATGCTGGCGGGATGACTCATCAAACGAGCGCTGGAAACCACATGGGAGCGCAAACGAACGGGTGATTTCATCGATGGTCCGCGTTAGTATCTAATGCAGCGGATACTCCATAGTATACGAAGCCTTCGAAGCACCTGCTACCACGCGGTATAATTAGAGTTAAGGACAAACATGAAACTTACAAGTTTTGGTGCAGCGGAAGAAGTCACCGGTTCCTGTCACCTCATCGAGCTCGAAGGCACCAAGGTGCTATTCGACTGTGGTCTGATACAAGGACGCCCCAAGGACGAACTCCGCAACCACGATCCGTTCCCCTTCAACCCCTCTGAACTTGACGCGGTTGTGCTTAGTCATGCGCATATCGATCATTGCGGACGGTTGCCAATCCTCCTGAATCAGGGTTACAAGGGAAAAATCTACACCCATGCCGCCAGCTGTGACCTGGTCAACATCCTGCTCAAGGACTCAGCGCACCTGAACGCCCGGGACGTAGATTACCGAAACAAGAAGCGCAAACGCGCTGGAAAAAAACTGCTGAGCCCGTTGTATGACCAGCAGAACGTCGAAAACACCCTCGACAGACTTCAAGCTGTTGCCTATGAAGAATCCGTTAACGTGGCACCGGGAGTCACCATAAAGCTGTTTGATGCCGGCCATATCATGGGTTCATCAATGGTTGAAATTACACTTGTGGAGGGAGATCAGACGCGCGTAGTCGTATTCAGCGGCGATCTGGGACACCGGGGCTCTCCCATCCTGCGTGATTTCAGCTACCTCAATAAAGCGGATCTTGTGCTCATGGAAAGCACCTACGGCAACCGTTTGCACAGGGATTGGTCAGAAACACTCACAGAGGTCAGCGAAATCGCCAGCGAACTTAGCAGCGTCCGCGGCAATATACTGATTCCGGCATTTTCTGTCGGTCGCAGCCAGATGATTCTCTACACCATGGCCCGTCATTTTGAGGAATGGAATCTGGACCGCTGGCAGATCTTTCTCGATAGCCCCATGGCAATTCGGGCCAGCGAAGTCTATCTGAGCCACACTGCGCTCTACGACGAAGAAGCTGCTGCTTTTTATCGAAAAAACGGTCCATTGCTGGCAATGTCAAACCTGAAATTCTCGCAAACCGCCAATGAATCAAGAGCAATAAACGAAATGGCTTCCGGTGCAATTGTGATTGCCGGCAGCGGCATGTGCACAGGTGGTAGAATAATGCACCATTTGAAACATAATCTCTGGCGTCCAGATGCCCATGTGATTATTTCCGGCTATCAATCACCCCGGTCACTGGGCCGTAAACTGGTTGATGGAAAAGATACCGTTCGTATCTGGGGAGATACCATAAAAGTACGCGCAAAAATTCATACAGTGGGCGGTCTGTCAGCTCATGCAGATCAGCAGGGTTTGCTGGACTGGTACGCAGCTTTCAAGGACTCCCCACCGGTTCTTCTCGTGCACGGAGAAAAACGGGCCTCGCAGGCGCTGGCTGGCAGACTAGCTGATGACTATGGAGCACCTGTGAGAAGTGCCAAAGCCGGCAAATCTACGGATCTGCTCGCGTTGGATAAGTTTGACCGCTAATCGGTCGTTTGAGTGCAGCCTGCCCTGTTATGGAACAGGTACCGTGCTGTAAAATTCTTTCAAAACTAACGATCAAGTAACTCGCGCTGCCGCTATAGGCCGGGTACCAATCGGAATTAACGAGATCACCATGAGTACTGAAGAAAGAGAATCGATGGAGTTCGACGTGGTTATCGTCGGCGCAGGTCCTGCCGGGCTGGCTACCGCCTGCAGACTGATGCAGATTGCCCAGGAATCCGGGCAAGAGATTAGTGTTGTAGTACTTGAAAAAGGCTCCGAAGTCGGCGCGCACATACTCTCTGGCGCGGTCATCGAACCTCGAGCTCTGGACGAATTGTTCCCGAACTGGAAAAACGATGGTGCTCCACTGAATACTGAAGTTGCCCGTGATGAAATCATGTTTTTCACAAGTCCTGGCACATCCATCAAAATGCCAAACTTTCTCTCACCGAAAACCATGCATAACCATGGCAATTACGTCGCCAGTCTGGGTAATCTGACTCGTTGGCTGGGAGAGCAGGCAGAAAATCTGGGTGTCGAAATTTTCCCGGGTTTTGCCGCCGCCGAAATTCTCTATCACGACGATGGAAGAATCAAAGGTGTTGCGACCGGTGACATGGGACTGGACATTAACGGAGAACCCAAGGATGGACATGAACAAGGCATGGAATTGCACGCCAAATACACGGTTTTTTCTGAAGGCTGCCGCGGCCACCTGGGAAAACAGCTTATCAGTCAGTTCAATCTGGATGACGGTAAATCTCCTCAGCATTACGGTATTGGCTTGAAAGAACTTTGGCAGATAGATCCTGACAAGCATGAGCCAGGCGTGGTTGTGCACGGGGCCGGATGGCCTTTATCTGAAACAGGTACTACGGGAGGCGGTTTTTTGTACCATCTCGAAAATAATCAGGTGGTTGTAGGCTTGATCATTGACTTGAACTATTCGAATCCGCATCTGAGTACTTTCGAAGAATTCCAGCGTTTCAAGCAGCACAGAGTCGTTAAGGATGTTCTCAAAGGTGGAGAGCGAATCAGCTACGGTGCCCGTGCCATTGTCAAGGGAGGTCTGAACTCGCTACCGAAGATGAGTATGCCAGGTGCCTTGCTTATCGGCTGCGATGCTGGAACGCTCAACTTTGCAAAGTTGAAGGGTACACATATGGCAATGAAGTCCGGTATGGTCGCGGCCGAGACAATCGCCACAGCGCTCGCCAATGGAGACGACGGTCGCGAACTATCCGAATACGATGACGCTTTTATGCAGAGCTGGGCCGGGGATGAGTTGAAAAGCTCCAGAAACTGGGGACCCGCATTGCATAAGTTCGGAATGTATCTGGGTGGAGCTTACAACTATCTGGATCAGAATTTCTTTGGAGGCTGGCTACCGTTTAACTTCAGGGACGAAAAACCGGACCATGCCTGCCTTAAGCCTGCTGATGGTAGTTTCAAGCCGAAGTATCCTAAACCGGATGGTGAAATTACATTCGACAAGCCTTCGTCCGTGTTTCTGTCCAGTACTAATCACGAAGACAACCAACCTGTTCATTTAAAATTGGCCGACACTTCCATACCCATTCAGGTAAACCTGCCGCAATATGCCGAACCTGCCCAGCGTTATTGCCCGGTTGGGGTGTACGAAGTTATCGTCGAAAACGACGTCCCTCGCTTTCAAATCAACTCGCAAAACTGTATTCACTGCAAGACTTGCGATATCAAAGATCCCAGTCAGAACATAACGTGGGTTGTGCCAGAAGGCGGCGGCGGCCCCAATTACCCGAACATGTAATCGTTTTTTGCCAGCATGAACCTCACCACAATTCTGTCGATTGTGATGAGGAAGTCATGTTGCGACATCGGGCATCACTACTGCCCTTCGCTACTCTGAATCTGCCGGTGGCTTGGGTTTGGTCGCCCGAGGGGCACGCTTGGCTTTCGGCTTGTCTTCCGATGTAGAGGCTTTGACTGAACTGGCAGCAGATTTCTTGGCAACTTTTTTAGCAGCCGGAGCGCGTGGTTTCTTAGCCGGTACTGGTTTGTCACTATCCGAGTCCAACGCAACTTTACGTGCACGTGTAACCTTAGCGGGCTTTGGGGGGTCTGCAGTTACGTTCGCAGAATCTGTCTCAGCCTTTGCTCTGGGTTTACGCGGTGCGCGTGGCTTTCGTGCCGGTGTCTGCTCACTCGCAGAGCTTGTCGCACCAGAACTGCTCTGGTCCGCACTATCCGCCTTGACTCTTGTTACCGGTTTTGCGACCGATGGAGCCTGGGCTGGGTTGTCTGCAACTGCGGACTGAACCTTAGGCGATGACGGGGCTTGCGCAACCTGCGCTGAAGTCTGTGTCGGATCCTGATTAGCAGTTTGCTCGCCAGATTGGACCTGGGAGTTTTGTTGCTCATTGCCGCCACTATTCTCGGCCTGGCGATTCGGACCACGGTTCTGATTTCGATTGTTGCGGTTCTGATTACGATTTTGACCGCGGTTTTGATTGCGGTTGTTTCGGTTTTGGCGATTGCCCTCACCTTGCGCCTGGTTTGGATTCTGTCCATTGCCCTGCGAGGACTGCGGGCGATTATTGCGTGGCTGTGAGTTCGCGTTGCGAGGCTGTCTTCCCTGAGTATTACGGCCCTGCCCACGGTTGCCCGATTGCGCATTGCCTTTTCGCTGATTACCGCGACCTTTACCGCGATTACCACTACCTCTTGCTGCAGCTCCCATGACCAGACTGCCCACTTGGTAAGGGTCTTCCATTCCTATCAGGTTGCTATCTGAGGGAAAGCGATTGTTGACGTTGAAATGGTCACGGTTGCCGAAATTTTCGTCTTCGTATTCAATCGCGGTAGACACTTCAGGTAACGCACGGTTACCGATATTGTCCATTTCTTCGGTAATTTCCCGAGGTGGTCGAAGCGCACGATTGCCTTTTTCTATGCGGTTGCCAATATTGTCATCATCACCGCGATTGCGGTTCTGTTGACGTCCCTTTCGTTTGCCGCGGTTGCCCCGGTTGCGGTTGTTGTTCCCGCCGCCTTCGGCTCGCTGGCCGTTACCAGACTGGTTGTTTCGTCCACGACCTCGCCTCTGGTTCCCGCGCCTGGCTCCCTCGCTGCCGGATTCGCTTCTTGCCTGACCGCCACCAGATGACGGGGAGGTATTACCTGATCCGGATTGTGAATCCTGTAAATCGCTGTTCGTCATACGTCTAACATCACCATGATTTGATCAACCCTTCTTTCCTACACGCCGTGAAAGCTTCGCGACACAATCCTTCAGAGCGTTCCATTTACTGAAAGCCGCCTGCAGAATCCGACCATGCATACCCAGTACCCTGTACAACATATGTAATCTGGTCATGCTGGAGTTATTCATCACCACACTGGGCAAAGCGACGCATATCGAATTTATTTATCAGGCAACGATGCCCATGTACGGTCCACTCGACGTCTGATAGCTCGTGTGAGGTCTTTCAGAGCAACCGCTTGAATACTTGCGATTATCAGATCCTAGTTCAACAGGTTCAGTTTACCGCACGGCGAAGACTACAATGGCCAACCGAAACAGCTGATGCGACTTGACCAACATCTGACAGTATGCAGCCTCACCATGTCCGCAAGTGCCTAGTCTGGTTCACCCAACGGGTGTGAAAACAGAAACCTCATCCGCCTCTTTTATCTTTCAAGGCACAAATCTGACGCTATCAGTTCTCACCGGACTGGACTATTATGCACTACATTACCATGATATACGAAATACCCTGAGTAACAGGTTCCGTCTAGCCACGTTCGCTGATCAGTCCAGCTGCCCCATTCGGCATGTTCTGCTTAGTATACGCCAGCTGACAATACCCAGCACTAATCACTTCCCGTCCAGCCTGGCTTGCACAACACGTAACTTATCTGTCAGGCATTTCGGCCTGGAGTGTGCTTTGGTACCTTCCCTTTCCATTCATTTAGTCAAACAGCGCCCTTAATTCGTGAAAACAGAATCCTTAGCCCGTTGGCAACTGGAATGGTTTGGCAATATCCGGGCCGATATCCTCGCAGGACTCGTCGTGGCCCTGGCGCTGATTCCTGAGGCAATAGCCTTTTCCATCATCGCGGGAGTCGATCCCAAAGTCGGACTTTACGCCTCGTTTTCCATCGCAGTCATTGTTGCAATTACCGGCGGCAGACCGGGAATGATCTCCGCGGCGACCGCTGCAACTGCTGTCCTGATGGTCACCCTCGTTAAAGAACACGGGCTTCAGTACCTATTGGCAGCCACCGTATTGGCCGGACTCATTCAGATTGTTGCAGGCTTGCTCAAACTGGGCTATGTCATGCGATTTGTGTCACGTTCGGTGATGACCGGCTTTGTCAACGCGCTCGCTATTCTGATATTCATGGCGCAACTGCCGGAACTTGTCAATATTCCCAATCCTCTGCTCACCTACGTCATGGTTGCAGCGGGCCTTGGAATAATCTACTTGTTACCGAGACTCACTAGCGTGGTGCCCTCACCACTGGTTTGTATCATCATATTAACCAGCGTTTCGCTTCTCATGGGACTGGACGTGCGCACCGTCGGAGATATGGGAGAACTTCCGGATTCCTTGCCTGTTTTCCTCTTACCGGATATCCCGTTAACGTTAGAAACATTCATGATCATCCTGCCTTACTCTTTGGCTGTAGCCGCGGTGGGGCTGCTGGAATCACTGATGACGGCCTCTATAGTTGACGAGCTTACTGACACTCGCAGTGATAAAAACCGAGAGTGTATTGGTCAAGGCATTGCCAATACAGCAACCGGATTCATTGGCGGGATGGCAGGCTGCGCCATGATAGGTCAGTCTATAATCAACGTAAAATCCGGTGGTCGCGGCAGACTTTCCACTTTTTGCGCAGGTATCTTCCTGCTCCTAATGATTGTGTTCCTGGGGGATTGGGTCAAACAAATTCCCATGCCTGCCCTGGTAGCTATCATGATCATGGTCTCCATTGGTACTTTCAGCTGGTCTTCTCTGGTCAATCTTCGCGATCATCCGCGCAGCTCCTCTATCGTTATGCTGGCAACCGTAATAGTCGTTGTTGCCACCCACAATCTGGCCATTGGCGTACTTGTAGGTGTGCTGTTTTCCGGTATTTTCTTTGCCTGGAAGATCTCGCAGATATTCCGGGTCACCTCTTTGCTCTCAGACGATGAACGCAAACGCACATACACAGTTGAAGGTCAGCTTTTCTTCGCATCCAGCGACGAGTTCACAGCTTCCTTCGATTTCAAGGAAGCACTGGAAACCATTGTCATTGATGTCAGCAATGCACACATCTGGGATATTTCCAGCGTGCAGGCCCTTGATATGGTGGTCTTAAAGTTCAGGCGCGAAGGCAGCGAGGTAGAAATCATCGGACTCAACGAGGCCAGCGAAACTATCGTTGATCAATTGGCCGTCCATGACAAACCTGGTGCTCTTGACGATATGATAGGTCACTGATTCCGGAAGGTAGCTTGTGTCTAAACTAGTAGCAGTCATCGATGGGTCCGTCTACTCGGCGAGTGTGTGTGAGCATGCGGCATGGATTGCCAATCGTGCGGGTAGCGAAATCGATGTGGTTCACGTACTGGGGCGACGCAATGCCTCAAGTGAGCCTTCCAATCTGAGCGGCAGTATCGGTCTGGGTGCCAGATCATCATTATTGGCCGAGCTTGCAGAGCTGGACGCGCAGAAGGCACGTCTGGCCCAGCAACGTGGTAGAGCCATACTGGACGATGCCGAATCGTTGCTAGCGTCTCGTGGGGTAGAAAATGTGCACACACGTTTACGCAACGGCGAAATCGTGGAAACTGTCCAGGAATGTGAAATAGACGCAGATCTACTTGTTCTGGGCAAACGAGGAGAAGGCGCAGACTTCGACAGCGGGCATCTCGGTTCCAATCTCGAGCGTGTCATCCGCTCAACGTCAAGACCTGTGCTGGTAGCCTCACGTGGGTTCAAACCGATCAGTCGTGTGTTGTTCGCATTCGATGGCGGCAAGAGCTCGCTGAAAGCCATAGAGTTCCTGTCACAAGCCCCGCATTACAACGATCTTCCCTGCCACGTGCTGATGGTTGGCAGTGAGAGCGCTGAACATCGCCGGCAGGTGGAAGGAGCCGTTGCGACCTTGAACAAGGGCGGGTTTGAGGCTACCGGAGACATTTTACAAGGCCAGGTCGAAACACTCATAACTGATCAGGTTGAGACCAATGGCTATGATCTTGTCGTCATGGGAGCTTACGGTCATTCAAGAATCCGCAATCTGATTATTGGCTCCACGACTACTGAAATGATCCGGTCCTGCAAAGTACCTGTCCTGTTATTCCGGTAATTTGAAAATTTTTATGCAGTCACCATATACCTGACATCGGACATACAATTAGCAGGTATCTTGTGGAAGACTTCAAAAAACAACTTGCACCCGGCTGGAGCTCGGTGAATATCGGTATCACCGTGGTGCTTTTTCTCATCGCTTGGCCCTTTGCACTGGCTATGATTGCCTATATCGTCTGGGGCAATAAACTTGGACTCGACCTCAGTCAGCCTGCCACCCTTGGCATATTTGCTCAAAGGATCGCAGGTGCATGGAGAGCTGCAGTGAAAGCCTTCAAGAACCCATCCCCCAAACCCTGACCAGCACTACTCAATCGAGAACATTTGCCACTTTGTGATGGCAAATCTATTCTCACCCGGTGTGCTCTATCGCACGCTGAAGAAACGTATTGAACATACATAGTGATTGCCAATTGGCCGCTACCAGATCCATTACGGACACAACCGTGTTCCTTTTTGAGATTTCCCCATGGTGGCAGACAAACCAGCACCGTTCACGCCAGTATTAAACTTAGCACCAAGCGTTGAACTCAAGTACAACATACGCTGTGGCCAGAGGGCGGCTTGTCGGTTCCCGCAACATCGATGGTACCCCTACCAGAGATGAACCGCAGCGCGCTGTACCAAACACTCACCTTATCGCCCAAACACCTGTGCGCGGCATTCCTGTTGTTAGTGGCGATACCAGCTGTCTTTTTCGCAGCCAACAAGTTAAATTTGCATGCGCTTGAGGATCGAACCCGGCACACCACTGACGCAACATCACAGCATGTGGGAGAGCGCATAGGCGTCATAAATACCTTGCTGGCCTCGATGGTAGGTCTGCAAAACGCCTATCCAGACCTTGATTCTGAAAAACTGCTGCGTTTTTCCAACACGATATTGGAAGATGCCAACTACATCAGGAATCTGGGTCGCTTTGAACGTCTCCCCCACGACAAACGCGATGCATTCGAATCACTCATGAGCCACAACGGCTACTCGGATTTCAGCATAGGTCAAATAAAAGAAAACGGTCGATTTGCCGTGCGTTCAGATCACGATGTCTACTTTCCTGTGTCTATAGCTGGCCCGTTGCACGCAACCGTTCCCGGGCTCATAGGAAGCGACCTCAATGCGATTCCGGAATTTAACAGAACAATTAAACATATCGATTCCAGCGGTGATTCAACGACAATCATCCCATTGCCAGACACTTGGCCACTAAAGGGCGATCTGTTGGCAATTCGCACTACCTCATTACAAAACGAGTCGGAAACCAACGTAGGCGGGTTCTGGTTAACTCTGGATATGGAGCGCTTGTTTGGAGGGCTATCCGAGATTGCAGAGTACTTCGATGTGACCATTACTATTGTCAACGCCGGCAAGCACCTGCCTGTTTTCTCAGCACAGAGCCTTGAAAGCTCATCGTTGTTTCTTGGCCGGTTGTTCCCGGAGCACTCAGTCGAACAACACCAGACAATTACTCCTGATATGACGCTGGTGATTACCTTAAAGCACTCAGTCGGACTTACCCCGGAAACCCTGCTATTTGCCTTTGGCGCGTCCCTGCTCATCATTCTGCTTTCATGCACCTACACATCGCATGTGTTACGCCGGAGACAGAGTGAAATGAAACACAACGAAAATATGCAAGTTTTGTTTAAAGAGCGCGAAAAGGCCGAAAAGACACTCAATTCAGTTCAGGATGCGATAATTACGCTCGACCCGGATTTATGCATCGCACAAATCAATCCTGCGGCCGTTGTTCAATTCAATACACGGGCCTCCGCAATAGTCGGTCAACCACTACAAACTCTGACCCAGTTTCATAAGGCTTGCAACACCTCTACGCTTCTCAACGTAGAGGTTGAACTGGCTGCACTTGCACACAACAGCAAGAAAGAAATTGACGTCATTCCTGCCGGACACTTGGATGAGGATTTCGTGCTACGAATGAGTCTGTCCAGCTCACGTAATTACGATGGCGTGATTACCGGTCACGTCATCGTACTGCGGGACATAAGCCACGAAAGACGCTTGACTCGAAAGCTAGCCTATCAAGCAAACTATGACGCTCTCACGGGATGTACCAACAGGTATTTCTTCGAACAATCTCTTGAGCGATTAGTAGAGGAAATACCGACATCAGGTCTTAAGCATACCCTTTGCTACATGGACCTTGATCAGTTCAAGATAATCAACGATACCTGTGGTCACCGCGCCGGGGATCAGCTACTTATCGAACTCACGAAAAACATGCAAATGATGATTCGTGATGAGGATATTCTTTCAAGACTTGGCGGCGACGAATTCGGGCTGATACTGGTAGGCGTTGACAAAGATACAGCGACTGAAATAGCAGATCGTATCTATGATTTTTTTCAGAACTTCACTTATGCTCATCAAGAGAAAACGTTTTCTGTCACCGCCAGTATTGGCATCGTGCACATAGATTCACTATTTGCCAATAGCAAAGATATCATGGCATCTGCAGATATTGCATGCTACGAGGCGAAGGATAGCGGACGCAACGGTATGTCCGTCTATTCCAAAAGCGATACCAGCATGGCGGAACGTTCAGAGGAATTGAACTGGCTGCCAAAGCTACAGAAAGCGCTTCAAAACAACGAATTCAGACTACATGTGCAGGCTGTCGCAAGCCTGAATGCCGAACAGGGTAATGAGCCTGTTACGCACTTTGAATTTCTTCTCAGGCTTGCTGATCCGGATGGCTCCGAGGTGACTCCCTGGCAGTTCATCCAGGCCGCTGAGCGGTACGATCTTATGCGGGATATTGATCGCTGGGTTATCAGCAACGCTTTGCAGAGCGTAGCAGAGCATTCCTCAAGCCCGGGAAGCCGCCATAGCTTCTCGATAAATCTATCCGGACAATCTGCAGCCGACCCTACGCTGAAATCATTCATCCAGAACCAGTTTCATGTGCATCAGGTCGATCCTTCCAGAATCTGGTTTGAACTTACCGAAACCGCCGCGATCTCTCACTTCTCTATCGCTGTCGATCTGATCAAAAACATTCGGACAACAGGTGCTAAAGTCGCGCTTGATGATTTTGGTTCCGGATTAAGCTCCTTTGGTTATCTGAAAAATCTCCCAGTCGACATCATCAAGATCGACGGCCAATTCATCAAGGAAATAGTCAACAACCCTATTGATCGGGAAATGGTGCGGGCCATTCACCGTGTCGGGGAATCGATGAACATCGAAACCGTTGCCGAATTTGTTGAAAATCAGGCAATTGTTGATGTGCTCAAAGAGATAGGAGTTAACTATGCTCAGGGATATCACATAGGTCGACCTGCACCGGTAGCGCAAGTCATGGCATTACTCAACGAAAAAACCAAGGCCGCCTGAATACAGACCTTTGGCGTTGAACACACTGTCTTACCCGGGCAGACTCCGCATAGTGTCTGGTAACCAGGTTGCCAGGCCAGGTACGGCGATCAGCACGAAGACCATTAATACCATGATTAAAAACATTGGAACAGCAGCGCGCGCGATGTAGCCCATGTCATGGTTGGTCATTCCCTGCAGCACAAATAAATTGAATCCGATGGGTGGCGTAATCTGCGCCATCTCAACGGCCACAACGACAAAGACACCGAACCAGATGACGTCTATTCCAGCCTGGCGAATCATGGGCTCGACCACCGCCATCGTCAGTACAACAGAAGATATTCCATCGAGAAAACACCCCAGAACAATATAAAAAACCAGCAGAGCCATCAGCAATTGAAACTGCGATAGTTGCAGGTTTCCGATGAAATCGGCCAATGCCCTGGGCAAGCCAGTGAACCCCATGGAAAGCGACAGAAAGGCGGCACCAGCCAATATCAGGGCAATCATCGCAGAGGTGCGCGTTGCCCCCATAAGGCTTGCTGTGAAAGTCTCCCAGTTTAACGAGCGTTGCATCGCAGCCAATACCAGAGCCCCAATGACTCCGAACGCCGCTGCCTCGGTGGCCGTGGCAACCCCGGCATACATGGACCCGATGACCACGAATATCAGCAATATGACGGGAATCAGATATCGACTGTTCTTTACCTTATCCATGAAACTCATGCGAGGCTCAGGTTCAGGATCAAACGACTTGGAAAATTTGGACATCAGAGCGATGTACGCCATGAACATAAGCGCCAGTACAAGACCAGGAAGCACGCCTGCCAGAAACAGTTTTCGAATACTTTCGTTGATAGTTACACCATAAACGATGAGCGTAAGGGACGGTGGAATCATCAAGCCGAGAGTGGCAGCCCCAGCGAGAGTACCGATAACCATTTTTTCCGGATAACGACGACGCCTGAGCTCCGGAATAGACATCTTGCCCACGGTTGTCAGCGTGGCTGCAGAGGATCCAGATACCGCAGCAAACACCGCGCAACCAACCACATTGGTGTGTACCAGTCCACCTGGCAAGCGTGCGAGCCAGGGAGATAATCCCCGGAACATGTCCTGAGATAGTCGCGTTCGATAAAGAATCTCCCCCATCCAGATAAAAAGTGGCAAGGCCGTGAGAGTCCACGATGACGATGCCGACCAGATGGTTGTGATCATGGCATCACCTGGCGGACGCGAGGTGAACAGCGCCATACCAACAAAGGCTACTCCCAGCAACGCCAAACCAACCCAGACGCCCGAACCCAACAGAGTAAAAAGGACGAATAGAAAGATACCAATGGCCGCAAATTCCTGCATATCGCCGATCCGTTGAGTTTAGTGTTGGCTCACCACGTCAGCGACGATGGCGTGCTTCTTGAGGATGATGAGTCTTAGCAGGTTGTCACAGAAACAGATGGCTAGTAGAACAGCACCGATGCTCATGCCCATCTGCGGTATCCACAACGGCGTTGCATCCTGACCCTGACTGATATCGTTAAACTTGGCCGACCAGCTAGTGGCCTTTACTGCATACCAGGCAAGATAACAAGCTGCTGCAGATCCAACCGCAAAACACCACAGCTCAAGAGCGTATCGAAATCGACCAGCCACATTCAATAGTAAGCTTACCCGAATATGTGCACCTCGATTCAGCGCGTGGGCAAACGCCAGGAACGAGGCTGCTGCCATGCAGTAACCCGCGTAATCAGGCGCGCCACTAAATACTTGTCCGGTCCACCTCGCCATCATCTGCACAATAATGAGAATCAGTATGGCAATAAGAAAAAGCGATGCCAGAACACCGCCAGCGGTATAGAGGCCATCCAGAACCCGGCAACACCGACTGTATGCTTTCATCAAGTGACTCCATAAAAAAACAATCCGGGAAAATCCCGGATTGTTTTCAGGTAACTGTATTTATCAGGCAACTCCCTGAACACAAAGGTTTTACTTGGAGGCGCTGTAAGCTTCCATAATAGCCTTGCCCTGGTCGCCAGCGGCGTCCAGCCACTCAGCGGTCATTGTCTCGCCAATGGCCTTAAGTTCTTCAACCAGCGCATCTCCTGCGGGGCCAACTGTCATGCCACCAGCCGCAAGACCTGCCATTGTAAAGCCAGTGTATTCGCGTGAGCGCCATGTTCCCGCGTATTGAGCCAGCTGGGCACAACCTCTTATAACGCCCTGATGCGCTTCACTGGTGTCGTTCCAGACATCCTTGTTTACCATAACGTAGTTGTAGGGAAGCCAGGCATTAACTTCATAGAAGTGAGTCAGACTTTCCCATACTTTCCGGTCGTAACCTGTCGCGCCGGATGAAACCATTGATTCGGCAACACCTGTGGCAAAAGCTTGCGATATTTCTGCAGCCTCAATGGTAACGGGCAGCATGCCAGTGAGTTCGGCAAGACGCGCAGTTGCATTGTTGTATGAACGAAACTTGATGCCTTTCATGTCAGCAACGGAATTAACCTCTTTCTTGAAATACAGTCCCTGTGGCGGCCATGGCACTGCATACAACATGACAAGGTTCTGTTCATCCAGCAGCTTTTCCATGGTGGGTTTAGCGGCTTCAAAGAGACGAGCGCTGTCATCAAACGAGGTGGCCAGGAAGGGAATTGAATCGAATCCGAAAACAGCATTTTCATTTTGGTGTCCGGACATCAATCGTTCACCGATTTGCGCCTGTCCGGTTTGAATCGCGCGCTTGATATCGCCACCCTTAAAAAGCGATCCACTGGGATGCGTGACGATTTCAATCTCACCAACGGTGCCGCTGGTGACGCATTCGGCAAATTGCTGGCCCGTTTCAGAATGAAAGTTAGTGGCAGAATACGCCATTGGCATATCCCACTTTTCCGCTTGGACGCTGCCAGCCACGCATACACCCGCGAAGGCAATACTGGCTAATAGACAAGTTTTTACAGGTGAGTACTGCATGTTATCGGTTTCCTCGACGTGTGTTAGTGGCAGGCACCGGGACTCCACCGATACCACGATCTATCGTACCTGTGAAATGCGCACAATGAAACTGGTTCTACGCCAGGTCAGCCAATAATTGGATCAACTGAATCGATCAGGGCGATAGGCTTCAAGTTTTTCGGGCCCCCGTTCGTTGCAGATAAGCTCTGCGACCAGACGACCCGTCTTCGCACCACCCGTAAGACCAATATGGTGGTGCCCGAACGCGGTGTAGACGCCAGTTTGGCCTATTTCACCAATAAACGGCAGGCTGTCGGCCGGAGCAGGCCGGTGGCCCATCCACTCAACGGTGTCTGTATATTGCATATCGGGGAAAGTCCGCTTCACATGACGCATCAGCAGATCTATGGGCGCCTGAGAGGGACCTGCGTCTAGTCCACCCAGCTCTACGATGCCGGCACACCGCATTCCATCGTGCATTGGGGTTGCAACAAATTTTCCAGAGGTAATCATGGTGGGTACCGACACCCGGGTGGAAGGGTTTTTGAAAATCACGTGATAACCCCGCTCTGATTCCAGCGGAATATTTAGACCAAAACGCTCACAAAGATACTTGGACCAGACCCCTGTAGCGACGACAGCATGATTGCAATCAATGGGGCCATGGTCTGTAATCACAGCCGACACACGCCCCTCCTCCAGCTTAAAATCCTCCACGGCGGCTTGCAGCAGAGTTCCGCCTAGTGATTTAAAGACGTTTGCAAGTGACTTTACATACAAGCCCGGGCTGGAGATGTGCCCATGCCCGGACAGAACTGCCAACACATCGATACCCGGTCCCAATGCGGGTTCCTTTTCACGCACCTTCGCGCCTTTGAGAATGTCCGGCTCGAACCCGTGTCGTCTTCGTATATCCCAGACATAGGCGTCTGCCTCGTAGTCGGCCATGGATGGATAGGCAAACTGATAGTCAGACGGATGTAACCAGCGATCAGCCTCGGTATTCCCAGCCAGATCCTGATGCTGCTCAACGCTGTCACCGACGATAAAAGCCAGATGTTCTGAAATCCGCTGTGTATCCGTGTCGTTCGCGTAACTAAGGTATCGCCACAACCACGGTGCAATACGTGGCAGATATGACCAGCGCATGAACAAGGGAGAATCCTTATTCAAGAGTAGGCCAGGTGCTTTTTGCACAAGACCCGGACTCGTTACCGGCACCATAGAGCATGCGGCCAATACACCCGCATTGCCGTGGGAGGTGCCTTCACCTGGTGCTTGCCGGTCAATCAATGTGACTTTGATACCGGCGCGTGCTAGCCAGATACCCGTAGCCACGCCGACAATACCCGCTCCAATGACCACACAATGTTGAGAATCGTTGGCATGCCCGGTCATGAACTGATGACCTCAGGGTGCAATTGGCATTGAACTGCTGAATACGTCGCTATCTTCATAATACAAACCAGCCTGTTATTGTCGCAACAGCGAGGCCGCAACTATAAGTCAACAATGCAAAGCCTGAAGACTAATTCATCAACGAATCAGTCGCAGTCTGCGAGAGCGAAAAGGCAGTTAAGGTAGCAGACTTGGTGAATAGTTTACAGTGCGCACTATGACTTATACAGCTTTGGCAATCCACTCGTATCGCAATACCCTGACACACGACCTCTTAAACATCGTGTATTCAGAACATTCATCTCCGCAGGTGTGAACTCATGACAGATTCCGAAAACCAATCGACAAAGCTGCCTGTCGGCACCATTGGCGTCATCATGCTTGATACGCGTTTTCCGCGTTTTAAGGGAGATATCGGAAACCCGGATACCTGGCCATTCACGGTTATCCTGAAGGTAGCATCCGGAGCGAGAGCGCTATCCGTTGTTGGCGACACGTCCAATCAGAATCTGCAACCATTTATCGATGCGGGCATCGCGCTACAGAACATGGGCGTTAGCGCAATAACCACCAGCTGCGGATTCCTGTCACTGTTTCAATCAGATATCGCCCGACACCTCAAAGTACCTTTTCTGGCATCTTCCCTTGTACAACTTCCCTGGGTACAGGCGATGCTGCCTGAGGGTAGGCAGGCGGGAATACTCACTATCAACGCAAGCTCGTTAACAAAGGCACATCTAATTGCAGCCGGCATTAACACGACTGTTCCCATCCAGGGGTGCGAAAAAGGCCGGGAATTCACTCGAGCGATTCTCCACGATTCCAGGGATATGGATCAGAGCTTATGTGAGCAGGACAATATCGAAGCTGCCATGGAGTTCAACCGCCGCCATCCCGAGCTGGGTGCGATCATTCTGGAGTGTACCAATATGGCCCCATACGCCAATGCCATTCATCAGGCTACCGGCTTACCCGTGTATTCAATCTACACACTGGTTAACTGGCTGCAGTCAGGTTTGATGCCGCGATCGTTTGCCGAATAAAAATTCTCTCCAAACGAAGTTTCTCCACATGCGCACAACGGATTGAAAACCTCTGTATACCCTGTAACACGACGGCATAGCCTAATAGACTCACTGATCAGCTCGACATCTTTGCCCATTTATTAAGCAAGGTGTACGATGGCATACACGTCTACACCCATTTCCATTTGAAAGAGACGATTATGGCTAAACAATTTCCACGTCTTGATCAGAAACACTGCGAATTCATCGCAGCACAACATATATTCTTCACTGCCAGCGCTTCAGAGACATCTCGGGTAAATCTGTCGCCGCGCCCCACTGACTGCTTCAGA
>JBGCFI010000099.1:0-30653 GCA_045106855.1 Granulosicoccus sp.
TCTTCATTTGTCCAGCCAACTTGCGAGATAACTTGTTGTACAACGAAGCTTTCAAGTAAATGCCCCATACGACTTCGATCGTCGCGCCAGCTATCTGCATCGAGGCCTGCCAAGGTGGCTGATAATCCAGAATCCACTAGATGAATTTTTGGTGCTTTGATCAGTCTGTTTGCATAGTGTTTCTGCCAAGATGGCAGTCGTCTGATCAGGAAAAGCCTCTCGAGTACTGTTAGGTACTTCTCTACCGTGCTATTGCTTAACTTAAGCTCATTGGCAAGCCCACTGATGTTTTGTAGCTCCCCCGTTCGTATTGCCAGTTGTTTTAACAGGCGCGCAACATCGTCTGCATCTTTAATGCGCGCAACATCGCACACGTCTCTGTCGACAATGCTGCGTATGTATTCGCGGTGCCATGATCTGGCACGCATTGGTGTTCTTTTGTTGCCTTCAGGGTAGCCTCATGAAGGTAGGTGTGAAACGAGCTCATGATGTTGTTTAGAGGCTTATACGGTTGCTTCAGAAAACCACACCGCTGTGATCTTCTATACCATCCTCGACAATGATAAATATGAAGTTGTGATGTCAGTAGGCAGGAATCCGGGGCTTCCTCAACTGACGATCCAACATCGCGTCACTCCTGATCAGGGGCAGTCATACACTTTCCAGATGGATCAAGGATTGGCAAACGCACCGACTGAATCCATAACCATCACGGCTACTGGAGAGGCCATCGAGGTGGCTCACCGTTAGTCCTTGTATCAAACAATGGATTTGTGATCTATCAAATCGTTAGCATTTATCCTGACCTGGCCTATCCATGAAGGGCCGGCCAGTCCACTGAAGCTGTTCTCTGTAGGGGGGGGGGGCTGCTGCTGGATGGGGCCAAGCTGGCTCGGCGGAGTACTGGCTATATTTCGACCGAGCCGAGTGGGTTGAGCTGTATTTGCCAGCCAGTTAGATTTAGTGTGACAACCCCTTTATTCTTAAAGTCATTGACTGATATTACTTAAGCAAAGTGAAATATTTCTAATCACATAGCCTTCCACGACAGTTGCTACAGGGATACCCTCAGTCCTATCATAACGAAACCTAACCGTGATGCCCGAATCTCCATATTCCCATTTGGTTCCATAAATGCCACCAATGCTAAGAGGCTTGCCTACCAATCGCCTAATTTGATTTTGATTCATATCCGGCAATACCCAAGCCACTATTCTTGTAGCTGCGTCATAGCAACTCGGCACCTCATCGGTGTAGTCAACACTGGGTAATTGACTCGCCATCTGATTAGCAAGCTCTATTAGCTGAATGTCGTCTGGCGTATCGGCACATTCGATGGTGCCCGCATTGTATCCTTCTACAACAGTTGCTTTACCTTCGGCATAGGAGAAATCAATACTGGCTTTACCGTAGTTCCACTTAGTACCATAAATTCCATCAATCGTCATTGGTCTGCCGACAGTAGCGAGCACGTCCGATTGAGACATCAAAGGGTTGACGTTTAACAGGATTCTCTCTTTTGCTTGTTTGCATCCAGGAATCTCGCTGCTGTGGACTTGTCCTATGAATACTGGTATGTCAACGTCGTTTGCATCAGCATCAGCATCAGCATCAGCATTTTCATTGTCCTCTGTATCGATCACTTCTGAATCTGCAATCTCAGTAGTGGGTCGCGTAGGAAACTCAACATCTGCAGCGGTTACATGCCAAATGCCCTGGCAACCATTGTCGTAACTTTGGTTGGTCGATGCGTACAATCGTTGCGTTTCTGCGTAATAGATATCTCCAACAAACGCTCCATCTATTCCCAATGGATCATATTTGTACCTACCATCGATCTCACCTGTATCTGTGTCAATATCGATATCAATGTCTAAACGATAACCCGTGGTTGTTAATGCATACCCGTTATAATGTATTTCGGAATCGTATGTATTCGCATAACCGGTAGTATCTACGATTCCCTCAGACGAAGAACAGAGCACTTGCGCCTGGCTATGGGATTTACTGGGTGTAAATCGAACACGTAACATCGCTGGGAACTCCCCTTCATCCAACGTAAAGGCTTCACCAACGAGTAACTGTGTAGTTGGCTTTCTAATTGCAGTCCAGTTGCCTCTGCAGGTTCCACTAATCTCCCATGTGCCGTTTCCACCTGATGAACTGAATGTGCCAATCACCCCACCTCGGCGGCTAGTGCCTGAAAGGACATCTGCTTTCAGGGCACCATCCGTTGCGATGTTTGCATTCACTCGGTAGTTACCGTCGAACCATCCGAACAGCTTACCGTTGTATATGCTTACACGGCCTTTATAGTTTGCACAACTTCCAAGAGAAAGCTCTAACGCAATTGATGAGTCTGTGGCAGTCGCTATCAGATCAAAGTTACCGTCGAGCAATTTCGTTAGTGATCCACCAGCTGAACTAGGATTAGCTTGATCTTCAGCGTCATTTATCGGTCCATTTTCGCCAGAATTATTCAATTGATTATTCACCGTAGATGAAGCGATCGAACTTTCACTCCCTCCGGAACCACCGCAGGAAGCCAGTAAAACAAGGATAAGGGGCAAAAACACGTAATTCATTCTACTTCCTGAGAGCATTCTAAGTATCGAAATAATACGTCTATCTTAAAATTGAATACAGTTCATAAATTTGATCCAATTCTCTAGTTCACAGTCATTGACAATCTAATTGACATGGAACGTAATTAGGTCGAACCCTACTTTTTACGAAAAGTTATTCCGAGGTCTGTAGATAAGATCCAAGTAGAGTTAGCGCAAAGAAATCTGGAACTCGTGGCGATGATCAACACAACTCCATCATGACTCATGTTGGCTGGATGTAGACGCAATACTGCTAATAGGGTCGTTGCCGAAGGTAAGCCAACAACGACGGCAATAACCCGAGATACCAGCTCGGGCGTCTCCATACAACAATGCGTGATCGCCAACGGCAAACGGCCTGAATAGGGCATTGTTTACATCGGAAATGCCAAGCTGCGTCCGGACTATCATTTGTTTTGTTTGTGAGGATTTGATCGGGCCGCACGCGTGACTCACCGCACAACTAGGTAATACGTCAAATCAATCAGTACGCTGTGTGGCTCTGCTATCGCTTTAGTCTCAGTCAAAGAGACATAGAGGATCTTTTGGCCGAACGAGGCATTATTGTCAGTTACGAATCCATTCGGCTCTAGTGCAACAAATTCGGATCGGCCTATACACGAAAACTCAAACGACGCTATCAAGGTTTCGGAGATACGTTCTATATTGATGAAGTCTTCGTAAACATCCGGGGTAACCGACACTATTTGTGGCGAGCGGTGGACCAGGATGGTGAAGTCGTTGATGCTTTTATTCAAGAACGTCGTAATAGTGCAGTGGTAAAACGCTTCTTAAAACAACTGTTGAAGGTGCATCATAAAGAGCCACGAATTGTATCACTGACTTGTGAGAAGTTATGGTGTTGCGCATCGGGAGTTGATACCTGAGACTACTCACGATTCGTCCCGGTATGCAAATAATCGAGCTGAGATTTCTCACCAACCAACCCGGGTTCTAGAGCGGGTTATGCGTGAATTAAAATCTGATCAACAAGCGTAACGTTTTCTAGGTGTCCATGCAGCAGTTTACAATCTGTTTAATCTAGGCCGTCATTTGATATCTGCAAAACATTATCGATCATTTCGAATGAGCGCCTTTGCGTCTTGGAAAGATGCTGCAGCGTAGTCGGTAGATATTTTCGGAGATTAACTGAGATAAATTAGTTAACTTGTCAGTACCCCCACATCACTAGAACCGAGCAAAGAGTAAATCTAAAGCAGCAATAATTCGATCTCCTTCCATACGCAGGCTAGTTATTTTATCGCCAAGTAAGCTCCTATCCATGGATGAGATATCCAGAGGAAATAATAAGACACTTAATGCGTTGATATCGAATTCAGGATTCAACGTTGAATCTTTTTCGCTGCAGGCTGATGCGTGAACCAAAGGGATCACCACGATACGAGATGAATCTTCAAATAGGTCTGATTGAATTTCCAATAAGTATGGAAAATCAGCAGATGTCTTTTTACTTGCATTTTTATGTACATCGAATTGCGCTATGGGTCTAATGCTGTCTCAAAAGCGACGGTGTTCGTCTGCTACGGAGTTCTTTTCCAATAAATTGCATTGCGCTTTGATCGCTGGGGCCAGGCGCTCCTTGATGCGGCGGAATTCTTTCTGTTTGAACTCATCGTTTGAGCGGATGAGCTCTTTCAGGGCATCTTGAACTAACTGTGATCGAGGCCTGTTCTGCAACTTTGCCAGTTCATCTAGTTTTGCGAGTTCAGCTTCGCTGACGCGCACTGTCAGGATGTTGGAGGAGGCCATAGTCTGTGATCATTAGAAGTTTTATACATGGTATTACAGTGATTGGTATTGCCAATGCGGTACTGACAAGTCAGTGATGTTAAGAGACAATCACGCGGGAGAAAACCAGCATAATGGTACAAAAGGCACCGATTTCCGCCAGAAATCATTCAGTACGCTGTGTGGCTCTACTATCGCTTTGGTTTCAGTCAAAGAGATATAGAGGACCCTCTAGCTGAACGGGGCATTATCGTTAGTTACGCATCCATTCGGCTCTGGTACAACAAATTCGGACCGGCCTATTCACGAAGACTCAAACGACGCCATCAAGGATTTGGAGATACGCTCTACATTGGTGAAGTTTTCGTAAACATTCGCGGTAAACGATATTGTTTGTGGCGTGTGGTGGATCAGGATGGTGGAGTAACCGTGAATGCAATGATGAAGGCGAGTTCACATTTAACTTTGATAGTATCAGGCACCTCCCAAGAGAACCATGTCAAATATCTAAGAATTGAGATTGCGCTTTGAGTGCACCTGAAACATAGTTAAACTAAAGCTAATCAAGTCACACAAGGATGCGTTTGATGACACTTCCACAACCGGGCAGGATGTCTGGTGTTGCGCCTGCCCATGTGCGGCATAAGCCCGAACAGACACTGTTGTATCAACTGGTAGAGCAGTACTGGCCTGAATTTCTTCACGCAGCTGAGTGAGACGGGTCGTGTTCTGCCACGACACGTCATGCGCGAGTTCGAGGACTACCTGGCCTGTGGGCGGCTTGAGGAGGGTTTCGAAGCGTGTGCGCTGAGAAGGTTGCAGTCATGAGCATCTGGCCTGGGCGGCCCCGTTCCCTCCGTTGTAAAAGTCGCTGCTTCTGTCGGGGCCGCCTTCGGTCCAGTTGTGGTGCCAGACGCATGGTGGAGACCGCTGCACTTCTGGTGGATCATGTGTTGCCGCATAGACCTGTCCGCCAGTGGGTACTGAGTTTCCCGTATCCGTTGCGTTTTGTGCTGGCTAATCATCCGCAGGTGATGGGCAAGGTATTGGGTGTCGTTAACCGCACGATCTCAACGTACCTACGCGGCCCGACTTGATCATTTAAGCAGGGTTCAAGGTATCGCAGGCTTATACCGGTGCGGTGACATTGATCCAGCGCTTTGGCTCAGCATTAAACCTGAACCTGCAGTTTCATGTGCTGTTTAGTATTTTTTGTGTGGCGGCTCGGAGGTGAGGCGTTTATTTTTCCTTTGCTCCGAAGGGGAGCTACCAAGCCTGACACTATCGATAAGGCGCCCATTCGGGTTCGTTTTGAAATACAAATTGATAGTATTCCCGGCCCTGAAGTAGGTCGCCAGCATCCTTATCAACAATGACCTTACAGTTCGGGTGTAGCTGAATAGCCGACGCGCTGACCATGGACGTGACAGGACCCTCAACAGCTTTCGCGACAATATTCGCTTTGGCATCTCCCGTAGCAAGCAGAATAAGCTCACGGGATTGGAGAATGGTTCCAACACCCATGGTAATTGCTCGTAATGGTACTTTAGCCGGATCACCGTCAAACATACCCGCGTTTTGCACACGCGTCATGGGCGTCAGGCACTTGTCTCGCGTTCTAGACATTAGTGAAGAGACCGGCGCATTAAATCCGATGTGCCCAGCGACACCGATCCCCAGTAATTGTGTATCGATCCCACCTACGTCAGTAATCAGTTGCTCATATGAATTTGCTGCCTGAGTCAGGTCATCGGCATACCCGTCAGGCATGTGAGTGTTCAGCATATCGATGTCGATTTTTGAGAAAAGGTGCTTCTGCATGTAGTAACTGTATGAATTAGGATCATCAGGCTTGAGCCCGATATACTCATCCAGATTGAAGGTATGGACTTGCTTGAATGAGGTACCACTGGCAGCCAACTTTTCGTACACACGCTCCATGGTCCGCCCGGTAGCCAAGCCCAGCACCGCCTTTGGGTTCTGCCGAACTTGATTCTCCAGTAGTGTGGCCACAAGCGATACAGCCTGTTCTGCACTAGGTTGTATGATCACTTCCATTCTAGGCACTTCCCATTATCTGTTGCTTACTCGCTCGGGAATCCTGCTGTCTGCTTTGCCGAAGGCGAGTAGATACTAATCTGTGGTTACCTGCGCTTTCATACTGCGACAGGCTGCGATTTCAACGGCAAAACAGCACGCTCCTGCTATAACGGCTGACACATGAGGTGTTTGTTTTGCGTAAGGATCACGTTGGCCCGATCGATTTATGCACCAAAATACCAGATTAGCGGCGATTTAAACTGTTGTGGCACAACACTGTATTCGCTCCTGCGCTGTTAGATTCGATGGCTCACAAACTGCCCCGGTTGCCTGGGGAGAGCACAGCGCATTTATTCTTAATCCTTTGAGATCAATGATCTAGACAAATTTGGCGATGGTGATCTACAGCGATCCCAAGCATACTGGGGCAGTTAGGAATTGTTACTCATAGACATTTACAAGCTGCTAGGTACACACCTATGATGGATTACGTGCGATTAGGCATTTTTTAACTAGGAATAAGAGCACCATGAAAAGAAGACAATTTGTAAAGACTGGCCTGGCCAGCGCAGCGGCGGTATCAGCAACGGCCATCACCGCTCCGGTCATTGCTCAGGATGTTCGCCAATGGAAGCTGGTTACAGCCTGGCCGAAAAACCTACCCGGACCCGGTGTTGCAGCTCAGATGCTGGCAGACAGAATTACCGCATTATCCGGCGGACGCATCGAAGTCAAACTCTACGCGGCGGGAGAGCTGGTGCCCGGGCGTGGTGTTTTTGATGCAGTGTCAGAAGGCACCGCTGAGCTTTATCATGCAGTCCCCGCCTATTGGGGCTCGAAATCGAAAGGCATCCTTCTGTTTGGCTCTCAACCATTTGGGCTGCGTGCTGACGAGCAGTTTGGCTGGATGGCGCATGGAGGAGGGCAGGCACTCTATGACGAGATGTACGCGCGCTTTGATATCAAGCCTTTTTTATGTGGAAACTCTGGTCCGCAGTGGGCAGGTTGGTTCCGTGATGAAATCAATTCCATAGAAGATCTAAAGGGTCTGAAATTCCGCACCACGGGTCTTGCATCCGAAATGGCGACAAAATTGGGAATGGCATCTGAAGCCATGAGCGGTCCTGCTATGTTTCAGGCCATGCAAACCGGTGCACTTGATGCGGGCGAGTTTATAGGGCCTTGGACTGATTCGGCCTTAGGTTTCTACCAGATCGCGAAGAACTATTACTGGCCGGGCGTAGGCGAACCTTCATCAGCCGAAGAGTGTGGCGTAAACCGGGAAGTGTTTGACGAATTGCCAGATGATTTAAAGCAAGCTGTTTCATTCGCCTGTGAGAGTTTGTACAACCCGGTATGGACTGAATACACAACCAAGCATGCGCAAGCATTACAAGCGTTAGTCGCAGAGCAAGGTGTACAGGTACGGAAATTACCTGATGATGTTGTCGCCGCCATGGGGGCCGCAGCAATCGAAGTCATGGATGAACTACGCCAAGACGATGATGAACTGGTAAAACGCATTACAGAAAGCTATCTTGCTTATCGTGATTTAGTGGGTGGGTATATGAGTTATGCAGATAATGGGCAGATGAATGCCCGCGCTGGCGTACTGGGTTTTTAGGCGCAGGCTGGCGTTGCCCACATGGAAAAACTTGCTGATGTGCTTGATAGCTTCAACACGTACGTAGCCATCGCAGTGCGATGGCTTGTACTCTTGATGGTGTTAGTGCAGTTTGCCATCGTGGTAGGCCGCTATGTATTCGGTGTTAATTCTATAGCACTACAGGAAAGCGTTCTTTACTTGCATGCCAGTCTATTTATGCTGGCTGCAGGCTATACACTTCTGGTTAATAAACATGTGCGTGTTGATGTGTTCTATGCCAGAGTTAGCCAGAAAACGCGCGATTATATAGACATCATTGGCCATGTTGTTTTTCTTATACCCATGATGCTCGCTGTGTTGTACTGGTCTTGGCCATCGGTTAGCAACTCCTGGAAAATTCTCGAAGGTCCAATTTCTGTAGGTGGTATTAAAGCTGTATTTCTGATGAAATCTTTGATACCAGCATTCTGCGTGCTGTTGTTGTTGCAATCCGTTGCGATATTAATACGCCTGTTGTCGCGGCGTGTTCCGCGGTGAGCGAGTCTCTGGATATACTCATGTTTGCGGCTTTGATTGTCGCCATCCTTTGCGGTTTCCCCGTCGCATTCAGCATTGGTGGTGTAGCTGTGCTATTTGCCCTGATTGGATCGCTCCTGGGTGTTATGGACATCTCTTTATTAGGCGCAATGAGTCAGCGCATATTCGGTCTGTTGAGTAATTCGGTACTGATTGCTATCCCGTTGTTCGTTCTGATGGGAGCAATACTCGAGAAGAGCCGTATCGCCGAAGAGCTGCTGGATACTCTGGGTCGCTTGTTCGGTCAACTGCGTGGCGGGCTGGGAATCTCAGTCGTTCTTGTCGGTGCACTGCTGGCAGCTTCGACAGGGATTGTCGGTGCGACGGTGGTTGCCATGGGAATGATTGCCCTGCCAACGATGCTTCGCAGTGGTTATGACGCACGCGTCGCTTCTGGGATTGTATGCACGGCGGGTACCTTAGGCCAAATTATTCCACCCTCTACCTTATTGATTATCCTGGCGGAGGTGATGTCAAATGCGTTTCAACAGGCACAGTATGAACAAGGTAAGTTTTCGGTTATTGCCCTATCAGTGGGTCAGTTCTTTGCAGCTGCTATCGTACCTGGATTGATACTAGTCATTCTGTACCTGTTCTATATCCTTGTACTGGGTCTTGTGAAACCTCAAGACATGCCGCCAGTTTTAGATGACCTTGCCAAACCCTCAGCCCATGAGGTCACTACAGCCGTGATACCGCCGGTGCTACTCATCGTTGCTGTCCTTGGTGCAATATTAGGGGGAGTTGCAACACCAACGGAGGCTGCCTCAGTGGGTGCTGTGGGTGCTTTGCTTATGGCTGGACTGCGATTAGCTTATCAGCGTCGTATTATGTTGATTGGTACGGTTGCACTGGGTGTATTAGGAGTGCTGGCAGGGGTGTTTCCTGTGCGCTTGCAGAGAGATGATCTGGACTCAATCTCTCTGCTCGCAGGTGTTTTTTATATCTTACTGACAATCATCGCAGCCCTTGCATTGTTGCTGGCCCTCAAAGCTGTATTCAAACAAAAGATCATTCACGATGCTGTCACATCGACCATGACGATGACGTCAATGATCTTTGCTACCATTTTGTCAGCCGGAATTTTTTCTTTGGTGTTTGTCGGCCTGGGTGGCGAAGAACGTGTGGCGTCTATACTTAGTAGCATGCCCGGCGGCGCCACTGGTGCCCTGATATTTTGCCTCGCGTTTGTTTTTATTTTGGGTTTTTTCCTGGATTTTGTCGAGATTTCCGTAATTGTTCTGCCACTCATCGTTCCACCATTAATTTTAATGGGGCATGACCCCATATGGCTGGGAGTTCTATTGGCCATTAATCTGCAAACCAGTTTTCTGACTCCGCCGTTCGGTTTCTCTCTGTTTTATTTGCGAGGTGCTGCACCCAAGTCAGTATCAACCCTGCAGATTTACGCCGGAGTAATACCGTTCATTGGCTTGCAGCTGATCGGGATTGCGATTGTCTGGATGGTGCCAGCTGTGTCTACCTGGCTACCGGGACTTCTTTATTAAGATGAGCAACGCCTCTAACGAGGCTGGATGAGTACAGTTTTTACTCAATCCATCCATGTATATCGGTAGTATCAAACGCTTATGTGGACTCCCTCTGTGTCAACAACAAAATTGCGATAAATGAAGAAGTAGATGCGGTCTTATGTACGAGCTTTCGATCGAGTAGCGAACTCAGGCTCTGTGATATTTACATGGAACGTGTTTTCAAATCGTCTTAACGAGCTCTAGGCTCTTAGTTTAAAGCTGATTAGACACGCTGACTTTTAGTCTTCGTTTGTGCATCTTTATGGTTGGAACGCTTTTCAGGCGATTAGAAGCTTCGCCTTGTATTCAGTGCCGTGAGTGAGCATACGAAATGCCGTCCTCACTAACTACAGTCGTGCCAGGTGTAGTGAATAGCCATTCGAGAAATTCGTGGTGCGCCATTTCGATATTTGATTGCACTTTCTTGTTTGCGTAAACGCACACTTGTATAACGTCTTTTGCCAAATCAACACCAACAATAGTATTCTTCCTGATGGACTCGCCTTTATGTAATATGTGTGAGAACAATGACATTACCTCACTTGTTTCAAGATGTGGGGAGTCCAACTATCTTCTTATACTCCACCTATCGTAATCCCTTCAATCAAACTGATCCTGCCTAGCTGGTGCAGCTATGTGCAGCGGCGCTTGACGAAGAGATTGCGTTTCAAGGTGCCGATACCGTCGCCGCTATGATCATGGAGCCTATCCTGGGCGCTGGTGGAGTTATCCCACCTTATAAATCGTTCGCACCAATGGATCGAGACATCTGCGAAAGGCATGGCATCTTGTCGATTATAGATCACCTGATCACCGCCTTTGGTCGAACAGGCTCGTGGAGCGGTTCACGCCTCTGGGGCATTCAGCCGGATATGATGTGCACCGCCAAGGCGATTACCAATGGATACTTCCCCTTCGGTGCCGTGATGATTGGCGGAAAGCTCATTGAGACGTTCGACGACAATCCATCGGCAAAGATCGGACACGGCTACACCTATTCCGGGCATCCAGTAGGCGCAGCAGCAGCACTGGCCTGTTTGGCAGAAACCGAACGCTTCAATGTGCCGGTCAATGCAGCAGCTCGTTGAACACAACTCTATCAGGATTGTCTGAAATTGATGGACAAAACTAATGTCATCGGCGATGTGCGAGGTGGGCACGGTCTGATAACAGCCATCGAAATGGTTAGTGATCGGAACACTAAAAAGCCCATTGATGCGAATCGCGCTGCCACAGTACAGGATGTGGTCTATCAATCAGGTGCGATGGTACGCGTGTCCGGACCCAACCTGATTCTGTCACCGCCTCTGGTGATTTCTGAAACCGAAGCGGCGACCATTTTTGCTGCGCTAGATGCAGGCTTTTCAGCTTTGGACGGGTGATTATGTCTGAGAACTTTAAAACCTGATCCTAAATTTCAAATCGTAGTTGATGACCCGTTGCATAGTAAAGATTCACATTGGTAACAGATTGATCCTCTAACCATGTTACACGCCGTGAATTCAACACAGGTTCATCAATGTTAATCTCCAGCGCCTTTGCCACCGCCGTGCCGGCTTTGCAAGCTGCAATGAAGAACTCACCGCTGGTAAACGGAACATGCTGAACTAACCACTCGTTCGCGCTTGTTTTAGATAAATCAACTTTATTAATTTCGCTGATTGTTTGCGTGTTTACCCACCTATCTTCATAAATATAGGGTGTGTCGTCGGCATAATGAACCGATAGAATATGCAGCACTTTGCATCCGGGTCCTATTTGCATAGCCTGCTTGATGCGGTGGGTGGGTTTTACATTTTCTTTCTTTAGAATGTCAAAACGATAAGCTCTATTCTGGTCTTCCACTTGTGCGCGTATGATCGGGATTTCGGCGCTCACGCGTCGTGTCTTTTGCAGCGCGACACGCGTTCCAGCTTTTCGTTTTCTATCAATGACACCTGTTGAAGCAAGTTCTCTAAGCGCCCGGTTAACGGTGGTTCGAGCACATCCATATTGTTCAGCGAGCTCGATTTCTCCAGGAATAAGATCACCGGGTGACCAAATGCGATTTCTGATATTGGCTCTAATACGTTCTTGAATATCCTGCCAAGTGTGTGATCGTATCGTTGTCATGAATCCTACCCTTACAGTAATTGGCTGAGTGCTGACATCGTCTTACGGTAGCGACTGTCAATCTGAGGTCGATGAACATGACGACCTTCTTTTACCATATGCGCACCTGATGACCAAACATCGGTTATCATTCGATCATCGCTTGCAAATATCCACGCATCCAGCCACTGATCGTTTTCCACGGCTAGAAGGTTCGTTGCCGATGCGTCCAACGCCATCATATCTGCCACTTTACCGACGGCGATACTCCCTGACTCACGTTGCAAGGCCTGAACGCCACCCAACAAGGCAGAGTCATAAAGAACACGGCCAGTAGAGCGAGATTCGTCAGCATAGATTGAGCGCCCCTTATCCCTTAGCCGTTGTGAGTATTCGAGTGTTCTCAATTCCTCGCTTAGCGAGATGCGTACGTTTGAGTCTGTTCCAATTCCCCAGACACCGTCATTCTCTTGATAGAGAGTTCCGTTAAACACACCATCACCGAGATTGGATTCCGTTATCGGGCACAAACCGACTGAAGCTCCAGTTAGAGCTAATTTTTCAGTTTCACAGGGGAGCATTTGCGTGGCATGAATAAGGCACCATGATTGATCAACTGCATGATTGCTCAATAACCACTCTACCGGTCTGGCCTGCCATGCCGCTTGTATTTCCTGCACTTCAGCATCCTGCTCTGCAATATGAATATGGAACGGACCACCATTGGCCAACTGGTGTGATGCTGATAATGCTGATTGACTAACGGCTCTGAGCGAATGCGGTGCTATGCCAATAGAGGCAGTCGGGAGATGACGTTCGATGCAGGTCTTGGCATCTGAATACAGTGCCGAAAAACTGTCTATTGTATTGCCAAAGCGTTTTTGACCATCGGTGAGCGACCGTCCATCACAGCCGCCATGCTCGTACAATACTGGTAACAGTGTTAAGCCAATTCCCGTTGAGCTTGCGGCCGAAATAATTCTTACGCACATCTCAGCTTGCTGCTGGTAGGGTTTACCATCGACTTGGTGATGAAGGTAATGAAACTCTCCGACAGAGGCGTACCCTGATTCAAGCATCTCCATTTGACCAAAAGCAGTAATCGATTCGATATCCTCCGGTGACATATGCTGTAGGAAACGGTACATCAGTTTTCGCCAGCTCCAAAACGAGTCGCGCGGATCCGGGCCGCGTGTTTCTGTCATACCGGCCATTGCTCGTTGAAATGCATGACTGTGCAGGTTAGCCATAGCCGGTAGAAGTATTCCGACTCGGGTTCCTGAAGGCGGTTGATTTGCGCTAACACTTACAATGGTTCCTGATTCATCCATTCTAATGCCAACACCAGACTGCCATCCTTCAGCTGTCAGTGCATGTTCTGCCCAAATCGAATTGCTCTCTGTCATTTTTCGGTTGACTCTTATAACGCATGCACATATTATCATTATTATGTATGCACATATAGTAGATTGACTTACCTGATGTTTGATGCCGTTCTTAAAAACACATCGGTTGCCACGTGCACGAATTCGGGTTTGGCTTATGGGCTGATACCTGACGGTGCGATCGTGGTCGAACAAGGTCAGGTTAGTTGGTGTGGTCCTGCACAGCAACTACCAGAGCAATATCATCGCCTGTCATGCAGGGATTTGGGCGGGCGTTTGGTGACGCCCTCCTTGATCGATTGTCATACGCATATCGTGCATGGCAGTCATCGGGCTGCCGAATTCGAGCAGCGACTTAAAGGCCTTAGCTACGCTCAGATATCCGCCTCTGGAGGCGGTATTGTGTCCACGGTAACAGCCACACGTTCTGCCGATGTGAATTCGTTGGTCAGCTCAGCCCTACGCCGGGTTGACGCTTTGATAGCCGAAGGCGTATCGGTTATTGAGATCAAATCTGGCTACGGATTAGATTCGGTCACTGAACTTAATATGTTGCGTGCAGCACGTCAGATTCAGGTGCTTCGCCCAATTGTTGTTAAAACCAGTTTTTTAGGCG
Source organism: Granulosicoccus sp. (assembly GCA_045106855.1). Taxonomy (GTDB): domain Bacteria; phylum Pseudomonadota; class Gammaproteobacteria; order Granulosicoccales; family Granulosicoccaceae; genus Granulosicoccus. Next base: position 14,202 of record JBGCFI010000099.1, read on the forward strand.
CTCATGCAGTACCACCCGAGTACAAGGGTAATGCAGATAGATACCTTGATGATGTGTGCATACCTGCTCTTGAGCTTGCACATCAAGAAGGGCTGGTAGATGCGGTTGATGGCTTCTGCGAATCCATTGCATTTTCGCCCGATCAGATGGAGCGGGTTTTTAAAAAGGCAAAAGAACTTGGCCTGCCAGTCAAACTGCATGCCGAGCAATTATTTTTATTAGGCGGTGCAGCCCTTGCTGCACGTTACGGAGCCCTGTCCGCAGATCATCTTGAATACCTGGACGAAAGTGGCGTGAAATCAATGGCAAATTCAGAGACAGTTGCGGTTCTGCTGCCCGGTGCGTATTACACACTGCGCGAATCCCAATCACCACCGGTTGAGCTATTGCGCCAGTATCAAGTACCTATGGCTATTGCAACTGATTGCAATCCCGGTTCATCGCCGATGACATCATTATTGCTGACCATGAACATGGCATGCACGTTGTTCAGTCTAACTCCAGAAGAGGCCCTTTTAGGCGTGACACGGGTTGCGGCCCGGGCGCTGGGTCTCACTGATCGGGGCACCATTGAAACGGGTATGCTGGCAGATTTTGCTCTATGGGATGTCGCGCACCCATCGGAATTGAGTTACAGAATTGGCTTTAATCCTTTGTTAGAACGCATTGTGTAGTTAAACAACCATGGACAAATTGGTTTTAAAACCTGGATCGGCAACACTGATAGAAATAAGTCGTGTTATCGAACACGAACACCTTTTTGTCATGCTTGATCGTGCCTGCAAGACGTCGGTTGATCGCGCAGCGGCTGTCGTAGACGCGGTTGTTAATGCTGAAGCGGCTGTATATGGTGTTAATACCGGCTTCGGAAAACTGTCCAGCGTTAGAATCGCATCGAAAGATTCAACCAGGCTTCAGCGTAATTTAATTTTGTCACACTGCGCAGGTGTAGGCGATGTCACCGATCCAACCATCGTTCGAGTAATGATGGTGTTAAAACTGTTGTCCCTGGGCCGAGGTGCTTCAGGCGTGCGCTGGGAATTGATTGAAGCGATCGAAAATCTGATCAACGCCGGTGTTATTCCAGTAGTCCCCTCTCAAGGCTCTGTAGGCGCCTCCGGTGACCTGGCACCTCTTGCGCATTTTGCAGCAGTATTAATGGGCCATGGCGAAGCGTTCTACTCAGGCGTTAGGCAGCCAGCAATGCAAGCACTCGAGCAGGTGGGATTGAAGCCGATAGAACTGATAGCCAAAGAAGGGCTTGCCTTAATCAATGGAACGCAGTTCTCCACTGCCGCATCTATTGTTGCGTTACACACCAGCTGGACGCTGGCAACAACTGCAATCATTACCAGTGCCATGTCAACTGATGCGATTATGGGCTCAACCGCACCCTTGCAATCCGCCATTCATGAACTCAGAGGTCATCAAGGGCAGATCGACGTTGCTGCCAGCATGCGTGAATTGATGAAAGGTTCAGAAATACGGGACAGTCATCGAGAAGGCGACCAACGAGTTCAGGACCCTTACTGCATTCGCTGCCAGCCCCAGGTTACCGGGGCCTGCTTGACGCTCTTCAGACAAGCAGCGTCAACGCTTGAGATTGAAGCGAATGCCGTCACTGACAATCCCTTGGTCATACCTGACGCAGCTAGCCCTGATGAAGGAGAGATATATTCAGGTGGTAACTTCCATGCCGAGCCAGTTGCATTTGCCGCCGACCAAATAGCGATAGCCATCGCGGAAGTTGGCGCTATTGCGCAGCGCCGCGTGGCCCTGATGGTTGACCCCGCTTTGTCTTTTGACTTGCCTCCCTTTCTAACTCCCGATCCGGGGCTGTGCTCAGGGTTTATGGTGGCTGAGATCACCACGGCTGCCCTGATGAGTGAAAACAAGCATTTGGCAAATCCATGCTCGACAGATTCGACTCCTACCAGTGCGAATCAGGAGGACCATGTGTCTATGGCCGCACACGGGGCGCTTCGGTTAGGTCGTATGAACAAGAATTTACTTAACATTCTGGCAATTGAATTACTGTGTTCTGCCAGGGGCATTGAATTTCGCTCGCCATTGACCACGAGCACACCTCTACAGGCTGTCATTGAATCACTCAGAGTTAGCGTAGCGACGCTAGAACAGGATCGATTTATGGCGGGTGATATTGAACAAGCCGCGCACTTAATACTAGAAGGCTTAATCCAAAAGGCAGGTTTGACGGTTGCTATGCCAACATTGTTTCAACCCACATAATCTTAATACGTTTTCCGACCCAGTAGACTCACCTTAATCAGGCTGCAAGACTATGGCTAAGCACGAGCAATCGCGAAAAAACACCAGGGCTGTTTATCCACCCACCGGCCCGGAGATCAGTACGCAAAGTTGGCTCACCGAAGCGCCCTTACGAATGTTGATGAACAATCTACACCCGGCCGTTGCCGAAAACCCCAACGAACTGGTGGTGTATGGAGGTATTGGGCGTGCTGCTCGTAGTTGGGAGGACTTTGATGCCATAGTCGGCAGCTTAAAAACGCTGGGTGTTGACGAGACACTGTTGGTTCAATCCGGTAAGCCCGTGGGTGTTTTTAAAACGCATACCGATGCTCCTCGAGTACTTATCGCCAACTCTAACCTAGTTCCGCATTGGGCCACCTGGGATCATTTTAATGAACTTGATCGGCAAGGGCTGATGATGTACGGGCAAATGACGGCAGGCTCATGGATCTACATAGGTACTCAAGGCATCGTGCAAGGAACCTACGAAACCTTCGTTGAGGCAGGACGTCAACATTATGAGGGGAATCTTGCAGGCAAGTGGATACTCACCGCAGGGCTAGGCGGTATGGGTGGCGCTCAGCCACTGGCGGCAGTCATGGCCGGCGCGTGTTGCCTTGCGGTTGAATGTGATCCGGATCGAATAGCCATGCGCCTGCGAACTCGCTACCTGGACGAACAAGCCGATACGCTCGATGAGGCATTGCAGATGATTAAGCAATGGACCGAGGCCGGAGAAGCTAAGTCCGTGGGCTTGCTGGGTAATGCAGCCGAGATATTTCCAGCTCTCGTCGAGCAAGGCATAAGACCCGATATTGTCACGGATCAAACATCAGCACACGATCCTATCCACGGATACTTACCTGTTGGGTGGACGATCGCACAGTGGCGCACGGCCCAGGAGCAGAACCCAAAATCAGTGGAAGCAGCAGCCCGCTCATCCATGAAAATTCATGTTGAGGCAATGGTCAACTTCTGGAATCAGGGTATACCCACACTTGATTACGGTAACAATATTAGACAAGTGGCCAAAGAGGAAGGATTGGAAAACGCGTTCGCCTTTCCAGGCTTTGTACCTGCTTATATTCGCCCCTTATTTTGTCGCGGTGTCGGCCCCTTTCGATGGGTTGCCTTATCAGGCAACCCGGAGGATATCTATAAAACTGATGCAAAGGTGAAGGAACTGATACCCGATGATGAACATTTACATCATTGGTTGGATATGGCACGCGAACGAATAGAATTTCAAGGTCTTCCTGCCCGAATCTGTTGGGTAGGGCTGGGACAACGTCATCGCCTGGGTCTGGCCTTTAACGAGATGGTGAAAAACGGCGAACTCGAAGCGCCTATTGTTATCGGTCGAGATCATCTGGATTCGGGTTCAGTTGCATCACCTAATCGGGAAACGGAATCCATGAAAGATGGATCGGACGCCGTATCAGATTGGCCGCTGCTCAATGCACTACTTAACTGTGCATCGGGGGCGACCTGGGTATCACTGCATCATGGTGGCGGTGTGGGTATGGGATTTTCACAGCATTCCGGAATGGTAATCTGCGCAGACGGCACAGATGAAGCGGCGCGTCGACTTGAGTGGGTACTGTGGAACGATCCAGCAACAGGTGTCATGCGACATGCCGACGCAGGCTACGATACCGCTATTGCGTGTGCAAGAGAGCATGGCCTAAATCTACCTAGCATACTGAACACCTAATCTTATTGAGTCAATATTTCCGGTATCCCATGATCGGCTTCACAGCCATGGCGCTAATTATCTACCTGATTTACAGCGACAACGCTACGATCTAGGTAGCATCGACTTGATAGGAATATTGATCCCTGCTAGATCACCCTCAGCCAGCTGCATCGCAATTGAGAAGGTCAACAGCGATGCTTCTTCTGTTAAGGGATTGGGTGAACCTAATCCAGCAATTAGGTTCTTACACAGTATCGGGCAACACAGTAGCGTTGACGCTATGGTACGATCCCAATCATCTGGCAACATTCCGCACTTGCGTAATTCGGATAACAACGGTGCCCATACACGATCTAATTGAGAGTTCAGAAAGAGCTGTCGTAGTTCACTGAGTTGCCAATTGTGAGTAACTACTATCACATTCTGGTCAATTTCCATTTTGATATCGACATCGAGCTCACTTGGGTTGTACAACATATTGGGATGTGCAAAACAAATATGGTACAGCGCCTTGCATGGTGCTTGTAGTGCGGGGATATGGTTACCCGCAAACGCAGGGTCGAAATAGGTTAACTCATTGCCCGGGCTTGCATCGGCGTTATAGAGCAAGTTACCCGTATGATCGTCCCCATGTGCTGTGAGCGCAGCAATTGGAACTTGTTTGGTTGGAAGGAGCTGCTGACGGGCCGTCGTTAGAGCATGATGCAAGGTATGATTATAGAGTCGTCCATTGATTGACCATCGCATATGCCAGAATTCTTCAAAAGGTATTGATCGCCCACCTGGAAGAGTTACCTGTCTACCCAGATAGAACTCACGAATGCGCGCACCAAAATGTTGATCATCCTCGTGATCGACCAATCGTCGGTGGTAGAGGCTATGCACGGCTTCAGCGGCAACTTGTGATGGTGTTGCCCAGTGTAGGCTGGATAGGTAGAGCTTACCGATGCGTTGCTGAAAGCGGTCGAAGGCATATGTGATGCGAGAAACCTGCTCTCCGCAACAGCCGGTTGCCTCGATGTCTCTCGCTATCGAGTGCAACTCCGGAGTAAGATCTCGATCTCTATAGGTGTAGATCACCATCTGCTCACCAACGATCGATGATTGATAGAGCGCAGGTTCAATCGGAAACCCTGCTTTCTCAAGGATGCCCGATCGATAGTATTCTCCAACCCTGGCTAGCTCCCCCTCTTCATGATGGCACTTTAAAAATAAGTGTTGACCATCCTTGGTTTTAAATTCAGCACGCAGGGAGTTAAGAGCAAGCTCGTTATTGGTGTCGAATTTCAGGCTGTTAGGAAGCACTCTAAACTCGAATTTAGTATTTAACAGAGCCATCATCAACGTTGTTGCTTGTTCGATGGTTGTGTTGTTTTTCGTTAAGCGCCTGATGGTGGTGAGGACACTGTCCTCTTCAACTGCGTCATCAGTCTTCTTTTGATCTTCCATGCCACTATCATCCATTACCCAAGAGCTCAGTGTTGGACAATAACCTTCTGCATGGGCGAGTCTCCTTTGGAGAGTATGTCGTACCAGCCTGGAACCGATTCGATATTAATTTTTTGTACCGCTATTTTCATAATCTCGTCCTTAAGTTCAGGCAGCAATGACACGGATTCGTGAAGTTCATTGTCAAAGGCTGCACAACCACACAATGTGATTCCTCCCTCTACAACAGCATTCATATCGATGGACACATTATCGCGATATAAACCGACAATAGAGAGTCTGCCACCGCGTGATAGATTTCCTAACACCCTATCTACTACAGCAGCTGATCCAGTGCTATCAATACAGAGAGTAGGCCTTTGCCGGTTGGGTATCGTATTTTTAGTTAACTCGAACGCCGTTAGCCCAAATTTCTCGCACACATGGTTTCGTCTTAGTTCATTGAGCTCTGCCACCTGCACGACATCAACACCTCTGTGTTGTAGTACAATTGCACACAAAACCCCGATAGTTCCAGCCCCGACGATAAGTGCTCTATCATTCTTTCTCGGATTGACCCGGTTAACCGCATGCAGCGCCACTGCCAATGGCTCGGCGAACACCGCTATCATTGCCGGCAAGTCTGACGACGGTAGCTTTAACAATTGAGACGCTTTTTGTACGGTGTAAGGTGCAAATCCGCCATTATTTACTTCCCCGACAAAACCCATACCAGCGCACAGATATCGTTGCTCAGAATTACAGGCGTCGCAATCACCACAAGAAACTCGACTATCCGCCACCACCCGGTCCCCCGGTTGAAGTGTTGTTACTCGCTCTCCTACTTCAAGCACTCTGGCGCAGAATTCATGTCCCGGTATAGACGGAGATCGCGAGATCCAAACTCCAGTATGAAAATTGTGAAGATCTGATCCGCATATGCCTGCAGCCTCCACGCTTAACAGAACCTCATCGGATGCTATTGCATCAGGTGCTTCAACCTCCTCTACACGCAAGTCTCCCTTTGCATACAGTTGAACGGCTTTCATGAATGCACCTGCTTGAGTGAGGATTCAAGGGTTGCTAAAAATTGATTGTTCTCTTCAGGGGTACCAATGGAGACACGAATATAGCGGCTGAACTTTTCACCCATCCAAGGTTTCACAATGACGCCTTTGCTCATCAAAAGCTCAGACAATGCGTATGCATCAGTGCCTGCGTTAAAAAACAAAAAGTTTGTAGCCGATGGTGCTACTTCGAATCCCATGGAACGAAGAAGTTCAAAAAGCCGTATACGCTCGTTGCGTACAAGTTGACACCCTTCTCGCATATATGCCTGATCTTGATAGGCAATAATTGCCGCATTTTGAGCTAAATGGTTAACATTGAACGGCGTTTTTATGCGATTCATCACCTCGATGAGCGAACCATCTCCAGCAATACCATAACCAATTCTGAGCCCTGCCAGGCCATAAGCTTTAGAGAAGGTTCTTAGCATGAGGTACGCGATTGAAGAGTCGTTTAGCAGAGATAAACAATCGGGATAATCCGGTTCAAGGGAGGCATATTCGCTATAGGCCTCGTCAAACAGTAGAAGGGTATGATCCTGACAAGCAACAATAATCCGTTCTAGATCGGATGCGTTTAAAAAGGTGCCAACAGGATTGCTGGGCGAGCTAATACACAAGAGTTTTGGTTGCCTTTGAAGCGCCTCAACAATTGCATCAACATCAAACGAGAAATTCGATTTGAATGGGATTTGAGTTACCTTAGCACCCATAGCCAGAGCGTGAATAGTGTGTAGTCCAAAGTCAGGTGATACTGTCACCATCTCGTCTGATTCGTTGAGAAGTGCTCGGGCTGCAATGACAATGAGTTCCTCTGAGCCATTACCCAGAACAATTTGATGTGCATCCACGTTTAGATGCTGGGCTAAAAGCATCAGTAACTCGGTATAAGGAGCATTCGGATATTGATTCACATCACTGAACGCACCCTCTGCGACCTCACGGACTCTCGGCGAAGGCCCATAAGGATTTTCATTACTGTTCAGTTTGACGACATGAGTCAGCTTGAACTTACGTTTCACGCTTTCTGCCGATTGACCCGCGTTGTAACTAGGCAGATCGCTGATATGCGCATTAACTGAATGAAAGGCCTTATCTCTTGTCATTTTATGAATCGCCACGGTGTTAAATTCCATTAGCCTGTTCGAAACGCCTCGTCACGCATATCAGACACGGCATTTGCGTGCGCATCAAATCCTTCGTACAGGGCCATCTCTCGAGCATAAGGCGCTAAGTGCTGGTAACCTTTCCTTGTTACGTAGCCAATTGAAACCAGTTTTAGGTAGTCGTGAACACCGAGCGGGGATCGAGTGCTCGCATTAGCGTTGGTAGGCAGAACTGCATTGGGACCTAACGTAAAATTGCCAATGCAAATTGGCGTATGTTCCCCTAACAAAATTTCACCGGCATTACGAATCGCGCCCAAATAATCGTGCGGTTCCTTGGAATGGATCTGTAGATGCTCGGGGGCATAGTCATTTACAAATTCAATTGATTGTTCAATGCTGTCGGTGAGAATAATTCCTCCCCGCTTTCCACACAGTACCGTGGAAGAGAATTCAACACGTTGATCACTCATGGTTGCCCAGTATTGCGGAATGGCGTCGATGGCTGAAGCGGCGACAGCATCTGAGTTGGTCACCAGGTAGGCAGAGCTATCGGGGCCGTGCTCCGACTCGATTAAGAGATCCAGAGCAGCAACTCGTCCATTGGCAGATTCATCAGCCAAAATAATTGATTCACTCGGACCAGCCGGGGGACCGGGATCCAGGCGCTCCGCCAGAACACGTTTAGCCGCAACAACCCACGGACTGCCAGGCCCTACGATCTTGCGACATCGGGGTACGGTGTTCGTACCAAATGCCACCGCAGCAACGCCTTGCGCACCGCCGCATTTGTATACTTGTTCGACACCAGCAAGTCTTGCGGCAACCAATGTAGCAGCATCGATCTTGCCGTCGGGACCAGGGGGCGTGATTATTACAGGTTGCCGAACACCAGCCACCACAGCCGGTATCGCTGTCATCATCACTACGCTTGGGAATGATCCTTTACCCCGCGGTACATAACAGGCTACTGAATCGATCGGTTCGATCTTCTCACCAGCAAACACCCCGGGATGCATCTCCTTCATCCACATCTCTTCTGGCATCTGTGCCTGATGAAATCGCCGTACATTGTCACTATTGAATTCCATGATTTCAATCAGCTTGTTGTCAACTCTGTCATAGGCTTCGTCAAAATCAGCCTGAGTTGCGGCAATGGTGTTTGCTGTGACTGGAGATCGATCAAACTCATTAGCGAATCGTGCCAAGGCTACGTCACCTTCCGTGCTTACGGCTTCAATGATGGGAATGACTTTTTCTAAAAAGGGGGCCAAGTCGCCCTCAGTGCGCTTCAGAAGAGATTGTTTTTGCACAGAATCTAATGATGCATAGTGGTAATAACTGATTTTGTTAGTCAACGTTTTTTCCTATTTACTTGGATTTTAGAAATATCTCTAGCCCGACCAGTCTATCGAGTAACCACACGGCGATAAGTGCAATAACAATGTACAGGACCGATACTGCTGCCAAGTCAGGTGTAATGACGCTGCGTATGGAATTGTATATCTGCACAGGAAGCGTGACGGTTCGAGCATCCGTGAGAAACAGGCTCACCAGGAATTCGTTAAAAGCCAATATGAACATCAGTAGAGCACCGGTTATGACACCTGGCATAACTGCGGGTAGCGTCACCGCGAAAAATGTTTGTACGGGGGGAGCTCCGCAGTTAGAAGCCGCATTTTCAAGCTCGGGGTCTAGCCCGTTGACGGTTGCGCTTACTGACCAAATCATGAAAGGCAAGTTGATCAAACACAATGCAATGCCAACCGGCCATAAGTTGCCCAGAATTCTAATTTCGCCAAACAGGATCATCATGGCAATGCCTGATACGACCAGTGGGATCGTAAACGGTAAAAGCAAATAGACTTGAATGGTTTTTTGAAATCTAAGGCGGTATCGAGCGGTTGCTATGGCGGCAAGCGTACCGATTGGAATGGCAACCAAGGTACAGATAAAAGAGACATATGCCGTACGCAGGAAAGCTTGCTTGAAATCGTCAAGTTGCCAAAGTTGCTGATACCACTTTAAAGATAATCCATCGGGTGGAAATTGGATAATCTCACCGGACGTGAATGAAGCACCAATGATTATAATCGTGGGCAGACTGAGGGTTAACAAACTAAAGCTAACCAAGGCCCACAGCACAAATTGTTTGTTGGGTACGCGGATCATGGTGTCTGGCTCCGGATACTTAATGTGCCTGCTCCGGCAATCCAGAACACCAGGGCTACTAACAGGCTACCGATAGCAACCAGGACAATCGACAGTGCTGCCCCAAGACCTGCATTGGACAATTGAAAGAAACTGTCATAGATAGCGCTGGCAATGAAATCCGTTGTACCTCCTCCGAGAATTTCCGGCATCGCAAAATCTGTCATGGTTAGTGTGAAGACCACAATTGATGCTCCCACAATACCGGGGCGCGTCATCGGCAATACCACATGCTGAAAAGTGCGTATCCAGTTGGCTCCGAGACTCTCTGCAGCCAATTCGATATCTTCACTTACGGCGGTTATCGCAGGAACAATCAGAAGCACCGCAAAGGGGAGCATGTACTGCACCAGACCAAAGATGACAGCGCCATAGTTGTAGATAAGATCCAGGGATGGCAGCCCTATATTCACTAATATAGTATTAATAATGCCCTCTTTACCGAGAATGATTAACCACCCATAGGCTCGCACGACTTGACCAATGAAAAAGGGTAAAAAAAGAGATACCAACAAAAACTTGCGTATAAAAGCCGATGGTGTTCTTACCATTACATACGCATAAGGGAATGCCAGGAACAATGTGATAAACGTGACCAAGGTCGCCGCAATCAGTGTTCGGATAAATACACGAACATAGACCGGCTGCTCGGTAAAAAAATAGTAGTTACTCACGGTGTAGGCTTCTTTTAATCGATAGGTTGAAAGATCCAGCTCATGAAGGCTGTATTCCAACATATATCCGAGACCTACCAACAAGATACCAACCAGGAACAGGGCTGGTGCAATGAACAGCCAACCCGTCGAATCACGTAGCCGTCTAGGCCAGACAATCAATGCTGCAGACTCAATTCCGTCAAGAACTGTCCACTTCAACGGTAAACGAGCGTTTGTTTTATTTGACACTATGGTCTCAACTATCGTTGTTGAAACTTCCCCGAGTGTGCTGTCGGGGAAGCTCTGCAGATAATCCTTAACCCTGGAAGATTTCGTTGAATTTGGCGAACCATTTCGGTTGGTTCTCTACCAATATCGGTGATGGCACACTGACCAATTTCGCAAAGTCTTCTTCGCTAGTTGGGTAAGACGGATCACCGACCAAATCTTCGGGTGGGGCTATGCCTGGATAGACTGGCGGCAGACCTAGCAATGAACACCATTTTTCCTGAGCCTCTTTTGTCAGTGCAAAATTGATAAATTCCTTAGCCCAGTACTCTTCATTCGCCGGTAATCCCTTTGGAATCCACAAGCCATCGGTGTCGACCTTACAACCCTCTTTTGGCACAGTCCATTCAACGTTAATACCGGTTTTTCGTGCGGCCCGAGCATTGACAGAAATGGTGCAAGCTAAATCTATCTCGCCGTTTTGAAACCAAGTGGTGAAATCGGAATCTTCACCCAGTAGCGGCTCGTTCTCCTTTAATTTTCTATAAAATTCATAACCCGGTTCCATGTTATCGGGGATATCGGCAAAGGTTCCACCACCTGCAATTACCGATATCGGATTGAATCCGATGCCATCATCGTACAACGCCACCCTACCTTTGAATTTAGGGTCAAGCATGACGTTCCAGGAATCTGGCGGACCCTCTGGAAATGCTTCTGGCCGAAAAGCACACACATACACATACGCGTACGTATTGACCAACGGATAACCTTCAAGGCCTACTGGTCTAGACAGAGGTAGTAAACCGTCTAAGTTCGACAAATCACTTAGATCAACCGTAGCACCTCGCAGCGCTGAAATAGTTGCATTTGTGGAAGTATCCCAGTTGACGTGAATAGGTGGAATTCGACCCTGATCCACAGCAGACCAAATTTTGGGTTTGATTTCATTGTCTTCTGTAAAATCAAGTCGAACATTGATACCGGTTGCTGCTGTGAATGGATCTGCCACACCGGCTTGAAGTGATTCACCCCACGCACCACCCCACGCTCGAACGATAATCTCCTTAGGTTTCTCTTGAGCTCTGAGAATTCCCGGAGCCGCCATAATACCCGCAGCTGCAGCACCTACTTTCAGTACGGTTCTTCGATTGATAGACTTACTCTCGTTCCTTTTCATTCTACATACCTCACCTTGGTTAATGGATACAAACTACGTAACAACAGGGAATGCATAAAAATGGTCTGCATTCCAACCCAAATGCACAATTTCGTTAAACGAATATTCTTCGTGCTGATTAGGATTGTGATCAAACACGAAAAGAGTCGAATCATTCATGTCACTGATACGAACTTCGTAAACTACACGGTCCCCTTCAAAAATGCGTTGTGTAATGACACCTGAGACAACATTGTCAAAGACTTGATTACTGCTGCTCCCAACAAATTGAACTTGTTCTGCGCGTACTGCACATTCGATAGCATCGCCGTTTTTAAACAAGTCGCCGCTACCTCGAGCAGTCAATGTCATATTCCCTATATTAATTTTAACTTTGTTTTTTTCGATACCAATCACCGATGCTTCAAACATAGAGGTCATTCCGATAAAGCTTGCAACAAACTGATTCTTGGGTTTGCGATAGAGATCTGATGGTGTATCAGTTTGTTGAACAAGGCCTTCACTCATAACAACAATGTGATCAGACATCACTAGCGCTTCGCGCTGATCATGTGTGACATTGATCGTGGTAACTCCTAGCTCCTGCTGTATGCGTCGAAACTCTAGCTGCATCTCTTCACGAAGCTTTTTATCAAGGGCTGAAAGAGGCTCATCGAGTAGTAGTAGATCGGGACTAAAGGACAAAGCACGGGCAATCGCGATGCGTTGCTGCTGACCGCCGGAGAGTTGATGGGGTCGGCGCTCACTGAAATCTTTAAGCTTGACAAGGCTCAGGTATTTATCCACCAACGATGGAATGTCGGCTGGGTTAAACCGACGCATTTTCAAAGGAAAGGCTACATTTTCATATGCAGTCATATGCGGAAACAAGGCCAACTTCTGGAAGACCATCCCGATGGATCGCTGGTATGGCGGCACTGCCTCAACATGCTGCCCATTGATTAGAATCTCCCCACTGGAGGGTGTATCAAATCCAGCGATCATTCGAAGCAGGGTGGTTTTACCGCAGCCACTAGGACCTACGATTGTTAGAAAGTCTCCGTGATCCAGAGACAAACTAGCGTCGTTCACAGCCAAGGTGTTTCCGAATGCTTTTGACACATTCTTAATCTCAATCATGCTTTGAGACTGACTCATGAATCGCGGCTCAAACACAGAAAATGCAGTTGCTGTACGGTAGAACTACTTATCTGAGATGGCCTGTATATACAGGCATGCCGTGTAGAATGTTTCGGTGTTTTGTTATCTTTCATAAACCCCCTCTTTCTACATCAAATCCGAATCGCCCATTAAGGCCGTTCGTGCAACGATTTCTTACCCGTCAGAGCCATAGCGACCCCAAGTTCTTTTTGAAACATAGTCAAAACCTGGGTGACACCTGCTTCGCCCATGGCGCCCAAGCCATACAGGAATGCTCTGCCAATAAAAACAGCCTTTGCACCTAGGTTTATCATTTTCAGTACATCTGATCCTGAGCGGATACCACCGTCAACAAAAACATCGAGTCGTCCTTCGATAACATTAATAACTCGCGGCAGTGCCTTAACAGTTGAGATGCTGCTATCAAGCTGACGACCGCCATGGTTAGACACAATAATGCCCTGCACATCGATGTCTAATGCTTGAATGGCATCTTGCGGATCCATGATGCCTTTTATGACAAGGTTACCTTTCCACTTTGATCGAACCCATTTCACATCATCCCAAGTTAACGATGGATCATATTGGCGAGATGTCCATTCAGCCATTGATTTAACATCGTCCATACCGTCAATGTGACCCTCCAGATTTCCAAAGTTTCTACGTCCACTGCGCAGCATGCCCAATGCCCAAGCAGGCTTACTTGCGATATCAATCGCATTGCGCACAGTGAGTCTCGGAGGTACTGACAAACCATTACGAATATCGGCGTGTCGCTGCCCTTGCACCGGGAGGTCCACTGTTAAGACCAACGTATCGCACCCGACATCTTGCGCTCGTTGGATCAGTCGTTCAACAAAAACCCTATCACGCATGATGTAGAGCTGAAACCAAAACGGCTGATCCGTTTCTTCTGCAACCTCTTCCAATGAACAAATTGAGACTGTGCTCAGCGTGTAGGGTATACCAAACGCATTGGCTGCCTTGCACGCATGAATTTCACCGTTAGGGTAAATCAAACCGGTCAGTCCTGTTGGTGCTAACGCGAGTGGCATGGCGGATTTTCGACCTAGTATCGTCGTCTCCATTGATTGATTCTCTACGCCGACTAACACACGTTGATCCAGATGAATGGCATCCAGATCATCTTTGTTAGCTGCTAGCGTTCGTTCATCATAAGCACCGGATTCCACGTAATCAAAAAATGCACGAGGGACTTTACGCTGCGCTATTGAGCGAAGGTCTTCAAGATGAGTGATGGGCGCCATTTAGTGAGTTAAATCCGCTGGATTTACACGTACAGTCACCCGATAACGATCTCCCGGGTGCGAAAAATAGCCCAGCGTTACGATCTTCTGTCCTACCCAGGTGCGTCGTCGTATACGTAAAACTGGAAAATCTTTACTCACCCTCAATGATTTACGCTCACTAGCATCAGGTGTGCAAGCCTCAACGACTTGCTCCAACTCCGACACCGGTGAAATTGATTGTAAGTATTTGAATAGAGATTTTTTCGTCAAGTCTTGTTTTAAGAGCTTAGGAGCGAAATCTTCCCGCACAAATCGACGCTCTAATTGCAAGGGCTTCCTGTTGGCGTAATGCAACATCGTGACATGCAGAATAGGAACGTCCCGTTCAAGTTCCAATAGGTCGCAAACACTCTTATCTGCAAGGTTACGCTCAGCGACAAGTAGCTTACAGGAGTAGATTGCGCCTTCATCCGCAACAATATCCTTGATGTCTCGCAACTCTACCAACGAAGTAGTAGGTCCTACTTTACTGACAAAAGAGCCAATACCCTGGAGCCTGGTAATCACACCATCGCGTGTAAGCTCACGAAGCGCACGATTGACAGTCATTCTCGATACGTCGAGAGATTCGACCAGAGCGCTCTCAGACGGCAACTTAGCGCCTGGAAGATACTTGCCGGCTACAATGGCATCAGTGATATGACGTTTTACCATTTCATACAGGGGGGCTGGGTTATTCATCAAACACAAATCCTAATACCAAAAGAGTGAACTATGATTGACATTTAAATTTAACTACTGCCCTTTAGATAGACGCTAGATAACCGCCATCGACATAAAATATTTGTCCTGTCACATAAGATGATGCGGCGCTTGATAGAAATACGGATATCCCAACAAGGTCGTCAAGATTACCAAA
This sequence comes from Granulosicoccus sp., assembly GCA_045106855.1. GTDB lineage: Bacteria > Pseudomonadota > Gammaproteobacteria > Granulosicoccales > Granulosicoccaceae > Granulosicoccus. The sequence goes on from JBGCFI010000099.1 coordinate 29,354, forward strand.
CCGATTCATGGGTATTTTCGCAAGCATGGCATCCTGCCAAGTTGCGTCCTGATAAAACTCCTCAGTCAGCTCGGTTCTAAAGTAACCCGGCCCAATAGCATTAACTCTAATTCCCAATGGCGCCCACTCCGTGCTCAACGCTCTGGTCATGCCTAAGATTCCACTTTTTGAACATGTGTATGCAGCGGCAGTAGGCACTCCAACTGCAGAGGTAAGTGAGCCTAAATTTATGACACTGCCTGTGCGCTTTAAAGGCAAAAGAGTGCGCGCGAAATGTTGTGCTACGAAAAATGCACCCTTGAGGTTGGTGTCTACAATCCTGTCCCACAATGCCTCATCTACATCAACAGAAGGACACACTTTTTCTATCCCCGCGTTGTTGATTAAGATGTCCGGTGAAAGTTGATCAACGACCAATGAGGCAAATAGTTTATTTATAGAGGCCGAATCACTCACATCGAGTTGATAACAATAACATTGGCGATCAAGTGCTTGAATACTCTCCGAAACCGACAACAGTGATTCTAACGTACGGGATGTGACCACCACATCTGCGCCGTTTGACGCAAGTCCCTCGGCAATAGCTCTTCCTATGCCTCTGCTTGCACCGGTAACGAGCACTGTTTTCCCGGTTAAATTAAATAAACTGTTAGTTGAGTTACTCGGCACGCTTACGTAGCTCCCAAACACTCTCAATTCAATGGGACGATAACTTGTATATACAGGTAGTGTCAAGACTACCGGAATAGAAGCGTCCCTAACGATTGTTCTCGCAGAACAACCGGGGCCGGTTAATCGGTAGAATATGACCGATTCTGCGCAACAAACTACAAACGAGTTGTTAGCAGAAATCGAGGGGAATCAGTCCTGACCGATTTTTCCCTGTGGCGGTAAAGTACGTCCATGGCAAAGATCAGCGCATATCAGACGCGAGAGCTCAGTCGCGGCACATGGTAATGATCATCTATCCGGATGCGCACATTCTCGATGTGGCCGGCGCGATAGAGATACTGACCGGCACCCGACTGTTTGTAGAACAGGTGTGGTCCGCAAATATTGTGACCGCATTGTTGTTACTGTACTTCTTGCGAATAGAACTAGCATCGGCTAAGTTAAAATGATGCGTCCCGATTCCTGACATATCATCGTTAGAGTCATCGCTGATTTTGCGATATACCTGTGGCTTTGCGTAAACACTTCCAGGAATCTGGCAGCGGAGAATTGGCTTCTTCGAAAACAACTCGCCCTTTACAAAGAGCGACAGATCAAGCCGAGATCAACCGACCCAGCAACGCGATTG